>CAVYAQ010000001.1:0-465096 GCA_963766565.1 uncultured Actinomycetota bacterium
GAACGCACCCGACCTGTCGATGGCTGCCGGGTACGGGACGAGCCCGTTCTTCGTCTTCTCGGGCTACGACTCAACCGGCGAGTACTTCCAGTTCGTCGAGCTGCTCTTCGGCGGGCTTCCGGCCCGGTACTCGGCCGACGGGCTCGACGGCCACTCGTGGTGGCCGCTGTTCCGCACGACCCCGGCGGAGTACGCCGAGAGCTACTACCCGGTGCGGATCTCGAGCTACGTCCCGGCGCGCGACACCGGCGGCGCCGGGCTCCACCGGGGCGGAACCGCGATCGAGAAGACGTACGTGTTCCTCGGGCCGGGCGCGTTCACCGTGAACGACGACCGCGCCACCATCCCGCCGTGGGGGATCAACGGCGGGCGCCACGGCGGCTGCAGCACCAAGACGCTGATTCGCGCCTCGGGCGAGGTGGTCGAGCTGCCGTCCAAGATCGACCAGGTGCCGGTGGGCGCAGGCGACACGCTCGTGTTCCGGACCGCCGGCGCCGGCGGGTGGGGCGACCCGCTCGACCGCGACCCCGCCCTCGTCCTGCGGGACGTGCTGCGGGATCTCGTCTCGGCCGACGCGGCACGTCTCGAGTACGGCGTCGTCATCGAGGGCGGCGCCGTCGACCGGGCCGCCACCCAGGCCGAGCGCGCGCGAATCAGCGAGCAGCGCGGGCCGGTCGAGCCCTTCGACTTCGGCCACGCTCCGACAGGAGGACACGCATGACGATGAGCCTACGATCCAGACTGGCGGAGCCGGGAGCGCTCGTCGCCCTCGGCGCGCACGACGGCCTCACCGCGCGCATCGCGGAACGAGCCGGCGTCGAGGCGCTGTACCACGGCGGCTACGCGCTCGCCGCACACCATTTCGGCCTGCCCGACGTGGGCCTCGTCGGCCGCGCCGAGGTCGTCGAGAGCGTCCGCCGCATGCGCGGCGCCACCGACCTCCCGATCATCGTCGACGCCGACACGGGCTACGGGTCCGAGGCCGGCGTCTGGCTGACGACGCGCGAGCTCGAGGCGGTCGGCGCCAACGCGGTGCAGATCGAGGATCAGGTCTCGCCCAAGCGCTGCGGGCACATGGAGGGCAAGGAGGTGATCCCGGCCGGGGAGATGGTGATCAAGGTCCGCGCCGCCGTCGACGCGCGGCGGTCCGACGAGACGCTGATCATCGCCCGCTCGGACGCTCTGCAGGTGACGGGGCTCGAGGACACGATCGCCCGCTGCAACGCCTACGCCGAGGCAGGCGCCGATCTCGTCTTCGTCGACGCTCCCCGGTCGGTGGAGGAGTACGCGGCGCTCGCCGAGCGCTGCACGGCCCCGTCCGTCGCGAACATGTCGGAGACCGGGCGGTCGCCCGCCGTCCCGACCGACGAGCTCGAGACGATGGGCTACAAGCTCGTCATCTTCCCGAGCACCCAGACCTGGGTGTTCGCGAAGGCGTACGAGGAGCTCTGCCGCGCGGTCATCCAGGACAGGACGACGGCGTCGCTCGCGGATCGCTTCACGAGCTTCGACGACGTCAACGCCCTGCTCGGCCTCGCCGAGTGGCAAGGCCGATGACGTCGCCGAGCGCGCGAGACGTCTACGACGCTGCGCGGTTTCGGGGGCCGCCAGGGGGCGGGCGAGCACCCGGCGGTCGTCGTCGTCGACTTCATCGAGGGGTTCACGAATCCCGAGTCGGCGCTGGTGTGCGACTGCGACGCCGCTGTCGCGTGCCACCCGCGGGCTGCTGGACGCGGCGCGCGAGGCGTCCGTGCCGGTGCTCTTCACCACCGTCTCCTACGACGAGGAAGGCCTCGAGCGCGCCGCGATGTTCGTGGCAAAGGCGCCGGCGCTCGCCACGCTCCGGCCCGGCTCCCCCTGGGTCGAGGTCGACGCGCGGCTCGGCCGTCGCGCGGAGGAGCCCGTGCTCGTCAAGCTCTTCGCCTCCGCCTTCTTCGGCACGGACCTCGATCAGCAGCTGCGCGCTGCAGGCTGCGACACGGTTGTCATCGCCGGCGCGTCCACGTCGGGATGCGTCCGCGCGACGGCGGTGGACGCCCTCCAGTACGGCTACCGCGTCCTCGTGCCGCGGGAGGCCGTGGCCGACAGGGCGATCGATGCGCACAACGCCTCGCTGCTCGACATCGACGCGAAGTACGGCGACGTCGATCTCGATCGACGAGGCGATCGCGGCCGTCGAGGCGGCGCGCCTGCCTGTCTCCACGAGCGGCTCGTGAGCAGCGGCAACGCCACGATCGTCACGTTCGAGAGCGCGCGCGTCGTCTTCGGCGCAGGGTCCTCGGCCGAGACCGGCGAGCATGCCCGTCGCCTCGGGGTCACTCGGGCGCTTCTCGTCTGCGACCGGTTCGTGACCGAATCCGGTCTCGGGGAGCGCCTGGAGGCATCGCTCCGCGCGGCCGGCGTCGAGCCGGTCATCTACGACCGCATCGCCGGCGAGCCGAGTGAGAGCTCCGTTCAGGAGGCCGTCGAGGCGGCCCGGGACGGCTTCGACGGCTTCATCGGGATCGGCGGCGGCTCGGCTCTCGACACGGCGAAGCTCTGCGCGCTCTTCGCCACCCACGACGGCGAGCTGCTCGACTTCGTCAACGCCCCGATCGGCCGCGGCAAGCAGGTTCCCGGGCCGGTGCTTCCGCTCGTCGCCGTGCCGACGACCTCGGGCACCGGGTCCGAGGTCACGACCGTCGCGGTGATCGACTTCCCGCGGCTCGGCACGAAGACCGGGGTCTCGCACCAGTACCTCCGGCCGTCCGTCGCGATCGTCGACCCCGAGCTGACCCTGACGTGCCCGCCCGGCGTCACGGCGTCGGTCGGCGTCGATGCGCTGTTCCACGCCCTCGAGGCGTACACGGTGAGCTCGTACGACGCGCGCCCGGCCCGGCCGCTCGCCGAGCGGCCGCCCTACCAGGGGTCGAACCCGTTCTCGGATCCTTTCTGCGAGCGCGCGATCGAGCTCGTCGGCCGTTCCCTTCGCGCCGCGGTCTCGGACGGCGGCAACCTCGAGGCGCGCACGCAGATGGCGCTCGCCTCGACGATCGCCGGGCATGGCGTTCTCGGCCGCCGGCGTGCATGTCCCGCACGCGCTCGCCTACCCGATCGCGTCGCTCAAGCACGAGTGGCAGCCGCCGGGGTACGGCGGCGCGGCGCTGATCCCGCACGGGTTCGCGGTCGCGGTGACGGCACCGGCCGTCTTCCGCTTCATCGAGGATGCCGTGCCGGAGCGGTGTGCGACGGCGGCCCGGCTGCTCGACGGCGGCGACGACCTGGCGGTGTCGCTCGAGCTCCTGCTCGAGGACGTCGGCGCGCCGCTGAGCCTGCGCGAGCTCGGGTACGGCGAGGACGATCTCGCCGCGGTCGTCCAGGGTGCGCTCGACCAGCAGCGGCTCCTCGTCGGCTCACCGAAGGAGATCGGCGCGGCAGAGCTCGAGGCGCTGCTCGAGAGCGTCGCTGTGAGCGACCTCTGGCCGGGGCGCGTCGCGATCGTCGGTGCCGGGACGATGGGCGCCGGGATCGCGCAGGTCTTCGCCTCGAACGGCATCCCGACGGCTCTCGTCGACAGCACGCCCGAGCGGAGCGAGGCGGCGCGGGCGCGCTCTCGAGCTCCTCGCCCGGCTCGAGGAGGCGGGGCATCGTCGGCGCGGGCGCGGTCGCGACGGCGCGGACGAACCTTTCCGCCGCGGCCTCGATCGAGGAGGCCGTGGACGGCGCCGACCTGATCGTCGAGGCGGTCGTCGAGCGGCCCGACGTGAAGGCCACGGTCTACGAGGCGATCGAGTCGGCCGCCGGAGACGGCGCCGTCATCGCCACGAACACCTCCTCGATCCCGATCACCGAGCTCGCCGCCGGCCTGCGGCGGCCCGCCCGGTTCCTCGGGATGCACTGGTTCGTGCCGCCGCTCCTCGTCCCGTGCGTCGAGGTGATCCCCGCTCCCGCGACGGACGAGCAGGTCGTGCAACAGGTCGTCGAAGCGCTGACGCGGCTCGGGAAGGCCGCCGTCGTCGTCGGCGACGGGCCCGGGTTCGTCGCCAACCGGATCCAGTTCGCGATGTTCAGGGAGGCGGCAAGGATCGTGGAGGACGGGCTCGCCACGCCCGAGCAGGTCGACGAGGTCGTGCGCTCGTCGTTCGGCTTCCGGCTCCCGTTCTTCGGGCCGTTCACCATCGCCGACCTGGCCGGGCTCGACGTCTACGCGGACATCTACGAGACGCTCGAGCGCGGGCTCGGCCCGGGCTTCTCGGCCCCGGAGCTCCTGCGCGAGCACGTCGCGCAGGGGCGACTTCGGCGTCAAGACCGGGCGTGGGTTCCTGGAGCTGTCGCAGGAAGAGGCCGACGAGCTGCTCGCGCGCCGCGATCGCGCGTACGCCGGGCCTCGCGCGGCTCCGGCGCGAGGTCGAAGGATGAGCAGCGGCTTCGCGCCGGTGCTCCCGACGCAGCGGCTCGACGGCCGGCACGCGATCGTGACCGGAGCGGGCCGAGGCATCGGCCGAGCCGTGGCGCTTGCGCTCGCCGAGGCGGGCGCCGACGTCACGCTCTTCTCCCGCTCGGCAGCCGAGCTGGCCGCGGTCGCCGAAGAGGTCGGCGAGCGCGGCAGGCGGGCGGAGACGTGCGTCGGGGACGTCCGGTCGCCGGCCGACGTCGACCGTCTCGTCGAGATGGCGCGCCGCCAACGACGGCCTCTCGATCTGCGTCACCGCGGCGGGGATGAACCGGCCGGGCCCGACACTCGAGCAGCCGATCGAGGACTTCGACCTCGTCGTCGAGACGAACCTCCGCGGCACCTATCTCACCTGCCGGGCGTTCGCCGCCGCGATCGGGCTGGGCGGCCGCGGCGGGCGGATCGTGGCGATCTCCTCTCAGATGGGAGAGGTCGGCTACCCCGGGCGGGCCGCGTACTGCGCGAGCAAGCACGCGGTGAACGGGCTCGTGCGCGCGCTCGCCGTCGAGTGGGCGCCCGCGGGCATCACTGTCAACGCGGTCGCGCCGACCTTCATCGACACGCCGCTCACCCGTCCGATGTTCGAGGACGAGGCGTTCCGCGCCGACGTCCTGCGCCGGATGCCGATGGGGCGCATCGGCGCGCCTTCGGATGTCGTCGGTGCGGTCGTCTTCCTTGCCTCGGAACAGGCCGCGATGGTGACGGGCCACGTCCTCGCAGTCGACGGCGGTTGGACGGCCTGGTAGAGAGGGCGGATGGTGCCGATGCGATGGCGCGGCCCCGGGCCGCTCGCGGGCGTGCGGCATGATCGAGCTCGGCACGCTGCTCGCCGGGCCCTTCGCCGGCCGGCTGCTCGGCGACATGGGCGCCGAGGTGATCAAGGTCGAGCCGCCCGGCAAGCCGGATCCGCTCCGCGACTGGGGCCAGGCCCGCTACGAGGGGCGCACCCTCTGGTGGCCCGTCCAGGCGCGGAACAAGAAATGCATCACGCTGAACCTGCGCGACCCCAAAGGCCAGGAGCTCCTCCTCGAGCTCGTGCGCGTCGCGGACGCCGTCTCCGAGAACTTCCGCCCCGGCACGCTCGAGCGCTGGAACCTCGGCTACGAGCAGCTGTCGGCGGTGAATCCCCGCATCGTCCTCGCGCGCATCTCCGGGTACGGGCAGACCGGACCGTACGCCGAGCGCGCAGGCTACGCCTCGGTCGCGGAGGCGATGGGCGGGCATCCGCTACATCAACGGCTTTCCGGACGAGCCGCCGCCGCGCGCGGGAATCTCGCTCGGCGACTCGCTCGCCGCGATGTTCGCCGTCCAGGGCATCCTCGCCGCGCTCTACCAGCGCGACGTGCTCGGCGAGGGGCGTGGGCAGGTCGTCGATGTCTCGCTGATGGAGGCGTCGTTCGCGCTGCTCGAGAGCGCCGTGCCCGAGTACGACCGGCTCGGCCTCGTCCGTGAGCCGATGGGCACGCATCTGAAGGGCATCGCTCCGTCGAATATCTTCAGGTCGCGAGACAACCTGTGGATGGTGATCGCCGCGAACCAGGACGGCGTCTTCCGGCGGCTCTGCGAGGCGATGGGACGGCCCGGGCTCGCCGACGACCCGCGTTTCGCGACGCATGTCCCGAGGGGCGAGAATCAGGAGGAGATCGAGGGCATCGTCGCCGAGTGGGCCGCGAAGTACGATGCCGCCGAGATCGACCGGATCCTCAACGAGGCCGGCGTCGTGTGCGGGCCGATCTACACGATGGCCGAGATCTTCGAGGACCCCCAGTACCGGGCGAGAGAGATGCTGGTCGAGCACGTCGACCCCGAGTTCGGCCCGTACCTCGGGCCCGGGATCGTTCCAAGGTTCTCGCACACGCCCGGCGAGGTGCAGTGGTCGGGGACATGGCAGGAGGGCAGCCACAACGAGGAGATCTTCTGCGGCCTGCTCGGGCTCTCCGACGCCGAGCTGGGCGCCCTGCGCGAGGACGGCGTCGTATGAGCGTCATCATCTGCGACGTCGGGCCGAGGGATGGGCTGCAGAACCAGCCGGTCACGCTCGCGCCGGCTGTCCGCGCCAAGCTGATCGATCTGCTCGCGGCCGCGGGCGTGCCGCGCATCGAGGCCGTCAGCTTCGTCAGCCCGAAGGCCGTGCCGCAGATGGCCGGAGCAGAGGAGGTCGTCTCCGCGATCGAGCGGCGGGCCGGAGTCGTCTACGCCGGTCTCGCTTTGAACGAGAAAGGCTACGACAGGCTTCGCGAGAGCGGGCTCGACGAGGTTCACTTTGCGTTCGCGGCGACGGAGGAGTTCAACCGCCGTAATGCAAACGCCTCCGTCGAGGAAGGCCTGGCGCAGGGCGAGCGGATCCTCGAGCGCGCAACCGTGGACGGCGTCCGTGCGACCGTCACGATCGGCGTCGCGTTCGGCTGTCCCTTCGAGGGTGCGGTCGACCCGGGACGAGTCGCGGAGCTCGCGGCACGCCTCGAACGCGCCGGGGCGGCCGAGATCGTGGTCGCCGATACGGTTGGCGTCGGCGTGCCGCGCCAGGTTCGCGATCTCGTCGGTCGTCTCGCAGCGCTTGGCGTCCGGGTCGGCGTTCACCTTCACAACACGCGCAACATCGGTTTTGCGAATGCGTACGCCGCGCTCGAGGCCGGGGCAACGGTGTTCGACGCCTCGGTCGGCGGGATCGGCGGCTGCCCGTTTGCCCCGCGGGCGACCGGGAACATCGCCACCGAGGACCTCGTCTATCTCTTCCACGGCGAAGGCATCGACACGGGTATCGACCTCGGCGCGCTCATCGAGGTGGCCCAGTGGCTCGAATCACAACTCGGGCGCGAGCTCGAGGGTCAGGTCTACAAGGCCGGCACGTTCGCGCCGGTTGCCGGCTAAGACAAGGAGGACTACATGACGTACAGGCTTGGGGTCGATGTCGGGGGTACCTTCACCGATCTCTTCCTCGTGTCCGAGGCCAACGGCGGCGCCCAGTTCCGCGTCAAGACGCCGTCGACACCCCACGATCCCTCCGAGGGCGTCCTCACCGGCGTGCGCCGGATCTGCGACGAGGCCGGCATCGAGGTCGGCGAGCTGCAGAACATCCTCCACGGGACCACGGTTGCGACGAACGCCGTGCTCGAGTCGAAGGGCGCGCGCGTCGGACTGATCACCACGAGGGGATTCGGCCAGATCCTGCACCTGGCCCGCTCGCAGACGCCGGGCCCGCTCGCGGGCTGGATCATCATGATCAAGCCCGACCCGCCGGCCTCCCTCGCCGACACGCGTGAGGCCGTCGAGCGCATCGATGCGCGGGGAAACGTCGTCGTCCCACTCGACGCCGCACAGATCGAGGAGATCGTGCGCGACCTGGTCGGCTCCGGGATCGAGTCGCTGACCGTGGCGCTGATCAACTCCTACGTCAACGCAGAGCACGAGGAGCAGGTGGGCGCGATCGTCGAGCGGCTCTACCCCGGCTTTCCAGTGACGCTGAGCGCTCATGTCCTGCCGGAGATCCGAGAGTACGAGCGGGCGGTGACCGCGTGCATGAACTCCTACGTCAGGCCGAGGGTCGCGAGCTACGTCGGTCGCCTCCAATCCGAGCTGCAGGCGATCGGCGCGAAGGCGGACGTGAACATCCTCCGCTCCGATGCCGGTCTGATGACGACGCGGGAGGCGGCACGCAACCCGATCTACGCCGTGCTGTCCGGCCCGTCGGGCGGCGTCGCCGGCGCCCTTTTCGTCGCAGGAAAGGCCGGGTTCGAGGACATCCTCACCTTCGACATGGGCGGGACGTCCACGGACGTCGCACTCTGCCAGAACGGCCAGCCGACGATCGGGCGCGAGACGTCGATCTCGCATTTCCGGATCCGCGTGCCGTCGGTCGACGTGCATACCGTCGGTGCGGGTGGCGGCTCGATCGCCCACGTCCCGCAGCTGACGAAAGCACTCCGTGTCGGGCCGGAGTCGGCGGGGGCCTCGCCCGGCCCGGCCGCGTACGGCCTCGGCGGTGAACTGCCCACGGTGACCGATGCGAACGTCGTGCTCGGACACCTACCGCCGCGGCTTCTCGGCGGCGAGATGATGCTCGAAGCCGAGGCGTCCCGCGCGGCTGTACAGACGATCGCCGACGCGATGGGGCTCGCCTCTGTCGAGGAGGCCGCCGAGGGGATCCTCGCGATCGTGAACGAGAACATGGCGGGCGCCCTACGGCTCGTCTCCGTCCAGCGCGGGCACGACCCGCGCGACTTCGCGCTCGTCGCCTACGGCGGGGCCGGCCCGCTCCACGCAAACGCCGTCGCGCGGCTCATGGGCTCCTTCCCGGTGCTCGTTCCGCCGGCGCCCGGGCTGCTCTGCGCGATCGGCGACCTGGTCGCCGACTTCCGCGACGAGTTCGCGCAGACGTACATCCGGGTGCTCTCGGCGGCCGAGCCGGAGGAGATCGCGCACCTGCTCGACGGGCTAGGAGGCAGGGCCGACGAGTGGCTCGAAAGCGAGGGGATCCCCGGCGACACGCGGACGATCACCTACACGGCGGACATGCGCTACCGCGGCCAGGGGTACGAGATCCCGATTGCGATCGACCCCGAGGAGATCCGCTCGGCCGGCGTCGCCGGGCTCGAGGAGCGCTTCAATCAGCTCCACGAGCAGCTCTACGGCTTCCGGATGCCCGATACGGCGGCGGAGATCGTCAACCTTCGCGCCGTCGGCTTCGGCAGTGTGCCGAAGCCAGAGCTCGCGGTCGGGGAGCCGGGCGGCACCGACGCATCCGGCGCAATCGTCGACGAGCACCAGGTCTGGTTCGAAGGACGGCAGCACGCGACGAAGATCTACGACCGGTCGAAGCTCGAGCCGGAGATGCGGTTCGCGGGCCCGGCGATCGTGACGGAGTTCGACTCGACGACGGTCGTTCTTCCCGGCTACACCGCCGAGGTCGACGGCAACTTCAACATCCTGATCAACCCGGACAACTGAGAGGGCGGCGATGACAACCACACACCAGGACGAGCTCCGGATCGCCGAGATCCCCACCGACGTCACGGTCGATCCGGTCACGCTCGACATCATCGAAGGGGCATTGAAGAACGCACGGTTCGAGATGGATGCGGTGCTCTTCCGCTCGGCGATGAGCCCCGTCATCCGCGAGCAGCACGACGAGTTTCCGATGATCACCGATCCCCGCGGCCGCATGGTCGTCGGTCAGTTCGGCGCCTACATCAGCGAGATGATGGCCGACTGGGACCGCGGGGTGTACCCGGGCGACGTGATCCTGACCTCGGATCCGTTCAAGTGCTCGGGGTCGATCTCGCATACGAACGACTGGCTTGTCCTCCTGCCGATCTTCTACGACGACGAGCTGGTCGGCTGGTCGAGCCAGTTCGGGCATCAGATGGACGCGGGCGGCCCGCTTCCAGGATCTCTGCCCACCGGTGCCCGAACGGTCTTCGAGGAGGGGATCATCATCCCGCCGATCAAGCTGGTCGAGCGCGGCGTGGTGCAGGAGGACGTTCTCCGGCTGATCCTGAACAACGTCCGTCTCCCCCAGATGAACCGCGCGGACCTGTTCGCGATCGTCGCCGGCTGCCGGGCGGGCGAACGGCGGGTGCTCGACCTCTGCGAGCGGTTCGGCAAGGAGACGTACCTGGCCGCTCTCGAGGCGCTCCTCAACCGGACGTACGAGGCGATGCGCACCCTCATCCAGCTGGCGATCCCCGAGGAGCCGCAGAGCTTCGAGGACTACATCGACGACGACGGGCTCGGCAACGGCCCCTTCAAGATGAAGCTGACCATCTGGCGCGAAGGCGACGACGCCTTCTTCGACTGGACGGGCACCGACCCGCAAGCTCTCGGGCCGATCAACTTCTACCTCTCCGAGGGCATGTTCAAGATGTTCATCGGGATCTACCTGATCATGGTCAACGACCCCCAGATCCTCTTCAACGACGGCTTCTATCCGCTGCTGCACGTCGTGATGCCGGAGGGCTGCCTGCTCAAGCCGCGGTTCCCGGCGGCGCTCGGCTGCCGCACGCACGCCCTGGCCCGTCAGTTCGACGTCCTCGGCGGCGCGCTCTGCAAGCTCGCCCCCGAGCTGAACACGGCGGCCGGCTACGGCACCTCGCCGTACATGCTCTACTCGGGCTGGGGCGAAGACGGGGAGTTCTTCTACTCGATGGAGATCCTCTTCGGCGGAATCCCCGGGCGCCCGATCGGTGACGGAATGGACGGGCACTCGTGGTGGCCGCTCTTCGAGAACATCCCGACCGAGTACCTCGAGGCCTACTACCCGATGCGGATCGACGGCTACACGACGATCACCGACTCCGGCGGTGCCGGCCTGCACCGTGGCGGCAACGGTGTCGAGAAGCGCTACGTCTACCTCGAGCCAGGCGAGGTCTCGATTCACGACGATCGCTGGCTGTCACGCCCCTGGGGCGTGCTCGGCGGGCAGCCCGGGTCACGCTCGGAGAAGATCCTCGTTCGCACGGACGGCACCGAGGAGCGGCTGCCGTCGAAATGCGACAACGTCGAGGTCGCTCCGGGCGACATGCTCGTCTACCGCACGGCCGGTGGCGGCGGCTGGAAGGATCGCCTCGACCGCCCCGCCGAGGCCGTCGCCCATGACGTCGAGCTCGGCCTCGTCTCGCGCGAGAAGGCACTGGCGGGCTACGGCGTCGTCGTTGCCGCCGACGGCTCGGTGGACACCCAGGCGACCGAGCAGGAGCGGGATCGTCAGCGCGGTGAGCGCGGCGAGCCTCTCGCGTTCGACTTCGGCCCGCCGCTCGGGGAGGCGCTCGCGAACTGCAAGGCGGAGACAGGGCTCGAGCCGCCGACTCCGGCGAAGCCGCTGCGCTGGTCGCCGCTCGAGGACGGAGCGGTGACCCTCGCCCGCATGCGCGAGCGCGAGGGGGTGTAGCCGTGAGCGGCCAGTTCGAAGGCTTCGGTCAGCGAGCCGGCGGCGTGGGCGATCGGCCCGTGCTCGTCATCATCGATATGAACAACGGCTTCACCGACCCCGAGTCGCCGCTCGTGTGCGACCTCGCCGATACGATCGAGGCCATCCGCAAGCTGCTCGAGGCCTCGCGTCGCGCAGAGGTACCGGTCGTGTACACCACCGTCTCCTACGGCGAGGGCGACAAGGCGGTCGCGAAGGCGTTCATCGACAAGGTGCCCGTGCTGCTGACGCTTGCGGCCGGCTCCCGCTGGGTCGAGATCGACGAGCGGATCGCACCGCGGCCGAACGAGCCGGTGCTCAACAAGCTCTTCGCATCCGCGTTCTTCGGGACGCCGTTTGCAAGCCTGCTCGCGTCGCACCGGTGCGACAGCGTCATCGTCACGGGAGCGTCGACCTCCGGCTGTGTCAGGGCGACCGCCGTCGACGTCCTGCAGTACGGATACCGGCCGGTGGTACCGCGGGAGGCGGTCGGCGACCGCAATCCGGCGGCGCACCAGGCGGCGCTCTACGACATCGACCTGAAGTACGGCGACGTCGTGTCGCTCGACGAGTGCCTGGAGGCACTGGGAGGGCTCGTTGCCGCACACCCTCGTTGAGAAAATCCTCCTGGCCCACGTCGATGAGCAGGAGATCCGGCCCGGCGACGTCGTCACCGTCCGCTGCGACGTTGTGATGGCGAACGACGTCTCCGGTCCGGTCGCGTTCCGCGCAATGGAGAAGATGGGCGCCGAACGTGTCTTCGATCCAGCGCGGGTCGTGATGGTCGCCGACCACTTCATGCCTGCGAAGGACGCAAGGTCCGCCGAGCTGCAGGCGCGTCTGCAGCGGTGGTCGGAGGCGCAGGGCGTCACGTATTACGGCCAGGGTCGCGGCGGCATCGAGCATGCGGTGCTCTGTGAGGAGGGCTGGATCGTGCCCGGATCAGTGATCGCCGGCGGCGACTCGCACACCTGCACCTACGGCGCTCTCGGGGCGTTCGGAACGGGCCTCGGCTCGACCGACATCGCCTCGTGCCTCGCGCTCGGGTCGTTCTGGCAGGCGGTGCCCGAGACCATCCAGATCGAGCTCACCGGCCACCCGGGCGGCTTCGTCACGGGAAAGGACGTGATCCTCGCCGTTATCGGGCAGATCGGGGTCGGCGGCGGGACGAACGCGGTGCTCGAGTTCATCGGGCAGGGCGCGGAAGCCCTTTCGGTCGACGAGCGGCTGGCGGTGGCCAACATGGCGGTCGAGGCGGGCTCGGAGACCGGGATCTTCCCGGCGGACGACGCGGTCGAAGCGTATCTCGAAGGTCGTGCTCGTACGGCCTGGAAGCCGGAGCGCTCGGACGCGGACGCTTCGTTCCGTCAGCGCCTCGACATCGACCTGTCAGCGCTCGAGCCGCTCGTGGCGCTCCCGCACCTCCCCGGCAACGTGAGAACAGTCTCGGAGGCCGCCGGCGTTCCGGTCGACCAGGTCTACATCGGAAACTGTGCGAACGGGACGATGACCGACCTGCGGCAGGCGGCGTCGATCCTCGGCGGCCGCTCCGTCCACCCGCGCACGCGGGCGATCATCGTCCCGGCGACGCAGGCGATCTGGCGCGAGGCGGCGAGCGAGGGCCTTCTCGACCTCTTCGTAGAGGCGGGAGCGATCGTCTCGACGCCGACCTGCGGGGCCTGCTTCGGCGGCTCGAACGGTGTGCTCGCAGCCGGGGAGAACGCCGTTGCCACCACGAACCGGAACTTCCGCGGCCGCATGGGCTCGCCCGACGCCGGCGTATATCTCGCGAACGCCTGGGTCGCCGCAGCCGCGGCCGTTGCCGGCGAGCTCGTTCATCCCGGGGCGATCAAGTGAGGGTCGAGGGCGCTGCAATCGTGGTTCAGGGCGACAACATCGACACCGACGTCATGTACCCCGGGGCGTACCTCAACGTCGAGGACCCGGAGCAGATGGCGCAGTACCTGTTCGAGGGCTTCGACCCAACGCTCCGAGCCCGGCTCGTCGGCGAGACGATCCTCGTCGTCGGCTCGAACTTCGGGATCGGCTCGTCGCGCGAGCATGTGCCGCTCGCGATGAAGGGCAGTGGGATCCGCGGCGTCGTCGGCCGGAGCTTCGCGCGGATCTTCTACCGCAATTGCGTCAACCTCGGCCTCGCGATCGTGGCGTGCCCGAAGGCGGTCGATGCCGCGCGCGATGGATCGCGAATCGTCATCGACACCGAGGGAGCGGTCGAGGTCGACGGTCTCGTCATCGAGGTTCCCTCCGCCCCGCCGTTCGTGCTCGAGCTCGGGGCGGCCGGCGGGCTGGTCGGCTGGACGGCGTCGCGCATCGCTTGTTAGCAGGGAGTTACCGAAGCCTTCGTCCACGAACGTGCGCTAGCGAGCCGTCCATCCCAGATCCATGGCCAGGGAGACGCCGGTAAAGGCGCGTCCGCCCTCGCCGAGCAGGAACGCCACCGTGGCCGCGACCTCCTCGGGCTCGACCAGG
This sequence comes from uncultured Actinomycetota bacterium, assembly GCA_963766565.1. Taxonomy (GTDB): domain Bacteria; phylum Actinomycetota; class Thermoleophilia; order Gaiellales; family Gaiellaceae; genus PALSA-600. Next base: position 13,827 of record CAVYAQ010000001.1, read on the forward strand.
CGCTTGATTGCGTGCGGGGCCAGGATCACGTCCTCGAGGACACGTTCTTCCGGAATCGCGTTGGCGCTCGCCTGAGTCGCGATCTGGCTCTCGACGAGCGGGGTCCGTACGAAACCAGGGCAGACGGCGGTCGCCGTGATCCCGTGTCCGGCACCTTCGAGTGCGAGCGCCTTGACGAGCCCGACGACGCCATGCTTGGCCGAGACATATCCGGCTTTGAACGGCGAGGCAACGAGACCGTGCACGGAGGCCATGGCGACAAACCGTCCCTCGCCGCTTGCGGCGAGTGCCTCCCAGCCGTACTTCGCAAGCAGGAACGGGCTCGTCAGGAGTACCGCAAGGAGCTCATCCCAGCGATCCTCGGGGAACTCAGGGACCGCCGCGACATGCTGGAGCCCAGCGTTCGCGACGATCGCATCGAGCCGGCCGAAGCGCTTCAATGCCGCCTCGACGACTGCTCGGTTGCCCTCCCGCGTCCGCAGGTCGGCATCATCGAGATCCGTCCCGTGTACGCCGAACCCGTCGGACTCGAGCCGTTCCACGATCGCCCTTCCGATTCCACCGTTTGCCCCGGTTACGAGAACCGCTCTCATGCCCTCGAGCATAGATCGCCTGAGGCAACCGATACGGGCCCTGAACATCTGTGCAAATCAGCTTTTCACGCAAAATCGTGAGCGCCGAACGCTCGCCCTTCCCGACGCTCGGAGCGCCGAGGATCTCACCGCGCTTCCGACGTCGGCGTGAGAGCGCTGAGGTCGAGGCAGTTACCGGTCCCGGACTGCGTAGGTCAGGTGCGTCACCTGCTGCGTCGGCTCCGCGCGGACCTGCTCCAGGGCCACGCGGCCGGCGTCCACCCCCTCGAACAGGCGGATTCCGGAGCCGAACAGCACGGGTGAGAGCGCGATCGTGAACTCGTCGATCAGCCCGGCGTTCACGTACTCCAGGATCGTTGCGCCGCCGCCCGCGACGCGGACGTCCCGGTCGCCGGCGGCCTCGCGGGCCCGCTCGAGCGCGGGCTCGATCCCGTCGTTGACGAAGTGGAAGGTGGTCCCACCCGGCCGCTCCCAGGGGTCACGCTTCTCGTGCGTCACGACGAAGACAGGCGTGTGGAACGGCGCCTCCTCCGGCCACGGCTGCTCGCCGAGGTCGAACATGCGCTTGCCCATCACGCTCGCGCCGGTGCGCTCGAACGTCTCCCGCGCGATGTCGTTGTCGCGCCCTTCCTCGCCGCCCTCGCCGAGCTTCAGGTTCTCCCGGAAGAACCGAAGCGGGAATAGCCACTGCTGCAGCTCCATCCACTGCGCCGTCCAGCGCTGCAGATCCGGGTCGTCCACGCGCTCCTCGGGCGCGATGAACCCGTCGAGCGACATCGTCACGCTGAAGAACACCTTTCCGGCCATCACTCCTCAACTCCGTTCCGAGCGCTCTCGGTGACGTAGGCAGCCAGGTTGCTCAGGGTCTGCCGGCCGCCCTCGATCGCGTGGTAGCGCTCGACCGCCTCGTCGCGCAGCTCCTTGGTGGGAAACAGCGTGCGCATCTCGATCCGGGTGGCCGCGCCTTCGGGCGCGAACGTCAAGACCGACTCGAAGGCGTTCGGATCGCCGCGGTACTCACCGTGCAGCAGCGCGATCCGCTCCGGCGCGGCGATCTCGGTCCAGGAGATCCACTCCTGGTAGTCCGTCCCGTCCGGTCCGTGCATCACGAACTCCCACTCCTCGCCCACGCGGAACTCGAACGCCCGCGTGGTGGTGGTGAATCCGTCCGGCCCCCACCACCGCGACAGGTGCCGCACCTCGGTGAACGCCTCGAACACCAGCTCCCGCGGGGCACTGATGACCCGGGAGATCACGATCTCACGGTCGGCCGTCGCCGACTGCGCCGGCGCTACTCGCCCCGTCTCGCTCATCAGCTACTCCTCCTCCCTTGCCTGCTCGAGGTCCTGCACGTAGGCGTCCAGCCGGTCGAAGCTCTCGTTCCAGAACCGCTCGAACCCGCCTGTCCACTCGTGAACCGATCGCAACCCGCGCGCGTCGAGGCCGTAGAGGCGCTGCTTGCCTGCCTTGCGGTCCCGCACCAGTCCGACCTCCCGGAGCACCCGCAGGTGCTTGGAGGCCCCGGGCTGGGCCATCCCCAGCTCCCGTGCCAACTCGGTCACCGGCCGCTCACCCGCCCGGAGCAGCACCAGGATCTCCCGGCGCTGCGGCTCGGCGACCGCGTTGAAGACGTCCGACGTCGTCGCTGCTCGTGCCACGGCACAATCATATGCCGATATCGGCATATGTCAAGTCAAGATGCCCGAACTCGACATGGGCTCTCGTGCCTTGTACCGAAGAAAGTTGGGCGCGCGCAGGATGGCTCTCTTGGGCCTTGTCGCTAGACTCCATGCGTGATCTCTGCGGGCCACTCGACGTACGGACGACGGATATTGTTGAGTATTGGTTCGGTCGTTGTCGCGTCGTGCTTGCTTGCGATTGTCGCGGTTGCAGCGAGGCCGACTGCGAACGGGAAGTACTCCGGAACCCTGCAAGCGGGCGAGAAGGAGCTGCAGCTCCACGTCTCGGCGGACGGAAAGACAGCGACCGGGGTCGTGCTGTGCTCGGGAGAGAAATCTGGAACATTCCCGCGCTTCCCGATCGTCAACGGCGCGTTCAAAGTGACCGACAAGGTCGGCGGCACAGCCGTAGCAGCTGCCACAGGAACGGTCCTCTCGGCCGACAGGATCAAAGTCAGGCTCAACTTGAGCCCTGACTCCGCGATCTGCGACGGTCGGGGTGGCACCATCTTTCTGAAACTCAACAACGGCTGACGGACGAGGCGTTCGCCCCCGCGCTTTGGCGGTCGGGCTTAATCGCTGCTGCCGAGGAGCCAGTCGTCGTCACGCGACAGCGGATCGTTCTCCTCGTCTTCCCCCTCGATCTCTTTCGCAGCCTCCGGCGGGACGTCATACTTTTCCGCTGCCGTAACGCGCTCGTCCCCCGTGTACTCGTCGTCCGTTGTTTCGTCTTTGTCTCGTTCGTGTTCGACTTCTTCGGGGAGGTCGTGCTCTGGAGTGGGCATGAGAGCACCGTACCGCCGCTCCGAGGCGCCGAAACACGGCCCGTAAGCTTTCACCAGATCGACACCCTTTTGTCGCGGAATCGGACAAGAGTTCCTCTCGGGTGCGGCGGGAGAAACAACTTCCTATGGGAGACAGATGCAGCGACTCACGCCCGGGTCGTCGCGGTCGTGGTGGTGATCTTCGTCGTGCTGAGCGTGATCATGGGAGCGGCCGCTCTCGGGTGGGTGCCTCGCACGATCGGCTGCCCGACCGCTCATGAGGCGCGCTTCACCTGATCGACTCCTCCGAGGTGCACATGTTCGATGTGGTAGATGGCCCCCTCGAGGTCGAGCTCGATCGTCCCAGAGACCGCCGCACCGTTCTTTCGAAGCGCTCGTCGATCAGACCTATGCCAGGCGCTCGAGCGCTCCGACGACGGCGCACTAGGCGAAGGCTTCTTCCTCGACCTCCTCCGAAACAACTTCAGCGAAGACGCGGCCCGGGCCCAACTCGACACCGCGATCGGCTGGGGACGTACGCCGAGCCCTTCGAATATGACGCCGACACCGACGAGATCACCCTCGGCGGCGCCGATAATCACGTTGGTCGACCGAGTTAGGAGGATCATGGCCGTCATCTACAAACTCATGGATCTGGGCCACGGCATTGGCCAGTGGCCGACACTCCGCGCGGCCTCCGAAGAGGTCCCGCGCTACCTCGAGTTACAAGCTGAGAGGATTGAAGCGCTTCGTCTCGTCGGGTATCTCACCTCCGAGGAGAAAGGCGCCGAGGCGGTATTCAGCATCGCGGGCCCGGAGATCTCCGGCTACCTCTCTGCGGCGACGGCCGTTCTCGCGCCCCGCAGCGAAGCCGACGCCGCCGCGCACGCGGTCGCCGGCCTCCCCCAGGCACAGCGCCGCGCAATTCTCGACCTGCTCCAACCGGCACAGAGACGCCGCGTCGAATCTCTCCTCGAACATGCCCGACCGGTCGCCGGCCAGCTCATGAGCCCTGAGTTCCTCTGCCTGTACGGAAATCAGACCGTGAGCGACGCCACCGACCGCGTCCGAATTACCCAGCTACCGGACGAAGTCACGGCCCGGGTCTTCGTCGTCGACTCCCACCAACGCCTCGAAGGAGCGGTCACACTCTCCGAGCTTCTTCGGGCGAACCCGAGCACCTCGCTCGCCGCGCTCGCCCGATTCACCCCGGCCGCCCGTGAAGACACCGCACTCGAGGCGCTCGCGAACCTGATGGCCGAGCACGACACGACGCTGATTCCGATCATCGACAACGACGAGCGCCCGTCAGGGATCGTCAACGTTGACGACGTCCTCGAAATCCTGCTTCCGAACCGCTGGAGCCGCTAACCCGGCCAGCGTTGAAACACCCGCGATCCACGAGTGAATCCTTTCCGCTCAGGCTGCCTTTTCGGCCTTGGTCGCTCGCTTGGCCTGTTTCCGCAGCGCGTTACCGATCGTCGTCTCGCCTCCCGCGGCGCGTCTGAGCGCAGCGACGACCGCTGCCCTGTCCCCGGTTCGCGCCATCTTCTCTGCGATCCCGATCGCCGAGTTCTGAACGATCACCCGGTCGAGGAGCGCGCCATATTGCATACCGAACACAGCCGGAAAATCCCGCCGGACGATTCCGTTCAGGCTCTCGTCGATCGAGCGAAGCCGAGCCCCGAATGCGGCGGAATCGAGCGTGCTCGAGGGAGCAGAACGAACGGCGGCGATCTCGCGGGTCAGGCGATCCAGAGCCGCGACAACAGTGGCCGGCGCACCGAGAGGACGGCTCGAGGTCGGCCTGCAAACGGAAACAGCGTTCGCTGCCGACCGCATCGACTCGACATCGGCCGCGAGCGCGGAGCGGGGAACCCGTTTGCCTGCGGCGAGCTCGGCGACTTGAGAGTCCAACGTGCTCATCGCCGCAACCATCGGGCCGAAAACACTCTGGAAGTCGCGACCCCAGACCGGCGGGAAGAACCGTGTGAACGCCCTCGTCTGCGGCTCGAGCGTCGTGGCGATTGCCTGATCGAGCGCGGCGGGTCGGTGCGTGAACTGCCCAGCTCGAGCCTGCCGGATCAGCGCCGACAGCCCACGGTCGACCTTGGCGTAGGCCCGAAGGAGCGTTTGCGGGACGGGAAGCGGCAGGTACCCACCGAGCGCACAGGCAGGCGGGGGGCCGTCGACCGGCATCGAGCCCCTCACCACACCTGTGAACTTCGCCGTGCAGTGCTCCGAGTCGTTCTCGAACCCACGGTCAACGTCCCCGGATAGCCGCCTTGGCCAAGCTCAGCCTGGTCGCAACCATACGCTCGATCGCCTGGATAGCTGCCCTTCGCACCGTAGAACCAGGTGAATGTCGTCCCCAGATTCTTCCAGCCGTACCGCGTCCCTCTCACCCGCGCCCCGCCGGGAAGAAGATCGTTCGTACACAGCAGTCCCGACGCCGAGCCTCTTAGATCGAGATACCACCGGGCATACGGCGTATTCCCAACCGGGCATTGCTCGACTGGACGCTATACCGCGTTGCCGATCGTCCAGAAAGAGCCACTGCGTGAATCGGCGACAGACCAAAGAACAACGAGGCCGACGGGTCCGGCTGCGCCCCGCGCGCATCAGCCGAACCGAGCACCGAACAAGGCTAGCGCGAAAACCAGCGACTCAACCCTGCGCGTCGAGCGATCAAGAGAACCGCCGGCGAGTTACGTGCCTGCCTGGACGCCGAAGCAGCCACAGCACGGCTATCGCTGCGCAAACCACGACCGCAAGGATGACGAGCCCGTCCTCAGAGCCACTATCGTGGTGGCTCACCCCTCCCGGGATCGTCAGGGACATGTCCACCCACGGCGAACCTGGCTCACTCACGCGAATGCCGACCTTGTCGCCAGGGAGCGCAGCGGTGATGTAAGCGAGCCGCCATGTGCGGCGAACGTCAGCGGCGATCGCGCCGTAAGCAGACGAAGCCGCCCTCGTCGGAGCTCCGAGGAAGACGCCGCCTGTTTCCCGAGCGAGTAGATCCAGCGCGCCCGGCCTGTACGTGCTGTTCGCGATCGCGACCGGATAGACCGCAGCGTCTGCATCCGACGCGGCCTTAGTCGCGTCGGCAACGTCGATCTGACTTGCAGTCGCCTGACCGTCGGAGATCAAAATCACAACCTTGCCGGTTCCATGCTGCCGCTGGAGCGCGGCCGACGCGCGTACGATTCCGTCATAAAAATCCGTCCCAGGCTGGGGGTCGAGCCGCAAATGCCGGAGCGCCCGTGCAGCGCGTCGGGTCGACCGTGAGAAGGCGGTCAACTGCGTCGCCTTCGAGCCGATCGCAAAAACGGCGATCCGATCGCTCGGTCGTTTGCCGGCGAGGAAGCTCTCGGCTACGCCAATCGCGCTACGCAGCGCTTTGCCGTGCATCGACCGTGATCGATCGACAACGAGCGCCACGATCGGCGAGTCGCCGACGTTACGCGCCGAGAGACGCCTGACACGGCGGCCGTTCTCAAACAGGCGCGGCGGCGAACTCGAATCGTGCGGCGAAACCACGCTGACAGCAAGCGTCGGGTACGCCGCGACGTCGACTCGAATCCTTGTCGCCCCAAACGCAGCAGACGAGACCACCGCGGAAACGAGACACAAGCCACAGACCGTGCCAGCCGCCAACCGCCTCACCGAAGCCCGACCGTCGTCTCGCTGGTCACCACTTGCCACCGCTCTACGAGACTACGACACCGTGACGGCTCGGGTATCCCGTAGTCCGCGTCGCAACCGTCTTACCCTCAGAGCCGAGCTCGAGCGCCAACGTCGCGCTTTACATAGACGGTGGGTTGGTCTCTTTCATCTTCGAGTCGAGCGGGTCCAGGTTTCAGCGTTCGCTCAGCTTGCGCGCCATCGTTTCAAGGCCGTCGAGGTCACATACGTGACCAATGGATACTTCGCGACCGAAGGGCGCCGGCGGCCGGTGGCTGGGGCCGAAGATTGGGATGCCACGGTGGTGATCGCCGCCCCAGTGATCGACCTGTTGCACGGTGTTGCGACCGGGCAGGACCGCGCCGGTCGCTCTGCCTTCGGCGCCGGGTCATGGTCACCCGCCGTTGGTGGCGGGTGACCGTGAGTAACGGTGCTGTTCAAGCAAATGCGATCCCGGTCGGCTCGTCGCCGAGACTGATGTCGATCGACTTGCTCACCGTGGTGCTCGACGGGTCGACTACGACCAGCGAGCTCGACGCGTTGCAGGTCATCCAGATGTTCCCGTCGGGGCCGAGCTCAGCCGCGGTCGCCAAGCAGGTGGCAGAAACGAGCAGGCAAGCAGGCCACCGGCTCCCTTGGCGGCGGTGCTCAGTAGGCGACGACGGGTCAGCTCGGACATCAGACGGCTCCCTTCGGGCTGGGCCTCCACAGGTCACACGGCCTCCTACCCGGACGAGAGGGATCAAGCCCGTTCTAACCAGATCGTCACTTCATTTTACCCGGATGTACTACTGCCGGTCGCACAAACGAGCGGCGTTGGTTCACAGCTCCTGCCGTCGACGCCCTCGACGCCGCCCTGCTAGTGAGGCGGCGACGAGATCTCAGCTTCCGATAGCTTCGTCCGGGGTCGGCGGGACGTCAGCGGCGTCTCGCGCGAGGCGGTCCTGGAGTATCTGAACTTCGTAAGCGATCTCCCGCACGGCAGCTTCGAGCGCCCCCGTGCGGGCTGCCAGGTCTTGGATCGCGAGCGGTTGCGGGGTGGCTGAGCAAAGTGGGTTACCCCATTCGAGGGGTCGATCAACCGGCTGAACCAGCCTGTTCAGGCGGTCCATCAACGTCTCCGCGACCAGCTTCGGCTGCAACTCCATCGGGCAGGAGCCTCCTTTCCCGTTCTCGAGTCGAATGCTTCTTTCGTGCCCAACGTGGAACGCCGACAAACAACGAACCGCGGTCGCTGTGACCGTCGGTGCCTCGAGAGGAAGTGTCAAAGGTCCACATCCCCGATGGCGGCGGCGATCAACGTCTCTACGAGGCGGTCTGCGCCTCCATAGGGAGCGGCACGTGGCCTGTGAAGAATCCCAGCGTCAGTCTGTGACGTGGGCTGCAGAGGCCGAGCGAGCCGGCGTATCCGTCATGTCCGAAAGACTCGGCGCCCGCGAGCGGTAGACGGCTCGTCGGCACTTGGAACCCAAGGCCGAAGCTTGTGATGAACGGGAGCACGAGGTCGGGTCCGTGTACCTGAGGCGTTCCGATCGCCCGTGTCGTCCGGGTCGAAAGCGCACGTGTCTCAAGACAACAGACAAGGCTAATTGCAGCTGTTAAGACCTAAACGGGACTTGAACATCCCTGCCAATAGGCACTCTTGGGCGACGGGTGAGCACCGAGTGGTCACCATTTGAGCGCGTTCGAGCACGTCTGATACAAACCCGAACCGACGGGTCGGTTCCATGGGAATCCTGTTGTCGGGCTGACCGGCAACTGTCATGACCCGACAACCTGGATAACGAAGACGACATGGACCCGACCCGGATCTTCCTGATCGATCTCCAGCACCTTGCCGACTCGGCAGTAAGTCATGAGCGGTAACGAGATCTCCGTCGTGAGGCGCGACGAGGAGCGCCGCTACGTCGTCCTCGTCGACGGCGAGCAGGCCGGCGAGCTCGTCTTCCGCGACCGCGGCGGCGATGTGCTCGCCTTCCTTCACACCGAGGTCGACGCTGCCAGGCAGAAGCGCGGACTCGGCTCGGCCCTCGTCAAAGGCGCACTCGACGACGCGCGCGCGGAGCACTTCAAGATCGTTGCGATCTGCCCCTTCGTCGCGGCCTTCGTGCACGACCACCCCGAATACGCCGACCTCGCCGTCGCCGACCCGGCGCGCAAGAAAGCGTGAGCACCGCGGGGGCCCGCCACATGAGCTCATCTGGGCACGGCTGACACGAAGCGGGCATCTTAGGCGCCCAGTCTGAGCCCGATTCGATCCTTGGACTCGAGCCAGCCCGCTGTTTTCCGGCAACGACGATCAGGCTTACCCCGCGGCTGCGCTAGCCGATCGGGCACGACCGATCAACGACGTCCCAACCTCGAGACAGGAGCGGCCGTTCTGTTGTCTGCCAGTTAGCGCCCGGTTTGGGGGCCACACCAGTTACACAAAGGTTCCCCAGACCCGATCCCGGTCGAAGGAGTGAAGGGTAACGCGGAGACGGGATCGCTCTTCGCGGTGCCGGTGGTCGCCGCTTTCATTCCCTCTTAGCTCGATGGGGTGGCTTTGCAGCTCCGACCGTGCCGGGCAGGCTAGGCTGCACTCGGCGCAGGCACGCGAGATCGGGAGAGGTAGCTGATCGGCTGATGCCGCTAGGGCGTCGAGGTGAGAGCAGTGACCCGGACGGCGTTCGCCGTGCGGCGGAGAGCCTGAAGGCAATCGAGGCCGGGGGTCTGCCGCTTGCAGCACAGGAGCGCCTAGCGAACCTGCGCGAGCGCGGAGGCGGCGTCTACACCTCCGATCTCTCGACTCAGGAGTTCCTGCTGATCCGCGAGGCCGGCTTCCGGCCGCTGTCGCTCGTGATGGGCAGCTGCTTCTACGGCATGGGTTACCAGGCGATGCCCTGGAGTGGGTATGCCCAAGGCGGGTTCGGGCAGGGAGGCTGGACGCCTTCCTACGGGCAGATATTCGAGCTCGAGACCGAGACCGAGGCGTGGCAGGAGGCTCGCCGGCTCGCGTTCTCACGCCTCGCTGAGGAGGCGAGGCTCGCGGGCGCCGACGCGGTCGTCGGGGTTCGCCTCGGGCGCGGCGAGCGCGACTGGAGCCGCAACGTGATCGAGTTCGTCGCAGTCGGCACCGCCGTGAGCTCGGAGCGCTACGACCTCGGCGATGAGCCGGTACTCACGAACCTCTCCGGCCAGGAGTTCGCCAAGCTCTACGCGAGCGGCTACTGGCCGGTCGGGATCGTCGCGAACACCACCGTCCTCTACGTCATGACCGGCTGGAGCCAGTCGATGGGAAGCTCGCGGTGGGCCCCGAACCAGGAGCTGACGGACTTCACCCAGGGTGTCCAGCATGCCCGCCGCACAGCGGTCGACCGTGCGGCCCGCGGCGCGCACGCAGTCGAGGCCTCCGGCATGGTCGGGGTGAGCCTCGAGGTCGGCCAGCGCGAGCACGAGCGCGAGGACGCAAGCAACAACAAGTTCAAGGACATGATCGTGACCGTGCACGTGCTCGGAACGGCGATCGTCGAGCTCAATAGCGGCCGGGAGCCACCGCCGGTCTACACCGGCCTACCCATGAACCAGGAGACCTGATGAACGAACAGCAGGACGAGCAATACGACCCGAACTCCACCGCCGGCGTCCCCGAGCACGGGATCGAGCGGCTCGAGAAGATGAAGGCGGCCGGGTTCTTCACCAGCGACCTCACCGTGAACGAGTTCCTACTCGTAAAGGCAGCCGGCTTCGAGCCGCTCGGCCTCGTGATCGGCAGCTCGATCTACCACGTCGGCTACCAGCGAGGCTCGTGGAGCTCGAACCAGGAGATGGACGTCCTCTCCCAGGCGATGTACCACGCCCGCGAGCTCGCGATGACGCGGATGGAGGAGGAGGCCGACCAACTCGGCGCCGACGGCGTGGTCGGAGTCAGGCTCGACGTCAGCCGGCATGAGTGGAGCGGCGAACTCGCAGAGTTCATCGCCGTCGGCACCGCAGTCCGCCACAGCGAGGGCGTGCTTCACCGCGCACCGAACGGCCGTCCGTTCACGAGCGACCTCTCGGGTCAGGACTTCTACACGTTGCTGTCAGCCGGCTACCGGCCGCTCGGGCTCGTCATGGGCACTTGCGTCTACCACGTCGCCCACCAAGGCCTTTCCGGCTGGGCCAAGAAGATCGGCCGGAACGCCGAGATGCCCAACTTCACCCAGGCGCTCTACGACGCCCGCGAGCTCGCGATGGAGCGGATGCAATACGAGGCCGAGCAGCTTCAGGCCGAGGGCATCGTCGGGGTCCAACTCGTCGAAGGCAGCCACGGCTGGGACAGTCACGTAATCGAGTACTTCGCCGTCGGAACCGCAGTGATGCCGACGAGCGCCGACCACTCGATCCCGGCTCCGAGCCTCGTCCTCACCCTCAACGACACGCAGCAGACCGGGGCAAAGGGCTTCTAAGAGCAAGCGTTCGCTCACGTTCGCTCGGCGTTCGCTTACCGCTGCAAATCCGCACTTTCGGCTCATGCGCCGAACGAAGCGAACGCTTGAGCGAACGCTGAACGTGCACACCGTGCACACCGTTTTTTGGGCCGTGGCTCAGTCGGTGAGCCTGACGAGGATGAGCCCACATTCACGACCCCTCCGACCAACACCGCGATCAGCGCGGGAACGACGAGATGGATCCCGTCCTTGTGACCGAGGATTAGGACAACCGCAGCGATGACCAGGAGCGAGCACGTTACGAAGGCCGGGTTGATCGCATCCAACAGCCGCCCGATCTCGCTGCCACCCTGACTGCCAGCCCCCCGGTCGAGCATGAGCGCCACGCCACCTCCATCCGGCCATAGTTGGCCGCCTGGAACCGATGCTCCCAACGCAGGGCGCCCGTGACACGGTCGATCGCGTAGACGCTGCTCGTCGAATCCCGATGTACACGGTCCCACCCGCCACGATCGGGGTAGCCACGACCCCTGATCGCCTCTCCGTCCCCGGGTAGTGGACGGCCGAATGGGTGAACCGGAATCGCCGGCGCACGCGCAGACGCGCGACGTTTCCGGAGGTCATCGGACTTCCGTCCGCGGCGCGGGTGCTCGCCCAGCTCCCGTTCGGTACCGGCCACTGGCCTCCGGGTGAGGTCTCCGCGCTCGCGTTGCCACCACGGCCAGCGCAACCACGTGAGCGTGAGCATGGAGACCTACAGAGTAAATCGGGCACACTCCGTGCTGTGCGTCCATCGTCCAGCTTCACGGCCACGGCCGCCATCGTCACGACACTCACCCTCAGCCTGTCTGGCTGCGGTGGACAGGCGGGCCCACTCGGCGCCGCGAAGGGGGCCGCGTCACGCACGCTCAAGCAGCGGGCGACCACGTCCTTCACGCTGATCGGGGCGACTGCCTTCGGCCCCAGTGATAAACCCGTCGTAGGGAGAGGAGTGTTTGCCTTCCCCGAGCAGCTCGGCTACTCCGTGGTCGCCCTCCCCGCGAGCGGGAGCCGGCCACCCGCACCCGCCTACCTCGTCTTTCTGCCCGCGACCGTCTACCTCATGCCTGCCGCCGGTGCCTCCCGCCTCGGGAACGGAAAGTCCTGGGTCTCGGTCCCGTTGGCGAGCCCGAGCCCCTTCCGGACAGCCTTCCCGCGCCTCGCCGCACAGATCCAAGGGCTCAACCCGGGACTCCTGCTCAACGAGATCGTCTGGGGCGGCACAGCCGCGACGAGAGTCGGCAGCGAGGTGATCAGCCACATCCCGCTGACCAAGTACGTGGTGCGGGTCGATCTGGCGCGCGCGTTGTCGGCGGCCAAGGGCCCTGCGGCGCAGACGATGCGACTCGCCATCCAGGAACAGGCGGCTGCGGAGTCGAGGGGTCATGCGCCGGCGACCGTCCCGATATCGATCTGGGTGAACGGCTCGGGCCTCGTCGCCCGGCTGCAGACGAGCGTCGCGGGTTCCGGCCTCGGAACCTCGTCGATTGCGCTCACGGGGTTCGGCGCGAGTTTCAGGAAGAGCGTGCCGCCCCGGACCCAGATCGCTTCGATCACTGTGATCCCGGCCTCTGCACGGTCGCCGCTTGCCCCCTGGATCCTCGTCGGCTGAGACTGTACGCTGGAAGGGAGAGTCGGAAGCCGCGGTTTGATCGAAGGCCCGGATAAAGGTTTTGCCCTCTTCACGCGACTCTGGATACCGACACACACGGATGGGTGCATCACAGGCGGAGATCGAGGCGTTATACCGGGAGCGGTATCTGGGCTTTCGGCGTGCGCTTGCGAGCATTACGGGCAGCTACGACGCTGCTCATGATGTGACGCAGGAGGCCTTCGCTCGAGCGCTCGGGCAAGCACAAAAGTATCGAGGGGAGGCGCCCCTCGGCGCCTGGGTGTGGGGAATCGCCCTGCGGGTAGCGCGCGATGAGCAGAGGCGGCTGGCATACCTGCCGCTCGACGAGATGCTCGAGGAAGGGCTGCCGGATCCGGCACGTGATCCTCAGCTCGCTGCCGCGTTGCGGGCTCTGCCTCCGAGACGGCGGCTGATCTTCTTCCTCCGCTACTTCGCCGACCTCAGTTACCAGGAAATCGCAGCGATGTGCGAGATCAGCGAGGGCACGGTCGCGGCATCGATCGCTCAGGCCCGCGCGACCCTGGTCGAGACACTTGTCGCAGCTCATTCCCTTCCCGAGGAGGTCGCGTCTTGAGCCGTCCTTATCAGGGTTCCGACGAGAGTCGACGCAATCTCAACGAGCTCGAGCCGATGTTGCGCGATCGACTCAGCCGCCTCGACGAGCCGGCCTCGTGGTCGGACTGGGACGATGTTGTGAGGCGATCGTCCCCGCGCCAGCGCCTAACGAACCGCCGGCCATTGCTCGCGACCGTTGCGGTCGGCGCCATGGCCGCGGTCGTCTGCAGTGCGCTGTTGGTGACCAGGTTCGTCGACACCAACCCCGTAGCAGGACACGTCCTGCCGGCCGGGGCAAAGCGGCTGGCGACGGGTATCGGCGATATATCCTCGCCCGGTCTCGTCCTATACTCGAGTTCGGAACGCGCTCAATTTCGTGAGCGTCGCCGACGACCGTCGGCGCGGAAGCAGCACGCGATGGCTGGAGGGTTTCAACAGCCGCGTCCCGGTCTCCATGCCACTCGGCGGGCCCCCACTGCCAGGCGACGAGGTTCTCCGTGAGTTCGTGCTCTATCCGAGCTCCGCGTTGAAAGGGAAGGTCGGTTCGGGAAGCCTTGTTTGTCGCTACAGCTCGCGCACGAGTGCTATCTGTGACGCATCGTTCGAGCTCGTCGACGGTAGCAAGTTGACGGCAACCGGAATCGTCGAATCCGACCCCTCGAAATACAGCCTGGCGCTGACGGGTGGAAGCGGGAATATCGTCTCTCAGAGCGGCGATGTCGAAGGGACCTCGGTCACCGATCGAGTCCAAAGGCTCGAGTTCCGGTTCGCCTGAGCGTGCTGAACGTCCGGATGGCCATAGGCTCTGGGATCGGTTCGACGATCTGATCGAAGCCCGCACAAAGAACTAGACCGCCGCGCGCAACCCTAGATGTGACTCTTCTCGACCAGGGATGGGGCGAGCCACGAGGCGACGACGGCTGGATCACGGCGTATTCGAAGCTCTGGGGCCTTCCGATTAAGTCGGACGGCTACGAGCTCAGCGGCGGATCCGGAAGGAGTGGCGACGACTAAGCGGCACTTCGGGGAATGACGACCTCACACTATCCTGTCTTCAACCAACATTCGCATGACGACCGGCCGCCAAGCTCAGAGCTACAGGCCAAAACAATCGCTCCGTACCGGACTGGCCGTGCTTTGTGGCGCTTGCGGTGGCGGCCGGATCGTGCGCAGGCAACCAGGTGCGCCGCGCTCTCCTTCGTAAGCGCCCCGCACATAAGCAAAGGCGGCGCGCCTACGTGGCTCTCTGCTGCAGGAGACGACTCGGTCCGGATCCTCTGCATCGGTCCAACCAAGCAGCACTTTGCATGTACCTGGAGCGCAAAACTCATCCAGTCGTATACGGGCAAGGCCGACGTGACGTTCAATCGTGCCGCTACCAAGCGCAGCTAGGCGTAACTCATCACGAAGCGCGGCGCGTCAGTGACACCACGAGCAGGAGAGCCCAGATGCGTCTGGCGGGCAGGCGTTCGCTCGACTAACCATGCACCCGCGACACCGACGACGCCTGCGTCCGCAGGCGCAACGACCGCGACTTCAAGCGTCTTCCGGAGCAACGTGAACGCCGTGGGTGCCCGGAGCGCGGCTCTCACTGATGAGAAGCCACCCTGAAACGCCTGGACGATCAGGAGACGACCACCGGGCGCCTCCAAGCCGCATCTGACGGTCGCTGTGCGTTTCCCGAATGGAGATGGTGGGGGTGCGGGAGCGCGGCTCGCGCGCTACCGCACCCCACCCAGATCAGCCGCGCTCCGTCCCTAGGGAGGAGCCGGGAGCCTTGCCTAGATGCATCCGTCGCCGTCCGTGAGACCGCCGGTGTCATCGTCGTCGTGATCTCCCGTTCCCACGGAGACAATGGTCTGCCCAGGAGGACATCCGTCCTGGTTTCCGCCCGCCGTTGTCGTTGTCGTAGCAGTCGTCGTGGTCGCCGTCGTTGTTGTCTGCTGCGTCGTAGTCGGCGTAGTCGATGTGGTCGTCGTCTTCGTGGTGGTCGTCGTCGGCGCCGGGGCCGCGACCTTGACCCCTACGCCGATCAGACCTTTCATCCCTGCCGCCGCATGGCCGGCGACCGCGCACATGAACTCGTACTTACCCTTCTTCGTGATGGACACCGTGAGAGTGGCCACGTCGCCGTGATGCAGAAGCTGCGTCACCTTCCCGGTGCAGCTGTTCGCTTTGTCGTTCGTTACGGCCTTGGTGCAGATCTTGAAGTCATGAAAGGCGAGGCCTTGATTCGTGACCTTAAAGACAAACTTTCCAGGCGTGAGGTTTGAGAGTTTTGAGAGCTTAAATGCCAGCTCCGATGGCTTGCCGGCGGTGACGGTTATCGTCGTCACCTTCGGAGCACCTTGAGCCGACTTCCCGGCGCTCTGACCAAGCGCAGACCCTGTGCTAACCGCGAGCAATACTCCCGCCCCCAACATCGCTCCAGCGGCCACAACGCCCGCGCCGAGCTTCCTTTTAAAAGCCGACCGATCCTGGTGCATGTGCAACCATCAACTCCTTTCAGGCGGCGAATTAATCGCAGCGCCACGCGTTACGTGAAAACTGATCCCCTTCACTCACTCGATGCCGTCGCACGGTTCAAAGTAGCACTGAAACAAATAACACTGGTTCGATCTGCGTTAGCGGAGTATTCGGAAGGGCGACAAAAAACTACGGTACCACAGCAAGCCTCACCAACAGATCTCGTTCTCTCACCCACAACCTCTTAACCTTTTGACGCTACCGTCGGGGCCCTCGGGCCTCTAGTTGACCGTGATCTTTACAGGAGCCCCGTGTGCCTGCTTGTGCGACAGCTCAAGCAGACGATAGGCCCCTCGATATATGAAAGTGACGATGAGCTCGCCACTCCCACCCGGCTTAGCAACCTTCGGCGCCGCGAGCGTGTAAACCTTATTGCGGTCGGACGGAGAAGTTATCGGTGGCATGTACGGCCCCGGTATGACCTTGATTGCCGGCAGCAGGGGCTGAGTGCCTTCGTTCTTGAACCGAAAGATGACAGTCGTTCCGCGGCCGAATGTCGCCGTACTCCCATCCGATCCGACGTACGCACCCCCGCCTCGACTGCTGTGTACGAGCGTGACCCTGGAGTTGGTGAGAAGGCCGTGAATCAGAATGGACACACCAGGCGAGGTCGTCGCGGTCGCGGAACCGACGAACGTAGGCACGAGACTCACGGCGATCAGCGCCAGAAGAAATGCGCCGACCGCCCGGCCGGGCGCCTGACGCGTGTTTCCATTGTTCGTCAACTTCTCGTCCGTCAACTCTTGGCTTCCATCCCGTCGCCGTACATTCCACCAATGTACCAGGGTGCCCGAAATCCCGGAGCCACACTTTCTCGGGTCGGGCTGGGCTCAAGATGGCCGGCCCACTCTCCATTACTTTGCTCGAACAAAGCCGAACTTCAACCAAACAAAAAGGGCCGCCGGTGAAACCTCCACCGGCGGCCCTCCTTGAACTACTTCGCTGCTAGGGCGGTGTAGCTCTCTAAGTGGTGTAGCTCTTGAGCCAGTACGACGTCGACCCGTCTGTGTTGAGCGACGTACCGGTGACGATCATGTACTCCTTGCCACCGATTCCGTAGAAACCGAAGCGCGGGATCGTTGTCGAGCCGGTCTGCAATGACCAATCCAGCGAACCGGTTTTGGAGTCCAACGCCCGGATCTCTCCGGTGGCTTCCGAGAGGAGCGTGATGCCGCCGCCGGTCGAGACCATCTGACTCGAACAGGTCTGGCCCGGTGTGTGATACCTCCAGGCAACCACCTGGTTGTCGGGGTTCACTGCGATCACGTTACCGGCTGCATCCGTGTAAAGGGGCGAGCTCGCCGTCAGCCTGCCGAAGATCGCGCTGTTACCGCTCACCATGTGCAGGTCGGTTGCCGGGACCGACGCCGTGGCGCTTTCTCCCTGGTTGTCGCAGATGTACGTCAGGTTGGTCTGCGGGCTGTACGAGGCCTCGTTCCACGAAAGGCCGGTGCTCGACCCCACGACGTAGGTGTTGGCATTGTACGGCTGGAAGGGCACCGTCGAGAACACGAACGGCTTCCCGTTTGGCGCCAGCCCCTGCCAAGCCTGCGGCTGCGTCGGGATGTGCGGGACGAGCTCATTCGGCGACCCTGGCCTCTCGGCATTCGGGATCGGCTGGGTCGGGTACGTGTGTTGACTCGCGTCCTGCGGGACCGGCGTCTCGGTGACCGGAACGGCCGGCACACCGGTGGCGGCGTTGATGATGTAGTTGTAGTTGTCCTTGTTCGTATGGCTCAGGACGACGGTGGACTTACCGTTGATGTTCGCGTTCGGGACGAGGACCGGCGTTCCATTCGCGTCGAAGTCCCAGATGTCGTGGTGGACTTCCTGGTAAACCCAGGCGAACTTGCCGGTCATGACGTGCAGACCCAGGACCGATTCGGTGTCTAGCTGCTTGCCCGCGCCGCTCAGCGTTCCGACGAACGGAATGGCGTTTCCGACTCCGAAATAGACCATGTTCGTGTTCGGATTAACGGTCGGCGGGTCCCAGCATCCGCCACCGCCGAAGTATCCGCGCTGGGCCGGCCAGGTGTCCCAGCCCTGTGCACCCGGCTTGCCGGGGATGGTGTTGTAGTACCACGCGACCTTGCCCGTGCTGGCATGGATCGCAACAAGGAAGGCCGCCGCACCCTGGTCCCCGCCATCGACGCAGTCGATCAGCAGGCCGTTGTAATAGATGGGCGGGACGGACATCAGGGCACCGGTGGCTGGATCGATGATCTGAGTCGCCCAGAGCTGGGCCCCTGTCTTGGCATCGAGCGCGTACACGGTCCCACCCGCGCCAGTGAACACCATGCCGTTACCAATGGAGATCACACTCTTCGTCCCGACCGGGTTGACCTGCGTCGGGTTCTCGGTCCACTTCGGATCGAACGACCAGAGGATATGCCCGGTCGCTCCATCGATCGCGTAGATGTGTGCCCAGGCGTCCTGAGAGAAGACGATGCCGTCATAGGCGAGTGGGTTGCCCGCGGGCACCGTCGGCCTCTCCTGAATCCCGTTGGCGTCGGGATTCGGGCTCGGCGGTGTGTACGTCGTCGTCCACGCGGGGGTGAGGCTGTTCCCGTTCGTGGTGTTGATCTGGCTCAGTGAATCGTATCGCCATGACCACAGATTTCCGTTGATCGAGATCCAGTCGTTACCGGAGGCCGCCGTGTCTTGAGCAGCCGTAAAGTTGGGAATCGAGATCGCGCTGGCCGTTACCGTCTTTGAGCGACTCCCAGACGCGGCCACCGACGTAAGCAGCGCCACCAACATCAGCGCTACGAAAACAGGGGATCGCCCAAACCAACCCATCAGCTTCCTCCTCAATCCGATGACGTGCACTCAAAGGGGACGCCGCGTCTCAACGGACGCCCCCGGGACAGGTGGACACTAGCCGACCCACCGGGCGAAATCAACCTGAACCGTTGCCGGCAGGGGATGAGTCGACCGTCGACCAGGAACGCTGGGAGGCCGAAAAGCCGTCGAGGGTCGCCGGTGGCGTTCCACCGGCGACCCTCGAGCGAGCTTCGTGAGGCCAGGGAGTCCGTTGTGACTGTCAAGGAGCCCCCGAACGGATCTTGCGGCCCTACACGCCAGAGGACTACGGGGTCGCGCCTGCCCCGTCCGGGATCGGGGCCGTTGCCGTGACCTTCCCCTGACCACCACCGCATGTGACGAGAACGTCGAACCCCGTATCGACGGGGTTGCCGCTCGCGTCCGTCGTCAGGACGTTTATCTGAGAAGGATCGGGGTACGAGCTGCTGTACGCCAGCACCGTGGCCGATCCTCGAATCTGCGTCAGGTTCGCGAACTTCGCGCAGTTACTGAGGTCATTCTGACCGAGGAACTGAACGGTCCAGGACCCGAGGCCGGTCTTCGTGAGCACGGGATTGTATCCGCCGATGGGCGTCTGCAGTGGGATCCACGCGGTGTTGGCGACATTCCGCCCGAAGTAGGCCCAGATCACCTTCGTCGCCGGGCAGGCGCCGAGACACGTACCGTTCCCCTTCGCGCTTTGCGTGGTCGTGTGGGCCGAAACCACGCTGACGGAAGCGTACGCCGAAGTGCCGCCGAGGGCCACGAAGAGCGCCAGGTACGCAACCGTGTTGTTACGCAGGTGCCTGAGTATGTGCTTGATCATTCGTCCTTCCCTTCTGTGCGATCACGGTCTAATGGAGCCCACATCTATGCGGCCCAAGGAAAGTGCGATGATACACCGTCCATTGGAAGGGCGAGTGCTCATGCGCCGTAGGCCGACCTCGACCCCGGGTCGACCGGCAGTTTGCCGAGTCGCGGCGGTGGCTCTCGTAGCGGCTCAGGGTCCAGTTTTGGCAGCCCACCAACCGGGCTGAAGGGGATCGATCTTAGAGATATCGGGGGCCACGGCCCCTGCGCCGTTACCGGGCTGGTGGACCCCCAACATAACCGTCACGAAACTCGAGAGCCCCGCGATCGGGGATCTCAGAGTTGGATGTCGTCGCGCCGGCGTGTGATAGGCGGTTCGGAGGTTCTTTGACTCTGTCTCGCGGCGTGCTGTCTCCAGGTGCCGCTATCTCCGTGCGCGCTGTCCGTGAACTTCAAGCGCTCTCTCGAACGTCAGGTGCCTGTGGCGGCGGTAACCGTGAGTACTCCGCTGATCCCGAAGTCCGTCTTCTCGGGTGTGGCGGCGAAGTAGAGCCCCCGCTTCTTGAACGTCACCCTAAGCACCCCCTTGCCTCCGTTGGGCCCCATCAGCCGCGAGGACAGGTTGTCGATCTCAAACTTGTGCCACTCGTTATCCGTGTTGGTGATCTTGAAAACCACCGTCCCCTGCTTGACGGTCTTCGGATTGAACAGAATCTTTCCGGCTACCGTGGGCAAGGGCTGGCCGAAGATCGTTACTTTGACGACCGTTGGGGCCGGCGTACGGGCCTGCGACGCTTGCGCAGAGAGAATCGGAGAAAGAACTAATACTCCAACTATCGCGATGACCACCCTTTGCATAAACTCCTCGAATCGTAGCTAACGGACTTTCAGAACACCGCCGACCTGCTTCGTCCCCACTTCCGATGCAGCGTCCGCGTCACCCAGGGTGAAGAAGTAGATCCCCGGTTTCTTGAAGATCACGGTCATCGTGACTACCTTGTTCGGCTTGATGCTCGCCGACGTGTAGCCGTCGATCGCAAACGAATGACGCCTCAGGTCACGGTTCCTGATCTTGAACACGACGGTGCCGGGCTTGACCGCCTTCGGCGATACGGTGATCGTGAGATTCGACCAGATCACCGCCTTTGCGACAGGCGGCGAGGAAGCGGACGCGATCTGTACCGAGAGGAGGGCTGCGAAAGCCGTGGTGACACCGGCCAAACTCGACGTGAATGTCCTCGGCCTTCGACTCATACCTCTCAGCCGCGGCATCGTAGCTGAGCGACGCCGCAAGCCCGTCAGGCCAGTCGAGCAGAGGGCCCGTTCGCCCCGCGGCCCCGCCACGTACAGCAGGCCGTCACGCATGAGGTATGAGCCTCAGGTATCCATTCGTCAGGACCTCGCACTTCGCGCCGGGATTCGAGAAGACGTCGCCGGCGTGGGCCGCCAGAACCTGCTTCGTCCTCTTGGCCTGCTGAGGCCCGTAGAGGGCAAGAGGGGCATCGAAGTCCACCGATCTCGGTATGATCGTCCTCCCGTTCGGAGCCAGCTTCCCGCCGGGGAGGGCCGAAATGGCCGTCCCAAGATGGAACGCGTCCCGAGACGAGTCCTCACTGATGCGCATATTGAGCCACGTATACGAGGACGGCCCGATGTACGGGATCCAGAAGACGTACACGTCGAACATGCGGGAGCTCCCCGATTCGAGGTGAACCCGGCAGGTCGCCGGAGCGAGCCGAGCCGCGTACGTCACGGTAAGGAGCGTCTGGGGAATGCTCGAGTGCTGGAGCGCGTTCAGGGCGGCTTGAGCGGCGTTTCGCTGGCCGGCCGTGAGTTCGCTGCCGGTCACGGTCTGATTGCTCCTGCCACACCCTGCTAGCGTCACTGCCAGGGCGATCCCGGCGAGCGTGAGCCAGACGGCGCGGGCGATGACGCCCCGCTTTCCCGACGCTTTCACCCGTGTGGCACGCAATGTGGTGGTCCGCACGGTGTCACGGTCGGCGTTGTTCCTACGTGAGTCGGAATGGCGTCGAAGACAGGTGTCATCGATATCACCCTCGCAACCCCGGCTCCTCCGATGTATCGCTCGGCGACGTCAGCGATCACGGTCACGGTTGCGTATCCACCGTCATACGTGCAGGTACAGGTAGGTGGCTTCAAATTGAGATCGTGGCACAGTACCGTTGGGTCCAGCACGGCTGTCGCGAACTGGCTGCCACCGATACCGTACGTACCTGATGTCTTGCAGTTACCGGAGCTGCTTCCCGTCACCTTTATGGGCTGAATTCCGTTCGGCGGATACCATTCGAATTCATTGACGGATCCGATAGCTGAAGCATTCGTGACGGTGAGTTGATAATGATGCGGCTCCGGCAATTTTAACAGCGTCACGGTTGGATTTCCTACAAGGTTCGTTTTTACATCGCCGACGTACACGCCTCCGACCTTGGCTATATGCGGCTTGTGGATGTGAATCGGCGACCCTGCAGGCGTCGTGACCGTTGCATCTGCATCGCTGCTGCCACCGCCGATCACGATGAGTGAGACGACGAGGGCTGCCACTGCCAATACGCACAGCCCGAGAAGCGCAGCGGCACGCTTCTCGCGTAGGGGACGGAGCTCCATGGGTTCGAGGGTACCAAGGCCTGAAAGCCGTCCGCAAACCGCTTGAACCAAGCCTGCGGCTCGCGGAGCGGACGTTCCAGCAGGTGCACGGGGTCGCATCCCGACCCGGCTTCTCGTTGCGGCACCTTGGTATCGACGCTGACCCTCAAAGCAACCTCGCGGGCAGAGACGTTCGCGAGGAGTGTCTTCTTTCCTGGCGGCGGCTTCTCGAGGCGATCACCTTCCTGCCAGCGCCGCCCTCGAGGCCTCGATAAAGAAACCGGCGGACTCGCGCTACCCTTATGCACGATGGCGGTTACAACCGGAACACTTACCTCGACAGTCCGTGCCCTTGTGCTTTCATGGTCGGCAGTGATCCGCTTCACTAGGCTACGGGTGGTGGCCGTGATGATGGCACTCGCCGCGGCGGTGGTTCTCACTGCCGGCGCGGCGTTCAGCTCGGCCGCAGGCGCGCCGAAGCAACACGACCGTGTGATCTACACCGTGGCTTCGGACGTCCAGTTTCTCAACAACGCCGACGACCTGGTTCGCGGGACGACGAACAACCCCTTCAGCCCAGCGACAAACAAGCTAAGACCGAGCAGCAGCCTGGTCAAGCAGGGGCAGACCCTTCCGGGGGACGTCGCTTTGTTCAGCTTCGACCTGTATCAAAATGCAGCCCTCACGAAGAGCGCCGGCTCGGCCACCTATACGTGCTACTTCAACTACGGCGAACACGCCCTGTGCCAGGCATATTTCGCATTCAACGGCAGCGGTGACACGCTCGTGGCAGCAGGGCCCGTAAATTTCAAGGAGAAGGGCTTCGACATGGTCGTCACCGGTGGGACGAACAACTACTTTGCCGCCCGGGGCGAGCTAACGGCGGTTCCGGCTCTCAAGAAGGCGCAGCGCGTCCACTTCGTTCTTCTTTCCCCATGAACGACGGGGAAGCACTGAAGAGGAGGGCCCGCCTTCCGGCTCTTGGTCTGAGCCTTGTTGCCGCAGCCCTCATTGTGAGCGCTGCGTCCAGCTCGGGCCGGGCGGCGACGGCGGCCCAGCAGCAAGTGATCGTCTACGCGGTTCCCACGACGGCACAATTCATGAACCACGCCGACGACCGTGTCCGCGGCATGACCGTTAACCCCTTCAACGCCAACCTCAAGGCACTCCAAGTCGTGCTCTCCACGAACGGCAAGGAAAAAGGAAACGGCCCCTTCCCCGGCGACGACGTGCTCTACACGTTCAACTTGTACACGCGGCAGGACCATAAGACGAGCGCCGGATCGGCGATCTTCACCTGCTACTACGGCTTTGGCAAGCACGCCACTTGCGACTCGTATTTCGATCTCGGCAGCGGACTCGTGCTGGCCGAAGGACAGGTCGCCTTCAATAACTCGAACTTCACCTGGGGCGTCTCCGGCGGTACAAGCAAGTATCTAGGCGCGCGTGGGGAACTGACTGCCGCCCCGGCCGCGGACAACGCGCTGCGACTAAACCTCAAACTGCTCGGTCTCGCCAAATGACGAGATCGTTCCCCGGCGCCAAGCTCCTCGTCACCCTCGCAACTCTGCTCGTGGCCTGCGTTGCGGCCGCCGAGTCCGGTGCATCGGCTAACACCCACCAGCTGACCATCTACGCCCGAGCAACACACGTCCAGTACGTCTCCCATTCCGATGACCGGGTGCGTGGCGACTTCACCAACCCGTTCAACAGCGACACGACCATACCCCCTCCCAAAGACAACAACGGGGGTGCACTTCCCGGCGACAACGCGCTCTTCACCTTCAAGCTCTTCAGCGATCGGAACCTGAAGAGGAGCATCGGATCCGCCACCTACTCGTGCACGTTCAACTTCTCTCGCAACGCTGTCTGCGAGGCCGACTTCACGCTCGATCGCGGCACGATCCTTGCGACCGGCCAGCTTAACTTCAATGCCGAGGACTTCACGCTCGTTGTGATCAGCGGCACCGGCGCCTACCTTGGGACGCGCGGCCAGGTGTCGTCGTCCCCGTCTACCGCAAACTCGCACCGGCTCGCATTCCGGCTCGCCTGAATCGACAAGCCGCGCCCTCTGCCAGTCGGCGCGCCTAGCATCGTCCCGAGCTCGCCGGGGGTCGTTGTTCACGACGGTCGAGGGCGGGTCGCAGAGACGTCCGCTATGATGAGCGCCGATGCGGGCGCTGCAGGCACTGGCTGGTCTAGGGGCGCTCGCCCTTTGTGTCACCACGACCGCTCTTGCGACGAGCCTGGGTGGCGCTCCGGTTGACATGCCGTACACGATGACGGTCAGGGTCATCGACGATTCCAAGGGCGTGTATCAGGTCGAGGTTGACAACGGGAACCCGTACAAATATGTCAATAGCTACGTTTGGACTCCCCCGGGAGGGATGACGATCACGAAGATCCTGAGCTCCGTCGGCGGCACGTGCGTACTTGCAGGGAACGCCAATACGGTCAGCTGCGTCGGGGCGGCCGCTCCACCTGGCGACCTGGGGACGATCGGAGCGGGGATCGTCGTCACCTTCACTGCAACCGGCAACGAGCCCACCTTTGTGAAGACCTCTTACGGTGGTTACTTCATCCACTACGGCGTGATCGGCTCGGTCCAGGTCCACGAGGGAGGGTTCGCGGATCTCCCGCTCTGCAAGAAAGGCCACACCAGCACGGCGAGCTCCCCCTGCGCCAAGCCGTAGCTCGATTACCTGCCTTGGGCTGAACGCGCGCGGCCACCTGTGAGAAGAGAGCTCAGACGACGCGCTGGGCACTGAAGACTCGGTTCTCCTGCACCTGAGACGCTCGGTAAGTACAGTGAGATCAGAGCCTCACGTCGCGCGACGTGCATACGCGACGAGAAGAGCGAGTTCTTTCACTGGAAGCGACCCCCGGGCGGAGAGGGTGATCTCGCGAGGGCCGCCGGTCAGGCAAACCCATACGTATTCCACGCCTGCCACCGGGCCCGAATAGACGCGCTTGCCGCCGACTTGAAGCATGCCCTTGGCCCCCTCGCCGCACGTTCGGTTTCCTCGCGGGGTGAAGACGGACTCGAAGGTAACCTCGTGCGCCGCCCGTGAGTCTTGCTTCGAGACGGAGCGCTGATCTGCGTAGGTCAGCTCGAGTTTGGGGGGATCTGCCACGACCGAGAAGCCTTCGTACCGGAAGTGGGCGGGAAGGATGGTCGGCACCACCGCGAGCCGAGAGGTTGACACTCCTTCCTGACTGAGGATCGCCTTCACTTCCTCCTGAATGATTGTCGGGGTCGGCGCCGGCGCAGCCGTTGCGTTGGCGACGACCATTGCAAACGCGACCCAACCACCGAGGATTCCCACCAGGAATCTCACGAACGCGCCGGTATCATCGAGATCGGGTATCGCGGTGAACCCTCGCGCGATCAACCGATCGCGTAACCCTTGGCTTCGATGTCCTGTACGGCGCGGGCGATCTGCTGCAGTCCCGGGAGCCGGAAATAGGTCCCGAGTGGTTTTGACGTGCCCCGCTGCAGGTGGTTGATGATGTTGTCGAGTTCGGTCCCAAGCGACCCGACGGCTCGGACAAGCCGCTGGTGGTCGGGCCTCACAGCTTTCGGAGGGACAATGGCGGCGAGCGTGCCGCTCACACTCGTCACGACTGCACGCGCCTTCTGCATGCGTGCGAGGGCTTCCTTCGTTGCTTCGCTTCCACTCGGGCCGGTGACCAGCGGGTACAGACCCTGGATCGAGGTCGAAAGCCGGCTCCCCAGGCGCCGCATCGTCCGGTTGTAGCCGGACTTCCCGAGAACGACGCGGTGAACAGGCGTCGTCGCCGCCGGAGCAGAGACCGTCGGGGGAGCACTAGCCGACGACGAACCGGGATGAGACTGACCGCCGCAACCGGCAAGCCACCCAGCGGCGAGAAAGCCCGCGAGAAGAACCCGCGGCACCCTCGCCGGGCGCTTCCTCACCGCTCCGTCAGGCCCTTCGATCGTACAGATGCGTACGGGCTCACCCATGAGGTCTCTTCTCCCGGGTGACCCAATTGGGTAGCGGGGCCGACCCGAGGCGTACCGCGCTCACTTGATGGTGATGGCCACGGGTTTCCCGATAGGGTGCCCGTGTTCGAGCGTCAGGAGAAGAAACCGGCCGCGGTAGTAGAAGTTGATCACCAGATCGACCGTCTTGCCCGGCGAGGCCGGGCTCGCCTTTGTGTACTTGAGAACGTGGTCCGACAGGGCGGCGTTCTGGGGATCGAGCGCGTGTAGCGCAGCTACGTACGAGGTCGTTCCCTTGTCCATGACGCTGAACCGAATGATTGATCCACGTACGAAGGTGGCATCGACGCCTCTCACCCCGACGTAGGGCTTCGTGACCGCCGTGCGCACGAGCGTGATTCCCGTCGGCTTCATGACGGCCCGTATCGTGAAGAGCTGGTCGGGAGCCGTCGTCGCTCCGGCCGTGCGCAGCGCAGGGGACGCCAAGCAAAGCGCGGCTACTGCCACGAAAGTGAGCGTTCGTCTTCCGGGCACGAGCGCAGGCTCGAAGAACTGGAAACGAAAGAGCTCTGTGTGGCGGCTGGCATTCATCGTCACTCGTTTCTTCGATGTCGGATCACGCTGGACGAAATAATGGTGTAGCGGACCGGACAAGTGGGATGCGCCATCGGTGGCGCATCCCACTCGCGAGTTGCTCGCTCATGACCGTTTTGCTGTTAGGCGATTCTGCGATCCTCACAGACCGTAGGTTGTGATCGTCGGCCCCGACGCCGTAGCGTTGGTAAACGCGGCGATGTATTCCTTTCCACCCGCTGAATAGACCGTGAACCGCGGGGCAAACCCGGCGACAGCACCCGGCATGGTCCAGTCCAGCGCTCCGGTTGTGTCGTTGAACGCCTGAATCGAGCCATCAGCACGTGCGATCATGACGAGCCCACTGGCCGTGGTCGTGACCGGGCTCGAGCACGCGACGCCAGGCGTGTCGTACTTCCAGACGATCTTGTTCGTTGTCAGGTTGACCGCGACAAGCCTGCCTGTGGATGTGAACGCCGGCGAATTCGACGTCTTCGCACCCGAGACGGCAAGACTTCCCGTCGTCAGATGGATGTCAGCCTGCGGGAATGCTTCAAAGGCGAACTCCGAAATGTTCACGCAGGCGTAGAGATAGCCCGTCTTCTGGCTGTACGAGTTCTCGGGCCACTCGATGCCACCCGTGAACGTCGGCGCGACGACCACGTACTGGTTCGCGTCGAACGGGGTGAACGGGGCTGTCGAGATGACGTAGGGCTTGCCGTCCGGCGCAGTGAGCCCCTGGAACGCGGCCGGATTCGGCGGGACATGCGGTACCAGCTCGTCGCCGACCGGGATCGGCTGGGTCGGGTAGGTGTGCATCGCCGGAAGCTGCGGCACCGGAGTCTCTGGCGCGCCGATGACCGGCTTGCCCGTGGCCGCATTCAGGATGTAGTTGTAGGCGTCCTTGTTGGCGTGGTCGATGATGTCGACCTGCTTGCCGTTCAGCGTGATCGTCGCGTTGATCGGCGTCTGCATCGCATCGTCATCCCACTGGTCGTGATGGACTTCCTGGTAGACCCACGCGAACTTGCCGGTCTTGTAATTGAGCGCCAGGACGGATTCCGTGTTCAGCTCCTTGCCCGGCCCGTTGTAGACGTAGGGGATCGGGTTCCCGGTCGGGATGTAGACGAGGTTGGTGGCCGGATCGACCGTCATCGGGTCCCAGATCGCTCCGCCGCCATAGATCGCGCGATCCTTCGGCCAAGTGTTCCATCCCTCGGCCTTGGAGTTACCCGGAATCACGTTGTAGTACCACTTGACCTTCCCGGTGGCTGCGTCGATGCCGAAGGCCTGGGCTCTCCCCGCCCAGTCGCCGCCGGAGGACCCCAGCAGGAGCATCCCGTTGTAATAGATCGGGGCTGCATCGATCGCAGCTCCACCGACCGGATCGAAGAGCTGCGTCGCCCATGCCTGAGCTCCGGTCTGTGCGTTGATCGCATACACCGTGCCTGCGACCGCCGTATAGACCATGCCACCGCCGATCGAGATCGTCCGGTTGTCGGACGCCGTGATCGTGGTATTCAGGGCGATCTGGGGGTTGAACGACCAGAGAGTCTTGCCGGTCGCACCATCGACCGCGAAGATCCGGAACCACGGATCCTGCTGATAGAGGATGCCGTTGTACGCGATTGGATTCGCGTTGGCGGTCGACTTCAGTTGCGGCGTGCTCGGGGGTGCAAATGAAGTCGTCCAAGACTGCTTGAGGCTGCCGCCGTTTGCGCCGGTGATCTGGTTCAGGGTGCTGTACCGCCATGACTTGACGTTGCCGTTCTCCGAGATCCAGTCGTTACCAGACGGAGCCGCAGACTGGCTCGGCGTGAAGTTCGGGATCGACAGCGCCTTGTTGGTACGCGAGCCACTGCCCGAAGCCGTGATCGCCATGACGAGGCCGACCGAGATAACCGTTCCAGTGA
Source organism: uncultured Actinomycetota bacterium (assembly GCA_963766565.1). GTDB lineage: Bacteria > Actinomycetota > Thermoleophilia > Gaiellales > Gaiellaceae > PALSA-600. The sequence goes on from CAVYAQ010000001.1 coordinate 42,381, forward strand.
TGAGGATCCGAACGAGCCTTCTCACTTGCCCTCCTTTACCGCTTTCGCGCTAGCACCGAAAGCTGATAGACGTTGACCCGCCGACCACCCGACATCTCCCGCGGACGGTACCAGAACGAACGAGGAGATTGAACATCAGCCGAGGTCTCCGAAACATCTCCAAATTGCGCGGAGCAGGATTCGGTATCGTCCTCGATGATTCTCCGGACGGTCGCCCCGAGGCGTTCCGCTGACTTCGACACATAGGAAGGGTCCATATGCTGCAGAATCGACTGCTGAGTAAGCTAATTCGGAACCCAATCGTCTACATCGTAGCCGCACTCGCTCTCGGAGGTACGGCGTATGCGTCGGTCAACGCCATCAAGAGCGGCATCACCTGCGGGGGACGGTGTCCGGCCACTACGGTCATGTGGGCCTACTTTGGCCAGGGCGTCGCCGGTGGCCTTTCGCCTGGATTTGGGCTAGTGCAGTCACCCGTCGGTGGCATTCCTGCCACTGCTGTCCAGACGGGGGTCGGGGCCTGGAACGTCACCTTCACGGGGCAAGATCTCTGGAACTGCGCCAAGTTCGCCGATCTCACCTCGGTTCGCGGCTCGGCCACGGCCGGTGGTTACAACTCGACAAACTCCGACTCGACCTCCTTCCCGGTGCAGACGACCGACGCAAACGGGAACCCCATTACGACGGGCTTCGTCGTCTTCGTCATGTGCGCCAACAGCACCGGCCTCCACAAGCCCGGCTCCCCGCCGCCGGGCTAGAAAACGCGCGGCTTTTTCTCGCGCCCAACTATGTCCGACTCGGCAGCCCTCCGACTAGGGGAGGGCTGCCGAGTCAGTGGGCAGGACGCACCGAGAGGACAATGAGAGCCAGGTTCGTGTGGGATGTGCGGCCGTTTGCGGTGTCTTTCAGCAGCTTGCCGCGTTGTGTCTCCGCGCAGTGCCAGACAGTGTTGCCGGCGATGTAGACAGTCGTCCCCGCGACGCGCGAGGTTCGCTTCGCGTTGGCGGAGCAGTTCGGCGCAGATCCCGAGACGTATGACGTGTCGAAGCTGATCTCGTATTCGTGCGTCTTCGTAGGATCGTTGATGAAGCGCTGATCGGCGAACGAGACATCGAGACCCAGGGGATGAGCCGTCACGGAATAGCTCTCGAACGCATAGTGGCGCGGCAGCCGGGTGGGCACACGCGCAAGGTCGGGCGCGCCCAATTGCGCAAGGAGCATCCTCGCCTCAAACTGAACTGACCGAGGGGTCAGGGTCGCACCCGCTCCGCCGCAGGTGAGACCGACCAAGCACACGAATAGGCCGGCCAAGCAGACACGAGCGACCCTGCCCGACGGTTCCACCCCACCCAGTGTAGACCGTGATCGACGATACGGGAGACGGAGCTCGAAACCCGTGTCCGTGTGGAAGTTTGAGCTTCCCGTGTTTCTCCGGACATCCCGATGAACCCCAATTCGGTGAGTGACCGACCACCCGTCGGCTGAACGCGTCGAGCACGACCGCGCAGTCGGCCGTGCCCTCCCGGATTGGGTGCTCGGTGATCTCGGTCAGCCAGGCTCGTTCCGGCCGCTGCGACGGAACTGGCAGTCGACGAGATCCTCGGCGGTTGGGGTGCCCGGGACGCCTCTCCTCTTGCGGCGCTGTTCAGGACCCGCGATCCCGGCCCGCTGCATCAGCATTGCGACCGCTTTGCGGCCGACTCGGATCCCGCGTCCGATCGTCGGCCCGGGTATAGACGCGTTTGGCGCCGTAGCTGCGCTACGAGGCGGCGTGCACCTCGCAAATCACATCGGTCAGCCACGCGTGTCTGACCGCTCGCGGCGACAAAGGCACCGGTCGCGCCAAGCGTACAAACGTACAAATCAGAACTCGCCTCGAACCCCTTTTCCGGGCTATGCCAGGATGTTCTGGAAAACAGGGGAGCCGCAGGTCGGGCAGGTCGCGCAGTTCGGGTTCCACCGCAGACGCATGAGAGCGCCTGGTACATTGGCGTGCCTTGATCCGTGCGCTTAAAAGGACTGCCTTGTTTACCATTTCTGCGGTGGCCTTGGCAGCCTCGAGTAGCGTGAGCGCATTGGCAAGGACAAGCGACTCACCTAGCGGAAACATCCCGTTCAACTTTACGTTGCGTGTCCTTGGAACCGATACGTATCAACTCGAGGTCGACAACACGAACCCGACGCGATTCATCAAGTCTTTCGTCTGGACACCGCCGAGCGGGGCGACGGTCACCAAGGTGACGAGCGTGGAGGGTGGGACCTGCGACCTCGCGGGCGGGGTCATCGAGTGTAAGGGCACGATCTATCCTCCGAGTTGTTCGTGCGCCGGTGGAGGAATGATCGTCAACTTCAAGGCAACGGGCCGCGAGCGGACATTTGCAGATGGCTACTACACGTACTACGGCTTCGTCGGCGGGGTACAGGTCACCGGCACCAGCCCGGCTACGAAATCGTCGTTCGCCGACCTACCGACATGCGCGAAGGGCAAGACCAGTACGAAAGCTCACCCGTGCGTGAAGGCCTGAGGCAGACGCCCTTGCTCTGGGCCGTCTCCGCCACTCGCCGCGCCGCGCTAGGCTGATCGCATACGAGTGCCAGCACGGCGGCGGGTTGTCTTTACCTGAGTGACAGTGCACCGGGCTCGGGCCGTATAGCCGGCGCGCAAATGATGACGCGCGTCATCCGTAGCTCCAGTACCTCAAAATCTCTGGCCCTATGATTGCTTCGATGCCATCCGGCGACGGATCTCGTTCTCCCCATGAGGAGATGGCGAACGCCATCGAGCTCGCATCCCGCTTCGCCCAGAACATCGAGCGAGTGGTACACGGGAAGTCGGAAGAGATCAGGAGGGTCCTTGCGACGCTGATCTCGGGCGGTCACGTCCTCATCGAGGATCTTCCGGGCACAGCAAAGACCGTCCTGGCGCGGTCCCTGGCGATGAGCGTCCAGGGAGCCTCGTTTTCGCGCATCCAGTGCACGCCCGATCTTCAGCCGACCGACGTCACCGGCCTGTCGATCTTCGATCAGCGGACCCGCGAGTTCGATTTTCGTCCAGGCCCGGTCTTCGCCAATATCCTGCTCGTCGACGAAATCAACCGCGCGATGCCCAAGACCCAATCGGCGTTGCTCGAAGCGATGGCGGAGCAGCAGGTCACAGTCGAAGGCCACACGAAGTTGCTGGACGAGCCGTTCCTCGTGCTCGCCACGCAGAACCCGATCGAGCAGGAGGGCACGTTCCCACTCCCCGAAGCACAGCTCGACAGATTCGCGATCAAGCTTGCCCTCGGTTATCCGCCCAACGAGGTGGAGGTGCAAATCGTCGAGGAGCAACGACACGCGCATCCACTCACCCAGCTCGGTACGGCACTGACCACCGAGGAGCTGCTCGGAATCCGGGCCGCCGCCGAACACGTCTACGTTGACCGGATCGTCCTGCAATGGATCGTCGACCTGGTCCGGGCGACAAGACAGGTGCCGGATGTGAACGTCGGTGCTTCCGTAAGGGCGAGTCTTGCGCTCGAGCGCGTCGCTCGTGCGTACGCACTCGTGAACGGCCGAACGTACGTCGATCCAGTCGATATCGAGCGGCTCTTTATTCCGATCGTGGCCCACCGATTGGTCTTCGAGCCATTCGCTCTCGCGGCAGAGGGGATGTCCGGGCACTGGCTTCTCCTCGAGCAGGTGAAGTCCGCCTGCCTCGAGATCGCGCCGATCCCAGAGCCGACATGGCTCGACGAAGCATCCGCCGCGGGCTCGATCGCCGCGAACTAGAACGTGGAGAGCATCCCTCGTCGCGCGTTTCCGTTGGTGCCGCGGGTCCGGTTGTCTACTGGCACGTATGGCACGTACGCGACCTCACGCCGGGGTCAGGGAGCGAACCTCGCAGGCTCTCGGAGCTATCGACCCGGTGACCGGCTTGCGTGGATCGACTGGAAGAGCTCGGCCCGCGTCTCGGCGGTACGTGACGCAGACGAGTTCATCGTGCGCGAGTTCTACGCGGACGAGGCACCGCGAGTGATCATTGTCGCCGACCACCATCCCTCGATGGGGCTCTATTCATCCGGGCTTCCATGGATGTCGAAGGCCGATGCTCTTCGAGCCGCCGTAGTCGGAATCGTCGTCGCGGCGCACAAGGTCCGGGCCCAGGTCGGCTATCTCGATTTCTCCGGCCTGCCCGACCGCGACGGTGCTCCTTACTGGCTACCACCGTCCCGATTGAGTGTTCATCGGCTCGAGAATCGGGTGAATGCGGCATTCGATGCACCTGGGAACGTTGTCGAACGAGCTCTCCAGGAGCTCATATTGCGTCGCCACGATGCACCGCCGGGATGCATTGTATTCGTCGTCTCGGACTTCCTCAGGAGTCCTCCGGCCGAGGCCTGGTTCGGGGCGCGCGCCCGGCGATGGGATTTCGTGCCTGTCGTGATCCAGGATCCGGTCTGGGAGCAGGGCTTTCCGCGCATCGGCCGGTCGGTTCTCCCCATCGCCGATCCGGTGTCCGGCCGCGTGACCCGGGTCAGGCTGACCGCAAGCGACGCACGCCAACTGAACGTTGAGCACGCCACACGATTGACCGATCTCCTTCAGCTGTTTCATGACCTCGACTTCGACCCCGTCGTTCTCGGCACCAGCGACCCCTACGAGATCGACGCATCGTTCCAGACGTGGGCGAAGAGACGACGGTTCACGTGAAAACTCGCGGAATCAGGTCAAGCCTCGTGACCGTAGCGATGACGGCAGCCTTCCTGGCCGCTGGAGTCTCCCCGGGTCTCGGAACTACCAACCCGATCGCGGTCAGGACCTCCGTCTCGAGCCGTTCCATCTATTTCGCCGACGCGCTCACGGTGCGAGTAACCGTCATCGTCGATCGTCGCGTTATCAGAGCGGCGAGCGTTCATCCTAGGGCAGCGTTCGGTGACTGGGATCGCCTCGCCCCGACACGAGAAACGTCGATCGTTTCGGGGCCGTACCAGATCCAGACCTGGCTGTTCGAAGTAGCGTGCCTCCAAACCACGTGCCTGCCGCACGCAGGGACTTTACGCGTTGAGTTTCCCGAGGTCGTCGTATCGGCTACGACCGTCGATGGTGCGAGTCGGACAGTACGCCGAGCATGGCCTTCCGTCTCGATCGCCCAGCGATTCGGTGCGTCCACCAAGGGCGCCTCGCCTGTGTTCGACCTCGACCAGGATCTGCCAAAGTTGACGTTTCGCGTCGACCCGACCCGGCTCGCGTACGCGCTCGATGCCGCGGCGGCCCTCTTCGGAATCCTTGCCTTTTTCGTCGTCGCCCGGATGCTCCTGTCGCGGCGCCCGGCGCGCGGCGGCAATACACCGGCGCTTGCTCGCGCGCTGATGCTCGTTCGGCAGTCTGTTGTGCGGCCCGCGGACGACCGTCGCCGTGCGGTCGGTCTCCTAGCGCGCGTGCTCGATCGCGATCGCGCGACCTCCCTCTCGGCAACCGCATCCGATCTTGCATGGTCGGCCGGCGAACCGTCGCCCGAGCGGCTCGAGGGCCTCGTGGAGATGGTCGAGACGGAGCGAGAGAAACAGCCGTGACCGAGTCGATCCCGCTGACGGACTCCCACTCGCTCCGGCCTAAGATACGGCGGACGCGCATCGTCAGACTCACGGTTGCGGCCGCCCTGATACTTGGGGGCGTAACCTGTGTCCTTCTGACCCGAAGCCCGGGGGGTTCGCTTCCACTGGTCGTGCCCGGTACGCAGACGATCGTCGTCCTCGACGTCTCTGGGAGCGTAGAACTGAACAAGCTACGACTCGCCTACCGAACACTCGAGCTCCTCGGGAACTCGAAGGCGAGAGTTGGGCTGATCGTGTTCTCCGGCTATGCCTACGAGAGCCTCCCCCCGGATTCTCCGGCGGCTGATCTTCTTCCGGTTGCCTCGCTCTTCAAGGCCGGCCACGCGTCACAAAACGCGTACGGCGTACTGCCGCCGAACCCTTGGACCGCCGGGTTCGCGAACGGGACGGAGATCTCGAGTGGCCTCGCGCTCGCTCGCTCGGTCATAGCGCGAAACCACCTGCACCGCCCTAGCGTCGTGCTGATCAGCGACCTCTTCGACGATTCCGCCGACCTTGCACACGTCTCTGCCGAAGGGAAGCTATACCGCCACCTCGGTATTCCCGTTCGGATCGTCCCACTCGATCCGACCGCGGGTGACCTTCGGTACGTCCTGAAGGCGATCGGCTCGTCAAGCTCGGCCGTCCAGCCCAGGTTTCCGCAAAACGATCGGTTTCTGACGCGGTCGTCGTTTCCGACGGCGCTCGCCGCGGTGTCGATCGCGATCGCCGTCCTGTTGGCGCTCACGGAGATCGCCCTTGCTCCGCTTCGTTGGCGCGCACCCAGCTCCATCGACCAGTCACCGGCATGAACGGCCGGCGCACTCCCAAACCCCTATTTCGTCGTCGACTAGGACGGCCTGCGCTTCAGGTTGCCGCCGCAGTCGGCGCAGTCGCACTTGCCGTCCTGTTCGCTCTGCTCGCCCAGGATGTTCGCGCCTGGCGAGATGTTCTCCGCCACGACGCCGTTCGCTACACCGTCTCACGACGGGCGCAGGAGCAGTGGACGCCCTCGACGCTCCTTCCGCCAACGCTGTCGGAGCGCCTGCTGGCAGCCGCCCGTGATCGCCGTGCGCTATCCGCGCTTCGGTTCTTCGCCGTAGCGCATTCACTCGGTGCTACGGAAGGCGGACTCACCCCCAAGGACAATCGAATCTTCGCAACGAGCGAGCAGGCGCTGGAGCCACTTACCCAGGATCCCAACCCTCGGACAGCCTCTCAGGCCTACAGCCTGCTCGGTGCGCTTCTCTTCAACGAATACAAGATGGGGTTTCCCCCCGATCCGGCGAGCTTTCTCTCCGCCATTGCCGCAATGCAGAACGCCGTACGTGCGGATCCGGAGGCAGAGGATGCCAAGGTCAATCTCGAGCTTCTTCTCCGCCAGGAGCAAGCGGACTTCGTCAAGCAGGCACAGTCGCAGGCGGTCAACAACCAGGCGCCGCCACCCGGACACGTGGCCGGGCGAGGAAAAGGAGCACCACCTTCCAGCTCCCAGGAAGGTGACTATTGATGCTCGGTCACGAGATCACGTTCCTAACGCCCGATGCGGCGTGGATCGCCTTCGCGGTCGCTGCGCCGTTGACTGCGGCGGTGGCGACAGCTCGAGCCCGCGCACGCACAGGACGTATCATCGGGCTCGAGGCCCCCCGATCCCAGCTGAACGGGATCGAAGTTGCTTGCCTCGCGGCCGTTCCGCTCCTGCTGGCGCTCGCTGCGGCTAGTCCCGTCATCCATACATCGGCCCGACACGGGGTTCGAGAGAGCAGCGATGCGATCTTCGTCATCGACGTCTCCCGTTCGATGGCCGCCGCCGCAGGCCCACACGCGTCGAGTCGGCTTGCCCAGGCGAAGGAGGCGGCAGTGATTCTACGAGACGCCATTCCCGATGTCCCCTCAGGTGTCTCCTCGCTGACGACACAATTGCTCCCGGAGCTCTTCCCGACCCCCGACGAGCAGAGCTTCAGAAGGACCGTCAACGGTTCGCTCGGAATCCTCGAGCCACCCGCTCCCGCCTTCGAGGTAATCGCGACGACGTTCGACCCGCTCGGAGCCCTTCGTAGTCAAGGGTTCTTCGACTCGGCCGCTAAACACCGCGTCGCTGTGTTCATCACCGATGGCGAAAGCGGGCGCTTCGATCCGCAGGGAGTCGGGATGGAGCTGAGCGGAGCCCAAAGACAGCCCGGCTTTGGTCGCTCCTCACGCGTACCTCAGCCGCCAGTGAAGCTGCTCATCGTCCGAGTCGGCACCCCACGCGACCGAATCTATCGGGCCGGCGGTACGATCGATCCGGGCTACCGCCCCGATCTCGCCGCCGGAGACATCATCGCGAACTTTGCCCAAGCGGCCGATGGGCGAGCGTTCGACGTTCGCCATCTGGGAAGCGCAAAGGCCGCTCTCCGGGCTGCCGCCGAGTCCGGCCCCAGCTCAACGATGCCCGCCGACCGTACGACGACAAGCCTGGCCGTCTACTCGGCGCTCCTCGCCTGCCTACCGCTCGGATTTATCGTCTGGCGGCGCAGCCTCGTCGCGCTCTGAGGTCTCCGCGACGCTTCGGCCGGGAGCTCGCATAGTGCTACATTTGAATTACGACGATGGGGTCCGAACGTAAGATGATTGGCCGCCTGCGGATTCTATTTGTCGGTGCTGGGGTCGCCGGAATGCTCGTATGTGTGCAGGCCGTGTTCGGGTCGCCGAAGCCGGCCGTCGTCAGAGCAACCATCTGGCCGAACCTCATCATCACCGTGGCGCCGAAGACGTTCAGGCATGGAACGGTCGTCTTCAAGGTCAAGAACCGTGATACCCAATCGCACCGCTTCTCCATCAACGGAGCCGAGACAACTAAGATCGGTCCCGGCAAGTCGGTCGCGCTGACCGTAACGTTCCGGAAGCCGTCGACCTACGAATTCACGCTTCCGGACTACGAGCCCACCGCAGCCAACGGCTATCAGGCGGCGGTCGGCGGTACCGTCAAGGTCACGTAGGCGGGAATGCCAGAGGAGGCAGCACAGTGAGCATGAGAAGGGTCATTCCAGGAGTGGTGCTCTTGATCGCACTCGTCGGGCCGACGCTCGGCCTGGCGGAACAAACGAAACCTGCAGCGATCGTCGTCCATGTCACGATCTTCGGCCATCCTGGTGACAACCCCCAGCGCCCGGGGGTCGTCGTATACTCGCCCAAGTCCGTCAAGGCCGGCGTGCCCTTGACCTTCAAGGTGACGAACGCTGACAACGACCGGCACACCCTTACGATCGACAACCGCACCACGCGAACCCTCGGTCCCAATGGGGGTAAAGGGATTCTCAAGCTGAGGTTCTCGAAGCCGGGTTTGTACATCGGCAGCGCCACGGACGACAGCGAGTCAGGGATCAGCGGGATTCTCAAGGTTACATAGCCGCACCGACCGCGACGACCCGTTGGGGCCCGCCGGCCGTGTCGCTGCGAGGCTACTACCAGTAGATCTGCTTCCTCGGCCTCGTAACTCGAGCGTTGGTGGACACCGCCTCCGAGAATCAACAGCGCGTACCGCGCCCCGAGCTTTCCCGAGTGCAGGCCGGATCGCCTTCTGGCTGATCACCTCGAGAAGCTGGCGTGCAAGCAGCGACGCTAAGGTGCATCGGTGAGCCTCGCGTCGCCGCTCTTCCTGCTGGCCCTGCTCGCCGTTCCACTTGTGGCGGTGCTAATGGTCGTCGCCCGTCGGGCCCGGAGCCGCAACCCAGTCGCCTTTACGAACCTCGCCATTCTCGCAGGAGTCGCGCCGCCGCGAAAGCGGTCTAGAAGCTGGCTCGGGGCGGGGCTCTTGTTGCTCTCTCTCGCATGCGCGGCAACCGCCCTCGCGCAGCCTCGAGTCAACACAACGGTTCCCGCCGGTCAGGCGGTCGTTGTCATCCTCGTTGACGTCTCAGGCTCGATGGACGCGGACGACATCGCGCCGAACCGGATCGCGGCGGCGATCACTGCGATGGAGACGTTCGTCAAGAAACTCCCGCCACACGCACGTGTCGGCCTCGACGAGTTCAGCACCTACCCAACGACGGTGGTGTCGCCGACAACAAACCACAACACCGTGCTCGCGGGCCTGGGCGCGCTCACGCCGGGAGGAGCGACCGCTCTAGGGGACGGGATCGAAGGGGCAATCCGGGACGTGCAAACAGGCCTCACGGCAGCGCAGGCCTCTCAATCGAGCAAGCCCGGCGCATACGTTCCCGGAGCGATCGTGTTGGAATCGGACGGTGCCCAGAATCGAGGCACACTCCAACCGGTCCAGGCCGCAGAGAGCGCGAAAAGAGCAGGGATTCGCATCTATACGGTCGCGTTCGGGACCCCTCGAGGAACCGTGAGGTATCCGGGAATCCCGACGCCGATACCTGTCCCACCAGCACCCGCGACGATGCAAGCGATCGCTCGGATCACCGGCGGAAAGACCTACACGGCGCAAACCGCCGATGAGGCGACAAACGTCTACGGGCATCTGGGCTCAACGCTCGCCCGCACACACTCGCGTCGCGAAATCACGTCGTGGCTTTCGCTCGGAGCGGGCCTCCTGCTGGTCGCCGCCATCGGGGTCGGGGCGAGCCTCGGTCCGGTACTTCCATAAGTCGTCGGCCGGACGCGACGCACATGGCGGTCGGCCGTTACGCTCCGCGCCACGACGCAGCTCCGCGCTGTGACGCGCGCCCCGAGACGCTGAAGCCCGGCGGGAATCACACTGCCCCGCTCGAACACGTCAGCAGTCACGAGCCGAATCGGGATCACCGCCAACGACTTCGCTCTCCACGAGACCCAAACTCACCGTCGTAGTCTAAACCGGCAACAGGACGAGCCCCCAGATTCAATAACCGACCCCCACGACAGGCCGAGCCCGATTCCTGGTCGACGAGTGGTCACCGAGTGGCCACGGCGACGAGCCGTGGACTGGATCGCGCATGGACGACGGCTCCAACGAACGACGCAACCCCGCCAACTCGCGAAGTTCGAATCCTAAAAGACCCAGAAAACTAGTCGACACGTGTTCCTCCCGTGGAAGGAGTGAGCGGTGGCGTTCAACTTCGTGGCTTGCGATCGTGATCAGGAGCTGTCTGCTGCCGCCGAGCCTGCACGAGTGGCTGGCTGAGGATCATCTGGCCTGGTTTGTGCTCGATGCGGTAGACGCGATCGATCTGGGCGCGTTCTACGCCGAGTACCGGGACGACGGCTGGGGTCGGGCGGCGTTCGACCCGGAGATGATGGTCGCGCTGTTGCTGTACGCCTATGCGGTCGGGGAGCGCTCGTCGCGGCAGATCGAGCGGCGCTGCCGGGAGGATGTCGCCTTCCGGGTGATCTGCGCGAACCGGATCCCTGACCATGCGACGATCGCGCGGTTCAGGGTGCGCCACGAGCAGGCGCTCGCGGCGACGTTCACGCAGGTGCTGGTGCTGTGTGCGCGGGCGGGTCTGGTGTCGGTCGGGGTCGTGGCGCTGGACGGAAGCCCGATCGCGGGCAATGCGTCCGCGGGGGCGACGCGCACCTACGCTGCGATCCGCGAGGAGGTCGAGGCGATGCTGGAACAGGCCGCGGAAACCGACGCGGCCGAGGACGCGCAGGTCGGCGACGCCCGCGGCGACGAGCTCCCCGCGCCGCTCGCCGACAGACGCTCGCGGCTTGAGCGGCTACGTCGCTGTCGTGAGGAGCTCGAGCGGGAAGAGGCCGAAGCTCAGGCTGCGTATGCGGCGAAGCTCGCGTGGCGTGCCGACTGGGAGGCCGAGCACGGCCGCAAGCTGACCGGGACGCAAGCCAGCCCCGCCCGACGCGGAGGGTCTCGCCAAGCGCAAAGCGAACACGACCGACCCCGACACGCGAATGATCACGCGCACGGGGCGCAGAACGGTGCAGGGCTTCAACGTCCAGGTCGTCGCGAACCCCAACCAGATCGTTCTTGCCGCTGAGGTCACTCAGTCGATCAACGACGGAGACCAACTCGAGCCCATGCTCGACTGCGCGCTCTCCGAGCTCGCCCGCGCAGGCATCGACGAACCGATCGGCACCGTTCTGGCCGACGGGGGCTACTGGAACTGCGACGCAGATCGCCGCGACCCGAGCGCGACAGATCGACGTTCTCGTCCCGGCCAAGAACCGACGACGGACACAACCACGGAAGAACGCGCCGCCACAAGGCGACGAGGCCCGCCGGATCGAAGCAATCCTCGACACCCCGGAAGGACAAGCGCGCTACCGACGCCGTCAGCAGATCGTCGAGCCGGTCTTCGCGAACATCAAATACCTCCGCCGCATCGACCGCTTCCAACGACGAGGCTTACGAGCCTGCCAGGCCGAGTGGAAGCTGATCGCCGCCACCCACAACCTCCTCAAGCTCTGGCGCGCAACCCCGATCCGGGCGGTCGCCTAACAGCGGCGCCCCGAACATCTCGAGGACCGAGCGCCTCACCAAGACAAGGCCGCCACCGAGCGCCCCCCGACCCAGCCGACGAACAGCAAGAACGCCGCGACGGCTTTGTGCAACAGCCTTTTGCAGGGATTTTCGGATCTTAAGGCCCATACGGGATTCGAACCCGTGCCGCCGCCGTGAGAGGGCGGTGTCCTAGGCCACTAGACGAATGGGCCGCTAGGAGCGAGCAGTTTAGCGTCAGGCGCCGAGCTCGTGAAGGAGCGGTGCTGTGTCGAGCGGGTCGTAGCCGATCTTCGCGGCGAAGTCCTCGCTCGAGGGCTTCGTTCCTTCGAGGAACGCGCCGCGCAGGAACTCGCCGGTTGCGGGGTTGCGCCACCAGTCGTCGCCGACCTTTTCGATCAGGTAGCGGCGGAGCTGGGCGGAGCGGACCCAGGCTCGGAGGTAGTCGGCGGAGTAGAAGCCGCCGTCCATGTCCGAGAGGTAGCGCGAGCTTCTGTAGTGGACGCCGGTTGCGGCCGTGAGGTGCTCCTCGTAGCCGTCGGGGATGCCGCCGACCTCGGCGAAGCGGCCCCAGAACTCGAGCTCGTAGCGCAGCTTCGCCTCGTAGCGGCGGAAGAGGATCGCCTCGAGGAACGTCGTCGCCTCCGCGTTCTGGGCGGCGTCTTCGTCCGAGAGGCCGAAGTAGCGGGCGTGCCACTCGGGCTCATTCGAGATCGCCTCGACGATGTAGGAGTAGATCTCGGTCAGCGCATGGTCGCGGGCGAGGCTGCGGAACGCGAGCGGCAGCGAGGGATCGACGCCGCCGTAGTGGAGTGCGTGGCCGGCCTCGTGCAGGAACGCCTGGTAGTCGTGCAGGCCGCCCTGGGCGCGCGTGATCAGGTGCACGACCGACGGCGGGTTGCTCGGGATCACGCAGGCGCGCGGCGCCTTCTGCGGCCGGTCCTCGATATCGAGCTTGATGTTCGTCGCCGCGGCGAGGTCGAAACCGAGGTCGCGCAGCGTTGCGAGGCACACTTCGGTCGCACGGTCCTTCGTGTAGGTCGACTCGAGTGGCGAGAGCCGGCGCATGTAGCCCATGTGCGAGCTCGTCGGCACCGCCGGGCGGCCCGGGCCGAGGAGGCGGTCGAACCAGCGGTCGCGGAGCGGGATGAACGATTCCGTCATCCGCCCGCTCGTGTCGTTCAGCACCGCGGAGAGCCCATGGAGTGAGATGCCCTTCTCCTCCTCGCTGCGCTCGACGGGGCCCGCGATGCCCGAAAGCTCGGCCTCGAGCTCCTCGGCGACCGTCATCAGCTCGAGCCGATCGGGGTTGAACGCCGCGCTCGTCTCGGCCTGGAGCTCGCCGAGCTCCTCGCGATCGGCGTACGAGGGCAGTACCGCGAGCTGCGCCTCGGCGGTGCGCAACGGCATCTCCTCGCCCTTGAACGTGACGCGCGCCGCGAGCATCCGGTTCTCCAGCTCGTCGGATCGTTCCACCAGCTCGCTCGAGATCAGACCGCCCTCGCAGGTCTTCCGCAGACGGTAAAGCCGCTCGCGCTCCTCGCCCGACGCGCCTGCCTCGGCCTCGCGGAGGGCTTCGAGCTGCGCGCGGCTGAAAAGGTCCGCATAGCGGGCAACGATCGCGGCCTGCTCGGAGGTCTCCTTCTCCCCCACCCGCACGGCCCGCGACTCCTCCGAGCGCTCGAAGATGTAGGAGCCGAGCCGATCCTCGAACTCGGCTGCGTTCCTGACGACGGCGACGGCCACGGCCCTACGCTAGCCGACCGAGTAACGGCGGGCAGCCGCCACGAGCTCGTCCGGATCGAACGGCTTCGCCATCACCGCGCTCGCGCGCCCGTCGTACCCCGAGACGTCGACGGTGCCGCTCACGAGCACCACCGGAATCCCGTCGGCGCGCAACTCGTCGAGCAGCTCGTCGGAGGCGCCGGAGCCGAGGTGGAGGTCGAGGAACACGAGCGAAGGCCGTTCCGCCGCGACCGCCGTGCGCGCCTCGTCTAGACCCGTTGCCTCCCGAACCGGGAATCCTTCGAGCTCGAGATTCACGCGGCAGACGAGACGCAGAGCCGCATCGTCTTCGACGAGAAGGATCGATCTACTCGTCGCGTCCAAGCCCGCGATGGTACTCGACGCGAGCCGCGCTAAGATGCCCGGGTGGCGATGCCCGAAACACAGGCGGGGGAGCGCTACGCCTCCCACCTCGGCGAGCTCTGGCACGAGCTTTCGCAGGCGCTCGTACGGTTGGAGTCGATCGCGGCCAGCCCCGACCTGCTCGACGAGGACGATACGGTCGGTGTGCTCCGCCGGCTCCAGTACCGGCTGCATTCGGCGAGCGAGTCTGCCCTCGGGCTCTCGCCGCCCGCCGCTGCGGAGACCGCGCACAGCGAGCTTGCGGCCGCGCTTGCGGGGGCCCGCGACGCGACTGCCGACGTCGTCGAAGCGGCCGGCTCCTACGGCAGCCGCGGTGTCGACGTGATGCTCCACGAATGGCGGGGCGCGCTCTTCCGCGTTCGTCTCGCCCGGCTACGGCTCACCGGCGGCGACGTTCATCCCTCGCCGGCCCCGGAACCCACTCCGACGCTTCGGCCCCCACTCGTCGCCTCGCTGCTCACGATCGCCGGGATGGCCGCCTTCGCCGTCGGCGCCGTTTCGGGCCCCTGGCCGCTCTGGGTCTGCGGGATGCTGACGATCTGCATCTCCGTCCTGATGTATCGCGCCTAGCGGTCGAGCCGAGCCAGCGTCTCGGTCTTACCGAGCAGCTCCAGGCTCTCGAACAACCCCGGCGAGACCTTCGACCCCGTCACCGCGAGCCGAATCGGTGCGAACGCCTCGCGCGGCCTCAGGCCACGGGCCTCGGCGAAGGCGCGGAGCGCCTCCTCGATTCCAGCTGCGACCCAGGGGTCCACGGCGGCAAGCGCCTCGGCCGCAGGCCTCGTGACCTCCGGATCCGCGCCGGCCGCGCTCACCGACTCGAACAGGAACCGAACGAAGTCGGGGTACTGGGAGAACTTCTCGATCTTCTCCTGTACGAGCGGAACCGTCTCGCGAACGAGCTCGTCGGGCCACTCGATCCCCTGTTCTCGCAGCCAGACGAGGAGCTTGGCGGCGTAGTCGGCCTGGGGTAGGGCACGTAGATGGACGCCGTTCAGCCAGTCGAGCTTCTGGTAGTCGAAGGTCGCCGGGCTCGGGCCGACGCGCTCCAGCGAGAAGCGCTCCACGAGCTCGGCCGGGCTCATCACGGTCGTCTTGTCGTCGTAGCTCCACCCGAGAAGTGCGAGGAAGTTCATCAGCGCCTCGGGGATGTAGCCGTCGGCGCGGAAGGCGTCGATCGAGACGGCGCCGTGGCGCTTCGAGAGCTTCTTGCCGTCGTCGCCGAGCACATCGGGGCAGTGCGCATAGAGCGGAAGTGAGGCACCGAGCGCGGTGAGGATGTTGATCTGCGTCGGCGTGTTCGAGACGTGATCCTGGCCGCGGATCACATGCGTGATCCCGTCGAGCATGTCCTCGACCGGAGAGGCGAAGTTGTAGGTCGGACGGCCGTCTGCGCGGACGATCACGAGGTCGGCGAGGTTCTCGTTCTGGAACTCGACCCGGCCGCGCACCGCGTCATCCCAGCCGACGACGCCCTCGTCGGGCATCCGGAAACGGATCGCGCCCTCGTCCACGTAGGCCCTGTCCTCGGCGAGCAGCCGGTCGGCGTAGGTGCGCACCTCGTCCATCCGGTCGAGCTGGAAGGTGACGGGGCCGTCCCAGTCGATCCCGAGCCAGCGCAGCGACTCCTGGATCTGCTCTGTCGCCTCGGCCACCTCACGGCCGGTGTCGGTGTTCTCGATCCGGAGGCGGCACTCGCCGCCCTGCCGGCGGGCGAAGAGCCAGTTGAAGAGAAACGTGCGTACTCCGCCGACATGCAGGAAGCCGGTCGGGCTCGGAGCCATGCGGACCCGGACGCTCACGCAGTGATCTTAGGCAGCTAGCTTGCGCCCATGGAGTTCGGCGGTCACATGTCGTCGGCGGGCGGGATCTACACGGCGATCGACCGGATCGAGGCGATCGGCGGCGACTGCGTCCAGATCTTCACGCAGAGCCCGCGGATGTGGAAGCCGACGGCCCACACGCCCGAGGCGATCGAGCGCTTCAAGACTCGGCGCGCCGAAGCAGGGATCGGCGGCGTGGTCTGCCACGCGCTCTACCTCTGCAACCTCGGCGCGACCGACGACGCGATCTACGAGAAGTCGATCTCGACGATCCGCACCACGCTCGCGACTGCAAACCTGATCGAGGCCGACTGCGTGATCTTCCACGTCGGCTCGCACCTCGGCGCCGGCTTCGATGCCTCACTCGGGCGCGTGACTGCGGCACTCGAGCAGATCCTCGACGGCTATGACGGGCGCGCGTGGCTCGCGATGGAGAACTCGGCGGGGCCGGGCGGCACGATCGGCCGCTCGATCGGCGAGCTCGCCGCCCTCCTCGACGCACTCGACCGTCACCCAAGCCTCGGAATCTGCCTCGACTCGTGCCACCTCTATGCCTCGGGCTACGACATCGGCGATCCCGCGGCAGTCGACGTGCTCGCGACCGAGGTCGACGCCACGATCGGCCTCGACCGGCTCTGCGCGCTCCACATCAACGACAGCGCCACCCCGCTCGGCTCGAACCGCGACCGACACGCAAACATCCTCGAAGGCGAGATCGGCGAGCGGCTCGGGGCGTTTCTCGCCCACCCTGCGTTCCAGGAGCTCAGCTGTTACATGGAGGTGCCGGGCTCAGGAGACGGCCCGGACAAGGCCGAGCTCGCGAAGATCCGCGAGCTGCACGCGCGCTGGCTGGCCAAACGCTAAACGCCGTGTGACGATGAGGGCGGGTGCGGCGTATCGATGACATGACCGCGTTCGACCAGGCCGCCGAAGCGCACCTCGACGACGTCTACGGCTACCTCGTGTGGTTCACGGGGGACCGGTTCCTCGCCGAGGACCTCGCGGGCGAGACGTTCGAGCGTGGGCTCCGGCTCTGGCACCGATTCGATCCGAAGCGAGGATCGGCTCGCACCTGGCTCTGCCAGGTTGCACGGACGACGGCGCTCGACCACTTCCGCGCCGAGAAGCGCCGGCACCGGCGAGAACAGGCCGCGGCTTTACCGGAGCGGTTCGAGGAGAGACTCGTCGAAGGGCTCTCGCCCGAGCTCGAAGCCGCGCTCCGGCGGCTCTCTGCCGGCGAGCGCGAGGTGATCGCGCTCCGGGTCGTGCTCGACTTCGACGTGCGCGCCGCCGCGGCGATGCTCGGTATCTCGCCCAGCAACTGCACGACTCGCCTGAACCGGGCGCTCGGGAAGCTCGAGGAGGCGCTCGATGTCGCAGCTTGACCTTCTGACTGAGCTCCGTGAGGCACGGCCGGTCGCGCCTGCGGAGCTCCGCGAGCACATCCGCGCGATCGCAGCAGAGGCGGTACCGGCGAGGCAGCACGTGACGTGGCGGCGGGTGCTCGTGGTGGCGGTCCCGCTCGCGGCTGCGGTCGCCGGCGCTGCGATCCTCCTGCCGGCGGGAAGCCGCACCGCAAACCCACCGCCCGGGGAGGTGTCCGGAGCGATCGCACACAAGCCGGCCTTTGCCTCCTCCGCTCCGGCGCAGAAGGTGAGTGCCTCGCAGTCCTTGGCTACCCCCGGCGCCGCCACAGGCGACACGCGCGCGAGCGTCCCGGGCCCGAGCTCGAACCGGATCCAGCGGATCACGACCGCCCTCGAGCTCCGCGTCCCGAACACGCGGGCCGTCTCCGACGGCACGAAGAAAGCAGTCGCAATCGCCCACGCACTCGGCGGGTATCCATCCTCACTGAGCGTCCAGGCCGCCGAACGCACGGGCTACGCCGAGATCACGCTCCGGGTCCCGAAGCAGAACGTGCAGCGCGCCGTCTCCCGGCTCTCGGCCCTGGGCACGATCGTCGGCGAGAACGTCGCGATCAAGGACATCACCAGGCAGGTCGACGCGACCGCCCGCAAGATCGCGCGGCTCGAGACCCGGCTCGCCTACTGGCAGGCCCAGCCCGCGAGCGACGAGGCAGCCGGCCATGTCGCGGCTCTCACAGCGCAGATCGCGAAGTTGAAGCGCGGCCGCGCCGCGACGATCCACGCGGCGGGCTACGCGACCGTCCATCTCGAGCTCACGACGCGCCCCGCGCCTGCCCCCGCCGCGCAGACGGGCCCCGGCCCGCTCCACGGGCTCGGTGTCGCCTTTCACTGGATCTGGATCGGCGCGATCTATGCGCTGGCGCTCGGCGGGCCGCTGCTGCTTCTGCTCGGGCTCGCCTGGCTCGCGGCGCGCGCCGTTCGCCGGCGCCGCGAGAACGCCCTGCTCAGCGGTTCGTAGCTACTTGAGCCGCGCGAAGATGCGGAACGTCGGCTCGCCCACCGGAAGCTCGCCGAACTCGGGATTGATGCACCCGGTCTCGTCGCTCCGCGAGGCGTAGGTGTTCTCGATCTCCGAGCGGCACATCGGCAGCGGCTGGCGGACGGCGCGGATCGCGCCGAAGCCCGCCGAGCGGCGCTCGGCCGCGCGCAGCATGTCGAGATCGATCTCGACGTCGTAGACCTTCTGCATGCAGCCCACGTAGGTCTGCCCCCAGGCCTCATAGGAGTAGACGAACGGGCAGCCCTTCTCGAGGCAGGCTCCCGGGTAGACGACCTTGTCGCAGTGCACCTCGCAACGGCGGCACTGCATCTCCTCGTGCGGGTGCAGCGGAAGCGATTTGGCCGTCGGTTGGGCTGACATCTCAGTGATTGTCGGCACGGACCCGGAAATCTTCAAGTCTTGACTTTCCGCGCGTATGCCGCTAGTCACGCTACCCGGGCGTCGAGGCCTGGCCGCGGGTGAAGGGATAGCCGCCCCAGACGAGCATGTCCCCCTCGACCCGAAGGCGCTCGCCGCGCTCCCGCCCGGAGACGACCCGGAAGCCTCCGCCCGGAAGCGGCTCGAAGACCGACGGCTTCACCCGCGGCGGTGCCCCGACGCTCCTCGCCGTGAGCTTCCCGTCTCGCCACGAGAACGCGAACTCGTTTCCCTCCGACCACCACTGGCCGAGGATCGCAGCGATCTCCGGCGGCGGAGGGCTCTCGGGCCGCCACGGCTCGGGCTCGGGCGGCCACAGCTCGATCGCCGTCAAGGCGAGCTCGATCGCGATCTCGCCCGTGGGCGCGCGCGTTCCCGCGTTCGTGAGCACTGCGGCGCCGGTCTTCGTCTCGCGGTTCACGAGGAGCCCCGCGAGGAACCCCGGCATCGCGCCGCCGTGTCCGCCGAAGATCCGACCATCCTGGCTCACGAGCTGGAGGCCGAGGCCCCAACCGACCGTCCACTCGTCGGGGTTCAGCATCACCTGCGGCGCCCACATCTCCTCGACCGTGTCCGAAGCGAGCACCTCTTCGCGGCCGCCAACGAGAAAGGCGCCCCACCGGCAGAGATCGCCCACCGTCGACCAGAGCTGCCCCATCGCCGCGACGCCGCCCGTCTCGACGTGCGGCTCGCTTCGCGCGGTGCCGGTGTACTCGTCGACGAGATAACCGATCGCACGCGGCTCCTGCTCCTGCCACGTCGTTCGCGCCAGCTCGAGCGGCGCCAGGATCCGTTCGTCGACGTACGCGGTATAGACGCGTCCGCTCTGGCGCGCGACAACCTCACCGAGCAGCGCATACGCGAGGTTCGAGTAATGGTGCGCCCGTGCCGCCGGCAGCACGAGCTCGTATCCGGCCATCGCCTCGAGGATCCCCTCGATCGCGGGGGCCTCGCCCGTGACGAACATCTCTCCGGCCTCGCGCTGTAGCCCCGAGAGGTGCGCCAGCATCCGGCGGATCGTCGGCGAGCCGTTGGCGATCCCGGGGATGTGCTCCTCCACGCGGTCGTCCAGATCGAGCTTGCCTTCGTCCCTGAGCTGCATCACCGCGACCGCGGTGAAGGTCTTCGTGACCGAGCCGACCCGGTACTGCGTCTCCGGCGTGGCCTCGATCTCCTCCTCGATCTCGGCCAGGCCGACGGCGCCCGACCACACTGTCTCGCCGTCACGCACGACCGCACCCGCGATCGAGGGAAGCCGCTCGGCCTGACGCGCCTTCAGAACACGCTCGAGTCGGGAAGCGAGTGCTTCAGGCGGCGCGGTAGTCATGCAGTCAGAGTAGTCGAGGCCGCCGGCGCGGTCCTGCACGCAGGGTGAGCGTCGACCCGTTGGTGCTTGCCGAGATCCGCCCGTCTTCCCGCCCGACCGCAGCGCGGGCGACGTGGTCGCGCGGCTCGCCGCACGCGAACAGCCGGGTACCCTTCGGCGGTGAGGATCCGCCCTGCATCCGCCGCCTCCGTGGCCGTTCGCGTGGTCGCGTGAACCTCGAACTGCTCGACCGGACGCTCGACGGCGAGCCCGAATACCGCAGGCGCCAGGTCTGGGAGTGGACGGCGAGAGGCGCACGCTCCTACGACGAGATGACGAACCTGCCGGCCGGCCTTCGCTTGGTCCTGGCCGAACATGTGCCGTTCTCGTCGCTCGAGCTGGTCACCGAGTCCCTCTCGCGCGACGGGACGCTGAAGGTTCTCTTTCGCACGCACGACGGGCATCCGGTCGAGGCGGTGCTGATGCGGTTCCGCGACGGGCGCCGTTCGGTGTGCGTATCGTCGCAGTCGGGCTGCCCGTTGACCTGCGTCTTCTGCGCCACCGGTCAGATGAAGTTCGGCCGGAACCTGACTGCGGGCGAGATCCTCGACCAGGCGCTTCACTTCCGCCGGATCGAGCCGATCGACCATGCGGTGTTCATGGGGATGGGCGAGCCGATGCTCAACCTCGACTCGGTGCTCGAGGCGGCGCGGCGGCTACCCGACCTCGGTGTGGGCAGCCGCCACACCACGATCTCGACCGTCGGCTGGCTCCCCGGGCTCACCCGGTTCGTCGACGAGGTAGAGGAGCCGATCAGGCTCGCGCTCTCGCTGCACGCGCCGGAGACCGCGCTTCGAAGCGGGCTGATGCCCGTCAATGACCGCTACCCGCTCGCGGACGTCCTCGCCGAATGCCGCCGGTATGTCGCGCTGCGCGGACGGCGCGTGTACGTGGAGTACGTGATGCTCGCAGGCGTCAACGACAGCCGGCGCCACGCTCGCGAGCTGGCCGAGCTTCTCGGCCCGAAGGAGTTCAAGGTCAATCTGATCCCGTACAACCCGACCGGGACCGCACTCCGCGGCATGCCGCTCGAGGGCAGTCCACGAGGCGCGATCGAGGAGTTTCGCAACGTGCTCCAGCGGGGCGGCGTCCCGGCGACCATCCGCCTGACGCGCGGGCGGGACATCGCCGCAGCGTGCGGGCAGCTCGTTGCATCCCGGAACTAGACGAGCTCCCTGAGCTTCACTTTCGTGCAGATTCCCCGCCTGGGGCTGTAGAACTCGTTAGGCTCGGAGTCGGCAGACAAATCGTAGAAGGAGTTCCTACATGCGTCGGAGGACCACCCGGATTTTCGCTTTCTCGTTCCTGCTCGTTCTCGTGCTCGCGGCTGCGGGCTGCGGGTCGAAGAAGAGCGTCACGACGACTACGACCACGACCGCAACCTCGACCGAGGCGGCCGCGACCACAACCACGACGGCTGGAACGACCACGACGGCCGCGGGTCTCGGTTCGCTCGGCTCGTCGGCGAACTGTCAGCAGCTCGAGAACCTCGGGAGCGCATTCGCGAGCGCCTTCCAGGGCGCCAACGGAGACGTGGCGAAGGAGGCGGCGCTGCTCAAGGCTTTCGCGGACAAGACACCGCCTGACATCCGGCCGGACTTCGAGACGCTCGCGTCTGCGTTCAAGCAGATCGCGGCCGACCTCAAGGGCGTCGATCTCAGCGGCGGCAAGACGCCCGATGCCTCGACGCTGGCAAAGCTCGCGACGCTCAGTACCCAGTTCACCGGGGCGAAGTTCAAGCAGGCGGCGGCGAACATCAGCGCCTGGGCCCAGAAGAACTGCGGCATCTCGACGCCGTCCGGCTAAGGCCTCGAGGCATCAGACTGAAGCGGCCCACCCGGATTCGCGGGCGGGCCGCTTCGTCTGCTCAGCTCGCGAGCGAGAGATCGCAGCTCGCGAGGCCGCGCTTCTCGAGGTAGCGCTGGTGATATTCCTCGGCCGGCCAGAAGGTCGGCGCGTCCTCGATGCTCGTCACGACCGGCCGGCCCGACCGCTGCGCGAGACCCTCCCGGACCGCCTCGGCCGCGGAGCGCTGGGCCTCGTCGTGGACGAAGATCACGGACCGGTACTGGTCCCCAACGGCAGGCCGAAGGCGGCTGCGCCGGGTCGGGTCGTGCTCGGCAAAGAAGGTGGAAAGCAGCTCGTCATACGTGATGCGCTCCGGATCGTAGGTGACCTCGACTACCTCGGCGTGGCCCGTGCGGTGGCTGCACACCTGCTCGTAGCTCGGGTTCTCGACGGTGCCCCCTGCATAGCCGACGGCCGTCTGCCAGACCCCGTCGAGCCTGCGGAACGCAGCCTCGACGCCCCAGAAGCACCCCGCGCCGAACGTCGCCTTCGCCGTCACTCCTTCTCCTCCAGGTCGATCGCGGCGGAGTTGATGCAGTACCGGATCCCCGTCGGATGCGGCCCGTCGGGGAAGAGATGGCCGAGGTGGCCGCCGCAGTTCGCACACATGACCTCGGTGCGAACCATCCCGTAGCTGGTGTCGGTCTCCTCGTCGATCGCCTCGGTGCTCGCCGGCGCGAAGAATGCGGGCCAGCCGCAGCCCGAGTCGTACTTGGCCTCGGAGGTGAAGAGCTCCGAACCGCAGCCGGCGCACTTATAGGTGCCCGGCTCGAAGACGTGGTCGTACTCGCCGGTGAACGCCGGCTCCGTGCCCTTCTCTCTGAGCACCCGGTAGGCCTCGGGCGAGAGCTCGGCCCTCCACTCGGCATCGGTCTTGTGAATCTGTGCCAATCGAATCTCCCTTCGTCAGCAACAGGGTACTTTTCCCCTGTGCAAATAGGAAAACGAGTCAGCCTGACTCGAAGTTCCCGCCGTCGGAAGATGTTCAGGAAGTCTTAAGGCGAGGCGCTCAGGAGGCCATGACGAGCTTGAACACGTCGACGGCGGCCC
This sequence comes from uncultured Actinomycetota bacterium, assembly GCA_963766565.1. Classification (GTDB taxonomy): domain Bacteria; phylum Actinomycetota; class Thermoleophilia; order Gaiellales; family Gaiellaceae; genus PALSA-600. The sequence continues at coordinate 65,418 of CAVYAQ010000001.1, forward strand.
CGTTCGGGGCGATGTCGACCGAGCCCCTGACGCCCTTGAAGATCCCGGTTCCGCTCTGGATCGGCACGATCAATCCGTGGGAGAGCGAGATGTTCTTCCCGTTGGCCGTGATCGTCCCGCCGGGAAGCTTCGTCGTCGTCTCGAGGTTCGTCGTGCCGGAGCAGCTCGCCGCGGCGGTGCTGCAGCTCCCGCCCTGCAACGGCCCCCACATGAACGCCATCGTCCCCATCGGAGTGTTGTTCGGGAAGCCGAGAACGTTCCCGACCGCGAAGAGACGGAGCCTCGTCGAGAAGCTGTCGCCCGGGTCCCCCGCAGGTGGATGCGGGTGACGATACGTCGCCTCCTGGATCAGGCGCACCTGGAAGGTCAGCGGCCCCTTCGTGGCATGCTTCGCGCCACCGGCAAGAGCGGCTGCTGCCACAAGGCCCGCGAGTGCGGCGATCAGCACGAGGGGTGTCACGTAGCGCATGTGCTCATTGTCCCATGACGGCTGTGTGGGTTGATTAAAAGAAACAGCCTGAACCTCGAGGAGCCCGGCCACAATGAAAAGCCCCGCACCACGCAGGGCTTTTCATTGTGAACCAGCGTTCTCTTCTCTAGCCCGTCGTCGTCGAGGCAGCTGTGCTGCCCGGGCTGTTCGGGAAACCACCCGGAGTGATGCCTGCGCATTCGGTGCAGGTCTTGTATCCGCCCGAGTACTTTCCGACGAAGGTTGCGACGTCCGTGATCTGGGTCTTCGTCAAGACCTTCCCGAACCCGACCATCTGGGTTGGGTACAGCGGCAGAGCCGCCGGCAGACCGTTCTGCACCGTCGCAACTGCTACGGCGTACGGCGCGTAGATCTTGTTGAAGTTCATGCCGAGGTTGCAAGCGGTGGAGCCGTTGCAGACGTTGTACCCGCGGTACGACGCGGGCCCTGCGGCCTTCATCACGTGACACGCGACACAGAAGTAGTTATTGAACACCTGGAACCCGGCCGCAACGTTCCCGGGGCCCTGAGCCGGCGTAGCCGTCCGGTGAGCAAGCGCAACGGGCGTGCCGAGCGCGACCGCGCAAGCTACGACGGCGAGCCCGATGCCGGCGCGCCGACCGATCCTCAACTGACGCATCGTCCTCCCTTGATTCGACAGCTCTCGGTCTCCGACCGAGCCTGCGCCTGTTACGCGAACGAGATTGTTACATGATTGTGCCCATACCGATGAACGAACCGCAGGGGTGCCCCCGAAGCGGATCGCCGACAGGCTTGCGGCACCCGACTCGGTTGCTGACGAGGCCCCGACTCGAACCATGACTTCGCCGGCGATTGTGACTCGACCATCGAAAGCTAGGACGTTCAGGCCTCGCCGAAGTTGTGCCGAACGACGAGCTCCTTTGCCGCGCGAGCCTCGTCGAGACGGCCGACCGGCCGGCCGTGGGGCGCCGATCGGATCGCCTCGGGGTCCTCGGCCGCCTCGCGTGCGATCGCAAGCATCGCCTCCACGAACGCGTCGAGTGTCTCCTTCGCCTCGGTCTCGGTCGGCTCGATCATCAGCGCCTCCGGGACGATGAGCGGGAAGTAGACGGTCGGCGGGTGGAAGCCGAAGTCCATGAGCCTCTTGGCCACGTCGAGGGCGCTGACCCCGTGCTCCGACTTCAACGTCCGCGCACCGAGGACGAACTCGTGCATGCAGAGTCGGTCGAACGGAACGTCGTAGGCGCCCTTCAGTCGCGCGAGCAGGTAATTCGCGTTCAGCACCGCGACCTCGCTCATCTCGCGCAGGCCCGGGCCCCAGGCCCGCATGAAGGCATAGGAGCGAACGAAGACCCCGAACGGCCCCGCGAACCCGCGCACCTTTCCGATCGAGAGCGGACGATCGTGGTCGAGCCGGAAGTGGTCTCCGTCTCTCACGACGACGGGGCGCGGCAGGAACGGGGCCAGGCTTTCGCGGACGGCGATCGGGCCGCCGCCGGGGCCGCCGCCGCCGTGCGGCTGCGAGAAGGTCTTGTGCAGGTTGATGTGGACGATGTCGAATCCCATGTCGCCGGGCCTCGAGATCCCGCAGACCGCGTTCAGGTTGGCGCCGTCGTAGTACATGAGCGCTCCTGCATCGTGGAAGACATCGCGGATCTGCTCGATGTTCTCGTCGAAGAGCCCCAGCGTCGAGGGGTTCGTGAGCATGAGCCCGGCAGTCTCACCGTCGACCTTCCCGTGGAGGTCTGCGAGGTCGATGTTCCCGCGGGCATCGGTCCTGACGGGCGTCACCTGGTAGCCCGCCATCGTGACGCTCGCCGGGTTCGTTCCGTGGGCGGTGTCAGGGATAACGATCTTCGTGCGACGATCGCCCTCGCCCGCTCGGTCGAAGTGGGCGCGCATCACGAGGAGCCCGGTGAGCTCGCCCTGGGAACCGGCCGCAGGCTGAAGGCTGATCGCGTCGAGGCCGGTCACCTCGCGCAGGATCGCTTCGAGGTTCCACTGGAGCTCGAGCGCGCCCTGGGCCGCGTCGTCGTCGACGAGCGGATGGAGATCGCGGAAGCCCGGGAGCCCCGCGAAGCGCTCGTTGACGCGAGGGTTGTACTTCATCGTGCAGGAGCCGAGCGGGTAGAACCCGGTGTCGACGCCGAAGTTGCGGGTCGAGAGCTCGGTGAAATGGCGGAGCACCTCTGGCTCCGCGAGCTCCGGGAGGCGCGGCGGCTCCGCGCGCGCCAGTTGGGCCGGGATCGGCGGGACCGGGAGGTCGGGCTTCGGGATGGCGAGGCCGCGGCGGCCCGGTCTCGACTTCTCGTAGATCAGCTTCATCGGTTCGTCCGCCTCATCCGGACCCGCCGCCGAGCGTCTCGGCGAGTCGGTCGATCTCGTCGGTCGTCCGCTTCTCGGTGACGGCGACGAGCAGGCCGTTGCCGAGGTCCGGGTAGTCACGGCCGAGCGGATAGCCGGGGTTGATCCCATGGGCGCGGGCGTCGCGGACGGCATCCGGGGCGCTCCGTCCGACGTCGACGGCAAACTCCTTGAATGTTGTCTGATTCGGGAACAGCGGTCGTATCCCGCGCTCCTCGAGCCGCGCCTTCGCGTAGGCGCCGAGGGCCATGCAGGTCTCCCCCGTCTCGCGCAGGCCTTCCGGCCCGAGCAGCGAGAGGTGCACCAGGCCCGCCAGGGCGAGGAGGGTCTGGTTGGTGGTGATGTTCGACGTTGCCTTCTCGCGCCTGATGTGCTGCTCGCGTGTCTGAAGGGTGAGGACATAGCCGCGGTCCCCCGCGGCGTCTAGCGTCTCGCCGACGATCCGCCCGGGCAGCTTCCGGATATAGGGCTCGCGGGCGGCGAGGAAGCCATAGTGCGGGCCGCCGTAGCTCATGAAGTTGCCGGCGGACTGGCCCTCGCCGATCGCAAGCGCACAGCCGTAATTGCCGGGCGCCTCCAGGACGCCGAGGCTGATCAGGTCGACGTGTGCGATCGGGAGCGCGCCGCTCTCGTTCGCCGCGGCAGCCAGCTCCGGCGCGGGCTCGAGGCAGCCGAAGAAGTTCGGCTGCTGGAAGATCACCGCCGCCGCATCGCGGGAGGCCGCTCGGACCCGCTCCGGGTCGGTGACCCCTCCGTCATGGGGCACCTCGACGATCTCGAGCCCGAAGCCGCCGGCGAAGGTCTGGACCACCGCTCGGACCTGCGGATTCGTCGCCCCGGTGACGACGACCCTGGTGCGGCCGGTGACCCCCTTGGCGAGAAAGCACGCGTCGGCGGCGACCGTCGTCCCGTCGTAGCCCGAGGCATTCGAGACGTCCATCCCGGTCAGCTCGCAGATCGCGGTCTGGTACTCGAAGATCGCCTGGAGCACCCCCTGCGAGAGCTCGGGCTGGTAGGGCGTGTACGCGGTCAGGAACTCGCCGCGCTGGAGGACTGCGTCCACGACGGCAGGGACGTAATGATCGTAGATCCCGGCACCGAGGAATGAGACCTCGTCGATCGTGTTCCGTGCCGCGAGCTCCTCGAGATGCCGCGAGAGCTCGGCCTCCGAAAGCGCGGGTGCCACGGCCAGCTCCCTCCCGAAGCGGACGCCGGCAGGGATGTCGCGGAACAGCTCGTCGACTGACTCGATGCCGATCGCCGCGAGCATCGCCTCGCGGTCGTCGGGCGTCAGCGAGAGGAAGCTCACTGCGAGGCGATCACGTCGCGATAGGCGGCGGCGTCGAGCAGCGCGCTGGACTCTCCGGGGTCGGCGAGCCGGATGCGGATCAGCCATCCGTCGCCGTAGGGATCGGCGTTGACGGTCTCGGGCGAGTCGACGACGATCGGGTTCACCTCGAGCACCTCGCCCGAGAGCGGCGAGATCAGGTCGGACACGGCCTTCACCGACTCCACCTCACCGTAGGACCCGTCCTTCTCGACCTGGTCGCCGACCGCCGGAGCCTCGTAGTGGACGAGCTCACCGAGCGCGTCCACGGCAAACCAGGTGACCCCGAGCACGGCTTCGTCACCGTCGAGCCGGGCCCAGTCGTGCTCGGGGTGATACAGCAGATCGTCGGGATAGGACTCGGCTGCCACCTTCACTCCTCTCGCTTGTAGATCGGTTTCGTCATCACGACGGCCTTCCGGGGCTTCCCACGGACGTCCACCGTGAGCTCGCTCCCCGGCGCGCTTGTCGAAGCTGGAACGTAGCCGAGCCCGATCCCTACCTCGAGCATCGGCGAGTGCGAGCCCGACGTCACTTCGCCGCCCCCCTCGATCGGCATGCCCCGGCGGGGAATCGCGGGCTCTGTCATCTTGAAGGCCACGAGCTTCCGCTCGGGCCCCCGGGCCTTCGTCTCGCGCAGCGCTTCGACACCGGTGAACTCCGTCTCGAGCGCGCAGACCCAGCCGAGCCCGCTCGAGATCGCGTCCCACTGCGGGCCGATGTCGTTCCCATGGAGCGGGTAACAGACTTCGAGCCGGAGCGTATCCCGGGCCCCGAGGCCGCACGGCACGATGCCGCGCGACACGATCGCGTCCCAGAGCGCAGGCGCGTCCTCGGGGGTACAGGCGAGCTCGACTCCCTCCTCGCCGGTGTAGCCGGTTCGGTTGACCATGACTTCGATCCCGTCGATCTCGCTCATCTCCCAGGTGAACGCGGCGCGATGCTCGAGCCCGAGACGCTCGATCGCACGGGGCCCCTGCACGGCGAGCAGAGCGTACTCGTCGGAGACGTCGCGAACGTCGGAGCCGCGGATCTCGTGCCCCATGAGCCAGGCGAAGTCCGTCTCCGTGTTCGCGGCGTTCGCAACGAGCAGGAACCGGTGGGGGCCTGTCCGATAGACGATCAGATCATCGACGATCCCGCCGCGCTCGTTCGTCAGCAGCGTGTACTGCGCCTCGCCGGGCTCGAGCCGGGCGACGTCGTTCGAGAGCAGCCCTTGAACCAGCTCGGCCGCAGCCGGCCCCTCGATCTCGATCTCGCCCATATGAGAGACGTCGAACACGCCGGCATCTGTCCGCACCGCTTTGTGCTCGGGGATCACACCTTCGTATTGCACGGGCAGCTCCCAGCCGGCAAAGGGCACCATGCGGCCTCCGGCGGCCACATGCCTGTCGTAGAGCGGCGTCCGGCGGAGGGTCTGCACCGGCGCGATGCTAACGCGGGTCGTCCGCTCGGCGAGGACGGACCGGGGCATCCACCGCTCGAACCGCTCGGGGCCGCCTCGCGGCGGCCCCGGATCACTCGTCGAGTCCCGGTGCAGTCAGACAGCGTCGGGCACCGGCGCGCCGACCGACGAGCCAGCCTCGTGATCGAGCCGCGGAAGCCAGCCGAGCCAGCTCGGCAGATACCAGTTCCACTCGCCGAGCAGCTTCATCGTCGCGGGCAGGAGCAGCGCCCGCACGATCGTCGCATCGATCATCACGGCCGCCGCGAGGCCGATCCCGAGCTCTTTCATGTCGAGGATCGGGAGGGTCGCGAAGATCGAGAAGACGCCGACCATCACGAGCGCGGCGCTCGTCACGACCCCGGCCGTCGACTTGATCCCGTGTGCGATCGCATCCTCGGTCCTCATCCCGCGGTCGTAGGACTCGCGGATCCGACTCAAGATGAACACGTGGTAGTCCATGGAGAGCCCAAAGAGGATCACGAACATGAAGATCGGAAGCCATTGCGCGATCCCGCCGTTCGAGCTGAAGTCGAGCAGGTTCTCACCCCAGCCCCACTGGAACACGATCACGAGCACGCCGTAGGCGGCGCCGACCGAGAGCAGGTTCAGCACGATCGCCTTCGCCGCGATCACGATCGAACGGAACGAGACGAGCAGCAGGATGAAGGCGAATGTCAGCACGAAGCCGAAGACCAGCGGTGCCGAGTGCTTCAGCAGCGTGTTCTCGTCGGCCGAGGCAGCGGTGCCACCGGTGACTGCATAGGTTGCGCCCGGCACCTTGGCGATCGTCGCAGGGATCACGACGTCGCGGAGCGTGTGAAGCGCTCTCAGCGAGGTCGAGTCGGTTCCGTTTCCCTTGAGCGGGATCGCGACCCGCGTGACCGTCCGTTCGTCGTTGACGTCGACCTCTATCGGGCCGGTCATCTGGCCGGTCGCGAGCGCCTCCGAGCGCAGGCGGGCAACTGCGTGTTTCACTGCCGGCGAATCGGCATTCGCCTGGATCGCAACGAGCGCGGGCGTCGCGCCGCCCGGGAACGCGGCCTGGATCCGGTCGAGCGCGGGAACCGTGGCGATGTTCTTCGGAAGGGCGTTGAGTCCCGTCTGCGAAGTGTGGATCCGGAGCGCCGGGACGGCGAGCGCGATGAGTATCCCCACCGAGACCGCAACCGTCGCGACCGGATGCCGGAGCGCCGGGGTCAGGATCGCCGACCAGAAGCGGTTCTCGCCGCCCTCACGGCGAAGCCGGTGCAGGAACGGGATCCGTCCGCGGTCGACCTTGTCGCCGAGCCGTGCGATCAGTGCCGGCAGGACAGTGAGCGAGCCGAGCACCGCGACCGCGACCACGATCATCGTGGCGATCCCGAACGAGAGGTAGGTCTTGTCGCGGGAGAAGAGCATTCCGGCCATCGCGATCATCACGGTCAGCCCCGAGATCATTACGGCCCGGCCGGAGGTCGCCGCTGCCGTCTCGAGCGCCTCCCGCGAGCTCTTGCCGGACGCCCGCTCCTCGCGGTCACGCTTCAGGTAGAAGAGCGAGTAGTCGACGCCTACGGCAAGCCCGACAAGGAGCAGCACGGCGCTGACGTTCGGGTCCATCGGCACCAGGTGGCTCGGGATCGAGACGAGCCCGAGCGTCGCGGCAACCGCCGACAACGCGAGCAGCAGGGGCAGCCCGGCAGCGACGAGCGATCCGAAGACGAGCAGCAGGATCAGGAGCGTGAGCGGCACCGACCGCTCTCCGGCGTTCGCGAGCTGGCTCGCGAACGCGTCGTTCAGCGCCTTGCCGGAGCTGATCGAGCCGGCTTCGCCGACGAAGAACCCGGGGTGCCGTGTGGCGATCTTCCCGGTCGCATTCGTGATCGGATCGATGCGCTTCTCGGCTGCGACTTCCTTGCCGCGCATGTCGAACTCGACCATCGCGGTGTGACCGTCGGCCGAGACCTGTTCCGCGTTCGCAGCGACAAGTGGCGAGCGCAGGTTGGTGAATCTCGCCGAGAACGGCTTCACGGTCGCGATCGCATCCTCGACCGTGGCGCGGAACGCCGGAGCGTGAATCGTCTCGGTCTTGCTCTGCACGAGCACGATCTCGGTCTGCGGGTCGGCCTGGAAGCCGGCCTGCTTCAGGATCTCGTCGGCGCGGTGAGCCTGCCCGACGTTCGCGTCGCGCTGGTCGATCTGCTTGGTGCCGATCACCCCGCCGACGATGACGGCGACGATCACGAACGCAATCCAGCCGAAGACCGCTGTCTTCCAATGGCTTGCGCTCCAGCGGCCCGTCCGGGCCGCGAGGTTGTTCGACTTCTTCAACGGTGACATTGCAAGCGTCCTTTTCTGACGAGGGTCTCGAAGCAACGATCCGAGACTCGCACCGGGGCGCTCCCACCGCAGGGCGGCGGGCAGGCTTTCGCAGGTGCGGGTAGCCACACTTCTTCTGCGGCGGTACTCGGCCGCGAAGGGCGGGCGCGCGGGTGCTTGATGAGTTCGCGCCGCTTCGGAGCAGACGTAGAGGGCGACCGCCTCGACCGGCGCGGGCGATCGGCGGCCGAGCCTGCGCGCCACCGCCGCGAAAACGACAACCACCTCCCCGCCGACTGCAACGGCGCCGACGGCGGTGAGCTCGACGGCGCGCCTGGGTCAGGCGAGGAGGGCCCGTACGGCCGCGCCCGACAGCTCCGCCTTTTCGACGAATCCCCGCGCGCCGCAGTCGCCGATGAGCCCTCCGAAGTCGGAGGCATCACGGCTCGAGACGAGCACGATCGCGGGCACGCCGCCGTTCAGCTGCTCGAGCCTCGCTGCGACCGCGAAGCCGTCCTCGTCGACGAGCTGGATGTCGAGCAGGACCACCTCGGGATGAAGCGCAGCGGCGAGCGCGACGGCCTCGTCGCCGTCGGTTGCTTCGGCGACGACGCTGAAGCCGTCGGCCTCGAGGAGCGCACGGGCAGTGGCGCGGAAGCTCGGATGGTCGTCCACGATCAGCACGGTCGTCGCCATCGGCTCGAATCGTCGCAGACCCACCGCCTCGGGTCCATACGGATAGCCGCACTCTTTGCCCCGTTCGGGGCGCCGCTCCGATCTCGACGTCGCCGTGCTCCCGGCATGCGTTCCATGCGGTACCTGACCCCGCCTTTGGGCCCTCGGAAACCTGGCTGAATGCAGGGGAAGTTCGTGTTGTCTGCGAGGCTCGGCAGGCGCTGCGACCCGTCCCGGCGGGACTTGGCTGAAAACGCCCTGCGTCCGGAAAGCGGCCGGGTTAGTCCTCGCGGCCGAGCCGGTTACTGGTCGCGCAGGAACGACGGGACGTCGAGCAGGTCGCTCGGCGGATCGGTGTCTGCGGGCGGGGCCGGGGTGAACGGGCCCGGGGCCGGGACGGGAGCCGAGCCGGACGTCGCCGCGCTGCGGCGGCGGCGCTGCTGGCCGAAGCCGGTCGCGATCACGGTGACCCGCACCTCGTCGGTTCTCGCCTCGTCGATCACCGCGCCGAAGATCACGTTCGCGTTCTGGTCGGCAGCGCTCGTCACGACCTCTGCTGCCTCGTTGACCTCGAACAGCCCCAGGTCGGCCGGACCGGTGATGTTCAGGAGGATCCCGGTCGCGCCGTCGATCGACGACTCGAGGAGCGGCGAGCTGACGGCGGCACGTGCAGCCTCCGCAGAGCGGCTCTCACCCTGTCCGACGCCGATGCCCATGAGCGCCGAGCCGGCGTTTCGCATGATCGTGCGAACGTCGGCGAAGTCGAGATTCACGATCCCGGGGACGGTGATCAGATCGGTGATGCCCTGCACGCCCTGGCGCAGGATGTCGTCGGCCATCTTGAAGGCATCCCCGAGCGGCGTCTTCTTCTCGACCACCTGCAGGAGCCGGTCGTTCTCGATCACGATCAGCGTGTCGACCTTCTCGGCGAGCTCCGAGATCCCCTGCTCGGCCTGCTGGCCTCGCCGGCGCCCCTCGAAGCTGAACGGCCGCGTGACGACACCCACCGTGAGCGCCTCGAGCTCTCGCGAGAGCTCCGCCACGACCGGCGCGCCGCCCGTCCCGGTGCCGCCGCCCTCACCGGCGGTGACGAAGATCATGTCGGCGCCCTTCAGCGCCTCCTTCAGCTCGTCGCGGCTCTCCATCGCGGCTGCGTTTCCGATCGTCGGATCCGCGCCGGCTCCGAGACCGCGGGTCGCCTTCGCGCCGATGTGGATCTTCACGTCGGCGTCGCACATCAGGAGCGCCTGGGCGTCGGTGTTCACGGCGACGAACTCGACGCCCGTGAGGCCTGCATCGACCATGCGGTTGACCGCGTTCGTGCCGCCGCCGCCGACGCCGACGACCTTGATCACTGCAAGGTAGTTACCGGAACGATCTCTCATCTCAGGTTCGCTCGACCTCAAGATCAACTGCAGGCTGGGGCCCGCGGACACCTCCTCGGAGCGCAGAGTAAAGCTCAGCGTAGCGTTTGTCAATGCGGAAAACGAAACCTTCGAGTGAGATCAAGATAAACCTCTACCTTCGACTTTAGGGTTGTTGGGCGCCCAGCACGGGCCGTTCGGGCACGCTGACATCGACATATGCGGGCGTGGAGCTGCTTTCTCCTTGAGCGATGTGGAGGATGCGCCGGGCGATCGTCAGCTTCAGGCGGAGGTTCCCGATCCCGCCGAGGCGGATCTGGGGGCCGGAGCCGAGGACGAGGGTGAGCGTGTCGGGACCGGAGTCCACGGTGCGGACGCCGCCGCCGAACGTCCCCGCCTCGAGCGGAGCGAGTGCCGCCGCGGCGAGCTTGCCGTTTGCGCCGCCGAGGGTCTCGCCGACCTTCACCGGCACGTTCTTTCCTAGCCACAACCGCGGCAGCGCCGAGCGCTTCGGATTGGCCACCGACCGCATCACGCGGCCGCGCGCCGAGACGACCCACGCGGACTTCCCCTGGCGTAGGAGGAGCACTGCGCGCTCGGGCTTCACCGTGACGTGGAGCGTATGGGGGAAGGAGCGATCGAAGCGAACGGAGATCACATCGGGTAGTGCCTCGACTCGTTGGGCAAGCGCGCTGTCGTCGACCCGGAGGAGGCTCCGACCCAGCACCGGCTTGAGCGCGTGGCGCACCTCGGCCTTCACGCGGGGGGAGCCGCCGGAGACCTCGATCGTGCTCACGGCGAAGAGCGAGGTCTCGAGCGCAGCGACGTAGGCGAGGCCCGCGAGGGCGAGAATCGCCGCTGCGACCGTGACGCTCCGCAGCGACGGGAGCGACCGAGAAGGCGAGGCAGGGCGCGCCTTCCCGTTCCGTACAGTCCTCGGCTCGCTCACGGACCGGTCTTCGCCGCGCGAAGCCGCTTCCCTACAGGGGCGGAAGCTCGATCGGGCCGAGGAAGCGAACCTCGTGCTCCAGCGCGACCCCGAATCGGTCGTGTACGCGCCGCCGGGCTTCAGCGATCAGCACGACCGCGTCGGCGCTCGTGGCCCCGCCCGCGTTCTCGATGAAGTTCGCGTGGCGCTCCGAGATCACGGCCCCACCCGCGCGAACCCCCTTCAGCCCGCACTGCTCGATCAGGCTTCCCGCGCCCGGCCCGGCGCCCGGATTCTTGAACACGCTCCCGAAGGTGCGCTTGGTCGTCGGCTGAGTCGCCTTGCGTCGCGCGAGCAGCTCGGCGACCTCGGACTTGATCTCCTCGGGCGGCTTCCGGAAGAGCCGGAACCGCACCTGCGCCACCACCTCGCCCGGTTCGAGGCCCGAGCGCCTGTAGCCGAAGCCGAGCTCGTCGGCCGTGAGCGTGCGGCGCCCGCCCGCACCGACGACGACCGCCTCGTCCACGACGGCCCGCCAGTCGCGCCCGTACGCCCCTGCGTTCATCCGCACGCCGCCGCCGGCTGTGCCCGGAATCGCGGACGCGAACTCGAAGCCGCCGAGCCCGGCGTCGCGGGCCCGGTGAAGACAAACGGCGTTCGTTGCACCACCGCCGGCCACGAGAGTCTCTCTGTCGACCGCGGTCGCCGCAAGCTCGCCGGTGAGCCGCAGCACGAGCGCATCGACGCCCGCATCCGCAGCGAGAAGGTTCGAACCGAGGCCGACCGTCTCGACCGCCGCACCCTCGGCGGTCGCCCAGGCGAGCACCTGCTCCAGCTCGTCGATCGTCCCGGGCCGCGCGAAGTACCGGGCCGGCCCGCCTGTCCCGATCGTCGTCAAGCGGGCGAGCGCGACCCCTTCTTCGAGCGGGATCAACGCCTTGCCTCGAGCCTCTCACGAATCAGAGCCGGAGCACGGTCGATATCGCCCGCCCCCAGGACGAGCAGCACGTCGCCGGCCTGCGCTCGCGCGGCGAGGTACTCAGCGGCCTCGGCGGCGTCGGGGATCCAGGCCGCCAGCCGTCCGAGGTCGGAGACCCCGTCGATGACGAGCTTTCCCGTGACTGCCGGATCGGCCGGCTCGCGGGCGAGATACACATCGGTGACCACGATCTCGTCCGCGGCTGCGAGCGCCGTGCCGAGCTCGGCGGCGAGGTACCTCGTCCTCGAGACGAGATGCGGCTGGAAAAGCGCACGCAGGCGACGGCCCGGGAAGGCCTCGCGGGCCGCGGCGATCGTGGCGGCGATCTCGGCGGGATGGTGCGCGTAGTCGTCCACGATCGTCACGTCGCGCACCTCGGACACCTCGAACCTACGACCCGTCCCGAGGAACCGGCCGAGCCCCGCGACGGCCATGTCGCGATCGACTCCAGCCAGCTCGAGCGCCGCGAGCGCGTTGCCGGCGTTTTGGCGATTGTGCCTGCCCGGGAGTGCCAATGTGCCCTCGAAGGCCGGGACGCCGCGCACCACATGGGCCGCGAAGCCCGCCCACCGGTCGAACGCCGCTTCGAGCTCGCCGAGCGAGCGGAACTCGCTGTGGTGATCGAGCTCGACGTTCGTGATCACGGCGATCTCGGCCTGCAGGGTGAAGACCGTCCGGTCGGATTCGTCGCCCTCGACGACGAGCCACCCCTCCCCCGCGCCCGCGTTCGAGCCGAGCTGCGGCACCGGCGCACCGATCAGCCATGCCGGGTCGTTGCCGGCCTCTCGAAGCGAGAAGGCGATCATCGCCGCCGTCGTGCCCTTCCCGTGAGTCCCGCCCACGACGATCGAGCGGCGCAACGCGACGAGCTCGGCGAGAAACTCCGAACGCGACCGGCCGGGCACGCCCGGGTAGGCGGACGAGACCACGGCCTCCCAGCCGTCGGGTACGTGCGGCTCCTCGGAAAGCGAGAGCTCGACTCCGGCCAGCGGCTCGAGATAGACGGTGCGTATCCGGTCCCAGCCGCCGACCTCGGCCCCCCACGCCCGTGCAAGCTGCGCGTACGCCGACATCCCGGACCCGCCGATCCCGACGAACCAGAGCTTGCGGCCGTCAAGGGCGGGCAAGCGCGATCAGCCCCTCGGCGATCTCGTCCGCCGCGTCCGGCCGCGCCACGTGCAGCATCGCCTCCCCCATCCGCTCGAGCCGGGGCCCGTCGTCGAGCAACGACCGAACGCGGTCCGGGACATCGTCGAGATCGAGGTCGCGGATCATCATCGCGCCCCCCGCCTGCACGAAATAGTCCGCGTTCTTCGCCTGGTGGTCAGCCGTCGCAAAGGGATAGGGAACGAGAATCGCCGGCTTCCCCGCGGCGGCGATCTCCCAGACCGTGCCTCCCGCGCGCGCGAGCACGAGGTCGGCCGCGGAGTACGCCGCGCCGATCCGGTCGGTCGAGGCGATCAGCCGGTAGTCGGGGCGCTTCAGCCGGCCCTTCAGCGCCCAGTAGTCCCGCTCGCCGGCAATGTGGAGGATCGGCGGGCCGACCTCGCCGAATGCCTCGATCACGGTCTCGTTGATCGAGCGGGCGCCCGCAAGCGCGCCCGCGACGAGGAGCACCGGCCCCTCGGCGGGCAGCTCGAAGATCTCCCGCGCCTCCTCACGAGCGATCGGCCGGGCCCGGGCCGGGATCGGCCGCCCGACGACGCGGAAACGCGGCTCCTCGCGGCCGGGCAGCGGATAGGCGAGAAAGACCAACTTCGCGAAGCGGAGCGCCATCCGGTTCGCGAGCCCGAGGTACGCATCCGCCTCGGACACCGCGGCCGGAATCCGCATCGAGGCGGCGGAGAAGACCATCGGCCCGGCCACGTAGCCGCCGGCGCCGTAGACGATGTCGCAACGGCGGCGCCTCAGGATCGCGCGGCAGGCTCGCGGCGCCACCCCGGCGCGGTAGAGCGCAGAGAGCAGCGCCGGCGAGGGCTGGCGCGGGAAGCCGCTGATCCGGAAGGTGTCGAGCTCGTAGCCGGCGTCAGGAACGAGCTGTGCCTCGACGCGATCCGGCGACCCGGCGATCGTCACGAAGACGCCGCGCTCCGTCAGCGCCTCCGCCACTGCGAGTGCCGGGAGCACGTGCCCTGCCGTCCCGCCGGCTGCGATCACGCACCGAAGCTGTCTCTGCGTTGCCACGTGCCGCGATGTTAAGGAGGATTCCCACCCCGGCGAGCAGTACCACGAGGCTCGAGCCGCCGTACGAGAGAAACGGCAGCGGGATTCCGGTGAGCGGCGCGACACCCATCACGGCGGCGATGTTCACGACGGCCTGCCCACAGACGAGCGTCGTCAGCCCGACGGCAAGCCTCTTGCCGAAGGGATCGCGGCAGCCGAGGGCGATCTTCAACCCGGCATAGCCGAACGCCGCATAGGCGAGCATCACGAGCGTGACGCCGATCAGGCCGCATTCCTCGCCGATGTTCGCGAACATCATGTCCGTCGGCGCCTCCGGCAGGTAGAAGACCTTCCCGATCCCGTTTCCGATCCCGACGCCGAAGATGCCGCCAGAGCCCATGCTGATCATCGCCTGGACGGCCTGGAAGCCGGTGCCCTGCGAATCGTGCCACGGGTTGAGAAACGAGAGCAGCCGCGCGCGCTGGTAGGGCTCGACCCAGATCAGGAGGCCCGTTGCCGCGCAGATGCCGCCGATCGCGAGGCCGAGCACCCTCGTGGGTGTCCCTGCGACGACGAGCATCGAGATGATCACCATCACGAGCACCACCGTCGTCCCGAGGTCGGGCTCGGCCAGGAGGAGCACGGCGAACGTCCCGACGAGTAGCCCGATCGGGCGGGCGAGCTGCTTGATCGTTTGGGGGGGCGGCCGGCGGGACAGATACGCGGCGGCCCAAACCGCGAGCGCCAGCTTCGCGAACTCGGAAGGCTGGAAGACGGCCGGCCCGAGCGTCAGCCAGCGCCGCGCGCCGTTCACGGCCCCTCCGATCGCGAGCACCGTGAGCAGAAGGCCGAGCGAGGCCAGCACGAGCACCGGAGCGAGTGTCCGCAGCCGGCGAAAGTTCCAGCGCATCCCGACCACCATCAGCACGATCCCGAGGACGGCGTACATGATCTGGCGCTCGACGAAGTAGTTCGGATCGCCGCCGCCAACTGCCGCCGGGGCCGAGGTCGCCGAGTAGACGCAGACGATCCCGAAGGCGACGAGCGCCAACGTCACGAGGATCAGGATCCTCGACTCGAGCTCTCCCTTCCTCATTCGAACGATGTTCGCGTGCGAGCGCCCGACTCCTGGCAAGCCGGGTACATCTCGAAGATCGCCCGCAGCGGAACGCGCCGGCCTGGCCTAGCCGTTCGGGACGGCCCCGGGGAGCTCGGAGACGAGGTGCTTGAACTCCTCGCCGCGGCGCTCGAAGTTCGCGTACTGGTCGTAGCTCGCGCACGCCGGGCTGAGGAGGACGACCGAGCCCGGCTCGGCCAGCGCGGCCGCGTGTGCGACCGCGCGCACGAGAGTGCCGTCCTCGTGGGCGGCCGGCGTACCGATGGCCGCGGCGAGCTCGCGCGCAGCGGCGCCGACGAGGTGGACGGAGCGAACGTTGGGGCCGATCGCGGCCGCGAGCGGCTCGAAGCTCTCCCCCTTCGGCGCTCCACCGAGAATCAGGTGCACCGGCCCGTCCGAGTACGCAGCGAGACCCCGCACGGCGGCGGCGACGTTCGTGGCCTTCGAGTCGTTCACGTACCGCACCCCGGCCGCCTCACCGACCGGCTCGAGCCGGTGCGGGACACCCGGAAACGTGCGGAGCGTTTCCGCGATCGCCTCGTCGCCGATACCCGCCGCGCGTGCGGCAGCGGTTGCGGCGGCGGCATTCTCGCGGTTGTGGGCCCCGCGGATCAGGGGCTCGGCCGGAAGCGGGTCGTCGGCCGAGAACTCGATCCCGACGAGCCCCAGCCCACGCGGCACGACGGCGACGCGGGCTCGTTCGAGAATCCGCAGCTTGGCGGCACGATAGGCCTCGAACGTGCCGTGCCGGTCGAGGTGGTCGGGCTCGAGGTTCAGCACAACAGCGACGTCGCATGCAAACGCATGAACGTCCTCGAGCTGGAACGAGGAGACCTCACAGACGACCCAGGCCGCAGACTCGACCGAGCTGAGCGGGGTACCCACGTTGCCCGCAACGGCCACGTCCCGCCCAGCCGCCCGGAAGATGGCCCCCAGAAGCTCCGCGGTCGTGGTCTTGCCGTTCGTCCCGGTCAGGCCGAGAAACCGGGTGCCTCCGGGCGAGAGCAGGCTCCAGCCGAGCTCGAGCTCCGACCAGACCGGGATCCCACGGCGGCGGGCCTCCTCGACGAGCGGGCGCTCGGCGGGGACGCCGGGCGACTTGACGAGAAGCTCGACGCCGTCGAGCAGCGCAACGTCGTCTTCGTTTCCGAATGCGCCGTCGACCGTGACTACGGTGTCGCCTCTCGCCTCGAGCCGTGCCCGCGCGGCGGCCCCCGAGAGCGCGAGCCCGTAGACGAGCGTCTTCACGGCCGGATGTTCGGGTAGTACTTGTAGAAGAGGGCGAAGCCGCCTGCACAGAGGATCCCCGAGATGATCCAGAAGCGCACCATGATCTTCGTCTCGGACCAGGCCTTCATCTCGAAGTGATGGTGGATCGGCGCCATCAGGAAGACTCGCCGCTTCCAGTAGCGGAACGAGACGACCTGGATCACGACGGAGAGCGCCTCGATCACGAAGATCCCGCCGACGAGCAGGAGCAGCAGCGGGACCTGCAGGAAGATCGCCATCGAGCCGATCGCCCCTCCGAGCGCCATCGCTCCCGTGTCGCCCATGAACACCTCGGCCGGGAAGGCGTTGAACCAGAGGAAGCCGACGGCGGCACCGATCATCGCCGCGCCGATGTAGGCGGCGTCGAGCCTGTTGGCGATCCGCAGATGCGTGTGCGGGTCGATGTTGCGGATGTAGATCGTCACGGCCATCGCGGTGAGCGTGAAGAGCGAGATGATCGATGTTCCCGCGGCGAGCCCGTCGAGGCCGTCGGTGAGGTTCACAGCGTTGGCCGAGCCGGCGATGATGATGAACACGAGCACGTACCAGCCGAAGCCGAGCGGGATCGACCGCTGCAGGATCGGAATGAAGACGCTGTGCGAAATGCCCTGATGGTTCGCCGCGATGCAGACGACCACGGAGGTCGCGAGCAGGAGCAGCATCTTGATCCGCCCCGAAAGCCCGAGCGAGCGCTTGTGGCGCAACTTGATCAGGTCGTCGAGGAACCCGATCGCGCCGCAGGCGAGGATCGTTCCCCAGATCGTCAGCGCGGGCACTGTCCTCACGGTCGTCGCGAGGAAGGCAACTGACGCGGCGATCACGATCAGCACGCCGCCCATCGTCGGTGTCCCCTGCTTCACCGAATGGTGCTCCGGGCCCTCCTCGCGGATGTTCTGGCCCAGCGAGTGCCGGCGAAGGAAGTCGATGAAGAACGGGCCCGCCAGGATCGAGATGAGCAGCGCGACGAGCGCCGCGATGAGCACATGTGCCATCAGCTACGCAGTTTCGCCGCGACGGCTTCGAGTCCCACCGCTCGCGAGCCCTTGACGAGGACGACGTCGCCGGGTCGGACGAGCTCCGCCACGGCTCCGGCGGCCTCGGCGGCATCGTCGGCGAGGCGCCGTTCCACGCCGTCCGGGGTGCCGTAGGCCTCGGCGAGCGGGCCGACCGCGACGAGGGCGGCGAGCCCCGCGGCAGCGACGTCGGCGCCGACCTGGCGATGGAGCTCGGCGGCCGAGTCTCCGAGCTCGGCCATCTGCCCGAGTACGGCCACCTTGCGGCGGTCGCCGGCGATCGCTCGGAGATGTTCGAGCGCGGCCCGCATCGAGGCGGGGTTCGCGTTGTAGCAGTCGTTGATCACGGTGATCCCGCCGGGAAGCTCGATCAGCTCCTCGCGGAGCGGGCTGAACTCCACCTCGAGCCTGTCGCCGTCCGGAAGCGCGACCCCGAGCACGTCGCAGACGGTCAGCGCGGCGAGGGTGTTGCGGAGCTGGTGCGGCGCCGAGAAGCTCGTCGTGAGCGAGATCGTCCGGCCGCCGACCTCGAACCGGCCCGGCTCGGTGGGAACGCCGAAACGTTGGATCTCGATGTCCCGCGCGCGTGAGGTACGGCTCGAGCAGCGGCTCGTCTCCGGGGACGACGGCGGTACCGCCGGGCGGCAGCGCCTCGATCAGCTCGGCCTTCGCGCGGGCGACGTTCTCGACGGTCCCGACGAGCTCCAGGTGCACGGGCGCGATGTTCGTGATCAGGCCGAGGTCGGGCCGCGAGAACGAGGCAAGCCAGGCGATCTGGCCGAGGCCGCGCATCCCCATCTCGACGATGCAGACCTCGGTCTCCGGCTCGATCCGGGCGAGCGTGAGCGGGACGCCGAGCTCGTTGTTGTAGTTCCCCTCGGAAGCGACCGTGTTGCGGTGCGGCGCGCAGAGAGCGGCGAGGATGTCCTTCGTCGTGGTCTTCCCGGCCGCGCCGGTGATCCCGACGACCCGGGCGCCCGAGCGGTCGCGAACGGCTCCGCCGATCGCGGCGAGCGCGGAGTGTGCATCGTCCGGGACGAGCGTGGCTGCGGCACCCGGGCGAGAGCGTGGGGGATGAAGTCGGCCCCGTCGCCGACGGCGACGAACAGGTCGCCTTCCTCGATCCGGCGAGAGTCGATCTGCATCCCGGTCACCTCGTCTGCCCAGGGACGGGTCGTGAGCCGGCCGAGCGGCTCGACGATGCTCAGCTCGAGTGGGATCACCGGCGGGCGGTCACCCGCCGCAGCGTCTCGCGGGCGACCTCGCGGTCGTCGAACGGCACCTTGCCGGTGGCGAGCTCCTGTTCTGGCTCCGCGCCGCGGCCGGCGACCACGACGATCTCGCCCGGTGCCGCGCCCGTGAGCGCGAGCTCGATCGCGGCACGACGGTCGAGCTCCTGCTCGAAGCTGCCGGTGACCCCGGAGGCGACCTCGGCGGCGATCGCCTCGGGATCCTCGGAGCGGGGGTTGTCGGAGGTCAGGATCGTTCGGTCGGCCAGCCCGGAGACGGCGCGGCCCATCTCCGGCCGCTTGCTGCGATCGCGGTCCCCGCCCGCGCCGAAGACGACCGTGAGGCGGCCGTCGCCGAGGCCCTCGTGCGGTCCGGATCACGTTCTCGAGCGAGTCGGGCGTGTGGGCGTAGTCGACGATCACCGTGAACGGTTGGCCGGCGTCGATCCTCTCGAAGCGGCCGGGAACTCCGCCACGGCCTCGATCCCGGACCGGATCGCCTCACGCGGAACGCCGAGCGCCTCTGCCGCAAGGACGGCGCCGATCGCGTTCTCCCGGTTGAACGCGCCGCTGAGGCGCAGCTCGATCCCGTCGAGCGCGTCCGAAGCGGCGTCGAAGGTGACGGCGTCGGGGAGCTCGCCGCGAGCCGCTGCCCCCATTCATCGCGCGACGTTCACGACAGCGCGGTCGGCCTGGGAGAAGAGGGCAGCCTTGGCCTCGAAGTAGGCCTCCATCGTCCCGTGGAAGTCCAGGTGGTCCTGCGTCAGGTTCGTGAACACGAGCACGGCGAAGCTCGTCCCTTCGAGGCGTCCCTGGGCCTGGGCCTCCGAGGTCGCCTCGAGCACGCAGGCGTCGTCGCCGGAGTCCACCATCTCGCGAAGGAGGCGCTGGAGGTCGATCGCCTCCGGCGTGTTCGAGCCCGGTCGGCCGCGAGCTCACCCCGACGCGGCGCTCGATGTTCGTGAGGAGCCCGGTCGCCGCCCGGAGGCGTGAAGGATCGAGTGGAGCAGGAAAGCCGTCGTCGTCTTCCCGTTCGTGCCGGTGACCGCCGCAACGTCGAGCGTGGCCGACGGGTTGTCGAAGAAGAGGTTCGCGGCCGCGGGCATCGCGGAGCGAGAGTCGCGAACGACGAGCTGGGGCAGCCCGACGGGGACGGGATGCTCGACGACGAGCGCCGCAGCCCCGAGCTCGGCGGCTTGGGGTGCCAGGGCGTGCCCGTCGGCGCTCCGGCCGCGGACGCAGAAGAAGAGCGCCCCGGGCGCGACGGCGCGCGTGTCGTAGGCGAGGTCGCTGATCTCGACCGAGGCCGCGCCGCCCGCGCGCCGTTCACGACCTCGCCCGGCCCGAGCGCCACGATGAAGCGCTCCAGGTTCATCGCGCGCCGAGTCTACCCCCGAGCACTGTCCTCACGGTCCATGTCCCGTGGTGGAAAACCTGGGGTCAGGTACTGCCTCAACCGTGTGACGAGGCTGCCACGAAAGTGTGACAGCGGTGACGGAATCCCTCATCACCAGGCGGCGACTTCCGACGGACAGGCGGGGACAGGTACCGCCACGGAAGTGGAACGAGCCGTCCACAGCTCATGGCCGGTCTGGACGCGACATTTCCGTCCGGCGGGGCTAGCCGGATGCGCTCGTCAGCGTCTTCGGGGCATCCGGCGGAACCTCGAGGTACTGCAGGTCGAACTTGCGATCGACTTGAAGGCCGGCGCCGCGACGACGCCCCCGAAGATCGAGTCGCGCGGGTCGTCGACCTTCACCAGGACGACGAGCCGAGGATGCGAGGCAGGCACCATCCCGACGAAGGACGCCGTGTAGTCGGTCGTCGAGTAGCCGGTCGGGGTCGCGACCTGGGCCGTACCGGTCTTGCCGGCGACGGTGTAGCCGGGATCGCCGCCTCGGTGCCCGTAGCGCCCGCGTCGCTGACGACGCCGCCGAGCATCGACTTCACCTCGCGGTCGACCGCCGGAGACATGAGCCGGCGGTGCGCCCACTTCTCGGGCGCCCGGCCGCCGACCCGGAGCACCAGATGCGGCTGGATCCAAACGCCGCCGTTCGCGACCGCCGCGTAGACGGAGGCCATCTGAATCGGCGTCACCGAGATTCCCTGGCCGATCGGGACGTTGCCGATCGTCGTCTCGCTCCAGTCGGGGAGCGGGAGCACCGACCCGGCGCTCTCGCCCGGGAAGTCGATGCCGGTCGTCCGAGCCGAAGCCGAACTTCTTGATCCAGTCGGCGAGCCGCTTCGGGCCGAGCTTCTCGGCGATCGTCACGGCGCCCACGTTCGACGAGTACGAGAGGATCTGCGCGACGGAGTAGTTGACCGTGCCGCGCTCCTCGGCGTCGTGCACGGTGCACTGGCCGCACGGGCCGTACTGGAACTCGTACGGGAGCGTGAAGCTCGTGCTCGGCGTGACGAGACCCTCCGAGAGCGCGCCGGTGACCGTGACCAGCTTGAAGGTCGAGCCCGGCTCGTAGGTGTCGGTGACCGCCCGGTTGCGATGGAGCGCCAGCGAGTAGCGCGCGACGTTCGAGGTGCTGTTCGCGTTGTAGCCCGGCGCCTGCGCCATCGCCAGGACGTCGCCGGTCGTCGGGATCGAGCACGACGGCCGTCGCATCCTTCGCTCCCCACTGCGAGACCGTCTGGCTCAGCACCCGCTCGGCCTTCGCCTGGATCGTGTGGTCGAGGGTCGTGAAGACGTTCGCTCCCTCCTGCACGGGCGTCGAGCTGATCACGTCGATCGCCCGGCCCGTCGGGTCGCGCACGATCGTCTGCTTGCCCGTGTGACCCGCGAGCTTGTGGTTGTACTGGAGCTCGAGGCCGCCGAGCCCGTGGTTGTCGACGCCGGCGTAGCCGATAACCTGTGCGGCGACGCCGTTCTGCGGGTACGTCCTGAGCTCCTCCGGATAGGAGAGCACGCCGATGAACCCCTTCTTCAGGAAGAGGCCGGCCTTCGCCGGGTCGGCGAAGCGCTCGACGTAGACGAACTGGCTCTTCTTGTTCAAGAGCTGCGGGTACAGCGTGTCGCCGTCGACCCCGAGGATCTCGTGCGCGGCGAGCGCGATCCCGCGCGGATTCCGCACCTCGGTCGGGTCGGCGTAGACCGTCGTCGTCTGCTCGCCGATCGCGAGCTGGACCCCGGTCCGGTCGAAGATCGTCCCGCGGCCGGCTGGAATCGTCTGGGTCTCCTCGTGCTGGCTCTTCGCAAGCTGCGAGAGGTGCGCCGCCTTCACGCCCTGAAGCCAGAACGCCCGCGCGAACATCGCCAGGAATGCGAGGGTGAAGACGGCGAGCAGCAGCCTGATCCGCCGGTTCGCCTGCTTCTCGCGCATCGGGGAGGCCATCGCTACTTCCCGAGGTCGATGTAGCGCGTGGTGGCCGGGTCGGCCTGGACGAGGCCGTCCTTCGTGGGCCAGCTGCTGGATCCGCGGCGAGGCGAGCGCGGCCGAGAGCTGGGACTGGAGGCTCGCGTTCTGCGCCTGCAGCTTCGTCGCGCTGCGTCGCCTTGTCGAGCTGGAGGTTCAGCCGGAGCACGGCGAGGTTGACGAACACGACGCCCGCGAGCAGCAGTCCGCCGATGACGATCCACGCGATCCCGCCGCGCGAGCGGGCACGCGCCTTCGCGCGTGAGCGGGTCTTCGGCGCAGCGGCGCGCGGCTTCGAGCTCGGCGGCCGCTTGCGCGCGGGCTCGGGCTTCGGACGTGCCTTCGGGCGGGGCCGGCGGGCGGGCGCCGTGGCTGCGCGGGCGCTAGCCAACCTTCACCGCCACCCGCAGCCGGGCCGACGCGGAACGCGGGTTGCGGGCGACCTCGGCCGCTGACGGCCGGATCGCCCGCCGTGGCGTCGCACGGAGCGTCGGTGTGGCGCCGCAGGCGCAGAGCGGGAAGTCGGGCGGGCAGGTGCAGCCGTGCTCGCCGGCTCGCAGGAAGCGCTTCACGATCCGGTCTTCGAGCGAGTGGAACGAGATCACCGCGAGCCGCCCGTGCGGCCGCAGCATCTCGAGCGCTGCGGGCAGGGCGCGCTCGAGCGAGCCAAGCTCGTCGTTGACTTCGATCCGCAGCGCCTGGAAGACGCGCTTGGCCGGATGTCCCTCGCCGAAGCGCGCCGGCGCCGGGATCGCCTGCTTGATCGTCTCGACGAGGTCGCCGGTCCGCTCGAACGGCTCCTTCTCGCGGCGGCGCACGATCGCGCGGGCGATCTGTCGGGCGTAGCGCTCCTCGCCGTAGCGGCGGAAGATGTCTGCAAGCTCCCGCTCGTTCGTCTCGTTCACGACGTCCGCTGCGGTCAGATCGGCGGACGGATCCATGCGCATGTCGAGCGGAGCGTCGGCAGCGTAGGAGAATCCTCGCTCGGGCCGGTCGAGCTGCATCGAGGAGACGCCGAGGTCGAGCAGGATCCCGTCGGCGCGCACGCCGTTCGCGGCGAGCTGCTCGAGCACCTGCGAGAACTCGCCGTGGAGCAGCCGCGACTTCACGGCGGTCGTCCGGCGCAAGCGCTCGAAGTACGGCGCGACGGTCGGGTCGCGGTCGATCGCGATCAGCTTGCCCTCGCCGCGCAGCCGTCCGGCGAGGAGCTCGCGAATGGCCGCCGGAGCCGAACGTGCAGTCGACGATCGTCTGCCCGGGCCGCGGCGCGAGGGCCGTCAGGACCTCGTCCGCAAGAACGGGGACGTGATCAGTCTCGGTTGGCAAGACGCTCGGCAACATCTTCTGCGCTCCCTTCGGCTTGCTGCGTTGCTCGCGCCACGCGGCGCGATCCCAGATCTCCAGGTGGTCGAGCACGCCGGCGACCGTGACTTCGCGGCCGATCCCGCACTCTTCGAGGAGCCGGGCGGGAATGACCATGCGCCCCTCCTTGTCGAGCTCGACGGGCGGCGCGCCGGTGAAGAAGTAGCGCTGCATCGTCCGGGTCTCCTTGCTGAGCGGGTCGAGCGTGCCGATGCGAGCGGCAAGGACGTCGAACGCCGGGCGGGAATAGACGCAGAGACAGCCATCGAGGCCGCGCGTGATCACGACCTCGTCCCCGAGCTGCTCGCGCAGCTTGGCCGGGAGCGTGAGACGGTTCTTGTCGTCGAGGGTGTGGTCATGTTCGCCGAGGAGCATGCCAGGCGCTCGTTTCATCCACCTGGCCCCACTCTAACCCACAACACCCCACCTGTCCACCCCTAGCAGCTGATTTGTGCCGTGTACGGCCCCTTTCCGGTGATCACGGCCGCGCCGGCGCGCGACGCGAGCTCGAGCGCGTCTCGAGTGCGTCGCCGCGGGCGAGCGCGAAGCTCAGCGCGGCGGCGAACGAGTCGCCGGCGCCGTAGGTGTCCTCGATCGGGCCCGGCGGTGGCGCCGCCTCGTACCGCTCGCCGTCGGCGAGCCCGCCCCTCGCGCCTTCGGTGGCGACGAACAGGCCGACGTCGAGGCCGCCGTCGTAGTGCTCGCCCGGGTCGGTGCCGCTGCCGACGAGCAGGTCGAGCCGCACCCCGCCTTGCGCGCAGGGTCTCGATCTCGCGCGGCGTCGCCGCGAGGAAGCGTGCCTCGCGCGCCGAGCGGAGCGCGGCCGCGTCGCCGGCGACGAAGAAGATCGCGTCGTATCCGGCGAGCGGTAGCGGCCCCCGCGGCCGCAGCTTGGCGCCGACGGTCGTGATCGTCCGCTCGCGGTTCCGGTCGACGTGGGTGAGCGCCCGGCGCGTGCGTCCGAACCATTGCGCGTGAACCGTCAGGCCGAGCTCCTCGAACCGCTCTGTCGAGCGGCGGCCGAGCTCATCGTCGCCGAGCGCGGTGAAGAAGTCGCACGCTCCGGCGAGCTTCGCGATCTGGACGGCCGCGACCCCACCCCCGCCGCCGGGCTCGGACCACGCTTCGGTCCCGTGGGCGATCTGCCCCGCCGCCGGGACGCTGATCGACCTCGACGAACTCGACCCACTCCACGTGACCGACGACGGCATAGCGCCCCATCCCGCGACGCTATCTCACAGCAGACGGCGGGACGGCGTTACAGCCGATGATGCAGGCGATGAGCGATCCCGCCCTTCGAGCGCTTCTACTGCGAGCACTGCGACGAGGTGCTCGGCTACCTGCGCCGGCTGCTCGGCCAGCGGGCCGAGGACGCGTGGCAGGAGACGTTCCTGCGCGCACTTCGCGCATACGACCGGCTCGAGCACGGCCGCCATCTGCGCGCCTGGGTGTTCACGATCGCGACGAGCGTCGCGATGGACGACCTCACGAGGAAGGGGCGGAACGCCGTCAGCCTCGAGGAGGCGCACGAGCCGGCTTCCGATGGGGAGCTTCTCGGCGCCTGCGTTCGTGGAGCTCGAGCACCTGACGGCGAGCTGCCGCCGAAGGAACGGGCCGCCGTCGTGCTCCGCTACGGCTACGACCTTCCCTACGACGAGATCGGCGCCGCGCTCGGCTCGTCCGAGGAGGCGGCGCGCGCCGCGGCCTCGTCCGGTGTTCGCAGACTGAGGAGGACATTTGAACGTGACGCCTGAACTGTGTCGCCTGAGCACGTGCCGCCTGAGCTCGATGCGCGCTTCCGCGCCGCCGCGCTCGCCGAAGGGCTCGTCGACGT
Source organism: uncultured Actinomycetota bacterium (assembly GCA_963766565.1). Taxonomy (GTDB): domain Bacteria; phylum Actinomycetota; class Thermoleophilia; order Gaiellales; family Gaiellaceae; genus PALSA-600. The sequence continues at coordinate 90,600 of CAVYAQ010000001.1, forward strand.
CCGCTACGACGTCGTCGAGTCGCCCGGTCGGAGAGCTGTTCCTCGCCTCGACGGAACGCGGGCTGTGCCGCATCTCCTACACGGTCGAAGGACAGGACGAGGTCGTCGCGCGCATCTTCGGCGCGCGCGTCCTTCGCTCACCGCTCGACGCGGTGCGGCGCGAGCTCGACGAGTACTTCGAGGGTCGCCGACGCGACTTCGACCTGGCGATCGACCTCCGCGTCGCGCCGTTCCACGAGGCGGTGCTGCACGAGCTCGCCCGCGTCCCCTACGGCCAGGTCGACACCTACGGCCACCTCGCGAAGCTCGTCGGCAGCCCGAAGGCCGCGCGCGCGGTCGGCACCGTGATGAACCGCAACCCGATCCCGATCGTCCTGCCGTGCCACCGGATCATCGGCGCGAACGGCTCGCTCACCGGCTACGGCGGGGGGCTCGACGTGAAGCGCCGGCTGCTCGAGCTCGAAGGCGCGACGCTCGAGCTCTGACGCCGTGGCCGTTATGCGAGCGCGAGCCTCGCGAGGCGCGCGGCCTCGGCGAGCGCAACGGAGGCGAGGCCCGATCCGAACGTCACGCGGGTCACGCCGAGACGCTCCAGCTCCGAGATCTGTGGGACGGCGGGATCCGCGAGCACGTTCACGGGCCCGGAGATCCCGGCGGTGAGCGCACCGATCGTCTCCGCCGGGGCGAGGATCGGGTAGACGCAGTCGGCACCCGCCGCGAGATAGGCGTTACCGCGGGCGACGGCCTCGTCCACCCCGCCGGACGACGTGATGAAGCAATCGACTCTCGCGTTCAGCACGAGCCCGGGCGCCGCGGCTCGAACGGCCCGGATCACCGCGACCTGCTCCTCGAGCGGCACCAACTCCGACTCGCGGCGGGAGTCCTCGAGGTTCAGTCCGGCCGCCCCCGCCGCGAGTGCGGCCGCCGCGGTGCCCGGCGGATCGCCGTAGCCGGCCTCGAGGTCGGCGGTCACCGGCACGTCGACTGCAGCCGCGATCCGCTCGACGACCTGGAGCATCTCCGCGACCGGGGCCTGCTCGCCGTCCTCCCAGCCGAGGGAGCGTGCGACGGCAGCGCTCGAGGTCGCGAGCGCGCGACAGCCCGGGAGCGCGGCGAATACCTGCGCGCTCGCCACGTCCCACGCGTTCGGGAGCACGAGGATCGGCGGCGCGCGGTGCAGCGCGCGGAACTCGTCACAGAGCTGTTCACCCGTCCGACCTCCGGCTCGGCGACTCATATCGCGAGCCTACTCGGGATGAAGGCCGATCAGCCGGTAGCCCACCCCCCACTCGTTGTCGATATAGGGCGTGAGCGGCGTCGAACGCCCGCAGCTTCCGCCGCAGCCGCGAAGCGTGCGCATCGAGCGTGCGGGTGCGCATGTGCGGCGGCCAGTCCCAGATGTCGCGGAGGAGCTCGCTGCGGGTGAAGACGCGGGACGGGTCGGAGGCGAGCCGGGCGAGCAGCTCGAACTCCTTCTGCGAGAGCTTGACCGCGAGCCCACCGATCGTCGCCACCCGCCCGACCTCGTCGATCATGAGCTCGCCGACCGCGATCACCGGATCCGGGCGGCGCGACCGTCGCACGACCGCGCGGATCCGCTCGACGAGCTCCTCGTGGTGGAACGGCTGCGGCACGTAGTCGTCGCACCCACGCCGGAATGCGAGCACGCGGTCGCGGGGCTTGTCGTCTGCTCCGCCGAGCACGATCACCGGAGCCTCCTCCCGCCACCGCTCGAGCTGGCCCCGATCACCGGCGATCACGACGTCGGGGTGAGCACCCGCGCCGGCGATCTCGAACCCGTAGTCGCGGAGCCGTTGCTCGAGGAGGCTCGAGCCCTGGTCGGCCGCCAGGAACACCGTCGTGGACATGCCTCCGACGGTACCCGCGCCCGGAGCTGCTGCCTAGATGTCCTTTGAGCCGAAACTGTGACGGTTCGATCCTCAGCCGTCTCCGGAGGTCTGCCATCCCGCTCAGAGCCGGCCGCGCGCGCAATCGACGAGACCCGCTCAGATGCGACCGGAGCGGATCACGCCCAGAGCAGCCAGATCCCGAGCACGCCCGAAGCGAAGAAGCCGAGGACCGAGATCAGCGTTGATCCCGAGCACCTGCGGCCCCGTCTTCGCGAAGATGCCGATCAGGCTCGACCCGATCAGGCCGCCGGTGACGATCGAGCGCGATCACGAGCCGGTTCGAGACCACGTCGAGCTTGTGCATCAACTCGTCGAGGCCCTTGTGCACGAAGCCGATCTCGATCTCGCCGTCGCGCACCTGCTCGAGCGTGTCGTAGATCTGGTACGGCAGCTCGCGCCGCCATCTGCGCGAGCTGGGTGGCCTCGCGGCGCGCGCGCCCGGCGACCCGGCGCGGGGTGAAGCGCTCGAGCATCAGACCGCGGGCATACGGCTGCGCGACCTCGAAGACGTTGAACTCCGGGTAGAGCTCGACGCCGACCGAGCCGATCGTCGCGATCGCCTTGTCGAGCATCACGAACCGCGACGGCAGGCGCAGGCTCATCGAGTAGATCAGCGCGAAAGCCTCGCGGATCATCTGCAGCGGGTCGATCTCGTGGAGGCTCGAGCCGTAGTAGCGCGAGTAGATCTGGTGCAGCTCCGAGATGAACTGCTCCTCGAGCTCCTTCGGGTAGCGGACGCCGAGGTCCGCGAGCCGCTTCGGAAGCACCTCGATGTTCTCGTTCGCCGCGTCGATGAAGAGGCGCGTCATCTTCGAGAGATCGCGATCGGTCAGCTTGCCCGCGAGCCCGAAGTCGACGAGGCCGATCCGCTCGGGGGAAAGCACGAGGATGTTCGCCGGGTGCGGATCGCCGTGGAAGAAGCCGTGGCGGAAGATCATCGTCAGCCACGTCTCGGCGATCACGTAGGCGAGGCGCTTGCGCTGCTCGATCGTCCAGGCGTCGGTCTCGAGGTCGGCGAGCTGGACGCCTTCGAGGTACTCGAGCGTGAGCACCCGGCTGGCTCGTGTAGCTCCAGTATGTCCGCGGCACCGCGACGTGGGGGTGAGCCGGCGAAGTTCCGGTGGAAGATCTGCGCGTTACGGCCTTCCTGGCGGTAGTCGAGCTCCTGGCGGATCGAGCGGGCGAACTCGTCGACGATCTCGCGCGTGTCGATGAAGTCGAAGCGCCCGGATCGCGCTCCTTGACGAGCCTGCGCGGCGCCTGTCGAGCAGCTGGATGTCGCTCTCGATCTGGCGGGGTGCGTTCGGGCGCTGCACCTTGACCGCGACCCGCCGGCCGTTCGGAAGCACGGCACGATGCACCTGGCCGATCGACGCCGCGGCGACCGGCTGCTCCTCGAACTCGAGGAAGAGCCGGCCGATCGGCTGGTTGAAATCCTCGCGCGATGACCCGCTCGACCTCGGCGAACGGGAACGGCTTGACGTCGTCCTGGAGGCCGCGCAGCTCGGCGATGATGTCCGGCGGCACGATGTCGGGGCGCGTCGAGAGCAGCTGGCCGAACTTGACGAACGTCGGCCCGAGCTCGTCGAGCATCTCGCGGAGATGCCGGCCGCGGTTCGCGCCGTCGTCCGGCGCCCGTCCGCGGCCGTCGAGCAGGTAGCCGAAGCCGTGCTTGACGGCGACCTGGGCGATCTCGCCCAGCCGGCTGATGCTCGCGGCCTTCGAGCTCGAGGCCATGGCCAAGTGTTACACGCTTTGCGGCGAGCTCACCCGGCCTCAGCGCGGGAACGCCGCCGGAACACCGCCGTCCACCGGGATCACGCAGCCCGTCGTTGCCCGCGAGCGCTCGGAGATGAGGAAGGCGACGGCCTCGGCAACATCGGCTCCGGCCACGGCCCGCCCGAGCAGGCTCCGGGAGGCATAGAAAGCCTCGAGCTCTTCGCGGGTCGACGCCGTGAGCCTCGGCGCGCTCGCGGCGGAGCTCCTCCGACCAGAGCCTCGAGCCGGCGAAGACCGCGTCCGGGTTGACGGCGTTCGCGCGGATGCCGTGCCGGCCGCCTTCGAGCGCGGCGATCCGCATCAGCTGGACGAGACCCGCCTTGGCCACCGAGTACGGACCGAAGCCGGCACCCGGCGCGAAGGCGTTCTTCGACGCAACGTAGACGAGGCTGCCGCCGATCCCCTGCTCGTTCATCAGCCCGAGCGCGCGGCTCGTGAGCGGGAACTGCGCCGTCAGGTTCACGTCGAGGCTGCGCTGCCATTCCTCGTCGGGCAGCTCGTCGAGCTGTCCGGTCGAGGCGATGCCGGCGTTGAAGACGACCGCGTCGAGGCCGCCGAAGCTGCGACTGCGGCGTGGACGAGCCGGTCGACGACGGCGCGGTCGGTCAGGTCGCCCGCGACCGGACGGTGCTCGAGCCCTTGGCACGTCGCTCGAGCCCTTCCCCGTCGCGGTCGGCGAGCACGAGGTGCGCACCGCTCGCGCGCAAGATCGACCGCGATGTCGCGGCCGATCCCCGAGGCGGCGCCGGTGACGAGCGCGACGTGGCCGGCGAGCTCGGGCGGCGGCGGAGCAGGGTGAGCTTGTGGAGCTCGAGCGGCCATTGCTCGAAGTCGTCCACCTCCTCGCGTGAGCCAGCTCGCGCCGCCGAAGCGGTCGAGCGTCGCGGCGACCGAGGAATGGGTGTGCTCGGCGAGCTCGAGCCGCTTCCGGACGGCGCTGATGTCGGGGCCCGCGGCGGCTGCGCCGAAGCCTGGAATGAGGAACGTACGGGGCAACGGCTCACCGGCACCGAGGGCCGCATCGACGTCATCGCCGAGCCGGATCACGCATGTGCGGGCTCCGATCCGGAGGATGTGATCGGGCGTGCTGCGCATCGCCGCGACTCGATCGACGTCGGCTCGGTCTGCGAGCGGCTGCTGCGAGAGCGAGGCACCGAGGATCTGCGGGCTCTCTCGTGACAGGCGCCCGCGAAGCCGGACGAGGAAGCTCTCGGCGACACGACCGTCGGGCTCACGGAGCTCGGACATCTTGCCGGCTGCCGAGGTAGCCTCGTGCCCGCTCCACGAGCTCGAGGGTGAGCTCGTAGGAGGCCTCGTGCGTCTCGCCCCAGGTGACGAGCCCGTGGTGGGCAAGCACGACGGCCCGCGCGCCCGCGAGCCCCGCGACCCGCTGCGCGAGCTCGAACCCGGGACGCAGGTAGGCGACGACGGCGACGTCTTCGCCGAGCGCGTCCCGCACGGCTGCCGCAGGATCAGGCGCGTTCGCAAGCGAGCAGATCGCATCGGCATGAACGTGGTCGACGTGCGCCGCCGGCAGGAAGGCGTGGAGCAGCGTCTCGATCGAGGGCCGCGGAGCGTCCGGCTCGACGAGGCAGCGGGCGAGGTAGGCAACCATCTCCTCATCGCTCATCGCCTCGCGCTCGCGAAGGGGCAGCAGGTCATCGAGCCAGAGTCCCGGGAAGTCGCCGGGCCCTGCGCTGGCGAGATCCGAGCCGCTGCCCTTGATCCGGATCGCTCGCCGCTCGCGGCCCAGATGATCCGTCTCGACGAGCTTCGTCGAGGTGTTGCCGCCGCCGTGGAGCACGAGCGACGCATCCGCGCCGATCAGGCGCGAGCGCGCAACGAGCCGCTCGAGCTCGGTTTCGCCGGAGATCGCCGTCATGGTCGCAGCCCTTACTTGGGCAATCGTAGTGCCTACCGGATCGCGCGAACGGTCGCGCGCCAGGCACCGCGCGGCGCCGACACGTCGACGCTCTCGCCGACCTTGCGGCCGAGCAAGGCCGAGCCGAGCGGCGAGGTCGGGGAAACCGTGCCGGAGCCGCCGACTGCGCTGATCTCGACGGTCATCGCCTCGCCGCCCTCGTCGACGACCTCCACGACCGAGCCGATGCCGACCGCTCCCCGCTCGCCGTCTCGACGATCTCGGCGCTGTCGAGGCGGTGGCGGAGCATGCGGATGCGCGCCTCCAGCAGGCCCTGCTCGTTCTTTGCCGCGTGGTACTCGAAGTTCTCCGACAGGTCGCCGAACTCGCGGGCCTTCTTGATCGCGGCGACGACCTCGGTGCGGCGAGGGCCCTCGAGCTCGGCGAGCTCCTCCCGGAGAGCCTCGGCCTGCTTCTCGGTGAGCCGCTCGTCTACCACTTCGAGCCCCGGCCGCGGCGTGAGGTGTAGACGAGCCGCGGGCCGGGCCATCTTCATCCCGGACTCCTCGAAGCGCTCTGTCTGGCCCTGGAGCCGCGCGACGCGGCTGACGTCTGCCTGCTGCTCGGGAAGGACGAGGGTGATCCCGGTGCCGCCACGGCCGGCGCGGCCGGTGCGGCCGACCCGGTGGGTGTAGGCCGACGGCTCCTCGGGCGGATCGAAGTTGATCACGTGCGTGATGTCCTCGACGTCGAGCCCGCGGGCGGCGACGTCGGTGGCGACGAGCGTCCGCACCTTGCCGGAGTCGAAGCGGGCAAGCGCGCGCTCGCGCTGCACCTGCGCCTTGTCGCCGTGGATCGCGACGGCGTCGATGTCGTGGCGGCGCAGCTTGTCGACGAGGCGGTCGGCGCCGGCCTTCGTCCGCACGAACACGAGCGCGAGGCCCTCGTCGCCGGGAAGCAGGTCGATCGAGCGTCTGCACCTTGTTCTCGGGCGTGACGGCGATGAACTGGTGGGCGACGTCGCCGGAGCGGCGCTCCTCGGGCAGCTCGGAGTCGAAGCGCGCGGCGAAATGGCGTGTAGCGCCGGGCGAGCTCGCCGACCTCGCCGTCGAGCGTCGCCGAGAAGAACATCGTCTGGCGCTCGCTCGGGAGCAGCCGCACGATGCGGTCGACCTGGGGCTTGAAGCCCATGTCGAGCATGCGGTCGGCCTCGTCGAGGATCAGCAGCGAGACCTTTGCGATCGAGATCAGCTTGCGATCGACCAGATCCTGGAGCCGGCCCGGCGTGGCGACGAGCACGTGCGCCTTGTGGGCCTCATCGGCCTGCTTGCGGAGCGGTACGCCGCCGTAGACGGCAACCGCGCGGATTCCCTTCGCGCGGCCGACGAGCTCCATCGTCTCGGTGACCTGCGCGCAGAGCTCACGGGTGGGCACGAGCACGAGTGCGGCGATGCCGTCGCTCCCGCTGTCGATCCGTTCCACGATCGGGATCGCGAACGCGAGCGTCTTGCCGGAGCCGGTCGGGCTCTTCGCAAGGACGTCGCCGCCGCGGAGCGCCTCGGGGATCACGGCGCTCTGAACCGGGAACGGATTCAGGATTCCCTGCTCTTCGAGGACTGCGCAGACGGCTTCCGAGACGCCGAGCGCCCGGAATTCAGTTGCGGCATCGGCGTCCGCCACCATGGTGGCGGGAGAGTGGTGAGTCACGTTTCGCTACTCCTTCTGTCGGTCGAGATCCCGGTTCCGACAGGGGGAAACGCGATCTCACTGGAAGGCCGGATTGCCTTCCGTGCAAACCAGGGTAGCAGTGGGCCCTGCCGTTACCGGGCGTCGGGCTCGGCGGCGTCCAGGCGATCCTCGATCAGCCGGACGCGATGCTCCAGCTGGGCGACACGCAGGTCGAGCTCGTCCCAGTCCTCACGCGTGATCAGCCCCAGCTCGTAGAAAAGGGTGTTCATCCGCTGGCGCGTCCCCTCGCCGACGCGGAGCGCATCGCCGCGCCAGCGTGAGCCGGCTTCGTCGAGGAGAGCGCGCAGCTCGTCGAGCTTCGGCCCGAGCAGCCCGAGCAGGCGGTCGAGAGGGTCGCGATCGCCGAAGACGTCGTTACCGGGGTCGTCCATGCGGCCTCGACTGCCGCCGCTGGCGGCGACGCTCGCGCTTCGCGTCCGCAGACTCGCCGACGCCGACAGCCTCTTCGAGCTGCTCGAACGGGGTCTCCTCCGGCGGGGCCTCGGAGGCCGCGACCTCGGCCCGATGGATCACCTTCGCGCGGACCTTCGCGTCGTAGGCCTCGCCCCGGCGGTTGGCGTACTCCTTGTCGCCCTCGAGCAGGCTCGAGAGGATCGGGGTCGCGATGAAGATCGTCGAGACGGCGCCGACGGCGATCCCGACCATGATCGCGAACGCGAAGTCCTGGAGGGTTGCGCCGCCGAAGATGAAGAGCGCGACGATCGGCAGCAGGGTGATCGTCGAGGTCACGATCGACCGCTTCAACACCTCGGAGACCGAGACGTTGACGACCGTGCCGATGCTGTCGCGCGGCATCAGCCGCAGGTTCTCCCGGACGCGATCGAACACGATGATCGTGTCGTAGACCGAGTAACCGAGGATCGTCAGGATCGCGGCGACGGTCGCCGAGCTCACCTCCCGGCCCGAGATCGCGTAGATCCCGAGCATGATCGGGATGTCGTTCAGCAGGGTCCTGAGGATTGGGACAGCGAATCTCCACCGGTAGCGCAGCGTCACGTAGATCGCGATCAACGCGAACGAGACGCAGATCGCGAGGATCGCGCCCCGGAGGATCTGGCTCGAGAAGCTTGCGGAGACGTTCTTCACGCTGAGCTTCCCCGCACCGACCGACCTCGTGAGGCTGTTCGTGAGCTGGTCCTGATCGGCGCTCGCGAGCTTCTTCAGGCGGATCTGGAAGTTCTCGTACGAATCGGAGCCCGTCTGATGCCCCTTGCCCTGCACGAGCGCGCCGGAACCGCCGATCTTGTCAGCCTGCTGGCGGACGAGCGAGATCGAGGTCGGCTTGGGTGTGGTGAAGGAGATCTGGACGCCGCCCTTGAAGTCGATCCCCAGGTTCAGCCCCTGGACGGCGATCGCGAGAACGCTCAGCCCGACGGCGACGAGCGAGATGATGAAGTACAGGCGGCGCCGGGAGACGACGTCGATCCGCTGCCAGCGCGGGATCTCCCCGGCCGTCGCACCCATGAAGTTCGGCGACTGCGCCCACTTGAACCCGGCGAGCAGGCCGAGCATCGCGCGGGTCGCGGCGACCGCAGTGAAGAGGGAGACGACGGTACCGATCAGCAGCATCAGCGCGAAGCCCTTCACGTCGGCGGTTGCGACCGCGAACAGGATCAGCGCCGTGATCGCGGTGACGACGTTGGCGTCGATGATCGTGCGGAAGCCCTTCGCGTAACCGGCGGAGATCGCGGCGCGCGTGGAGCGCCCGGCTCGCGCCTCCTCCTTGATTCGCTCGAAGATGACGACGTTCGCGTCGGCGGCAACTCCGATCGTGAGGATCAGGCCTGCGAAGCCCGGAAGTGTCAGGACGACGCCGAGGAGCAGGATCGCGCCGTACATCAGGGCCGAGTAGATCGCGAGGCCGGCGACGGCGACGACCCCGAGGAAGCGGTAGAGGACCAGCAGGAAGACGGCGACCACGAGCAGGCCGACGATCGCAGCGTTCCTGGCTTCGCGGAGCGAGTCCTTGCCGAGCGTGGCGGAGACGTCGGAGCGCGAGACGGTCTCGAACTTCACGGGCAGCGCGCCGGTCTGGAGCACGAGCGCGAGGTGGTTCGCCTCGGACGAGGATGCGATTCCGGTGATCTGCGCGCCGCCTCCGGTCGGATCGATCCCGTCGCCGTACTGTGTGTAGTCGATCGTCGGCGTCGAGTAGAGCTGGTCGTCGAGGACGATCGCGAAGCTCTGCTGGACGCCGAGCCGCTGGCCCCGCTGCGCCTCGGCGCGCGTGATGTCGTGGAAGAGGCCGTTGCCCTTGCCCTTGAACTTGATCGTGACGATCGGGAGGCCGGTCGTCGGGTCGATGTCGGCCTGGGTGCCGGAGAGCGAGAGGTCCTTGCCGGTCATCTGCGGGTACGGGCTCGACGAGTCGCCCGGATAGTGACCATGCTTGAAGAGGTAGTAGTACGTCACGCCGGGCACCGGTGGGGCCGCGAGCCCGGGGCAGCTCTGCGAGACCGTCGAGTCGCAGCTGATCACGACCGTCCGTCCGGGCGCATTCATCACCTGATAGCCGGTCGGGAAGCCCGGGGTGGTCTCGCCGGGCGGGATCACCTTGGTGGTCGTCTTGGCCGGCTTGCCCTTCGAGGCCTTGGTCGTGACCGTCACCGGTTTCGGCTTTACCGGGGTCAGGGCGAGCACGGCGGGATCGAGCTTGAGCGCCCTGATGCTCGTCTCGGGGCCTGCGATCAGCTTCTTCGTGCGCGAGGCGAAGAGGTAGTAGGCGTTCGACGGGCCCTGCCCCTTCTGGCCGGTCTGCACGAGCCCGAGCAGGTCGAAGAGGCTCTCGTGTGGAACGGCGTTCTGGCTGGCGTCGATCGACGGGCCGTAGAGCGACGGGGTGAGGTCGTAGAGCTCGAGCTCCGCCGTCTGGCCGATGATCTGCGCCGCCTCGGTCTGATCGTGCACTGCGGGAAGCTCGATCACGATCTGGTTCGTGCCCTGCTTCGTGATCAGCGGCTCCGACACGCCGAGCTTGTCGACGCGCGTGCGCATGATGCTGACGGCGTTGTCCATCATCGCCGAGGTCACGGTCTGACCGGGCAGCGGCTTCGCCTGGAGGACGACTTCGATCCCGCCCTGGAGGTCGAGGCCCTGCTTCAGCGTGCGGTGGCCCGGTGATCCGGGAACGGCGAGAAACGCGACGCCGGCGAGTGCGGCAACCACGATTGCGACGAGAACCAGATGCGAGCGGCGTGAAGCCAAGCAGAACCAGGTTAGCTTGTGGGCGGGTCGTCCATGTGGTTAGGGATTTCGACCGCTTGGTTAGGAATTTGATCGTCCTCGTGCTCGTCGGTTTCCTCGATCACGGCGACGGCGGCGACCGCCCGGCGGTCGAGCGTGACGACGACGCCGGGTGCGATCTCGATCCGGAGCTCGCTCTCGCCGGCCTCCTTGACGACCGCGTGCATCCCGCCCGCGGTGATGATCTCGTCCCCGACGACGACGTCGTCCTGCATCGCTGTGTGCGACCGCTGGCGTCGGCGCCAGGGGACGGCCAGGGCGAGCCAGCCGAGGCCGAGCAGTACCACGATGACGATTACCGGTCCGATGTCGATGCTCCTAACCGCGCGAGCGCATCGCGCTTGTAGAGGTCGAATGTGCCCCGCTCGATCGCCTCGCGGGCGCGACGGGTCAACTCGAGCACGAAGCGTAGATTGTGGAGCGAGAGCAGTCGGTGGCCGAGCAGCTCGTCCTGGTTCACGAGGTGGCGAAGGTAGGCGCGCGAGAACGTCACGCACGCCGGGCAGTCGCAGTTGTCGTCGAGCGGGCCCGGGTCGCGGGCGTGGCGGGCGTTCCTCAGGTTCAGCCGGCCTTCCCAGGTGAGCGCGCTGCCGGTGCGGGCCGTCCTCGTCGGGAGGACGCAGTCGAACATGTCCACGCCGGCTTCGATCACCTCGAGGATCCCTTCGGGGTCGCCGATGCCCATGAAGTAGCGCGGCTTGTCTGCCGGGAGCTGCGGCGTGAGCCAGTCGGTGACCTCGAACATCGGCCCCCGCTCCTCGCCGATCGCGAGGCCGCCGATCGCGTTGCCTTCGAAGTCGAGCTCGAGGAGTTCCTCGGCCGACCTCAGCCGCAGCCGGCGGTCGAGGCCGCCCTGGAGGATCGCGAACCTCAGCTGCCCCTCCGCCCGCGGCGCATGCCGCTGGCGTCTCGCCCATTCGGTCGTCCGCCGGACCGCTTCTTCGAGCTCGGGGCGCGAGACCCCCGGGGGCGGCACCTGGTCGAGGCACATCGCGATGTCGCTCCCGAGGTTCCGCTGGATCTCGGCGGAGAGCTCGGGCGTGAACCGGGTCGCAGCGCCGTCGTAGACGTTCCGGAACGTCACGCCGTCGTCGTCGACCGCAGCGAGCGTGTCGCGGAGCGAGAAGACCTGGAACCCGCCCGAGTCGGTCAGGATCGGCCCGCTCCACGCCATGAACCGGTGCAGCCCCCCGAGCTCGGCGATGAGCTCGTCTCCGGGCCTGAAGTGCAGGTGATAGGTGTTGCTCAGCACGACCTGAGCCCCGAGCGCCTCGACCTCCACGGGCAGGAGCGTCTTCACGGTCGCCTTCGTGCCGACCGGCATGAAGGCGGGGGTCTCGATCTCGCCGTGTGCGGTCGAGAGCACCCCCGCCCGCGCCTCCCCGTCGGTCGCGACGAGGCGGAAAGCGCTCACCGGCCCCGTCCGTCCGTGGCCGTTCGAGCTCTGTCCCCGCAGGCCACGGCCGGGGACTGTCCCTGGACAGTGTCCAGCCGGGTCATGGCCGGGGACTGTCCCGAGCCGTGTCTGGGTTGGACACGGCTCTTTGGGACGGCGGCTTGGTCGGACACTTGCTTCGCGGCCTCATCAGAGGATCAGCATCGCATCGCCGAAGGAGTAGAAGCGGTAGCGCTCCTCGACGGCGAGGCGGTAGAGCTCGCGCGTTTGCTCGACCCCGGCGAAGGCCATGACGAGTGCGAGGAGCGTCGAGCGCGGGAGGTGGAAGTTCGTGAGGAGGCAGTCCACGCGCTCGAAGGCGAATCCCGGGAGGATGAAGAGGTCGGTGCGGCCGGTGAGCGGGCCGCCGTGGGCAAGGGTCTCGAGTGCTCGCACCGTCGTCGTCCCGACGGCGAGCACCGTCGCGGCGGCGCGGATCCGCTCCCACGCGGAAGCGGCCACCTCGTAGCGCTCCCCGTGGAGCGGGTGCTCCTCGACCCGGTCGACCGTGAGCGGGCGGAACGTGTCGAGGCCGACGTGGAGGGTCACGCGCTCCACCTCGAGCTGCCCGATCAGGTCGTCGGTGAAGTGCAGACCGGCGGTCGGCGCCGCCGCCGAGCCCGTCCGGGCCGCATAGACCGTCTGGTACCGCTCGGGGTCGGAGAGCGGCTCGGTGATGTAGGGCGGGAGCGGAGCCTCGCCGTCCGGCTCGCCGTGCAGGCGGAGGCGCCAGCGGCCCTCGCCGAGATGCTCGAGGAGCTCGACGGGCCCGTACCGCCGCCCTTCACGCAGCCGCCGGGTCGGCCGCGCGAGCCCCTCCCACTCGTCCTCACCGAGCTGCTCCAGAAGCAGAACCTCCCCGCGCGGCGACTCGAGCCGGATCCGCGCCGGAACGACGCGGGTGTCGTTCACGACGGCGAGCGCACCCGTCGGAAGCTCATGCGGAAGCTCGCGAAACACGCGATGGCGGATCGCGCCTGTTGCCCGTGAATACACGAGCAAACGCGAGTCGTCACGCCGCTCGGGTGGATGCTGGGCGATCAGCTCGGGAGGCAGCTCGTAGTCGAGGTCACTTGCGTTCATCCGACGGCGACGTTACCGTCGCTTCTGATGTTCGATAATCGCTACTCCCTGCCGCCCGAGATCGCCGCCGCACTCGACCGTGCACGACTGCAGGTGGAAGCGCTCGCGCAGACGGCTGACGAGCTCCAGGTCGTCCTTCCGGACGCCGTCGGCAGTGCGCTTCGCGACGGTCTCCGCGAGGAGGCCGCGCCGATCTCGCGCCGCCTCGCCGAGGTCAAGGGTCTCTCGAATCAGATGATTCGCCGGCTCGAGCGTCTCGAGACCGACCTGCTGATCGAGCGGCACGCGCGCGTCGACGACCTCGCGCTCCTGATCGAGCTGATCACCGCGCAATGGAAGGGCCTGAACGAGCGCCTCGACAGGATCGAGCGCGCGATCGACCCGAAGGCGGACGTCGTCCAGCTCCGCCCGGCGGACGCAGGCTCGGCCTGAGCGCGTAAGAGCTCGAACTCTACGAAGCCGCCGGCAGCGTCAGGTCGAAGCGCGCGCCGTGGCCCGGCTCGGACTCGAGCTCGATGTTCCCTCCGAGAGCGTGTGAGAGCTCCCGCGCGATCGTCAGGCCGAGCCCGGTCCCGCCGCCGCCCGTGACGAACGGCCGGAACAGCCGCTCGACCTGATCGGGCGCGATCCCCGGGCCCGTGTCCTCCACCGAGACGCGGATCGTCCCGTTCGTCTGGCCGAGCTCGATCCCGATGCGCCCGCCGTCGGGGGTCGCCTTGAAGGCGTTCGACAGCAGGTTGTCGACGATCTGCAGCACCCGGTCCCCGTCGGAGACGATCACCGGCTTCGCGTTCACCGTCACCGAGAAGTCGATCTCCCGGGCACGGGCCTGCTCCGCGAAGGTCTCGTATGCGCGCTCGACCACTTGCTCCATCCCGACCTCCTCGCGGAGCACCGTGAAGCGGTGGGCGTCGAGCTTCGCCAGGTCGAGGATGTCGCCGACGAGCCGTTCCAGCCGGCTCGCCTCGGCGGCGACGATCTCGAGCGAGCGCGAACGGCCGTCCGGGTCCTCGACGAGCCCCTCGGCAAGCGCGGCGACGTGCCCGCGAATCGCGGTCAGCGGCGTCCGCAGCTCATGGGACACCGTCATCAGGAAGTTCCGCTCGCGAGCCTCCGACTCCATCAGGCGGTCGGTCATCTCCCCGAAGCGGTCTGCGAGGTGGCCGATCTCGCCGGGCGCCCCGTGCGGCACGACGACGTCGTAGTTGCCGACAGCGACCTCGTCGGTCGCGTCCGAGAGCACGAGCAGCGGCCGCACGACCCGGCGCGACACATACCAGGCAAAGGCTCCCGCCACGAGCACGCCGAACGCCAGCGCGACCGCGAGGCGGCGTGCGAGCGAGTCGGCGAACTCCTGGATCGCGGACTTCTGCTTGGCGACGATCAGCGCGCCGACCGTCGTCCCGCCGACCGAGACGGGACTCGCGACTGCGTAGTAGGCGCCGGTCTGACCCGGCGGGGTGAACACGAACGTCAGCGTCTTTCCCGAAGTCCAGTCCACAGCCTCCAGGTTCAGCCGCCGAATGCCCGGCTTCTCGCCGGGAAACAGGGTCACCGGCCCGTCGAAATAGATCTTGTCCTGGGTCGCTTCCTCGAGCTCGGCGTAGGCGAACGCCGGCGGACGCCGCGACTGCCCCCGCCGCGCCGCGTAGTCTCCACGGACCGCGCTCTCGTAGAGCTTCGCGATCCCATCCGACTCGTGCCGCAACGCATGCAGCGTCTGGTTCCGAGCGAAGTCCCGGAAGAGCTGGATCGCAATCAGCGTCGTGACCACTCCGGCGAGCACGATCCCGGCCAGGAAGAGCAGCGGCAGGCGGACCCGGAGCGACGAGAAGGGCCGCAGGCGGCCGACGGCGCCGGGGTTCAGGTTCGCGGCCACCTCGGGGCGGGCTAGACGGGGCCGGCGTCCCTCGTCGTCTCGCGGGCGGTCGACACCTTGTAGCCGACCCCCCACACCGTGACGACGGGCGAGGCATCGCCGAGCTTCCGCCGGAGCTGGCGGACGTGCACGTCCACCGTCCGGGTATCGCCCGCGAACGTGTAGCCCCAGACGCGCTCGAGCAGCTGGTCGCGCGTGAGTACGAGACCGCGGTGGTCGAGGAGCTCCCAGAGCAGGTCGAACTCCTTCGGAGCAAGCTGAACCTCGACCCCTTCGACCGTCGCCTCGCGGCGCCCCGCGTCGACGCGCAGCTCACCGTGGGTGATCACCTCGGTCTGGAGATCGCGCCGCTCCGGTGTGGCCCGGCGGAGGATCGACTTGATTCGCGCGACGAGCTCCCGTGGGTTGAACGGCTTCGTCAGATAGTCGTCCGCGCCGACCTCGAGGCCGATGATCTTGTCCACGTCCTCGTCGCGCGCAGTGAGCATCAGGATCGGGACATCCGAGGCCTGGCGGAGCCGCCGGCACACCTCGATCCCGTCGATGTCCGGAAGCATCAGGTCGAGCACGATCAGGGCGGGGGTGTGCGCTGCCGCCTCGCTGATCCCGTCTGCGCCCGTTGCCGCGGTGCGCACCGTGTACCCGGCGTTGCGGAGGTAGAGCGAGACGAACGATGCGATCGAGCTCTCGTCCTCGATCACGAGGATCGTCGAAGGCGTCGCCGACACGTCTACGGCCCCTTGCCGAAGAAGTCGCTCGAGGGCGTCTTCGAGATCAGCTCCGGCTTGCCGCCGTTCACCGTGAACGTGCCGTCGTCGGGGGTGCCGACCCCGGTTGCGACGATACTGCCCTTGCCGACCGCCGAGGCGTTCATGTTCGCCCCGATCAGCTCGATCGTGTACTTCCCGGACGCGAGCAGGAAGCGGACGTCGATCCCGGAGTAGACGCCCGAGCCGCGGCTGTACTTCGCCCTCGGGCTCGAAACCGCAGGTACCGAGACGCCGTCGTCGGGCACATAGCTCAGCACCATCAGCGTTCCGGCGTCAAAATGTCCATAGATCACCCCGCGGCCCTGAAGGTAGATCGTGCCATTCGCGCCGGACACTCCGAGCGCGCCGTCGCCGACGGCCGTCCCGGCCGCCGCGGCGATCGCGGGCATGCAGAGCACGGCCGCGAGCAGAAGACAGATCCTGCGCATTCTCAATGGAAGTCTCCCTCGCCCAAGTATGCCGTGATTCACCAAGGTGTAAGGATTTCCGCCGCGCCGAGATCGCACGTCGGCTTCTGATAGAGCAGCGTGCCTTGTCCCCGGAGCTAGCGATTCCCCTGTTCGCCGTCTCGGCCGTGCTCACACTCGCCGCCGCGGGGTTCTTCGCCGACAAGCTCGACCACGTCGGCCCGCGCCTCGGCCTGCCGGAATCAGCGGTCGGGCTCCTGACCGCCGTCGCGGCCGACACTCCCGAGATCGCATCGGCCGTCGTCGCACTCGTCGCGGGCGACAAGGAGGCGAGTCTCGGGGTCGTGCTCGGCTCGAACGTCTTCAACCTGGCCGCGATGATCGGGCTCAGCGCCGTGCTTGCAGGGGCGGTGACGATCGGCCGGCGGGCGCTCATGGTCGAGGGCGCGGTGAGCGGGCTCTGCCTCGCGATCACGGCCGCGCTCGTTCTCGGCGTCCTCTCGGCGCCGCTCGCTCTCATCCTCTTCCTGGTGATCGCCGTCCCGTACGTGATCTTCACGCTTCGCCGGCCGCCCGAGCCCCACCACGGATCCGGCGAGGAGCACCACGTGAGGGGAGAGGCCGTGTTGAAGGAGATCCTCCTGATGATCCCGGCGGTCGCGGTGATCGTGCTCGGGGCCACCGGCATGGTGAAGGCGGCGCTCGCGCTCGCCGACCGCTGGGACGTCTCGGAGACCGTGACCGGGCTGCTCGTGCTCGCGGTGCTGACGAGCCTGCCGAATGCCTTCACCGCCGTCCGCCTCGGCCTGAGCGGCCGTGGCGACGCGCTCGTCACCGAGGCCCTCGCGAGCAACACGATCAACCTCACCGGCGGCATCCTCGTTCCGGCCCTCTTCGTCGGGCTCGCTTCGGCGACGACGAGTGTGAAGCTCGACTTCGCCTGGCTCGCCGGGATGACCCTCTTCGCGCTTCTCGCGCTCGCTGCCGGCCGCGGGATGGGCCGGGTCGCGGGCGCGGTTCTGATCGCGATGTACCTCGTGTTCGTCGTGCTCCACGTCGCGCACGGCTAGACGGCCGAAGCGGTGGTTAGGCCGGATGGGTTGTTATGGTGGGCCGGAATGGCGATCTTCCGTCGTTCCGGCACCGAAGACGTCCCGGCGAGCCACGCGATCCCGTCGCGGAGGCCGCATCCAGGGTTGCTCCGGCGAGAGCGGCGGGCGCTGATCAAGGCACGAGACGACAAGCTGCGCGACCTCGGCGGGCTCACCGTCGAGATGTACCGCCGGAGCTCGTGGCGGGACGATCTGCTGCAGGAGCGCTGCGCCGAGGTGATCGGGATCGATGCCCGGCTGGCCGAGATCGACGAGCTCCTGCACGGTGGAGAGGGAACCGCTCGGTGCACGTGCGGCGCCTCCGTCCTCCGGGGCTCGCACTTCTGCCCGAACTGCGGGCGGGTGCTCGACGGGACCGCCTCCGGCGGCGGCGACGTCCTCGACGACACGATGGTCGAGCCGCCACACCGTTCCTGAGATGGCGAAGCGACCGAACCGGGCGGCCGCCGTTGTCCTCGCCGAGTCGACCTGTCCTCGCTGCGGAGTCGATGCGGGCCGAAGCTCAGGGCTACTGCCTCGAGTGCGGGCTGCGCCTGCCGGTCGTCGTCGGCCCGCGTCGCCGCGCTTCGCCGCGGCTGGCTCCGGCGCGTCGGCTGGTATCCCGGTGACTGGGTATGGCTCGTGATCCCGCTGACCTTCGTCGCGGTTGCCGGTGCGGCGGTCGCGGTCGCGTTCGGCCGCCAGACCGCGGGCAAGGCCGCGGCCGCCACCTACATCGCGGCGCCGCCGGCGACCACCGCGCCCCCCTCCGCGAGCGGGCGAAACGGCAGCACGCGCTGGCCCGCCGGCCTGAGCGGCTGGACAGTCGTGCCCTTCAGTCCGTCCCGGCCTCGCACGGGCCGCGGAAGCCGAGCGCGATCGCACGACGCGCCGTCCATGACGGCCTCAGCCAGGTCGGGGTGCTCGACTCCTCGTCCTACGCGAGCCTCCACCCCGGGTACTACGTCGTCTTCAGCGGCGTCTACGGCGCCGCCGCGGACGCGACGACGGCGCTCGTCACCGTCCGTTCACGCGGGTTCGGCGGCGCTTACGTGGTCCGCGTCGCCCCCTGACCGGCGCTTCTCGCAGCACCGGGATGCTCCCTCGCGTCTCTTCGAGCGAAGATTCTGTTATCGAAAAAGAAAACATTTGTAACAGCGTGGAGAACCAGGTACAGTCTCTTGCGAGACACGTCCGGGGGCCGCTTTACCGCTTACCCACTCTATTTCCAGGCAGCCGAACAGGAGACATAGGCAATACATGGACGACCAGGCCCTTCAAATTCAGAGCTGTATGTATCAATATTCCCGGGCGATCTACCGATCGATCAAGGACCTGATCGATCCCTACGTCGATCAGCGAACCCACCTCGAGTACCGCCGCCAGGTGCTTTCGGCCTGCGAGGGAACGATGGAGCGGCTCGCCGCAGACCCGCATTATTTCGCCAACCCTGATCGTACGCTTTTTGCGGACATCCGTCGATACTTCCCGATCAATGTGCAGGCGCAGGTTGCCTGGTCGGTGAACCAGGGGGTTCGCGCTGCCGTCGAGTTCATCGAGGAGCAGATCGAGTCCGGGGCCTTCGAGGGAGGCATCGCCCACTGCCACGCGACGACCCGCAAGGGCAAGCCGTGTCAGCGGACGCCGCTCCCCGAGCGCGACTATTGCCCGTCGCACCAGCACCTGGATCGCGCCGACCGGGCCAAAGTCGCCGCCTGACCATCCCTGAATCACCGGTTTTTGGGCTCTTTTGACTCTCGTGCCGTTTTGCGAGCGGTAGGCTCGCAAACGGCATGAGCCACGACACCGACAAGCTGATCCGCCAGCTCTCGCTGGTCGCCTTCCTGATGGCGGAGCTGCGGGCGCTTACCGCGCGCGACATCAAGTCGAACGTCGAGGGCTACCAGGAGATGAGCGACGAGGCCTTCGCGCGCCGTTTCTACTCCGACCGCGCCGAGCTGTCGGGGCTCGGCGTGCCGCTCGAGTCCCACCGCGACGAGTTCACCGGCGAGGAGCTCTACACGCTCAAGTCCGAGCGCTACTTCCTGCCTCCGCTCGACCTCCAGACCGACGAGCTCGCCGCCCTCCAGACGTGCCTGTACCTGCTCGAAGGCCGCTTCGCCTACGCCGAGCCGCTGCGGCTCGCACTGCAGAATCTCGCACTCGGCCGCTCCGCCGGCGTGCTCGAGCCGGCGCCGACGGTGACCGCCGTCCGCGTCGAGGTGCGCGACCCCGACTACACGCCGGAGCTGCAGGGCCGCCTCGGCAAGATCGAGGCCGCGATCTCGAAGCAGCGGACGGTGCGCTTCCAGTACTGGTCGATCGCCCGCGACGACGAGCGCGAGCGGACGATCAACCCCTACGCGCTCCTGCCCGAGAACGGCACCTGGTACGTGATCGGGCTCGACCTGGAGGATCAGACGGTCAAGAGCTTCCGCGTCTCGCGGATCCGCTCAGAGATCCGCTTCGCCACCCGCCGCGAGCGCGACTTCCGCATTCCGGAGGACTTCGACGTCGAGGAGTTCCGGGGCCGGGCCGAGTGGCAGTTCGGCGACATCGCCGGCGAGGCACGGATCGCGGTCAGTCCCGACACGGCGTGGTGGGTGCAGCGCGAGTACACCGGGCCGCGCAACCGGGTCGAAGACGGCGTGTTCGTGACCGCATATGCCTCGCTGCCGATGCTCGCACGCTGGATTCTCCGCCAGGAGGGACGTGCAGTCCCGCTCGAGCCCTCCCCGCTCCGCCGCCTTGTCACCGAGGGAGTCCGTGCGGCGCGGAAGGCCCACGAAGGCCCGGCGCCGACGCCCGCTGCGGAGGAGCTCGTGCCGTGGCAGGAGCAGGCGTCCGAGCGCCAGGCCGGGCCCGTAGCGCCGGAGCGCTTCGGCGTGCTGCAGTCGCTCCTCGCCTACCTGCTCGCGGCCTGCGGCGAGGACGCCGATGCGGTGATCCCAGCCGGCGAGCTGATCGAGCGGTTCTCGATCCCTGCCGAGTCGCTCGAGGAGCACCTGTCCCTCCTGAACCTTGTGAACTTCGGCGGCGGCTGCTACGCCGTCTACGCCGAACTGCAGGGCGACACGGTGCACGTCGACAAGGAGCTCTTCGGGGACACGTTCCGCCGCGCGCCCCGGCTCACGCCCCTCGAGGCGCGCGCCATCCGCCTCGCGCTCGAGTTCGTCGGCCCGATGATCTCGGCCGGCTCCCGCTCGCCGCTCGACCGCGTGCGGGCGAAGCTCGAGGAGGCTTTCGGCCAGTTCGATCTCGCCCAGACCCCGACGCCCCAGGCGGGAGCCGAGGAGGACATGGTCGGCACGTTGACCCGCGCGATCGATCGCAAACGGCTCGTCGAGCTCGAGTACCTGAAGCCCGAGTCCACCGAGGTCGAGACTCGCACGATCGAGCCCTACGGGATCGAGCGGCGCCTTCCGCACTGGTACGTCCACACGTGGGACGTCGACCGCGATGCGCCGCGAAGCTACCGTCTCGACCGTACGCGGACGGCGAAAGAGCTCGCCACCGTCTTCGCTCCACGGGAGGGCTTCGACCCCTCGGAGCTGAGCAAGGCCACGAGCGCCCGTATCTGGTACTCGTCCGAGGTCGGCCGCTGGGAGGTCGAGAAGGGCGCCCTGCCGCTCGTCGACGGCTCTGCCCTTTCGGAGCGCCCGGTCGGGAGCGCGGGCTGGCTCGTCGGCGAGGTGCTCTCGTTCCGGGGCGAGGCCGTCGTTCTCGACCCGCCGGAGCTCCGCGAGCTCGTCGCCGACAGGGCGCGCGAGCTCGAGCGCCGCTTCCGCGAGGCGCGCGCAAAGGCCGCGACGTAGTGCGGCGCTAACAGATCGCGGGCAGCTCGAGCCTGAAGGTGGAACCGGTGCCGGGGGTCGAGCTGACCTCGAGCGTGCCGCCGTGGGCCTCGGCGATCGCCCGGGCGATGTAGAGACCGAGGCCGGTGCCGGGCTTCGCAGAGGCACCGTGGACCCGGCCGAACTTCTCGAAGATCAGCCTCTGGTCCTCCGGGGCGATCCCCTCGCCATGGTCGGCGACCTCCACGGTCACGTGGCCGTTCACCGCCGCCGCGCGCACCTCGACCGGTGAGCCTTCGGGCGAGTACTTGAGTGCGTTGTCGATCAGGTTCGTGAGGACCTGCCGCAGGCGCTGCGGATCGCCACGCACATCGGGGAGCGCCGGCGGCACCGTCGAGGCGATCTCGACGGACTCGCGGACGAGCCCGGCCGAGGCGACCGTCTCGTTCACCAGGCCGACGACGTCGACCGCACCGAAGGTGTAGCTGAAGGTTCCCGCATCGATCCTCGAGCTGTCGAGAACCTCGCCGACGAGCGCCGCCAGGCGATCGGTCTCGTCGGCGATCAGGGCGAGGAACGCGTCGCGCTGCTCGCCCGTCAGCTCGCGCCAGCGCTTCTGAAGTGTCCGCGCCGACCCGATCACCGCGGCCATCGGCGTCCGCACCTCGTGCGAGACGAGCGAGACGAAGTCTGCGCGGAGCGTCGACAGGCGCCGGAGCTCGGCAACGGTCTGGAGCTCCGCCTCGTGCAGCCGCTCGGCCTCGTCGGCGCGCGCCTCGGCCCGCTCGCCCTCGGCAGCGAGCTGGCTCACGAGCCAGCCGACGATCAGCGCCATCAGCACCTCGAGCCCGGTCTGGAACGCGACGAGCTTCCAGCTGAACACCGTGTTCAGATAGTGCGCGCGCAGCTTCTCGAACACCGCGAGGATCGGCGCGGAGATCGCAGCAAGCACGAGCCCGCCCGGAATCGCGAAGCGAACGCAGGCCGCCGCGAGGTCGATGTAGAGGATCTGCTGAACCGGGAGTCCCCGCTCGAACGCGAACACCATCACGTACCCGATCACGACGAGCGTGTCGAAGACCTGCGCGGCGAGGCTCTGCTCGAAAGGATGCCGGGCGCCGAGATCGCTTCGCGCGAGCCGGAAGAAGGCGAGGGCGCCGATCCCGAACAGGGCTGTCGTGACCCAGGCCCAGAGCTCCCAGCGCCCCGGCGGGAAATCGGCCACCGCGACGATCGCCACGATGGCCGGGTACGCGATCAGGCGAAGGATCGAGATCCAGCGCTCGAGCCCCCTCAGCTGCATCGCTGCTCGATCCGCGCGAGTGCCCAGCGCGCATGTTCGGCGAGGAGCTCGTCGCCGCCCGAGGCGTGCGCAGCGAGCACCTCGCGGGTCGTGGAACCCCCGTCGCCGGCGTTGCCGAGCGCGACGAGTGCGTTTCGCTGGAGCCACCGCGGGTCGTTCCGCGGGACATAGAGGCGGCGTACCAGCTCCTCGTCGAGCCCATCCTCGCGATCGAGGACCGCCAGCAGATCGATGTGCGCCTCGGGATCGGGCTCGAGCCCGGCGCGACGGCGTTCGACACCGCGGTTCCACGGGCAGACGTCCTGGCAGATGTCGCAGCCGTAGAGCTGGGCGCCGAGCGGCTCGCGGTAGGCCTCGGGAATCGGCTCCGGCACCTGCGTCCAGTACGAGAGACAGCGGGTCGCATCGAGGACGCCCGGCTCGTCGAGCGCTCCGGTCGGGCACGCGTCGATACAGCGGGTGCAGGAGCCGCAGCCCGGCGACATCGGCGCCGTCGGTTCGAGCTCCGCGGCAGTGACGAGCGTCCCGAGCACGACCCACGAGCCGTGCCGCTCGGTGATGAGGAGCGTGTTCTTGCCGTAGAAGCCGACCCCCGAACGTGCCGCTGCCTCGCGGTCGACGTGTTGATTGGCGTCCACGAGCACGCGGTATGGCGCCTCGAGCAGCCGTCCGAGCACATCGAGCGTCTCCCGTAACTCGGCGTAACCGTCGTGCCACGCATACCGCGGAAGCCGCCCGTGGCCGGGCGGAAGCTCGGGCTCGGGCGCGTAGTAGCAGAGCGCGGCCGAGACGACGTTGCGGGCGCCTTCGAGGAGCTTCTCGGGATGGCACGAGACCTCGGGCCGGGTCGTCGTGAAGCCGAGCCGCCCGAAGAGGCCGCGTGCCTTGCGCTCGCGGATGTCGCGCTCGGTGCGCTCGTAGGGCTCGGCAGGGGTCACACCGACCGCGTCGAGCCCGAGCTCGCCCGCGATCCGCCGCAACTCCGCTCCAGTCATCGCTTGCATTGTTACAGCGGCTCGAACGATTCCCTGCCGCCTGGACGAGTAGTTCCACGATCGAGCGTGCCCGGTTGCACGTTCTCGTGGAACTGCTCGTCTAGGCTCGCTCCGTGAAAGCGATCCGGATCCACGAGGAGGGTGGCACGGAGGTCCTGCGCTACGAGGAGGTGCCAGACCCGGTCCCGGGCTCGGACGAGGTGCTGGTCGAGCTGCGGGCCGCATCGCTGAACCATCTCGACGTCTGGCTGCGCCGGGGCTTGCCGTCGGTGCCGAAGCCGCGGATCCTCGGCGCCGACGGCGCGGGTGTGATCGCCGGAACCGGGGAGCGCGTCGTGATCAACCCGGGGCTCGCGCACGCCGACGGAATTCACGTGCTCGGCGAGCACTGCGACGGGACTCATGCCGAGCTCATCGCTGTTCCGCGCAACGCCGTCCATCCCATTCCCGACGGGATGAGCTTCGAGGAGGCGGCCGCTTTCCCACTCGTCTTCGAGACCGCCTACCGGATGCTCGTCACACGGGCGCGACTCGAAGCAGGCGAGTGGGTGCTCGTATGGGGGATCGGAAGCGGGGTCGCGACCGCGGCGCTCGCGATCGCGAAGGCGCTCGGGGCGCGGGCGATCGTGACCTCCTCGAGCGACGACAAGCTCGCTCGGGCCCGCGAGCTCGGCGCGGACGCCGCCGTGAACCACGATTCCGAGGACGTGGTCGCCCGAGTGCGCGAGCTCACCGGAAGCGGCGCGGACGTCGTCGTCGAGCATGTCGGCGCGGCGACCTGGGGCCGCTCGCTCGGCTCGGCAGCCCGGAGCGCCCGGATCGTTGTCTGCGGAGCCACCTCGGGAGCGAACCCGCCGGCTGCGCTGAACCGGATCTGGTGGCGGGAGCTCACGATCCTCGGCTCGACGATGGGGACGCCGGACGATTTCGCCGGTGCTTACGAGCTCGTCGCCTCGGGCCGCGCGAAGCCAGTCGTCGACGCCGTCTTCCCGCTCGCCGAAGCCGCAGCCGCACACGAGCGGCTCGAACGCGGCGAGCAGCTCGGAAAGATCGTGCTGCGAATCCCTGCCTAGCTCCGCCGGCCGCGTCGGGATGAAACGTCTGGAGGGGCCGCGCTAGCCGTTGGAGCAGCCGCGGGTGAAGCTCAGAAGCCCAGAATGAACTTGGCGTCCTCGGACATCCGCTCGGGGCTCCACGGCGGGTCGAATGTGAGCTCCGACTGGACGTCTTCGACCCCGTCGAGCTCGCCCACGACCCGGTCGATGTCCTCCTGGATCATCGCTCCCGCGGGGCAGCCCATCGAGGTGAGCGTGTAGCTGACCTTCACCTTCGGGCCTTCGACCTCGACGTCGTAGAGCAGGCCCAGGTCGACGATGTCCATCCCGAGCTCGGGGTCCTCGACCTGGTGTAGGGCCTCGATGACGGTTTCGCGCGACGGCATGGATCCGAGGGTACAGCTTTACAGCAGGGCCGCGACCTGTTGGGAGCCGGCGAGCACGAGGTCGAGGAGCTCGCCGGTGGCCTGCTCGAGGTTCGCGCTCTCGATCACCGGAACCCCGTGCTCGGCGGCGCGCTCTGCAATCAGCTCCTGCAGCACGCGGATCTCGTCGAGGCCGTCGATGTACTTGTCCAGCGAGCGGGTGCCGCCCGTCACGGAGTCGCGGATCACGAAGTGGCTCCGGTGCTCCTCGATGCTCGACACGTGCAGGACCGCATGGACGAGGAGCGCCCCGTCGATCTCGGTCGGGACCAACCCGGGAACGAGATGGACGCCCTCGATCGCCATCGACCAGCCCTCCGTCATCGCACGATGGATCGACGCCTCGACGCCGACGAGCACCTGCCGTGACTGCTCGAGGAATCCCTCGACTCCCCCCGTCTCGAAGCTCGACGCGTGGACCGCCGGCATCTCCGACGACGGGAAATACGCGCGGATCGTCTGGCGGATGAAGTCGGTCGAGGTGACGCGCGTGATCCCAAGGCGGTGGGCGGACTCGGTGGCGACGGTCGACTTGCCGGTGCCGGTGGCACCACCGACGAGGAGTAGGATCGGCTTGTCGAGCGTCTCGAGGGCCGCGAGCCGGCGGAGGCGCATCACGACGCGCTCCCCCTCAAGCTCTCCGAGCACCTCCGCCGCGGTTTGCTCCAGCCGCTCCAGCTCGGTCACACGGACTCCCGTGGCGAGCAGCTCGAGCTCGAGGCGGGTCGCGATCTCGTAGGCCGACACGATCCCGACGCCCGCCGAGACGAGCGCTCGGGCCATCATCCCTTTCGAGTAGGGGAGCCCGACCGGGTCGCCGAGCGGGAGCGGGTCGCGGTAGTGCGGCTGCATCAGATGGTCACCTCGGCCGGTGCGAGCGCGAGGAGCGCCTCGTCGAGGCCGGCCCCGACGACGTCGTTCGCGGCCAGGACAACGCGCCGACCTCGGGCGAGCGCGTGCTCGGCGACGAGATCGATCGCGGCGCCCTTGAGCTCGGTCAGATAGGTGTCCGCCTCGAGCCCGGCGAGCTCCCGCGCCAGCGTGCCGCGGTCGCCGAGGCTTCGGGAGAGATGGACGACGTCGGCCTCGAGCCCGCCGACATCTGCCGGACCGGCCGCGAACACGGCGACGCGGCCCTCGAGCGGGCCCAGCGGCCGCAGGCGGAGCTGCGCCGGGATCGCGCCGTCCAACTCGCAGCCGACCGAGACCACGAGATCGGAGACGAGCCGGCGGTAGAGATCGAACGGATCGGAGAGGTCGTGTCCCGGGCCGACGACGAGCACGCGGCGCTCGGCGGCGACCGGCGGGATAGCGGTGCCGCTCCCATCGAAGACGATCAACTCGGCGCCGCGATCGACGGCGAGACGCGCCCCTTCCCCGACGTTCGAGACGAACGGGCGCCCGGCCAGCCCCCCGCCGACCCGGCGGCAGCCGATCGTCGCAACGCCGGCCATGGCCGCGATCTCCAGATGGTCAGATGCGGCATGTCGGCCTGAACGGGAGAGCGCGACGAGAGCCTCGAGCTCGGGTGCCCGCTCGACCAGCTCCGGCGCCCGCGGCCCTCCGCGTCCCATCGTGACCACCACGAGCTCGCGGTCGCCGGCGAGCAGGCGTGCGAGATGTACGGCGACCGCCGTCTTCCCCACTCGCTTCCCGGTGCCGATCACGGCGATCGAGGGGACCGCGACCTCCTCGTAGACGGGCGGATCGAAGCGGAAGTCCGCGCCGACGTAGCCGAGCCCGGCGGCGAGCGCCTGCGAGACCCACTGGAACCTCTCGGCCGGGCCAAGCACCGGGGCGTCCGAAAGATCGACCACGACCTCCGCGTCACCGAAGCCGTCGAGGAGCGGCACACCGAAGCCCTCGCCCTCACGCAGCTTCTCCGAGCCGCCCGCGAGGATCGCTCCCACCCACTCGTACGGCAGCTCCCGGAGCGCATCGCGGACGACGCCCGGCGAATGCTCACCGTCGATCAGGGCGACCGCCCTCACCGCTTCGCCGTCACCTCGTGCTCGATCCGGGAGGTGTACTTCTCGTACTCGAGCGTCTCGAGATCGAACTGGATGATCTTCTCCTGGCCGTGGAACGGATAGCGGCGCCAGACGTCCACATGCGTGCCGTTGGCCTCGATCACGTTGTAACAAGGGCGCGTGTTCCCCCTCAGGCGCAACGTCGAGACCGTGCCGGTGTTGACCACGAACAGGTTCTCGAGCTTCCACGCATAGGGAACGTGCTTGTGCCCGGAAAGGACGAGGTTCACACCTGCACGCTGGAGGCACTCGATCGCGTCGCCGGCATCGTGGACGATGTTCCGTTCCCGCCCGGTGCCCGGCACCGGTAGCAGGTGGTGATGCAGGACGAACACGCGCAGGCGCGCCGGATCGGCGAACTCGTCTTCGATCCAGCCGTAGCGGCCTCGGCCGATCTGGCCATGGTCGAGGTCGGGCTCGGTGGAGTCCACGGCGACGACCGTGACTCCGTCCTTCCGGAGCACCGAGTTGCGGGCGCCGAACAACTCCTCGAAGTGGACGTAGCCGACGTTCCGCGAGTCGTGGTTCCCCGGGATCACGACGAGCGATTCGCAGTCCAGCCTGTCGAGGTAGCGCTTGGCGTGGACGTACTCCTCCTTGAAGCCGAACGTCGTCAGGTCGCCCGAGCAGACGACGATGTCGGGCCCGAGCGCATTGATGTCCGCGATCGCCCGTTCCATCAGATCAGGGACGAAATGCGCATCGCCGCAGTGGATGTCCGACAGATGCGCGATCGTGAACGCCGACTCCACGTGGAAAGTCTAGTGCTGGCCGTCCGTTCATCCGACCCGAGGCTCGTCGGCGCTGCCACCCCGCGGCGCGCGACGACGGCCGCAAGCGGGCTCACGGTGCGGGATTCTCGAGGCCCGGTCATCCGATACGACTGGTACCTTGAACTCCGGTGGCACTGGAAACGCCTCATTTCCAGGCATATCGAGGTGACGTGACTCCCCGCTTCGTCAACGATGCGGAGTTGGAGTACGCAAAGATCCTCGACTATTACGGCGTCCCCTGGATGTATGAGCCGCACACGTTCGTTCTCGCCCGCGACGCGGAGGGCCGCGTGACCGAGGCATTCACGCCCGACTTCTATCTGCCGGAACAGGACCTCTATCTCGAGGTCACCGTGATGAAGCAGTCGCTCGTCACCCGCAAGAACCGCAAGCTGCGCAAGCTCCGCAACCTGTATCCGGACGTGAGGATCAAGCTGTTCTACGAGCGCGACTTCGCACGGCTCTCGTCGCGGTACGGCCTGCGCAAGGCTTCGTGAGCTCACAGCTAGACGCCCGGATCGGGGATGTGTACCTGGGGGCCGGCGAGATCGCAGCCCGCGTCGGTGAGCTTGGCGCCGAGCTCGCCCGTGACTACGCCGGGCGCGAGCCCCTCCTCGTCGGGGCGCTCAAGGCCTGCCTCCCGTTCGTGACCGATCTCTCGCTCGCAGCGCCGATCCCCCACGCGCTCGATTTCATCGAGCTCGCCGGCTACGGGTCGAGCGGGGTCGGAGGCCACGAGCGGATCCGGTTCCTGAAGGATCTCGACCTGGAGATCGCGGGCCGCGACGTGATCATCGTCGACGAGGTCGTGGACACCGGGCTCACGCTCCACTACCTGCGCCGGAGCTTCGGGTTGCGAAACCCCGAATCACTCGTCTGCGCCACGCTCTTCGACCGGCCCTACCGCCGCCTCGTTGACGACCTGCCGATCCGCTATGTCGGCTTTACCGTGCCCGACGAGTTCTTCGCCGGGTACGGGTTCGACCTCGACGAGCGGTGGCGGAACCTGCCCGACCTGCACCTCGTTCACTGACCAGGGCCCCGATTTAGCCTCGGCTAACAAGTTTAGTCTAGGCTAAACTTAGGTCGTGAGCACCCAAACTGCCACCCCGGAGGTGCTTCCCGAGGGGCTGCGCACGGTCGACGAGGCGCTCCACCGCACGCGGTTTCGCATCCTGCCGTTCCTCGGCCCCGCGTTCATCGCGTGCGTCGCCTACGTCGACCCGGGGAACTTCGCAACGAACATCGCCGCGGGGGCGAAGTACGGCTACCTCCTGCTCTGGGTGGTCGTCGCCTCGAGCCTGATGGCGATGGTGATCCAGACGCTGTCGGCCAAGCTCGGGATCGCAACCGGCCAGAACCTGCCGGAGGTGTGCCGGGAGCATTTCTCGCGACGGACGTCGGTGCTGCTCTGGGTGCAGGCGGAGGCGATCGCGATGGCGACCGATCTCGCGGAGTTCCTCGGAGCGGCGATCGGGTTCAATCTTCTGATCGGGACGAGCCTTTTCGTCTCGACGATCCTGGCGGCGATCGCCGCGTTCGGGCTGCTCGCCCTGCAGAGCTACGGGATCCGGCCCTTCGAGGCCGCGATCGCGACGCTCGTCGGCCTGATCGGGGTCTGCTATCTCGTCGAGATCTTCTACGCGCGCCCGGATGCCGGCGCCGCCGCCCAAGGCTTGATTCCGCGCTTCGACGGCTCGGAGTCGGTGCTGATTGCGGTCGGGATCCTCGGTGCGACCGTGATGCCGCACGTGATTTACCTCCACTCGGCGTTGACGCAGGACCGGATCGTGCCCGAGTCGAAGGAGAGCGCCCGGCTGCTGATGCGCTATACGCGGATCGATGTGCTCACGGCGATGACGATCGCGATGCTGATCAACGCCGCGATGCTCGTAATGGCGGCCAGCACGCTCCACAAGCAGGGCATCGACGAGGTCGTCTCGCTCGTGGGTGCCCACCAGTCGCTCGAACCGATCCTCGGCGCGGCCGCGGGTGCGATCTTCGCGGTCGCACTGCTCGGCTCGGGCCTTTCATCCTCCGCGGTCGGGACGCTCGCCGGTCAGGTGGTGATGCAGGGATTCATCCGGCGTCAGATCCCGGTGTGGGTCCGGCGCGCGGTGACGATGATCCCGGCGTTCATCGTCGTCGCGATCGGGGTCGACCCCTCACGGACGCTCGTGCTCTCACAGGTCGTGCTGTCCTTCGGAATCCCCTTCGCCCTGATCCCGCTCGTCTGGTTTACCTCCCGCCGTGACGTGATGGGGGGTCTCGTCAACAGCGCGTGGACCACCGCCGTCGCCTGCGCGATCACCGTTGTGATCGTCGGGCTCAACATCTTCCTGCTCGGCCAGCTTTTCTTCGGCTGAGGCCTTGTAGCGGTCGATCGCCTGCAGCGCAGCCGCCGCCTCGCGGCGGAGCGGCCCGACCGACGCGCGGTAGTCCGAGTCGTCGATGTTCCCGATCCGGTGGTCGAACTCGAGCTCCTTCAGTGCCGCGAGAACGTGATCGCGGGCCTCCATCAGCCCGACGATCTCGTCGCTGCCGGGCCTGTCGAGGAGCTCCGGCTCACCTGTGTCGCGCAGGAACGGCAGCGACACGATCACCACCGCGGCAACCGCGATGAGCGCGCCCACGATCAACCCGGTCACGCGCGCGCGAACGAGAGCCGCGTTATCAGCCGGCGCTGTTCGCGGGCATCGGGCCACATCGCAACAAGCGACCCGAAGACGAAGACGTACCCTGCGATCCAGAGCAGGTTCACGAGCGGCTTCACGAGCACCTTGACGTAGAACGTCCCGGCTTTCGCCCCCGGCTGGTCGAAGATGATGTAGAGGTCTTCGAGCCGGAGCCAGTTCGTGTGGATCCCCACGTTGTGCGAGACGCCGAGGGCCGAGGAGTTGACATACGCGGAGCTCATTGTCCCGTTGAAGTTGCCGGTGACCTTGAACTGGCCGTGGGTGGTCGTGGTGGTGCCGCTCTCGGTGAGCGTCCTCTGGACCTTGGGGCCGAGGTAGGTCAGCGTGTAGCCGGGCATCTT
Organism: uncultured Actinomycetota bacterium; assembly: GCA_963766565.1. Lineage (GTDB taxonomy): Bacteria > Actinomycetota > Thermoleophilia > Gaiellales > Gaiellaceae > PALSA-600. The sequence goes on from CAVYAQ010000001.1 coordinate 121,219, forward strand.
CAGGGTCTGACCCGCCTTCATCGGTATCTCCTTCGTCGTCCCGTAGGCGCTCGAGCCGATGATCCCGATCGCAAGCAGGACGATCGAGACGTGGACGATGTAGCCGCCGTAACGCCGGCGGTTGCGCTGGAACAGCACGAAGAGCGAGCCGGTCGCGCGGGTGCCGCGAACGAACTCGACGACGATCGAGGTGAGCACGAAGACGCAGAACGTGTAGCCGACGAGCCCGGGCAGCGAGGAGCCGGCGCCGATCACGATCAGGACGACTCCGGCGATGACCGCGGCGGCGATCGGCCAGCGGAGCGTTCGCACGAGGGCCCGTCCCGACGATCGCCGCCACGCGACGAGCGGCCCGATCCCCATCAGGAGCAGCAGCGGCAGCCCGAAGATCCGCAGGAAGAAGTCGAAGTACGACCCGCCGAACGTCTTCGCCGTGCCGTTCCAGAGCTGGGAGATGATCGGGAAGATCTCTCCCCAGAACACGGCCAGGCAGAGCGCCACGAGCAGGAGGTTGTTGTAGAGGAAGACCGCCTCGCGCGAGATCGGCGACTCCAGCTTCGTGCGCGCCTGAAGGAGCGGCAGCCGCCACAGGATCAGCGTGAGCGAGAAGAGCGACGTCACGATCACGAACCCGAGGAACCAGCCGCCGATCGAGCTCTTCGCGAACGAGTGGATCGATTCGACCACGCCGGAGCGGTTGAGGAACGTGCCGAACACGGTGAGCTCGTAGGTCAGCGCGATCAGCACCATGTTCCAGACGCGAAGCATCCCCTTCCGCTCCTGGATCATCACCGAGTGCAGGAACGCGGTGCCGGCGATCCACGGCATCAGTGCGGCGTTCTCGACCGGGTCCCAGCCGTAGTAGCCGCCCCAGCCGACCTCGATGTAGGCCCAGTGCGAGCCGAGCAGGAGCCCGAAACCGAGGAACGTCCAGGCCGTGAGCGTCCAGCGGCGCGTCGCGATGATCCAGCGCTCATCGGTCTGGCCGGAGATCATCGCGGCCGCGGCGAACGCAAACGGGATCGACATCCCGACGTAGCCGAGGTACAGCATCGGCGGGTGGATCACCATGTAGATGTTCTGGAGGCTCGGGACGAGACCGAGGCCGTCCACGACACGTGGCTGGAGCGCGAACGGGCTCGCGACTGCGACGAGGATGAAGCTGAAGAACGTGCAGAGGCCGCCGAGCACCGGCACCACCCAGACGACGATGTCGCGGAGCAGCTTCCGATTGAGCGTGACGGCGAGCGCCCCGTAGCCGGTCAGGACGAGCAGCCAGAGGAGGAGCGATCCCTCCTCGCCGCCCCAGAACGCAGTCAGGCAGTAGATCGGCTTGAGATCGCGGCTCGTGTGCTGGTAGACGTAGCGGTAGCGGAAGTCGTGGTCGAGGAGCGCCCGGGCGAGCACGAACGAGGCGATCAGCGTCGAGCCGAAGGCCGTGATCAGCGCGTACCGCGCGGAGTCCGCGAGACGCCGTTGGCGCGAGAGCGCGCCGGTGACTCCGGCGACGAGGGCGTAGAGCGAGAGCCCGAAGCTGACGACGAGCGCTGCGCGGCCGAGGTCAGCCACGAGGCTCTAGGCCTGGGCCGTGTACTTGCTCGGGCATTTCGTCGTCAACGAGGTGGCGACGAACGAGGCGCCCTCGAGGTGGCCCGTGATGTTCACGTCGCGGCCCGCCTTGAACAGATCCGGCACCGAGCCGTGGAAGACGATCGGAACGACCGGGCTCGCGCCGTTGATGTTATGCACCTTGAACTGCAGGCCGGCCGGGGTGTGGGAGTCGGTTCCCACCACGACGGAGGTCACCTTGCCGGTGAGCGAGACGGTGCCGGTATGGCCGGCGAGGTTGCTCGGCTCGAGCTCCGGCGTCGACCCGCTGATCGCGGTGTAGACCAGGAAGACGGCCAGGAGACCCGCGACCGAAAGCGCGATCACGAGCCTGGCCGGACTGCGCGTGGCGCGGGCCATACTCCACCCAGTTTAGCCAGCCTCCAGGGCAACGGACGGGGGAGGCGTCTCGGCCCCGTTATGGCGCAGTTAAGCGATCCGCAGTGAAGCAATCGCAGCTAAAACGGCGCTCCAGCAGGTCAAGCCGCTTGCGCGTCGGCCGGCGCCGGGATGCGGCGCTCCGGCACACGATACCCGTGGTCGGCACAGAGCGCCCCCGGGAGCTCCTCGGTGAGGGCGTCGCAGTATCCCTTGCCGTAGGCGGCGCGCATGAATGCTGCGACGACCTCGAGCGACCACTCCTCGATCCCCGCGGCCTCACGCCACAGGTCGGTGAGGCGGAGGTCGATGTCGAGCTCGAGCAGGTCGATGCGTGACGGGATTTCGGGCATGCGTGCAGCGTAGGGAACGGGTCGGACGTAGGCTCTCCGCGATGACGCAGAAGCTGCATTTCGGTCCCGCTCGCGTGCCTTCGCGCGAGAGCCCGGAGGCTGCGATCGCGGCACTCCTCGAACGGAGGCTCTCGGCCTGCGAGATCGATTTCGAGGGCGGCTTCTGGATGAGCTACGAGTTCGCCGAGCGGTTCGGCGAGCTCGCGCTCGAGGCGGACGTCGTACTCTCGGTTCACGCGCCGCTCGCCGGGTTCATGGGCCACGCCGAGCGGGGCAAGAAGCTGAACATGGCGACCGGGATGCTCGATCACTCGGCCGGGATCGCGAAGGCCGCGGGCGCCGAGCTCGTCGTCTTCCACCCGGGTTTTCTGCTCGGGCGGGCTCGGGCGGAGGCGATCGACTCCGTCTCCGAGCAGCTCGGCGAGCTCCGCGAACGGCTCGAGGCCAAGGAGCGGGACGTGCCGTTCGGGATCGAGGTGATGGGACGCGTCCGCGAGCTCGGGTCGGCCGACGACGTCGTCGAGATCTCGCGCCGACTCGGTTGGGTTCGGCCTGTGCTCGACTTCGCGCACATGCACGCGACCTCGGACGGCGCCTTTACCTCGGTCGAGCCGTTCGCCGCGGCGCTCGAGGTCGTGGACCGAGTCCTCGCAGCGGGCGTGCCGTTCCACATCCACTTCTCGGACATCCAGTTCGCGAACCGAAACGAGACGAGACATCTCCCCTACGGCGAGGGAACCCTGCGCGCCGAGCCGCTGGCAGAGGCCCTTGCCCGGTTCGAGCGGCCTGCCACTGTGATCTCGGAGTCACCGGACGCGGCCTCCACCGAGGCGATCCGCCTCGTGCTCGGCGTAGAGAGCTCGCCGCAGGACGCATCAGAGGGTCTTCTCCCGCGGATCGCAGGCAGTCCGTAGGATCGAGGTCATGCTCGATCCGGGGGCTTTCAAGGCATACGACGTCCGCGCGCTCTACCCCTCGCAGCTCGACGAGGAGGGTGCCTACGCGATCGGACGCGCGTTTGTGGAGCAGTTCGAGCCGCGCCGAGTGGCGATCGGGCGGGACATGCGACTGTCCTCCCCGTCGATGGCCGAGGCCGCTGCGAGCGGTGTCGCAGACGGCGGCGCCGACGTGGCAGACCTCGGGATGGTCGGGACCGAGGTCATGTACTTCGCGACGGGGGAGCTCGGGCTCGACGGCGGGATCATGGTGACCGCCTCGCACAATCCCGCCGCATACACGGGGATGAAGATCGTCCGGCGTGGGGCGCTGCCGGTCGGAAGTGAATCGGGCCTCGTCGAGATCCGTGACCGGGCGCTCCGCGGCGAGTGGCGCGAGCAGACGCGGGGCTCGATCGAGCCGGTGGACGTGTGGGACGCCTTCGTCGAGAGGGTGCTCGGCTTCGTCGACGCCGAGGCGATCGCCCCGCTCCGGATCGTCGTCGACGGCGCCAACGGGATGGCGGGCGAGATGTTGCCGCGTGTCCTCGCCCGGCTGCCGCAGGTCGAGGTCGTCCGCTGCAATTTCGAGCCCGACGGGTCGTTCCCGAATCACGAGCCGAATCCGCTCCTTCCGGAGAACCGCGAGTTCATCGTGCGTCGGACGCGCGAGGAGGGCGCCGCGTTCGGGGTGGCCTATGACGGCGACGCCGACCGCTGCTTCTTCGTCGACGACACCGGCGAGTTCGTCCCGGGTGACTTCACGACCGCGCTCTTTGCAGAGCGGATGCTCTCCCGTGAGCCCGGCGGCAAGGTGATCTACGACGTCCGCGCCTCATGGGCGGTTCCGAGGGCGATTGAGGCCGCAGGCGGCGTGGCGCTGATCAACCGCGTCGGCCACTCGTTCATCAAGCAGCGCATGCGCGAGGAGCGCGCGATCTTCGCCGGGGAGGTCTCGGCCCACTATTACTTCCGTGACTTCTCGCAGGCCGACTCGGGCGTGATCCCGTTCCTGCTGATGCTGGAGCTCGTCTCCCGCCGCGACGAGGCGTTGAGCGGGATCCTGGCGCCCCTCCGCTCGCGCTACTTCCTGACGGGGGAGCTCAACACGCCGGTCGCCGACGTCGCCGTGAAGCTCCAGGAGTTGAAGGAGCGCTACTCGGCCGAGGGTCGCGTCTCGCACCTCGACGGGCTCTCGATCGACGCCGAGGACTGGCACATGAACGTTCGCCCCTCGAACACCGAGCCGCTCCTTCGCCTGAACCTGGAGGCGCTCTCGGAGGAGCTCATGGTTGCCAAGAGGGACGAGGTTCTCGGTCTCATTCGCGCCTGAGCCTCAGACGCTCGAGACCGGTGTCCGACATCGGATTTCCGACTTCCGCGGCCGCTAGGATCGCCCGATGTTCGAGCCCGGGCACGTGAGCGATCGGAAGCCGCCGTTTCGTTTCGCCGTTCACACGCGCGTGGCGTTCTCGGACACTGACGCGCAGGGGTCGTCTACTACGGGCGGTATCTGCCCTACTTCGATCTCGCGCGCACCGAGTACCACCGGCGGCTCGGAGAGGTCGGCGTGAGCCGGGCCGAGTTCGTGATGCGCGCCTCGAGCGTCGAATACCACGCGCCCGCGAGGTTCGACGATCTGCTCGAGGTGTTCGTGCGAATCTCACGGATCGGGACGACGAGCGTGACCTACGACTACGCGGCATACAGGGTCGAGGACGACGAGCACGATTCGCTGATGGTGACCGCGACCCAGGTGATCGTCCTGATCGACCACGACGACCGTCGGACGCTGCCGGTGCCGGCCTCATTCCGTGCCGCCGTCTCGGAGGTCGAGGACGCGCCGCTCTGAGCGCTGCCGAGGGAATCGAGGCGATCGAAACGATCGTCGCCGGCGAGGGCGAGGCCGACGCGATCCTCCGCGCCGTCGTTCGCGAGCTCGTCGAGCGAGGCGCAGCGTCCTGGGCCGGGATCTTCTTTGTCGAGGGCGACGAGCTCGTGTTGGGGCCGGAAGCAGGGACACCGACCCCGGCGATGAGGACGCAGGTGCCGGTCACCTACCTCGGCTCAGCCGTTGGCGAGCTCGCCGCAGACCGCTGCGGCGACCCGGAATTCCTCGCGCGCGTCGCAGACCTGGTCGCAGAGTGGTGCCTCGTCGGCTGGGACACCGGCGGCGTCCCCTGGGACGAAGCGAGCTAGGTGGAGCGAGCTAGGACGGAGCGAGCTAGGACGGAGCGAGCTAGGCGCCATCCGATCGGGCGCGCCTCATCGTTTTCAGGCGTGGCGTTTCGAGCCGCGCTCCGTGGTGTTTCGTCACACTTTCGTTCCAGTACCTGACCCCCGGCTCGCGCCTGCTGGGAGCGGGAATTTCGGGCTTGGCTCCCGTCGTCTTCAGGCTTTACCTGACCCCGCTTCCGTGGCCCCGTTCCAGCGTGAGCGGAGCCCGCGCCTCTCCCCTCCGGTTTCTAGCTCGGGGTGACGCGGTAGGCGTCGAAGACGGCGTCGACCGCGCGCAGCGCATTCAGGAGCGACCGCAGCCCCGCTATGTCGCCGACCTCGGCCGTGTACCAGTTCTTCGCGAGCTGATCCTCGACCGCGCCGCCGTAGGCGACGATGTTCGCGCCGTGCTCGGCAAACGTGCGGGCGACGTCTTCGAGCAGGCGCGGGCGATCCCACGAGGTCACGGCGATCTGCACGCGGAACGACTGCGTCGGGCCGCCGCTCCACTCGACCGGGGTGAACCGCTCCTCGGTGCGCTTGAGCGCGCGCACGTTCGGGCAGTCCTCCCGATGGATCGTGATTCCCCTGCCGAGCGAGATGTAGCCGACGATCGGGTCGCCGGGGACCGGGGTGCAGCACTTCGCGAGCCGCACGAGGACGTCGTCGACGCCCTGCACCACGACCCCGACCTCCGAGCCGGAAGCCGTGCTGCGGGTCTTCGGCGCCCTCGTGATCACGGGCGAGGTCTCGGCGACCTCGTCGGTCTTCAGCCGCTGGATCACCTTGTTCACGATCGCGCCCGGTTGGAGCCGCCCCGAGCCGAGCGCGAGGTAGAAGTCCTCGGCCTTCTTGAAGCCGAGGTCGCGGATCACCTCGGCGAGCACCGCGGAGTGGCGCAGCTTGGCGTAGGGCAGATTCTGCTGTTTCAGCGCCTGCTCGAGCGACTCGCGCCCCTTCGACTCCTGCTCCTCGCGCGTCTCGCGCGTGTACCACTGGCGGATCTTGTTCCGGGCGCGCGAGCTCTTCGCCAACGAGAGCCAGTCGCGTGAGGGGCCCCGCTCCTGCTTCGAGGTGAGGATCTCCACCTGGTCGCCGTTCTGGAGCTGGTAGTGGAGCGGCACGATCCGGCCGTGCACCTTGGCCCCGACGGTACGGTTGCCCACGTCGGTGTGGACGGCGTAGGCGAAGTCGATCGGCGTCGAGCCGGCGGGAAGCGTCTTCACCTGGCCCTTCGGCGTAAAGACGTGCACCTCCTCGTCGAACAGGTCGGTGCGGAACGTCTTCATGAACTCCTGGTGGTCGACCTCGCTCGTGCCCACGTCCATCAGCTGATTCACCCACTGGGTCCATTCCTCGTCGTGCTTCGAGCGGCCGCCGCCCTTGTAGATCCAGTGCGCTGCGACGCCGAACTCGGCGGTCTGGTGCATCTCGTTCGTCCGGACCTGGATCTCGAGCGGTCTCCCTTGCGGGCCGATCACCGTGGTGTGGAGCGCGCGGTAGCCGTTGAACTTCGGCATCGCGATCATGTCCTTGAACCGGCCGGGCATCGGTTTCCAGAGCGAATGGATCAGCCCGAGCGCGCCGTAGCAGTCGCGCGTGCCCTCGTCGCCGCTGCGTGCGACGATCACCCGCATCGCGGTCAGGTCGTAGATCTCGTTGAACTCGCGGCCCTTGCGGGCCATCTTGTCGTAGATCGAGTAGAAGTGCTTCGCGCGCCCGGAGATCTCGGCCGGGATGTCGACCTTGTCGAGCTCGTTCTGGAGGACGAGCGCCGCCTCGCGCACGTGCTCCTCCCGGTCGGCCCGCCGCTCGGCGACCATCTGCTTGATCTCCTCGTACTTGCGCGGATGGAGCGTCCCGAATGCGAGGTCTTCGAGCTCCCACTTGACCGCGTGGATGCCGAGGCGGTGGGCGAGCGGCGCATAGACCTCGAGCGTCTCGCGCGCCTTGCGCACCTGAGTCTGCTTCCCCATGTACTCGATCGTCCGCAGGTTGTGGAGACGATCCGCAAGCTTGATCAGGATCACGCGGAGGTCCTTCGCCATTGCGACGACGAGCTTGCGGTAGTTCTCGGCCTCGGCCTGCTCGCGGCTCTGGAACTGGACACGCGTCAGCTTGGTCACTCCCTCGACGAGCTGGGCGATCTCTTCGCCGAACTCGCTCTGGATGTCCTCGATCTCGACACCGGTGTCCTCGACGGTGTCGTGGAGGAGCGCGGCGGCGATCGTCGGCTCGTCCATGCGCAGCCCGACGAGGATCATCGCGACACCCCACGGGTGGTAGATGAACTCCTGGCCCGAGCGGCGCAGCTGGCCGTCGTGGGCGGCCGCGGCGAACTCGAAGGCGTGGGCGATCAGCTCGAGATCGAGCTCAGGCTTGAACTCCTTGTAGGGCTCAAGCTCGGCGAGAAGCTCGTCGATGAGATCCTGATGCTTTGCAACTACCGCCACGAGCCTATTTTACCCGTGTCGGGTGTCGACCCCTCCCCCATTTGGCGGGGAGAAGCCAGACAGGAAATCGCGGCTTCGCGGGGAATCCGGTCGTCCATGCTTCGCAGACGTCGAGAAGCCCGCAGACTCCGCATCGCCGCACGGCTCCTGCTCGCGCTTTCGCGCTGAGGCCCGGGCCGGGATCCACCGATTCGCTCCCGCGATCACGCGCCTCGATGACCCGGGCTACGCTGCCTGGGCGAGCGGCGGTTCGTCGAGCAGGCGGCGGAACGCCTCGGATTCGAGCAGACACCGCCGCGGGCCCTGCACCAGCGGGCTGAGGCCGAGCTCGTCGAACACGGCGCGCACCTCGGGCGTCCAGGCCTGCTCGCCGCGGCCCCATTCGGTGGAGAACCAGGTGCGGAGCTCGTCGTAGCGCTCGTCGGTCTCGAAGATCCGGCGCACGACGAGCTGCGGCGCGACGGTCCCGTTCCAGCGGTTCTCCTGGAGCCTGAACACGACGTCGTAACGCCCGATCCGGCGGTATCGGTCGATCTGCGAGCCGAGCCCGAACGCGATCGCGGAGCCCGCGTCGCGTCCGCGCTGGCGCACCCGGAACCGGAGGTGCTTCCCTTCGCCGACCGTGTCGAGACGGTCGAGCTCGCAGTCGTCGACGAGGAGCATCACGCCCGGGTTCCCGAGACCGAAGGGCGCGAGCCGGGCGAGCTCTTCGCAAAGCGGAAGCCCGAGCTCGGCTCCGCGCGCGATCGCGTCGATCGTGACCGTCGGCCGGAGGTCTTCGTCGGTCAGCTCGGTATCGGCGTGCTCGCCGAACGCCCTCGCGAATGCCTCGACGTTCTCCGGTTTGATCGAAAGGCCCGCGGCGGCACGGTGGCCTCCGAAGCGCTCGAGATGCTCCCCGCACGCGACGAGCGCGCCGTGCAGGTCGAAGACGCTGCCTGCCCGGCCGGAGCCTTTCCAGTCGCCGCCCGAGGCCGCCCCGGCGATCAGCACGACCGGGCGGCCGTAGCGCTCGACGAGGCGCGAGGCGACGATGCCGATCACGCCCTCGTGCCAGTCCTCGCCGGCAACGACGAAACCACGACGGTGGCGCCTGACATCCGGCCACGACTCGATCTCGGCAGTTGCCGCCCGGAGGATCTTGTCCTCGACCGCCTGGCGCTCGCGGTTCAGCTCTTCGAGCTGCTCGGCGAGCGACCTGGCCTCGTTCGCGTCGTCCGTGAGGAGCAGCGCGAGCGCGGCCTCGGGCCGGCCGAGCCGGCCGGCGGCGTTGATCCTCGGGGCGAGGCGGAACCCGATCGCGCCCTCGTCGCAGGCGGCAGGATCCACGCCGGCGACCCGCATCAGCGCGCGCAGCCCGGGCTTCTGCGTCTGCGCCAGCCGGCGCAGGCCGAGCAGCGCGAGCCCCCGGTTCTCGTCGATGAGGGGGACGACGTCGGCGACGGTCGCAAGCGCGACCACGTCGAGATGGCGCTCGAGAAACGGATGCCCGGCCCCAAGCAGTGCCTCCGCGAGCTTCCACACGACACCGGTGCCGCAGAGACCGGTGAACGCGTAGCCGCCCTTCAGCGGCGCAACGACGGGGCAGGCCGGGAACGCGTCGCCGGGCCGGTGGTGGTCGGTGACGACGACCTCCAGCCCGCGGCGGGACGCCTCCTCGACCTCGGCCACCGCCGTGATCCCGCAGTCGACCGTGAGCACGAGCTGCACCCCGTCCTCGGCGAGGCGGGCGATCGTCTGCGCGGCGAGGCCGTAGCCCTCCTCGAACCGCGACGGCAGGTGCCAGGAAGGGTCGGCGCCGAGCTCGCGGAGCAGGAACACCGCGAGCGCGGTGGCGCAGATCCCGTCTGCGTCGTAATCGCCGTGCACGCAGATGCGCTTGCCCGAGGCGACCGCGGCGCGGATCCGCTCGACAGCCTCGGGCATGTCTCCGAGCCCGAGCGGGTCGTGACCGGGAAGGGCGCCCTCGAGGAAGCGCTTCGCCTCGGCCGGATCGGTGAGCCCGCGGCGCACGAGCACCGAGGCGAGGGTGGTGCTGATCCCGAGCTCGTCCGAGAGCGTTCTCAGCTGATCGGGCCGGCACGGCGCGATCGTCCACATCGCCTTGTCCATCGGACAAGCGAGAGTACGGACGCGCCCGGACGGCGCCTCCCTACTCCTTGGGCAGGTTCACCCCGAGGTAGGTGAGTACGACGATGAACCCGAACACCGCGACGGCGCCGATCCAGAGCAGCCGTTTGTGCTTGATCCCGCTGACCGAATCCGCGAACGCCCGGCCGAGCAGGATCAAGACCGCGGCGATCAGGCCGATACCTACGATGAAGAGCGGGACGAGCGTGACGAGCGTCTCCCAGCGGTGAGCGGCTTCGGCAACCATCCGGTGAACCGTAGCCGCAGGCGCGGGAGGGCTCGGAGCGTGAAGCTATCCTGGTCTGCGGCACATGGCTGACACGAACTACACGGCGAGCTACACATCGGGCGACGACTACGTGGTCAAGTATCTCGGCTACCGGCTCGCCTTCAACACGTGCGACTTCGAACAGCGCGTCGTCGCAGCGGCCGCGAAGCTCGGTCTCGTCGAGGCGAACGAGCTCGAGGACGAGGAGACGAACGACCTCGTCGCCCTCGCCGTGCAGGGGCTCCTGGACGACCCGGAGTCGCGGCTCGGCCGCTACCTGAAGCGCAACTGGGAGCGCGTGTCGCTGATTGGCGACGAGTCCCTCGTGTACTGGCTCCGCAAGCTGGTCTTCCGTAGCGCGTGGCTCGACCACCAGGTGAAGCGGGGCGCGCTGGAGGTCGTGTGGGACGAGCGCGAGGCCGAGTTCGCCTATCAGCACCCGGGCGGCCGCCGGCCGCTGCTCGAGCTCGCGCCGGTGCCGAGCTGGCACGAGCTTCAGTTCCGCGGCTAGAGGGAGGCCTCGCCGCGCTTGCTGAGCTCGTCCCGACGGTAGATACGCTCAGTCCGATGAAGCGCGCCGCGATCCTGATCGCATACCTCGCTGCACTCCTCCTGCTCGATCACTTCGCTTCCTACCCCGAGCAACTCGGCCTCGGAGTGATCACGTGGGCCGTCCTGATCGTCCTCGTGTGGCAGCTGCCCACCTTCCAGCGGGCGCTCGTGCTCGGGGTCGTCTTCTTCGCGACGATCGGCGAGGTCACGGGCTCGCTGATCTGGGGCGTCTACCGCTACCGGCTGCACAACCTGCCCCTCTTCATCCCGCCGGCGCACGGGCTCGTCTTCCTGACCGGGATCGCAATCGCGACGGCGCTCGAGCGGCGCGCCGGCGCGCTCGTCGTCGCCGCTGCGGTCGCGGCGGCGACGTGGGGGCTGCTCGGGCTCTTCGTGCTGCCGCGGCGCGACGTCGCCGGCGCGATCGGGCTGCCGCTGCTCCTGCTCTTCCTCTGGCGCTCCCGGAACCGCGCGACCTACGCGAGCGTCTTCCTCGTCGTCGCGGCGCTCGAGCTCTACGGCACCGCGATCGGCACCTGGCGCTGGGCGCGGACGCTGCCCGGGCTCGGGATCCCCGACGGCAACCCGCCGTCCGGAGTCGCCTCGGGCTATGTCTGGTTCGACGTGATGGCGATGCTGGCCGTGACCGCCCTGATCCCGCTCGCGAGCACGCTCAGAACAGGGTGGACGCCTCGCGCGCGGCTCCCGCGTGCTCCCGTCCCAGATCGGTGATCACCCGGCCGCGCGGGGTGCGCTGCAGGAAGCCGAGCTGGAGCAGATAGGGCTCGTAGACGTCCTCGATCGTCTCGGCCTCCTCACCGAGCGCGACCGCGAGCGTCGAGAGACCGACGGGCCCCCCGCCGAACTTCACCGCGACCGCCGAAAGCAGCTCGCGGTCGAATCGCTCGAGGCCCGATCCGTCGATCTCGAGCAGCACCAGCGCCTCCTCGGCGATCGAGGTCGTGATCGCCCCCGCATGGCGCACCTCGGCGACATCTCGCACGCGTCGAAGAATCCGGTTCGCCACTCGCGGCGTCCCTCGGGCGCGGCGCGCGATCTCCTCGGCCGCCTCGGGCTCGACCTCGACACCGAGGATCCGCGCGCTCCGGCGGACGATCGCGCCGAGCTCCGCAGGCGAGTAGTGATCGAGCCGGAACGTGAGACCGAATCGGTCCCGCAGCGGCGTCGTCAAGAGCCCCGTCCGTGTGGTCGCCCCGACCATCGTGAACGGGGGCAGGTCGAGTGTGAGCGTCCGCGCGGCCGGCCCTTGGCCGACGATGATGTCGAGCCGGAAGTCCTCGAGCGCCGGGTAGAGGATCTCCTCGACCGCACGATTCAACCGGTGGATCTCGTCGATGAAGAGCACGTCGCGTGGTTCGAGCGCGGTGAGGATCGCGGCGATGTCGCCCTTGCGTTCGAGCGCCGGGCCGGCAACCTGGCGGATCCCGACGTCGAGCTCGCGCCGGATGATCTGCGCCAGCGAGGTCTTGCCGAGCCCCGGCGGCCCGGCCAGGAGCACGTGATCGAGTGCCTCTCCGCGTCCCCGCGCCGCGTCGAGCGCGATTCCGAGCTGCTCCTTGACCCGCTCCTGGCCGACGAACTCGGCGAGCGACCCGGGGCGGAGCGTGCTGTCGAGCTCCTCCTCGTGGCCGTCGGCGGCAGCAGGCGCCAGAAACGGGGCGTTCATGCCGCTCTCTTCAGCGCGAAGCGCACCTGCTCCTCCACCGGCAGCGACTCGTCCACGCCCACGAGGGCGCGTTCGGCGTCGACGAACGACCAGCCGAGCTCCACGAGGGCATCCCGCGCGAGCAACTCGCCGCCAACCGCCGCACCGACCGCGACGGGCTCGCCCAGCTTGTCCTTCAGCTCCATCACCACCCGTTGCGCGGTCTTCCGCCCGATGCCGGGGATCGCCTCGAAGCGTGCGAGGTCGTCGCGGGCGATCGCGCGCCGCAGCTCGGCCGGAGGCGAGCCGGACACGATCGCAAGCGCCACTTTCGGCCCGATTCCGGAGACGCCGAGCAGGAGCTCGAACAGGTCGCGCTCGTCGCTCGACGCAAATCCGTAGAGCTGCAAGGCGTCCTCCCGGACGTGGGTGTGGATCTCGACCGTCACCTCCTCGCCGACGGGTGCGCTCACCCGGGGCGTCGCAGCCACGAGGTAGCCGACACCGCCGACGTCGATCAGGAGGCCGGCCGGCGTCCGGGCCGCAAGCGTCCCGCGCAGGCGCGCGATCAAGCCGTTCTCCCGCCCTGGGTCATCGCATCAAGGTACGGCCGGAAGCGGACGGCTCTACCCGGCGATCCGCAGCAACGGAGGCGCGAGCGCATGACAGATCGCCACAGCGAGCGCATCCGAGGCGTGGTTCGGCCGCGGCACCTCCTCGAGCGCGAGGATCGCCTTCACCATCCGCTGCACCTGTCCCTTGTCGGCGCGCCCGTAGCCGCACACCATCTGCTTGATCCGGCTAGGCGCGTATTCGACGCACTCGACGCCCACGGACGACGCGGCGACGAGGATGGCGCCGCGCGCCTGCCCGACGGAGAGTGCGATGCGGGCGTCGGCGCCGACGTAGGACTCTTCCAGCGCGACCGCATCCGGAGCGTGAGCCCGGATCAGCTCCGACACTCCCTCGAAGATGGTCAGGAGCCGTAGGTCCACGCGCTCTGACGGCTTTGTCCGCCACCACCCGTGGCAGATGGCCCTGAGGCGCCCTTCGCTTTCGTGGACCAGTCCGTACCCGCAAGCAGCCGTCCCCGGATCGATACCCAGAACCTTCACCAAGAGAGGTTATGGACGGCCCCGGACGTTCCTGCGCAGCTAAGCCGTCGCCGCCTCCAGCACCTGCTCGGGGATGTCGAAGTTCGCGTAGACCTCCTGGACGTCGTCGTCGTCCTCGAGCGCGTCGATCAGGCGGATCAACGACCTCGCCTTGCCCTCGTCGTCGATCGCCACGGTCGTCTTCGGGATCATCGAGAGCTCGGCCGACTCGATCGCGAAGCCGGCGGACTCGATCGCGCTGCGAACGCCGGCGAGGTTCTCGGGCGCGCTCGTCACCTGGAAAATGTCGCCGTCGGCCTCGACGTCGTCGGCGCCGCCGTCGGCCGCGGCCATGAAGAGCTCGTCCTCGTCGACGCCGTCCGAGGCGACGAGCACCAAGCCGCGGCGCTCGAACTGCCAGGCAACGACGCCGGTAGCTCCGAGATTGCCGCCGAACTTGGCGAAGGTGTGGCGCACCTCCGCCGCGGTGCGGTTCTTGTTGTCGGTCAGCGCCTCGACGATCACGGCGACGCCCTCGGGGCCGTAGCCCTCGTAGACGACCGTGTCGAAGCTCGAGCCGTCGGCGTCGGCGCCCGAGCCCTTCGCGATCGCACGGTCGATGTTGTCCTTCGGCATCGAGTAGGACTTCGCCTTCTCGACAGCGTTCGCGAGCGCAAGGTTGTTGGCCGGGTCTCCCCCGCCCTCCTTCGCCGCGACGATGATCGACCGCGCGAGCTTCGAGAAGAGCTTCCCGCGCTTCGCGTCCGCCGCGCCTTTCTTGTGCTTGATCGAAGACCACTTGCTATGCCCGGACAATTTCACCCTCCCGCACCGATTCGAGGAACAACTGATGAAGCCGCGTGTCGCCCGTCAGTTCCGGATGGAACGACGCGACAAGAAAGCGCCCTTCGCGCGCGAGCACCGGATGGCCGTCGACCTCGGCGAGCACCTCCACGCCCGGCCCGACCTCGTCGATCCACGGCGCCCGGATGAAGATCGCGCGCATCGGCTCGCCACCCCCCGGAAGCTCGAGGTCGGTCTCGAACGACGCGACCTGGCGGCCGAAGGCATTTCGCCTCACGCCGATGTCGACGAGGCCGAGGTGGTCGCGATCGAGCACGATCATCCCCGCGCAGGTGCCGAGCACCGGCCCCCGGAAGTCGCGGATCGCCTCGTCGAGGTCGTAGAGCCGCATCAGCCGCATGAACGCGGTCGACTCGCCGCCGGGGATCACGAGCCCGTCGAGCCCGTCGAGCTCCTCGGGCTTGCGCACCTCGCGGACCTCGGCCCCGAGCTCGCGCAACATCGCCGCGTGCTCGCGGAAGTTGCCCTGGACGGCGAGAACGCCGATCTGCGGAGACTTCATCCGCCCAATGGTAACGAGCCTGCGATGCTGGAAACGTGAGCGCCGCCGCCGTCCTTCTCGCGCTCGCCTCCGCCACCGCCTGGGGCATCGCCGACTTCTCGGGCGGCCTCGTCTCGAGATTCGTGCCGGCCGTGCCGGTGACCGTGATCTCGCAGGCGGCCGGCTTCGTCGCGCTGCTCGTTGCGGTCGGAGTCGCGGACGACGGGATCGACCACCGGTCGTTCGGAATCGGCATTCTGGCGGGGCTCGGCGGCGGAGCCGGCCTAGCGGCGTTCTACAAGGCGCTGTCGCTCGGGACGATGAGCATCGTCTCGCCGGTGACCGCCTGCGGTGCGGTGGTGCCGTTCTCGATCTCGATCGCGACCGGCGAACGGCCCGGCACCGTCGCCGTCGTCGGGGCGGCGCTGGCGATCGGCGGAGCGGCCCTCGCTTCGGCAGAGGAACGGCGCTCGGAGGTTCCGGACCGTGCGCGGGCGATCACACTTGCGATCGTCGCCGCGATTGCGCTCGGCCTCTTCACCTACTTCCTCGGTCTCGGGAGCCGCGAGGGGAGCGCGCTCTCGACGCTCGCCGGTGCCCGGGTCGGCTCGCTCGCGCTCCTGCTCGTGCTTGCGCTCGGCCGGCGCGAGTCGCTGCGCATCAGCCAGAAGTGGTTGCTGCCGATCGTCGCCGTCGGGCTCTGCGATGTCGGCGCGAACGCTCTCTTCGCCGTTGCCAGCCGTCACGGGCTGCTTTCCCTCGTGTCGGTGCTCGGCTCGCTCTACCCGGTCGCAACGCTGTTCCTCGCGTTCGCCCTACTCGGGGAGCGGCTCTCACGGGTCCAGCTCGCGGGCGTGGCGACAGCGCTCGTCGGAGTCGCCGCGCTGAGCGCCGGCTGAGTGCGATGCTTCGCGCATGGACTCACTGGCCGGAAAGCTCCTGATCTCCTCGCCGTCCCTCGTCGATCCGAACTTCCGGCGGACAGTCGTGCTGATGACCCATCACGACGAGGAGGGCGCGGTCGGCCTCGTGCTCTCGCGCCCCTCGGAGCTGCGGATCGAAGAAGCCGTCCCCGACCTCGGCGACTTGCCCTACACCGACGAGGTGCTCTATCTCGGCGGCCCGGTTCAGCCCGAGGCCGTAGTGGTGCTCGTCGAGCTCGACGAGCCGTTCGAGGACACCGAGCCGATCGTCGGCGGCGTCGTCTACATGCCGCCCGACGCCGACCCCGACGAGCTCAAGGCGGTCCGCGTCCGCGTCTTCGCCGGCTATTCGGGCTGGGGCCCGGGCCAGCTCGAAGCCGAGCTCGCAGAGCCCGCCTGGATCGTCGCTCCCGCGCTCCCCGCCGACGTCTTCGCTGCCGATCCGGATGAGCTCTGGCGAACCGTGCTCAACCGCAAGGGCGGCAGGTTCTCGCTGATGACCTCGATGCCGTTCGACCCCGGCCTGAACTGAGCCGCCCTTTCTCGCTCGACCCGTGTTCGCTCGACCCGTGTTCGCTCGACCCCGTGTTCAGGGTTGCCCGGATAGACGCCCTAAGAGCCCTATGAATTCCCGTTCCCGGGCCTTATAACGAGAGCAACGTCTGCGGCGGCGAGGGGGTTCTGTGCCGACGCAGAGTGAGCTCGGGGGGAAGGTTCAGCAGGGGCCGGCCTCGGCGTGGGTGCAACCCCTTCGATCGCCAGGCCGGCGTTCGCCGGGTCGGTCGAGGTTCGGCCCCGTCGCGCGCCTTCGTCAACCGCGAGCTCGGAGGAGATGCAATGGCAGAACCAACAGCCGATAGAGAGCTTCTGAACGAGGTGCTCGAAGGCGCCCAGGCGATGGCGGCGCTCGCCGTCGACGAGGAGGTCTTTCGCGCCACCGTCGATGCCTTCCGCGCCGAGGACGGGGAATCGATGGCGAAGCTCCTCGAGCGCCACAAGCTGGCCGAACGGTGTGAGGTCGTATGCCACTGGCTGCGCAGCAAGGAAGCCGTCCTGCTCTGCCTCGAGCTCGCCGGGCCGCCGCCGGCCGAAGAGCAGGAGCTCCCGGACGTCCGCGAGTTCGCGGAGCTCGTCGCGAAGCTCACCGCCGACGAAGAGGCCGTCGAGTTGATGGCAAGAGCCGTCGAGGAACGGGATCGCGATGCCTGGCACGAGCTCATCGACAAGGCCGGCGCCGCGCGCTTCAGCCACCTGCTCTGCCACTGGGTCTCGACGATCCACTACCGACTCGTGTGTGACGTGGTCTGCGACCCGATCCAGGTCGAGCGCCCGCATCTGATCCCGGAGCTCCAGGCGGCGGGGCATGCCATCGGCAGGCTCGCCGCGAACGAGGACGTGTTCGCGGAGGCGAGCAAGGCGGTGCTCGCGAACCGCTGCGAGACCGTCGGTGAGACGCTGTCGGCCGCGGGGTTCGACGGCTTCTGCTTTGTCATCTGCGAGTGGTTCTGCAGTTGGCGGTGCCTGTTTGTCTGCCTGCGGCTGTGCCGGATCTTCCCGATCGGCGAGCTCGACTCGGAGATCGGGGAGATGCTCGAGTTCGCACGCGCGCTCGGGAAGCTCGACAAGGCGGCACTGGAGCGGTTGGCCGCGGCGAACCTGCGCGAAGACGCCGAGAAGGTGGAGAGCCTCGCGAAGGAGCTCGAGTTCGAGCGCTTCTGCGTCCAGTTCTGCCACTGGGTGTGCTTCCTGCGCTGTCAGCGCTTCTGCACCTGTGTCTGCCCGCCGCGATCGATCGCGGTCTTCACGAAGATCGGCGGCCTCTTCTACGGAGCGGATGTCAACAGCCTCGCGCCGGGGAACGGGCTCACGATCGCCGACAACCGGGCGTTCTACGACGGGCTTCGCCTGAACGGCGGGCTCTCGGTCGTCAACGGAGCGCCGCTGATCGAGTATCGCTTCGAGACCGTCCAGGTCTCGGACGACGGGACGACGCTCGCCGGCGGCGGGCCGATCCTGCCGACCTCGTGGGTGCCCGTCACGCCTGCGCAGATCGAGGAGACGAACATCGGGCAGTTCATCCGCCCGATCGCCGTCCCGCCCTTCATCGAGGTGATCGAGGTCTGGGTGAAGCGGACGGGAGCGGGGATCTTCACGATCACCCCGAGCCCGGACGGCTGGATCGCGGTGCCGCCGATGTTCCCGACGCCGCCGATGGTGCCGTCGTCCGGCTGGCAGTTCGTGCCCGGGGCGGACCTGATCTGGCTCGACACGACCTCGCTCACACCGAGCGTCGTCGACATCGACGAGACGGGGGTCACCGCCGGAAGCACTGCCAACGCTCCCCTCCAGACCGACGCGCACTACGGCGTTCGGATGAGGATCCGCAACCAGGGAACCTCAGGCGAGGGCACCGAGGCCGGGACGTGCTCGCACATCGCGATCAACAACTCCTACTACAACCACATCTCGCACCATCCGTACTGGCCAGGCGGCCTGTTCGGTGCTTCGAACGAGCTGGCTGTCGCCTCGATCGGCATCGCCGAGCTCGCGTCGGCTCCGTGCTCGGAGCTCACCTCGAGCCTTACCGTCGAGTTCACGGCCGCCCACTCGAACCTCGGGCCGGTCGCGATCACGCTCCAAGGCCCCGGCGGCCCCTACGCGTTCGACCTCGACCCGGCAACGGCCGAGACTCCCGGCGAGAACTGGTTCGGGACGGCAACCCCCGCGCTGACCGGTACGCCCCCGGTGCCGTCGTGGAGCTTCGCCTCGCTGCCGCCCTGTGCATACCTGCTCGAGATCTCGGTCGCGGTATTGCTCACGACCGGGGACACCGAGCCGCTTCCGCTCTGGGACTACATCGCGTTCTGCAAGGGCACGAGCGACTGACAAGGGCGGCACCACCGCGTCCGCCGCGTGGGAGCCCCGGTTCCCGCGCGGCGGCTATGCGGGACGGCGGACGAGCTTCGCGAGCCGCTTCCGTTCCGCCTCGCTCCAGCGGGCGGCGAACGCGCCGTCGGCGGCGTACTCGGCGGTCTCGAGCGCCTCACCGACGATCTGGGCACCCGTTTCGGTGAGCACGACCAGAGCGAGGCGGGCATCGCGCTCGTGCGACTCCCGGTCGACGAGGCCGATCCGCTCGAGCGGGCCGAGCTGCCGCGCGACGCCCGAGGGCGTGACCCCGAGCCGCTGAGCGAGCTCCGACCGGCGCAGCTTCCGCTCGGGCGAGCGGTAGAGCTCACGCAGGATTGCGAGATCGGCGAGCGAGATTCCGTGCCGGGAGAGCGGATGATCGACTTCACGCGCAAGCTGCGTGCTGCAAAGCGAGAGGTCGAAGAGGGTATCGAGCGCGGGCGTCATATACGACATTACATCAACAACTCAACGATCTATCAAAAGTATCGCCGGAGCCGGGCCGAGCCACTCGCCGGGCGTGACGGCGCAGTTCACGGTCTCGAGCGGCGCCGCCGAGCACGACCGTCGCCGCCGGAGACGCGGAGCGAAAGCGCCCGCGGGTGCGGGGCCTTCGACGCAATCGACCGAGCGGACCGCAGCAGGGGTGAGTTTATGAAGGGACCGTCGCGGGAACGTAACGATTGATGGAGGGCCGATTGTGGCATCGGACCCTGTTCGTACACTGGAACGAGATGTCCAAGCCGAGGGGCCATAACGTCGGTATGAGACCCGCAGGAATCGCGCTGGGAGGAGGCCTGCTGCTCCTGGTTGCCTTCGTTGCGATGGGCGTTACGTGGTCGATCCACGGCAGCGGGTCGTCGCAAGCGGCGACCGCGCAGAGGACGGTCGCCTCGGCGTTCCTCACGCCCTCCGGAGCGGCGATCGCGAACGTCCGGACATGCTCCCAGATCAGAGCCGGCGGGGCTGCCCAGATCGTCCGCTGTTCGGTCGTAGCGCCGAACTGCCGCCGTTCGTTCCTCTTCAGGCTGAGCACGACCGCGAGCAACGTCAACCCCTACGATCAGCCTCGGACGATCTTCATCTCGCCCTGCGACTTCGCGAGCGACCCGGCCGGCGATTTCAGCTAGCGCGCCGCCCTCTGCAGACGTCCCACCCGTAATTCGGTGCGCACGATCGGCCGCCTCCTGGGGACAGGCTCAACCGGAGGCGGACCAACTCGGAACGCGTTTCTCGAGGAACGCGGCGATACCTTCGCGGCCGTCGGCCGAGAGGACGCAGCGGGCGAAGGCTTCCAGCTCGAGGCTGTCACTGCGTCCGCTGTTCGTGATGCGCAGGAGCCGCTTCAGCTCGCTCTGCGCCGAAGGGCTGCCGGCGAGGAGCGAGCCGGCGAGATGCTCGATTCCCCCGTCGAGGTCGTCGACCACGAACTCGGCGAGGCCCCAGCTCTCGGCCTGAGAGGCCGTGAGCCGCTCGCCGGAGAGCATCATCCAGGCGGCGCGCGCAGGCCCGATCAGCCGCGGCAGGCGCTGGGTGCCGCCGCCGCCCGGGATCAGCCCGAGGCGCACCTCGGGGAGCGCGAAGCTCGCGTTCGCGTGCGCGATCCGGACGTCGCAGGCAAGCGCGATCTCGAGGCCGCCGCCGAGGCAATGGCCGTGGATCGCTGCGACGACGGGAACCGGCAGCTCCTCGATCAGGTCGGCGAGCGGCTGGATCCCGACAGGCGGCTTGCCGTCGCCGGTGATCGACTTCAGGTCTGCCCCGGCTGAGAAGGCCTTCTCGCCCTTTCCACGGATCACGACGGCTCGCGTCTCGGGCCCGATCCATTCGAGCTCCGAGGTGACGGCGGCGGCGACCTCGGCCGTGATCGCGTTCACCGGCGGGTTGTCGAGCCAGATCGTCGTGATCCCGTCCACGGGCGGACTCTAGCGAGGAGCTCCGTGCGCCTCCTCTACGGAAACGGCGGCGGGGACAGGAACTGCCTCAGAAGTGAGACGGGACTGGAACATAGCTGCAACACCCGGCCCGTAGGCAACAGACGAACCCCTGCACTTCGCCACGTTTCCCGCAGGCCCGAACCGGGGTCAGGTAGCGGAACGAAACTGTGACGGCTGGATCAGTCCGGACACGGGTTCGGGAGCTAAGCAGACGCCGTCTTCGGCTTGAGCCTTTTCAACGTGGTTCCGGCGAGCAGCCCGAGCAGGAGCGTCGGGACGATCGTCACGAACCTGTAGACGAGTACCCCGGCCACGACGTCGGCGTTGTGCCCGCCGAAGCCGACGAGGATTCCCGTGAGCCCGACCTCGACGATGCCGATCCCGCCCGGAGTGATCGGCAGTGAGCCGAGAAGCCGCGCGACCGACCAGGCCGCGAACGCCTCGACCAGGCTCACCTGTGAGGCGTGAACGCCGCAGACCCTGATCGAGGCCAGCATCACGAGGAACACGGTGAGCTGCCCTGCCAGCGTTGCGAGCGTGAGGACGTGCCAGCGGCGGGCGAGGAGCTTCACCGTCTCGTTGCGGAACCGCACGAACGAGCGTCCGTTCCAGGTGACCGGCCCGCGGCGGATCAGGCGCAGCCCGAAGTTCGAGATCCGCTCGGCGAGATCGCCGACCTTGCGGGCGAGGTGTTCCGTCGAGAGCCCGGCGGTGAAGGCGGCCACCGCGACGACGAAGATCACGAGCCCGATCACGGCGACCGTCTCGAGCAGGCCGTTGCGCTCGTTCTGAACGGTGAGGACAGCGAGCGCGACGATCGGGAATCCGAGCATCGCGAACTGGTTCCAGATCCCGGTGACCGCGACCGCGATCGTCACCGGCTGCCCCTTGAATCCCCACGAGCGCAGCACTCCGTACGACGCTGCGACCCCGACCGCCGCCCCGCCGGGCGCGATGTAGGTGGACGCCGTCGAGGCGAGCGTCAGCACGGACCCCTGCAGGTACTGGAGCCCTGGAAGCGCCGCCATCCACGGCGGCGCGTAGGTCGCAAGGTTCAGCAGCATTGTGAGCAGCAGCACCCCGATCTGTTCCCAGGTGAGCCCCTTCACGACGGCCCAGACGCTCCGGTAGTTCGCGATCTGCGGGAGCACGAAGACGAACGTCGCTACGACCACCGCGATCCCGACCCCGCCGATCACGAGCCGCTTTTTCATCGACTTCGGCTCGGGCTTCTCCTGCGGCTCGTCGCTGCCGACGATGCCGTTGCTGTCAGCGTCCTCGTCCACCAGAGTCGCAGACTACGGCCCGCGGCCTTCGCGTGGCGTCATCACGAATCATCCGACGGCGAACGGGACTCGATCGTCTTCCCGCCTGCTCCTCGAAGACGGTTGGGCAGATCGCCTCGGCAGCAGAGGTGCACGCGGATTCGAACCGCTGTGACTGTTCCCGGGGCTGCGAAGTACACTGACGCGAAGAACGGCAGCCCGGTCACGCGGAGACGTGTTCCCGATGGTGCAGGGGCCGAGTGTCGCGCCCGGCGGCCGGATCGTTGCTGTTGCGGCGCGCGCCGATCCCGAACCGACACCACCGACCGAACCGACACCACCGACGGAACCGCCGACCGAGCCGCCGACCGAGCCGGTTCCGCCTTCCGGATGGTCAGTCGCTGCTCCCGGCTCGACGGACGGGGAGATCACGGATATCACGAACCCGTCGGGGGTGGGCCTGAACGTCGTTGGCGCGTCCGGGCAGACGTTCGCGGATTACACGAGCGAGGGCACCTTCGACTCGGCGGTGCTGCTCGGGCCGCCGCAGGGACCGTGCACGTTCAACCGGTTCCACCTGGAAAACGCCGCCAGCGTGGGTAGCGGCCCCGGCTACGGGCGGCACGCGCTGTATGCGAAGGCCCGCGGGGTGACATGCGCGGACTGGTATGTCCGGATGAACCCCTCGGCACCGTCGGTCGGGAGCGGCTGGTCGGTCCGGTTCGCGGGTTTCTCGCTGACGCGGTTCGACTTTGCCGGGCTCTGGTTCGCATCGCTGT
The DNA here is from genome assembly GCA_963766565.1 of uncultured Actinomycetota bacterium. Taxonomy (GTDB): domain Bacteria; phylum Actinomycetota; class Thermoleophilia; order Gaiellales; family Gaiellaceae; genus PALSA-600. The sequence continues at coordinate 144,032 of CAVYAQ010000001.1, forward strand.
TCGACGACGACGACGAGAAGCAGCCTGGCTACGCGAGCTTCGCCGAAGGTGTCGCGACGTTCGCGGCGGAAGCCGCGATTCTGGTCGCAACGCAGATCCAGTTCTCGGTCGCGCTCACAAACGTCGCATTCACCGGGTCGAGCGGGCTTGTGATGAGGATCGACGGCGGCTCGAAGGTCCCGACTGTCGCCGCGACCGGCGTCACGATGAACGGCAGCCCTGTGACCCCCGCCGCGTTCCGGGGACTTCCGACCGGGTACCTGACGATCGAGTAAGGAAGCATGAGCACCGTGACGAGCAACTTCTCTAGGTAACGGCGCTACTGCGGTCGCAAGGCTGATCGCGGTCGGGTTGACTTTCGCGACAACACCCATCGGGCGCCGAGATTTGTTCCGTTGGGCGCTCACTGCTCAGCGCATGGTCGAGCGAACAAGGCGCCTAGCGGATTCGAACCGCTGTACGCGGCTTTGCAGGCCGCTACCTAACCACTCGGCCAAGGCGCCAGAGGCACTGATGGTAGCTACGCGACGGCGACGTTCAGGCTCACCCCTCCGAGCTCGTAGCCGTCGAGCGCCGCGGCGCGGGACTCGATCTCGGCGCGGATCTCGGCGCGCTCGGCCTCGGGGAGCTCGGCGAGGGCGAGTGCGACTGGGCCGCGGAGCTCGCTGACGAAGAACCAGAGCTCCCCGGCGTCTTTGAACCGATAGGTGATCGCCATCTCCTCGATCTCGGGTTCGCCGAAGCCGGCGGCAGCGACCGCGGCGGCGATGGAATCGGCGTTTCGGCGGGCGGAGAGACGCTGCTCGGTCTGGGACTGCGGTGCAAGCTGGCCGCGCTCGACGAGCGCATCCGCCGGCACCGTCATCCACGTGTTGCGCTCCCTGGCCGCCCAGACCGAGAAGGCGAGCCGGCCGCCGGGGCGCAGAACACGGCGGATCTCGGCGAGTGCCGGCGGCGGGTCGCCTTGAGGATGTAGCCGAACCGGCTCAGCACTCCGTCGACGCTCGCATCGGGAAGCTGGATCCGCTCCGCCTCGAGCCGGCGGAACTCGGCGTTCGCGACTCCCCGCTCCGAGCCGAGCCGAGCGGCCGCCTCGACCATCCCCGGCTCGCGGTCGCTCGAGATCAGCAGGCCCCGCAGGCCGAGCAGCGGCGCCGCGAGAAATCCCGTCTCGCCGAGCCCGGCCGAGAGCTCGAGAATCGTCTGGCCCTGCTGCGGCGCAAGCCGGTGAACGAGCCAGTGGCTCACCGGCCGCGGTCGAGCGCCAGAGGAGCTCGCGGCCGCGCTCCCAGCGTGGCGCCATCGCCTCCCACTGCTCGGAGCTCAAAGCGAACGAAGCTCTTCGAGCTCCGCGACGGACGGCGCCCACGCTCCCGCCGCTGCGTTCGCCCGCACCTGCTCCGGGCTCATCGCGCCCGCGATCACCGAGCAGACGGCCGGCTGGGCGGCGAGACCGCCGATCGCAACGTCGAGGAGGCTCAACTCGCGTGACGCCGCGAAGGACTCGAGCGCCTCGATCCGGCCCCACTGTTCGTCCGACACCTCGAGCCGCCCGGAGAGCCGCGTCCCCTCCGGCTCCGGCGCGCCTCGGTGGTACTTGCCGGTCAGCAGGCCGGTGGCCAGCGGGAAATAGGGGATCAGCGCGATACCGAGCCGCTCGCACTCCGGGATCAGCTCGTCCTCGGCGCTCGCGCTCGAGCCACGAGTACTTGTTCTGCGCCGTCACGAACCGCGCAGGCCGCGCTCCGCGGAAGCAGCGTCCGCCTCATCGACCTGCGCCGCCGAGAAGTTCGAGGAGCCGATGAACCGCACCTTCCCCTCGTCGACGAGCTCGTCCATCGCGCCGAGCGTCTCCTCGATCGGGGTGGCGCCGTCGGGCCGGTGATACTGGTAGAGGTCGACGTAGTCGGTGCCGAGCCGCCGCAGCGAGCCCTCGATCGCCGAGCGCACATAGTCGGGATGGCCGCGCGCGATCGCGTTGTCGGTAGAAACCCCTCCCCCACCCGAACTTCGTCGCGATCACGGCCTGCTCGCGCCGCCCGCCGAGCGCGAGGCCGAGGAACTTCTCGCTCTGGCCGTCGCCGTAGCTCTCGGCCGTGTCGAACAGCGTGATCCCGGCCTCGAGCGCCGCATCGACGACGTCCGCCGCCTGCCACGCCTCGAGCCGCCAGCCGAAATTGTTGCAGCCGACACCGACCACGGAGACCGTGAGCCCGGGCTGGACGACCCGCTCGCGCATGGCTCCGAGCCTAGCGAGAGCCGCGACTCAGAGCTTGCGGGCGACGACGTGAAACAGATGCCACTGCTTCGTCTTGCCGACCACGGTCTGGCCTTCCTGCTCGAACTCCTCGAAGCGCTCGAGCTCGAACGGCCGCAGCAGCTCCTCGACTTCGGCCCTCGTCTTGACCACGAGGCCTGTTCTCGCCCACTCGTCGCGATCGCCGAAGAGCTGGCCCGAGAACCGGCCCCCGGCTCGAGCGAGTCGACGATCCGCTGCCAGAGCGCCGGGAACTCCGCGGGCGGTGTGAGCGGCAGCGCAAAGCTCGCGTTCACAAGGCGGCACGTAGGCCACTCGGCCTCCTCGAAGCGCCCCACGCGGCCTTCGAGCCGCTCGGCATCGGGGCCGGCGAGCTCCACGATCCGCTCGATCGCCTCACGCTGGCCGTCGATCGCGATCACCCTCCAGCCACGGCGCAGCAGCTCGAGCGTGTCGCGACCGGTGCCGGCCCCGAGATCGACGGCCAGTCCAGGCACCGGAAACCGGTCGGCGGCGTCGACCAGTGTCGGCCGGGCATCGAGGCCTGCGAGACGGAAGTAGCGGCGACCAGGGCCGCCACGTCTCGCCGAGCACCCGCAGCCAGTTCCGGTGGGTGATCTTCGCGAGCGACGCGTCGTCGTAGCCCGCGCTGCGAAGCGCGTCGATGAGCCTCGGGAGCCCGGCGATCCCTCCGAGCTCATCGGGAATCTCGGCGCCGTCGAAGTCGGAGCCGAACGCGACGTGGTCGATCCCGACCCGGGTCGCGACGTAGTCGATGTGGCGCACGATCTGCGCGAGCGGCGTGCGGCGATCGTTCGCCCCGTCCTCGCGAAGGAACATGACGCCGAAGTTGATTCCGACCACGCCGCCCGACTCGCCGATCGCGTCGAGCTGGCGGTCTGTGAGGTTCCGCGACGAGGCGCAGAGCGCGTGAACGTTCGAGTGGGTCGCGACGAGCGGCGCCTGCGTGACCTCGGCGACGTCCCAGAAGCCCGCCTCGTTCAGGTGCGAGAGGTCGACGAGGATCCCGCGCAGGTTGCAGGCATGAACGAGGTCGCGACCCGGCCCCGTCAGCCCCGGTCCGGTATCGGGCGAGGACGGGAAACGGAACGGGACGCCCTCGCCGAAGGCGTTCGGCCGCGACCAGACGATCCCGATCGAACGGAGGCCGCGGCGGTGCCAGTCGTCGAGATCGGAGAGGTCGGGCGCGATCGGCTCGGCCCCCTCGAGGTGAACGATCGCGTTCACCCGACCCGGGACGATCTCCTCCGCGCGCCGGACGATCGTCACCTCGAGGCCCTCGAGCGCGGCGAGCTGGCCCTCGACGTCCGCCCGGGCCTTCTCGATCGGGACGGCCGCGACAGGAGGGATCACGTACGGCGGCGCCGGCGGCTCGATCGACCCCTCGAACGAGCCGAGCGCGAAGAAACCGCCCGCGAAGCCGACGCCCGCTGCCGCGGCGAGGTCCACCTGGAAGCTCTCGCGCCCTTGCCAGACCCGGAACGCGAGGTCGTTGTGGCCGTCGAGGATCATGGCGGCCATCGTAGGGTTGTTACGCTCGCTCCGTGGCAGCTCATCACGATCACGACCATTCACACGACGACCACGACCACTCGCATCGCGATCACGAGCACGCCGAGGACGAGGCCGAGGACGTGAGCGGCTGGGCCGCGCGTGCGGCGACCGCAACCTGCCCCGCCTGCGGCGCGTCGGGCGCGCTCTCCCTCGGCGGCGGGCTCTTCTGCCCGGCCTGCGGCGAGGTCAGCACCAGCCCCGGCTTCCAGGCCCCGCCGGCGAGCTGACAGGCCGTCGCGGCGGGTACCCTCGGGCTGTGGGGGCAAGCCATAGCCACGGGCACGCGGGGCACTCGCACGCGATCGGCGAGGACACCGACACGCAGCGCCTGACGATCGGGCTCGCGCTCATCGTCGGCTTCATGGTCGTCGAGATCGTCGCCGGGATCCTCGCGGGCTCGCTCGCGCTTCTCTCGGATGCAGCGCACATGCTCACCGATGCAGGCGCCCTGCTGCTCTCGGTGGTCGTGATCCGCCTCGTGCGGCGCCCGGCCCAGGGAAACGTCACCTTCGGCCTCCGCCGGATGGAGATCCTCTCTGCCCAGGCCAACGGCGGCACGCTCCTCGTTCTTGCCGGTTTGATCGTCTTCGGAGCGGTTCGCCGCCTCGTTACGCCGGGCACGCCGGGCGGCTGGACGATGGTCGCGGTCGCCGTCGCCGGCGTGTTCGTGAACCTGCTAGCGACCCGCGAGCTCGCGAAGGCCGACCGTTCTTCGATGAACATCGAGGGCTCCTACCAGCATCTCCTGACCGACCTCTACGCCTTTGGCGCGACGGCACTGGCCGGAGTGATCGTGATCGCCACGGGATTCAGCCGCGCGGACCCGATCGCCGCCCTCCTCGTCGCTGCACTGATGCTGCGCGCCGCGGTCGGGCTTCTGCGCGCGTCGGGCCGCGTGCTGCTCGAGATGGCCCCGCCCGAGCTCGACGTGCAGGAGATCGGCACCACGATGGCTCATCATCCGCACGTGACCGAGGTGCACGACCTGCACGTGTGGGAGATCGGCTCGAGCTTCCCGGCGCTCTCCGCCCACATCCTCGTCGAGGCGGATGCCGACTGCCATGTCGCCAGGCGGGAGCTGGAGCAGTTGCTCCGCGAGCGGTTCGGGATCGACCACACGACGCTCCAGGTCGATCATGCCCACGACCGCCTGCTGCAGATCGGGGCCGAGACGCGCACCGAGCACTGAAGCCGGAAGCTCCTGTGCCGGCGACGCCCGTCGAGCACGGTCTTCGGCTCGTCAGACAGCGCTCCCGCGCGTTACGAGCGGTCGGCGAACCCAGGGTCTGCGACCGCGATCGCGAACCACGCGAGCGTGACGGCGATCAGCGTCAGGTCGGCGGCGCCCGTCCCCCAGGATTCGAAGCCGAGCACGATCGTGTTTGCGACGAGGACTACGAGCACCAGCGCCCAGACCCCGGCGGCGACCCTGCGGACTCCGGCCCCGAGCCACGGCTCGTAGGTAACGACGACCGGCTGAATCAGCGCTTCGGCCGGGACCGGAGGCTCGGCCTCCACGACCGAGGGTGCCGGCGGGTATAGACCGGACCCGGACAGGCGTGATCGCTGGAGCCGGCGCCTTCTCGACGACAGGATCAAGCAGCACAGCAGGCGCAGCGCTCGGCACCCTCGGGGCCTCCAGCAACGGCCTGCGCGAGGTCAGCGGCGGCGCGCTCGTAACGCGAGGCTCGCCGGCGGCGGTGACGGTCGCGGTAGTGCGCCTGCTGCTCCTCGACCGAGCGCAGGATCGAGCTCACGATCAGTTCGCGGTAGAGCTCCCGGAACGGGTTCTCCACCAGCTCGGGAACGAGCAGGTCCGGCATAGGGCCCAGTTCGTCCGCAGCGCGCGATGCCCTCCCGGCTACGACGTCGGGAACGCGACGAACGCCTGCCGCACGAGCGCGTCGAGGCTCGACGCCATCACGCCCTGGCCCGAGATCGTGAAGAGGCTGTTGCCGATGACGAGGGAGCGCTCGATCTGCGGGGTCTCGCCGTTCACGGTGTCCTGCACGGCACGGCCGACCTCGCTGATCCCCGAGCTCGTGACCTTGTAGCCGATCGCGCCGACGAACTGACCCGAGCTCGCGGTGCTCTTCGTCGTTCCCGGCAGGGACGGGGGACTCGTCTGGAGCGGCGCATAGATCTGGATCGGGAGCACGGCCAGGTTCGTGGCGGGCCAGTAGAGGAAGGCGTGGTGGTCGTAGGTCACCTGCGACGAGGAGCCCGTACCGACGAGCGTCTTCGCGAGCAGCTTCGGGGCCGATGGATCGGAGACGTCGAACAGCTCGAGCTGCGTGCCGTCGGGCTCGTTCGAAGAGGAGACGTCGCTGCCGATCCCGAGCAGCAGCCCCGGCCCGACCGGCTGCAGGTAGGCCGAGTAGCCGGCGAGATCGAGCTCGCCGGCGACCCGGGGCGCCGTCGGCGTGCTCAGGTCGATCGTGTAGAGCGGATCGACCTGCCGGTAGGTGACGACGTAGCCGGTATTGCCGATGAACCGCACCGAGGTGATCTGCTCGCCCTGGCCGAGCCCCGAGACCTGCCCGACCGGTGCGAGCACTCCGCCGGAGAGCTGGAGCACCGTCACGTAGCTCTGGCTGAGCGGGATCGCGGAGCCGACAGGGCCCCACCAGATCGGACGACTCGTGCTCGCGACCCGCAGGAAGTTGCCCTGCTCCGAGAGCGAGAACTGGTTCAGGAGGTAGCCCGGCACCTCGCCGCTCCCCGCGAACGTGGTTACGTCGGGATCCGAGACGTCGAAGCGGTCGATCACGGTCGACTGCCCGGTCGGGAGCTGGGCCACGCCGAGACCCGGGTTGAGCCACTTCTGCGTCGCGACGTAGAGGCTCGTCTGGGAGCCGTAGACGATCTGGGCGTCGGCCATGATCGAGGTCGACTGTGCTGCGCCGAGCCCCTTGTCGAAGTCGACGGTGACGATCGAGAGCATGCCGAGCCCCGAGAACTGAACCGGGCGCCGGATCACATCGCAGCCCGCGACGGGCCGGGCGAAGTGACGCCCGGTGCGGACGTTCCTGAAACGCCAGCTCGGCACCCAGCCGGATGCGCCGCCCTGGAGCTGCGGCTGGAGGATCGCGTGCGGCGCCGAGGAGATCACGATCCGCGCGCTCGACGCGACGAGCCGCGCGTCCACGAATCGTCCGTCCACGGTCAGCGTCTGGGTGACCTTCATCGCACTCGGGTCGGAGACGTCCACCTCGGAGAGCTGGGTGGTCGAGCCCCACGCCAGGTACGGTGAGGCGCGGACCGAGCCCGAGGCGGCGGCGATCGGCCCCGGAAGCGGCACCGCGAGCGGGATCTGGTTCGAGATCACGAGCAGCCGGTTGCCGTCGAGGAGGAGCTGCGAGCTCGAGCCGCCTGGCCCGAGGGCGAGAGTGCCCGCGATGCGCGGGACGCCGCCCGCGACCGAGACCGCCTCGAGCGTGTTCCCCGAGACGGCGAAGATGGTCGAGCCGTCCGTCTTCACGATGTCTGGCTCGTCGACGCCCTGCTCCTGGTCGTTCGTCGTCGAGTACGAGGTCGCCGGCGCGGAGCCGGTATCAGCGGAGGCGCCCGCCACTCCCGGCGTTGCCGTCGAGGTCGCCGTTGCCTTCGGCGCCACGGTCGACGTCGTCACGGCGGGCTCGGAGATCGCCGGCTCCGGGAGCCCACGGGTGCGCGCGAGGTTCGCCTTTGCATAGTTGACGAGGGCGACGCACGAGCCGAAGGCGCGCGGCCTGACCGCGGTAGCCGTCGGCGCTTTGAGGGCGAGTGCCCCGGCGGGCACGGCCAGCGCGAGAACCGCCGCTGCCGCGGCCAGCGAAGAGCTTCGCCGCCACATCACCGAAGCCTACCCCCGCCCGAAGCGGTCGGGGAGGGCCCGGATCCGATGACCCCGGCCCTCCTCGACCATGGCGGGAGCGGCTATCCGCTCGGCAGCGCCGCCGCCTGGGCAATCAGATCCTTGGCCTGATCGATCTGGCTCTGCGCCAGGTGCGGATCGATCGGGTGGCCGTTGACGGCCGCGGCGTTCAGCTCGTCCTTGATCTGCGCCGCAAGCGCGTCACGCTGCGTCGTCAGATCCTGGATCTGGTTCTCGACCGACCTTCGAAGAAGAAGTCGGGGTTCCCGAAATCGACGAACGTCGGCGTTCGGTTCGGATCCGTATTGATCATGTGCAACGCTTTCAACTCGACCGGATCGGCCAGCTCCGAGGTCATCTTCACCGTTTGCACGGTGCCTGCGCTGTTTCGGACGTACGGGTCCAGCGAGGTGAGGTCGCCGACGTCACGCTCGAGGCTCCGCACGCTCGGATCGTCCCGTCCGGGCTGGCCGTTGACGTAGAACACGGGCGCGTCGTCGAAGTGGATGTCGAACGCGGGCTCGCCCGCCGGAAGAATGGCCTTGATGTTCGTGTCGACCTCGCCGATCTGGTTCGTCGGACACGAGGCGAGGGTCGTGCAGGTGCTCGACTTGGCAGTCGTCGGCGGCGCGATCGCCGGATCGACGTACTTCGCCCCGAAGAGCGCGTCGTAGCCCGAGTAGCCGCCCGGCTCGTCCGGAAGCGAATCCGGCCGGGCATTGCGTGTCCCCGTTGCAGACGCTCGTCGAGGCCTTCGAGCAGTGGACGGCGACCCCGACGAAGTCGGTCGTCTTCTGTGCCGGGGTCTCCTTCGTCTCGTCCGAACCTGCGCCGTCGCCTCGTCCTACGCTCCCCCTCATCCGAACGGCCCAAACCAGCGGCGGTGACAGAGTCGACTGTTCGGTGAGAGTTCGGTATCAGCCTTCCGGGGGCGGCTCCGCTACCGGCTCCCGCCGCCTCGCGGCGTCGAGGTAGAGCCGGGCCGCGGCCTCGTGGAAGCGGGTCGTGTCGAGGACGATCCAGCCGCAGAGGATCGCGAGCGGGATCTCCGCGCAGACGGCCTCGAGGATCGCCTGCATCTGCTCGTCGCCCGAGGTCGCGGTGACGACGTCGAACCAGGCGTCGCAGAGGAGCATCGTGCCGGTGAGAGCAGCGAGCGACTGGAGCCAGGGGGAGAGACGCAGCGCCGCGATCGCGGTCGCCCCGAAGGCGATTGCGAGGCCGATGTCGAATCCGACCCACGCCAGCCGATAGTGATGAGTGAGATGACGAGTCGGCAGCGTGAAGGTCAGCCACAGAGTCCAGGGAACGAGCAGGATCGCGGTCAGGCCGAGCGCGGCGGCGAGCCGGCGGGGCAGGAGCCTGCGGGGCTCGAGACTGGACATCGCTCGTTGACGCTAGCCGGAGCGCGACAGCAGCGGAGTAGGGCATCATCGGTCGTGCTTGGCGGACGCGGAGACTCATCCTCGGTGCTGAGGCTCGAGCGTCACCCGCTCGGACCTCGCGTCTACATCCTCGGGCGCCGCATCCACGAGTGGCATCTGGGCATGGCCGTGATCGCGATCACGCTCACCGGGGCGGTCTTCGGGGCCGTCAGGCCGGGCACGGCGGTCGTCGCCACGCTGCTCGGTGTCTGGCTCATCGTCAAGGACTGGCCCGATCTCACGAGATCGGGTCGTGACAGCGCGGGCTGGCGGCTCGGGATCCATCGCAGGCCGTTCCCGCTCCGGCCGATGCGATCGCTCGACGACATCCCCGCGATCGCGGCGTTCGTGACGGCTGCGGTCGGGCTCGTCGACCTCATGTCGGCGGTGACGCCGAACGTCTCGTGGCGGGGTCGCGAGCTCGTGCACCTCGAGCCGGTGTCGGTGATGCGGAATGCCCACGCACTCGCGGTGCCTGCGTCGATCGCCCTGATCCTGACGGCCTACTACCTCTATCGGCGACGGGCTCGCGCGCTGCACCTGGCGATCACGCTCCTGCTCGCACTGAGCGTCTTCGACGTCCTGAAGGGGCTGGACTACGACGAGGCGATCCTGACGCTCGGTTGCGCAGTGCTTCTCTGGCTCAGCCGCTCGTCGTTCTCGGCGAGTCACGAACCGGGGACGGTCCGCTCGGCGCTTGCGCAGGTGCCGCTGCTTGCGCTTGCCGCTTTCGCCGCATCGCTCACCGTGGTTGCGTTCGCGGCGCCGTCGAGTGAGCCCGCAGGCGCGATCGTGCGCGAGACCGGCGATCTCCTCCTCTGGCAACCGGGGCCGTTCGGCTTCCACGACGAGCTCGCCCGCACCGGGCTCGCTGTCGAGCTGATTTCGATCCTCGCGGTGCTGACGGCGGCCTACGTGCTCTTCCGCCCGCTCGCCGCGCCGCGCGACCTTCCTGGTGCCGCGCTGAGGAGCGCGGCGGCGCAGCTCGTCCAGGAGCACGGCACCGACACGCTCTCGTTCTTCAAGCTTCGCGGCGACAAGCACTACCTCTTCGATCCCTCCGGACGTGCGTTCGTGGGCTATCGGGCCGAGAACGGCGTGCTGATGATCTCCGGCGACCCGGTCGGCGATCCGGCGGCGGTGGATGGGCTGATCCGCTCGATCGTCGCGTTCTCGGAGGAGCGCTCGCTGCGCATCGCCGCGCTCGGCGTGAGCTCGACGGGGCGCAAGCTGTTCGAGGCGGCCGGGCTGCGCGGGCTCTACATCGGCGACGAGGCGATCGTCGACACGGCGACGTTCTCGGTCGAAGGCCGGGGGATCCGGAAGGTTCGCCAATCGGTGTCCCGGCTCGAGAAGGGCGGCTATCGGACGCACGTCGCCGGGCTCGGAGAGCTCCGCGAGGAGACACTGGCGGAGCTCGAGTCGGTCGGCAACGACTGGCGCCGCGGCGCGCCCGAACGCGGCTTCAGCATGGCGATGGACTCCCTCAGGAACCCCCAGTGCGGGAAGACGCTCGTCGTCTACGCAACGGATGCCGGCGGCCGGGTCGGCGGATTCCTGCAGTTCGTCCCGACCTACGGCCGGGACGCGGTCTCGCTCTCGCTGATGCGCCGCCGGCACGACACGCCGAACGGGCTGACCGAGTTCATGATCGTGAAGGCGATCGAGGCGCTGCGCGAGCGCGGCGTCACCGAGGTCTCGCTCAACTTCGCCGCGTTCGCGCGCCTCTTCCGGGAGCCCGACGGCGTGCTCGAGCGGACGGCGGGACGCGTGATGACGGTCGGCGACACATGGTTCCAGCTCGAGCGCCTCTACCGCTTCAACGCGAAGTTCTTCCCGCGCTGGGAACCGCGCTATTTCATGTACGAGCGTCGCTTCGGCCTTCCGCGCGCTGGGATCGCGGCGCTCTGGCTCGAGGGCCAGCTCCCGAGGCCGGCGCTCCGCGGCACCCGCCGCGCCGCCTGATCGCGGCGTTGTCAGGACGTCCGGCGTTGCACTTTCGTTCCAGCCGCGTTCCAGTTCCGTTGCAGGGCCCGACCCCGGTCTCGGACCGGACCAACCGGCCCACGAGCAGGGATCTCCGCTTCGGACGTTACGCGACGGTCACGCGGCCGTCTCACTTCCGTGGCAGTACCTGTCCCCGCCTTCGGCTTGCGGAGACGCGGCTGTGATCCGCGCGGAAGTGTCGCAGCGCAGCACCCTCGGGGCCCTGTGCTCGTGCCTCGTCGGAGTCTTCGCGGCCGGCTCGTGCGCCACGGCGGGGACCGCGACGCCGGCCGGGACGAGCGTCTTCCTCATCCAGGGCGAGTCGCTCAAGGCGATCTCACGAACGTCCCGGCACAGTCGGTGTCCGCGCCGGTTCAGGCCCTCCTTCTCGCGCCCACTGCCGCCGAGTCGAGGAATGACGTCCGGACGCAGATCCCTGGAGGCACGAAGCTCCGCAAGGCGTCCGTCTCCAACGGGATCGCCACGATCGACCTGACGCGCACGTTCGTGGAAGGGACGGACCGGGCCTCGCTGATCGCCCGGCTCAACCAGCTCGTCTGGACTGCGACGGCCGTTCCGAAAGTGACGGGCGTACGGCTCCGGATCGACGGCAACGCAGCGCGATCGATGGGACAAGGGCTCTCGGTCGATCGCACGATGACCCGGGACAACGTCGACCCGCCGATCGCGATCAAGGTCAGCAGCGGGAACCCGGGCTATGCCATCCCCACGGGAAGCTATGCGATCTACCGCAAGTCGATCCGCGACTGGTCGTACCCCTACGCGGTCTGGCTTCCCTATGCGAGCTACTTCAACGGCGGGATCGCCTTCCACGAGTACCTGGACGTGCCGGCCTACGCGGCATCACACGGGTGTGTCCGCGTCCCTGCGCAGGACGCACCGCTCGTCTACGAGTTCGCCGCGCAGAACACGCCGGTCGAGGTCCTGCCCTAGCAGCCGGGCAGGGCCGGCTGCCCGCGCTCGGCCGAGACAGAAGCTTTCCCGTTTCTTATCGGTGTCCTTACCTCCGGTGGGAATGCCTCCGGCATGAACACTTCACGTCTTGCCAAGTCAGCGATCGGCGTTCTCGGCCTGATTGCCTCCCTGGCGCTCGTCGGCGATGTGTGGGCCGCCGGCGCGCCGAGCGCGGTCACGGCTTCAGCAACGGCGATCTCAGTGAGCAGCGCCACCTTGCGCGGCTCGGTCAATCCGAACGGCGTCGCGACGTCCTGGTATTTCGAGTACGGGACGACGACCTCTTACGGGTCGAAGACGACGCCGCAGACCATCGACGGATCATCCGCAAAGGGCGTTTCCGCCACCGTTTCCAACCTCCCGGGCGGCACCGGCGTGCACTTCCGCCTCGTGGCCTCGAGCAGCGCCGGCACGAGCCTCGGCGGTGACGTCGGCTTCTCCACCACCGGTGCGGCCCCGACCGTGGGAACGCTCTCCGCGAACTCGATCAGCACCCAGGGAGCGCGCCTCACCGGGACCGTGAATCCGAACGGGCTCCCGACGAGCTGGTACTTCGTCTACGGCACGAGCACCGCCTACGGCTCGCGAACTGCGTCGCAGTCGGCCGGCTCGGGCACCCACCCGGTCAACCTGTCCGACACGATCTCGAAGCTGGCGGCGACGACCGGGTACCACTTCCAGCTCATCGCAGTCAATGCCGCCGGGACGCGAGGCGGCGGCGATCGCTCCTTCGGCACCGTCGGAGCCCCGAGCGTGCAGACAGGGATGGTTCAGTCGCTGACGCCCACCTCGGGGACGCTCACCGGCACCCTCGCCGCAAACGGGGAGACCACCCGGTGGCACTTCGACTACGGGACGACGACCGGATACGGAAGCTCGACGCCGACCCAGACCCTCGCCGCCGGCTCGGGCTCCACCGGGGTGAGCGCCGCCGTCTCCGGTCTGCCTGCGAACTCGACCCTGCACTTCCGGCTCGTGGCCTCGAGCAACGCCGGGACGAGCGCGAGCTCGGACGTCTCCTTCGCGACCCCGGCGTCGGTGGCGCTCGCTCCCGCGGCCTCGCACGTGATCATGGGGCACTACCTCCAGCTCCGCGGAACGACCTGGGGCGGCCAGGCCGGAGTCAGCGTGACGATCCAGGCACAGCCGTTTGGTGAGAGCGCGCCCGCAGCGGTCGCCACCGTGCTCACGGGCGCCGGAGGCAACTGGAGCTTCCCCGCACGCCCGCAGATCCTGACCACCTATACGGCCTCGGCCGAAGGCGGGACGAGCGGAGCCGCGCTCGTCGCCGTCACCCCGGGGATCACCCTGCGTCGTATCTCAGGTCACCGCTACCTCGCGCACGTGGGCACCGGCGCGACGTTCGCCGGCCGTGTCGTGCAGCTGCAGGCGCTGTCGCACGGCCGCTGGAAGACCGTCGCGAGGGAACGGCTGAACCCGAACTCGAGCGGGACCTTCCTCGCGACGCTCCTACCGAAGGGACACTCGAGCCTCCGGATCGCGTTCAGCGTGAACCAGGCCGGCCCCGGCTACCTCGCCGGGTTCAGCCGGAGGCTCACCTACACCCGCTCGGTCGCGTCCAAGCGCTGAGGCCGGCCGATTCGGCGCCCGGTGCGAACGCGCGCCGGGCGCCCGCGCCGGGCCCCGAGAATGAGAAAAGCCCCGTTCCCGGGGCTTTTCGAAGCGGATGAAGGGACTCGAACCCTCGGCCTTCTCCATGGCAAGGAGACGCTCTAGCCAACTGAGCTACATCCGCGTGAAGGCGCCAGTATAGCCGCCAAACGCGCGCTATCCCGCGTCGAGGGCCTCGTTTACGAGCCGATCGGCGAGCTCGTTGTGCTCCCGCATCACATGGTGGTAGGCGACCGACTCGAGCAGGCGGCCGAGGCGGGCGGCTTCGAGCGAGAGCCCCTTGAGCGCCTCGTTCTTCACGCGGTACTCGCCGCGCATCTGCTTCACCATCAGCTCGGAGTCCGACCTGACCTCGAGCTCGTCGACGTCGAGGTCGACTGCTCGCTTCAGGCCGGCGATCAGTCCGCTGTACTCGGCGACGTTGTTCGTAGCGCGACCGATCGCCTTGCCCTCGGCGGCGAGAACGTCCCCGTCCTCGCTCTCGAGCACATAGCCGTAGGCCGCGGGCCCCGGGTTGCCGCGGGCGCCGCCGTCGGTGTAGAGGCGCGCCTTCAAAGCAGCGGATAGATGTCGAAGGCGGGCTCTTCGTAGGGGTGCGCGGCGCGCAGGGCAGCCACGATCACATCTTGCGCCTCCGCGGGGAACACCGTCTCGAGCCGGTACTCGTCCACGAGCTGCTCCACGCCGCTCTTGCCGCTCGTCGGGGTGGCGTCCTCACCCGCGAGGAACGTGCCGGTGCCGTCCGTGTACCACGAGCACCGCTCGTAGTTGCCGATCCGGCCGGCGCCCGCTGCGAAAATGGCTTCGCGCACGTCCGTCAGCGCGTTGCGGGGGACAAAGACGACGAGCTTCCGGTTCACGGCGCCTATCATCGCGAACGTGGACACCGCGACCGCGGCGAGGCGTTGGGCCGACGCCTGGAGGCACGGCTGGGCGAGGCTCGATCCGAGCTTCGTATGCGACCTCTACGCTCCCGGCGCGGTGTTCGTCTCGCAGCCGTTCAGACCGGCCGAGGACCCCGGGATCTTCATCAGACGCGCGTTCGCCGAGGAGGAGTGGGCGGACCCGTGGTTCGGCGAGCCCATCGTCGAGAACGGCCGCGCCGCAGTCGAGTGGTATGCCCGGATGAGGGAGGACGGCCGGGACGTGACCATCTCGGGTGTGTCGCTCCTCCGCTTCGACTCCGACGGCCGCTGTATCGAGCAGCGCGACACCTGGGCGATCGTCGACGGGCTCGTCGACCGTTAGGTCGGGCGCTACACGTTGTCGATCTGTGCGCGCTGGAGCTTGCCCGAGTAGTCGACGTAGATCGACTTCCACTCGGTGAAGACGTCGAGCGCCGCCTGGCCCGCCTCGCGATGGCCGTTGCCGGTGTCCTTCGTTCCGCCGAACGGCAGGTGCACCTCGGCGCCGGTCGTGCCGGCGTTGACGTAGGTGATCCCGGCCTGCAGGTCGCGCATCGCGCGGAAGGCGCGGTTCACATCGCGCGTGAAGATCGACGACGAGAGGCCGTAGCTCACGGAGTTCGCCGCCGCGACCGCTTCCTCGAAGCTGCCCACCGGGATCAGAGCCGTCGTCGGGCCGAAGATCTCCTCGCGCGCGATCCGCATCCCGGCCTCGACGTCGGCGAACACCGTCGGCCGGTAGAAGAACCCGGGGCCCGGCACAGCCTCGCCGCCCGTGAGCAGCTTTGCTCCCTCGCCTTTCCCGATCTCCGTGTAGCTCGCGACCTTGTCGAGCGCGGCGCGGTTGATCAGCGGCCCGACGTCGGTGGAAGCCTCCCATCCCGGCCCGATCCGCATCGCCTCGGCTGCCGCCACGAGCCGCCGCTGCACCTCGTCGTAGACGGCGCGATGCACGATCACCCGCGAGGCCGCCGTGCACCGCTGCCCGGTCGTCCCGAACGCCGACCAGACGATCCCCTCGACCGCGAGCTCGACGTCGGCGTCGTCCATCACGATGATCGCGTTCTTGCCACCGAGCTCGAGATGGACGTGCTTGAGCCCGTCGGCAGCGGCCTTCGTCACCGCGATCCCGGTCTCGCGCGAGCCCGTGAAGGTGATTACCGGCACGTCGGGATGACGGACGAGCGCCTCTCCCGCCTCCTCGCCGAAGCCGTGGACGATGTTCACGACGCCTGGCGGCGCGCCGGCCTCGGCCAGCAACTCGACGAAGCGCTCCGCGAGAAACGGCGTCTCTTCCGCCGGCTTCAGGACGACGGTGTTGCCGCAGACGAGCGCCGGGGCGAGCTTCCATGACGGGATCGCGATCGGGAAGTTCCACGGCGTGATCGCGCCGACGACGCCGACCGGCATCCGCACGCTCATCATGAACTTGTCCGGGAGCTCGCTCGGCGTCGTCTGGCCGAAGAGCCGGCGGCCTTCGCCCGCCATGTACTGGCTCATGTCGATCGCCTCCTGGACGTCTCCCCCGGCCTCGGCTCGCACTTTCCCCATCTCGCGCGTCATCAGCTCGGTCAGCTCGTCCTTGTGCTCGCGCAGGAGCTCGGCAAGCCGGAAGAGGATCGCCCCGCGGGCCGGTGCGGGCACGAGCCGCCAGCTCTCGAATGCCTCCTTCGCAGCGGCAACCGCGCGCTCGACGTCGGCCGCGCCCGAGCGCGGGAACGTCGCGAGCGTCTCGCCGGTCGCGGGCACGATCGACTCGAAGGTCTCCCCGCTCTCGGCGGCGACCCGTTCCCCTCCGATGAAGTTCTCGAGCTGCGGGATCGCTGACACTTAGGGATCCGGGACGTCGGTCGGCGCGAACGTGCCGGGCACGCGCGGACGGCGCCGGTCGCGAACCTCCCGCTGCTCGGCGAACTCGGCCGGGCTCCGGCCGTGGCGCCGGTCCGGCCCCGTGCGGCGATCGACGATCACCGTCACCGCAGGATTGTCGGCGTAGTAGGCCACGAGCCGGTCGTACAGCTCGGCTTCGAGCTCCCTGGGAACGACGCAGTGAATCACGGCGGCAGTCTAGAGCCAGGGCCGGTTCGGGGCTGGATCAGACCTTCGCGATGTCCGGGACGATCCGGCCGTCGTCGCCCATGTGTGCGTTCCAATCCGTGAAGGCCACCTCGATGTCCTCGGGGTCGTGGCCCCGCTCGGCCAGCCGCACCGGTGCCGCGAGATCCGGGGTGACGCGGTACTGGTACCAGGAGATGTCCCAGGCGACCGTGATCACGATCTCCGCGTTCACCCCCGAGAGCGGCGTGATCGAGACGCGCGGCACCCCGAGGCTCTTCGCGATCCCGCCGACCGTACGGCGGAACTGCGAGGCGTTGAAGTGGTCTGCGGCCTCGACGATCGCGAGCTCGGTCTCCGAGAGCCGCCGCAGGATCGGCTCGCTCGCGACGGGCTCCTCCGCCGCCACCTTCGCGCCCAGAAGCGAGGAGAGCGAGAAGCGGCTCTTCCGGCGGTCGTCTGGGATCGTGGGGCTGATCGGCGAGCCTTCCTTCACCCAGCCCGAGTCGAGCGCGATCTCCTGGCAGAGAGGGCAGACATCGACGTACCGCGTTCCCCCGTTCGGCGAGAAGCGCACGGTGCGCTCGCCCATCAGAAGCGTGCGCTCGCACACCGCGCACGTCTTCGTCGCACTGATCCGGGTGACTCTCACGGCCCCGAGGGTAGCTGTTCCGACCACACCCCAGCAAAGAAATCCCTGCAACCAGGGACGCTACGCCGGAATCGCCTCCTGGTCTCTCTTCGCGGCGTCGATCAGCTTCTGGGCGATGTGCGCGGGAACCTCCTCGTAGCGCAGGAACTCCATGTGGTAGTCGCCGCGGCCGCCGGTCATGGAGGTCAGCGACTGCGAATAGGTGAGCACCTCGGCCATCGGCACCTCTGCCTTGATCGTCGTCATCCCGGCGGCGGGCTCCATCCCGTGGAGACGGCCGCGCCGCGAGTTGAGATCCCCGTTCACGGCACCGACGGCCTCGTCGGGAACGGTCACGTCGAGTGCCATGATCGGCTCGAGGAGCGTCGGCTGCGCCCGCTCGTACGCCGTCTTGAACGCCATCGAGCCGGCGACCTTGAACGCCATCTCGGACGAATCGACCGTGTGGTAGGAACCATCCACGAGCCGGACGCGGACACCCTGGATCGGGGCGCCCGCGAGCACGCCGTGCGCCATCGTCTCCTGAACGCCCTTGTCGACCGCCGGCCGGAAGCCCTGCGGGATCACGCCGCCAACGATCTGGTCCACGAACTCGTACCCGACGTGCCCGTCGATCGGCTCGATCACGATGTGGCAGTCCCCGAACTGCCCGCGCCCGCCGGTCTGCTTCTTGTAGCGCCCCTGCGCCCGGGCCTCGCCCTTGATCGTCTCGACGTACGGCACGCGCGGCTGGTGCAGCTCGACCTCGACGCCGAACCGGCTCTTCATCCGCGCGACCGCCACCTCGACGTGAACCTGGCTCATCCCCGAGAGGAGCTGCTCGCCCGTCTGCGGGTCGCGGCGCAGCTGGAGCGTCGGATCCTCCTCGTGCAGCCGCCGCAGCGCCTGCGCGACCTTGTCCTCGTCGCCTTTCGTCTTCGGCGTCACCGCAAAGCTCATCACCGGCTCGGGGAAGTCGAGCTTCGGCACCTCGATCTGGCGCTCGGAATCGGCAAGCAGGTCGCCCGTCTGAACGTCCTTCAGCTTCGCGACCGCGCCGATGTCGCCGTTCACGAACGCCTCTGCCTTCTCGTGGTCCTTCCCTTGCAGCAGCATCAGCCCGCCGAGCCGCTCCTTCGCGTGGTCGCGGAGGTTCACGAGCGTCGAGTCGGCCGCAATCGAGCCGCCGTAGACGCGAAAGACGTTGATCTTCCCGGCGAACGCGTCGGCCACCGTCTTGAACACGAAGGCCGCCGTGCCGCCGGCGGTGTCGATGTCGTGCGCCTTCCTGACCGGCGAGGGCACCCCCTCCACGATCAGGTCGAGCAGCGCGTGAGTTCCGAGGTTCTTCGTGGCGACACCGCAGGCCACCGGATAGAGCTCGTCCGTCGTGACCGCGCTCTTCAGCGCTGCGGCAACGGCGACCGGGTCGAGCGCCTCGCCCGAGAGGTAGCGCTCCATCAGCGCCTCGTCGGTCAGGACAACCGCATCGAGTAGCTTCTCGCGGTACTCGGCCGCGAGCTCGGCCATCTCCTCGGGGATCGGGACCGGGTCGCCCTCGCGTGCGCCGTCCGGGTCCGTGTAGGCGCAGTCGTGCAGAAGGTCGACCACCCCGGTCAGCTCGTGCTCGGACCCGATCGGCAACTGGATCGCGACGCAGCGGTCGGAGAGCTGCGCCTGGACTGCGGCGAGGGTCCGGTAGAAGTCGGCGCGCTCGCGGTCGAGCATGTTCACGAAGACGACCCGCGAGAGCTCCAGCGCCTCGGACCGCGCCCAGGCACGCACGGTGTTCACCTCGACGCCCATCACGCCCGAGACGACAACGAGCGCGCCCTCGACCACGCGCAGGCTCGCGATCGTGTCGGCCTGGAAGCCCGAGTCGCCGGGATCGTCGATCAGGTTGATCTTGCGGCCCTGCCACTCCAGGTGGGCGAGCGAGGAGGCAAGTGACATCCGGCGGCGATGCTCGTCCTCGTCCCAGTCGGTCGTCGTCGTTCCCGCCTCGACCGAGCCGAGACGGTTGATCGCGCCCGACTGGTAGAGCATCGCCTCCACGAGTGAGGTCTTGCCCGTCCCGCGGTGGCCGACGACGGCGACGTTGCGGATCTTCCCGGGCTCCTGAGTCATACCTCGCTCCTCTCGGACGGTGGTGACGGATCGCGACCAATCCTAAACCGTCCCGTCAAGCCGGAAGCGTGACGCCGTGAAGGCGCGAGCGAAGGCGCAGGATCGCCTTCGTGTGAAGCTGCGAGACCCGGGACTCGGTGACGCCGAGCACCTCGCCGATCTCACGGAGAGTCAGCTCCTCGTAGTAATACAGCGTGACCACGAGCTTCTCGCGCTCGGGCAGCCGCGAGATCGCCTCGGCGAGCGACTCCCGCATCTCGGTCTCGTCGAGCGCGTCCGCCGGCCCGATGCTGCCGGGATCCTCGAGCGTGTCGAGCAGTGAGACCTGGTCGCCCTCGTTGGAGGTCGACCAGAGCTCGTCGAGCGCTGCGATCGAGGTGCGCGAGATATCGACGAGCGACTCCTCGAGCTCATCCGGTCGTGATCCCCACCTTCTCTGGCGATCTCCTCGTCGGTCGGCGCCCGGGCGAGCTTCGACTCGAGGTCGCGGATCGCGCGCTCGATCTCACGCGCCCGCGACCGCACCGAGCGCGGCACCCAGTCGAGCGTTCGCAGCTCGTCGATGATCGAGCCACGGATCCGCGCGATCGCATACGTCTCGAACTTGATGTCGCGCTCCGGGTCGTAGCGGTCGATCGCACTCATCAGGCCGAGCAGGCCGTAGGAGACGAGGTCGGCCTCGTCCACGTGAGCGGGCAGCCCCGAGCCGAGCCGGCCGGCCACGTACTTCACGAGCGGCGAGTAGTTCACGATCAGGCGGTCACGCAGCGCCTTCTCGCGGGTTCGGCGGTATTCGAGCCAGAGGCTTCTGCTGTCGGTTTCCCCGGCCACGAGGAGAGAATACGAGCTAGCGGCGCATTCTCCTCAGTGCTCCGCGCGCGAAAGAGGCCATCCACAAGGCGAGCGCGACCGACGCGACGGCGATTACCCACTCCTCATGCGCTGCAGCGGCGAGCCCGATCGCGGCGAAGATCAGCGTCAGCCCCGAGAAAAGCGCAGGCATCGCGAAGCGTCCCACGACCTGATCATGCCGTAGCCGCATCGATCCAGACGGACCGCCGAAACCGTAGACTGGAAGGCGCAACCGAGGGGCGTAGCTCAATTGGTAGAGCACCGGTCTCCAAAACCGGGGGTTGCAGGTTCAAGTCCTGTCGCCCCTGCTCGAACGTGGGGGAGCCAGAGCGGAGGACCCCAACGAGGCCCCTCCCCGGCCTTCTCCTCGGGGACCGGCTCAGCGGTGACGGGCGACCGGGAGGCCTCGGGGCAAAGCGGCTATCGGTTCTGCATTCGATCGGCGTACACTGGTACGATCGATGCGTCACGTTCGCCGCTGGTTGCTGCCGTCTTTCTCGTGATCGTCTCGCCGGCGGCGGCATTTTCCGGGGCGGGCGTGTCGGCGAAGCTGGCCCCGGCGGGGATCAGGTCCCGCAACGAAGGTCTCCGGCTTCTCGGTACCGGCTCGGGGATTCGAGGCCCACACATGCCAGGCGTCGCAGCGGAAGGCTCCGAAGGCGATGCGGACTCCCGCTGTGGTCGCCTGCGAACAGCCGCCGCGGTCGGAGGTCACCTTCCCTCGGCTGCTCAGTCCTGGCCTCGACGCTGACCCAACTCGGCTAGAGGCGGGCCAACTCGGCTGAGTTGGGGCAACCGGTTGTCGCCATCGGGTTCGCCGACCACGCGATGCTGAAGCCGCTGCCGTCGGCAATCAGCGTCGAGGGCGTCGCACCCGCACCGCCCGCGAGGGAGGTCGGATCGTTCGGGTCGCCGTAGAAGCGGTGTGACCTGGGGACGAGCTGAAGCTCGGTCGAGGTCCAGTTCGGGCTCGAGATCGTCCCGTTCAGGCTGTTCCCGACCGCGAAGGAGCGGGTGAAGGTGACCGAATGGAAGTTCGTCAGCGCGAGCTGCGGGCAGATACCCGTTCGAGCTGCACTGGGAAGGCGCTTCGGTAATCCACTCCGCCGAGCTGAGATCGGGAGAGGCCATCGTGAGATGCTTCGTGAACCGCACTCCGCGCGTGTCCGGTCGTTGACCTGGACGAGAATGTCCGTGCCGTTCACGACGACGGACGAGGCGATCACGTCACCGGGCTGGACCTTCACCTTCAGGTTGACGGAGTCGGCCGGGACGAGCTCGTACCAGATGTAGTAGAGTCGGCTTCCCACTCGCACTGCAATCGGCCGACGTGCCGGTCTGCTCGAGCGCCTGCGAGCTCTCGCTGTAGCCGCCGAGACCGACCCAGATCGCCACCGAGGTCGCCATGCCCGGCGTGCATTTCGCTTTCGGCTGCACCCATTGGCCGGTCACATCGGTGTAGCTCATCGAGGGGCTTGCCGTGGTCGGCGTGGAACCGATCCCGGTGGCCACGTACCCGGCCCAGTTCGAGCTGATGTCCCGCCTCGCCGCCGGAGCGGCGTGCAAGGAAGGCGATGCGGCGAGCGCGAGGGCCAGTGACAGGAGACACGGCCGCGGCCACGCCTCCTGCCGCAAGTCTCATTGCGCTCATCTTCGTCCTATTCGTCACCACTAGCGCAGGCACTGTGCTCTGCTGAGGAGAGCTGCCGAGGCAGCAGGAGCCAACCGGCTGAAACGACTGTAGCAGCGTGCTTTTCCGACTCGGTACCTGGTTAGAAGTTCCTAAGACTCCGGACGGAACTCCCTAGCGGTTTCTCCGGCATCGCCGCTACTGTACGTCGATGGCATCCTTGCCCGCCCCCGGGCCGAGCCCGTCACCGGTTCCGAGCCCAGCGTTGCTCCTCACCGAGTCGCACGCGTCCCTGAACAGGGAGCTGCGCAGCCTGACGCGCGCCGCCACCTTCGTCGCGATGATGACGAGCCCGCTCGTCTTCTTCTGGCTCCACCACCATAACGGCTGGAGACGATCCAAGTCGCTGTTCGTGACGCTCTCGCTGATCGTCGTGTTCCGGGGCCTGACGGACATCCTCGTGCGCCGGGTCATCCCGTGGCCGAGCCTCTTCGGCACCGACGACGCGCGCCTGCGGGAGGAGGACATCACGAACCGGCGCCGCGCCTGGACGTGGCGATTCTGGCTCAAGCTCGCGCTGATCCTCGCGTTCTTCGTCACGGTCGGCTTCGTGCTCCAGCTCCTCGCCGCAGCCCGGGCGGCGACATCACCTGGCTCGGAACACTCGAGGCGGTGTGCACAAGATCACGCAAGCTCCTCGCCCATCCGACTCGTCTTCGGATATGACCCTCATCACGGTGGTCGTCCTGTTCTGGCGTCAACTTCCTGATCTTCATGGGCCCGCTCCTGCTGATGGGCGTCTCCCAGATCCGCGGCTACGAGCCCGGCGACGCCGAGTGGGGCGTCAAGCTCGACCACGTGCGCGGCCAGGCAGAGGCCAAGGAGGAGATCCGGCGGGTCGTCACGCTCTGGCAATCGGGTGAGGTGTTCGAGGGCGCCGGCGGCAAGCGCGAGCGTGGACTGCTCTTCCTCGGCTCGCCCGGCACCGGCAAGACGATGATGGCCAAGGCGGTCGCGACAGGGTTCAACTCGCCGTTCGTCTCGATCCCCGGCTCGGGCTTCGCGCAGACCTTCATCGGCATCGACGCGCTGATCGTCCGCTTCCTCTCGCGCAAGGCCAAGAAGCTCGCCCGCAAGTGGGGCGGCCAGTGCATCGTCTTCATCGACGAGATCGATGCCGTCGGGATGCGGCGGCAGTCCCTGGCCGGGAGCAACACGTTTCCGGGCCCGGTCTCTACGCATCCGTGAACCCGCACGACGAGGGACGTCCGTACTACGGCCCGATGGGCTCCCGCACGCCCACCGGCGACATCATCGTCGAGACTCCGGCGTGGCGCGAGCACATGTTCGAGCAGCGCGCTCCCGACCGCGTCTCCCCGTACCCGCCGTTCGTGCAGAAGATCGGGAACATCGTGAACCAGGGGATCTTCCCCGGTCTCGGGGGCATGGGAGGCGGCGGGCTTGCGCTGAACCAGCTCCTCGTCGTGATGGACGGAATCGACAACCCGCCCTTCCTGAAGCGCGTGTTCACGAACCGGACGAACGCGATTCTCGACGCGGTCTACTTCGTTCCGCGCCGCCTCAACCGGATCGCGGGGATGATCTTCGGCCTCGTGCTCGCCGCGGTTGGCGCCGTGCTCCTCGCGAACGGGCTCGGCTCGCTCACTGGATCGGCCTTCATCGGCGCGCTCGATCCCGGCTGGTCCGTGTGGAAGATCGTGTTCATCGTCTTCGAGGGGATCGCGATGTACCTGGGCGTCGAGGCCTTCCGCAGCGCGAAGAAGAACGGCACGATCTCGATGCGCCTGCCGCGTGCGAAGCCGACCGGCGCGCAGATCTACTTCATCGGCGCGACGAACGTGCCCGTACGGAACCTCGACCCAGCCCTCACCCGGCCGGGCCGCATGGGCCGCCACATCACCTTCCGGACGCCGACGAAGGAGGATCGGAAGGACATCTTCGATCTATATCTCGCAAAGGTCGCCCACGAGCCGGACCTCGACAGCGAGGCGCGCCGCGACGAGATGGCACGCATCACCGCGGGCTACTCGCCGGCGATGATCGATCAGATCTGCTCGATGGCGCTGACGAACGCCCACCATGAAGGCCAGGCTGCTTTCACCTGGCGGCACCTCGTCGACTCGATGGTCGTGATCGAGTCGGGCACCGCGATCAACGTGAACTACAACGACGCCGACGCACGCGCGGTCGCGATCCACGAGGCAGGGCACGCGGCAGCCGCGCACGTCTACGTTCCCGAGCTCGAGTCGAGCCGGCTCTCGATCAAGATGCGCGGCGGGAGCCTGGGGCACCATCAGTCCTTCGAGAAGGAGGAGCGCTTCGGCGGCTTCCAGAGCCGTGAGTTCGGCGACATGATCCACAACGTCGGCGCGATGGCCGCCGAGCTCGTCTTCTACGGCGAGAACTCGGTCGGCGTCTACGGCGACCTGAGCTCGACCACCTGGACGGCCGCGTCGATGGTGGGAGCCTCGGGCATGTCACCGCTGCCGATCGACCTCCACGGCAAGACGTTCCAGGACGAGAGCGAAGAGGAGACGCGTGAACGCGTTCAGCGCCGGCTCGAGGATATCGGCACGCGCCTGATGAACAGGACGAACGACTGGCAGCCGCTCGGCGACCCGCGGAAGAGAGCCTTTGCCGCCCAGTTCATCGGCGAGGCATTCGTCACGGCCTACAACCTCATGCTCGCGAACAAGGAGCAGATCGAGACGGTGGCGAACGAGATCCTCAAGGAGCGGGAGATCTACGGCGACGACCTCGTCAAGCTCCTCGACGACCAGCACTTCAAGCGCCCGGAGATCGACTGGACGGATGAGAACTGCTGGCCGAAGTTCATGAACTGGAGCAAGTACGACCCACGGTCCCGTGGCGAGCTGGCCGCACCCGAAGCCGCGGCGAAGCCGAGCGCATGAGCGAGCCGCATCGGTCGATCAGAGCGGCGTTGCCGGAACCGGCCAGGCCGACACCTGGGGACCCCTCGAAGGTGGTCGATTCGCCGGTTATGCCGGTTGGGAAGCCCGCAGGCCGCTACAGCCTGCGGTTTGGCCTCCTCTACGGCGGCCTGGCCCTCGTCCTCGTGGCCGCCGTCGTCGGGTTCGTGGTACTCGTGGTCAATCCGGACTCGTCGTCTTCCAACTCGTCGTCCTCCGGAAAGGCCTGGTCGCCCTGGAAGCCGCCCTCCGGCACGCCGGCGGCGATGGCGCGCGCGATCGCGAAGCATGTGGCGACCGAGTACAAGCTCAACACGAAGGGCACCCAGCTCGTCGCGGTCGTCGCCGGCCGGCCGACCGTGACGGCGGACACGCACAAGATCGCCATCTCGACGATCACCGTGAACCAGGGCGGCGGCGATGACGTCGTGCCGACGAACTCGACCTGGAGCGAGCAGCTCTGCGGCCTCGGCACCGCGTGCTCCATCGACTCGGGGCAAGCCACCGAGGCCCGCGGCCGGCTCGTCCGCCGCGAAGCGCTCGAGGTTGCGCTCTACACCTTCAAGTTCGTCCCGACGATCAACTCGATCGTGGCCTTCATGCCCCCGCCTCCGGGCAAGCCGCCGACGACGCTCCTCTACCTACAGAAGGACGACCTCTCGAAGCAGCTCTCGCAGCCGCTCGCCGACACGCTCCCGCTTGCAAAGCCGCCGCTGCCGACGGCTCCCGATCCGACGGAGAAGGCGACGATCGACAAGCTCACGCTGCCGACGGTCTACTCCTTCAAGGTCCAGCAGCTTCAGGACGCGAGCGCCGTCCTGATCCTGAACCCGTTCAAGGGCTAGCCGCTGCGCGGCCGGGCGGCCGCCTACGAGTTCGCTTCGATGAAGTCGAGCGTTCGCTGCCAGGCGTCCGCGGAGGCGTCTGCGTAGTCGGCGTACTTCCGGTCGAAGAAGCTGTGCGGTGCGCCGGCGTACGTGACGATCTCGTGGTCGACTCCGGCTTCTGTCAGCGCCCCATCGAAGGCCGAGTTGTGCTCAGCGGTGATGTTGGCGTCGTCGCCGGCCTGGAGCGCGAGGATCGGCGCGCCCAGCTCGGCGGCGCGTTGCGTGGGGCCCGGCTGGCCGTTTCGCTCGCCCGGCATCCCGTAGAAGCCGACCGCGCCGGCGAGGCCGTGGCCGCCGGCGGCCGAGAGCCAGGAGTTGCGGCCGCCGAAGCAGAAGCCGACGGTGAAGATCGCGCCAGCGCCTTCGTCCCGGAGATACCCGACGGCGGCGCCGACGTCGGCCTGGATTCCCTCAGGGGTCGTCTGCACCGTGTGCTCCATGTACGGGAAGTCGTCGTCTCGCTTCGCGACTCCCGCCGTACGGCCGAAGTAGTCGAACGCAACCGCGAGGAAGCCGCGCTCGGCAAACCGAAGCGCGAGCTCTTCGTAGAAGCGGTAGAGGCCGCGGACGTCAGGGAGGATCACGATCCCGATCGAGACGGGCCCATCGGGTCGCGCGACGAAGGCGGCGAGGCTGTTCCCGTCGGCCGCTTCCAGCTCGAGATCTTCGTGCGAGATCGCGGCGCCGGCGATGATCGGGACCGGCGGCGAGGAATCGAGATCGAAGCACATGGCGCGAAGCCTAGAGCACGAGCGTCTCGGGGAACTGGACGTCCGCTGCGAAGCGCTCGAGCCGGTAGGGACCGAGGTCGATCGCCGCGTTGCCGGAGAGGATCTCCTCCGCGACGGCGCTCGCCACCGCCGGCGACTGCATGAACCCGTGTCCCGAGAAGCCGCACGCCGCGTACACCCCGTCGGCAACCCGGCCGAGGATCGGATGCGCGTCCGGGGTCATGTCGTACAGGCCGGCCCAGGCATCATCGACCCGGCAACCGGACGCGCGCGGGAAGCGATGCGCGAGCCGCGCCAGGCGGTCGGCGAAGACCGTCTCGTCGACGGCGGTCTCCTGCCCCCACCTTGGTCGCGGATCGGCCATCGCGAGCACGAGCCGGTCGCCTCGACGCCGGAAGTGGAAGCCGCTCTCCGACTCGACGACCATCGGCAGCGCGGCCGACGGGGCCGTTGCCGGCTTCGCGGCGAGCAACTGGCGGCAGAGGGGGCGGACGGGCAACTCGACACCCACACGAGCCCCGAGAGCCGCTGACCACGGCCCGCAGGCGATCACGAGCGTGTCGGCGGCGTCGAGGAGGGTTTCCGCCCCGGTGCGTTCCCGAAGCTCCACTCCGAGCTCCTGCGCCCTTCGGACGAGCTCCCGGGTCACCGCGGCCGGGTCTGCCACACCATCCTCGGCACAGAAGACGGCTCCCAGCACGTCGCCGGTCTCGAGCCCCTCGACGAACGAAGCGTCTACGCGCTCGACCGGCACCCCGAGCGCCGCCTGCACGGCCCGCCGCCCCTCGAGTGCCTCCAGCCCCGCCTCGGTGGTGGCCAGGAACAGGTAGCCGACCTGGTCGAAGAACGGCGGTCCGAGCTCGGCGAAGAAGGCGATGCTCTCACGCGCGAGCCGCACCTCGGGCGCGGTCGCGAACTGCTGACGGACGCCCCCCATCGCGCGCGAGGTCGATCCGCCCGCGACCTCGCCCCGGTCGCAGAGCACGACGTCTGCGCCGCCCGAGCGCGAGGCGGTAGGCAATCCCGGCCCCGATCGCCCCGGCGCCCGCGACGAGGATCACGGCAGCTCGAGTCGTTCGAGCTCGTCCGCGGTCAGCCTCCGGAGCGGCGCACGCACATCGGGCCCGATCGCGACCCCGCGCCGGGCGGCGACCACCTTCGCCGCGGCCTGGAACGGGAAGCCGTCGAGCATCGTCCTCAGGCGCTCGGCCTCGTCGGCGCGCTCCTGGGTCGGCTCGTGAACGAGTGCGGCGACGAGCTCGGGGTAGACCGAGGCGAGCCCCGAAACGGCTCCCTTGGCTCCGGCGGCAAGGCCGCGCGCCACGAGCGACTCGGCGCCGACGAAGACGTCGAGCCCTTCGATCAGGTAGGGCTCCACCCGTTCCCACGGCTTGTCCGAGACCTTCAGCCCGCGCAGGTTCGGGGCACGCTCCCGAACACGCCCGATCACGGCGCTCGGCACCGCGTACCCGGTGCGGGCCTCGAACTCGTAGAGGTAGAAGGGGAGCGGCGCGCAGGCGGCCGCCGCGGCGCTGAAATGCTCCTCCATCGCCAGGGCGTCGAGTGCGAAGTACGGCGGCCCGATCACCGCGACGGCATCGGCGCCGGACTCGGCGGCATGGGCGGCCAGGGCCGCCGTCTCGGCCGTCGTCTGCGCGCCGCAATGAACGGCGACCGCGAGCCTGCCGGCGGCGGCTCGGATGAAGAGCTCGGCTGCCCTGCGCCGCTCCTCCGGCGAGAACAGGATCCCCTCCCCGGTCGTTCCGAGCACGAGGACCCCGTCCACGCCGCCGTCGTGCGAGAAAGCCGACGTACGGCTCGATCGCGCCCTCGTCGAGCGCGGTGCCGCCGTCCCGGAGCGGCGTCAGTGCTGCCGCGAAAGCCCCCTGGATCATGTCCGGAGCATACGGATCGGGACTAGGCTCTTCGGCCATGGGCTACTCCGTCGTGTCGGTGCACGACCTGGACGGAGCCGGCCCGGGTCGCGCGGTGCGCTTCGTACGCCGGGCGCTCGGTGTCGAGGCGTTCGGAATCAACTGGTTCGAGCTCGCTCCCGGCGTGGAAGGCCGCGAGCACGACGAGATCGCGACCGGCCAGGAGGAGGTGTCGGTCGTCGTCCGCGGCTCCGGATCTTCCGCGTCGACGGCGAGGAGGTTCCCGTGACCGAAGGCTCGTTCATCCGCATCGATCCCGAGACGACGAGATGCCCCGTCGCCGGCCCGGACGGGATGACATTCGTCTCGGTCGGGGCGCGGCCCGGCAGCTACGAGCCCCGCGGCCCGTTCTGACGCGCCCTCGACGAACCCGCACCCACTCGTCCCGCCAAAACGGCTCGTCCCCCGCGGACCAGGCCGGGGACTGTCCCCGCCTGGCTCCCCGGGACATGCGGCAAAGCGCCGAGCCGCCCCGAACACGGCCCTGGTGGACCAGGCCGGGGACTGTCCCTGGACGTGGCTTCCCGAGACGTGGCCGGAATGGCCTGGATCGACCCCAGGGCCCGATCGGGCGGGCAGTGACGGGGCGCTAGAGGATCTTCTGCAGCGCCATCGCGGCGGCGATGTCGCCCGTGACCTTGAGCTTGCCCGTGGCGTAGGCGGTGAGGGGGTTCTGCTTGCGGGTGCGAAGCTTCTCGAAGGTCTCGCCTGACATCGAGAACGTGACGTCGCCGGGGGCCTTCGGGCTCTCGGTGACCGTCAGCTTGCCGCCGCGGACGTCGACGAGCCAGCGGCCCTCGCCCGCGACGTCGAACAGGTAGCTCGACTCGACGCCCTCGAGCTTCGTGGGATCGGACTTTGCCTCGAGCGAGGCGAAGAACTCACGGGTATTCATCAACGCAGCCTTTCGATCGGGAATCCATTTTGCTCCAACGTCGCGATCAGCCCCCGGCAGTGCTCCTCGTTTCGCATCACGACCGTAAGGTCGAGCCCGACATCGCCGACTTCGAGATGGACGCCCTCGCGCCGGTGCTCGATCTGGACGATGTTCCCGCGCTCCCCAGCCACGAGCTGGCAGACCTTGATCAGCTCGCCGGGGCGGTCGAAGAGCCGGGTGCGCATCGCGAGGTACCGGCCCTCGACGGTCATGCCGTGGCGCAGCACCGACATCAGCATCGTCGGGTCGATGTTCCCTCCAGACACCACCGCGCACGCGGGGCCCGATCCGCCGGCCTTGCCCGAGAGTAGCGCCGCCACCCCGACCGCGCCCGCGCCCTCGACGAGGAGCTTCGAGCGCTCGAGCAGGAGCGTGATCGCATCGCTGATCTCGTTGTCGTCGACCGTCACGAGGTCGTCGAGCAGGCGCCCGAGGATCTCCATCGTCAGCTCGCCCGGCTTCTTCACGGCGATCCCGTCGGCGATCGTATACCCGTTCCGGCGCACCTGGACGCCGACGAGGCGCACGTCGGGACGGAGCGCGCGCAGGGCGATCGCGATCCCGGAGGCGAGCCCGCCCCCGCCGACGGGAATCAGGACGGTTCCGAGCTCCTCGATCTGCTCGGCGAGCTCGAGCCCGATCGTCCCCTGCCCTGCGATCACGTGCTCGTCCTCGAAGGCGTGCACGAATGTCGCCCCGGTCTCCTCGACTCGCTGAAGGGCGAGAGCGAGCGCCTCGTCGAAGCCGGCGCCTTCGAGCACCGCCTCGCCACCGTAGGTGAGCGTGGGCTCGACCTTCGCCATGGGCGCGTCCTCGGGCATGAAGATCGTCGCGTGCATCCCGAGCTCGCGCGCGGCCCAAGCGACCGCCTGACCGTGATTGCCTGCGCTCGCGGCGATCACTCCGGCGGCCCGCTGCTCCGGCGTCAGCGTCGCCATGCAGTTGACCGCTCCTCGGATCTTGAACGATCCCGTCCGCTGGAGGTTCTCCGCCTTCAGCAGCGCGCGGCGGCCCGTCTCGCGCTCGAGGGTCTCCGACGTCATGATCGGCGTCAGGCTGACGTGCCCGGCGAGCCGCTCTCGGGCGGCCCGGAGCTCAGCCAGCGTCGGTTCGGTCTTCATCGTCAATGTGGAACACCTTTCCGAGGATCTCGTGCACGGCCGTGAGTGGATCGAGCTCCCGGCGGCGTACATCGTCGAGCAGCCGCAGGAGCTCGTTGTCGTCCGAGACTGCATTTTCCAGATGGCGGCGCGCTCGTGCGGAGGCGATCGCGTAAACCTCTATCGCGAGGTTGCGCGCACGCCGCTCCTCGAGCCCTCCGTGAACCTCGAGACGGGCTCGGTGCGCCTCGATCGCGGCCCACAGCTCAGCCGACCCCTTCCCGCTCTGTCCCTCAGTCATCACGATCGGCGGGGCGGGGCCCGGCCCGAGCGCGAGCATCTGGCGGACGTCGTTCTTCATCGCCGAGGCGAGCGGCTGATCTGCCTTGTTGATCGCGATCACGTCGGGGATCTCCATGATCCCGGCCTTCAGCGCCTGCACGGCGTCGCCTGAGCCCGGCATCAGCACCAGGACGACGGTGTCGGCGGCTGTTGCGACGCCGATCTCGTTCTGTCCGGCGCCCACCGTCTCGACGAACACGACATCGGTCCCGGCGGCATCGAGAATCAGCACCGCCTGAAGCGTCGCCTCGGCAAGACCGCCCGGATGTCCGCGCGTTCCCATCGAGCGAATGAACACACCAGGATCGAGAAAATGCTCCGAGAGCCTGATCCGGTCGCCGAGGAGCGCGCCGCCGGTGAAGGGGCTCGTCGGGTCGACCGAGATCACCCCCGCCATGAGCCCGGCCGCACGCACGCGGGTCACGAGTGCGGAGATCAGGGTCGACTTGCCGACGCCGGGCGCTCCGGTCAGGCCGACAACGCGGGCGCGGCCGGTACGCCCGTAGAGAAGACGGACGAGCTCTCGGGCCGAGGGATCGCCGCTTTCGACGAGCGAGATCGCGCGGGCGAGCGCACGCGTCTCACCGGCCGCGACGCCCTCCGCGAGCTTGTCGGGCGCCCGCTCCGTCATACCGGAAGGGCGGGCTCGAGCTCGGCTTCGATCCCCCGCGTCCGACGAAACGCGACGATGGTGGCGACGACGATCGCGGCGCTCGCGACGCCGAAGGCGCAGCGCGGGCCGTACGTATTCGTGAAGGGGCCGGCGGCGACGAACGCGAGCCCCAGGACCGCGTAGTTCACGCTCATCACCACGGTGAACGCGCGCCCGCGAACACGATCGGGCGCGCTGCGCTGGACGAGCGTGATGTTCGCGACGACGGCGCCGCCGTTCCCGAAGCCGGCGAGAGCCATCGCGATCACGCCGACCAAGATATTCGGTGCAACCGCAGCACAGCCGAAGCCGACGGCAAAGATCCCGAGAAACCACACGTACACGGTTGCGAGGCTTCGCTCTATCAGCGGTCCAGCGACGAGCCCGCCGATCACGAGCCCGATGCCGGAGCCCGTCCAAAGCAGCCCGAACCCGAGGTCGCCGGCGCCGAACGCCTCGCGCGCGAGGAAGATCTCCGCGACGTTCACGATCCCGCTTGCGACCATCACGATCGACCAGACGACGATCACACAGGAGAGCGCCCGCGAGTGGACCACCGTCGTGAACCCCTCGGCGAGGTCGCTCCAGCGGCCGCGTCCGATCGGGCGCTCGCTCTGGAGCAGCTTGCCCGGGATCAGGGCGACGAGGGCCGCCGACACCCCGAAGCTCACGGCGTTCACGAGATACGCGAGATTCGGCCCGGAGATCGAGACGAGGACGCCGCCGAGGAGCGGCCCGAGCGCGGTCGTCGACCACTCGACGATCTGGAGCAGCGCGTTCGCCGTCGACAGCTCCCCCTCGCCAACGAGGTTGGGGACCCCTGCGAGGACAGCCGGGCGGAAGAAGGCGTTGCCGATTCCGGCGATCGCCGCCAGGACGACGATCGCGCCGGCCGAGCTCGCGAACGGAAGCACCGCGAAGACCGCGAGCCGGCCGAGATCGGAAGCGATCATCAACCACTTCCGTGAGAGCCGATCGACGAGCGGTCCGAACAGGAGGCCGATGAACACGGCGGGCAGGATGTTCGCGATCAGGAGCTCCCCGACCCACCATCCACTGTGCGTGCGGTTGTACACGTCGACGGTGAGCGCGATCACCGCCAGCCACGTGCCGATCCCCGAGGCGAACGTCGCGACGAAGAGCAGCCGGAACCTGGCGTTCCGGAGCAGCGCACGGCGGTGGTGGACTTCGAGTCCCGCCACTGTTCCCACGCTAGAGCACGCCTCCGCCGGAGCCTCGATCCCCGTTACGAGGCGTGAAGGACGGCGGCGCCGGCTCCCTCTCTACCCGACCACGACGACATCGCAATCGGCCTGCCGCTTGACCTCGGCTTCGACATCGTCGCCGAAGAGCCGCCCGAAGAACCCGTGATGATCCTTGCCGATCATGATCTTGTCCGCATCGTGCTGCGCCGCTGCGTCGATGATCACGCGGGCCGGATCGCCGGCCCCCCACACATAGATCGCGTGCACCCCCGTGGCCGCGAGCTTCTCGCCGGCCTGAGCGAGGATCGGCTTGAGAGTCGGCGGGGGCTCGCCCCCGGGCTCACGAAGGGCATCGGGCACGGTCGGGTCGAAGCCGTACCTACTCGGCACGTTCGGCTCGACCGGCATGTACTCGACGACGACCACGACGACCGTCCCGCCGCCCGCCTTCGCCTCCTCGATCGCCTTCGCGAGGGCAGGCTCGGACTGATCCTTCCCGTCATAGCCGACAACAATCGTCTCGCTCATGGGCGAGAGCATCGCAGGTCCCGAGAGGTGCCTGCGGCAGCCGGTTCCCGTTTGACAGGCGGGACCTCGTTCGCTAGAGAAAAGCGATGTGGCAGACCTACACCCCCGACGACAGGCTCCTCGTGCTCCGGCGAACAGGCAGTGGATGGCTCGCGACCTGCCTCTCGGCGCGCGCGGAGTCGGAGAGCGCCGAAGGGGCGATCCGCGAGGCGATCGGCGCGGGTACGCCTTCGGGCGACGAGGAGCTCGAAGCGTGGATCGCCGAGCACGTGAGGGCGCTCGAGAGCGAGTCAGAGAGCGACTAGCGTCAGAGGCGACCGAGCGCCGCGTCGAGGAACTGATGCTCGCTCGGAGTGCCGACGGTGATGCGTACGGCGGTCGGGGCGCCGAACCCCGCGAGCGGGCGGACGATTACTCCCTGCCGGAGTAGCTGCTCGAAGAACGGAGCCACGTCCTCGCCGAGGTCGATGTAGACGAAGTTGCCCACCGCGCCGGGGACGGGGTCGAGACCGTGCTTTGTGATGATCGCCGTCAGCTCGGCGAGGCCTGCTGCGTTCAGCTCACGACGGCGCGCGATCTCGTCAGGGTCGCGGAGACTTGCGAGTGCTGCCAGCTGCGCCGGAGTCGTGACGTCGAAGGGCCGGCGTACCTTCGCCATCGCCTCGCAGACGTCCTCGGGCCCGACGGCATACCCGACGCGCAGGCCCGCGAGGCCGTAGATCTTCGAGAACGTGCGAAGCACGACCACGCGCCGGTCGTTCTTGAAGTACGCCTCGACCGCATCCGGATAGTCCTCGCGGTCGATGTACTCGAAGTAGGCCTGGTCGACGACCACGAGCACTCCGCGTGGGACCCGGTCGAAGAAGGCGTCGAGCTCGTCCTTCGTATTCATCGTCCCGGTCGGGTTGTTCGGGTGGCAGACGTACACGAGCTTCGTCTGCGGCGTGACGGCGTTCGAGAGGGCCTCGAGGTCGTAGCGATTCTCGACGAGAGGTATCTTCCGGACGACTGCCCCTTGCTTGGCAGCGTAGATCGGGTAGCTGGCGAACGAGGGCCAACCGCAGACGACCTCGTCGCCGACGCCGAGCGAGGCCTGGCTCAGCATGTCGATGCAGCCGTCGGCACCCGAACCCACGGAGATCTCTTCCGGGTGGACGCCGTGGCGCTCCGCGAGCGCCGCGTGCAGGCGATAGCTGCCGCCGTCCGGATAGCGGTTCAGCTCGGCCGCGGCCTCTGTCATCGCCTCGATCGCCGCCGGGAGCGGCGGGTAAGGGCCTTCGTTCGAGGCGAGCTTCACCACGTGCTGGAGCCCGAGCTCGCGCTGGACGTCTTCGATCGGCTTCCCGGGCTGGTACGGGGTGAGGGCCTCGACCTCGGGGCGGAAGAACAGTCTTTGGATCGCCATTCTTCGGCCCAATCTACAGTTGCTTGGCCATCAGGATCACGTCCGAGAAGCCACCGTCGGTGCGCTCGTAGTGCCGGTGTCTGAGACCCTCCCGCTCGTACCCGAGGCTCTCGTAGAGCGCAATCGCGGGGTGGTTGTGCGGAAAAACGTGAAGCTCGAGCTTCGTGACGCCTGCCTCGCGCGCCCAATCTTCTGCCACTCCCATGAGCTTCGTCCCGATCCCGCGGCGGCGCTGTCCGGCGGCCACCATCAGGCCGAGGTCGGCGACGTGCTTGCTCGAGGGATGGGAGTCGCGCATCAGCGACAGGCGACCGACGAGCTCGCCGCCTTCGAGCTCGGCGACGTAGAGCGCCGCGTCGGGGTGGCGCTGGAGCACGCGGATGTAGCGGCGTTCGTCGCCCTCGCTTCGCCAGCGTGCATCGGCGAGCAGCCATCCCTCCTGCTCGGCGGCGATCGCCGTCGCGAGCCCGACGAGGCGCTGCGCGTCGCCGGGAACCGCCTTCCGCACGAAAACGGTCACGTGACGAGCACTCCGGCACCGCCGCGGCGGGGATCACCAGCGGCGGCCTCGGTTCCATCGGGAAGGGTCTCGACCGCCGCGGCGCCTCCGAAGAATAGGTTCCGGCGCCGCCAGCGAACGAGGTCGTAGCCACGCTCGGCCAGGCGGTCGAGCTCGGCGGGGTCATGGCCGCCCTCGCAGTGGATGTGGGGCTCGTCGACGTGGATCCGCGGGGCACCCACG
This sequence comes from uncultured Actinomycetota bacterium, assembly GCA_963766565.1. Classification (GTDB taxonomy): domain Bacteria; phylum Actinomycetota; class Thermoleophilia; order Gaiellales; family Gaiellaceae; genus PALSA-600. Next base: position 179,351 of record CAVYAQ010000001.1, read on the forward strand.
GCTTCTTCGACGTCGAGCCCGTGCTGAAGCACGTTCACGACGATCTGCATGATCGCTCCCCGAAGCCGCGCCGAGCCCGCGCTGCCGACAACGAGCCGAGGGCTGCCGTCGGGCGCGAGCGCGATCGTCGGCGCCATCATGCTCGTGAGCCGGGCTCCGGAGCGCGGCGACCTGTCCCCGACGAGGTCGTACTCGCCGAGCATGTTGTTCAGGTAGATGCCTGTCCCGGGCACGATCACGCCCGAGCCGGAGCCGGTCGAGCTCGAGAGGGCAGCGGCGTTCCCGTCGCCGTCGACGACGGAGACGTGGGTCGTCCCGCCGGGCGGAGCCGGCTCGGCCTCGCCCGCGAGCTCCTGCTCGATCCGGCGCTTCGCCTCTCGGAGGGAGGCCGTCGAGAGAAGCCGGGTGGCGAGACCGCCACGATGAAGATCACGTGCGAAGCCTCCGCCTCTCGCCCGCCCCTGCTCTCGCATCACCTCGGCGAGGACCGCGACGGCCTCGGCGCTTCCTGCGCTTCCTGTCGGGAGCCGAGCGAGTAGCGCGAGGCCGTAGGCGATCAAGACACCGCCCGACGACGGCGGCGGGTTCGAGAGCACTTCGTGGCCGGCGAAGGGGACACGAACGGGCCGGCGCCAGACGGGCCGATAGGAGGCGAGGTCGGCGAGGGTCAGGTCTCCCCCTCCGTCGCGCACCGTCGCGACCATTGCCCGGGCGCGCTCGCCGTCGTAGAGCTCTGCCGACCCGCGGCGGGAGATCGCCTCGAATGTGTCTGCGAGCTCGGGGAAGCGCAGCAGCTCGCCCGCGACGAGCCGCGAGCCGTTCGGGCTGCTGTAGATCCGGCGGGCCTCACCGGAGTGGCGAATGATCGGGTCGAGCATCGCGTGGATGTGGGCCTGCGAGCGCGTCAGCTCGATTCCACCGTGAGCCATCTCGATCGCGGGCTCGACCAGAAGGCGCCAAGGGAGCCGTCCGTATCGGCGATGCGCCGCCTCGAGGCCCGCGACCATCCCCGGAACGGCCACGGTGGCCGGGCCGATCAGGAACGGCTGGGTCGTCTTGCTGTCCCCGAAGAGGACGTCGATCGCGTCCATCTCCCCCGCCCGTGGCCGTTTGAGGCCGAGACCGGGTGCCGCCACGAAGAAATCGGCGAGTCGTGCCGTCCGGTCGCGCGCGCGATGGACGAGCATGAACCCACCGGCGGCGGGGCTCGTGAGGAAGCTCTCGGCGACGGCGGCTGCGAACGCGGCCGCGACGCAGGCGTCGACGGCGTTTCCGCCCTCCTCGAGCATCCTCGCTCCCGCGCGGGCGGTGAGTGGATGGCCGGCGGCAACGGCGCCCTTCACGCCGGGCCTCCGCGGCCGGCCGTGCGCTCCTTGCGGGGGCGTGCGTGCTCGAGCCCAGGCGGAAGCCGCGCGACGGTCACGACCTCAGCCTAAATGCCGCTCGCGATGCCTATCCGGCGAGGAACGACGGCGTCTCGAACGGGTCGTTGAACCCGCTGCCGACAGCCGCAAGCGCCCGGGGCCGCTTGCCGCCCCCGAGACCCGTGGCGATCACCGTGATCCAGATCTGGCCGGTGAGGCGCTCGTCGATCGTGGCGCCGAAGATGATGTTCGTATCATCGGTTGCTGCCGCACGGACCACCTCGGCGGCTTCGTTGACCTCGAAGAGCGACATGTCGTCGCCGCCGGCGATCGAGAGCAGGATGCCGCGGGCGCCCGAGATCTCGGTCTCGATCAGCGGGCTCCTGAGCGCGCGTTCGGCGGCTTCGCGAGCACGTGTCTCGCTCGTGCCTTCGGCGAAGCCGATGCCCATCAGCGCGGAGCCGGCGTCCTTCATCACGGTGCGGACATCGGCAAAATCGAGATTGATCAGGCCGGGGTTCGTGATCAGGTCGCAGATGCCCTGAACCCCCTGGCGGAGCACGTCGTCGGCGATCCGGAACGCGTCGAGCATCGACGTCGAGCGATCGAGCACCTCGAGCAGTCGGTCGTTCGGGATCACGATCACGGTGTCGCACGCGCCGCGGAGGGTCTCGATCCCCATGTCGGCCTGCTTCGCTCGCCGGCTGCCCTCGAACTTGAACGGGGTCGTCACGATCCCTACGGTCAGCGCGCCGAGCTCGCGTGCGATCCGCGCGACGACCGGAGCAGCGCCCGAGCCGGTTCCGCCTCCCTCGCCGGCTGTGACGAAGACCATGTCCGAGCCACGGAGCGCGCGCTTGAGCGCGTCGTAGCTCGCCTCGGCGGACTGGCGGCCGATCTCGGGATCGGCACCCGAGCCGAGCCCCTCGGTGAGCTCGCTGCCGATGTGGATCTTCGTCGGCACGTCGCTCATCTGGAGCTGCTGGATGTCGGTGTTGATCGCGATGAAGTCGACCTGGGTGATTCCGGCGTCGATCATCCGGTCGAGGGCGTTCAGCCCGGCGCCGCCCACGCCGACGACGCGGATCACTGCAAGGTAGGAAGCGCCGTCGCGCGCACGCTCGAGGCGCGCGGGGTTCTCGGGGAGCGGTTCGAGCCAGCGCGCGATCGGCTGCGGTTCCGCCGGCTCGGCCGGCGCCGCGATCGCGACGGGAGCCAGAGCAGGCGACGGAGGGGGTGCCGGAGCGAGTGACGCGACCGGCGCCGGCTCGGGAGTCAGGATCTGAGTGGGCTCGCCCGGATCCAACGTCGTGCCCGCACCCGCGGCGTCGCTCCCCGCCTTGCGGCCCTCGCTCGATCCAGGCTGGTTCGATCGGGTCTGCGACGATTCGGTGGCGCGGAAGAGCTCCGCCAACGGGCCTTCCCGCATGCTAACGCGCTTTCTCGCCATTGAGCACCTCCTTCGCCAGATCGCGGTAGAGGGCGGCCGCCTCGCCGTCGGGCTCGTAGGCGATGATCGACGAGCCCTTCACGGGCGCCTCCGCGAAGCGCACGGTCCGCCGGATTCGGGTGTTGAAGACGAGCGCTCCGAAGTTCTCGCGCAGGATCTCGTCGGCCTCGCGCGAATGCCCGACGCGCTTGTCGAACATCGTCGGAAGGATCCCGATGATCGCGACGTGCGGGTTCAGGTTGTCGCGCACCATCCCGAGGGTGTTCTCAAGCTGGACGAGACCGCGCAGCGAGAGGTACTCGGTCTGCACCGGCACGATCACGCCGTCGGCCGCAACGAACGCGTTGATCGTCAGGAGCCCGAGCGAAGGCGGTGTGTCGATCAGGATGTAGTCGTAGTTTTCCTTGACCGGCTCGAGGGCCTTCTGCAGCGCGCGTTCGCGGCCGATCTGGCTCGCGAGGGCCATGTCGGCCCCTGCCAGGTCGATCGAAGCGACGGCGATGTCGACCTCTCGCGTGGCAATCACGTCCGCGATCGGGTGGCGATGAACGAGCACGTCGAACATGGACCGCTCGATCGTGTCCGGGTTCATCCCCTGGGACATCGTGAGGTTGCCCTGCGGATCGAGATCGATGCAGAGGACGCGCAGGCCGCGCTCGGCGAACGCAACGCCGAGATTGAGCGTGGTCGTCGTCTTCGCGACCCCGCCCTTCTGGTTCGCGAGCGCGATCACCCGTGTCTTCGCGGGGGCCTTCACCTTCGCCGGGTGGCGAGAGCTGGAGCGTGGGAGGAGACGTGCGACGACCATGTACGCGTTCATTCGCGACCGGAACTGACGTTCCTTCATCTTTCAATGAACGGCCAGCCGCTGGGCTCCCACCTCCTTCTTCTGCTCCCCCTGGCGGAGAGCGTCGCCGAGCTCGAGCGCTGCCGCCCGAGCGCGGGCGTCGCCCTCGACACGCGCCCAGTCCTCTGCCTCGGAGACGAGCTCCCGCAGCTCGTCGAGGAGGAGAGCCGGCGCCGCCCGGCCCTCGTCGAGCTCCCTGATCCGCCTCAGCCGCTCCAGCACCTTTTCCGCTTCGTCCATGCTCGGACGGTACCGCCGAAGATGTAACGCGCGGGTACCAGCTCTGAGACAGATGCGTGCACTCTCTCCCAGGACGACGCCGAAGCCTCGCAATCGCCCCGTCGGGGAAAGCCTCCCCGCCCGACCATGGCAAGTGTCGCGAGATGTCGCGTTGGAGGCAGCTACGCGGCGAGCGCTCTTGCGGGACTCGCACGCATCCCGAGGAGGGTCTCGTCCAGTGTCTCGACGAGCCCGAGTCGGTCGCCCCGGAGAAGCGTCTCGACGAGCGCACGACGGAGCGCGTCTCGCACCGTCGAGCCGGCACTTTCGCGCCGTAGGGCAGCAGCGAGCTCGCCGCGTTCCTTCGTACCCTCCCGCAGCAGGACGGCCGCGCGCATCGAGGCGGCCCAGGCGCCGTCGCCCGCGCCGAGCAACGCGGTCAACGCATCCTTGACCTGCCCGGAACGGAACGGCTCGTCAGCGAAGAGCGAGAGCTCCCAGCGGTCGAGCGCCTCCCCGAGCTCCCGGTCCTCGTCGGCGAGCGGCAGCCGCTCACGCAGGTCGGCGGCGACACCGGCTCGAATCGAGTCGAGCCTGATTGCCTCGCCGAGGGGCTTCGTCGCCGCAATCGGGAGGAGGGGCGAGATTCGCAGGGGCCTGAAGTCGAGCCGCTCGAAGACAACCGGCCCGGCGGCGATCGCGCCTGCGGTCGCGAGCCGAAGCGCACTGACGGCGTCGGCGAGCTCGCCCGCGGCGTCAGGCGGCTCGCCGTCGCTCGCGTCGAGCTCGCGGGTCAGCTCGAGAACGCACAACCGGTCGACGTCCCGTCCGAACTCCGGCGGCATCAGTCCGAGCGCCTCGGGCCAGAGCGAGGAGAGCTCGCCCGGCACGACGGCTCTGACCTGGATCCCCCCACCGAGCGCCGCGGGCTGTCCGGCGGAGAGTCCGATGAGCGGGGCGACCGCCGCGTAGGAGCGTGCGGTCCCGAAGAGGGACTGCTCGATCCCGGCGTAGGCGGCTTCGAATGCCTCGTCGCTCCAGTCGAACCCGCCGGCGCGCTCGGCCACGGCAGCCAGCGTCGGCAGCAGGATCGAGTGGAACAGGGCGTCGTCGCCGGTCGTCCCGAGGCCCGAGTGCGCGTTCGCGAAGAGCGCCGCCGCCGGCTCGCGGCGCAGGTCGTCGATCGCGTTGCGGGTATCGGGCAGGCGGCGCAACGTCGGCGCCTGCTCCGCGACGAAGGTGCGAACGAGCGGCCGGTACTCGTAGAGGGAGGGCCCGCTGCGGGTCGGATGCTCCTCGAATGCGAAGGGAAGCTCTGCACCGCGCTCGGCCGCAAATGCGGCAAGACAGAACGAGCGCAGGGACTGGTAGAGGTGCGGTGCCCGGATCGCCACGAGTACCTCTACGCGACGGCCGGCGGATCTCCTACGCGGCTCCCTGTATCGTCCAGCCCCGATGGCTCCCGAGCGGCCACAGATCGAGAAGCCCGAGGGCGACAAGCCGTTCGAGCTCGGGATCGAGGATCTCGTCGTCGGCGACGGTGCGGAAGCGGTCAACGGGAGCAAGGTCGCGGTGCACTACGCGGGAGTTGCTTTCTCGACGGGCGAGGAGTTCGACGCTTCGTGGAACCGCGACGAGCCGTTCCGGTTCACGTTGGGACGGGGTCACGTGATCCCTGGCTGGGATGCGGGTGTCGCGGGGATGAAGGCCGGTGGCCGCCGGAAGCTCACGATCCCGTCGGCGATGGCCTATGGCGCTCGCGGCGCCGGCGGTGTGATCCAGCCCCACGAGGCGCTCGTGTTCGTGGTGGACCTCGTGTCGGTCGACTGAGGCGGCTCAGCCCGGCTTACACGCCTTGTCCGGCTGGCACTGCGGGCACCAGTAAGCCGTGCGGTTTGCATCGCCTTGCCCGCGAGAGCGGATGGGCGTGCGGCAGCGCGGACAGGGACGGCCGGCGTGGCCGTAGACCTGCCGGCGCGGCTCGCGACCGGCGTCGACGGCCGCCCGCATCCGCTCGGCCGCGAGCTCGAGTACTCGGCGGCGAACTGGTTCTGGGAGGTCAGCGAGCCGAAGCCAGGGCGAGAGCTGCGCCTGCCAGAGCGTCTCCGCCATCCACATGTTCCCGATCCCGGCGACGAGGCTCTGATCCATGAGGCTCTCACCGAACGTGCGCGTCGGATCGCCGCAGCTGAGCCGGGCGAGCATGGCGTCGAAGTCGGGTGGCGAGGCGAGGATGTCCGGCCCGAGCGCCGCAAGCGACCGCGTGTGGAGCTCGAGCACGGGCCCGCCCCAGAGAACGCCTTCGAGCTCGTTGCCGCGAAGGATGAGCCATGGCCGGCCGCGCGGCAGCGCACCGCGTGGCCGGAGCGCCCAGCGGCCCGTCATCCGCAGGTGGGAGCGAAGGACAACGCCGCCGTCGAACCGCAGCACGAGATTCTTGCCGATCGCCTGAATGGACTCGAGCCGTCGGCCGTTCAGCTGCGGAGCGACGTTCTCCGCGCGTGCGCGTGGATGGACCGCCTCGACTTCGAGCTCCTGGCCGACGAGAGGCTGGAGTCGCGCCGCGGCACGATGAAGCGTGTCCCCCTCAGGCAACTGATCCTCGTACCTCTCGGCGGGCGTCGTAGGAATAAAGGCGGTTGGGGCGCAGCTCGAGCCAGACTGCCGCCCATTCGGCCCGGGAGCCGAACCGCGCTTCCCAGAGATCGAGAAGCCCATCGGGCGGCTCCGAATGAAGGGTGACGGGGCCGTCGACCGCGACTGCCCGGTGCTCGTCGCCTTCGCCGTCGGCGATCACAACCGAAACCCATGGCGTTCGCTCGAGATTCCGCAGCCGGCCGCCGACAACGGTTCCGAACCAGAACGCTGCGTGGAAGACCGTGAACGCGACGGGCCGTGCCTGGGGGCGACCCTTCGCGGTGCTGGTCGCGAAGACGCAGTAGCGACGTTCGTCGAGGAACGCCTCGAGGCCGGCGGCATCCATCGCCTGCTCGTGCGGCCAGGACCCGCGCAGCGCACCGTCCGCTCCGCGGTAGCTCGATTCCTGAAGGACATGTAGCGAGGTCACGGTCTCGACGTCACGGTCTCGACGTCACGGTCTCGACGTCACGGTCTGGACGTCACGGTCTCAGCACGGCGCGGCGGGGGCCGGCCAGAAAACCGGCTTCGACGAGGAGCGGCATCACCTCGCTCTCGGTGACGGGGCGGCCGTCGAACCGCTCCACCGCAAGCCGTTTGGCTCCTCCACCGCGGACGTGAGCAACGAGCGCTTCGAACGCGGGACGCAGCCAGGACTCATCTGGCTCGCGCAGCGGGACGAGCGACCGCCCTCCCCGTTCGACATAGAGGACAGCCTCGCCGCCGATCAGGACGACCTGGGCGCCGGCGACGCGTGCGGCCCGGGCGCCTGCCCGCTTGGGCCAGGGAAGGGCCGCGCCGTAGGGTTGGGCCGGATCGGCGGCAGCGATCACGAAGGGCGGCGGCACCTCCTCCGGTTCGCGGAGCTCCCTGAGCCGCTCGACTCCGCCACCGAGCGCAAACTGGGCGCCTCCGAGCCCCTCGACGAAGTACCCGCGACGACAGAGCCCCAGTGTCTCCAGGGCCCGCAGCTCCGCGTAGACGGCGCCGTAGCCCCCCGGAATTCCCTCGGCTCGGACGCCGTCGCGGGTGACGATGCCCTGACGTTCGAGCAGCAGCTCGGCGAGGGCCCGGCGCTCGGGAGTGCCTGCGAAGAGCCGGTCGGTGAGCGCCCAACGCCCCTGGGTCGCCGTGGCGCCGGTGCCGCGGGAGCGAGAGAACCGCCGCGGTCGCCGCTCCGGCCTCGGCACCCCGTGCCGGCGGCCGGCGCGCAGCGGGGTCCACGCGTCGTTCGTGACCTCGCCGGCCCAGACGAGATCCCACAAGGCAGGCAGTACCTCATCCGGCGGAAGCAACGTCTCCTCGAGCAGATCGAGCCAGAAGAGTGCTCCGCCGGCAAATGCCGCCCGGAGCCTGTCGTGGACATCACCTTCGGGTCGTGCCGCGCCTGCGACCTGGCCAAGCGCGGCCGCATCCTCGCGGAAGTACAGCGCGACGCGGTCGAGCCCCGCCCCGACCCACACCACCTCCCCGCTCGCGCACAACGAATCGAGCTGTTCGGGACGGTAATGCGGCACGCGGCGCGGTAGGAGCTCGGTCTCCCAGAGCGCGACGGGAACTGCGAGCGCCTGCAGCGGAACGAGCGCCTCACGCAACGACGCCTTCCGGTCGATTCCGTGCCACGAGGGCAGGAAGCGGGCGAGCGCTGCCGGCTCGACAGGCTCGACCTCGCGGCGAAGCGCCGCGAGCGAGGCGCGGCGAAGACGACGCAGAACGTCGGGATCGCACCATTCGCGCTCGGTGCCGCCGGGACGGAGCTCGCCGCGCACGAGCAGTTCCTCGCGCTCGAGCTCAGCGAGCAGCGATCCGAGAGGACGGCCGTACCGCTCCGAGACCTCCGGCGTCGTAAACGGACCTCGCCCCTTTGCGTAACGCAGGACGATCTGGCGGAGCGAGTCGGCGCCGCCCTCGAGGAACACCTCGGGGAGCCCGCCCGGAGGCATCACCCCGAGCCCGTCACGGTAGCGGCCGGCATCCTCGGCAGCGATGAGGTGCTCGTCGCCGGCAATTCGAACAATCAGCGCGCGCCGCTCGTCGACGAGCGGCCTGGCAAGAGCCAGGTCGTATTCGCCTGGTCTGCGGTCGCCCCGGATCCGGAGCTGGTCGTGCAGCTCGTCGGGCGTCCGCGGCGAACCGCGGAGCTGCCTCTCGACCTCTCCGACGGCGTCGGCGTCGAGCAGGTCGCGAAGCTCCTCGCTTCCGAGAAGCTCCCGGAGCAGGTCGCGGTCGAGCGAGAGCGCCTGGGCACGGCGTTCGGCCGGCGGCGTGTCGTCCTCGTACATGTAGGTCGCGACGTAGTCGAAGAGAAGCGACGAGCTCATGGGGGAGGCGCTCCCCGTCTCGACCTCGACGAGATCGAGGCGCCGTGTCTGGATCCCGGAGAGGAGCGTTCTGAGTGCGGGCAGATCGAACACGTCCTGAAGGCACTCGCGGTAGGTCTCGAGCACGATTGGGAACGAGCCGTAGCGCCGTGCGACCTGGAGCAGCGACTGCGCCTTGAGCCGTTGCTGCCAGAGAGGCGTGCGCTGACCCGGCCGGCGGCGCGGGATCAGGAGCGAGCGGGCGGCGTTCTCGCGGAAGCGGGCGCCGAAGAGCGCGGTCTCGCCGAGCTCGGCGACGACGAGGTCCTCGACCTCGGCGGGGTCGACCATCAAGTCGGCCAGCGGCGGTGGGCTGTCGGCATCGGGGAAGTGGATCGCGATGCCGTCATCCGACCAGATCGACTGTGCGTCGATCCCGAGGCTCTCGCGTAGCCGCGAGGAGATCGCCATCGCCCAGGGAGCGTGCACCCGGCCGCCGTAAGGCGTGAGGATGCAGACTCGCCAGTCGCCGATCTCGTCGCGGAACCGTTCGACGACGATGGTGCGGTCGGAGGGAACGGCGCCGGTTGCGTCGGCCTGGTCGCGCAGGAAGGCGAGCAGGTTGCGGGCGGCCCGCTCGTCGAGAAGGAACTCGGTGCGCAAGCGGGCGAGCGCGGCTTCGTCGCCGAGCGCGGAGAGCTCCCGCGAGGCCGCCCCGACCTTCTCGCCGAGCTCGTACGGCCGGCCCACGCCCTCGCCCTTCCAGAATGGAACTGCACCCGGAAGCCCCGGCGCCGGCGAAACGAGGACGCGGTCGCGGGTGATCTCCTCGATACGCCAGGTCGAGGCTCCGAGCAGGAAGGTCTGCCCGGCGCGGGCCTCATAGACCATCTCCTCGTCGAGCTCGCCGACGCGTCCACCACCGTCGACCAGGAAGACGCCGAACAGCCCCCGGTCGGGGATGGTGCCGGCGTTCGTCACCGCCAGCCGTCGCGCCCCGTCGCGCGCCCGGATCGTGCCGCCGGTGCGGTCCCAGACGATCCGGGGGCGAAGCTCGGAGAACTCGTCGGACGGGTAGCGCCCCGCAAGCATGTCGAGGACGTTCTCGAGCTGCGTGCGAGAGAGCTCGGAGAATGGGTAGGCGCGCCGGACGAGGTCGTGCAGCTCGGCGACCTCGATCTCCTCGTCGACTGCGATCGCGACGATCTGCTGTGCGAGCACATCGAGCGCATTGCGGGGGATCTTCGTCTCCTCGATCTCGCCGTTTCGCATTGCGCGGGCGACGACGGCCGATTCGAGCAGGTCGGCGCGGAACTTCGGGAAGATCCGCCCCTTCGAGACGGCTCCGAGCTCGTGCCCGGCCCGCCCGATCCGCTGGAGCCCGCGGGCGACGGACTTCGGCGACTCGACCTGGATCACGAGGTCGACGGCGCCCATGTCGATCCCGAGCTCGAGTGAAGAGGTAGCGACGAGGCACGGGATCCGACCTGCCTTCAGGTCTTCTTCGATCACGACGCGCTGCTCGCGGGCGAGGCTGCCGTGATGCGCACGCGCGATCTCGCGCTCGGCGAGCTCGTTGAGCCGGAGCGCGAGCCGCTCGGCGAGCCGTCGGTTGTTGACGAAGAGGATCGTGGAGCGATGCGCCTCGACGAGCGAGAGCAACTCGGGATACATCGACGGCCAGATCGAGGCGACGGCGTGCTCGGCGCTTCCGTCCGAGACCTCGCCTTCGTTCAGAGTCGGGTGGTAGAGGCCGGAGCTGGAGCCGAGCTCGCGGAGGTCTTCGACCGGGATCACGACCTGGAGGTCGAGCTCCTTGCGTGTCCCCGCGTCGACGAGCTCGATCGGCCGTCCGCCCGAGACGAACTTGCCGATCTCTTCGAGCGGCCGCTGGGTGGCGGAGAGGCCGATCCGCTGGACGGGGCGGTCGACAAGACGTTGGAGCCGTTCGACCGACAGCGTGAGGTGCGCTCCGCGCTTCGTGCCCGCGACAGCGTGCACCTCGTCGAGGATCAGGGTCTCGACGGTCCGCAGCGACTCGCGTGCAGCCGAGGTGAGCATGAGGTAGAGCGACTCCGGCGTCGTGATCAGGATGTCGGGCGGCTCCTTGACGAGCAGGCGGCGGTCTTTCGCTGCTGTGTCACCCGTCCTCACCCCGACGCGCAGCGCCGACCCGAGCCCGGCGAGCGGCCCGCGGAGGTTGCGCTCGATGTCATAGTTGAGGGCTTTCAGCGGTGAGACGTACAACACCCGTAGGCCGCCGCCTGGACTCGCGTTCAGCCGGTCGATCGCGTAGAGGAACGCGGTGAGCGTCTTCCCCGATCCGGTGGGGGCCTGGATGAGGACGTCCCCTCCGCTCGCGATCGCCGGCCAGCCGAGCACCTGGGCGGGCGTCGGGCCGGCGAAAGCGCCCTCGAACCAGGTGCGCGTGGCCGGTGAGAAGGCAGCGAGTGGATCCATACGACAAGGGTATCGCGGCCGAGCCGGTCGAACAAGTGTTCGTTAAGGACGGTTCTGCGGGGTCCGGTTCAGGAACCCCTGTTGCCCGGAACCGACGCGGCTGTGCACGAAAAACCCGGCCCCGAAGCTGAGAAGCGCGATGAACCCGAAGGCGATCAGGAGCTGGCTGCGGATGGTGAAGAAGACGAAGCTGACCTGGACGCGGCGGGTGTTCAACGCGATGAAGAGCACCACGTAGACCACGACGACGATGACAACGGCGAGCCGGCCGCCCTCGAGCTTTCGACCCTGCGGCGTAGCTTCTGTCTTTACGACCTCTGGTTTCGGAGCCTCTGCCACGCGGCAAGTATGGCCGCGTCACGAGCGAGCACGCAAACGACCATGCGCTCGCGGCCGGCGCTAGGATCACACCGTGCCCGAGGCCCTCTACTTCACCGACGACCAGGCTGCCTGCGAGCTGATCGCGACTGACTCGTTCGCATTGCTGATGGGCTTCGCGATCGACCAGCAGGTTCCGGTCCAGAAGGCCTTCGCCGGCCCGCTCGCCTTGAAGCAGCGCGTCGGCACGCTCGATCCCCGGAAGCTCGCGACCCTCGATCTCGAGGAGCCGTTCCGGGAGAAGCCAGCGATTCATCGCTTCCCGGGCTCGATGGCGGGCCGCGTTCGAGAGCTGGCGGCGGTCGTAGCCGAGGATTACGGCGGCGACGCCTCCCGGATCTGGAACGAGGCGACCGACTCCGAGGAGCTGAAGAAACGTCTCTCCGCGCTTCCCGGCTTCGGGCCGATGAAGGTCACGGCGCTCGCATCGGTGCTTGCCTATCGCTTCGGCGTCGCGATCGCGAAGCCGCTCGCCCCGGATCACACGTGTCTCGGCAAGGTCGACTCGCCACAGGCGCTGGCCGACTATCAAGCGGCCAAGCGTGCGCGCAAAGCTGCACTGCGATCCGCTGCTGCCAGTTGACCTCTGCCGTAAACGACCGTCGCCCAGACTTCATTCTTCACGCCGGACGAGCTAGTTCGGCAACGACCGTGAGGCATAAAGGCCCGAGGCACGCAAGCCGATAGCAGACCGGGTGAGTGCAGGCACCGTCATTCAGCGTGACCGGATCGGCTCGAGGCTGCTGGATCTGCCTGCGGGCCTGGTTCTGGGGTCGATGGTCGTCATCTCCGCGGTGATGCGGTTCTCGTTCGCGCTCCGGCGGCCGACGATCACTTCGTTCCCCGACGAATATGCCCTACTCACAACTCGCGCGCGGCCTCGCCGAGAGCGGCCGTCCTGTCATCCGCGGAGCCGGGGCCCACTTCCCGGCACTTCTAGAACCGCTTCTCGCGGCGCCGTTCTGGCTGTTCGGGAACCCGCAGCTCGCGTTTCGATTGACGCAGTCTGAAGGGTGCATCGCCGTGTCGCTCGCCGCGGTGCCCGCGTTTCTGATTGCGCGACGCCTCGCGCTCGGCCCCAATCTCGCGCTCCGCTCCGCCGCCGGAGCCCTCGTCGCGCCGGGCCTGCTCTACGCAACGTATTCGACCGCCGACTCGGTCGGCTATCCGCTCGCCCTCGGAGCCGTGTACGCGGGGATCGTAAGCCTTGATTCACCGGGTCGGAACGCTCAGCTCAGTTTTCTGACGCTCGCCTGCCTGGCGTCGTTCGCAAGGCTGCAATACCTCCTGCTGCTGCCGATCCGGGTCGTTGCGGCAATGGTTGTGGAGCGGGGCAACGTTCGCGGGAGTACTCCGTTCGGTCGGAGTGATCCTCGGATTCGCCGCGCTGCCGGGGGCCGGGACCCTCGCGATCGGCGACGCCCGACTTCTCGGCCGCTACGACGCACTGTTCCATCACCACGGCTCCCTCGGCTCGCTCGTTCACCAGCTCACTCGGGATGCGGTGCTGCTGTCGTTCTCGGCGGGCATCGTCCTCGTCCCAGGTGCGATCGTGGGCCTTGCGCGGGCGGTGCGCTCCTCTGTGCCAACCGAGCGCGCGTTCGGGGCGCTCGCGGTGCTCCTCGGCACAGGGCTTGTCGGTGAAACGGTGGTGGTCGGCGCCCAGAGCTCTGGCAACTACATCGAGCGCTACCTGATCTGCTTCTTCCCGCTACTTGTCCCGGCCCTCTGCCTCTGGGCGCGTGCTGGCGGGGGAAGACGAACGATCATCGCTTTTTCGGCGGGGCTTGCTGTCCTCGCCGTCGGCGTCCGGCTTCCGAGCTTCGCCTCGGGAAGTAGGTGGGCGGACTCACCACTCCTCTTCGCCGTCTCCGAGCTGGACTCGCTGAGTGGAACAGGGACGACGGCGATCGCAGCAGCCGGGGCCGGGCTGCTCCCCTCGGGCGTGGCCGACTTTGCACTCCTACGCCCACGAAACGGCGTCGGGATCGCGATCGGCGTCTTCCTCGGCGTTTCCGTGGTTGTCTCGGCCGGAGCGACGTCCTGGGATCTTCGCGGGAGCATCGCTGCATCCCGCGGATCGTTTTCCGGCCCTGCGCTCTGGATTGACCACTCCGGCGCCGGTGACGTGACGCTGATGGCCACGCCGGGATCCAATCCCGGCGATGCCCTGGAGCAGCTGTTCTGGAACCTGTCGGTGCAGCGGGCGGTGCGGCAATACGGTGTACCGCCGCTCGACTCCTTCGACCAGCCGCAGGTGACCGCGACACGCAGCGGGAGCCTGTACGCCCGCGGGAGGAAGCTCACCGGCGCAGTACTCGTCGACGAGCTCGGCACCTGGCTCGCTTTCGACAACGCCCGCTCGTCGGTGACCTCCGGCACCTACCGGCTCGTGGAGTTCGACGGCGCCCCACGGCTAGCAGCAGAGGCGGTCGGGTTGCTCGCCAACGGCTGGCTCACGACCGCCGGCCGGATCACGGTCTGGTCGCACTCGGAGCCCGTACGGCTGACACTCCGGCTGAGACTTCGCGGAGCGATCACGAATCGAGCGAATACGGTCGTATTCTAGACGCGGACGGGAAGAAAGACAATCCACGTACCCGCGGGAAGCAGCCGTCTCGTGAGCTTCCTCATCCCGGCGGGCAGGCTTGCACGGATTGGCTTCCATGCCACCGACGCGGTCGGCTACAGCGGTCAGTTCCCCGTCGGCTTCTACGTGGGGAGGCCGAGCCTCGAGAGCGTCTCCAAGGGCTGATCGCGCCTGAGCCCGGGCTGCACGCTTCCTCTTGCGGCTCTGATCTGTTGAAGTCGGCCAACCAATTGCTCCCCGCTGCGCCGCTGTCGGTTGGTCAGAGCCCGGGCGTCACGTCCCGAAGAACGGCCCCGCGCCCCTCACGCGCTCGTGCATTCGCTCGGCCACGCAATCGCGATGGGCCGCCCAGCTCTGACCGCGCTCGACATCGTCCTCGATCCATTGCGCCGACAGGCGGATCCGGTCGTCGGCCGAGTGCTCGATTTCGCGGCCGCAGAAGCAGCAACTATCGGTCGCCGCCGACCCGGGTGCCGGCCCCGTCGGCATCGAGACCGTCCGCCCGTCGGGCAGGCGAACGTCGACCGAACCACCCGTTCGCTCGAATGCCGGCCGATCCTGTCGCTTCGCCATGCCCTCGGCGCCAGCCTAGACGCTCCCCGGCGGCCGACCGGATGCTTCCCCTAACATTCCGCTCCCGTGCCGAGCACCCAGGACTACAGCGAGCTCGAAGCGCTCAAGGCCGTCCCGCTCTTCGCCGGGCTCGACAAGAGCGATCTCGAGGCGGTGCAGCGGATCTCTCGCGCGGTCGAGTTCGACAAGGGCGCGATCCTGATCCACGAGAACGAGCCGGGGCACCACTTCTTCGTCGTCCTGAACGGGGAGGCCTCGGTCGAGCGGGCCGGCGTCGAGATCAATCGGCTCGCAGCGGGAGACTTCTTCGGGGAGATCTCGCTGCTCTCGAACCGCCTCACGACCGCGTCGGTCGTGACCACGACCCCGGTGCGCGTCGTGATGATCGCGCCGGCCGCATTCAAGCAGCTCCTGGAAGAGATCCCCTCGATGCAGATGAAGGTGATCGAAGCGCTCGCGTTCCGGCTGCCGGACGAGTTCTACTGGCAGAGCTGACGGCGCGGCTCAGCCGTTCTCACGCCACGAGCCGACTGTCGAGAGCTTGACCGCCGCGTTCCAGTGAAGCGCGGTGAGGGTCGTGTCGCCGAGGCCGAAGGCGTAGGAGCCCGGCATGAAGTTGCCGTGCGGGTCGAGGAGGTCGCAGAAGATCGTCGGCTCGCCGCGGACGGCCGCGGTGCTGCAGCCGAGCTTGGAGGTGCCGGCCAGCTCGATCTCCGTGCCGGAGCCCACCGTGATCGCCGACGTGCGCATCATCGTGCCGCCCTTGCGGACGGACACGACCTTGTTCGAGTAGGGAACGACGACGCTGACCCCGCCCGTCACGGGCATGACCACGATGTAGCTCCCGTGCTTCGGCTGGCCCGAGCTGTCTGCGATCGCGCATTCGATCCCCGACCCGCCGTCGCGCTTCTGGTAGACGCAGATCACGTGGGAGCCGGCGAGCTCGAGCGTCTCGTTGACCTGAAGGGTGACGGTCTTCCCCTCCGGGCGTCCTGAAGCGGCAACGGCGAGTGCCGCAGCGAGGATCACAACCGCGAAGAAGGTGCCTGCCCTCCGCAACAGACCTCGAGCCTAGTGCAAACCCGAAGCGAACATACGTTCGTGTAGCATCCGGCGGATGCAGCTTGCGATCGACTCGCTCGATCGGCTGGTCGAGCTCGTCGAGGAGCGCGGCGGCCGCGTCCAGGCGAGTGAGGCGGCACGGCACCTGTTCGCGGTGCGGCAGCCGCCGGAAGGGCTCGCGCGGACCCTGCTCTCTCCACTCGTCGAGGACGACGCCCGTCTCGCCTGGCGCGGCTCGTTCGTCGCGCTTGCCTCGGCGCCCGACCCCCGACTCTCGGAGACCGAGTTCGTCGTCTTCGACCTCGAGACGACCGGCCTCTCTCCGGTCTCCGACCGGATCTGCGAGATCGGCGCCGTCCGGATCCGGGCGCTCGAGCTCGCCGACACGTTCCAGACGCTCGTCGCCCCGAAGACCGCCGTGCCGCAGGCCGTGCGGCGCCTCACCGGGCTCTCGGACGATGCCCTGCGGAGCGCGCCCGGTGTGCGGACGGCGATCCGGCAGTTCTCCGCGTTCGCCGGCCGCTCGGTGCTGATCGCGCACAATGCGCGTTTCGACGTCGGGTTCGTGAACCGGGAGCTCGAGCGGATGACGGGGAAGCGGCTCGCCGCCACGGTGATCGACACCGTCCCGCTGGCGCGAAATCTCCTGCAGCGGCGCGTGCGCCGCACGAGCCTCGCCTCGCTCGCGTACTTCTTCGGTGTCTCCGCCCGGCCATGCCATCGCGCGCTTCCCGACGCGCAGGCCACAGCCGAGGTCTTCCTGCGGCTCGTGGAGCTCGCGGCGGAACGCGGAGCCTCGACGCTCTCGGAGCTCGAAGAGCTCGCTGCGCCGAGACCGCGCCGGATCCATGCGAAGCGCGGGTTGGTCCACGGAGCCCCCACCCGCCCCGGTGTCTACCTGTTCCTCGACGGCGCCGGAAGCGTGCTCTACGTGGGAAAGGCACGCGACCTTCGAGCGCGCCTCCGCTCGTATTTCCAGAGCGCCCGCCAGCGGCCGTCGGTGGAGGCAGCGCTCGACGAGGTAGCGCGGATCGAGTGGCGGATCACCGGCTCGGAGCTCGCCGCAGCCCTGGAAGAGATCAGGCTGATCCGGGAGCTGCGGCCGCCGGCGAACTCGCGGACGCCGAGCCCGGAGCGTTACGTCTACCTGCACCGGCGGGGCGAACGAGTCGTGCTGAGCCCTGCGCCTTCGCGGTACGGGCCACTTCGGCGCCGCGCCGAGGCGCAGCGCGCCGCGCGTGCCTTGAAGGGCTGCACCGCCGAGGAGTTCGACGCCTTGCTCGCCGGCGGGCCGTTCGACCGGATCCGGCGACGCGTGGTCGAGCTGTTCGAGATCGGCCACGATCTCGACGCGGCGCGCCTCCGGCGTGACTTCGCCTCGCTCGAGCGGACCCATGCGCGCCTGCTCGAGCTGGAACGGCTGAGGAATCTTTCGGCATGCATCCTTGCCCCGGCACTCGAGCCCGGGACGTTCGATGCGTATGTGATAGGCGCCGGCCGAGTGCTCGCCAAGCAGGGCGAAGGGGCGCCGCCGCCACCCGAAGGGACCGCGATGTTCATCCAGGCCGACAACCTCGACCAGCTCGCCGTGGCGGCATCGTTCCTCGTTGCTCCGCCGCCGGAGCTGAGAATCGTCCCGGTCGATCCCTCAGGCGCGGCTGCGTAGCTCTTGCAGGGCGGGCGCGAGCGCCTGACCGCCGCGGAGCACCGGCTCGAACAGATCCCCGAGCCGGCTCACCCGGTCGAGGGCGACGGCCATCGAGAAATCGCGTGGGCGAATCTCCTCGGTTAACTCCTCCCACGCGAGCGGCGTCGAAACCGGCGCGCCGGGCTTCGGCCGCACCGAGTAGACGGACGCGATCGTCTTCCCATGCCCGTTCTGGCGGTGGTCGACGAGTACACCGGAACGCTTCTTCTTCAGCCACTCGGTGGTGACCTCGCCGGGATGCTCGGTCTCGAGCCCGCGCGAGAGGAGCTCCGCGAACTCGTAGGTCTCGTCGTAGCCCGACCGGCGCGCGATCGGAAGCAGCACGTGGATGCCGTCCGCCCCGCTCGTCTTCACGTACGAACGAAGATCGAGCCCCTCGAGCGCGGCGCGGATCAGGTGTGCGACCCGAACGGCCATCGGGAAGCCGTCGGGCGACTCCGGCGGGTCGAGGTCGAAGAGGACGAAGTCGGGCCGGTCGGGCTTGTCGACCCGCGAGTACCACGCGTTCATGTCGATGCAGTGCATCTGCACCATCCAGAGGAGGACGTCCTTGGAGTTGACGAGCGGGAAGTCGACGAGCCGCGTGCCGCCCTCGCGGGGCCAGGTCTGGAACTGGCGGGTCGGGATCCACTCCGGCATGCCTTTCGGTGCCTGCTTCTGGAAGAACGCCTTGCCGGCGATCCCCTCGCGCCAGCGTTTCATCGTGAAAGGGCGGTCGCGCAGATGGGGCACGATCGCCGGTGCAACCGAGGCGTAGTACTCGAAGAGGTCGCGCTTCGTGATCCCGTCCGCCGGAAAGAGGACGCGGTCGGCGCTCGAGAGCTTGACCTCAGGCATGTTTCCGGAGCAACTCGCGCGCGATCACGAGGCGCTGGATCTGGTTCGTTCCCTCGTAGATCTGGGTCACCTTCGCGTCGCGCATCATCCGTTCGACCGGGTACTCCTGCATGTAGCCGTACCCGCCGAGCACCTGAACGGCGTCTGTCGTGACAGCCATCGCCGTGTCGGTGCAGAAGAGCTTCGTCATCGCCGAGAGCTTCGTCAGCTCGGGGCCTTCGACTCCGTCGTCGATCATCTGCCCGCAGCGGTAGAGGAGCCCGCGAGCCGCCTCGCAGCGGGTCTCCATCTCGGCAAGCATCGCAGCGACGAGCTGGTGGCGGGCGATCGGCTCGCCCATCGTCTCGCGGGTTGCCGCATACTCGACGGCGTAGTCAGTGGCGCCCTGGGCCAGCCCGAGTGCCTGAGCGGCGATCCCGGGCCGGGAGCGGTCGAGGATGCGCATCGCGAGACGAAAGCCGTCGCCCTCCTCGCCGATCCGGTTTCCTGCCTCGACACGGCAACCGTTCAAGAAGACCTCGCCCGTGGTCGAGCCCTTGATCCCCATTTTCGGCTCGATCCGTCCGATCTCGAGGCCGGGCGCATCGGCTTCGACGGCGAAGGCCGAGATACCCTCGTGGCCGGCAGTCGGATCGGTCTTCGCGAACACGATGTAGACGCCAGCCACGCCGGCGTTCGTGATGAACCGCTTTGAGCCGTCGAGCACGTAGGTTCCGCTGTCGCGCCGCGCCTCGGTGAGCATCGCCGCCGCGTCCGAGCCGGCGCCAGGCTCGGTGAGCGCGTAGGCCGACAGCCACTCACCCGAGGCGAGCTTCGGCAGAAAACGCTGCTTCTGGTCCTCGCTGCCGGCGAGCTTGAACGCGAGCGCGCCGAGCTCTTGCACCGCCAGGATCAGCCCGCTCGTTCCGCAGACCTTCGAGATCTCCTCGACCGAGACGAATGTCGTGAGCGCGCTCGCTCCCACCCCGCCGTACGCCTCGTCGGCGAGCGTCGAGAAGATCCCGTTCTCGCGAAAGAGCTCGACGATGTCCCACGGAAACTCCGCCGACTTGTCGATCTCGGCCGCCCGCGGCGCGATCCGTTCGCGGGCAAGGCTCCGGACGAGCTCGCGGATCTCTCGCTGTTCGGCCGTCAGCGGGTCGTGCGGCACCATGAGAGCCTAGACGCGGGATCGGCTCCGCCGCGTCCGCACGGCGGGGACAGGTACTGCCTCGGAAGTGGAACGCGCGTGGAACGAAACTGGAACTTTCGTCCTCCAGGCAACAACGAAGCCCCTGCAACCCGGAAGGCTCACGGAGGACGAAAAGCGGGGTCAGGTACTGGAACGAAACGGTGACAGCCGATCCACGCCTGATTCCGCGCCGGAACGTGTGCCTTCGCGGCGTTAGATCGCCCCCGACAGGGCCCCGAGCCGGCGGCTGGCGGTTTCGTCTGCCGCAGCCGAAGAGCGCCGGTCCGAGCTGACCGCCTCGAGGAAGGTCTCCCGGTCGAGGGCGAAGAGCTCGCTTGGAGCGGTCGTCTTGACCGTCGCGGTACGGGGCACGTCGCGGAGGAGCGCGATCTCGCCGAAGCCCTCACCCGGCGCGAGCTCGTTCACGAGCTTGCCGTCGATCCAGACCTCCGCCTGACCTGTCGCGAGGATGTAGTACCGATCGCCGACGTCGCCTTGCGTGATCACCTCAACTCCCTCCGGCACCTGGAGCTCGTGCAGGTGAATCGCGAGGCGCTCGAGCGCAAGTGCAGGGAGCGGCGCGAAGAGCGGCAGCCCGCGGAGCAGCGCGACCGCGCGTGCCGGGGCGACCGCCGCGCTGTCGATCCGCAGGAGCCTCGTCCCGGCGGCGAGCGCGAGCACGGGCAGGAAGAGCCCGGTGATCACGAGCGTCCAGCGCGGACCGAACGCGGAGACGAGCGGCGGGATCGCGATCGCACCGATGGCCACGCTCGCGTAGTACAGCGTCTCGATCACGCCGAAGACGCGCGCCAGGACCTCGTCGCTGACGGCACGCTGGAGCAGCGTGTAGCCGGCGACGTCGACGAGGATGTTCCCGATCCCGATCACGACGAAGGCCAGGACAGCGGAGACCACACTCGGCGCCGCGGCGATCAGCAGGAACGGCGCGCCCCAGAGCAGGATCCCGACGAGGAACGGAGGGGTAAGGCGCCGGCGCCCGGCCAGCCGCAGCGCCCCGACGGCGCCGATCACGCCCCCGACCCCGACGGCCGCGTCGAGCCAGCCGACACCCGCATCCCCTGTCCCGAGGAGCTGGATCGCCGTCACCACGAGCAGCACGGCGAGGGCGCCGGCGACCAGCATCTGAGCGGTGAAGAGCCCGACCAGCACCCGCAGATCGGCATCGCGCCCGATCGTCTTCGCCCCCGCGAGCACCGCCTCGGTGAAGGACTCCTCGGCCGGCTCGGCCTCCTCACGGTCGACTCCGGTGCCGGTGAGGGGCCTGAGGAGCACCACGGTCGAGATCCCGAACGAGATCGCGACGAAGACGAACACGGCGGTGGTCCCCGACACCGCGAGCAGCACGCCCGCGAGCGCAGGCCCGGCGAAGAAGCCCAGCCCTTCGATCGTCGAGGCGACCACATTCGCCGCAGTCAGTTCCTCGGGGCGATCGACGAGTGAGGGAAGGATCGCGACCTGAGCCGGCCGGAACGGCGTCCCGACCACGGCGATCGCGATGCTGAGCCCGTAGACGACCCAGTGACTCACGCCGGCGACGATTGCAAGGGGGATCGCGGCCGCGAAGAGAAACCGGCTCGCGTTCGCGACGAGCATCACCCGCGCTCGGGGGTAGCGGTCGCCGAGCACGGCCGCGAAGGGCGTCGCGATCGCAGCAGGCACGAGCCGGATCACGTAGATGAGGCTGACCGCGGCGGCTCCGCCGATGCCGTAGGCGTACACGGCGACCGCAACGGCGATCGAGACATGCCCCAGGTGGGCGGCTGCCCAGGCGAGCTGAACCCGGCGCAGAGCGGGCTTGCGGAAGACGGCCGCGAAGGCAGCAGTTGTGCCGAGCTCGCCGCCCAAGCCGCAACTATCTCATCCCCGCCGCTTCGCGATCCCTCTGGTGGTTTCGAACTGTCACGCTGCGCGCCGTGATAGTTGGCCCGATTCGTTCCGCAAGTCGTCCACGAGGAGTGCAGGCTTGAGCTCGGCCCAGACGTTCCGAGAAAGACGCGCGAACGCCGATCCCGCGAAGCTGCGCGATCCGGGCCCGGCGGGCGAGGAGCTGCGGCGCTCTCTCCTCGTCGGGACCCGGATCGGCGTGATCGAGCCGGGCTACGCCACGAAGCGCTATCTCTACGAGCGGGCTCGCGGCTACGGCGTCGAGCTCGTCCTCGTCGGCGATCCCTCGAGCTGGGCCCGAACGCTCGTCGCTGAGGGAACGGCGGTGGAGTTCGTTGCCGCGGACACTTCCGGGGAGCCCGACGAGGCCGCCCGGACGGTGCTCGCCGCGCTCGGACGGGAAGGCGAACGGCTGGACGGTGTCTTCACGTTCTGGGAGGATGCGGTGCCGGCGACGGCGCGCGTCGCGGAGGCCCTTCGGCTGCAGGGATTCCCACGGTCGGCCGCCGATGCGGCGCGCAGCAAGCTGCGAACGCTCGAGGTGAGCCGGGCTGCGGGCCTGCCCACGCCGCGCTTCGTGCGCCTCGACGGACCGGAGAGCCTCGCGGGCGCCTCGGCACAGGTCGGTTTTCCGGCCGTAATCAAGCCGGTCTTCGGATCAGACGCCCTCGGATGCCTGCGCGCTGACGACGCCGAGATGCTCGAGGCCGGCTATGCCCGCGTTTCCGCGCTGATCACGCCCGAGCTGAATGCGATCTTCCAGCAGGGCTGCGACCTCATGCTCGAGGAGTACCTCGACGGCACCGAGTTCGACGTTGACATCGTGCTCTCCGGCGGCGACTGCGTCTTCACTGGGATCTCCGAGAACTGGGCCACCGAGGAGCCGTATTTCGTGGAGACCGGCATGCATTCTCCCTCGTCGCACCCGCCCGAACGGCTTGCCGCAATCACCGACCTCTGCGTGCGAACCGCACTGGCACTCGGCTTTCGCGACGGAGTCCTTCACGCCGAGGCGAAGGACACGAGTCACGGCCCGCGACTGCTCGAGATGAACGCGCGACTCGGAGGCGGCGTGATCGCCGATATCCACCGCCTCGTGACGGGCGTCGACCTGGTCGAGCAGCAGCTGCTGCTCGCAGCCGGCCTCCCGGCTGCGCCCGTCGCCCACCGGCGTCCGGCCGCCGGGGTGACGATGGTGTCCCTGCATGCCTCGCGCTCGGGCACGCTCACCCATACGCACTGGCTCGAGCACCTGGCGGGCGACCCGTCCGTGATTCAGCACGACGTCCTCGTAGAGCCCGGCCAACCGGTGACCGCGGCAGCCGACGGCTTCCCGACCGCGATCGCCGAGCTCACCGTCTTCGCCGACGACGCCCCGCGGGCCTGCGAAAAGGCGCTGGCGATGGTTTCCGAGCTCGAGCTGCCGTACGCCGTCTCCCCGTAGAGTCGGCCCAGTCGTGATCTTCGAGAACGGGCTCATCCGCACCATGGATCCGCAGATCCCGACCCAGCGTGCGCTCGCTGTCGCCGGCGACCGCATCGCGGGCGGTGTCGGCGTCCATGAGACGTCTCTCGCCACGCCCGAGGTCGTCGATCTCGGTGGGCGTGTCGTGCTGCCCGGCCTCACCGACTCGCACGTGCACTTCCCCACATGGGCGCTCGCGCGCACCGAGATCGCGCTCGACGGCAGCTCCTCGCTCGAGGAGGCGCTTTCGCGGATCGCGGCGGCCGGCGCTTCCGCTGGAGGCGCCGTGATCCGGGGCTACGGTTGGCGCAGCGGCGATTGGGCCCGGGCAGTCGAGCCCACATCGGCTCGGCTCGACGAAGTGACCGGTGACGTTCCGGCGGCGATGATCTCGAAGGACTACCACTCCCTCTGGGTCAACTCGGCAGCACTGGCGCTCGCCGGCGGCGATCTGGAGGCGGAGGGCGGCGTGGTCGAACGCGACGGCGGCGGCGTTCCGACGGGCGTGCTCCGCGAGGAGGCGGCCTGGCGGTTCGAGGCGAGGCATCTCGGGGTGCCCGACGAGGTATACGTGGAGGCGATGCGGGCCGGGCTCGCGGTCGCGGCGTCGCGCGGCGTAACCGCCGTCCACGACAAGGACGGCTCGCTCGGAGCGCTCCGCCTCTGGCAGCGGCTCGAGCGGATGGAGTCGCTCACACTCCGGGTGTGGCAGTCGGTTCCCGCCCAGCAGGTCGGTGCGCTCGAGACACTCGGGATCTCGTCGGGGCTCGGGAGCCCGATGCTCCGAATCGGCTACCTGAAGGCGTTCATGGACGGGACCCTCGGCTCCGGCACCGCACTCATGCTGGACGGCTCGGGCGTGACGATCACGAGCGGCGAGCAACTTTCCGAGATCGTGCTCGCCGGGGCCGCCGCAGGGTTCCCGGTCGCGGTTCACGCGATCGGCGACGGGGCAAACCGCGACGCGCTCGACGCGTTCGAGCGGACGCGAGCGGTGTGGGAACCGCTGCGCCTGCGCCATCGGATCGAACACGCGCAAGTGCTCGCGCCCGAGGATCTGCCGCGATTCGCGTCGCTCGGCGTTGCCGCATCGGTTCAGTTCTCGCATGCGCCGTCCGACCGCGACCTCGCCGACCGGTTCTGGGGTGAGAAGGTCAGCGGGGCGTACGCCTACCGGTCGCTCGTGGAGTCTGGGGCGGTCGTCGCCAACGGCTCCGACGCGCCGATCGAGGAGCTCGACCCGCTCGCCGGCGTGCGGGCGGGAGTGCGCCGGACGATCGACGACCGCGCCGCCTGGCATCCCGAGCAGACGTTGACCGTTCAGCAGGCGTTCGAGGCGACGACGCTCGCGCCCGCATGGCTCTCGGGGGACGAGCGCCGGCGCGGAAAGCTCCTACCCGGCTATGCGGCCGATCTCGTCGTTCTCGACCGGGACGCGTGGGACGACCTGGACGCCGAGGTGGTCGCGACGATGGTTGCCGGGCGCTGGGTGCACAATCCTCCGCCCTGGCGCTGATTCGTGCCGTGCACCCACCTTGCCGCTGTCTGCTTCGGCCGAATGTGGATGAGAATTGACGAAGTTGGTACAGCTGCCCGCCTCGAAGCCACGTAGAATTCGAAGTAGAGGGCGGAGGGTGCTACCCCACCCATGGGTGGGGAACAAGCGGTGTGGCGGCCGTTTGGCGCGGACCGGATCGTGGGCCCGGTGGAGGCTTGGAATGCAGCTCATCCGTACCTCGCGAGGCCTCCGACCAGAGACCGTTCACCGTTGAGTCGAGCTGTGCCGGCCCGAGCGCGGCGGCGACCAGTAGACCGCCCCGCGACGGTCGAGCCTCAGAGCGCGCCGAACGCGCGGAAGAGCTCGCGCGCCGTTGCGATTCCGAGCGGCACGTACTCGGCAAGCAGCCGTTCGTTGGGCGAGTGGATGTTCGAGTCCGGCAGACCGAAGCCGGTAATGATCGTTGCGATTCCCCGGTCGGTGAGCGCCGGCACGATCGGCAGCGTTCCGCCGGACCGAATGAGCGCCGGCCGGACGCCGATCACGCCTTCGAAGGCGTCGAGCCCGAGCTCGATCGCTTTCGCATCCGGCGGGACGAGCCCCGGACGAGACGAGGAGCGTCGTTCGAGGTCGATCCTCGCGCCCGCGGGGGCGGCCTCGTGGAGAAGCCGCTCGAGCACCTCGGCGATCTCGTCGATCTGCTGCCCGGGGGCAAGCCGGATCGAGAGATTCGCGACCGCCTCGACCGGGAGCACCGTCTTCTGAAGATGCGGGGAGCCGCACTCGATCCCATTCACATCGAGTGCCGGCTCGGCGAATGTGCGCACGTAGAACTCCTCGGCGGCCCGTGGATCGAGCGGCTTCGCGCCCTGGAGCCCGAGCTCGTGCTCGCCGGTCGGGAGCTCCGCCCACCCGGCGAGCTCGAGGTCGGTAGGCGGGACGAGCCCCTTGCGCAACGGCTCTGCAAGGAGGCCGTCGTCGGCGATGACCCGCGAGATCGTGAGGGCGAGCGCGTGAGCGGCGTTGAGCGCAGCGCCGCCGAAGAGACCCGAGTGAAGATCGCGCTCGCCCGTGCGAACCGTGAGGTGGAAGTAGATGAGGCCCCGTGTCGAGAGCATGAACGCGGGCAACCCGCGCCGGATCATGTCCGCGTCGAAGATGACCGCCGCGTCGGCGCCACGCTCGTCGGCCTCGAGGAAGTGCACGATCGAGTCGCCGCCGATCTCCTCCTCGCCGTCGCAGCAAAACCGGAGGTTGACAGGTAGCTCGCCCGCCAGTGCGAGCTCGCGCGCAGCCGCAAGGAGCAGGTAGAGCTGCCCCTTGTCGTCGACGGTGCCCCGGCCGTACAGATAGCCGTCGCGGAGCTCCGGCTCGAAGGGATCGCTCTCCCAGAGCTCGAGTGGCTCCGGGGGCTGAACATCGAAGTGCCCGTAACAGAGCACGGTCGGCGCCGGCCCTGCCCTCGAGGCGGCGATCTCGCCGATCACGAGCGGGCTGCCGTTCCAGTCGACGACCTCGGCCTGGCCACCGGCCCCCGCTAGGAGCTCCCGGACCCACTCCGCCGCACGCCGAACGTCGGGGCCGTGCGCGGGATCGGCGCTCACCGAGGGAATGCGCAGGAACTCGGCGAGCTCGTCGAACCACGGTTCCCCCATTCGAACCGAGTCTATGCGACGTCGCGAAGCTGCTCTGCGTCTGCGTAGACGCGAAGCTTCTTCAATGACTGATTCTCGATCTGGCGAGCCCGCTCGCGCGTGATGTTGAATGCGCGACCCACCTCGTCCAGAGTGCACGGCGACCCGCCGTTCAGACCGAAGCGGAGCTCGAGGACACGGCGTTCGCGGTCTCCTAGCATCCCGAGCGCCCGGTCGAGCGCTTCATTTCGCAGCATCAGGCCGGCGGCCTCGTCGGGCAGCGGCTCCGAATCGTCCTCGAGGAAGTGCCCGAACTCCGACTCGTCGTCGTCGCCGACCGGCTTCTCGAGCGAGACCGGGGTCTGCGAGGTGCGGCGGATCTGGTCGACCTCCTCGATCGACATCTCGACTTCGAGCGCGATCTCGGCAGAGGTGGGCTCACGGCCGTGATCGGTGCGGAGCTTCCGCTCGGCCCGGAGGATCCGGTTCAGCTTCTCGACCACGTGGACCGGCATCCGGATTGTGCGCCCTTTGTCGGCGAGCGCGCGAGCGACGGCCTGGCGGATCCACCACGTGGCATAGGTCGAGAACTTGAAGCCGCGTCGGTGGTCGAACTTCTCCGCCGCGCGGACGAGCCCGATCGTGCCCTCCTGGATCAGGTCGAGGAACGGCAGCCCCTGGTTGCGGTAGCGCTTGGCGATCGAGACGACGAGCCTCAGGTTCGCCTCGACCATCTCCTGCTTCGCACGATGGTCGCCCCGCTCGATCCGCTTCGCAAGCTCGACCTCCTGAGCCGCAGTCAACAGATCCACCTTGCCGACGTCCTTCAGGAAGAGCTGGAGCGAGTCGGTCGTGATCTCGAATGGCTCCTCCAGTACAGCCTCGTCGAGCGCTTCGACGCCGACAGGACCCTCGGGGTCGTCCGTCTCCTCGGGCGATCCGCCCGGTACCTCATCCGTCAACGCTGCTTGTTCGCGCTCTGTTCCTTCGAGTTCCTCCTCGAAGAAGACAGTGCCCGATTCGTCCTTGCCCACACGCGCTCCTCATCGTCCCCAACTGCGACGGGGAACAACTAACAGCCGCGTCGGACGGCGCTTCCTAGCCGGCCTGGTTCTTCGCGATCCCCGCGAGGATCGCTTCCGCCTGCTTGCCGATCGGGGTTTTCGGGCCGAGCGTCACCGTCTGCTTGAACTGGCCGATCGCATCTTCGCTCTGGCCCGTCCACGCGAGCACGAGCCCGAAGTAGTAATGCGCCGCCTGGCTGCGGGGATTCGCCTTCACGAGCGGGCCGAGCCGCGAGAACGTCGGGAGCAGGTTGTCTTCGTCGAAGAGCCCCATCGCGACGGCGATCCCAGCCTCGACATCCTTCGGATGAAGCTTCGCTGCTTTCGCATAGAGATGCTCGGCCGAGACCTGGTGGCCCTCGACCTGAAGCCGGGAGCCCTGCTCGAGCAGCGGGTTCGGCGTCGACGGCTGGAAGACCGGATAGAAAGGCGGGCCTGTCTGAAGGAAGTTCCGGTGGTTGAGCGCATCCGCCTGGTTGTGGATCATCGTGTTCTTCCCGAGCGTCTTCGCCCGGGTGAGCGCCGCGGAGCCATCGATCGGGTATCCGGCCCAGTCGAGGGCGACGCCGCGGAAGTACTGCACAACCGCACTGACGTAGCGCTCCTTCGGGGTGTCGCCACCGAGGTGCTCGAGCCCGAGGCGCTGCATCGCTTCGATGCTCCCCTTGGGCCAACTCTTGAACGCGGCCACGATCTGCGGTCGTACCTGAGCCGGCACGTTCACCGGGAGCGGCGGCTTGCCGGACAAAGCACGAGGTTGGGCCGGGTCCGTCCGGGTGTCCAGCGTGAGCCCGATCACGATTCCGGCGGCGGCGATCGCGGCAACCGCGACGTTCACATACATGGCCGTCCGCTTCGTCACTTTCTCCAGAAAGGGTAGCGGGAATGCCCGGGGCGGCTACTATCGTTTTTGAAGATATGGCGGGCTACAGGGAACTCCTAAAAGACGTTAAGGAACGGATCGTCGAGGTCGACGCCCGCGAGGCATCGGAGCTTGAAGGCGCGGTCTGGGTCGACGTGCGCGAACAGGACGAATGGGACGAGGGGCACATCCCCGGAGCAGTTCACGTGCCGCGGGGCAATCTCGAGTCGCGGATCGAGGCGGTCGTGCCCGACCGCTCGACTCCGGTCGTCATCTACTGCGCCTCGGCCGCCAGGTCGGCGTTCGCTGCGGAGAGCCTCACTGCGCTCGGCTACGAGCAACCGCGTCTCCCTCGAGGGTGGATTCACGGAGTGGAAGCGGAACGGCGGCGAGATCGTGATCTCGCAGAAGCTCTCGCCGGAGCGGCGTGCGCGGTATTCGCGGCACCTGCTGATTCCCGAGATCGGCGAGGAGGGACAACTCAAGCTGCTCGATTCCAAGATCCTCCTGATCGGTGCCGGGGGCCTCGGCTCGCCGGCGTCGCTCTATCTCGCGGCGGCCGGCGTCGGCCACCTCGGGATCATCGACGCGGACATCGTCGACGAGTCGAACCTCCAGCGGCAGATCGCCCATTCGCTGAACACGCTCGGCACGCCGAAGGTCGACAGTGCCAGGCGTGCGATCGAGGCGCTCAACCCGGATGTCGAGGTGACGACCTACCGCGAACGGCTGACCTCCGAGAACATCGACCGGATCCTCGACGACGGCTGGGAGATCATCGTCGACGGCGCCGACAACTTCCCGACGCGGTACCTCGTGAACGACGCGTCGGTGTGGCGCGGGATCCCGGTCGTCCACGGCTCGATTTACCGCTTCGAGGGTCAGGTCACCGTGTTCAAGCCGTTCGACGGGCCGTGCTACCGCTGCCTCTATCCCTCTCCACCGCCGCCGGAGCTCGCACCGTCGTGCTCCGAGGGAGGTGTGCTAGGCGTGCTTCCGGGGATCGTGGGAACGCTGCAGACGAACGAGGCGCTGAAGCTCGCGATCGGTGCGGGAGACCCCCTGATCGGGCGGCTGCTGCTCTTCGATGCACTCGCGACCGACTTCACCGAGGTGAAGATCAGGCGCAACCCCGACTGCCCGGTCTGCGGCGAGCACCCTTCGATCACCGAGTACATCGACTACGTCGAGTTCTGCACGCGATGAGCGTGGTCAGAGTTCCACCCGTCCTCCGCAGCGAGGCGGGAGGCGCGCGCGAGGTCGAGGCCTCGGGCGCGACCGTTCGCGAGCTGCTCGAGGACCTGACCGTGCGGACACCGGCGCTCGGCGAGAAGGTGTACGACGGCTCGGAGATCCGGCCGTACGTGAACGTCTACGTCGACGGCGAGGACGTGCGGACGACCGGCGGCCTCGACGCCCCGGTGCGCGACGGCGCGACGATCGTCCTCCTGCCTGCGATGGCGGGCGGGGATGGTCGCTAGCAGCCTGCTCGACCTGATCGGCAACACGCCGCTCGTCGCGCTCGAGCAACTTTCGCCGGAGGGCGTGACGATCTATGCCAAGCTCGAGGCGCAGAATCCGACCGGATCGATCAAGGACCGCGTCGCGCTCGCGATGGTCAACGCCGCCGAGCTCGAGCCGGGCGCCGAGCTGCTCGAGCCGACGAGCGGCAACACCGGGATCTCGCTCGCCCTCGTCGCGAAGCTGCGCGGGCTGAAACTGACGTGTGTGATGCCTGCGAATGCGACGCCGGAGCGGCGGCTCGTGCTCGAGCTCTTCGGCGCCAGGATCATCGACTCCCCCGCGAACGAGGGCTCGAACGGAGCGGTACGAGTGGCCCAAGAGCTGGCCGCGGCCGATCCCCGGTACACGATGCTCTTCCAGTACGCGAACGAGTGGAACCCGCGAGCCCATTACGAGGGTACGGGCGCCGAGATCGTGCGCGACCTCCCGCGTGTGGACGCGCTCGTCGCGGGGCTCGGGACCGGGGGCACGTTGATGGGAACCGGGGCGCGGGTGCGCGAGTCCTTCCCCGATGTGGTCGTCGCGGCGGCAGAGCCGTTGCCCGGCGATCCGGTAATGGGCCTGCGCTCTCTCGAGGACGGCTATATCCCCCCGATCCTCGACGTCTCGAAGCTCGATCGCAAGATCCTCGTCTCGAACGCCGAGTCGGTCGCCGCCGTGCACGCGCTCCTCGATCGCGAAGGGATCTTCGCCGGTGTCTCCGCCGGAGCGGTGGTCCATGTGGCGCGCAAGCTCGCGGGTGAGCTCCCGGAGGGCTCGGTGGTCGTCGCGGTGCTCGCCGACGGCGGCTGGAAGTACCTTTCCGGCGACTTCTGGAGCTCCGATAACGTCGAGGAGTCGATGGAGAGCACGCTCTGGTGGTAGTTCCGGCCGCGATCCGTTCCGAGCTTCACGCTCACGCCGCCGAAGAGGCGCCGAACGAGTGCTGCGGCGTGATCCTCTTTCGAGACGGGGTCGCCGAGCGCTACCTCCGCGGCGTGAACAGGCTCGCGTCTCCTTACCGCTACGAGCTGGAGATCGATCCGGAGGTCTGGTTCATGGAGGACGAGGGCTATGAGCTTGCCGTCTTCCACTCACATCCGGAGACCGACCCGCGGCCCTCGCGCACGGATCGTGCCCTTTCGGGCCTCTGGGCCGGGAAGCCGTTCCTGATCTACGGGCTGAAGCTCGAGGAGCTCCGCGCGTGGACGATCACGCCGGAGGACTTCGAAGAGGTCCCGCTCTCGCTCGACTGAGGCTCGCGCCGAGCATTGCGCCGCCGCGCCCGTCGCGATCAGCCGCGCCGGAGCGCCGAATCGACATGGCCGAAAGGTCACCTTCCGTCGCGCCCCCCGCCCTTGGGTGGGGACGCACCCCTGCGCCCTCGAGAACAATTCTATGCGTGAAGGTGTGACGTGTCTGTACCGCCTTTGCACCAACGAGGTCACAATCGGGGAGTGGTAGCGTCGTCCGAGATGGGGCCTGCCGTGATCGAAGCCCAGTCGCTCGGCGAGGCTTGGATCGGGGTGTCGCGGGCGATCCTCGACTCGGGCCTCGAAGCGACCTGGGGCGGCGCGCCGACGCGCGAGCTCGCGCCCTGACGGTCGTTGCGGAGCATCCGGACTCCTGCGATCCGCTGATTGCCGAGCTCGGCGACCGTGAGTGGCTCGACTGGATGCACCGCAACTTCTTCGTCGCCGGCGAGGTGCCGGAGCTCGGGCGGGCGAAGAGCTACGCCGTGCCGCGCTTCGACTACGGCGGGGCGGGGCGTGACCAGATCGCGTGGGTGATCGACCGGCTGCGGGCCGATCCGGGGTGCCGCGACGCGGCGATCACGACCCTCCAACCCTTGACCGACACGACCTACGTCCCCTGCGTCAGCCTGCTCGACTTCTGGCTACGCGACGGTTCGGTCGAGCTGATCGTGTACGCCCACAGCCTGGACTTCGGGAAGAAGGCATACGGCAATCTCGTCGAGCTCGCGCGACTCCAGGAGCACGTCGCCGGCGAGCTCGACGCAGATGTCGGCCGCCTCGTCATCCACGTGAAGACAGCGCACATCTACGAGCCCGAATGGACGGCGATGGGCGAGATCACCGCGGCGGCCGCCGCGCATTAGCCGATCGTCACCGGAAGCCCGCTCTCCGACGACGCGTGCAGCGCCTCGAGCGCCCGCGCCTGCGCGACCGCATCCTCACGGCCGAGCAGCAGCGCGGCCTCGCCGCGGATCGCCTCGCTCACGTTCTCGAGCTCGAGCCCGTAGGAGTTGACCGGGTCGAGCTCGATCCGCTCGACAGAGCCCTCGCGCCGAAGCTCGATCACGGGCTTCTTGCAGTGCCACGGATCGTCGAGGAACAGCGAGCCCTCGCTCCCGACCGCCTCGAGCTCGTCGCGGTCGACCATCGCCGTGCCGCAGTCGAAGACCCCGAACACGTTGCCCGGGAAGCGCATCGTCCCCGCGAACACCCAGTCGGTGCCGCTCTCGCCGATCCACGCGGCCCCGAACACCGACTCCGGCTCGCCGGCGAGAAGACGCGACCCGCTGACGCAGTAGCAGCCGACATCCATCAACGACCCGCCCTCGACGTCGGGGCGCAGGCGGATGTTGCCGGGGTCGTAGAGCGAGTAGCCGAACGTCGAGCGAACGACCCGCAACTCGCCGATCGCGCCTTCGGCAACAAGAGCCGCGAGCCGCGCCGTCTGCGGGTTGTGGCGGTACATGAACGCCTCGGAGACGATCCGCCCCTCCCGCTCGGCGACGTCGAACACCGCCGAGACCTCGTCCGTGTGACGGGTGAACGGCTTCTCGCACAGCACGTGCTTTCCCGCCTCGACCGCCCGCGTCGACCACTCGCAGTGAAGCGTGTTCGGGAGCGAGATGTACACCGCCTCGATCCCCGGATCCGCGAGCAGCTCCTCATAGGAGCCGTAGGCGGTCGGGATCTCCCACTCCCGTGCGTACGCCTCGGCCCGCCAGAGGTCGCGGCTCGCGACCGCCGCCAGCTCGACCAGCTCCGAGGCGTGCCCGGGCGGGATCAGCAGGCGGTTGATATGGGCCGTCGAGAGGATGCCCCAGGTAACCGGTCTCATCCCCAGCTCCCCTCCGTCACGGGCCTGAGTGCCGTCTCGAGGATCCGCAGGTGCCGCGGGCGCTCGAGCACGAACATGACGACTTCGGCCACGTCGTCGGCGCTCATCATCCCCGGCAACGCCTCGGGCGACCGGCCGCGGCCGGGCTCGAGCGCGAAGTCGGTGGCGACGCCCCCGGGGCACACGTTCGTGCAGCGGATCCCGTGCTCGCGCAGCTCGTGGTCGAGCGCCCGGGTGAAGCCGACCTGCCCGAACTTCGAGGCGCAGTAGACCGCCTCGAGCGGAAGCCCGCGCCGCCCCGCCTCGGACGCCAGCGTGATCACGTCGCCGTCGCGCCCGAGCATGTGCGGCAGCGCCGCGCGGATCGCATACAGCGTCCCCTTGAGGTTCACGTCGATCATCTCGTCGAGGAACTCGAGCGAGAGGTCGAGGAACGAGCCGTACGCCCCCACTCCCGCATTCGCGACGACGATGTCGATCCCGCCGAACTGCGAGGCCACCTCGTCACAGAAATCCTTCAACCCGGGGGCGTCGCGAACGTCACAGGCGCCCGCGAGTGCCCCTTCGAGGCCAAGATCGGCCCCCCGCCGAGAGACGAGCCCGACGTTCACTCCTCGCGCGTGGAGCATGCGCGCCACGGCGGCGCCGATACCGCCGCTCGCGCCCGTGATCACCGCTGTCTTCCCTTCGAGGCTCATGCACCCTCCACCGCTCGACGTTTGTCGCGGCCGCCCGAGCCGGGCGCCGCCCGGGCGAGGATACGCGGTACGATCGGCCCCGTGCTCGAAGCCCGTCCCTGGCTGTCGCCCAAGCTCAAGTGCCCCTGACACGGATCGAGGTCGACGCCGCCAGACGGCGCGCCGCCGAGGCCCTCGAGGCCGGCGGGATTGCGCTCACCCAGGAGGAGCGCAACGGAATCGAGGTCGCCGACTTCGGGCTCTCCCGGCTCGAGGAGCTCGGGCTCGAGGTGGTCGTCTACGCGAATACCGATCGCGTCTGCGCGAAGGAGCTCGTGCTCTTCCCGCGCCAGACCTGCCCCGAGCACCGTCACCCGCCGTTCGACGGCACGCCCGGCAAGGAGGAGATGTTCCGCTGCCGAACGGGTGTCGTCTACCTCTACCTCGAAGGCGAGCCCACGCCGGCGCCTTCGGCACGGCTTCGCGACGACGACCGCGACGCGTTCACGGTGTGGAAGGAGATCGTGCTGCGTCCGGGTGATCAGTGCCTGGTCCCGCCGAACACGCTCCACTGGTTTCAGGCGGGCGACGAGGGCGCGATCGTGAGCGAGTTCTCCACGACGAGCCGCGACGAGCTCGACGTCTTCACCGACCAGCGCGTCCGGCGCGCGACGGTTGTCGCCGGCGGCTGAGCGGTCAGACGGGAATCGTGAGGCTCTCGAGCTCCCGCGGATACTCCGTGAGGAGCTCGATCCCGTCCTCGGTCACGGCGACGGTGTCGGAGTGACGGAAGCCGCCGAGCTCGGCCGAGTAGAGGCCCGGCTCGATCGTGAACACCATCCCGGGCTCGATCGGCGTAGGGTCGCCGACGTCGAGGAACGGCGCCTCGTGGTTGCGCAGGCCGATCCCGTGCCCCGTGTGCTGACGCCAGTACGGAAAGAGCACATTCTCCTCGAGATAGCTCATGACGGCCCCGTCGACCTCGGAGCAGGTAACGCCGGGACGGATCGCATCGAAGGCGACCTGTTGCATCGCGACCATGTGGTCGTGGAGGCGGCGCATCTCGTCACTCGGCGGCCCGATGATCATCGCCCGCTCGAGCTCCGCGTTGTAGCCCCAGATCGGCGCGCTCGTCTCGGTGACGAGGACGTCGCCCGGCCGGAACGCGATGTTGTGCGCGACGGCGTGCGCCCAGGCGCTCCGGAGCCCGATCTGGCCGCGGTAGCCGGCCGAGACGCCGTCAGAGGAGCCCTGCTGCCCGATCTCGTCGCCGAGTGCCTGGTAGAGGTCGAGCGTCGCCTCATACCCGGCGCGAAGGCTCGCCTCCGCCTCGGTGGCGCCGACCCGGCTGTATTCCTGGAGCAGCCGATGGGCTCGCGCGCACCAGCGGCCGCTCTCGCGGATCAGCTCGAGCTCGCTCGCGCTCTTGCGCCTCATCATGGCCTCGATCAGGGCTGTGAGCGGAGCGACCCGGCTCGAGCTCACCTCGCTGAGTGCCGGCCCCTCGTACCCGAGGATCCCGGGGTAGCCGTCCTCGTCGGCGCCGATCGCGTCGCGGATGCCGAGGTCGGCCAGCACACGGGCGAAGATCCTCATCGGATGCTCGATCCCCGGATATTCCGGGTACGACTCGATCCGCTCGAACGTGGTCTCCGCGCGCGTCCGCTCGACTTCGAACTCCGGCACGAAGACGGCCGTTTCACCGGACGCGCTTTCCGCGAAGACGACGGGCCGCTCGTTCGAGAGGAAGACGAAGCCCGTGAAGTAGCGGATGTAGTCCTGGCCGAAGAGGACGTAGCCGCTGAGCCCTTGGCTGTGGACATGCTCGAGGAGACGGGCGCGCCGCCCTTCGAGCTCCGCAGCCGCTATGCCCGTTTCCGGCGGCACGCCCGGAGGTTAGCGATGCAGCTTCGGATAGAGCGCCGTGAAGCGCTCGTAGCCTTCTGCATACGCGCCGACCCAGCCGGGGTCGGGATCGATCCGCTCCGTCACACGCACACAGCGCGCGACGGCACCCGCCGCGTCGGCGAACACGCCCTCGCGCACCCCGGCAAGCAGCGCCGCGCCGAACGCAGCTCCGGCGTCGGTCTCCGTGCGCTCGAGTGGGACTCCGAGCACGGAGGCGACGATTCGGACCCAGAGGTCGCTGCGGGCGCCGCCGCCGGAGACGCGCCCGACGGTCGGCCGGACGCCCAGCGAGCGCAGGAGCTCCAGCGAGTCCCGAAGGCCGTAGGCGACGCCCTCCAGCACGGCACGTGCCAGCGCACCGCGATCGTGGCGCAGCGACAGGCCTGTGAACGCGCCGCGAACGTCCGGATCCGCGTGCGGGGTGCGCTCGCCTTGCAGGTACGGCGCGAACAGCAGGCCCTCGGCGCCGGGGTCCCAGCGGGCGGCTTCCTCGTCGAGCTCCCGATAGGCCGCGCCGAGCACGCCCCCGAGCCAGGAGTAGGAGCCGGCCGCAGAGAGCATCACGCCCATCGCATGCCACGTTCCCGGCACCGCGTGGCAGAAGACGTGCACGCGGGCCTGGGGATCGGGCGCGTACGCGGGGAGCACGGCGAACACGACACCCGAGGTCCCGAGCACGACGGAGACGGGGCCGGGCTCGATGATGCCGACGCCGAAGGCTCCTGCCGCCTGGTCGCCCGCACCGGCGATCTCGGTCGACTCATGAGCAGGCGGCAGCCATTCGAGGGGGACCTCGAGCGCCGCGCAGACCTCCTCCGACCAGCGGCGCCCGCCGACGTCGAAGAGCAGCGTCCCGGAGGCGTCGGCGACGTCGATCGTGTGCTCCCCGGTAAGCCGGAGTCGGACGTAGTCCTTCGGCAGGAGAATCCGCCGGATCCGGGCGTAGGTCTCCGGTTCGTGGCGCGCGAGCCATAGCAGCTTGGGCGCTGTGAACCCGGTCAGCGCCCGGTTCCCGGTGAGCTCGATCAGGCGCTCGAGACCGATGCGGCGCTCGATCTCGGCGCACTCGGCGGCGGTTCGCTGGTCGTTCCAGAGGATCGCCGGCCGCAGGACCCGGTCACCCTCCCCGAGCGCGACGAGCCCGTGCATCTGGCCGCTGAAGCCCACCGGCCCTTCCGGGAGCCGTGCGAGCACAGCCTGCGCGGCCCGCCACCAGTCCTCGGGATCCTGTTCTGCCCAGCCGGGCTGCGGAGTCGCGAGCGGGTAGCCCTGTTCGGCCGTCGCGACCACCTTGCCTTCATCCGAGAGCGCGATGCCCTTGACGCCGCTCGTCCCGACATCGAGGCCGACAAGCGTCATGCCCGCGGCTCCGGCAAGCCTGCGCCGCCGGTCATGCGTCGAGGCGCGCGAGCTCGATCAGGTTCCCGAACGGGTCGCGGCACATAAACCGCGGCCGGCCGACGAGCGGCGTCGGGTCGATCGTCTCGAACCCGGCGCCCTCGAGCCGGGCGCGCAGCTCGTCGAGCCCGTCGACGGCGAGGCAGAAGTGCGGCTTGTGCGGCGGCGACTCGGGCATGAGCTGGAGATGAAGCTCGTTCTCCCCGCCCGCGGCGTACCAGATGAACCTCGCCGGGTCGAGCTTCGGGAGCACGGGCTTCTCTTCGAGCTCGAGCAGGCCACCATAGAAGGCGCGCGCCCGTTCCGCCCCGTCGGGCGGGATCGCGATCGTGACGTGCTGCAGTCTCAAGCGCCGAGCGCTGCGTAAACGAGCTCGTAGGCCCGCACGGCGTCTTTTACCGCCTGCGCCTCGCGCAGCGCCGCCTCGTCGATCTTTGCGGCGACCGAGTCGATGAACCGCCACTGCAGCACCGAGCGGCGGACCGCACCGACCTGGTCCTCGGTGTAGGGATAGAGGTCGAAGCCGAGGCGCTCACCGTCCGAGCCGTACCCAGCGCGCCGCAGCTCGAGCGCGAGCTCGAGCGTCTCCATGAACGCGGTCGCACCGACCATGTTGTCGTCGTCGAAGGTGCCCCAGCCCGAGTTCGCGTGCTGGTGCCCGAGCAGCCCCTCCGCCGCGAGCAGCGCGGCGTACTCCCCCAGGTTCTCGCCGTTCATGATCAGGTGCTGCCAGTCCATGTTCACCTTGACGTTGTCGAGGCCTTGGCGGCGCAGGGTGTGGATCACGTGCAGCGTCATCCCGATGTTGCGCATGAAGATCTTCATCGCCGGCTCGGAGTTCTTGTGCTCGAGGAAGATCGTGACCCCGCGCTCCTTCGCGCGCTGGGCGGCCTGGCCGACCCCGTCGAGGAATCGCGCCCAGCTCTCGCCGTACGGAGTCTGGAACGGGTAGTTGTAGCCCTCGATCCCGGGCCAGATGATGAAGTGGGCGCCGAGCTCGGCGCTGAAGTCGACCCCATCGAGCGTGCGTTTGATCGCCTCCGCGCGAACCTGGTCGTCCGGCGAGCTGAGCCCGCCCTTGCCGAAGAGCGGGTCGAGGTGCATGCCGCTCGCCACGCAGTAGATATCGTGGCCGTCGAGCGCTCCGCGCACGGCATCGAGGTTGTCCGGGTTGAGCTCGCCCGGATAGTGGAACTCGTACCCGTCGATCAGGTCGCCCAAGCCTTCGACCGCGCGGCGCACCTTGGCCTCCATCGACTCGGAGGTCCACTGCGG
This sequence comes from uncultured Actinomycetota bacterium, assembly GCA_963766565.1. Lineage (GTDB taxonomy): Bacteria > Actinomycetota > Thermoleophilia > Gaiellales > Gaiellaceae > PALSA-600. The sequence continues at coordinate 217,226 of CAVYAQ010000001.1, forward strand.
CTGGTAGCCGCCCGGCACGAAGCGCGTCGACATCGGCCCGAAGGCCCAGATCCCGAGGCTCGTCTTCATCTGCAGCGAAACCTACAGCGAACGGTAGGCGATCGGGATGCGGCTGCCCTCGGCCGATGAGCGAACCATCGCCTCGGCGACCTCGCTCGCGCGGTAGCCGTCCTCGAAGTCGGCGCCGTACGGGGCGACGTCCGTATCGGCGGCGATCGACTGGAGCAGATGGATGACCTCGTGGGTGAACGTGTCTCCCCAGCCGACGATGTGGCCCGGTGGCCACCAGTACTCGATGAACGGGTGATCGGCCTCCGTCACGAGGACCGTCTTCGCCCCGCGGGCGCGGTCGCCGTCGGCACGAAAGACCTGGAGCTCGTTCATGCGCTCCATGTCGAACCAGAGCGAGGCCTTCGTGCCGTTGATCTCCCACTGGAAGGCGTTGCGGCGGCCGAGCGCGAGCCGGGTCGCCTCGATCGTTCCCACGGCCCCGTGCTCGAACTCGACGACGGACTCGACCGCGTCGTCGACCTTCCGGCCCGGGACGAACGTCTTCACGACCGCCGAGAGCCCGGCGATCTCACCCACGAGGAACCTGCTCAGATCGATCACGTGGGTCGCGAGGTCACCGATCGCGCCCGACCCGGCGTCCTCGACGCTGAAGCGCCACGTGTCGAGCCCGGGGTCATCGGCCCAGTCCTGCAGGTAGCGCGCCCGGAAGTGGCGGATCTCGCCGAGCTCGCCGCCCTCGATCAGCTCGCGTGCGAGCCTCACCGCCGGCACGAACCGGTAGTTGAAGCCGCAGAGATGCTTGACGCCGGTGGCGGCGACCCGCGACCAGAGCTCGTAGGCCTCGTCGGCAGTCCGGCCGAGCGGCTTCTCGCAGAGGACGTGCTTGCCCGCCTCGGCCGCGGCAATCGTCGGCTCGGCGTGCAGCGAGTTCGGGCCGCCGTTGTCGAAGAGACCGATCGACGGGTCGGCAACGATGTCTCGCCAGTCGGCCGTCCAGCGCTCGTAGCCGTATCTCGAGGCGGCGTCGGCGACCGCCGCCTCGTTCCGCCCCGAGATGGCCACGAGCCGGGGCTGGAGCGGCGGGCGCCACGCAGCCTGACGGACGTTCAGGAACGCAGCCGAATGGGCCTTGCCCATGAAGGCATAGCCGAGCATGCCGATGCCGATCTCGGGAGGCTCTCCGCTCTGCACGGGCCGCATGTTACGTCCCCGATCGCGATCGCAGCGCGAATCCGGCGGAACGGCTGATTCGTACGACTCACGCACCTCGCGGGCCCGTCGCACGTTACGATGATCACGTGGCCGGCGAGGCTCGTGCGCCCTCCAGATCGCTTCGCATCGCCGGCCGCTCGTATCCGGTAATCCTGCCGTCCCCGAAGGACCCTCGCCTCCATGTCTCGGCGACGTTCCTCGTCCTGTACGTGCTCGGGATGACCCAGTTCCACTTCAGGCTTTCCTTCCCGCAGATCATCGTCTCGATCCTCACGTGCGCCATGATCGAGCTCGCCGTCACCCTCCGGCAGAAGCAGATGATCATCTGGCCGGCAAGCGCGATGCTGACCGGCAACGGGATCGCCTTCATCATGCGAATCCCGGGGACGCAGCACGGAGACTGGTGGTCGTTCAAGGGTGTCTGGATCTACGCCCTGGTGGGCGCCGTCGCAATGGCGTCGAAGTACCTGATCCAGTTCCGCGGCAGGCACATCTTCAACCCGTCGAACTTCGCGCTCGTGCTCGCATTCGTGATCCTCGGCTCCAGCCGCGTCGAGCCGCTCCAGTTCTGGTGGGGCCCGCTGTCACCGGCGCTCCTGATCGTGCTGCTCGTGATCGTCGGCGGGGCGCTGCTCGTGCTCACCCGGGTCGGGCTGCTCGCGATCTCCGTGATCTTCTGGTTCACGTTCGCGACGGCTCTCGGGATCCTGGCCCTGAGCGGCCATGCATTCACCGCGAACTGGCACCTCGGCCCGGTCGCGGACTACTACTTCTGGAAGGTGCTCGTTCTCTCGCCCGAGGTGTTCATCTTCCTGGCGTTCATGATCACGGACCCGAGGACGGCACCGGAGACCGCGCGGGGCCGGCGAATCTACTCCGTCGCGCTCGGCCTGCTCGGCGCACTGCTGATCGCGCCGATGCAGACCGAGTACTGGGCGAAGGTGGCGTTGCTCATGTCGCTCACGATCGTCTGCGCCGCCCGTCCGGTCTGCATTCTGGCGCGGGAGGCACTCGAGCGTCGCAGCTCCCGTAGGAGCCCGACCGGAGAGCACCCGCACCGCAGCCGTTCCCGAGTCGGCTTTCTCGCCGTCGCCGGCGTCGCGGGGTTCGCGGCGCTCCTCGTCGCGGCCGGCAGCCCGACCCGCTCGGTCGCGACGCTCTCCTCGAGCGCGCTTGCCGGCGGCGTCGGCGTGACGATCGAGCACACCCCGAACGTGGTCTCGATCTCCCCCCAGCTCGGCAGGCAGATCGCGGGCGATGCCGTCGCCAACCTTCAGCTCGTGTCGGCCGCGCTCGGCAAACGCGACCCGGCGCAGGCGTCGGGGGCGGCAACCGGGGCCTACCTCGCGGGGATCAAGTCCCAGATCGCAAAGGCGAGCGAGCGGCCGCTCGTCGTTCCGAGCTATGCCGTGCAGACGGTAGACCTGCGCCTGCTCCAGGCGGTCGATCAGGCCCCGCCGACGGTCGTCGCGACGTTGACCGGCAAGCTCACGCCCCTGACCTACGCCGTCGGCCGGGCGAGGCCGCAGACCGGGCAGACCGTGCCGTTCGAGCATGTCTTCGACCTCGCCCTGACGAACGGCCGCTTCCTGCTCGTCGGCGAAGGCGCCACGCAGCTAGCGCCGCCGGCGCCCGTGTCCCAACCGAAGTACGCGAGCCAGCCGAAGGGGGTCGACGGGTTCGAGAAGCTCCACCTCGTGAACGTCGCGCCGAAGCTCGGGCTCGATTTCAGGCAGGGGGCGTTCCGGTATTCGTGGTCATACGACCAGCAGGCGATGATGGGCGGAGGCCTTTGCTGGATCGACGACAACAACGACGGCTGGCTCGATCTCTTCGCCGTGAACTCCTACGCCGACGTCGACCTGCCTCAATGGGATGCACAGGGAGGGACCCCGCAGAGCGAGCTCTTCCAGAACGAGCACGGGAAGTTCGTCAACGTGACCGCGAAGTCGCACGCAGGCCTGCGCGTGAAGGGCACCGGCTGCGCGGCCGCCGACCTGAACGGCGACGGCAACACGGACCTCGTCGTCACCTCGGCCACAGGGGTCGACATCCTCTGGAACAACGGCAACGGGACGTTCACGCGACAGACGCTCCCGGCCCGGTACGGCTGGTACTCGGGTGCAGCGGTCGCGGACGTGAACGGTGACGGCCGCCCCGACATCTTCATTGCCGGCTACACGAATATGGCGGATCAGATTCCCGGCTCGATCGCGGGCTTCCCGACGAACTACGGCGGCGTCCGCGACCTGCTCTTCCTGAACGAGGGGAAGGGAGCGAACGGCCGGTCGCGCTTCAAGGAAGTCGGGAGAGAGGCAGGCCTCGAGTCGTCGCACTTCAGGCATGGCCTCGGCGCGACCTTCACCGACATCAACGGTGACGGCCGCGCGGATCTCTACGTTGCAAACGACGAGGATCCGAACGACCTCTACATCAACGAGGCCGGCGGCCCGCTCGGCTTCCACTTCGTGGAGCAGGCGCAGTCCTACGGGGTCGACGATCACAACGCCGGCATGGGCGTGGCCGAGGCCGACTTCAACGGCGACGGCCGTCCTGACCTGTTCGTCACGAACTCACGCGGCCAGCCGCACGCTGCCTACCAAAGCGAGATCCTGAGGAACGGCGAGACCGGCTACCGGAACGTGACGGCGAAGTTCGCGAAGGCCCTGAACCGCAAGTTGACGGTCGGCTGGGGCGATGCATTCGTCGACTTCGGGAACACCGGCAACCTCGACCTGATCCTGGCAAACGGCGCGATCCCGGTCACGAACCTGAAGCAGGACACCGAGCCGCTCCAGGTGCTGCAGGGTCTCCCGGGCGCGCGGTTCAGGAACGCGACCGGGATCATCGACCCGAACGGGATGCCGAAGATCATCGGTCGCGGCCTCGCCCCGGCCGACTTCGACAACAACGGCCGGATGGCAGTCGCGGTGAACACGATCGGCGGCCCGCTCGTCCTGCTCGAAGACACCGGCCCTGTCGGCCACTGGCTCGACGTGTCCCTGAAGGGCTTCCAGGCAGGCGCCGTCCTCACCGCAACGCTGCCGAACGGCCGCAGGCTCGTGCAGGAGCTCCATGACGGAAGCAGCTACCTCTCGTCGGCGGACCCACGCGCCCACTTCGGCCTCGGCAACGCGACGCAAGTGGCGAAACTGACGATCCGCTGGCCCGACGGCCGGGTCTCGCGCCTGGCGAATATCGCCGCGAACAGGATCATCACCGTCGCCCCGCCTGGGCGCTGAAGCCCGTCTCAGGCGTGCCGGCGAGATGGCGCGGGCGACCGTGCGCCTTCCTCGGTCTGATTTCGCTCAGCGATGAAATCCGGGCGCGCCGATCTCAAATCTGAGCGGGACTGCTGACACGAGGACGATCAGGCGCGGCAGCCGGATGCCTGCCGTGCCGAAGGTCTCGTCAGGAGGTCTTGTGTGCGCTCCAGTTTCCGCCTCCCGCGGGGGTCTTGTATTGACCCGACATCGACGAGGTGCCCGATGCCGTACCCGTGTAAGAGATCACGCCGACCGGCCCGACGGCTCCGAACGAGATCGTGCCTCCGCTCACCTTGCCGCTGACGCCGGTCTTCTCGCTCTGCCCCTCGTATGTGATCGTGATCGACCCCCCTAGCTTCGACCCCGTCTGCGTCCAGTGCAGCTTGAACGTCCCGGAGAACTTGCCGCCGTAGGTGCCGGACCACGATCCGGAGAGGCCCGATGGGGGTTTTCTCGCCGAGGGTGCATTCGCCGCCTGAGTAGCGCCAGTCGCCAGGGAAGCGGCGAGCACTGCGCCCAGACTGGTAGCGGTCACGATCCGGAATGCTTTTCGACGAAATGAGATGAAGTCCATGCCCGGCTCCTTTCTACTGACGATCGAGAATTAGTCGAAGCGAATCGAGTGCCCTGGTGCGACTCGGACTTTGCAGACGCCGGCTTCACGATCCAGATGAGGATTGCGTCGCCGATCTTCCTCTGACTCGAGACGTCGGAGTTGTTCTGCTTCGGCGACCTGGAGAGCGCAGGTGTCGTGCTGCCGCCGCGCCCCTGGCACCGTCGGCTCGGGCGCCGGATGCGACCGGTCCACAGATCGCCATGGCGAGCGCGGTGACGACAAAAACCGGCTCACGAACATCACCGTTCCCCTTTCGCACGTCCGGCCCGATAGACCTGCCAACGCCTTCCCCTCCGCAGTTACCTACGCATTCTCCAACATTCCGAATCCCTACGCAAGGGTGAACACCCGCGCGGAGTTACCGGCCACCCCGGCGACAAGCTGAGCGCGACCTGGGGCCTGCCACGGAACCGACGACCCGAGGGTCATCGGTGCGATCTCGACGACCCCGACGGAGGCCGCCCTCGCATCGCCACGCCTCGCAAGTAAGGCTCGGAGTGTCCTCGGAACGCCGGTGCACCCGAGTGTCATCGGTCGGCGCCTGTTACACCGGTACGCCCGCCTTCCCAAAGAACGGGTTCCAGTGGTTCGGCTGAGCCCGGCGAAACAACAGCTCGATCGCCGGGCGGACTACCCGACGACGGCGCGCGTACCGAACGTGGTGGTGGCTCAGACCGGGAGGTCGGCGCCGTGAACGGAGGCCGCGAACGCTTCGGGACCTCGCTCGGCCGCCTCCGGGTCCATCCACATCACCTGCCAGCCGTGGCCGTCGAGGTCGAAGAAGCTGCGCGAGTACATGAAGCCGTAGTCCTCGGCGTCATCCGCCTCGGAGCCGCCCGCCGCGAGCGCAGCGGCGCCCAGCCGATCGACCTCATCCCGGGATGACACGCTGAAGCAGTAGAGCGCCAGAGTGTGCGTGGTGGGATCGGCGATCGGCAGCTTTGCGAACTCCGCGAACTTCTCACGGGTGAGCAGCATGACGAAGGCCTGCTCGCCGACGAGCATGCAGGCGGCGGTCTCGTCGGTGAACATCGGGTTGTAGCTGAACCCGAGCTCGGCGAAGAACGCCTTGCTGCGCTCGAGGTCCGAGACGGGGATGTTGAGGAACAGCATGCGGCCGGCGTGTGCGGGATTGGTCATGGTGGGCCTCCTGTCGGTGCTCGATGGGGTACGCCCTGGTAGACCGGCCCAGCCCTCGGAACTCATCGGTGGATCTCGACGAAAACCGAGCTTGTCACTCGCACGCTGGTCTCATGTTTCGCGCGTCATTCCGGAACTCGGGCCAGCCGAGCGGCCTCGACCCGGAGCACCCTTTCGGGATCGAGACCTGGTTGACGCCGCCGGCGCGCTGAGGCAGCATTCCTCACCGATATTCATCCAGAGGATCCGAGGGACCTGGCCCGGTGACGGTCCGGCAACCTGCCAAAGCGCAAGGTGCCAACGCCAGGAACGATGAGGAGGACGTATGGCCTTTCGACTCGATGTCCCGGTGCTCGACGGATCGTTGGTTCGACTCGAGCCCCTGTCGGTGAGGCACGCAGCAGATCTAGCGCACGCCGCAGAGGAGGATCGCTCCTCGTATGCATTCACGCTGGTTCCACGTGCGACCGAGGTGAACGCGTACCTGGAGGCGCAATTCGCTCGTGGCCGAGCCGGACTGACTCCGTTCGCGCAGGTACGAGCTCGCGACGGCCGAGCGGTGGGCTGCACCGCGTTCTGGGACCCTCGAACGTGGCCGGGTCGGGAAGACTTGCGCGCCATCGAGATCGGCTGGACATGGCTTGCCGCATCGGCGCAGGGAACGAGGATCAACGACGAGGCAAAACTCCTCCTCTTCACGTATGCGTTCGAGACGCTGGGCGTGGTGCGGGTGGACCTCAAGACGGATGCTCGCAACGACCGGTCGCGTACGGCGCCCGAGCGTCTGGGCGCGCGTTTCGAGGGCGTCTTGCGCGAGTGGTCGCCGTCGTGGGCGCCCGGAGAAGAGGGAATGTTGCGAGACTCGGCGATGTTCTCGGTGATCGCCGTCGAATGGCCAACAGTCAAGACGGCGTTGGCTCTGCGGATCGCCCATTCGAGCACCGGCACGTACGGATGAACGGCCAGGGCCTCGGGCGGCGCCGCGGGACGCTGGCCAGCCCGGAGCAGAGCGGAGCGGTCTCGAAGTCGCGAATCCCGAGCTCCCACGCCCGCTCGATCGTTGCGCGCGCAGCACGATCATCGGTCGCCTCGAAGAGGCCCGCCGAGAGGCGCCGTGCCGAGCCCCATCCGGCCTAGACGGATCATTCTAGAGCGCGGCGCCTTCTATTCGAGCCGGAACCTCGGGTTGTGTGGCGGCAGAAGACCGGTCCGCAGGCTTCCGTGCCACGGCGCGCGCGCCCAGTGCTGCCACCGTCAGCGCCGCGAGCAGGAGCAGGATGAAGGTCCGCGGCAGGCCGATCTGGTCAGAAAGGATGCCGATCGTGGGCGGGCCGACGATGAATCCCGTGTAGCCCAGGGTGAACGCTGCCGCGAGTGACGGACCGGACGGCTCAATGCGGCCGGCGGCGCTGAAGAGGAGCGGCACCGCGTTGGCGAGCCCGAGCCCGCAGAAGACGAAGCCGACGACAGCCGGTGCCGTCTCGCCGACGAGCAACGCGATACCGAGTGCGAGTGCGACGAGGGCCATTCCGCCCCGGAGGAGCCGGCCCGCGCCGAGGCGCTCGTTGAGCACGTCGCCGCTGAGCCGGGCAACCGCCATCCCGAACGAGAAGCCTGTGAACGCCATCGCCGCCCCGGCTGCGCTCGCTCCGACGTTGTGACGCAGGTAGATCCCGCTCCAATCGGAGATTCCGCCCTCGATCATCATCGCCAGGAAGCACAGCCCGCCGATCAAGATCACCGGGCGCGACGGCAGCGCAAGCCCGGACGCCGTCTTGGAATGGGTCGAGGCGCTGCCGAGCCGGCCGGTGATCCAGATCGCCGCGAGCCAGAGCACGACACCGACTACGAGGCTCTCGATGCGCGGATCGGCTCCCGCCGCAGCGGCGATCACGACGGTCCCCGCAGCTGCGAAGCCGCCGAGGCTCCAGCCGCCGTGGAGCGAGGACATGATCGGCTTCGAGAGCTCGCGCTCGACCGCCACCCCGTGCGCGTTCATCGCGACGTCCATCACACCGCTCGCCGCGCCGAACACGAACAGAGCCGCGGCGAGCGTGTAGGGGCCGGTCGCGAGCAACGGCAGCGGCAGCATGAGGCAGAACGCAAGCGTTGCGGCCCGGGTTACCGGCCCGCTCGGGCGGCGGTCGAGGATATGGCCGGTGACCGGCATCGAGACGAGCGCACCTGCAGCCATGCACAGCAGACACAGCCCGAGCGTCGCCTTGGAGATGCCGAGATGGTCCTGCAGCCACGGGATGTGCGCGACCCAGGTACCGATCATCGCGCCGTTGATCGCGAAGACCGAGAAGGTGGCAAGGCGCGGCGTCACGTGCCAACCACGTCAATGCCCGCCGCAGCGTACGGGCCCGTCAACTCGTCGTCGCCGTCGGTCACCAGGTGGTCGACCTCGGCAAGGCGGGCGACGAGCCAAGGGGCCGCGCTGCGCAGCTTGTCCGCCGTCGCAAGGGCGATAACCTGATCCGAGCAGGCGACCATCGCGCGCTTCACCTCTGCCTCCTCGTGATCGAGCGTCGTGACACCGACGTCGGGGCGGATCGAGCAGATGCCGAGCACGCAGACATCCGCACGCACGGCCTGCAGCGCCTCGACTGTTGCCGAGCCGACCACAACCTGGTGATCCTTGAGCAGTCTGCCGCCGACCAGCACGACCTCGACCTTCGGGTGACTCGCGAGCGCTGAGGCGACCGGCGGCGCGTTGGTGACGACGGTGCCGGCGTACACGGTTGGGAGCCGGCGAGCGAGCTCCAAAGCCGTCGTCCCGCCGTCCAGCACGATCACGCGCGCGCCTTCGAGCAACGGCAAGGCGGCCTCGGCCAGCGCCGTCTTCTCCTCCTGTCCGACCTCGAGCCGCTCGGCGAAGGAGACCGCGGGAGCGCCTGTCACGAGCGCGCCGCCGTGGACGCGATGAAGCAGCCCCTGCTCCGCGAGGTCGCGCAGGTCGCGCCGAACCGTGTCCTCGGACACGCTGAGGCGCGCCACCAGCTCCGAAGCGACGACCCTCCCATCGCGCGCAAGGCACCCGAGAATGACCTGTTTGCGTTCCGCGGTCAGCACACTTGCGCGTTATAGCAGCTTTATGCGTGTTTCTGCGTGAAGGGCGGCACTTCGTGGCCTGTACGGTTGTTCCGTGCTGGCTCGGTTCTCGCGCTGGTCGTCGTCGCACGGCCTCAAGATTCTGATCGCCGTGTTCGCAGCCGGTGCGGTGGTCGACGCCATACTCGGGCACAGGACGGCCGCGATCATCTCTGCAGTGCTCGCGGTGGCGGTCTACATGCGCGACAGAGCACGACAATCGGGATAGCGGCCTCTGTACGCTTGACGAGCACGTGGCGGTCAGGCTGATCCTTTGTTTCCGTCGATGAACCGAGGCGCTGGAGCGCTCGGGCTCGTCTGCATTCTCGCCGTCGGCGCAGCCGGCTGCGGGTCCTGGGTCAGGGGACGACGACCACGACCACGACGACCGCCGCGCGAGGTGCGACGCGCCAAGGCTCCTTGCAGGCGTGCCTGACGAGGAAGGGCTACGTGGTGACGCCGGAGTCGCCCGGCGAGGTCGAGACGGCGCCGGACCGGTTTGGGTTCACGGCCGTGTGGAACGTGCTCAATCCGTCGAGGGTCGCGCTCGCGCTGACGTTCTCGAGGGATACGGACGGTGCGAGGCAGGCAGCGGCATGGACGCGCCGTGAGAACTCGAAGCTCGGACGAGGCGCCGTGAAAGCGCCGGTAGTCCAGTTCGGCAAGATCGACGCGTTGTGGACTGCGACACCCGGGGCTCGCGACGCGAGAGAAGTGTACGGCTGCATTCGACAGCCGGCCTGAGCGGTGCCGCCGCTCCGTTCTCTGGAACTGCACTCGCCGCATGGCTCCTGAGCGGGCAGGTGGATGAGCCGGCCGGTCTTTCGCGAGTGGAATGGCGAGAAACTCGTCTACGTCAGCCCGCAGGCGGGGCTGAAACAATGTGGGCTACTTTACGGACGCCCAGCGAAGGAACGCTCTGGCCGCCGAGGAGGAGCTGTTCGCGAGCATCGAGGCTATGACGGCCTGCTTGACGGGCCGTCTCGCCACGGGCACGGCGGGCCGCAGGTAGGCATCCGCATGTGTCCGGGAATCGTGATGCTCGGACGGCCTAGCGGCCCGATCTGACCTGCAGGCGGCGAACGACCGTGTCGAGCGTGACGGCGAAGAGCAGGATCAGCCCGGTCACGATGTAGATCGTCCCATTCGAGTAGCCGGCGGTGTCGAGGCCGTTCGCGACCGTGGCGATCACGAGCGAGCCGAGCAGTGCGCCCCGCACCTCTCCGCGGCCACCGAAGAGGCTGACGCCGCCGATCACCGCCGCGGCGATCGAGTTCAGAAGCAGCGTGCCGGGCGGGAAGGTCAGCGCGACCGAGTTCACGAACGCGGCGAGGATGATCCCGCCGAGGGCGGCCGTTCCCGCCGAGATCATGAAGACGATCACCCGGATCCGCGGGACGTTGATGCCGGCGCGCCGCGCCGCCTCGGCGTTACCGCCGACGGCGTACACATGCCGGCCGAACGTCGTGCGCTTCGCGAGGAAGGTCAGCACGATCAGGACGATCACCATCAGCACGCCGGCGAGCGGCAGGCCGAGGCGCCGCTCCTGGACGACGCCGTGGTTGCTGATCGCCACGACCCCGAACGCTGCGATGGCGACCCCGCCCGTTTTCAGCGCGATCGAGAGCCATTTCTTCGAGGCCGTCCGTCGTCCCCTCGCGGACAGCAGCGGTAAGAGCACGCTCAGCGCGTAGAGCGCGGTCACGATCCCCGCGATCAGCCAGCCGGCGATCGGCGAGAAGTAGTAGTTCGCGGTGTAGTTGATCCAGCGGTCCTGGATGATGATCGAGCCCGGAGTCTGCAGCCGACCGAGGATCACGCCCTGCCAGATCAGATAGCCCGCGAGCGTGACCACGAAGGAGGGCACGCCGATGTAGGCGACGATCGAGCCCTGCGCCATGCCGATCACCGCGCACACCGCGATCGCGATCGGGATCGCGAGCAGGCCGCTGATCTGGTGCCCGCTCCCCGGAAGCTGCAGCTCCGCCACGGTGAGCGCACCGATGCCGGCGACGTAGCCGATCGAAAGGTCGATCTCTCCGAGCAGCAGGACGAAGACGACGCCGTAGGCGAGCATCGTCGTCCCGGCCATCTGGATGATGATGTTGCCGAAGTTGACGGCAGTGAAGAAGTTCGTCGCGGTGAACCCGAAGAAGACGACGATGAAGAGCTCGCCGACGACGATCGGGACGATGCCGATGTTCCCCGTCCGGACATTCAGCTTGATCCGCTCGAAGAGGCCGGCGGTGCCCTCCTCCGCGCCGTCCGGCGCAGGCGTTTCGGGGACGACTGCTTCGGCCGTGCTCACGCGGGTGTTTCCCCTGTCGCCGGGATGCCGGAGACTTTCGTCGGGACGCCGGCGGTGATTGCCGAGACGATCTCCTGCTGCGAGGTCTTCTCGCGCTCGAACACGCCGACGTTCCGTCCGAGCCGGAGCACGGTGATCCGGTTCGCCGTCTCGAAGACGTCGTGGAGGTTGTGCGAGATGATGATCACGGCGAGTCCCTGCTCGCCGAGGCGCCGCACGAGTGCGAGCACCTGCTCGGTCTGTGCGACTCCCAGCGCCGCAGTCGGCTCGTCGAGGATCACGAGCTTGGAGTTCCACTGGACGGCCTTCGCGACCGCCACCGATTGCCGCTGGCCGCCGGAGAGCGTTGCGACCGGCCGCAGGATCGACGGAATCGTCGTGACGGCGAGCGTCTTCAGCGTCGTGGCCGTGCGCTCTGCCATCTCGGCCTCGTTCAGGACCTGCCAGCGGTTCAACTCGCGGCCGAGGTACATGTTCTGGACGACGTCGAGGTTGTCGCAGAGAGCGAGATCCTGGTAGACGACCTCGATCCCGAGGCGCGAGGCGTCCTTGGGGCCGTGGATGTTGACCGGCTCGCCCTCGAAAAGGATCTCGCCGCTATCCGCGGTATGCGTGCCGGCGATCGTCTTGACGAGCGTGGACTTGCCCGCGCCGTTGTCGCCGACGAGAGCCATCACCTCGCCGCTTTTGACCTCGAGGTCGACGTCGGTGAGCGCCTGCACGGACCCGAAGGTCTTCGTGATGTTGCGGAGCTGGAGAAGTGGGGGTTTCTCGTCGGTCATCCGTGGAGGATCGTAACGCGCAACAAGAACCGGTGGAGGCGTCTCGACGACGCCTCCACCGGTGATCGGACGTATTTCGGCTAGCAGTACTGCTTGTAGCTGCCGACACAGACCTGGCTCTTCTTCAGGAAGCCCTGCGTGAAGAGCTGGGTGTAGTTCTTCTTCGTGATCCACTCCACGGGAAGCGTCTCGGTCGGTTCCTTCTTCTTGCCGTTCAGCCGGAACGTGTTCGTGTGGGGCCTCGTGCCGTGCAGGAGGGCAACCGCGGCCGCTGCGGCGGCGTTCGCCTCGAGCGGCACGTACTTGTAGACCGTGCCCGTCTGCCAGCCGGCGAGGATGTACTGGATCCCCTGGGAAGTCGCATCCTGGCCGCTCAGCGGGACCGGCTTCAGGCCCTTGGCCTTCAGGTCGGCGACCACTGCGCCGGCGATGTTGTCGTTCGCCGCCATCACGCCCTGGATGTTGCTGTTCGTCTTCACGAGCATCTGCGAGAAGATCGTCGCGGCGTTCGTGGCATCCCAGTCCGGAACGAACTGCTCCGGGCCCTTCTTCAGCTTGCCGCTCGCGAACAGCGGGTTGAACACGGCGTCGTTGCCGCTCTTGAACCAGAACGCGTTCTGATCGGTCGGGCCGCCGAAGAGCTCGGCAACCGTGCTCTTGCCGTTGTAGGTGCCGTTGCCCTTCATCGCGGCGATGATCCCGTTCGCCTGTGCCTCTCCGACTGCCTTGCCGTCGAAGGTGACGTAGACGTCGGCCGAGCCGCCGATCACCTGGCGGTCGTAGTCGATCGCGTGGCCGCCGGACTGCGTGAACAGCTTCTCGATCGCGGCGGCGGAGCCGTTGTCGAGGGCGGTCTCGATGACGACCTTGGCACCGGCCGCGAGGCACGCCTGTGCCTGCGACTTCTGCTTCACCGGGTCATTGAGCGCGTTGTTGATCGAGTAGGTCACTCCGGCCGCCTTGAGTGCCTTGGCGAAGTCGGGCGCGTCGAACTGCACCCAGCGGACCGAGGACTTGGTGTCCGGCAGCAGGACGCAGACCTGAACGCTGGCCTTGTGCGACGCTGCCGCCCCTCCGGCTACGGCAACGGCCGCCCCGGAAACGAGCAGCAGGGAAGCCGCCCAGAAAACGAATCTCCTCACTTGGTTCTCCTTTGGTGTCGCATTTTTTCGGGGGATACATCGACGTGCTCGTCCGACCCAGATGTCGTGCCGACGGCGCATCCACCGTTCCTCCGGGGCGAGTGCTGCCGCAAGCGTATGACATAACAACTTGTAAGGACGTCGTGATGCGCCTGTTGGTTTGCGTGGCTCGGAACTGTCATGGTTGATTCGATCACGCCGCGACCGTCGCTCCGGTCTTCGTGTGCAGCGCAGCCAGCCCGGCGGACCGGAGAAGATCGGTGTCCCCGATCACGAGAGCGAGCGCGCCGAGCAGCTCGGCCCGTTCGCCCAGTACGCCTGCCCTCAGCTCGAGCGCCGCCCGGACGGGCGGAAGGGCATAACGATCGAGCGCCTCACGGATCCCGTTCAGGAGCGAGTCGGCGACGATTCCCAGGTCGCCGCCGACGATCACCCCCGAAGGGCTGAGGACATTGCAAAGACCTGCGACCACGCGGCCGATCTCCCGGCCGGCGTCGTTGACGACACGCTGCGCGCCGATGTCGCCGGCGACGAGCATCTCGACGAGCGCCCGCATGCTCGTTTTCCCACCCTCGGCGGGACGGAGCAGCGAGAGCATCGCGTCCGTGGAGGCCACGGTCTCCAGGCAGCCGCGATTCCCGCACCGGCAGACGGCACCTTCGGCCCGGACCCGCACGTGGCCGAGCTCCCCGGCAAGGCCGGTGACCCCGCGATGAAGCCGGCCGTCGAGCACGATTCCCGCGCCGACACCGGAGGCGACCATGACGTAGATCACGTCGGACATGCCTCGGCCTGCTCCGAACGAGACCTCGGCGAGCGCGCCGAGGTTCGCGTCGTTGTCGACGGACACCGGGAGCTCGAGCCTTCGCGTCAGCTCGTCGATCGCGTTCAGCCCCTCCCAGCCGGGCAGGATCACGGTCGAGCCGACGGTCCCGTCACGGTCGACGGGGCCCGAGAGGGCGACCCCGGCTCCGACGACGCGGGAGCGTTCGATCCCCGCCTCCTCGAGCACGACCTCGACCAGGTCGGCCGCTGCGTCGAGCGCACTCGTCGCCGCATGGTCGACGTCGAGCCGCTGCGAGCGCTCGGCGAGCACGGTCGACGAGAGATCGGCCACCGCAACCCGCAGGTGCCGGTGGTCGAAATGAATCCCTACCACCGCACCGACGGACGGGTCGAGACGCAGCAGGGTGGGAGGCCTTCCTCTCCCCTGCGCCTCGCTTCCCTGGGACTCGCCGAAGGGCTGCTCGACGACGAGCCCTCTGGTCTGCAGATCACTGACGAGGGTGGTGACGGTCGTCCGCGAAAGACCGGTATGGCGTGCGATCTCGCTGCGACTGGCGGTCCCCCGCTGTCTCAGCGCATCGATTACCCGAAGCCGGTTGAGCTCACGCAGAGCTTCCAGCGATCCCGCTGTCGCCATCGGGCGGCAGTTTCACCACTTCGAGCAGTGTTTGTCAAGAGTCCGACGTAATTCGGCGGCCAGGCCCGGGGAAATCTGACGGAGCGTGTGCGTAATTCCCCGATTGCGTTCGACAGCCTCAGGAGTCGTCGTGCTCGGGATCCGCGGTGGCGGTGCGCCGCGGCCCGAAGCGAACGGTGAGCCTGTCGATGCGCTGGCCTTCGACGGAATCGACCCTGAAGACGGTGCCGTTGTGGGTGATCTCGTCACCCGGCTCGGCGCCGCGGCCGAGCTGCCCGAGCACGAAGCCGGCGATCGTGTGGAAATCCTCGACCGGCAGGTCGACGTCGAACTCCTCGTTGAAGTCGTCGATCGAGAAGGTGCCGTCGATCCGGATCGTGTCGTCGTCGATCCGCTCGACCGTCTCGTCGGGCAGGTCGAACTCGTCCTCGATCTCCCCCACGATCTCCTCGAGCAGATCCTCGAGGGTGACGATGCCTTCGACCGCACCGTACTCGTCGATCACGACCGCGAGGTGCTGGTTCGAGCGGCGAAACTCGGTGAGGAGTGCGGCGAGGTCCTTCGTCTCGGGCACCATCGTCGCGGGCCGGACGAGCCCTTCGAGATCGATCGGAACGACGTCCGGGTCGTGCATCGCCTGGAACAGGTCGCGGACGTGGAGGATTCCCACGATCTCGTCGAGCGTCTCCCGATAGACCGGATAGCGGGTGTACGGCGAGGCGAGGACCGCCTCGAGCGCCTCGGTCGGCGGGAGATCGACGGAGAGCGCGATCACCTCCGGCCGAGTGACCATCACGTCGGCGACCTCCTTGTCGGCAAAGTCGAAGACCTTGTAGAGCATCTCCTGCTCGCCGCGGTCGATCTCGCCCTGCTCGGCCGACGAGGACAGGAGCATGCGAAGCTCGGCCTCCGAGTGAGCCGAGTGATCGGCTCCGGGCGGCTTCTGGCCGAGAAGGCCGAGCACGAGCTCGGTCGAGCGCTGGAGGAGCCAGACGACCGGCGCCATGATCGTGAAGAAGCCCCGGACGGGCGCCGAGAGGAACAGCGCCGTCCGCTCGGGATGGCCGAGCGCGATCCCCTTCGGCACGAGCTCGCCGATCACCACGTGGAGGTAGGTGACGATGAAGAGCGAGAAGATCACCGCGAGGATCGTCGCCATCACCGGCTCGAAGAGATGCGCGAAGAGCGGCTCGCCGAGGGCACCGATCGAGAGCGAGGTGATCGTGACCCCGAGCTGCATCGCGGCGATGAACCTCGGCGGGTCGGCCGTGATCCGCTGCACGGCGCGGGCGCGGCGATTGCCGGCGTCGGCGAGCTCGCGGATCCGCGTTCGCCTCGACGTGACGAGCCCGTACTCGGCAGCCACGAATGCGGCGTTCAGGCCGATCAGGCCGACAAGTGCGAGTAGCTCGAGAGGGACCGTCATCGACCTGGCCCGCGGTGACGGATTCTGGGCGACGCGTCCCGTGTTGCCGGGGTGTTCAGTTTGGCCGGTCGGTCGTCGTCCAAGCTCGGCGGCATGGTATCCGAGACGGCGGAGAGCGAACATATGTTCTATGCTCTCTGGATGGCCGTCGAGTACCGGATCGAGCCGTGCAGGGTGGCGCTGAACCGGGTCAAGGGGATGCCGTTCGACTGGTCGCTGAACCCGTACATGGGGTGCGTGCACCGCTGCACCTTCTGTTACGTGAGGGCGTTCGAGCTACGGGCCGACCGGCCCGCCGACTCTCGGTACGGCACCTCGATCAGGGTGAAGAGCAACATCGCCGAGGTTCTGCGGCTGGAGCTGGCACGGCCTTCGTGGGCCGGCGCGGGGATCGCGATCGGCGCGGCCACCGATCCCTACCAGCCGGCCGAGGGCCGCTTCCGCCTCACGCGCGCCTGCATCGAGGTGCTCGCTGCCGCATCGAATCCGTTCGGGCTGATCACGCGTGGGCCGATGATCGTGCGGGACATAGACGTCCTCGCCGAGGCTGCGAGCCGGGCCGAGGTGTCCGTGACGTTCTCGGTCCCGACACTCGACGAAACGGTCTGGCGGCACACCGAGCCCGGGACCGCGCCGCCCCGCCAGCGGCTTCGGGCGCTCTCCCAGCTCGTCGCTGCCGGCGTCCGCGCCTCGGTCGGGATGGCGCCGATCCTGCCCGGGATCTCCGACCGTCCCGAGCAGCTCGACGCCGTCGTCCGCGCCGCTCGGGAGGCCGG
This sequence comes from uncultured Actinomycetota bacterium, assembly GCA_963766565.1. Lineage (GTDB taxonomy): Bacteria > Actinomycetota > Thermoleophilia > Gaiellales > Gaiellaceae > PALSA-600. The sequence continues at coordinate 234,422 of CAVYAQ010000001.1, forward strand.
AGCCTGCGGGATCTGGGCGAACGTCCTCTACCTGAGGCCGGGAACGCGAGAGCACTTCCTCGACAGCCTGGAGCGCTCCTGGCCGGAGCTCCTTCCCGAGTACGAGCGGCTCTACGGCTCCCGGGCCTACCTGGGCACCGCCGAGACGAGCCCGGTGCGTGAGGCGGTCCGCCGCCTCGCGAAGACTCACGGGCTGCGAGACCGCAGGCCCGTGCGGCTCGAGCCGCCTCCAGCGCCGGTGCAGCTCCAGATCGAGCTCTGAGCTTTGGCTGGACGTACGTGCCTTTCGGGCAACAGATAGCGACCGATGCCCGCACTACGATTGACCTCCAAGTGCCAGACGAGGTAACGACGGACGAGATAACGACGCTGATCGTCGACGACCACGAAGTCGTGCGGGAGGGCTTGCGCCTGTCGCTCTCGCGGGCACCCCATATCCGCGTCGTCGGCGAGGCATCCGACGGGGCGAGCGCGATCGACCTCGCACTCCGCCGCAAGCCGGACGTCGTGATCATGGATGTTCGGATGCCCGGGATGGACGGGCTCGAGGCCACTCGCCGGCTCTCCGAGCAGCTTCCCGAGACGAAGGTGCTGATCTTCACGGCGTACTCGGAGCGGTCCCTCCTCGGCCGCGGCTTCGAGTCCGGCGCTAAGGGCTACGTCCTCAAGGAAGCTCCTCACGGAACCCTCGTCCGCGCGATCGAGAAGGTCGCGGCCGGCGAAGGGTATGTCGACCCGGCGCTGATGCCGCAGTTCCTCTCGGGCCGAGACCAGACGGACATGCTCACCCCGCGCGAGCGGGAGATCCTGCAGCTGCTCGCCGACGGCCTCTCGAACGGCGATGTCGCCGAACGGCTCTTCATCTCGCAGGAGACGGTGAAGAGCCATGTCCGCCACATCCTCACGAAGCTCGAGGCCGACACCCGCACGCAGGCCGTGGCGATCGCGCTGCGCGAAGCGATGATCGACTAGTGCGGCCTCCAGAAGCCGCCGGCGCGACTTGACGGCTTTCGATGCCGGTCATGACGCGCTCGAGCGCTTGATCTCGGCCGAGCAGGACGAGCGGCGGCGATTGGCGCTCTTCCTGCACGACGGCGCCGTGCAGCAGCTCTCCGGGATCGCGTTGATGCTCGACGGTGCGATGCACTCGCTCGAGAAGGGCGAGACCGGCGAGGCTCGCGCGATCCTGGAATCGGCGCTCGCGCAGCAGCGGACGACGATCCGTGCGCTTCGCGACCTGTCCTTCGTGCTCGAGCCCGTGGTGCTCCGGGATCACGGGTTCGGCCCCGCGTTGCGAGCGCTTGCGGATCAGGTTGCGGCCTCGCACGAGCTCGTGTGCGAGGTGGACACGCAGAGAGCGACAGGGATCGGAGAGACGGCGAGCATCGCGCTCTACACGATCCTCCGCGAGCTCGTCGATCAGGCAGTGCGGCGAGGGCCGCCCAGGCGGATCGCGATCGTCGTCATCCAGGAGCCCGACGGACAGCTCCTCGCCTCGGTCGCCGACGACGCCGATCCGGAGCGCCGGATGCGCTCGCTCGAGCAGATCGAGGAGCGTGTGCGGCAGCTTCACGGAACGCTCGAGGTCGCGGCCACGGAGTCGGGGACGGAGATCCGCGTGGCACTGCCTGCGCACACGGCCCGCCGCTAGCCTTTCGCAATGGCCGAGGAGAACGGCACCGCCCCCAGATATCTGCTGTTTGCCTGGTCTCCATCGGGCTACGAGCTGCGCGAACGCGACGGCCAGCCCCCGGAGGTCGGGGCCGAGCTCGACGACGACGGCCACCGCCTCGAGGTCGTCAAGGTGGGCGCCTCCCCGTTCCCCGGCGACTCGCGTCGGTGCGTCTACACGGTCGGGACCCACACGTAGTCCTGCCCACCGCGGCGCGTAGATTCGCTCCGTGACGACCGGGCTTCTGACGAGATCGGCCGGGGTGCTCCTCCATCCCAGCTCCCTGCCCGGACGACGTCTTGGTGTGGAGGCCGAGCGGTTCGTCGACTGGCTCGCCGCCGCCGGGCAGAGCTGGTGGCAGGTACTGCCGCTCGGCCCACCCGACGAGTACGGGTCGCCCTATACGTCGACGTCGGCGTTCGCGGGGTGGCCGGGGCTCCTGGGGGATCCGGATGCCGAGGTCACGACAGCGGAGATCGCCGCGTTCCGCGAGCGGTACCGCTACTGGATCTCGGGCTGGGAGAGCTTCAGCGGCAGCGGTGCCGTCGCCGATCAAGTGCGGTTCGAACGAGAGTGGCGCTCACTCCGCGCGTATGCCGCCGCGAGGGGCGTGCGCATCCTCGGGGATCTCCCGATCTATGTTGCACCCGGGAGCGCGGACACGATCGCCCTGCCGCACCTCTTCAATTTCGGCGAGGAGGCCGGCGCCCCGCCGGACTACTTCAATCCGCTCGGTCAACACTGGGGAAACCCGCTCTATGCGTGGCCCGCTCACCGCGCCGATGGCTACCGGTGGTGGATCGAGCGCTTACGGCATTCCTTCGAGCTCACCGACCTGACCCGGATCGACCACTTCCGCGGCTTCGTCGCGGGCTGGGCGATCACACCGGGAGCGCCCGCGGCGACCGGCCGCTGGCGCAGAGGCCCCGGCCGCGAGCTGTTCGACGCGGCCGAGCAGAGGCTGGGACCCCTTCCGATCGTCGCCGAGGACCTGGGAGTGATCACGCCGCCCGTCCGCCGCCTGCGGGAAGAGCTCGGCGCCCCCGGGATGCGTGTCCTCCAGTTCGGCTTCAGCGGCCGCGCCGACAACCCGAACGCCCTCGAGAACCATCCCGAGAACTGCGTCGTCTACACGGGAACGCACGACCACAGCCCGCTCTCGGGATGGTGGGAAGCCGCGCCGGCGCGGCTTCGCCGGCGAGCCGCCGCAGCCCTGGCCGCGGCCGGAATCGAGGATCGCAAGCCCGAGTGGGCGCTGATCCGCCTCGCTTTCTCGTCGCGGGCGCGCCTCGCCGTCGTCCAGATGCAGGACGTGCTCGGGCTCGGCGAGTCGGCGCGGCTGAACACGCCCGGGACGACGGGCGGCAACTGGGAATGGCGGCTCGAGGAAGGGCAGCTCACCCCCGCTCTCGCCGAGCACCTTCGCGCGGTAACCGCAGCGAGTTCGAGAAACCGACCCTAGTTCGAGACGTTGAACTCGGTCGCGTAGGAGTCGACGAGCGGGTTCACAGCTTCGAACCCGTCGGGGAAGGCGTAGTTGATCTTCACGAACGGCTCCCACTTCTCGGGGAGCGCGTCCTCGGGGAAGATCGCCTCGACCGGGCACTCGGGCTCGCAGGCGCCGCAGTCGATGCACTCCTCCGGATCGATCACGAGCATGCGGGCCGCCTCGTGGATGCAGTCCACGGGGCAGACATCGACGCAGGAGCGATCCTTGATGTCGATGCACGGCTCGGCGATCACGTAGGTCATCCCGATTCACTCTACCGGCGTCAAAAGGCTCTCGATCAGTTCCCCTGGGCGCTCGACGAGGGCCGACTTCACGATCACGCGATCGAAGCCGGCGGCGTTCGCACGGCGCAGCCCTTCGGTGTCTTTGTGGTTCGTGAAGCCGAGCAGCGGCACATCGGGGAACGTGTCCGCGACGTCGGCGGGATCGATACGGCCGACGTCTGCGAGCACGAGATCGGGCGCGTCGCCGGCCTCGCTCACGAGCAGGCGATGGCCGGGTAGGAGCGCCTCGAGCTTCGCCCGAAGGAAGAGATCGACCCCGACGAGCAGGACTCTCGCCATGCCGCCTGGGATGCTAACAACCGCGGGCGCGGCCCAGCGGCCGGCTCAGGATGTCGAGAGCCCCAGCCTCGCGAAGAGCTGGTCGAGGCCGATCCGCAGCCACCAGTCGCGGTTGAAGAAGAGCAGAAGGCCGAGCGAGATCAGGATGACGCCCGAGGCGATGCGCAGGGCCTGATAGTGCGAGCGGATCCAGCGGAACCAGCGCATCGCGTGCGCGAATGCGACCCCGGCGACCACGAAGGCGGCGCCGAGGCCGAGCGAGTAGGCGAGCAGGAGGACGACGCCCCGCGCGACATCGCCGCTCGAGCTCGCGAGCACGAGGATCGAGGCGAGCACCGTCCCGATGCAGGGGGCGGCAACGACGGCGAATGCGCCGCCGAGCAGTGCCGCCGAGCCGCTGCGCCGCGCCCGGTGGACGAGCCCCGGCGCCATGATCCGCTCAGGCCACGGCAGGAGCCCGACGAACGCGAGCCCGAGCACGACCAGGATGAAGCCTGCGATCTCGGTCTGGGTCTGCTTGTCGACCTGACCCGCGACGGCCGCCGCGGCGGCGCCGAGCACCACGAACACGGCGCTGAAGCCGGCGATGAACGGGATGCTGGCGACGACGACACGCCGAGCGCTCCCCCGTTCACCGAGATGCTCGACTTCGATCGCAGACACGGCCGAGAGATATCCCGGCACGAGGGGCAGCACACACGGGGTGATCACCGACAGGAGGCCGGCGACGAACGCGACCGGAAGCTTCTCGAACATCGATCTAGCCGTCGAAGCTCGCGAGCTCCTGGTCGACGCGGCGCTCGAGGGCAGGGGCCATTCGCTCGTCCTCGGGTGGGCCGGTGTCGTCGCGGTTCCTGAGCCACGTTCGGGCACCGATCCCGACCGCGAGCGCGCCGAGGACGATCGCCGCGAGCGGCAGGAGCCAGGCAAGGAGGTCGAAGCCGTGCGAGCTCGGCACGGCGAGCACAGCCGTCCCGAAGCCCTCGGTCACGACGAAGTAGCTCTCGATCTGCTTCTTCGTCCACCCCGCGGCGATCTTCTGCCGGATCACGACCTTCATCTGCTGGGCGAGGGGCGAGCTCGACTCGTCGAGCGGCTCGTGGCAGGTGACACAGACGAGGTCGGCCTCCATCTCCGCCTGCGTCGGATGGGCGTTGCCGCCCGATCTGAAGGCAAAGGAAAGCCCGAACACGAGCGCCAGGATCACGAGCACCGCGACGAACGCCTTCATCGCGCAGTCCTCATGCGGCGCCTCACTGCTTCATCGCGTTCCGGATCCCGAGGTCGAGCAGCTGCCGTGTGGCCGGGCCGACGATGTGTCCGACGGCGCCGAGGTCGTTCTTGGGCAGCGGGACCACGTTGCCCTTGGGATCGATGAAGAACGTCTCAGGGAACCCGGTTACGCCGTAGTGGCCGAGCAGAGGCCCTTCGTCGGCGATCACCGGGTATTTGATCCCGAACCGCTTCATGAACTTCGTCGCGGGGCCGCTGAGGTCCTGTTCGTCCACGCCGAGGAACACGACGGGCTTTCCCGCCCACGCCTTTGCCGTAGCGGCGACGACCGGCGCCTCGTGCGTGCACGGCGCGCAGTAGGACTCCCAGAAGTTGAGCACCACGACCTTGCCGCGGAGCGACGCGAGGCTCAACGTTCCGGGCTCACCGACGAGCTGCCGCGAGAACGGGTACGCGGGGACGATCTCCTGCTTGTCGAGCTTGCTCGCGATCCCGGGGGGATTGTGGAAGACCTTGTAGGCGAGCAGCCCGAGCAGCGCCAAGACGAAGACGACGCTGATGGCTTGAGCGGCGCGGCGCAGCATCAGACGATGTACACGCTGGTTCCCACGCGCACGCGGCTGAACAGCCACTCGGAGTCGACGACCTGCATCCGGATACAGCCGTGCGACGCGTTCGAGCCGATCGAGTCGGGCTCGTCGGTACCGTGGATCCCGACGCCCGGCGCGGATAGTCCCATCCAGCGGGTGCCGAGGGGGTTGCCCGGGCCCGGCGGAACCGGACTGAGACCGGCGGCCCATGCGTCCTGCGTGGGCGGATACCAGGTCGGGTTCACCCACTTGACGACGATCGAGAAGTGCCCCGCCGGCGTCGGGTAGATCGACTGCCCGGTGGCAACGTTGAACACGCGCCAGACGGTGTCGTCGCTGTGGAACAGGGTGAGGCGGTTGGTCGCCCGGTTGATCAGGATCACCGGGCCGATACTCGCCGCGGTGACCGACGGCGACGTCTTCCGTGTCTTCAGCGAGATCGGGCGGCGCGAGTTGGCAGTGAGCGCGTGGACGACCCGCTGGAGCAGCACCGGCTTCTCAAGCGAGGCACCGTCGAGCTCGGGCCTGACCCGCGGCCGGCCTGCGACGAACCCGAGTGAGGCGTTCCGCGGCTTGCGGTCGAACCTCTCCGCGAGCTTCGCGACGGCCGCCCTGACCGCGGCGCCGTGCGCGACGACGACGAGGTGGACGTTCGTGCCGCTCGAGGCGGAGCGCGCCTTGCCCACGGCCGGATCGATGTAGGCGCTCGCAAGCTTCGCAGGGTGCAGCTCGACCTTCGTGCCGTCGAGGACGAGCGGGAGCGGCTTGGCGAACGCGGTCTTCAGCGCGCGCGTGGCGGCGGCGGGAGTCAGCCCTCCGACCCGGATCCCCGCGATCCGGACGCCCGAGGGAACCGTGTGCGCGTTCCTGGCGGCGACGGACGGCCCGGTGAGCACGGCGAACGCGGCAACCCCGGCTGCCGCAAGCAGCGCCGGCCGGAAGAACCCCCTCGGAACATTCATCTGCAGACCCCCGTTCACGGCCTTTTGAGTGTACCCAGGAGATGCACGACCATCCCCGGGTCATCGGACACGATCGCATCCACCTGCAGTGCTGCGAGCCGCCGGACGACGTCCGGGTCGTTCACCGTCCAGGCGATCACCTCCACCCCGCGCCCGTGAAGTGTGCGGACGAGCGCCTCTGTCACGAGCGCCTGATGGAGCGCGAGAACCTCGGCGCGAGCCTTCGCGAGAAGTGGCGGTAGCCGGACTCGCAGCACGGGGCCGACCGCGGCGATCGACGCCGCGACAACCTGCCCGGGCCAGCGAACGCGCGAGACGCCGTGCCTGTCCTGCGGATAGCCGAGAGCAAGCGTGAGCTCGGGAGCCTCCTCGGCGAGGCGCCGTAGGGACGCTGACGAGGTGGAGGAGGCAAGGCACCGCCCGGCGAGCCCGTGCTCCCGCACGGCCGCAGCCACCTCGGCCTCGGCTCCTTCGAACTTCAGGTCGATGTGCGCTCCCGCCTCCGTCGAGGCGATATAGGCGAGCGCGTCGTCGAGTGTGAGCGGCAGCTTCGCCGCCTCGACCCCCGGGTGGCGGAGGACGAGCCCCTCGACGACGTCGAACTCCAGGAGATCTGCTCCCGCCGCCACGCCCGACTCGAGCGCCGCGAGCGTGTTCTCCGGCGCGAGCGCCGCGGCGCCCCGATGGCCGATCACGCTCGGCCGGCCGTCGGGATGGCGCATTCTCACGTCCGGAGACTAGACTTCTGGGTCTATGGCCGAGCCTGCGAGCAGAATGCCGAGCATCGACGAGAACACTCCCTCTCTCGACCCCGCGGCGATCGAGCGTGCCTACCACCGGGAGCGGGCGCGCCGCCGCGCGAAGATCGAGCACCACGAGTACGCACGCAACTCGAACGCCCGCTTCTGGGTGATGATGGCGATCCTGACGCTGATCACGGTGGTCGTCGGTCTCACTGCGCTTCACGAGATCCAGACCAGCTTCGGCATCTTCCAGTAACCGGCGAGCCCGCGGTTCCAGGTCTCCAGCGACGGTCGAAGCGCTGGGGCGTGCCGCTTCTCTCGAAGGGGTATCCGACTGTGACGTTCCCTCGCCCGTGCTTTCGTCCGGTTTCTCGACCATACTTCCGGCTGTGGAGGGTTCTGACCTTTTCATCGACCCGGGACCGTCCGGGTCACCGCCTCCCACCTACCCGCGGGCGCGGCCCGAAGGGATCTGGGGGATGGGCGACACGATCACCTGGATCTCGGGGCTCGTGCTCTCGCTCTCGACCTTCATGGACTGGTATTCGGGCTCGGGCCTCGGCGTCTCGCTGTCGGTGATCGGGTGGCACACGGGCATCCTCGGCAAGCTCGTGTTCTTCATCGGGCTCGCCGTGATCGCGCTCGTCGCCTGGCGCTCGCGCGGCTTCGATCTCCCGGCCTCGGTGCCGGAAAGCCTGCTCGTCCTCGGTCTCGGCGCCCTCGCAACCGTGTTCGTCCTGATCCGCGTGATCAATATCCCGGACTCCGTGCTTCCGGCGGACAGTCGCGGCATCGGCCTCTGGGTCGCCCTCATCGCCTCTCTCGGAATCATCGGCGGCGGCCTGCTGCGGGCCGCCGAAGACCTGTAGCCGGTACGAGAGCTACTGCTGCCTCTTGGCCGACCCCGGCCGGACGGCCGTGCTGCCGGACACGGGAGCTCGTGAAACTACTCGCTAAGGCCTGGTAACCGTGACGGTGACGGTGTTCTGGACGACCGGCACGAGCGGGAGCGGGTGCAGCTTGCGGACGAGCGTCTGCGTCCCCCCGGGCTTCGGGTTGTCGTGGAGCGCCTCACCGAGGCCGATCCCGACGGCGAAGGCGAGGGCGAGCGCGACAATCGCGATGAGCCACCGGCCCCACGGGCGCCGGCGGCGCCTGCGCGGCGCGCGGCGGGGCCTCGCGACCGTCACGGCGCGTAGTCGGAGGCGCGGCGTGAGTACAGGTCGAACGCGGCGTCGGCAGACGTCGAGACATCCGCCGGAACGTCGTCTGGGAAGGCCTCGTCGATGGTTTCGAGCGTCCAGCGGTCGGCACGGTCGTACTCGGCCGCGAGCTCCTCGAGCGTGAAGGTCTGCCCGATACGGCGGGTGAGCCCGGCGGCGACGACCTCGACCTGAGCGAGGAGCCTTCGGTGTGCGCGTGCGTCGGCTCGCGCCCGGTCGAGCGCGCGGCGGCCTTCGGCCCACTGGTGGCGTGCGAGCTCGAGATCCACGACGGCGCGGATCATAGAGAGGCACAGCAGCGCCCCTCGGGCCAGAGCGGCTCTGCCTCCGCCAGGATCCGGTCGCCGAGGAGGTATCCGGGCCGCGCGAGCGCGAAGGCCGCATGGGCGTGCAGGCACTTGATGCTCCCGTGCCGGGTTGCTCCGCCGATCCCGCCGGGAAGCTCGGGCCGAAGCTCCCGCTGCTCGGCGTGGCCGCAGGCAACGCTCTCGCGGAGCTCCGGGTCGGACTCGGCGGCACGTGACCAGCGCTCCACGCCGCCGCTCGCCTCGAGCCGCGCAACGGCGGCCGCGAGGTGGGCGCAGGTGAGCCAGAACTGCGTCGGGAACGGCGTGCCGTCGGCTCCGAAAGGCTCCTGCTCGACGACGGCGGGCGCGCCGAACGGGCACCGTACGGCTACCCGCCGGAAGGCCCGCGGCGCCCGTCCGAGCTGCCGCTCGATGACCACGAGGTCGTCCATCACCGAAAGAGGCTAGTGGCCCGAGCGCCAGGCGCCGATCCCGCGCACGATGAAGAGCTGCTCGCCGGGCTTCACAAAGCCGAGCCGCCGAGCCTCCCGGACGAGCTCCTGCCCCGTGCCGACAGTCGCGATCCGGGCCTTCAACTCGCGCTGCTGCGTCTCGAGCCGGCTCACCTGCGCCTCGCGGTTCTGCAACGTCGCATGCGTGTGCTCATAGGAGCGGATCGGCTTCCAGTAGAGCACCCCGACGAGCACAAGCCCTCCGAGCGCAAGCAGACGAGTAGCCCGAAACACAGGAGACGACTTCGCCCGCGGCACCCTCGGTCCTGCCTCGCCGGCGCCGCTTGCCGCGAAGCGGCCGACCTACTGGTGCGGCCGAAGGGTCGCGGGCGATCCCGCTTCAGGCGTCCGCACAGCCCGCACTATGCGATGTCCACCTTGATCACGTTCGTCGAGCCGCTGAGGTTGACTGCCGTGCCGGCGATCAGGACGACGAGGTCGCCCGGGTCGATGATCCCCGCCGCGCGGGCGGTCTCGATCGTACGGATCCAGAGATCCTCGACGTCTTCGGTGGAGGGCATGAGCAGCGGCAGCACGCCCCATTCGAGCGCCATCTGCTGAACGGCGGTCTGGACGTGCGAGAGGCCGACCATCGGCCGCCGGGGGCGCAGGCGGGCGATCTCGGAGGCGGTGCGCCCGGTTGCGGTCGCGGCGAGGATCGCGCGGGCGCCCAGCGCCTCCGCGAGGTCGGTGGCGGCGTTCGACATCGCGCGCCGCACGTCGGCGAGGTCCGATGCCTCCGGTACCTGGTAGCGGTAGCGCATTGTCGGCTCGACCGCCCGGGCGATCCTGTCCATCGTCCGCACGGCCTCGACCGGATAGGCGCCGACCGCGGTCTCGGCCGACATCATCACCGCCGAGGTGCCGTCGAGGATCGCGTTCGCGACGTCGCTTGCCTCCGCGCGGGTCGGCTCGGCATGTTCGACCATCGACTCGAGCATCTGGGTCGCCGTGATCACCGGCCGTCCGGCCTCGAGGCAGCGGAGGATGATCTGCTTCTGCAGCATCGGCACCATCTCGGCACCGATCTCGACGCCGAGGTCGCCACGCGCCACCATCAGCGCGTCGGACTCGGCGAGGATCTCGTCGAGCGCCTCGACGGCCTCGATCTTCTCGATCTTCGAGATCACACGGGCTTCCGAGCCGCGCTCGCGGATCATCTCCTTCAGCTCTCGCACGTCCTCTGCCGTGCGAACGAACGAGAGCGCGACGTAGTCCACCTCGAGCCCCAGCGCGAAGTCGAGGTCGACGAGGTCCTTCTCGGACAACGAGGGGACGGGGATCGTGACGCCGCGCGGCAGGTTCACGCCCTTGTTCGCCTTCACCTCGCCGCCGACGACGACGAGGCAGCGGGCACGGCCGTTGTCGACCTGCTCGACGTAGAGGCGGATCAGGCCGTCGTCGATCAGGATGTCGTGGCCGGGCTCGAGCACCTGCGCGATCGGAGGCGGCGCGACGACGAGGTCGCCGTCCTGCGCGGTGAGATTGGACGCGACATACACCGTGGTGCCAGTCGTGAGCATGCGCGGGCGCGCCAGATCCTCGACGCGGAACTTCGGGCCCTGGAGGTCGGCGATCAGCGCGAGCGGCCTCCCGAGCTCCGCCTGGACCTCCCGCGAACGCCGTGCCCAGCCGGCGTGCTGGTCATGTGTCCCGTGAGAGAAGTTCAGGCGAATGGCATTCATTCCGGCCTCGGCAAGCGTGCGGAGCATCTCGCGCGAGCCGGAGCCCGGGCCGATCGTTGCCACGATCTTCGTCCGCCGGAAGTCTTCGATCATCCCGCCCAGCGTAACGACGCCGGGCCGAGGCTCAAGGCGAGTACCGAGGGAAGGCGCCCCAGCCGGGATACTCGGCAGCCTCGCCGAGCTCTTCCTCGATCCGGAGCAGGCGGTTGTACTTCGCAACGCGCTCCGACCGCGCGGGCGCACCCGCCTTGAGCTGGCCTGCGCCGGTCGCGACGGCGAGGTCGGCGATGGTGGTGTCCTCGGTGTCGCCGGAGCGGTGCGAGATCACCGTGGTGAAGCCGGCCTCGTGGGCGAGCCGGATCGCTTCGAGCGTCTCCGTCAGCGTCCCGATCTGATTGACCTTGATCAGGATCGAGTTTCCGGCTCCTTCTGCGATTCCTCGCGTCAGGCGCTCCGGATTCGTGACGAAGAGATCGTCGCCGACGAGCTGAACCTGCTCGCCGAGCTCGCCGGTCAGGCGCTTCCAGGTCTCCCAGTCGTCCTCGGCGGCCGGATCCTCGATCGAGACGATCGGAAAACGAGCGGAGAGATCGGCCCAGAAGGCGGCGAGGGCCGGGCCGTCGAGCACCCTCCCCTCGAACCGGTACGCACCGTCCCGGTAGACCTCGCTCGTCGCGGGGTCGAGCGCGATCGCGACCGCGTCCGCGTGGCCCGCCCGCTCGGCGGCTTCGAGGATCACCTCGATCGCGGCCTCGCTGGAGGGCAGATCGGGCGCAAAGCCGCCTTCGTCCCCGACCGCCGTCGCGAGCCCCCGCTCGTGCAGGACCGCCTTGAGCGCATGGTAGACCTCGGACCCGATCCGGATCGCATCGGCAAACCGCTCCGCTCCCGCGGGCACGAGCATGAACTCCTGGAGATCGATCGAGTTCTGGGCGTGCACGCCGCCGTTGATCACGTTCAGCATCGGCACGGGCAGGGTTCGTGCGCCCGGGCCGCCGAGATGCCGGTAGAGGGGGGCCCCGGCCTCCGCGGCGGCGGCCTTCGCGGCGCCAAGCGACACGCCGAGGATCGCGTTCGCGCCGAGGCGGGCCTTGTTGGGTGTGCCGTCGGCGTCGATGAGCGCCTGGTCGAGGGCCGCCTGGTCGCTCGAGTCGAGCCCGACGACGACGTCGCTCAGGACGCCGTTGACGTTCGCGACCGCGGCCGTCACTCCCTTGCCGCCCCAGGCGGCGCCGCCGTCGCGCAGCTCGACCGCCTCGTGTACCCCGGTCGATGCGCCCGACGGAACCGTCGCCCTGCCGGCCGCGCCGGATTCGAGGCGAACGTCGACCTCGACGGTCGGATTGCCGCGCGAGTCGAGCACCTGCCTGCCGCGAACTGCGGTGATCTTCGTCATCCGGTCTCCTCTTTCGCCCTCTGGTAGTAGCGGTCCTGTTCCTCGAGCCCCAGGCTCCGCCATTCCCTGCCTTCGGCGGATGCGAGCCTCTCGGCGCGCTCGACCCGCTCGACGAACCGGCTCGAGGTGCCGCGCAACGCTAGCTCGGGATCGACGTTCAACCGCCGCGCCACGTTCACGACCGTGAAGAGCACATCGCCGATCTCCGCCATCACCGCCGGATCCGGCTCCGTTTCCGCCGGGGGTGCGCCCGCCCGCGCGAGCTCGCCCCGGAGCTCGGCGAGCTCCTCGTCGAGCTTCGCGAGCGGCCCCGCGAGCTCGGGCCAGTCGAAGCCGGCGGCGGCAGCCCGGCGCTGGACCTTCCGGGCCAGCAGGAGCGCCGGCAGGTTCTCCGGGACATCGTGAAACACGCCCGTCCGGCCCTCCTGCTCGACCTTCAGCCGCTCCCAGTTCTCGCGCACGCGCCCGGCCGTGTCAGCCTCGGCACCGCCGAAGACGTGAGGATGGCGTGCGATCAGCTTTTCGGTGACGCTCCGTGCCACCGCCTCGAGGTCGCCGGCGCCGCGCTCCGAGAGGAGCAGTGCGAGGAAGTAGGACTGGAACAGGAGGTCGCCGAGCTCGTCGAGCAGCTTGGCATCGTCACCGGCGAGTGCGGCGTCCGCGACCTCGTATGCCTCCTCGATCGTGTGCGGCACGATCGTGCGCTCGGTTTGCTCGCGATCCCAGGGGCACTCGCGGCGCAGCCGCTCCGTCAGCCGCTGGAGCTCGACAAGCGCTTCGGCGAGAGCCACCCGAAGCGGTTTACGTGGTCGTCTGGTCGGGGGTCTTGAGGGTCGCGCACGGGTCGGTCGCCGGTGCGTAGCCCGTCTGATAGACGATCTTCCCGCCGGAGCAGTAGGACTTCGCCATGTTCTTCGCCCAGGCTGCAGCGACGGTCTGCTGCTTCTGCGACTCGAGCTGGGTCTTGATCGACGCGGCGGCCTTCGCCTCTGGTGTCACCTTCCCGGCGGTGATCGCAGCGACCGGCTTGATCACGAACCAGCCGTACTGCTTCGTCTTCACCGGCTTCAGGAGGACGCCGGTCTTCGCGGCGGGAGAGAAGACGGCCGCATCGAACTCCGGGACGTCACTGCCCTGGGTGGCGATGAAGTTGCCGCCGTTGTCGGCCGAGCCGGGATCCTTCGAGTACTTCTTCGCGAGCGCCGCGAAGCTCCCGCCGCTCTGGAGCTGCGAGTAGATCTGGTTGGCCAGCTTCTCGTTGTTCTTGACGAGGATCTCCTGCACGGCGCGCTTCGCCGGCGTCTGGTACTGGCTGAGGTTCTGCTCGTAGTAGGCGGCGATGTCGGCCTTGGTGGCCGTCGTGCCCTTCGTGATCTTCTTGAAGAGCTTCGACTCGAGCACGTTCTCCTTCAGGTAGCCGCGCACCATCGCATCGGTGAAGCCCTGCTGCTTGATCCCCGCGGTGTAGGCCTTCTCGCTGCCTCCGAACTGGGTCTTCTTGAGTTGCGCGAGCTGTTTCGCGACCTCGGCCTGCGAGACGGTGATCCCGTACTTCTTGGCGGCGATGCCGAGCTCGGCCTGCTCGACGAGCAGGTTGACCACGTTGGACTTGAGGGCCGCATAACCGCTCGAGCCGGCGCTCGGAACGGCCTGCCCCTGGGCTTTCAGGCTCGCACGCTCCTCGGCGAGCGCCGCTGCGAACATCGCCTGCGTGACGTGGTCCCCGGAAACGACGACGACGTCGTCGGCAGCGGGCTTGGCGCTACTGCCGCCGCCGCCGCAGCCTGCGACGAGGACGCCAAAGAAGGCGAGGGGAAGGAGAAAGCCGAGGAACTTCATGCGAGCCACGTACTGAGTAGCACGCGCGCCGGTCATGCCGCCGAGCGAGCCGCCAGCATCGCGTCGGCGAGCCGGAGCGCGCCCTCGAGCTCGTCGTCCCGGAGCGTCACCTCGCGCTGCCCCGTGGAATAGATAGCCGTGTCCACGATCGCCCGGAGCGCACGCAGCTCGCCCGAGCCGAGGACGACGGGCCCGATCGACACCTTCCCGCTCCGGAAGACGAGATAGTCGGCGCCGAGCTGGGCGATCTTCAGCTTCGCAAGCTGGATCGTGAACAGGTGGGCGACGGGCTCCGGCAGCGGCCCGTAGCGATCCTCGGTCGCGCGTTCGAGCTCCCGCAACTCGTCCTCGTCCTCGACGAGGGCGAGCCGGCGGTGCAGGTCGATCTTCAGTGCCTCCGAGGCGATATAGGCGGCGGGCACATAGGCATCGACCCTCGCGTCCACGCGGACCGGGCGCGCGGCGAGCCTCCGTTCGCCCGACAGCTCGGCCACGACCTCGTGGAGCATCTCGACATAGAGCTCGAAGCCGAGCGCGGCGACATGGCCGGACTGCTCGGCGCCGAGCAGGTCGCCGGCGCCACGGATCTCCAGGTCGCGCATCGCGATCGCGAAGCCGGCCCCGAGCTCGGTGTGATCGGCGAGGGTGGCAAGCCGGGCCCGTGCCTCGGGGGTCAGCTCGCTCGCGTCCGGGTAGAGGAGATATGCGTGGGCGGGGACGTCGCGGCGTCCCACCCGGCCCCGGATCTGGTAGAGCTGGGCCAGGCCGAGGGCATCGGCGCGCTCGACGATCAGCGTGTTCGCCTGCGGGATGTCGAGGCCGGATTCGATGATCGTGGTCGAGACGAGGACATCGGCGTCGCCCGAGAGGAACGCGAGCATCCGGTCTTCGAGCTCCCGCTCACCCATCTGGCCGTGCGCGACGATCACGCGCAGGTCGGGGGCGAGCTGTTCGAGCTTCCGCGCGGCCTCCTCGATCGTCTCGACGCGGTTGTGCAGGAAGAAGCTCTGCCCCCCACGCTCCTTCTCGCGAGTGAGGGCCGTGAGGATCAGCTCGTCGTCGTACTCGCCGACGTGCGTGCGGATCGGGCGGCGACCCTCGGGAGGCGTCTCGATCACGGAGATGTCGCGGAGACCGGCGAGTGACATGTGCAGCGTCCGCGGGATCGGCGTCGCGCTGAGCGCGAGCACGTCGACCTCGAGCCGAAGCTGGCGCAGAAGCTCCTTCTGGGCGACGCCGAATCGCTGCTCCTCGTCGACGACGATGAGACCGAGATCCTTCGGGATTGCGTCGCGCGAGAGGATCCGATGGGTGCCGATCAGGACGTCGACCTTGCCCTCGCCGAACTCCGCCAGCACGCGCTTCACCTCGGCCGGCCTGCGGAAGCGGGAGACCATCTCGACGCGCACCGGGAAGTCCCGGTAGCGCTCGCGGAAGGTGTTCCAGTGTTGCTGGGCGAGGATCGTCGTGGGGACGAGCATCAGCACCTGCTTCCCGCCGACGGCGACCGTGAACGCGGCCCGCAGCGCGACCTCGGTCTTGCCGAAGCCGACATCTCCGCAGACGAGGCGGTCCATCGGCCTCGGCGCCTCGAGATCTTCCTTCACGGCCTCGATCGCGCGTGCCTGGTCTTCGGTCTCCCGGTAGGGGAAGTCGGCCTCGAGCCGTTCCACCCATTCCTGCTCGACGTCGTAGGCGACACCGACCCGCGTCTGGCGCTCGGCGTAGAGCTTGAGGAGCTCCCCGGCCATCTCCCGGAGGTGCTCGCGGGCGCGATTCTTGAGGTTGTCCCAGGCCTTGCCGCCGAGCTTGGAGAGCGTGGGAGCGTGGGAGTCCGCACCGATGTAGCGCGAGACCTTGCCGATCTGCTCGTGGGGCACGTAGACGCGGTCCTCTCCGCGAAAGCCGAGGAGCAGGTAGTCGCGCGTGACGCCCGCGACCTCTCTGGTCTCGAACCCGAGGAGCTGAGAGATCCCGTGGTCCTCGTGGACGACGTAGTCGCTCGTTCGCAGGTCGGAGAAACTGGCAAGCGCCCTGCCGGGGGCCGAGGTCTGTCTCGGCGGCCGGCGACGGAAGACCTGCGTGTCGGGAAGGAGGGCGATGCCGAGCTCGCGCCAGACGAAGCCCCGCCTGGCAGGCGTCACCGCGAAGACGAGGCCCGCCGGCTCGTCGCCCGACGAGAGCATGCCGGCCTCGAGGCGGCGCAGGAGGGCGCGGCGGCGCTCGGCCTCACCGCGGTGCGCGAACGCGACGATCACGTCGAGCCCCTGTCGCAGCAACCCGCCGAGCTCGTTCTCGGCCTCGGAGAGCCCGCGCGCGACGAGCGCCGGACGCTGAGCCTCGAATGAGTGCGGCTGGCCCTGGGGGAACGGATCGAGCTCCGAGCTGCCTTCGAGCGAGATTCCGGTGAAGCCTTCGTCGTGCCAGGCTCCTCGCACCTCTTCGGGCTGCCACACGAAGTCGGGAGTGGTTGCGAACGGGGCGACGAGATCGTCCGGGAGCTCGACCTCTCTGGGCTTCTCGTCGTCCGGCAGCGTGAGCTCGCCGATGCCGCCGATCCGTTCGGCTGCCGGGTAGATCCGGGCCTCGTCGACCTCCCGGAGGGCGCGCTGGGTGAAGGGTGAGAACGCGCGGATGCTCTCGATCTCGTCGCCGAAGAACTCGATTCGGAGGGGCTCGCGGCCCGTGGTCGGGAAGACGTCGACAAGGCCCCCACGCACCGCGATCTGGCCTCGTTCCTCGACCCGGTCGACCCGGTCGTAGCCCGCGGTGACGAGCGCTTCTGCCACCGAGTCGATGCCCGGCTCGTCGCCGCGCGCGAGGAGAAGCGACGCCGGCCGCAGATTCGGTGGCGGCATGAGCTCCGCGACCGCGAGCGCCGAAGCGCACACGAGCCCGCCCCGCGCGAGCACGTCGAGGGCTCGTGCGCGTTCTCCGACGAGGTGCGGCGGGGGCTCGAGCCCCGAGGTGAGGCTCACGCCGCGCGAGGGGAACAGCGCGACCTGCTCACCGCCTACGAACCAACCGACGGCCTCGGCGGTGTCGCGCGCGTCGGCGTCGTCCGCGATGAGCACGCAAAGCCCTCGGTCGAGCTCTTCGTGGAGTGCGGCGAGCAGGAGCGGCAGCGCCGCCTCCGCAACCCGGGCACGCGCCGGCAGCGCTTGGGCGAACGCGGGCAGACGCTCATCTGCCCGGAGGCGCCCGACGAGGGTGTGCAGTAGCGGCCGGTCCATGACGAAGGCCCGGAACGAAGGTTCCGGGGGACGTCATGGTACCGCGCGGGCTAGGCCGGTCTGAGGCGCCTGAGGTGTCGAGCGTGGCGCGCCGTATGGCGTGCGACGACCCGTCTAGCGCCGTCGTAGCTCGCCTGGTACCAGGGGTCGTCCAGGCTCGTGACCTGAACGTCCGTCCCGGTGTGGGGTGCGTGGATGAACCGGCCACGGCCGACGTACATGCCGACGTGCCCGACGCCGTCGAAGAAGACGAGATCGCCCGGACGGAGTGATCGGCGCGACACCCGGACGCCGAGGTCGTAGTCGGCGTAGCTCGAGTGCGGGAGCGCCAGGCCGAAATGGGCGTAGACGAAGCGAACGAAGCCGGAGCAGTCGAAGCCGGTCTGCGGTGAGTCTCCGCCCCACCGGTACGGGATACCGAGCAGCTGCCGGGCGTAGTGAACGGCGCGGAGGCCGAGCGGTTCCGCGCGCGTGATCCGGCGGGTGACGTTGCGGTGGGGCTTCTCGGGGAAGATCCGCTGCGGCTTCCACCACGCTCGCAAGTCAGTTCCCGTCAGGGCGCCGAGCGCCTGGCCGGGCCCGACCACCACCGAGTACGCCAGCACGGACACGAGCACGATGAGTCTGATCCGGGCAGTCATGGCGGGGGTTCCCACGGGTCGACCGGCAGCGCAAGAGGCGTGCCGGGAATCGTTGGGCCCATTCAGTGAAGCAGACCCGCACCGTGAGCTGCGTGCCCCTAGCGAGGGATTGGTGGCGGATCAGTTCTCGACGCGGTTGATCGTGCGCTGGGCCGCCTCGAGCCCTTCGGCGTCGAGCGCCTCGACCGCATCGCCTGCCCGCGAGACGAGCCCTTCGACGTCGTCCGCAGGCTCGAAGTCCGAAAGCACGTAGTCGGCGAGAGGTCGCCGGTCGCCGCGTCCCGGGCGGCCGACCCCGACCCGGAGGCGGAGAAAGTCCTGGGTGCCGAGGTGCTGGGCGATCGACCGGAGCCCGTTGTGCCCGGCGAGCCCGCCGCCCATTCGCGCCTGGAGGCGGCCCGTCTCGAGGTCGCTCTCGTCGTGGACGACCAGGATCGCGTCCGGCTCGAGCTTGAAGAACGCCGCCGCCGCCTTGACCGAGCGTCCGGAGTCGTTCATGTAGGTCTGCGGCGCGAGCAGCCCGACGCGGTGTCCGTCGATCCGAACGTCGGCGAACCGCCCGTTGAACTTGCCTCGCCACGAGCCGTCGTGGCGCCGCGCGAGCTCCTCGACGACCATGTGCCCGACGTTGTGGCGGTTCTGTGCGTATTCGCGGCCGGGATTGCCGAGGCCGACGACGAGCAGATCGAGGGACGACGCGCGTTCGCCCCGTTTCCAGGGCAGGCGCACGAAGGTTTAGTCCTCTGAGTCGGAGTCGCCGGCGCTCTCGTCGGAGGAGTCGCCCGCTTCGGCCTCGTCGGCACCGGCCTCGGGCTCCGCGCCCTCCTCCGCCTCGGCGCCTTCCTCGGTCTCCTCCGGCTCCTCTTCGCGTGCGAGCTGGACGCTCGCGATCACGACTTCGTCCGGATCGTCGAGGAGCTTGACTCCTTCCGGTATCGCGACCTCGGCCAGCCGGAGGGTGTCGCCGATCCCGAGCTCTGATACGTCCGCCTCGAGATGCTGGGGGATCTCGAGCGGAAGCGCCTCGACGTTCACCTCCGTCGTCACCTGCTGGAGGATGCCGCCTTCCCGGGTGCCCTTTGCCTCGCCGACGAGCGTGACGACGACGGCGGTCTGGATCGGCTGGTCGAGCCTGACCTCCTGGAGGTCGACGTGCGTGATCGAGCCGCGAACCTTGTCGCGCTGGAAGTCCTTGAGGATCGCCGAGTGCTCGGAGCCCCCGTCGATCGCGACGTCGAGTACGACATGCGACCCGGCCGACCCCGTCAGCGCGGAGCGGAGGTCACGCTCCCCGACCGCAATCGCGACCGGCGTCGAACGGCCGTACAGGACGCCCGGAATCAGCCCCTGCCTTCGCAGGCGGCGCGATTCGGCGGAACCCAGCTTGGTCCGCTCCGAAACGGTTAGCTTGACCCTCTCTCCAGCCACGGCGAGCCAGTGTACCGACCGGCCGCCTCCCGAGCCGCGCGGTCAGTCGCGCCACCGCCGCAGCGCCACCGCCGCCCGCGCCACCGCGGAACGTCGGGCGCTCCGCAGCAAACCCTGACGGCGGCCCCGTCAGCGACCCGGGTGTGGAAGAACCGGTACAGACATGTCACATCTTTCGCGATAGCCTGGACGGCATCAGGGGCGGGAGGTGGGTCTCCCGATTAATACAGTCCGAGAAGAGTCGTGGCGATACGGCGCGCCGGCGATGTATGGTGTCCCTTACATGACCGCTTCGCCTGAGTCGTTCTCTTTCACCCTCCGCGGGTTCTCGCCGCGCGAGCTCGACGCTCAGGCCGAACGCGAATGCCGCAGGCATTTCGGGGAATGCGCCTGGAAGATCGAAGAGGCCACGTGCGCGCCGTGCATGGGAACCCTAGGCGGCCGCGTCCGGCTCTACGAAGCACGTATCGTCGCGCGAAGCGACGCTAGCTCGGACTGAGCACCACGTTCCGGCAGGCTCGGCCGCTGCAGAGCACGGCTTAGACGCCACCCGCGCGTCTCGCTTTCTGGCTCGATACCGGCACCGGTCCAGATTGTCACCGCTCTGTCACGGCTCACCGGGCTAGGTTCGTGTCGAAGCCAGTCGCGTCTGACTTCAGGGTTCGCCGCTCTCGTTCGCCCTCCTCGAGCGGTGGAGGCTACGGGGATGATTCGGCGCGCAACTCCCAGTGGGCACTACGCGCCCTTGGGAGGATGCGCGCCGAATCACAAAACGGTCGAACGGGACGTATCCGAAGGAGCGACTATCGGGCGCGGGCCGTGTCCGTCAATCTCTACGTGCGGGCCGCGTTGCGCATCGGCGCAGGGGAACTCTCATGCGCCGCACCAGCTCGTTTGCGATGCTGTTCTGCACCGCGTGGATACGTGCGGGAACTAGAAGAGCTGGTTCTCGCCGCCGAAGATCGCCGAGACCGAGTCGTCGGCGAACACGTTCATGATCGTCTCCGCGAGAAGGTTCGAGACCGGTAGCACGGTCAGCTTCTCGGGGCGCGAGAGCGGATCGATCGGCACCGTGTCGGTGACCACGATCCCCTCGATTCCGTCGTCGGCGGCGAACTGCTCGAGGATGTCGCCACAGAAGACGCCGTGCGTCGCAAAGAGCCAGACGTCGGTCGCCCCGTGCTCCTCGAGCGCTCGGACGTTCGCGAGCATCGTCTGACCGGTCATGATCACGTCGTCACCGATGATCGCGCGCTTGCCGCTCACACGGCCGGCGACCTCGGTGACCCTGGCGACGTCGCGTGCCGGGCGCGTCTTGTGCATGATCGCGAACTCGGACTCGATCATCTCGGCGAAACGCTCCGCCTGCTTCGCGCGGCCCGTGTCGGGGGAGACCGAGACGACTCCCTCGCCGTGAAGGCCGAGATCGCGGAAATGCCGGGCGAAGAGCGGCAGCGCCGTCATATGGTCGACCGGGATCGTGAAGAAACCCTGGATCTGCCCGGCGTGGAGGTCCATCGTCAGGATCCTGTCGGCCCCGGCGACCTGGAGCAGATCGGCCACGAGCCTGGCCGTGATCGGCTCGCGCGGCTTCGCCTTTCGATCCTGGCGGGCGTACGGGAAGAGCGGGATCACCGCGGTGATGCGCTTCGCGGACCCGAGCTTCGCGGCCTGGATCATCTGCAGAAGCTCCATCAGGTTTCTGTCGATCGGGCTACATCCGGTCTGGACGAGGAAGATGTCCGAACCGCGAATCGACTCGTCGAACCGCACATACGTTTCGCCATTCGCGAACTCCGCCGTCTCCACCGCACCGAGCTCGACCCCGAGGTGCTCGGCGATCGCCTCGGCGAGCTCCGGATGGGAGCGCCCGGCAAAGACCATCAGCCGTTTCTGCGGCCCGCGCTCGATCCAGTGGCCGGGCTGGGGGTTTGTCACAGTCGTGAGCTCCGCGTCGTCGAGCCCTGGCAGGACGAGCTCAGTCGTCCCGCTGCCGAGAGACATACCCCTCCTTGTTCTCCTGACGCGCGCGCGCGACTGCGAGTGCCTCGGCGGGAACGTCCTTCGTGATCGTCGATCCGGCTGCGGTCCATGCTCCATCTCCAACCTCGACAGGGGCGACGAAGCCATTCTGGATCCCGGTCCTGACGTTCTCGCCGATGCGTGTCCGCCCTTTCGGCTTACCGGGCTGATGGGCGAAATTCGCGGTGACCGCGCCGGCGCCGATATTCGTGTCCGCTCCGATCTCGGCGTCACCGATATAGGACTGGTGAGCCACCTTCGCTCGCGGCCCGATGGTCGAGTTCTTGATCTCCACGAACGTTCCCGCCTTCGCTTGCCCCTCGAGGACAGTGCCCGGGCGAAGGTAACAGAACGGCCCCACCGCCGCGCCCGGTCCGATCCGCGCGTCGACCACGACGCAATGTGGGTGGATCTCCGCCAGCGCTTCCACGCTTGTGCGCCCACGGAGGACGACGAAAGGATGGATGGTCACGTCGGGCTCGATTGCGACCTCTGGCTCGATCCAGGTCGTGACCGGATCGACGAGCGTCACGCCGGCGAGCATGTGGTCGCGGTTGATCCGGTCGCGGAGACGGGCAGTGGCGAAAGCCAGCTCCTCGCGGGTGTTGATTCCCTCCACCTCGAACGGATCCGAAGCAAGATGCGCCGCGACGGACTCGCCGTCAGCCACGAGGATGCCGATCGTGTCGGTGATGTAGAGCTCGCCTTGCGCATTGTGCGTCTGGAGCCGATCGAGGGCCGGCCACAACTTTCCGCTGCCGAAGACGTAGATGCCCGAGTTCACCTCGGGGATCCGGAGCTCATCGCTGTTCGCATCGGCGGCCTCCACGATCTTCGTCACGAGGCCGTCCGCGTCACGGACGACACGCCCGTAGCTCCGAGGGTCCGGAGGCTCGAACGTCAGCACCGTGGCAGCCGCGCCGCCGGCTCGATGCGCTGCGAGTAGGCCGGCGAGAAGCTCGCCCGTCAGCCCGGGGACGTCGCCGTTGAGGACGAGCACGTCGCCGTCGAAGCTTTCGAGGCGCGTGCGCGCAGAGGCGACTGCATCGCCGGTTCCCCGGGCGGTGTCCTGCACGGCTGTCTCGATCCCCGCAAATGCCTTCTCGCCATCTTGAGAGCACACGACGACGACCCGGTCGGCCCCTCCGGCCTTCGCGGCGAGGATCACCCAGTCAACGAGGCGGCGGCCGAGCAGGGTGTGGAAGTGCTTCGGCAACGCGGAGCGCATCCGCGTTCCCAGGCCGGCGGCCATGATGACTGCTGCGGTCGGAGTGTCGCTCACGTCAGTGGAATCGATGGCTGGGGCGCCAGGATTCGAACCTGGGATCGCGGGACCAAAACCCGCTGCCTTACCGCTTGGCTACGCCCCACTGCGGCCGGAGTATAGGCGCAGGCCTGCCCGACGCCGGATGGATCTACAGACGGTCGCGCTCGAGGAACAGCACGACGAGCGCAGCGATCGCGATCAGGACGACGGCGCCGATCGCAACGAACCTCTCGGCAACCGCAAGCACCGCCGGGATCAGGAGCGCGACCAGTTGGGAAGCCGCAAAGATCCACGAAAGGTGGCGGGCCAGGCTCGACTGGTATTTGCGCCCGACAAGAACGTAGAAGCCGACGGCGAGAACCGCGAGCAGCACGACCGCCAGCTCCGGAAACCAGCCGATCAGCGTCAGCAGGCCTTCGATCGCCCCGATCCAGAGGGTCAGCCTCAGTCGATGCGTACGAAGGTAGCCCGGAGACTCGGAGCCTCCGTGATCTACCACAGTTGGACTCGAAGTCATCTCCTTCAAGCTACCACGCTGGCGCGGTCAGCCAGGTCTCTCCGAGGGGCTTGACGACGCTCGCCGCTGCCTCGGCAGCGTCCCGCTCGCGAAAGAGGGCATAGACCACGGGGCCTGCACCACTCACGTCCGCGCGGAAGGCTCCCAGGTCGCGAAGGTCCGCCGCGAGCGATGAGCTGGCGAGGTCGTTGTCGGGGAGCGCGGCCAGATCCGCTCGGTTCCCGGCAGTCGCGATCTCGATCACACGAGCTCGCCGTTCGTCAAACCCTCTCTCACCCTCGAAGCGACGGTAAATATCTTCGGTGGAGGTCTTCGCCGCGTCACGCGGGCGGAGCAATAGCACGCTGTAGTCCTGGGGAAGATCGGCCGGGCAAAGCATCGTGCCGTCGCCCAGCCCGAGCTGGGGCCCCGGTTCGAGGAAGAAGGCGACGTCGACGCCGAGTCCTCGAGCGATCCTCCGGAGCGTCGCTCGTGGGAGCGGCTCGTCGAGGAGGTCGTTGGAGAGCTGGATCGCCGCCGCGGCGTCCGAGCTCCCGCCGCCAAGTCCAGCGGCGACGGGTATTCGCTTGTCGATTCGGGCGCGCCACGTCGGCTCGACTGCAGCCGCTCCGGCCACTGCTTCGAGTGCTCGCCGGACGAGCGAGTCGTCCTCGAAGCCGTGCACCTCGAGCTCGGATGCCGGCTCGAGCGAGATGGTGTCGTGGAGCTCGATCCTCTGGAGGATCGTTGCCACCTCGTGAAGCCCATCATCACGGGTCGGCCCGACGACGAGCGTGAGGTTGATCTTCGCCGGCGCGCGCGAGCTGATCATCCGAGCGCTTCGAGCAGCGTCACGAACTCGCGCGGCTCGAGCTGCTCGGCGCGCGCGCCGGGGTCGCGCCCGATCGCCTCGAGTGCGGCTGCAGCCTCGTCGCGGGAAGAACGACCGAATAACGCGAGGGAGTTCGCCAGTGTCTTTCGCCTATGCGCGAAGGCAGCCTCGACGAGCTGCTTGAGCGCCGGGTCGAGCCCGGGCCGCACGCGGCGGAAGGCCACGAGCGCCGACTGAACCTTCGGGCGCGGGCGAAAGACCTCGCGCGAAACCGGGTGGAAGCCCGTGCGCTCCGTCGCAAGGCGCATCAGAACGGACACCGCACCGTAGGCCTTCGTGCCTGGGACGGCGAAGAACCGGTCGGCAACCTCTCGCTGAACCATCACGCACCAGACCGAGATGGCGGGAAAGCGATCGATGCTCTCGACCACGAGTGGCGTGGCGATGTTGTAAGGAAGGTTCGCGACGAGTTTGTGCGGAACCGGCACGAGCGCGGAGGTATCGAGCGCGAGTGCGTCTCCCCAGTGGATCGTCGTGTCCGGGATCTCGACGAGCCTCGGAGCGAGCGACCGATCGATCTCGACCGCGTGAACGTGCGCGACGCGAGCTGCGAGGTATCGCGTAAGGATGCCGAGGCCCGGCCCGACCTCGAGCACGACATCCGACGGCTGGATGCCGGCGAGCGCCCCTGCGACGTGGACGATGTTCTCATCGACCAGAAAGTGCTGACCGAGCGCCTTCTTGGGGATGACGCTCACAGGCCGAAGGCGGCGGCAGCGTTCGCGTCGATCTGAGCCTCGAGCCGATGCACGTCATCCCCGCGGGCATCGGCAAGGACCCCCAGCGTGTGGATCACATATGCGGGCTCGTTCCGCGCTCCGCGCACCGGTTGGGGTGCGAGATACGGGCTGTCGGTCTCCGCCAGGATGCGGTCGGCCGGAACAGCCTTCGCCGACTCCCGAAGCTCCAGCGCCTTCGGATACGTGACGTTGCCGGCGAAGGAGACATACCATCGGCGTTCGAGCGCCGTGTCGAGGAGCGCCGGGGACGAGAAGCAGTGCAGGATCACCGTCCCCTCGAAGCCGCTAAGCGCAGAAAGCGTGTCCTCGTCTGCTGAGCGGGTGTGGATCACCACGGGTTTCCCAAGCTCCGCGGCGATTGCAAGTTGGCCGTCGAACAGAGCGCGCTGGTCCTCGTGGGGCGCGTACTCGCGGAAGTAATCGAGCCCCGTCTCCCCGACGGCGACGGCGCGTTCGTGGGTGAGCAACTCCCGCAACTGATCGAGCCGGCTCACGTCGTCTCCTTTGGCCACGTCGTCTCCGTTGGCGTTGTGGGGGTGGATGCCGAGCGCGGCGTATACGCCCTCGTGCCTCGAGGCAAGCTCGAGAGCCTGGTGCGCGCCTGCGATCGACGTGGCGACAGTGATGACCCGCGTCACGCCGGCGACTCTTGCTCGTGCGAGCACCTCGTGCGCCTCCGCCGGATCCAGGTGCGCATGGGTGTCGATCATTCAGCGTCGATCATTGAGCGTCGATCATTCAGCGTCGATCTTCCGCCTCGAGCTCTTGTTCGGCAATGGAGGGGTCGAGCTTGCGAAAGAGCGGGGTCGGCTCCCGGAGAGCCTGGCCGGGCGCGAGGTCACTCGGCTGCCAGGTGCCCGTCCACGACGCGTAGTCGCCGGTGAGGACCTGATGTGACCGGCCCTCGCCCTCGTCGATCTCGCGGAACTCGAGCGGCCCCGCAAGCCAACCTTCGTGCCCCAGAAGCTCATGGAGCGTCTGCGAGGTGTGCGGCAGGAACGGTGTAAAGATGACCTTGAGGCTGTCGACGGCGCGGAGAGCGACGTAGAGCACCGTTGCCGCCCGATCGCGATCGGTCTTGACGAGTGCCCAGGGCGCGGTCTCGCTCACATACTGGTTGACCTCCGAGGAGAGCCGCATCGCTTCGGCCAGCGCAGACCGAAACCGTCCACGCTCGATGAGCGAGCCGACCTCGTCGAACCCCGCAGCGATGGTGGCGAGGAGTGCCCGATCTTGCTCGGTCAAGATTCCCGGCGCCGGAACGGAGCCAAAATTCCGGTATGCGTTCGTGAGCGTCCGGTTCACGAGGTTCCCCCAGTTTGCGAGCAGCTCGTCGTTGTTACGACGGATGAACTCGGCCCAGGTGAAGTCGGTGTCTTGTGTTTCGGGGCTCGCCGCGACGAGGTAGTAGCGGAGGGCGTCGGCGTCGAAACGGTCGAGGAAGTCACGCACGAAGATCGAGTGCCCCCGGCTCGTCGAGAACTGCTTCCCGTAGTAGGTCAGGAACTCGGTGGCGACAACGTTGTGCGGCAGCACGAGCGACCCTCGCCCTGCCCCGTACTCGCCACCCTCGCCGTACCCGAGCAGCATCGCCGGCCAGATGACGGTGTGGAAGACGATGTTGTCCTTGCCCTGGAAGTAGTAGTGCTCCGAATCGGGGCTCTGCCACCAGTCGCGCCAGGCGTCCGGGTCGCCACTCGCCGCGGCCCACTCGATCGACGCAGAGAGGTAGCCGATGACCGCGTCGAACCAGACGTAGATGCGCTTGTTCTCGTCCTCCGAGTAGCCCGCAACGGGAATCCGGACACCCCAGTCGAGATCGCGAGTGATCGGCCTGGCCCTGATCTCGTCGAGCAGCGCAAGCGAGAAGTTGCGCACGTTCGGACGCCAGTCGTCGTGGGATGCGATCCATCCTCTCAGCCTGTCCGCGAATTGAGGCAGATCGAGGAACAGATGCTTCGTCTCGCGGAACTCCGGGACGGAGCCGTCGATACGTGAGGTCGGGTTGATCAAGTCGGTGGGATCGAGCTGGTTGCCACAGTTGTCGCATTGATCGCCGCGGGCCTCCGGGTAGCCGCAGATCGGGCATGTGCCCTCGATGTACCGGTCGGGCAGCGTGTGCCCCGTGGTGGGCGAGAACGACACGAGCATTTCGCGCTCGACGATCGCACCGTGCTCGTAGAGGGTGCGGAACAGGTCCTGGACCACCCGCTCGTGGTTGAGTGTCGTCGTGCGGGAGAACAGGTCGTACGAAAGCCCGAGTCGCTGGAAGTCCTCGCGAAACGAGTGGTTGTAGTAGTCGGCGACCTCACCGGAGGACTTCCCTTCCCGGTCCGCGGCCACCATCACGGGCGTGCCGTGCTCGTCCGTCCCGCTCACCATGAGGACGTCGTTGCCTCGCAACCGGTGATATCGGGCGAACACGTCGGACGGAACCCCGAATCCCGCCACGTGGCCAAGGTGACGATGGCCCGCTGCGTACGGCCACGCGGGCGCAACCAGGATCTTCTTCCGGGACGAGCTCATCGGCGCCCATCATACGAAGGGGTGCCGGCGTGCCCGGGCGCCGACGCACGAGCACAAGGGCGAGAGCAACGAGAGCCGGGAAGAGGGCTACGAGCCATCGGAGCGACCCGATACCGCGGCCTTTGTGGCGCAGGACGGCCGCCGGCGCAACGGGCGATTCGCCGCGGCGGAAGCGCGGAACGACCCCGTCCACCGGCACGCGGGCGAGCCGGGCGATCGCGTCGGGCGCTGCTTTGGGCACGGCGACCCGACGGGAAACGACGTGCGAGTGATGGGAATGCGGAGCCGCGGATCGGGTTACCTTCGCGTGCCTCGCCCGGGCCTGCACGGCAGAGGCCGGAACGGAGGCTCGGGCGCGCGCCTTCGGCTCGACTGTGATCGAGGATCGAGAGGCACCCGCCTGTGAGGGCGTGACCGAAGGCATGCCCCGTGACGCGGGCTTGTACTCGACCGCCTGCGGATGACCTCCGCGAACGTCGGCGAGTCGGTGAGCGGCCGAAGCCCGGGCGGGAGCGCGAAGCGTGGTCGTGCGTGGTGGGAGCGGCCGAGCACCTGACCCAGTCCTATCGCTGACACTGCCTCGGTCGAAGGCACCGCGCTGCTCGGTCGTAGCCGGCTGCGAACGTCGCCGATCGTACCTCGTCGGTGCAATCCTCGGGGTCAGCGCGCGGTCGGCGTTCGAGGCCGCTGAGGTCACGGCATGGGCGGTGCGACCGACCGGAGAGGCTGAAGCTGCAGCGACCGAGCCGTGCAGCGCCGCCGAGCCGTGGACAGCCGAACCCTGCGCGACCGGGGTAGGAGCAGACGAGCTCTGAGCAGCCGGGCCCTGAGCAGCCGGGCCCTGAGCAGCCGAAGCCTGAGCAGCCGGGGCCTGGGCAGCCGAAGCCTGAGCAGCCGGGGCCTGGGCAGCCGGGCTCGGAGCAGCCGAACCCTGGGCAGCCGGGCTCGGAGCAGCCGAGATCTGGGCAGCCGGACCCTGGACGACTGTCGCTGTCGCCGTCGATGGGGCCGCGGCGGCGGACGCCGCCGCCGAAGCCGTCGCCCCGTCGACCGGCGCGGCGCTTGCCGGCGTCGAAGCGGATGCACCCGGGGCCGGCGCGCCGGGGTCACCGACGGCGGGGACGGACGGCGAAGCCGGGCGCGACGGCAGGAGCGTCTGGGGATCGACGTAGCCCTGATCGTCGTCGGCGTGTCTCACGCCGAGCTGAACGTAGGCGCCGCTCACCTCGGGATCGCCGCTCGGCCCGATCGTCCCGATCGTGCCGCCCTCGACGACGACGGCTCCTTTCGCCACCGCGATCGACCCGAGCTGAGTGAGCGTCACCGACCACCCGTCCGGGGTGATGATCGTGACCGACTTGCCGCTTCCGGGAACGGTGCCGGCGAACGAGATCACGCCTCCCGCCGGCGCGAGGATCGTTTCGCCCGCACCTCCTCCCACGTCGATGCCGCGATGCTGCCCCGCGCCGTACGGATGATCGGGGTCGAAGGAATACGGCAGCAGGACCGGGCCGCTCGCAGGCCAGGTCCACGCCTTCGCGGGGCCGGCCACAGCGAGCGCGGCAAGGATCACAAACAGGATTCGGCGCATCTCTACCCCCTTGTCTCGAGGCCTCGCTCATCGGAGATCTCGCGTCACGTCGGACATCGTGTTGTCAAATCAGCGAACAGCTGTTCGACACGATAGAGGGGCGGCCTGTCGTTGTCAATAAAGGTTACAGAGTTGTCACAATGATCCCCGATAGAGCTCGTTTCGCGAAACGGAGGTCAACCTCGCGACGACCTCCGCGGCAACCTTGCGCGGCGTTCCGGCGGCAACGAGGTCGGCGACGGCGCGGATCGAGGCTGCGGCAGCCTCCGGGTCGGAGGCGTCGGCAACACCCGAGACGCCCGGCCCCACGACGAGCGTGATCTCGCCCCGAGCGGGCTCGGCAAATCGCGCCGCGAGCTCGGCAGCCGGACCGCGCACGACCTCCTCGAAGAGCTTCGTCAGCTCGCGGCAGACAGCGACCGGGCGGTCGGGCATTGTCGCCGCCAGCGACCGCAACGACCCCGGAAGGCGCCGTGGCGACTCGAACGCAACCACCGGCCACGGCGTCAGCCGCAGCTCCGTCCATACGGCTTCGAGCTCCGGCTGCCTCCTCGGCAGGAACCCGACGAACCCGAACCGCTCGGCGACGAATCCGCTCGCGACGAGAGCCGTCTCGACGGCCGAGGGCCCCGGAAGCACCGTCACCGGCAGGCCGGCAGCGAGCGCGGTGCGAACCAGCCAGCCGCCCGGATCGGAGATCCCGGGCATTCCGGCGTCCGAGACGAGCGCCATCTGCTCCCCGGCCTCGAGCCGCGGCAAGAGCTCGGCCGCCCGCTCTGCCTCGTTGTGCTCGTGGAGCGAGACGAGCCGCGCCGAAATCCCGTGCCGTTCGAGCAGGCGTCGTGTGTGCCGGGTGTCCTCGCACAGCACGACTTCGGCCTCGCGCAGCTCTTCGAGCACGCGAAGGGTGACGTCCCCGAGATTCCCGATCGGCGTCGCGCAGACCGCAAGCGGCATCGACAGCGCCCTAACCCAGCGCTTCGAACGCTACGAGACCCGCCCCGATCACACCGGCCGAAGACCCGAGCTCCGCCACGGCCAACCGAACTGTGGTGCCGGCCGGCGCCAGTGCCTCCTGCACCATCACCTCGCGGACGGGATCGAGTAGCAGCGTCCCCGCCGCAACGCCGAAGCCGCCGCCGATCACGACGACATCGGGGTCGAAGAGGTTGACGACCGAGCTGACGGCCGCTCCGAGGTGCGTCCCGATCCGGCCGAGCGCCGGGTGGCGCTGCTCGACGAGGTCGTATGCCGTCGCCCCCGGCCCGAGCACCTCTTTCGCGAGCCGATCGGCGGCGTTGCCGGAGCAGTACGACTCGACATGACCGTGTCCGGTGCAGGATCCCTGGCACGGCTCGCCGTCCTCGACGATGACCATGTGGCCCACCTCCGACCACCCGCGATAGAGCTGCCCGTTGAGGATCAGGCCGCCGCCCACCCCGGTCCCGAGTGTGAGCAGCACGAGGTCGCGCGTCCCCCGCCCGGCTCCGTGGAGGAACTCCGCGAGCGCCGCCGCACTCCCGTCGTTGATCACCCCGACCGGGAGCCCGATCCGGCTCGAGAGCACGTCCTCGAGCACGATGTCGCCGAGAGGCGTGTTGACGGCGCCGAGCGCCACGCCGGTACGGGAGTCGATCCGCGCCGGAACGCCGAAGCCGACTGCATCCGTGCTCGCCGTTCGCAGCTCGAGGACGGCGTCGACGACCGCATCGATCATCTCCTCCTGCGAGTCCACCGGCGTCGGCCGCTCGATCTGCTGCTCGATGCGGCCCGACATGTCGACGATCCCTGCGAGGATCTTCGTCCCGCCGAGGTCTACACCGATCACACGCCTGCCGGCCACGTCGGCGGGTACCCTACTCCGACGGATGGCGTCGAAGGACAAGCCCTATCGCGTCTACCGCGGTGGTCGCGTCAAGGGCAAGGTGCCGGCGGTACCCGGGAAGACCAGCACCCCGCGCGACGCCCCGAAGAAGGCCAGCCCGCGCCCGAAGCGTCGTAGGTTCCGGGTCGGCGGCCGATCGTGGAAGACGCTCGCTTTGCTCCTGGCCCTCGGTCTCGTGGTCGTGGCGATCGGGTGGGGGGTCCTGGGGTTTCTCTCCTTCAGAAGCGGGGTCTCGGATGCGAACAAGCGGTTCGCCCACGAGCACGGCGCCAAGGCTGCCCTCGCGAAGAGCAACGGCTTCCTGCTCTCGCACGGCACGACGATCCTGCTCCTCGGCACCGACAGCTCGACGGCCGCAGGCCGCAGCGGCGACCGCCACGCGGACTCGATCATGATCGTTCGGACGGATCCGTCCCATCACAAGCTCGCGTACCTCTCGATCCCTCGGGACCTGCTCGTCGAGGTTCCCGGGGTCGGGAACACGAAGATCAACGCGTCCTATCAGGCCGGCGGCGCGGCTCTCGCGATCAAGACCGTGAACGAGTTCACCGGTGTCCCGATCGATCACGCGGTGATCGTGGACTTCAACAGCTTCAAGGATCTGATCGACGCCGAGGGCGGGATCACGATCAACGTTCCGGAGGCGATCCGTTCGAACCGGTTCGACTGCCCGTATTCGACCGAGGCTCGTTGCCTGCAATGGAAGGGCTGGCGCTTCCACCGGGGCACCCAGCACATGACCGGTGAGCAGGCTCTGATCTACTCACGGATCCGCGAGAACCAGCTCGATCCGGGTGAGAACGATCTCACACGCGGGGCCCGGCAGCAGGCGGTTGCCCAGGCGGCGACGGCGAAGCTGACCTCGGTGTCGACGTTCCTCCATCTCCCGTTCGACGGCACGTCGCTGATGAAGCCGCTCACGACCGACCTCTCGCCCTCGCAGATGCTCGAGCTCGGCTGGGTGAAGTTTCGCTCCTCGCCCTCGCACACCCTGTATTGCCGGCTCGGCGGCGACCCGGAAACCGTCGGCGGCTCGTCGGTGCTCGTCCCGTCCGAGGACAACAGGGATGTGCTCGCGATGTGGGCCGGAGCCTCTGCTCCGCAGCCGCCCACCTCGACCTTCGGGCCCGGCTGCCGGACCGGGCACCCCTTGCAGTAGCTCAGTCGCCGCCCGAACTCGACGAGCCGCCGGAGTCGGACGAGCCGCCGCTGTCGGACGAGCCACCTGAGTTGGACGACCCACTGTCGCTACTCGCGCCTCCGGAGGACTCCCCGCCCCCGGAGGAACCGCCGGAGTCAGAAGAACCGCTCGTCGAGGCCTTCTTGCCGCCGCGCCCGTAGTCGGTCGAGTAAAAGCCCGAGCCCTTGTAGTGAACCGCGACCGGAAAGAGCACTCGTACCATCGGCGATGCGCCGCAGACTTCGCACTTCAGAGGACCCGGCTCGCTCATGCCGTGGAACACCTCGAGTAGATGCCCGTTTGGACACTTGTACTCGTAGAACGGCATCGGACGCGGAAGGGTACCAGCCGCCTGGACGGACTAGTCGGTCCCGCCCGCGGCGCCGGAGGCATCGCGAGCGGGCTCGGAAAGGAGCTCGCGAAAGCACGGCGCCTCTTCGAATGCTCCAAGACCCGCCGCCATCCGTACTCCCTGCGTCTGCCGGAGACGGCGCAGCGTGGCGATCGCGCCCGCGGCTCCCACGACGCCCCCGAGCGCGAACGAGCGCAGAGGTGGTCTGCGCCACGGCCGCTTCTCGTCCATGCAAGCATCCTACGCATGCGCCTCGTGTCCCTCGGCGACCTGGTCCTCGACGTGGTCGCCTCCGTCGACGGCACGCTCCTCGCCGGGGACGACCGGCCCGCGACAATCCGGGTCTCGGCGGGCGGGCAGGGGGCGAACGTGGCCGCCTGGGCTGCCGCACTCGGGGCAGAGTCCCGCTTCGTCGGGAACCGCGGTGCTGACGCGGCGGGCGAGCTTGCCTCGCGCCAGCTCGCGGCCTACGGAGTCGAGCTCGCCGGCCCTGTGAACGGCGCAAACGGTGTCGTGGTCTCGTTGGCCTCGGGCGGTGAGCGGTCACTGGCGTCGGACCGGGGCTCTGCCACGCTCCTCGATCCCTCGGAGCTCGAGCCTGCCTGGTTCGACTGCGACCGCCTCCATCTCTCCGGCTATGCGCTGCTCCGCGAGCCGGCCGCCCTGGCAGCCCTGAGAGCGGTGGAGCTCGCGCGGCGGTTCGGCGCCGGCGTCTCGGTGGATCTCTCGTCGTGGAGCTTGATCGACGAGCCCTTCGTCGCGCGGATCCGACGCACCGCTCCCGACCTCGTGTTCGCCACCGAGCAGGAGCGCGCGGCCTTCGGCCCGCTGGACTCTGCCTGGGTGGTCAAGCGCGGCGCCCTCGGAGTCGATGTAGCCGGCGTGGAGCACCCCGCCCTCCCGACCGACGTCGTAGACCCGACCGGCGCCGGCGATGCATTCGCCGCAGGCTTCCTCGTCGGGGGCGTCGAGCTCGGCCTCGAGGCCGCGGCTCGGTGCTGCGCGAAGCTCGGGGCGATGCCGTGATCCGCATCGCCGCAGAGGTGAGCGAGGCCCTCGCCGGCGGACAGGGCGTGGTCGCGCTCGAGACAACGCTCGTCGCGCACGGGTTCCCACCCGGCGAGGGGGTCGAGGTCGGGCTCGCCTCGGAGCGCTCCGTGCGCGCGGGAGGATCGGTGCCGGCGACGATCGGCGTCCTCGACGGTGAGCTCGTCGTCGGGCTTACGCCCGATGAGCTCGCGCGCTTTGACCTCACCGCGCGGAAGCTCGGCCCGCGCGACCTCGCCGCAGCGATCGTGCAGCGAGCGGTAGGCGCGACCACCGTGGGCGGCACCCTCGCCGCGTGCCGGGCCGTAGGCGTGTCGGTGCTGGCGACCGGAGGCCTCGGCGGAGTTCACCGGGGCTGGCCGACGCCGCCCGATGTCTCTGCCGACCTGGACGCGCTCGCACGGACATCCGTCCTCGTCGTCTCCTCGGGTGTGAAGTCCCTGCTCGACGTCCCGGCCACCGCGGAGATGATGGAGACACTCGGCGTGCCCGTTCTCGGCTGGAGGACGGAGGAGCTGCCGCTCTTCTACACCGCCCGCGGGGGGCCGCCGGTCTCCGCCCGTGTCGACACGGCCGCTGAGGCAGCCCGCATCGCTCGCACACACTGGAAGCTCGGCGGCGGCGGCCTCCTCCTCGGCCGTCCGCCGGAGGCGAGCCTCGACGACGTCGAGCCGCTGATCGCGCAGGCGCTCGCCGAGGCCGAAGCGGCGGCCGTTCGCGGCGGCGCAATGACCCCGTTCGTGCTCGCCTGGCTTCACCGTGAGAGCGGCGGCCGCACGCTCCGCGCCAATCGGGAGCTGATCGAAGGCAACGCCCTCCTTGCGGGACAGATCGCTGCGAGCGGCTAACCCGCCGCCGGCTCGAGAGCGAGCCAGCGGCCGCCCTCCTGGGCGAGCCTGCCGTCGAGGTACAGCCGGCCGCCGTTGTGGAGGTCTTTGACCATGTCCCAGTGCACGCTGCTGATGTTCGTGCCGCCGGTCGAGGAATACGAGTTGCCGATCGCCAGATGCACCGTCCCATCGATCTTCTCGTCGAAGCCGACGTTCTTGCTGAAGCGCTGAATGCCGGGATTGCAACCGATGCCGAGCTCGCCCAGGCGACGTGCGCCCTCGTCGGTGTCGAGCGTCCTCAGCAGGAAGTCCTCGCCGCTTCTCGCACTCGCCTCGACCACGCGCCCCGCCTCGAAGATCAGGCGAACTTCGGAGACCTCGTGGCCGAAATACATTGCGGGAAACTCACAGAACGTGATCTCGCCCTCGGCCGAGTCCTCGATCGGCGAGTAGAACACCTCACCGCCGGGCATGTTGATATGCCCGTCGTCGATCGCCCCGCTCCGCCCGGCAAGTGAGAGCCTCAGATCGGTTCGCTCTCCTACGATGCGGACGTCGTCTGCCGAGTCGAAGAGTGCGGCGATGCCCGCCATCCTCCGTCCCTCGGCGTCCCAGTCGCGCAGGACGGCGCCGTAGACGAACTCCTCGTACTGGTGAAGCGTCAGCCCCGACTCCTGGGCCGCTGCATTCGTCGGGTACTCGCAGATGACCCACGGTACCTCCATCGCCATCTGCCGCCGCCGTAGCGGCGCCATACGCTGCTGCAGGAGCCGGCGCCGCTCAAGCGGGAGCTCGGATCCCTCGCGTACGTTCTCGGAGGCCGAGATCGAGATGAAGGCGTCGCACTCCTCCCAGGCGCGGAGAAGCAACGGCGCCGGCCTCGCGAGCAGCTCGAGTGGAGCCTCGCGTGCGAAAGGGCCGCCGATCAGCTCCCAGGTGAGGTGGAGGATCGGGTAGGCCCCGCGACGGGCGATCTGCTCCTGAACGGCGTCCACGAGCGGCCGAGCGAGCGGGGTGGAGCGTATGAACACCTGCCAGCCCGGCTCGACGCCGACCGATCGGTCGACGAGCAGGCACGCAAGATCGTCGATCCGCGGGTCGCGCATTGCGGGCGAGTTCTACATTCGTCACCGGTCCGTCACAACTGTCCAAAAGTACGGAGTTGCGACTTTCTTCGAAATTTCTAAGGAAGTCTCCGGCATCGAGCGCGGGCAGCGTCCGGATCCGGACGGAGCCTCTGGCCGCGATCGAGACCGAAGCCCTGGCGATCGTCTCGATGTCTGCGGCCTCCACCACGTTCACGAAATCGAACTCCCCGAGCGTCGCCCACTGGTGGAGCACGCGTACGCCGAGCTCCTCGATGTCCCGATTCACCTGAAGGAGCCGCTCAGGATTGGCCTTCAGGGTCTGGACGCCCTGCTGGGTCAGCGTCGACAGGAGGATGTAGGTCGGCATCGCGCGTTCTCCTCGCTCTGGGCTGCCGCGAGCCTACCCTCGCCGCCTGATCCTCGTAGAGCAGGGCTCCGCCGAGAAAGAGCAGCGGACTGAGCACGACATCGGCCAGGAGCAGCGCCACCCGCTGACTGTTATCGCTCTGCGAGTGGAGGAGGGCGGTGAGCGTGATCTCCGCGATACCGACGACGATCACGAGCGAGGCAAGCGAGCCGAGCGAGTGGATGTAGTCGGCGGCGCCGAGCCGCCGGCCGCGGATCAGGGCCTCGCGGAACCGGAGGCCCTCGACGAGCGCAGCAGGGACGGCAAGGCCGATGAACGCGAACCAGGCGATCCCGGGCAGGAAGAACGCAGCCCTGAGAATCGGGAACGGCGCATAGATCAGCAGGCCCACGAGGAACGGCGTCAGGGCCGGCCGCCTCCGGTAGACGATGCCGCAGGCCCAGAGGTAGGCGGCGACGACGAGCGGCCCCACCGCCCAGAAGAGCAGGATCTGGGTTCGCGGCGGCTGGTGGACAGACAGTTGATCGGCGAGCGCCAGCGGGAGCCCCAGGGGAATCGCACGCCAGAAATGAGCGCTGTAGGTACGGATCGTCTCCCCGATGAACTGGCCGATCGTGCGCTCTGCGGGTGGGAGCGCGGCTGGAAGCTCAGGCATCGAAGACCCCGAGCAGAGCCTCGACGGCGATTGCGAGGGCCTCGATCGCCTCGTCGATCCGCCAGTCGGCGCGAGCGGCGTCGAACGTGTTCGAGACCGCCCGGAGCTCGAGTGCAGGGACGCCTGCGAGCGCGGCCGAGCGAAGGACTGCGAAACCCTCCATCGCCTCCACGTCGCAGCAGGCATGCCCGCCCCCGACGCGGGCACTGGTGGCGATCGCAAGCACCGCCGCTTCGGGAAGCGCATTGCGGGCTCCTGTCAGGAGGTCCGGGTCGGGGGCGGCACGTTCGATGCGCGGGAACGAACGAGTCCCGTCGACGAGGTCGCAGTAGATCGCCTCGGAGCCGAGCACGAGACTCCCCGGCAGCAATGCACGGGCGCCGGCGAGCCCGATGTGGAGTACGGCTTCGGGGCGATCCCGCTCGAGTGTGCGGGCGGTTGCAGCGGCTGCCTCGACCGGGCCTACGCCGCAGCACAACGTGTTCGCACGCGCGACGAACGAGAGCTCGAGCGGAGTGGCTGCGACAACGAGCACCTTGGGGACGGTAGACGAGCGGGGCTCTGTAACGCGTTCGTGCCAAGAGTGCGACAGATACGTGCATTTGCCGATCGCCGTCTTCTCGATTCTGTATACATTTCTGACAACATCGGAAACGAAACGGATTCCAGAAGGGAGCCTGCTGATGAACTCGAACTCGGTGCGCCTGGTCGCCATCGGAGCGGCGCTGCTCGCGACCGCCGCCGGCGTGGCCTTTGCGACCCACGGCGCGGCACGACCGGCCGCTGCGTCGGTCCCCGGCTGCACACACACGGCGCTCCCCGCAGCCGCCAACCGGCGTACCTGCAGCACGGGAGCCTTGACGGGCCGCGAGAGGCGTGAGAGGCACGAGCTTCACGATCCGGTCCCCGCAGCCCCGCATCGCGGGCCGGCAGGGCCCCACGGACCGGCCGGCGTGCACGGACCGGCCGGCGTGCACGGGCCGGCGGGTCCAACCGGTGCCACCGGGCCCATCGGCCCGACGGGGGCGACCGGGCCAACCGGGCCAAAGGGCGCGACCGCAGCCACAGGCGTGACCGGGCCAACGGGCGCAGACGGTGTACCGGGTCCCCGGGGCGCGACCGGAGCCACGGGCGGGAGTGGCGCGAGGGGCGATGCTGGCCCATCCGGACCGCAGGGGCCCCAGGGACAGAAAGGAGACACTGGTGCCGCGGGCCCCAAGGGCGCGACAGGGCCGGCAGGACCGGCGGGGCCGACAGGGCCTCAGGGCCTCGAGGGGCCCACCGGCCGGGCTGGGGCGAGCGGCCCGCCAGGCGCGAGCGGCGCGGCAGGGCCTCGCGGCGCGGTCGGACCGACCGGCGCAACGGGACCAGCGGGGGCAACAGGGGCAACGGGCCCAAGGGGAGACCCCGGAGCGGCGCTGACGGCGATCGACCAGCTCGCGGGCACGCAATGCCCGGCGCGCGGGACCGTGCAGATCGCCTACGACTCGGCGGGGACGATCACACTTACCTGCGTCACTGCAACCACGCCGGTTGGAGCGGCGGCAGTTCGGATCAACGAAGTCCAGACCGGCACGAGCTCTTCGGCCGCGGATGAGTTCGTAGAGATCGTGAACGCCGGAACGGCGACGGCCGAGGTCGGGGGCTGGAAGATCGTCTACCGCTCCGCTTCGGGAACATCGGAGACGACGCTGGCGACGATCCCGACGGGAACCGCACTGGCACCCGGGAGCTTCTATCTCGTCGGCGGGGCTGCGTACGACGGCACAGTGGCGGCCGACGAGAGTTTCTCGGCCGGGCTGGCGGCCACCGGCGGTGCAGCAGGCCTTCGGGACGCGACGGGGGCCCTCGTCGACGGCGTCGGCTGGGGCACGGCCACGAATGCGTTCGTCGAGGGCTCGCCTGCGCCCGCACCGCCCGCTACGTCGGCGCCCGGGTCGAGCATCGTCCGCCTCCCAGACGGTCACGACACGAACGCGAACGCCAACGACTTCACGATCTCGTCGACGGCCACTCCGAAAGCGGCGAACCATTGACCGCGCGGGCGTTTCTTGTGCTTTCATCCCGCCGTGTCGTACGCCGTCACGCATGCCCGGGACCACGCATGGGACGAACGCCCTTCCGTCGGGATCGACGAGCCCCGCCTGACCGTCGACGTGACCACGGCCGCAGGCTTGAGCGAATCGAGAGCGCGGCTCTGGCGGTTGCCCGCCGGTGCTCGTGGCCGGAGGCACATCGAGGTCGCCCAGGAAGAGGTGTTCCTCGTGCTCGAGGGAACGCTGACGATCCTCCTCGGCGACCCGTTCGAGCGGATCGACCTCGAGCCGCAAGACGTTGTCGCGGTCAAGCCCGGGACGGCGATCCAGCTTCGGAACGAAACCGATTCCGAGGTGACCCTCTTTGCCTACGGCGCGCCGGCGGTAACCGGACAGGGCGAGTTTCTCGACGACGTCGAGCTCTGAGCTTCCGTCGCCCCGGGGAACCTACGCCGGCCCGGCGGTCAGGGTCGAGGCCTTCGTGAACACGAGATCACCATTCTGCTCGTCGACGACGATCGTGTCTCCCGGGGCGAAGTCTCCCTCGAGGAGCCGAAGCGCGAGCCGGTTCACGAGGAGACTCTCGATCGCGCGCCGCAGCGGCCTCGCTCCGTAGGCCTCGTCCCAGCCCTCGTTCGCGATCACCGCCTTTGCACCGTCGGTCAGCTCGAGCTCGAGCTCGCGCTCGCCGAGCCTCGCACGAAGATGCCCGAGCTGGAGCTCGACGATCTCGGCGATCTGCTCGCGTGAGAGCGGCTTGAACACAACGATGTCGTCGATCCGGTTCAGGAACTCGGGCCGGAAGTGCTCGCGCATCGCCTCGCTCGAGCGGATGTTCGAGGTCATGATCAGGATCACGTTGCGGAAATCGACCGTACGGCCCTGGCCGTCGGTCAGGCGCCCGTCGTCGAGAACCTGAAGCAGTACGTCGAACACCTCGGGGTGGGCCTTCTCGATCTCGTCGAGGAGGACGACCGAGTACGGGCGGCGACGTACAGCCTCGGTGAGCTGGCCTCCCTCGTCGTAGCCCACGTACCCCGGAGGCGCGCCCACGAGCCGGGAGACGCTGTGGCGTTCCTGGTACTCGCTCATGTCGAGCCGCACCATCGCCTGCTCGTCGTCGAGGACGACTTCGGCGACCGCCCGCGCGAGCTCGGTCTTGCCGACCCCGGTCGGGCCGAGGAACACGAACGACCCGTTCGGGCGGTTGGGATCCTGGAGGCCGGTGCGCGACCGGCGAAGGGCATTCGCCACCGCCGAGACGGCGTCGTCCTGGCCGATCACGCGCTCGTGCAGACGGTCCTCGAGATGAATCAGCTTCTCGGTCTCACCCTCGAGCAGTC
Organism: uncultured Actinomycetota bacterium; assembly: GCA_963766565.1. GTDB lineage: Bacteria > Actinomycetota > Thermoleophilia > Gaiellales > Gaiellaceae > PALSA-600. The sequence goes on from CAVYAQ010000001.1 coordinate 274,256, forward strand.
GATCCACCGGGATCCCCGTCCAACGCGCCACGACCGCGGCGATGTCGTCCTGGTCGACCTCCTCCTTCACCATCGGGTGCTCCGGGCCCGTGCGCTCGGCGAGCTCGGCCTCGAGCCCCGGGATCTCGCCGTAGCGGATCTCCGCGACACGCTGGAGATTGCCCTCACGCTCGGCCCGTTCGGCCTCCATCCGAAGCTCGTCGAGGCGCCGGGTAGCGTCCTTGATCCGTTCGAGCGCCCCCTTCTCCTTGGCCCAACGGGCAGCGAGGCCGTCTCGATGCTCCTTCGCGTCGGCGAGCGCCTTCTCGAGCGGTTGGCGTGTGCCGGGATCCTCCTTCGCCATCGCGGCCAGCTCGATCTCGAGCTGCATCACGCGGCGGTTCGCCTCGTCGAGCTCGATCGGCGAGGAGTCGATCTCCATCCGCAGGCCCGACGCGGCCTCGTCGACCAGGTCGATTGCCTTGTCAGGCAGGAAGCGGTCCGCGATATAGCGGTGCGAGAGAACCGCGGCCGCGACGAGCGCAGCATCCCGGATCCGCACGCCGTGATGAGCTTCGTAGCGCTCCTTGAGACCGCGAAGGATCGCGATCGTGTCCTCGACGGACGGCTCGTCGACGCGCACCGGCGCGAAGCGGCGCTCGAGTGCTGCGTCCTTCTCGATGTGCTTGCGGTACTCGTCGAGCGTGGTCGCGCCGACGCAGCGAAGCTCACCGCGGGCCAGCATCGGCTTCAACAGGTTCGCGGCATCGACGGCGCCTTCCGCCGCGCCGGCACCGACGATCGTGTGCAGCTCGTCGATGAAGAGGATCACCCGGCCGTTGCTCTCCTTGATCTCGGTGAGGACGGCCTTCAGGCGCTCCTCGAACTCGCCCCTGTACTTGGAGCCCGCGAGCAGAGCGCCGATATCGAGCGCCCAGACGGTCCGATCCTTCAGCCCGTCGGGCACGTCGCCGCCGACGATCCGCTGTGCAAGCCCTTCGGCAATCGCGGTCTTTCCCACGCCGGGCTCGCCGATCAGGACGGGATTGTTCTTCGTCCGGCGCGAGAGGATCTGGATCACGCGCCGGATCTCCTCGTCGCGCCCGATCACCGGGTCGAGCTTTCCCGTCTCGGCCTCCTCGGTCAGGTCGCGGCCGTACTTCGAGAGCGCCTGGTAGCTGCCCTCGGGATCCTGCGAGGTGACGCGCTGACCGCCGCGAACCTTCTTGATCCAGGCGAGAACCTCATCGCGGGGCACCACGTCGAGCGCGAGGAACAGATGCTCCGTCGAGACGTACTCGTCCTCGAGCTTCTCCGCCTCGCGCGACGCATTCTCGAGCACCGTGGTCAGCGAATTCGAGACGCGCGGCTGCACGTTGCCGGCCCCGGTCGCGGCAGGCCGACCCGCCAGCTTCTGCTCGGCTTCTGCTCGCAGCCCCTGCCAGTCGGCGAAGAGCTCCTGGTCGAGCAGCGAGAGCAGGAGGTGCTCGGGGTAGATCTCGGGGTTCCCTCGCCGGCGCGCAAGCTCCTGCGCGGCTGCCACCGCCTCCTGACCCTTAACCGTCAGTCGATTGAAATCCATCGCTCAAACACTCTCCTCGATCGTTCGTTGCGCTTTCGTTGCGGTACCTGACCCCGCTCGAACCGTGATGGGAAAAGGCTTCGCACGCGGTTCCGTCACACACCCGTCGCCGTACCTGACCCCGCGGTCGGCCCTCTCGGCCGTGTCCGCCTCGACCATTTCCGCTCCGGCCACTCGCCTCTAGCCCCTCTTCGCGGGAGGTTGGGGGGGCCGGTAGACGACGAGGTCCCGGCGGTACTGCCGGTGAACCTGATCGATCGTCTCGCGCATCTCCCGTTCCATCCGGTCGATCCGCCGGCGCATCCGCGCGAGCTCGTCCTCGAGGCGAAGAACGCGTTCCACCCCGGCGAGGTTCAGCCCGATCTCGGTCGTCAACCGCTGGATCAACTGCAGCCGCTCCACGTCCTCGTCCGAGTAGAGGCGCGTGTTCCCGGCGGTCCGTTTCGGGCGGACGAGGCCCTTCTGCTCGTAGATCCGAAGGGTCTGCGGGTGCATCCCAACGAGCTCCGCCGCAACCGAGATCATGTAGCGCGGACGCCCGAGATCGATCCCCTCCTGCCGTTCGCTCAAGAGCGCCGCCTCCTGAGCACGATCCCGAGCGCAAGCACCGCAAGCCAGACGACGAGGAACACCGCCGAGCCGCCGCCGTGGCCGTCGAACGCCGCGCGGCCCACGAAGAGCGTGGCCACAACGGCTGGCACGAGCACCCGGGCGAGCGAACGACGCGAGCCGGATCGCGCCCTGGAGCCCGCCGATGGGCCCGAAGGCCGCGTGATCGGCTGCCCGCCGGCAGGCCGGAACCTGCCCGAGGCCGGCGCGGCGTCCGCCGTTTCCTCGAAGAACGGCGCGGCCGGCGCCGCTCGAGCGTCGAGATCGGGTGCCGTGGACGGCTCGGGGGCCGTCCGGGGCCCCTCGGCGAGTAGGCGGTCGTGCTCGCTCGTCATCCGAACAGCCTCTCGCGTGGGTTCGAGTTCGATGCCTTGTCGAGATTCTCCAGCGCCTCGCGCTCGGCTTTGGTCAGCTTCGACGGGACTGCGACCTTGAGCCGGGCGAGCAGGTCGCCGCGACCGGAGCCGTTCAGCTTCGGCGTGCCGCGGCCCTTGACGCGGAGCAGCTTCCCGTCCTGGGAGCCGGAGGGGACCTTCAGCGACACGCGCCCCTCCGGGGTCGGGATCTCGACCGTCGCGCCGAGTGCTGCCTCGCTATAGGTGATCGGGACCTCGAGCACCAGGTCGTCGCCGCGCCGTTCGTACAGCTTCGAGGGCTCGACGCGAGTCACCACGAACAGGTCGCCTGCGGGCGCGCCGCCCCACCCTGCCTCGCCCTTGCCCTTCAGCTTGATCTTCGTGCCGTCCTTGACGCCGGCGGGGATCCGCACGGTGTAGCGCTTCGTGCGGCGCTCGCGGCCCGCGCCGTGACAGGTCGGGCACGGCGTGTCGACGATCGTCCCGTTCCCGCGGCAGGTCGGGCACGGCTGCTGGAGTGCGAAGAGCCCCTGCGAGGTCGCGACGACGCCGCTTCCGTCGCATTGCGGACAACGCTTCGGCGCCGTTCCCGGGGCGGCGCCCGTCCCGTGGCAGGTGTGGCACGCGAGCTCGAGCGTGACCGGGACCGTGGTCTGAAGGCCTTTGAGCGAATCCTCGAACGAGACGCGGACCTCGACCTCGACATCCGAGCCGCGCTGCCCGCGCTGCTGCTGCGCTCGACCGCGACCGCCGCCGCGACCACCGCCGAACAGGCCGCCGAACAGATCGCCGAGATCGAAGTCGCCGAAGTCGACGTTCGTCGGCCCCGGACGGCCGTTCGTCGAGCCGAAGCTGTCGTATTGCTTCCGCTTCTCGGGATCCGAGAGCGCGTCGTACGCCGCCTGGATTTCCTTGAAACGCGCCTCCGCGGCAGTATCGCCCGGGTTCTTGTCCGGGTGGTACTGCCGCGCGAGCTTGCGATATGCCTTCTTCAGCTCGTCCGGCGAGGCGTTCTTCGCAACGCCGAGAGTCTCGTAGTAGGACTCGGCCATCTACCCGAGGAGCTAGTCCTCACCCCGGGAGATCGGCACCGACGGCGGCCCGGAGCTGACGACGACGCGGGCCGGCCGAAGAACCTGGTCGCCGAGGCGGTAGCCCTTCTGGACGACCTGGATCACAGCGCCCTCGGGCTCGTCGGAGGGCTGTGAGAGCAGCGCCTCCTGGGTGTGCGGATCGAACTTCCCGTCGGTCGCCACCTCCGAGAGCCCTTCCCGCTGGAGCATGTCCGCGAGAGCCCGATGGACGAGACGCACTCCGTCGCCGAGCTTCACTTCGCCGTGCTCGACGGCGGCGTCGACCGCGCGCTCGAGGTCGTCGAGCATCGGGATGAGCTGCTTGACGAGCCGCTCGGAAGCGCGCAGGACGAGCCGCTCCTCCTCGCGCGCGACGCGCTTTCTGTAGTTGTCGAACTCCGCCTTCAGTCGCTGGAGCGCGTCGAGGTACTCATCGCCGCGGCGGATCGCCTCTGCGAGCTCGTCGGCCTCGGCGACGGCCTCGGACGCCGGGGCAGCGGAGTCGTCCGCTGCCTCCGGCGTCGCACCGGGCGTCACTTCGCCGGGCCTCATCTCGTACGGCTCGTTCAAGAGGTCTTGGCCTCTTCGCCTTCGTCGACCACCTCGTAGTCGGCGTCCTCGATCACCTCGTCGTCGGAGCCCGCGGCGCCGTTGCCGCCGTCCGAAGACGAGGCGTTGGCCGAGGCCTGGGCGTAGATCGCCGAGGCGGCGTCCGTCCAGGCCTCCTGCAGCGCATCTGACTTCGCCCGGATCTCCGCCACGTCGCCCGACTCGAGCACGCCCCGGAGCTCCATGATCCGGCCCTCGACCGTCGAGGCAACCGACTCGTCGAGCTTCTCGCGGTGCTCCTTGAGCGACTTCTCGGTCTGATAGGCGAGGCCCTCGGCCTGGTTGCGCGTATCGGCGAGCTCGCGCAGCTTGTGCGCCTCGTCCGCGTGCGCCTCGGCGTCCTTGATCATCTGCTGGACCTCGTCCTCCTTCAGGCCCGAGCCGCCCTCGATCTTGATCTGCTGCTCGTTCCCGGTGCCGAGATCCTTCGCCGAGACGTTGATGATCCCGTTCGCATCGATGTCGAAGGCCACCTCGACCTGCGGCATCCCGCGCGGCGCCGGCGGAATCCCGACGAGCTGGAACTTGCCGAGGGTCTTGTTGTAGGCGGCCATCTCCGACTCGCCCTGGAGGACGTGCACCTCGACCGAGGGCTGGTTGTCCTCGGCGGTCGTGAACGTCTCCGACTTCCGGGTCGGGATCGTCGTGTTGCGCTCGATCAGGGTCGTCATCACGCCGCCCTTGGTCTCGATCCCGAGGGAGAGCGGCGTCACGTCGAGGAGCAGGATGTCCTTGACCTCGCCCTTCAGCACGCCGCCCTGGATCGCGGCGCCGATCGCGACGACCTCGTCGGGGTTGACGCCCTTGTGGGGCTCCTTGCCGATCAGTTCCTTCACCTTCGCCTGCACGGCCGGCATCCGCGTCATCCCGCCGACGAGCACGACATGGTCGATCTTCGAAGCGTCGAGCTTCGCATCCGCGAGAGCCGACTTCGTCGGCCCGACGGTGCGCTCGAGCAGGTCGTGGGTCAGCTCTTCGAGCTTCGCGCGCGTGAGCTGGAGGTCGAGGTGCTTCGGCCCCTCGGCCGTTGCGGTGATGAACGGCAGGTTGATCTGGGTCGCCATCGTCGAGGAGAGCTCGATCTTCGCCTTCTCGCCGGCCTCGTAGAGGCGCTGGAGCGCCATCGGGTCGGCGGCGAGGTCGATGCCCTGCTCGCGCTTGAACTCCGCGACCATCCAGTCGACGATCGCCTTGTCGAAGTCGTCGCCGCCGAGGTGGTTGTCGCCGTTTGTCGACTTCACCTCGAAGACGCCGTCGCCGAGCTCGAGCACGGACACGTCGAACGTGCCGCCGCCGAGGTCGAAGACCAGGATCGTCTGCTCGGTGCCCTCCTTGTCGAGCCCGTAGGCGAGCGCGGCCGCCGTCGGTTCGTTGACGATCCGGAGGACGTTGAGCCCGGCGATCTTGCCGGCGTCCTTCGTCGCCTCTCGCTGGGCGTTGTTGAAGTACGCGGGAACGGTGATCACCGCCTCGGTGACCGCCTCGCCGAGGTAGGACTCGGCATCGGTCTTGAGCTTCTGGAGGATCATTGCGCTGATCTCCGGCGGCGCGTACTCCTCCCCTCCGGCCTTCACGCGAACGTCGTCGTTCGGGCCCTTGACGACCTCGTAGGGGACGATCTTCATCTCCTCCGAGACTTCGTCGAACTTGCGGCCCATGAACCGCTTGATCGAGAAAATCGTGTTCTGCGGGTTCGTGACCTGTTGCCGGCGTGCCGGCGAGCCGACGAGCCGTTGACCGTCCTTCGCGAAGCCGACGACGGACGGGGTCGTCCGTCCACCCTCGGCGTTCGAGATCACCGTCGGCTCGCCGCCTTCGAGCACCGCCATACACGAGTTGGTGGTACCCAGATCGATTCCGATCGTCTTCGCCATTCTTCCCCTCTCCTTTACGAACGTGCTTCAACCCGGCAGCGTCGCCTTCACGTTGCAACGTCTGCCAACTGAGAAAATCTAAGCCTCTTTATATCAGATCGTCACAACGTGGCCGAGAGGCCGATCAATACGCCTCCCGCAACGATTGCCGCCGCCCCGACGATCACCCTCGAGCCCACCGCCTCGCTTCGTCCGAACACGAGCGCGGCGAGGCCGACACCCCAGAGCGATTCCGTGGCGACAAGCGGCGAGACCACCGAGACCCGGCCGCGGAAGTACGCCTCGAAGAGACAGAGATACGACAGTCCGAACAGGACGCCGGCGGGCGCAAAAGCTCTCAACTCGCGCCGAGTGGGCAGGCCTCGGGCCGGGATCGAGGAAACGAGGATGCCCGCGAGCAGCGCCGCAGCCGCCACTGTCTCGGGGCTGCCCTCGGTGTGAAGGGCGCGCACGATGTTGTCGCGAACGGCAAAGAGCACCGCAGCGCCGAACGCGAACAGGAGCCCGCGCGCCCGGAGATGGTCGGGACGGTCCCGCTCGGCCGCAAGCAGGATCCCGCCGGCGACGATCGCGACGGCACCGGCGACGAGCCCGGCATGCACGGGCTCCCCTAGCAACGCGAACGCGATCCCGATTGCGAAGAGCGGAGCAGCACCTACGGTCACGGAAGCCCGCGAGGCACCCGCTTCCTCGATCGATCGCGTGAAGAGGATCTGCGACAGCCCGGGCGCGAGCAACCCGGCGAGGAAGAACTTCCAGGCACCCCCGTAGTCGTGACGGACGAGAGAGGCGGCGAGAGCGACGGCGAAGGCGACGACGAGCGTCGCGAGCGTCCCGCGGATCGCGCCCGTCCCCTGCCGGAGCCCGACCCGGATCATCACGGTCATCGCTCCGAACGCCGCCGCGGAGGCGAGCGCGAGCAGGACCGGCGTCACGCGGCCGTCTCGGCGGCGACCGCGAGCGCGGCTTCCTCGTCGACAAGCGCAGGCGCCTCGCGACCGGCGAGGAGGATGCCCGCCATGATCGCGATGCAGCCGGCCCAGCGGCCGAGCCCGAGCCGGTCGCCGGCGAGCCAGAACCCGAAGATCGCAGCCCACACCGGTTCGAGGGTGAAGACGAGAGCCGTGCGCGTCGCGCTCGTCAGACGCTGTGCCCAGGTCTGGACGAGAAAGGCGAGCGCGCTCGCGAAGATGCCGGTGACGAGGAGGGCGCCCCAGACCGTCCAGCCGCGGGGCACAGCCATCGTCGGCGCCGCGAAGACTCCGAGCAGCGCGAACGCGGCGAGCATCTCGAGGAGCGTGAATCCGAGCACGTCATAGCGGGGTGCGTATCGCTCCATCAGGACGATCTGGAGCGAATAGACCGCCGCGCCTGCGAGTACGAGCACGTTGCCGCCTTCGGCGCCGCCGTGCACCCCGGCGAGAAGCGCGAGCCCTGCCGTGGCGAGCACGACCCCGCCCCACGAGGCGGCGCCGATCCGGACACGGAAGCAGGCGAACGCGATCAGCGGCGTCAGAACGACGTACATCCCGGTGATGAACCCGGCGCTCGAGACGCTCGTCCGTTCGAGCCCGAAGGTCTGCAGGGTGTAGCCGCCCGCAAGCAGCGCGCCCGCAGATGCTGCCGACGCCGCGCCGCGCCGGCCGAGCCCGCGGATCCGGCGTGCGGCGAACGGAGCGAGCACGAGTGCCGCGATCCCGAAGCGGAGCGCGAGAAACGGCAAGACGGGGTACAGGGCGACGGCGTCTTTCACCTGCACGAAGGTCAATCCCCAGACCGCAGTGACCGCAACGAGCGCCGCCACGGCCGGCCGCGAAGTACTAGTCATCCTGTGAACAAACCGTGCCATGAGGAAGGGCCACACGCTAATCTGTTCATAGATGTCGCAGGCCCTGGACGCCTTCGGCCGTCCCCTTCGGGACCTCCGGATCTCGGTTACGGATAGGTGCAACTTCCGTTGCACCTACTGCATGCCGAAGGAGGTTTTCGGCCATTCCTACCGGTTCCTCGACCGGAAGGAACTGCTTGATTTCGATGAGCTCACACGCGTCGCTCGTGCGGCGGTTTCGCTCGGTGTGAACAAGATCCGGCTCACCGGCGGGGAGCCGCTCATCCGCCGCGACCTCGAGAACCTGATCGCAATGCTCTCGGAGCTCGACGCGGAGCTGACGCTGACCACGAATGCCTCGCTGCTCCCGCGCAAGGCTCAGGCGCTGAGGGATGCAGGGCTCGACCGCATCACCGTGAGCCTCGACGCGATGGACGACCGGACCTTCCGCGAGATGAACGACGTCGACTTCCCGGTCGACCGTGTGCTCGAGGGGATCGAGGCCGCGCGTGCGGTGGGACTGCCCGTGAAGATCAACTGTGTCGTGAAGCGCGGTGTGAACGAGGAGCAGATCGTGCCGATGGCCAGCTATTTCCGTGAGACGGGTGACACGCTCCGGTTCATCGAGTTCATGGACGTCGGCGCGACGAACGGCTGGCGAATGAACGACGTCGTGCCGGCCGCCGAGATCGTCGCGACGATCGACGCCGCATTCCCGATCGAGCCGGCCGATTCGCAGTATCGCGGCGAGGTGGCGAAGCGCTGGCGCTACACGGACGGGAAGGGCGAGATCGGGATCGTCGCGTCGGTCACCCAGCCGTTCTGCAGCGACTGCACCCGGTCGCGGATCTCCGCCGAGGGCAAGCTCTACACATGCCTCTTCGCCGTGCGCGGCCACGATCTCCGTGCCCTGATCCGCAGCGGCGCGACCGACGAGGAGCTGAGCCAGACGCTCGCCGACATCTGGCGGGTTCGCGGCGATCGCTACTCGGAGCTCCGCTCACAGGGAAAGAGCTCACGGGGAAAGACGCTCGAGAACGACGCGCCGCGCGTCGAGATGAGCTACATCGGCGGCTGAGAGCCGGCGGCTCGGCCGAGCCGCAAAGTACACGAGCCTGGGGGCCTGGAACGAATCCGGTTGTCAGTCCGGGCCGGCATTGTAGAATCGACCGCGTGACGACGCTCGTCAAAGCGGGGCGGCGCATTTTACCGCGTGGGTGGGCGGATCTCGGACGGCAGATGGCGATCTGGTTCGGGTTCGCACTCGCCTACCAGCTTGCGCGCGCAGCGGCGGACCGCAACACGGCCAAGGCCTTCGCGAACGGACACCGGATCGTGAACTTCGAGCTCGGGGCCGTGAACCGGCTCTACGAGCTCACGTTCGAGCGCTTCGTCGACCAGCGGTACTGGCTGGCCGACCTCGTCTCGTGGACGTACTGGAACTCCGAGTTCACGGTCGTCGGGCTCGCACTCCTGTGGGTCTACATCCGCCGGCACGAGAGCTTCATCAAGTTCCGCAACTCGATCCTGCTCGCGAACGTGATCGGGCTCCTCGGCTACGTCTTCATCCCGACCGCCCCGCCGCGCCTGCTCAACGTCGGGTTCGTGAACCGCCACACCGACGGAGTCGTCCAGCTCGCGGCCAACCCGTATGCGGCGATGCCGAGCCTGCATGCCTGCGACTCGCTGATCGTCGGGATCGTGCTCGCGAGCGTCGTCAAGCACTGGTGGGCGAAGGCGTTCTGGATCGCCTGGCCGGCCTGGGTCTGGTTCGCCGTGATGGCGACCGGAAACCACTTCTGGGTCGACTGCATCGCCGGCATGATGGTTGCGCTGGTCGCGATGACGATCGTCTACAAGGGCCCCGGGCTCGCCCGTCTCGTCACAGGCCGCACGGCTCGCACCGCCTGACCCGCTGCTACGGTCCGTGCACGTGAGCAAGGCCGCCGCGATCAAGCAGGGCTACACCTCGGGTGCGCGCTCGCTGGCGGCCCGCTCGATGGTCGGCCTTGCCCGAACTCGGGTCACGCCGAATGCACTCACCACGGCCGGCGTCTCGCTCTGCGCGATCGCCTCGGTGCTGGTGCTCTTCGAGCGACACAACCAGATTCTCGTCTACTGGGTCGCGGCCGGGATCTTCGTTGCCGGCTCCGTTCTCGACATCCTCGACGGCGCTCTCGCCCGCGCCGGAGGGAAATCGACCCCGTTCGGCGCCTTCCTCGACTCGACCACTGATCGCGTCAGCGAGGGCTTCATGCTCGCCGCGATCGCCTACGTGTTCGCGATCGAGAACCGGGACGCCTTCGTCGTCGTCGCCGTCGCGGCCGTCGCCGGCTCCTTCCTCGTCTCCTACACCCGCGCCCGGGCCGAGGCACTCGGCCTCAAGGGCGACGTCGGCATCGGCTCACGGGCCGAACGGGTCGTCGTGATCACCGCGGGGCTCGTGCTCGCCCCGTGGGGCGTCCTTCCCTGGGCGATCGCGCTGCTGGCCGTCACAGCCTGGATCACGGTCGTCCAGCGGATCCTCTCGGTCCGCCGACAGCTGCTCTCGCAATAGCATCAAATACAGATAGCACTTGTGTGCTATCAATTCCCGGGATGGCTGAGCTTCGCAGCGACGTGCTCGTCCGGATGCCCCCCGGCCTCAAGCGGCGACTCGCCGGCGAGGTCGAGCGGCGGCGGGCAAGCCTGAACGACGTCGCGGTTTCGATTCTCGCCTCCCGGTTCGGAGTCCCGTTCGAGCCGAGCGGCCGCCGCGGCGCACCCCCGCGCCCGGCCGGCGACGTGCTGCTCCGCATGCCGCGCGAGCTGAAGGACAGGCTCGTGCGCCGCGCAGAGGAGCGCCGGAAGACCACACACGACCTCATCGTCGAGACGCTCTCCGAGGGTCTCGACGGCCACGGAAAGGAACGCATGCCTGAAACGAATGGCAAGAACGGCTCGAGCGGAAACGGCCGGCCCGACGGCAAAGTGCGCGTCGCGATCATCGGCGTCGGCAACTGCGCGAACTCGCTGCTGCAGGGCATCCAGTACTACAAGGACGCCGACGACGACAAGTTCGTCCCGGGCCTGATGCACGTCAACCTCGGCGGGTACCACATCAGGGACATCGAGGTCGTCGCTGCCTTCGACGTCGTCAAGGGCAAGGTCGGGGTCGACCTCGCCGAGGCGATGTGGGCGCACCCGAACGACACGATCAAGTTCGCCGAGGTCGGCAAGACCGGCGTCACCGTCTCGCGCGGGATGACCCACGACGGGATCGGCAAGTATCTCTCGGAGGTCGTCGAGAAGGCGCCGGGCGAGACCGACGACGTCGTCGCGATCCTCAAGGAGCGCCAGATCGACGTGGTCGTGAACTACCTCCCGGTGGGGTCGGAGACGGCGACGAAGTGGTACGCCGAGCAGATCCTGGCGGCCGGCTGCGCGATGGTGAACTGCATGCCCGTGTTCATCGCGCGCGAGCCCTACTGGCAGCGCCGCTTCGAGCAGGCCGGCGTGCCGATCATCGGCGACGACATCAAGTCGCAGGTCGGCGCCACGATCACCCACCGCGTCCTCACCTCGCTCTTCCGCGAGCGCGGCGTGCATCTCGACAAGACGATGCAGCTGAACGTCGGCGGCAACTCCGACTTCCTGAACATGCTCGAGCGCGAGCGGCTCGAGTCGAAGAAGATCTCCAAGACGAACGCCGTCACCTCGATGCTCGACTACGACCTCGGGCCCGGGAACGTCCACGTCGGGCCGTCCGACTACGTCCCGTGGCTGACGGACCGCAAATGGGCCTACATCCGGATGGAGGGCTCGTCCTTCGGCGACGTCCCGCTGAACATCGAGTTGAAGCTCGAGGTCTGGGACTCGCCGAACTCGGCCGGGATCGTGATCGACGCCGTCCGCCTGGCGAAGCTCGCGCTCGACAACGGGATCGCGGGCGCGCTCGAAGGGCCGAGCGCGTACCTGATGAAATCGCCGCCGGTCCAGATCGTCGACGACGAGGCCTACGAGCAGTCGGAGCAGTTCATCGAGCGCAACAAGCGCAAGGCGCCGGCGAAGAGCCCGGCCACGGCCTAAGACGGGCCGAGCACGGGTCGCTCGGCGACCTGTGTGAGGAAGACGCTCGCCTGCCTCGGGTCGGACGCGCCGACTGCGTCCGGCCCGGGCGAGGCGACGAGGGTGAGGGTCGATCTGCCCGGCGGCACCTCGACCGGGGCGAAGCGGATCCGGGTCGCGTCGGCCGGGACGGTCAGTCCCGAGACGACCTTGCCGGAGCGGTCGAGCAGCTCGAGGCCCCGCGGCTGCCCGTTCGAGAACGCCACCGCGGTGACGGCGATTCGCAGCGGGGCGACGTCCTCGTTCTCCACCTCGAGTTGCCCGTCCTGGATCATCCAGTTGCCGGGCGCCCCGTTGTAGGGCTCCGGGGGGTTGAAACCACTGCCGACCGTGATCGCTGGTGCGGGCAGGACCAGGCCCTGGCGCCTCGCGAGCTCGGGGCCGTGTGCCTCGATCGCCGACTCGAGGTCGACATGAGGTGCATGTACCGAATAGATGCGGACGGCCCCGAGCCGCTGCAGGAGTGTGTAGCGGCGTGGGTCGAGCCGGGGAGGCCTTTGACCCTGCGCCCGATACACGTCGTCCGCGACGACGACGTAGCGCACTTCCTCGGTCGAGAGGATCCGAGCAGTGAGGGGGTCCGGGAGTTGCATTGCGAGCGTCCGGATCGCCTGGTCGCGCGAGCGGGCCTGGAGAAAGCTCTGACCGACGAACTCGAAGCCGGGGTCGTGGTCGAGCCGCTGGTAGGTGAGCTGCTCGTTGCTCAGATTCTCGGCAGGGCCTCCGTGAAGGCTGACGGGGTAGGTGGCGACGACCCCGCGGGGGTGGGACGCAAGCCACTCGACCCAGGGCGGGCCTTTCGTCATGTCGAACGCCTGCACGTTCCCGGGGAAGAGCTCGGCGACGACGATCACGATCGCGGCCGGACCGAGGAGCCTCGCCCCACGCCATGGCCTCTGCACGAGCGCGGTCAACGCGAGCGAGGCGAGCACGATCAACGCGAGCCCGACGATCTCGCCGAAGCGCGAGTAGACGCGCCAGTTCGTCGTGAAGTGGCCGAGCAGGGTCGAGGGCATCGGGATCCGCACGCCGCCGAGCCGGTAGCTCGGCGGAAGCGAGAGGAGAAACGCGACCGTCGCGAGCACCACCATCGCCGCTGCGCTGCGCGTGCGAGCGCCGGACTCGCGGAGCCACGGGTTGCGACGAACGAGGAGCACGACGCCGGCGATCGCGAGGGCGATCGTCACGTAGCCGACGAAAAGGGCGTGCTCCGTGAGGCCGAGCGGGAACGCTCCGCGCACCCAGTGGAAGAGAGGGTTACGCGGCGAAGGGACGAGATAGTCGGAGATCCGGGCCGCGAAGGTGTAGAGATCGCTCGTCGAACGGGCCGTCGCGACCTGCACGGTCGACCGCTCCCGCGCGTACAGGACGAAGACCGGGATGAGGGTCGCGAGCGCCGCGCCGTAGACGACGGCGATCTCCCCCACCACCCGACGCCGGCTTCGCGCCGTCCCTGGACGGACGAGATCGATTGCAAAGAACGCGAACGCGATCAGGGCGGCGAAGAGCCCCTGGTAGGCCGTGACCCAGAAGGCAAGCCCGATCGCACCGCCTGCGAGCAGTGAGCTGCCCCCTGTCCGCCGTGTGCCCACCCGCAGCATCGCGAGCACGACGAGAACGAGGACCCAGTTCTGGAGCAGCCCGAGGTGCCCCGCGTAGGCGCGCTCCAGCGGGTAGGGGCCGAACCCGAATACGAACGCCCCGAAGTAGGAGGCAAGGGTCGAGCATCCGAGCTTCTGGAGCAGGACGAACATCGCCGTCGCGCTTCCGATCAGCCCGAGCGCGAGGAAGAGGTTCCACGCCCCGACATCGCCGAGCACGCCCTTCAGGCCCCAGAGGAAGCCCGTCTGCAGTCCGGCATTCGCGAACACGGTCGCAGGCGAGCGCTGCGTCCCTTCGGGCGCGCCGTCGAAGAGATCGTGTGTGAACGTGAGCGGGTTTTCGTGCTCGGTCTCCTGAACCCACAGGTCCCGCAAGGATCCGGTCCCGTCGCTCACGCAACAGGGCAGCCGGCTCCCGGGATGGATGACGACCGCGTGAAACGAGAGCGCGAAGACGAGCGCGAAGAGGGCCGCCGCTACGGCGGTACGGCCCGACGACGACAGGGCCGGAACCGGAGCAGACCGCACGAGACGCAACGATAACGCGCGGGGCCGAGGTTATGGTTGTCGGGTGCGGCCGAGACTCCCATGGGCCAAGCCGAGACGGGAGTTGCTGGTGCTCGCACTCGTCGCCGTCTGTGCGCTCGCACCCGTCTACAAGCTCAACGCGCAGGACAACTCGCGCCTGTGCCTCAGCCAGGCGCTCGCCCACGGGCAGCTGTCCAACGACGGCTGCTTCGGCCTCGACCATGCCCTTTACAAGGGCCACGAGTACACGGACAAGGCCCCGGGGCTCTCGCTGGTCGAGCTTCCGCTCGCCGAGGCGCTCCGGCTCCCGCCCGCGAACAAGTTGCCCGATCGAAGCTGGAGGATCTGGGTGATCCGGCTGCTCACGAGCGGGATCGTCTTCCTCGCGCTCGCATTCGTCATCGGGAGGATCAGCGAGGGGCTCGCGCCCGGGTTCGGCTCGATCGCACTCGCGACCTTCGCCCTCGGGACGCTGATCGCTGCGTTCGCGGCGGAGAACTTCGACCAGGTGCCGGCAGCCGCGATCGGGTTCGGCGCGTTCCTGCTCGCCTGGCGGCGGCAACCGCTCGCTGCGGGGCTCCTCGCCGGGTGCGGCGTGTTTTTCGAGTACGAGGTGGGAGCGATCATGGTCGTCGTCGGGGTCTACCTCTTCCTCACGACGCATTCGGGCCGCGCTCTCGCGCGTTACGCCACCGGCGTGGTGCCGGGTCTCGTGGCGCTCGCCGCCTACGACTGGGCCGCCTTCGGCGCGCCCTGGAGGCTCTCGTACAGTTACATCGACAACCTGTTCCAGCCCGCCCAGTCGGGCGGGCTGTTCGGGATTCACCTCCCGAGTGCCTATGCCGTGCAGCAGGTCTTCGTCGGCCGCGGCGGGCTGATCGTCGCGACGCCGGTCCTCGTGGCGGCGGGGTGGGGCCTCGCGCTCCTCTGGCGCACGCACCGCGCCGAGATCTCGGCGTGCATCGCCGTGATCGCGATCTTCATCTTCCTGAACTCCGGCTACTTCCTGCCCTACGGCGGCACCCCGGGCCCGCGGTTCCTGCTGCCGGCGCTGCCGTTCCTCGCGCTCGGCCTCGGGCCGGCGTTCGCGCGAGCCCCCCGGCTGACATCCGCACTCGCATTCGTGTCGATCGCGTCGATGACCGCGATCTTCCTCGACTGGGGCGCGCAGACGCCGATGAAAGGCGGCATCTTCAGCGAACTGGGACGCATCCCGTTTCAGGCCGGGTCGTCGCGCTACGCGCAGTACCTCGAGTCGACGGCGTTCGACTGGGTCCTGCCGGGGCGTGCCTGGGGTGCCGGGCTGACGGCGATCGCGGGCCTCGCCGCGTTCCTCGTTGCCTACCGGGCGATCCCGCGTGCGCGGCGCCGGCCGGCGGCCGCGGGACGCCGGACGCCGTGGGCGACCGCTCTCGGGGCGGCGACTGTGTTCCTCGTCGTCGCAGCCGAGGCGAGCGCGGTCTCGGGATTCCCGTACGCCGGGCCGCCTCGTGACCTGGCGGTGACGATCGAACAGCCGGCTCAGCGGATCTTCCCCGGCCAGGAAGCCGACTTCACCGTCTGGTCCTCGAACTCGTCCGACTACCAGGGCTACGGTCACGTCGTTCTCACGATCGAGCTCCCACCCGGGGCGGTGCTCGTCGGTCCGCCCGCGTACGAGCGCGGCTCGGGATGCACCGGCACGGGGCCGATCGTGTGCCGTCTCGAAAGCCTCTCGCCGCGGATGACGACGCCGGTTCAGTTCGGCATCCGGCCCGCGCTGTTCGGTACGCAGAAGCTCGAGGCTCTCCTCTCGGCGCAGGGCCTCTCACACCCGAGGCGGACGTCGATCACGCTCGACAGCGGTTGAGCCGGAGCTAGGCTCCACGGGAGATGCGGATCTGTCTCGTTACGCCGTTTGCGTGGTCGCAGCCGCACGACGTGAACGAGCACGTCGCGGGCATCGCCGAGGCGCTCCGCGGGCTCGAGCACGAGGTCACCGTCCTTGCGCCCTCGACGCGCGCAGCCGACCTGCTCGCCGGGCGCCGTGTCGTCCACGGGCACGCGGAGCCCCTCGATGTCGTTGCCGTCGGCCCGGCGGTACCGATCTCCCGCCGCTCGCAGATGGGGGTGCCTGTCGGGGTGCGGGCCAACCTGCGGCTCGCGCTCGCACAGAGCGGTTTCGACCTCGTGCACGGCTTCGAGCCGGGGCTGCCGTCCCTCTCCTACCTCGCCCTGCGTGAGACCGGTGCGCTCACGGTTGCGACCTTCTGCTCGAGCGAGCGACTCGGCTATCCGCCGGCGCGCTCCCAGCGCGAGAAGCTCCTCGCCCGGATCGATGCGCTCCTCGCCTTCTCCGAGCCGATCCGCGAGGCGGCCGCCGAGCGGTTCCCCGGCGACTATGCGCTGGTCTCGCCGGGTGTGTCGCTCGAGCTCTTCGCGCCGGCGCCGAAGCGCAACCGGATCGTCGTCGAGCTTCGTGCGAACGAACGCGCGGTGGCGCGCGGAGTGCTGCACGCGCTCCGGGAGCTTCGCGACTGGGAGGCGATGCTCGTGCGCACGACCCCTCTCGTCGCCCGCCCTGCGATTCCGAGAGACCTCGCGGGTCGCGTGTCCGCGCGGACCGCACGTGACGGCACCGCCCGGGCAGCCATCCTCGCGGAGACCTCGATCTTCGTTCCGGGGATCGACGGCGCGCCGCGGTTCCTGCTCGAGGCCCAGGCGGCCGGGTGTGCAATCGTGACGCCCGCAGGAGTGGACGCACAGCCCGAGCTTGCCGCTGCAGCAACGGCGCGCCTCGCCGAGGACCCTCGCCTGCGTGCGGCCGCCCAACGGAAGGGGCGCGAGGAAGCGGCCGGCCAGTCGTTCGAGGCGGTGGCCGCACAGCTGGACGAGCTCTACCGCTCCCTCACGCGGCGGCGGCGAAAGAATCCGAAGCCCGCCTCGGCCGACCCGCTGGGTGATCGGCCCTGGATCCTGGCCGACCTGCACATGCACACCTCGTGGTCCTTCGACTGCACCGTCGATCCGGCCGAGCTCGTCGACCACGCCGAGGCCGAAGGGCTCGGCGCGATCGCGATCACCGATCACAACAGCTTCGGCGGCGCACTCGAGACGGTGGACGAGGCGCGCGACCGCGACCTGATCGTGATCCCGGGCGAGGAGATCAAGACCGACGAGCAGGGAGAGGTGATCGGGCTCTTCCTCGAGCGGGAGATCCCGCGCGGGATGCCGTTCGCCGACACGATCGCCGCGATCCGGGAGCAGAACGGCCTCGTCTATCTCCCCCACCCTTTCGACCGCATGCACACGATCCCGGACCCGGCCACCCTGCACCGGCACCTCGCCGACATCGACGTGCTCGAGGTCTACAACGCACGGCTCCTGTTCGAGGCCCAGAACGACGAGGCGCTCCGCTTCGCCCGGAAGTACGACCTGACGATGGGCGCCGGCTCCGACGCGCACGTGCTGCAGGGTGTCGGCACCGGGGCGCTGCGGATGCGCCTATTCCGGGATCCGGAGGAGTTCCTGATCTCGCTGCGGAGCGCCGAGATTCTCCGTCGCCCGAAGTCTCTGGCCTATCTCCAGAGCCTCAAGTGGATGGCGCAGGTCAAGGAAAAGGTCCGTTAGCCGAGAAGGGACCCAGGCTCCGTGACCGCCGCCGTGACCACAGACGACATCTACAAGCGGTACCTCGACAAGGCGATCCGGGAGATCCTGCACCTCGAGCACGAGATCGCGGACGCGGCGGGCGGCGCGCCGGTCGCGCA
The DNA here is from genome assembly GCA_963766565.1 of uncultured Actinomycetota bacterium. Taxonomy (GTDB): domain Bacteria; phylum Actinomycetota; class Thermoleophilia; order Gaiellales; family Gaiellaceae; genus PALSA-600. The sequence continues at coordinate 292,151 of CAVYAQ010000001.1, forward strand.
GCCGACGGGCCATCCACTGGGCACGATCTTCCTCCTGAAGTACGGCCCGCAGGCGCCCGAGCTCCAGGAGGGCGTGGCGTTCCACGGCCGCGCCGGGCACGCGATCAAGCGCTCGCTCGAACGGCTGTCCGTCGATCCAGCCGAGGTCTTCGGAACGAACTGCATCGCGTTCGCCGGAGCGGACGAGGCCGTGTGCCGCGCCTGGCTCGCGCGCGAGCTCCGGATCGTGCAACCGCGACTCGTCGTGGTGATGGGCGAGGACGCGCTCGAGTTCCTGAACGGCGTCGAGTTCCCGCTCTCGCAGCCGGTCGCGGCTACGCTGGGCGGGCTCCAGCCCTTCACCCCGACGATCGAGGCACTGGTCGTCCCGGACATCGACCTCTCACTCGACGAGCAACCCGCGAAGACACGGTTTTGGAACGCGTTCAAGCCAGTAGGCCCCTGGTGGGCCGAGTTGCCGCCCTACTAGTCCTCTTCACCGCTCTGCTCGCGTGGTTCGAGGCGGCGCCGCACCTCGGTGCGCTCTCGACGTGGTGGAGTGTCGTCGTCGTCGCGGTCGTGCTGATGCCGGCGATGTTCACCTTCACGTGGCTCGCGCTGCCGTTCCGAGAGCGCATCGTCGAGTTGGCGGTTGCGCTCGGATGCTTCGCCGTGGGCGCGGTGGTGCTGTCGGCGGCAGGCGCTCCGGTGCTCGCCAACTTCGCGAAGTTCGGCGCGGTCACTGCGGCCGGCTTCCTCTTCCTGCACGCATTCGAGGCGCTATCGTGGATCGTGACCGTCGCCTTCATCATCCCGTGGGTCGACGCCTACTCGGTCTGGCGTGGGCCCACGCAGACCATCACCGAACACCATCCTGCGGTGTTCACGAGGCTCTCGATCGGCTTCGTGGCCCCGGGCGGAGACGCGGCACGGCTCGGCTTGCCGGACGTGCTGTTCTTCACGGTGTTCCTGGGAGCGAGCGCGCGATTCGGGCTCCGGCCGCTCGCGACGTGGATCGCGATGCTCGTCGGGCTCGGGATCACGATGACCGCGACGACATTCTGGGCGAGCGGTGGGCTGCCCGCGCTGCCCGCGATCTCGGTCGGGTTCCTGGTGGCCAACGGCGATCTGCTCTGGCGGCGGCTGGCGCGGCCGCGGCTCGGTAGCGCCGAGGCCGGTTAGCCCGCGCGCGTCAGCAGCGACACGGACTCGACATGCGGCGTGTGCGGGAACATGTCGACCGGCCGGGTCCGCTCGAGCGTGTAGCCGTACTCCGCGACGAGCCGTTTTGTGTCCCCGGCGAGGGTGGTCGGGTTGCACGAGACGTAGACGACGCGGGTCGCGGCGAGCTCGCCGAGGCGCTTCAGCGCCCTTCCGGCTAGGCCTGCGCGCGGCGGGTCGACGACCACCACGTCGGGCTCTCCGGCCCTCTCGCGAAGGTCGCGGAGGACCTGGCCTACGTTCCCCGCGAAGAAGGCGGCGTTCCCGACCGAGTTCAGCTCCGCGTTCTCGATCGCGCAGGCGACCGACTCCTCGGAGATCTCGATCCCCCACACCGTCAGCGCTTGCTCTGCGAGCGAGAGGCCGATGGTGCCGATCCCGCAGTAGAGGTCGTAGACCGTCTCGGTGCCGGTCAGGGCGGCCTCGCGACGGACGAGCTCGTAGAGCCGCTCGGCCATGCGCGTATTCGTCTGCAGGAAGGCGTTCGGGCGGACGCGGAAGCGGAGCCCGCCGAGCTCCTCCTCGATCGCCTCGTCGCCCCAGAGGAGCTCACTCGGCAGGTTCGTGACCTCGGCCGGCGTGTCGTTGACCGTCCAGTGGATCGACCGGACCTCTGGAAACGCGGTCAGCACCTCGATCAGGCGCTCCCGGTCGAAGCGCTCCCGGACATGGGTGACGAGCTGGACGAGCGTCTGGCCTGTATTTCGGCCCTCGCGGATCACGAGGTGGCGAAGGTAGCCCTCGGCGGTCGCCTGGTCGTAGGCCGGGAGGTGCTCCTCGCGGGCCCAGTCCTGCATCGCGTTTCGAATCGCGTTCCCGAGGTCGGTTGTGAGCCAGCAGCGCTCGAGGCCGAGCACCTCGTCCCAACGACCGGCCCGGTGGAGCCCGAGGACGGGGCCCTCGTCGGTCGGGGCGAACGAGTATTCCATCTTGTTCCGGTAGTGGAAGAGCTCTTCCGCAGCGACGATCGGCTCGAGTGGCGGCTCGGCGATCCCGGCGATGCGGCGCAGCGAATCCTCGACCCACGCGTGTTTGGCGGCGAGCTGGGCCTCGTACGCGAGATCCTGGAAGCGGCAGCCGCCGCAGGCGGGATAGTGGACGCACGGTGCCTCGACCCGTTGCGGGCCGGCCTCGAGCACCTCCGTCGTGATCGCCTCGGCGTGCCTGCGCTGAACCTTCGTCACGCGCGCGCGAACGGTGTCCCCCGGCAGGCCCGCGCGGACGAAGACGACGAATCCGTCGAGCCGCGCGACGCCGTTGCCGCCGAAGGCGAGCGAGTCGACCTTCAGCTCGAGCTCCTCGTCGCGCTGTACCGGGGCGGGCATGGCGCCAGCCTAGACGGCCCAGGCGAGACGGCGTAGCCGGGGAGCCGCCCTCATGGCCGCGGCAGCGGCGGTGTGGCCGGAAGGGACGACTGTGGAACAACCGGTACAGAATCGTCACACAGCCGAGTCTGTTGCCTGATTAGACTTGATCTCGAGGGCGGAGGGAAGCTACCCCACCCGGGCGGGGGTGGGAGCGGGCCTGGCCGAGTCGGGCTGGACCCGATTCGAGGGTCGGACGGCGATGAGTCAGCCCGCGGCGCCGAACAGGGGGAGGCATCCGTCGAGGCCGTCGATCCGCGCTGGTCGATGCGCGATCTCGGCCCAGCGCGCTGCGGTCACGGACAGCTTCAAGTGACGGACGGGCTCGCCGCGCGGACTCTCCCACCCCTCGCCGGCCGGTTCGTAGCCGAGCTTCATCGATACGCCCCTCGACTGGAGGTTGTCCTCGGCGTAACCGGACTCGGCCGCAATCGCCCCCAGGCCCAGAAACGCCAGATCCAGCACTGCTGCGCGCATCTCCGTCCCGTATCCCCGGCCCTGCCACCGCTGCCCGAGCCACGATCCGGTCTCGACTCGCCGCGACCCCGCAAACCCGGCGGCGCGCATGGACTGGAACCCGATCGGCTCGCCATGCGCCCGGACAGACAGTTCGAGGAACCAGTTCTCGGGGCTCCAATCGCGCATCAGCCCGACGTGATGGTCGAGGAAGCTCTCGAGGAACCCGGGTTTCCCGGCACCGTCCGTCCACGCCACCCGGAACGGCATCTGCTCGGGTGGATGAACGCCGGCCTCCGCAATCGCCGCCAGCACTACCAACTCCTCGCGGGTCGGCAGCCGCAGCTCCAGCCGCTCCGTCCGCAACCGGAGCCCGTAGAGCGGCGCGCTCTCTATTGCAGGACCGTCACGTAGACCGAGCGGGGCTTCGGCCCGTCGAACTCGCACAGGAACACGGCCTGGTAGCGGCCAAGTGCCGGCGTGCCGTCCCGGAGCGGGATCAGCACCTGCGCCCCCGCCAGCGAGGCCCGCCCGTGAGAGGGCCCGTTCGGCCCGTCGGCGTCGTCGTGCACCCAGTCCCAGTCGTCGCCCACGACCTTCTCGAATGCGCGTTCGAGGTCGGCCACGAGTGCCGGGTCGATCTTCTCGTTGATCGTGACCGCTGCAGTCGTGTGTGGAACGTAGACGAGCACGGCCGCCCCCGTCGCCTCGCCGACGGCGTCGCGGACCCGGTCGGTGATGTCGATCAACTGGGTCTTGCGCTCGCTCGTGAGGGTGATCTCGTGCACGGGCGCTTATGCTAGACACGCGATGCCGCCCGACACCTTGACGAGCCGCGAGCTCGACGCGTTCAGGGATGACGCCGACCGCTTCATCGCCGAGCTCGACGAGGAGTACTACCTGCACCTCGCCGGCCACAAGGAGTCGCTCGCGCTCGAGGAGATCTACGGGCGCCACGAGAACCTGACGAAGCTCGAGACGGCCCGGCGGCTCGAGACCGCGCCGACCGAGCTGTGGCGCTTCGCGTGCGAGGGATTCCTCGGAGCGCTGACCCGAGAGCACGCCGAGCAGATCGCCCGGGTCGAATCCGAGCTCGAGGTCGACTTCGGCGGCGAGAAGATCCCTTACCGGATGCTCCGGGTCGCAATGGCGAACGAGCCCGATCGCGAGAAGCGCGCGCTGCTCGAACGCGCGCGCCTCGACCTGCTCGACGAGTACCTGAACCCGGTGTACCTCGACGCCGCGCGCATCGACCGCGACGCCGTCTCGAAGCTCGGGTCGCCGAACTATTACGAGCTCTACAAGCGTTTCGGGTTTCGCCTCGATGAGCTCGCCCGCGAATGCGATGCGCTCCTCGACGAGACCGAAGGGCTGTGGCAAACCGCGGGCGACAGGCTCTTTCGCGAGCGCCTCGGGATCGGCCTGGACGACGCCCGCCCCGCCGACGTCGCGAGGCTCTTCCGTGCTCCGGAGCTCGACCGGAGCTATCCCGCCGAGCGGATGCTGCCGGCGCTCGAGCAGACGCTCGCCGACCTCGGGATCGACCTCCACGCCCAGCGGAACGTCCACCTCGACCTCGAACAGCGCCCCGGGAAGAGCCCGCGCGCGTTCTGCTCGCCGATCGAGGTGCCCGGCAAGGTGATGCTCGTGATCCAGCCGATCGGCGGCCACGACGACTGGCGCGCCCTGTTCCACGAGGCCGGCCATACCGAGCACTACGCGAATACCTCGCCCGACCTGAAGATGGAGGAGAAGCGCCTGGGCGACATGGCGGTCACCGAGGGCTGGGCCTCGCTGTTCGAGCACCTCGTCGACGAGCCCGCCTGGCTCAACCGACGCCTCGACGTTCCCGGGGTCGCGAAGATCGCGAACGCCGGCGCGGCCTCCGAGCTGTACTTCCTGCGCCGCTACAGCGCAAAGCTCCTCTACGAGATCGAGTTCTTCCAGGCCGCCGACGCCGAGACGCTGCGCCCGCGTTACGCGGAGCTCCTCACCGACGCGCTGAAGCTCCCTGCGAACCCCGAGAGCTACCTCGACGACATCGACGGCTCGTTCTACGTCACGGGCTACCTCCGTTCGTGGGCAGTCGAGGCGCAGATGCGTGAGCACTTCCGCTCCGAGTTCGGCAACGACTGGTTCGCACGACGCGAAGCGGGCGACCGGCTCCGCGAGCTGTGGTCGGTCGGTCAGGCCCCGACCGCCGAGGAGCTCCTCCATGACGCGACCGGGCAGCGGCTCGAGATGGCCTCGGTGGCCGAGCGGATCCGGGAGGGACTCGCGCTCTAGTCACCCGACGCTCGGCAGGGTGGCTGCTCGAAAAGGGGACGCAGGTTCGGTTCGCGTGAGGGAGGGTAGAAGCCGAAGAGGAAGCAAAGAAACGTCGGCAGTGGCGCCGATGCTTCTGCCTGTGCTTACGATTCCTGAACAATCTTGTAACCGATGGCAGAATAAAACCTAAGTCCCTTCTTATCAAGTGTGCTACCATGCCAACGGACACGGATTTGCATCCAACAACGCCGAGGCTTAGGGAGTCTCAAGGAGTGGGAATCCCGGCACGGCAAGGAGCGTTCTTAACTACATGCGTACCTTGAAGGACATCAAGCAGGACATCGACAGCCTCTCTGATCGCCGGGCGACCGTGCTTCAGAAGCTGTCCCAGGGGCACAACCCCGAGCTCACAGCCGAGCACAAGAACCTCGACGCAAAGATCGCCGAGCTTTGGGACGAGCAGCGTGCTCTACGTGCCACGATCCGCTTCGGCGACCGCGACTTGATCATCCAGCGCGCGCGCCACGAAGAGCGGCTCTCCCGCGCGGCGTAGCACATCGCCCACGAAGCACTCTCGAGGCGTCCCCGGAGCATGGGGACGCCGGAGCGTGGACCTGGATGACGTGCCTACGCTCGGGGGTCGCAGCCGAGAGCTGCAGCATGTGCAGGGTCTCGTGCGCCTCGTTCTCTGAGATCGTCGGAAACGGCTAACGTGCGTCTGGAGGGGGTTAGCTCAGCTGGGAGAGCGCCAGCTTTGCAAGCCAGCGCTATTTGGCTCAGTCAGACGGCTCTCAGGGCTTGTGCGCCAGTAAGAGCGCCAGTGGGGTAGCTGTCGAACCTCTGAGCGGCCTTCTCCTCATGGCCGGCGAGAAGGTGCCGGTACCTGTCAGTCATGTACGTGCTGGAGTGCCCGACGTAGTCGCCGATCTCCTCCAGCGAGAAGCCCGCGGCGTGGAGCATCGACACGTAGGAGTGCCTGAGCTCGTGCAAGCCGATCGGGATGATCAACGTGGGCTCGACCGTGTGCCCGCGTGTCGATGCCTTCTCGGCCTCAACACTTCGCCGCTTGTTCTCGGCCGCCCACTGACGCCTTGCACGCCGAATGATGTTCGACGGCGTCAACGGCGTGCTCGACGAGCTCCCGAACTCGAGGTCTTGATCGCGACGACCAGTGCGTGCCTTGTGCTGGAGAAGCTCGCGCCGGAGTGCTCCTACCACGGGCACGGACCGCGTTCCCTTCCGTGACTTCGGTTCGATCGGGCCTTCCTTCCGGTCCCACCCACGCCGAACACGGATCACGTTCGAGTCTAGGTCGACCGAGTCCCACTGCAAGCCCTGGAGCTCGCCGCGGCCAAGCCCCGCGTACGTCGCCGTCGCCCACAGCGGCCGATCGGCGTCGTCGAGGGCGGCGAGGAGCTCCACGATCTCAGCAGGTGTCGCTGCCGCTGCCGTGTTCCAGCCGTAGCCGGGAGCCTCAATGACGACGTTGGGTTGATGATGACGACGTCGTTCTCCAGCGCTCGCCGGTACACGACCTCGAGCGCGTTCACGGCGTTTCTGACGGTCGAGCCGCTCAGCCCTTCGCTGTCAGGCGATCGACGAGCGCTTCCCGGCGCCTGATCGCGGACACCTTCTGCGCGCCGAGATCGTCGAGTACGTGCAGGTTCAAGCTCCGCTCGACCTCACGTAGTGCCGCCGGCTTGTACCGAGTGTGCGACCGGGTAAGGATCTCCCCAGCCCTCGCGTTTTCAATCCCGTCCAGTGCCTCTTCGCGGAGCGTCGTCCGGGTCGGCGCCTGGAACGTCGCTCGCCGTATCGCCGATCGCGCGTCGGAACGCCACGACTTCGCCGCGGCCTCCGTCGGGAACCTCCTCATCACCTTCTTCTCGGATGCGACATCCCACACCCACGCCTGGCCACATCCGCCGTATGCAGGCGCAAAAGTAAGGTCAGGGAGTCAAGCGGGACTGAGAGAGCGAAGGCGCAAGCGGGAGACGATTTGGGGTGATCGTCTCCCGCTCGCGGGAACAATGCGGGGATTACGGCGAGGATCTCGTCTCCCGCCCGAGGCCACAAGGCGCGGGAGTCGGCGGTTTGGGCTCATCACCCCCCTGACGACACGGTGAAGCTAGTGCGACTGCTCGCCGTTTCCGCCGGAGATGCCGCGGTTGCATCCGTATTGGTCGTAGCCGGCACCAAAACGCTGATCTTGCCGGTCCGAGCGCCCTTCGGCACCGTGGCAATGATGGTCGTATTCGATTTAACCCTCCACTTCAGGGCCGCAGCTCCCCCGAACCTGACGGCGCCGACAGGCACCGTCGGCACCTTGACATTACCGATGAGAAAATGGTTCCCGGTAATCGTCACTTGTGTGCCGACTGAACCGCTGGTGGGCGCAAAGCTGGCGATGATCGGCCGAACACGGTCCTGCACCGACGACGAGGACCCGCTAGCACTCGGAACCACAATGAGTAAAGCGAATACCCCGCCGACTAACCAGAGGGAGCGGCGCGGCCGAGAAAAGTCGATGGCTCGCATTATTCACCTCTTCTTTCTAATTTCTTTAGGGTTCCTGTTCGGGTTCGATCTCCCCGAGGAACTGCGTTTCTAAACGTCCGAGCCGCCCGGCCCGTTCTTCGCCCTAATGTTCGGCGGACGCCGGTTTGGGGAATCCTCTCCGAACGACCGACTCCCCTTCGTATGAGTGGCGAAGGCGGAACTGCGGTCTTCGGCGCGTCGGCTCCCTGGGCCTCGGAGGATGTCCCAGGGAGCCCGCCGGAATCGGAGTAGCCTTGCGCAGTGCCGGACTTCCTTTTCCTCGATCGTGAAGGAAACGAACTCGGAATCATCCGCAGCCAGGACCAAGCGTGGATCGTCGGCGCGGTTGTCGAGCGGCCATCCGGCTCGTTCCGTGTAGTCGAGGTGTTCGAGCCGTACCTCCCGGACATCGAAGGTGTTACGGCTTACGTCACCGTCGAGCCTGTCTCCAGCACCAGCTCGTAGGAAGCCGGGCGGCGCGGGACGAGTACCGCATCCTCGAGCCCTGCGCCGCACGGACCTTCCAGGTATTGCCGAACAAGACAGGGCCGAAACAGCGATTATCGGCCGGCGTTCGAGTGCGTCAATCTGTACGTGCGGGTCGGGTTGCGCAATGGCGCTGGCGAACTCTCAAGCCGCCCGGCCCGCATCGTCTTCCATTATGGGAGACTGCACGGGTGGCCAAGAAACCAAAAGGCCGCCCGCCAGAACACTGGCAGGAGGCTCCGGAAGAGCGCGACTTCCTCGCAGCAGCCAACTACCTGAGCCTCCTCTTCGCCGACGCGGCCGTCGCATCGATGGTCGACGAGCTCCGCAACGCGGCGGCGATCCGCCGCGAAGCGAACGACCTGCTACGAGCGAGTCGGCTCGAGCTGCTGCCGGAGACTGACCCGGTAGTGAAGAAGGACATGAAGAAGGTCGCGCGGGGCGAACGGCTGTCGCCGATCCTGCTTGTCCGCGGCCGAGCTGCCCAGCCGCTGATCGTCGCAGACGGCTACCACCGCATCTGCGCGAGCTATCACCTCGACGAAGACATCGAGATCTCCTGCCGGATGGTCGACTCGCCTCCTCGTCGGCCGCGCTCCTGAACGGGCCTCCATTCGTCCTGGGGCCGGACGGCGAGCACCACCATACCCGGGGCTCACGTTGGGCTCGGGTTGGTTGAATGCGGAGCCATCAGGGGACGACCGCCGAGGCGGCCTCCCCCTGGTGTCCGTTTCCGCGGAGCGGCCAACTCGTTATAGGGTCGGAATCAGCTCCGCTGTTCTTGGCGGCAGGCGGATCCTGCAACCGGGGTTGGGACGGCGCGACCTAAAGAAGGGAAGAACATGAAGAAGCGTCTCTTTGGACGCGGCGGTGTGGTCCTGCTCGCCGCCGTGGTTGTAAGTGCTGTAGTGGCAGCGATTGCCCTGGCTGCGGGGCCGCCCAGCGGAACACCCGGTAACCCGCCAGTTCTGAGCGGTACCCCGGCGGGACAGCTCAGCCTCAACGGTGGGGCTCCGTTCCCAGTGAACAGCTTCCAGTGGGGCGCCGGAGTAGCGAGTCAGTAACACGAATCCCCCGGTGATTTCGAACCCGAGTCTGAGCGAGATCGTTGTTACCAAGGGGTATGACGCGAACAGCGTGACCCTGGCGAACGACCTTGTTGGGAAGACGATCATTCCGACCGTTCGTGTCACTCTGAGCTGGAGTGGCGCAACGCTGGTCTACGACCTGACCGACGTCATTGTCACCGGCGACAGCGTTTCGTCTGGGGGCGGCCAGCCTGGACAGAGCGTCACGCTTAACTACCGGGAACATTAAGTGGACGTTTACCGATTCCAGCGGCACGACAAGCGGCAGCGGTAGCGCCCGGCCCACCACCTAGGAGGCTTCCCCGAGGAGGGGGCAGACTTTGTGTCCCCTCCTCGGCCGAGACGGAGATGCGCTACGAGAGGAGACGGGCCGCGTTCCGCTCAGCCCAGCGCTCAACTCTGAGACCGGGACGAGCTGCAACCGGCCGCTCCCGATGATTTTCAACTCGGGCTTGACGTAGCTGTCGAAGTGGTCCCGGCTGATGCCGAGCATCGCGCAGGCCTCGCCGATGTTCACAGTCACGCGGGGAAGGTTCGCTTGCGCGGATGTCATTGCCCGTCCCTCCTCTCTGAGCGGTTTCGTACGACGACCAAGGGGAAGCACGGTGAGGTGGGCGCAGCCCCGGGTGAGCGATGGGCAGTTGCACCACCAGCCTTTGTTGAGCCGAATCCACAGTTGGGCCAACATTGTTGGACTGGAACCGGTCCGACTGAGGAAGTCGCCAACAAGTCGAACTCGGAAATCCCCTGCGCTCACTCTCAACGCCGAGCTCTCTGGATGCCCTCTTCAGCGTGGTCTCGCTGAAGGACGAGAGCTTCTTCAGGCCGGCGCTGTCGTGCCAGTCACCATCGGCCAGTGCCTCGCGCAGCCACTGCTCTGCCTCGTCCGTCTTCCCCATCCGTTCGGGTGGAGCAAGTACGTCGGATGCATCAACATCTTCCGCGAACTCCATGAACACGAGCCGCGATGTCTCGATCAGCTCGCCGGTCTCGATGTCGCGCGTATCGAGCACGAACGTCTCGAGTCGGTGCCGTTCAACCGGCCTCGTCTTTCCCCAGGTTGCCTTTCACTGGGTCAATCAGGATGCGATTCAGGTCGCCGCCGGCGGCCTCGATGCGCGGCCGGATGACCTCGGCGGCGGGATCCTCGAGACTGACGATGATTGTGTCCCCGGGCTCCCCGAGCTTCCCGGTCGATAGCTGGGCTGCGACCTGCGCCATGTAGGTGCTCTTGCCGAGGCCGCCGATGCCGGCGACGAGGCTCAGCGCTCGAAGTGGAATCATCGGTGTGAGCCAGCCGATCTTCCTGGGAGCGACTTCAGCGAGCGGACGAAGCCGCGGCCCTACCGCCGGGAGGTCCGGTGCGAACTCGATATCTAGCGAGCTCATGGCCGGGAACGACGATTATCGTCGGTGTCCGGTCCGGCCCCGAGGAGCATTTTGCGGACGTCGTCGGGAACCAGCGCGATCCAGTCTGGCCAGTCGTTCTCCTCGAGATGGCGGTGATAAGTACGGACAGCCCTTTCGACGGATGTGAGCCCACGGACAGAATCCATGAGATCGCGGTCGAGGTGCCGGCGCACGTTGCAGCCCTCCGGCTTGGGTACGATCATTTCGTCCACGGGTGTTCTCCCACTGCCTGGTGGTCGATTTCAGGAAGCCGCGGCTGTCACGCCGGGCTTCGTCGTTCTCCCTGTGGATTCAGAGCACCAGGACACGCCGAGGCGTGTCCTCGTGCCTCGCGATCGCAGCGCCGCGGGAGAACGGAACAGCGGCGATCAAGTTGGTCAGCTATGCGGCGGCTTTGGCGAACTCGCGCTCGGCAGCGAAACGCTCAACCTCATCTCGGTCGAAGAGGCGACCGAGGTCGGTACGAACAGCGTTCAGCGAGCCAGAATCGGCGAGCCTCTTCACGTGCTGGACAGAGAGCTCCAAAATCCTGGCAGCCTCGACGGGCGCGATGAGCACAGAAAGATCAGCCGTGGTCACGGTCATAGATGCCTTTCGGTCTGTGTGCATCGATACGCGCGGCGTGCGAACGTCACCGCACATCTGAGGCGAAAAGGGTGAAAAGAAGACCTCTACCTATAGGGAGGCGCGATGTCCGCTTTTTTCGTCGAGGTGCGATCAGGCGGCCTGCGCCACGAACAGACCTTCTGCCCGCTCGAGCTCGCCTTTCGCACGCCCCGTCGGACTGGAGCGCGCGCTCCAGTCAGCAGCCGAATCCGCACCAATCGAGCGGAATCAGGCGGAACGAGAGAGACCCCTCAACGGCCGGAACCCGCACCATTAGGCGGGTTCCGGCTATTGTGCTGAGCGGAGGGGCGTTAGCTCAGCTGGGAGAGCGCCAGCTTTGCAAGCTGGAGGTCATCGGTTCGATCCCGATACGCTCCACTTCCGAAAGCCCTGCTAATCCTGGGCTTTTTATTGGCGCTCCGCTTGTACTTCTTCCAGCTCACTCTGGTTGGAAACGAGTTTGGAAATGCCTCTTCTACGCGCTGACCCACTTTCGTCGCCGCGATCGTCTCGGCAGGCGCGGGTGGCACCGTCCCGGTAACGGGCTGGCCGAAGGGTACGCCCTAGCCGACGGGGGCGACGAGCGCCCTGACCGTGGCCGGGCTCGTGCCGAAGAGGAAGACGAGCGTCGGTGTCTTGGTGGTGATGTTCACGCCCACCCCCGCTAACGACGGCGCGGTCTTGCACTCCTCCCAGGTCAGGACCGGGCCGGGCCCCGGGTTGTCGACGACGCTCAACTCGTGCTTCCCCGGCGAGAGCGGGAAGTCGGCAGCGTTGTAATCGGCGAGCGTCGCCGGCTCCGGCGAGACGTTCGAGTGCTGCGCCGGCTTGCCGTTCGTCTCGACATTGTCCGGGCAGAATCCGTCGATCCGCAGGTCGACGTCGGGCCACTTCGAGGTGCCTTCGATCAGCCCGCTCACGTTGACCGCCAGCAGCCCTTTGTCGGCGACCGGCCTGAGCAGCGCGGACTTGAGGTCGGCGCTCTTCGGCTCGACCTCTGCCACGGTCGCGAACGTCGGCTGGAGAGTGCTCAGGTCCGTACCCATCACGACCGTCTCCTGCTGGCCCGCAACCCAGCCGCTGCTCGAGATGTTCGTCCCCGTCCGGGTGCGGTCGAACGGCTTCCCCCACGTCTTGGAGCCGGCAGGGTAGATGTAGAGGTTCGAGTAGCCGGCGTCCGCACGGGGCGACACGTACGCGGAGATCTGGCCGTAGGTCAGATTCGAGATCAGCGGCTTGTCCGACTTCCCCGGCTGCTGGGTGTCGTAGAAGTCGAGCGCAGGCCCGGGCTTGCTCCTGCCCACCAGGAAGAAGTTGGCGACGCGGATCTTCACGGCCGGCGGCACGGCGGGCACGGAGCCCTGGGTCCGGAGCGAGCGCGCCCCGGCGCCGGCGGTTACGAGCAGCGCGGCCACTGCGACGAGCAGAACCCCTCTCCGCGCGCTACGCCGTCTCACCCGGTCGTCCCCGATCTTTCCACCCTCAGCGCTGCCTTATAGCACTTCGTGCGGTCAATGTCATGCTCGCGCACCTCAGCGGCGCCAGAGCTACGGCGTCGTCGTGGAGACCTCGACGAGCCCGGCCCAGACTCCACCCGCACGACAGAGGGATCGCCGCGATAGTGCGCGAGAGCCGCTCATCGTGTGAACACGCCAGGATTTTAGGTCGTTTCCAAGGTCACGTAGCGCAAGGAGCCATGCGGGCTCGACGCCTGACCGCCGACTGCCCCAGTAGGAGGTCGGTGGACTGGAAAAGACGACTTTCGCGTTCCCCGGGGGGTGACGCTGGTTGGCGGGCCCGAGGGGGGTGCCAGCCTCTGAGCGTTCCAACGTACGTCTCGGCCCCGAGCCTCGTCCCGGAACCGGGAGGCTCACGACTGAGTACGCGGCCAGTTTCTTTTCTGTCAGGGGCACGCTTGGAGGTCGAGAAGGCCATACCCGGGCTGTAGTGCGGTTCAGGACCGCGTACGAACTGCGCCAGACAAGAGGCGGATTGCATTGATCTCGTAGTTCGAGGATGATCGGCTCAAGTGCTTTGTCCTGCGGTCAACGAGGAGGTTTTAGCTCAATGAAGGGTGTGCTTCGCCGCCGTATCGGGCGGCTAGTGATTCTCTGCGGCGTCGGCCTGGCTCTCGCAGCCGGAATCGCCTACGCCACGATTCCGAGCGGCGGCGTTTATACCGCCTGCATGCTGAAAAACGTTGGCACGATCCGGCTCATCGACCCATCGCTGCCGGCGGCGAATCCGCTCGGTCACTGCACGAGCCTGGAAACCCAGATCGGCTGGAATCAGGAGGGCCAGGCGGGAACGCCAGGCGCGGCCGGACCTGCCGGCAAAGACGGCGCACCCGGCAAGGACGGAGCACCGGGTAAGGACGGAGCACCGGGCAAGGACGGACAGAGCGTGACCGAGGCCGACGCCGGCTCGAACTGCCCTAACGGCGGCACCGCCCTGACGGCAGCGAACGGCACCTCCTACGTCTGCAACGGCACCAACAGCAGCAATAGCGGACCCCCAGCCGCCTACACGCTGTTCAAAGGAACCCCGTTCCAGGGCAACCACATCAGCTTCCAGCTCTTCGTCCCCGACGGAACCTACGAGGTGAACTTCGCCGTCGACCTCCAGAACGTCCAAGCGGACGGCTTCACCCCGAACGCCCAGAGTGTCTCCCCGACCTGCGACGTCTTTGCCAATGGCACCGGCCCAGGATTCGCGTACGACGACGGCTACGGGGTCGATCCCGTCGCGCCCGGCGTCTCCGCCAGGCTGACCGGAAGCGGGATCGAGACCACTACAGGTGGTTTCGGACTCGAACTCGAATGCAACGGCATCTTCAACGGCATTCCTGTCCAATACCAGTCGGCCGAGCTGGACGCGGTCGCGGTCGACCCCCAGCCCGCAGCCTCCGCGTAGCCAACTCGAAAACCTTGTGTGGCGGCCCCCAACAGGAGCCGCCACACAAGGAACACCCTACGACACTTCCCGCGTCAGGCAAGACAACAACGGTCGGCTCCCGCGCAACGGAATGAGCCGCTCTTTCGCTCGTCTTTCCTTCGCCGGGACAGACCCGATCGTCTCATGAGCGACCCTGCCCCCCGCACCTACCCTGGGCAATGCAGCCGGCGGCGATCTTCACCGAGGCGCCGGTGTCCCGGCGAAGGCTCTTCGCTCGAGACCGACAATGTTCCTTCTTCCCGCCCTCGGTGCCGCCGAGCTTGACTGCGTAAAGACTTGCTCGAGGCCGAGCTTTGAGGATGGCATCGTCACAGGCGGCCGCTACGTAGGGCGAGGGAGCTCGAGCTCCCACGCCCAACGCTCGGGTCATGCTCGCTAGCTCGCCAGTAACGCCCGGATGCTCCCTGACAGCATTGGCAGCCGCCGGGGCTGCTTGCCGGTGGCGTCGAAGACGGCGCCCGCGATTGCAGCCGCGACGAACCCGTTCGGGCCCTCGCCGCCGCCGCCCATTGCGCCTACGCTCGGGTTGCTGATGATCTTGACCGTGATCTCCGGCACGTCCATGATCCGGAGGATCGGGAAGGTGACGCAGTCGTGGTTCGTGATCGCACCCGTGGTGAAGGTGACCTGCTCGAGGAGCGCCTCGCTGATTCCCATCGTCGCTCCTCCTTCGGCCATCCGCTGAAGCTGGAGCGGATTTACCACGACGCCAGGATCGACAACCGTGGTGTGGAGGCTCTCTCGGAGCCGGACCGCACCGTTGATCACGTTCAGCGCTGGGCGGCGAGGCCGTCGACGATCACGTTCAGCATGAACTCGAAGCGCTCGTTCTCGTCAGGAGAGACACGGGTGAGCGGCCCGGCGAGCTCGACGAGGTTCGGGAAGCGGTCGGGCGGCAGCGACTCGAGGTAGCGGCGGAACTCGCCGACGAAGCGAAGCATCTCGTCGAACCCGACTCCGTTCTCCTTGAACAGGCTGTCCTCGAACGCTGCGGCACCGACGAGCAGGCCGATGAGGTCGCCGGCGTACGCGACGACCTGATCCGGCAGCTCGGAGCGCCGCAGGACCGCTAGCAGCGTCTCCATCCCGCGGAGCGCATTCGGGCCGGCGGGAATGCGCCCGAGGGTCGCCCGCCCGATGTCCCCGTGCCCGACGAAGGCCGCGTGCACCCTGCGGATCACGTCCTTGATCTGTTCCTGCCACGGCCGCTCATCGGGCAGGTCGGAGAGGTCGACCTCGCCCAGGACGTGGTCGAGCATCAACTCGACGAGCACGTCCTTGGAATCGACATAGGCGTAGATCGAGGCGGCGCCGACCCCGAGCTCGTGAGCGACGCGGCGGAAGGTGACGCCCTCCAGGCCTTCGGCGTCGAGCACGCGGACGGCGGCCTCGACGAGGGCGGCCCGATCGAGCCCGCGCTGCCGGGCGGTGCGAGCACGCCGCTGTGGCGGCGGCGGGGGCTCCGGAAGCTGATCGGCAGTCACAGACGAGATGATACACCGTTCTGATATACGTTCGCGAACACTGTTCGGAACGATCGTCGAAACGAGGCTCCGATGAATCCCCATCCCCGCCGCTGGCTTATTCTCTTCGTCATCCTGGCCGCCGAGATCATGGATCTCCTCGACGGGACGATCGTGAATGTCGCTCTGCCCACGATCCGCCATCATCTGCATGCGTCCGATGCGGCCCTGCAGTGGATCGCAGGCGGCTACTCGCTCGCCCTCGCGATCGGACTGATCGTAGGCGGGCGGATGGGCGACCGCTTCGGCCGTCGCCGTCTGTTCGTGATCGGCGCTCTCGGGTTCACGGTCTGCTCGCTCGCGTGCGGGCTCTCCGACTCCACCTCGATGCTCGTCGCGTTTCGCCTCGCGCAGGGCGCCTTCGGGGCCTTGCTGATCCCGCAGGGGCTCGGAATCATGCGCGCGATCTTCCCGAAGGACGAACTGCCGAAGGCGTTCGCGCTGTTCGGGCCGGTGATCGGCGGCGCGGCCGTTCTCGGGCCCATCATCGGCGGGCTGCTGGTGAGCGTGCACGGGTTCGGCGGCTGGCGGCTGATCTTCTTCGTGAACGTGCCGCTCGGGATCGCCACTGCGATCGGCGCCGCACTGCTGATGCCCGAAGTACGAGCCCCGTCGCCGCCGCGTATCGACCTGCTCGGCACGGCAATCGTCGGCGCGGCGATGCTCGCTCTCGTCTACCCGCTGATCGAGGGACGCGAGGCCGGCTGGCCCGCCTGGACGTTCGCATCGATCGCAGGCGGCGTCATCCTGCTCGCGGTCTTCGGGGTGCAGCAGGTGCTGCGTTCACGAGCGGGCAAGGACACCCTGATCGAGCCAAGCCTCTTCCGTAACCGCGGCTACACCTCGGGGACGCTCGTGCTGCTCGTCTTCTTCCTCGGGATGACCGGCGTCCTCTTCGTGCTCACGCTCTTCCTGCAGCTCGGCGAGGGCTTTTCGGCGCTGCACGCCGGGCTCACCTTCGTGCCCTGGTCGCTCGGGCTCGCCGTCGGCGCCGGGCTGAGCGGCGGCCTGCTCGCGAACCGGTTCGGACGGCACGTGCTCGAGGCAGGCGGCGGAGTCTCGCTCCTCGGCCTGGTGCTGTTGATCCTCGAGACGCGCTCCGGCTCGGTCAGCGCGTGGGAGCTCGTGCCGGGCCTGCTCGTGATGGGCCTCGGCATGGGCCTGATCGTCGCGCCGCTCTTCGGGACGATCATCGCGGCCGTCCGCGACGACGAGGTCGGCTCCGCCTCCGGCGTGCTGAACGCAGTCCAGCAGCTCGCCTCGGCAATCGGCGTCGCACTGCTCGGGACAGTCTTCTTCGACGCGCTCGGCGGCGGCGATTTCAACCACGCGCTCGCACGCACACTCTGGCTCGACCTCGGGCTCACCCTGCTCGCGATCGCGCTGATGCCGCTGATGCCGATGCACGCCCGGCCTGAGGAGGACGTGCTGTTCGCCGAGAGCGCGTAGCGAATGAGGGTAACCCCCGACCGGCCGGCCGCAGGCGGGCTCGCCGACCGCACCCGAGCGCCCGCTACCCTGCCAGCATGACCTCGCCGCTTCGTCGTGTGGATGGGCTTCTGCTGGTTCCGGCAGTCGTCCCACGGCCACCGTTCGTGCGCGTCCCGGCGTAGGCGCTCCCGCCGCTTCGGCCCGGAGCGCCGCAACGGACTCCGTTACTGCCGGTCGACGTCTACGAAGGAGAACCGATGTCTGGAGCTGCCCCGCTCGCGGGAGCGTCCCGATGAGCGCCACCGCTCTACCCACGCAGTCGAGCGATTTCCCCGCCTGGTACGGGGAGGTCGTACGCCGAGCCGGCCTTGCCGAGAACTCGTCGGTTCGCGGCGCAATGGTGATCAAGCCGTACGGCTACGCGATCTGGGAGGCGATCCAGCGTGAGCTCGACGACCGGATCAAGGCGACCGGCCACGAGAACCTCTACTTCCCGCTGCTGATGCCCGCCTCCGTGCTGGCGCAGGAGGGCGAGCTCGTCGAGGGCTTCGCCCCCGAGGTCGCCGTCGTCACGGAGGCCGGCGGCAAGACGCTCGAGGAGCCGCTCGTCATCCGCCCCACGTCGGAGGCAATGATCTGGTCGACGTATGCCCGCTGGGTGCAGTCGTACCGCGATCTCCCGCTGCTCTACAACCAGTGGGCAAACGTCGTGCGCTGGGAGCTCCGCCCCCGGCTCTTCCTGCGCACGAGCGAGTTCCTCTGGCAGGAGGGGCACACGGCCCACGAGACGGAGGCCGAGGCGATCGCGGAGTCACTGCTGATCCTCCACGACGTCTATGCCGACACGATCGAGAACGTCCTCGCAATCCCCGTGCTGCGGGGCCGGAAGAGCGCAAGCGAGCGGTTCCCCGGGGCCGTCGACACCTACACGCTCGAAGCGCTCATGCGTGACGGAAAGGCGCTCCAGGCCGCGACCTCGCACTACCTCGGCCAGGGGTTCGCGCGGGCGTTCGGCGTGCGCTACACCGGCCGCGACGGCAGCGAGCGGTACCCGTATGCGACCTCGTGGGGCGCGACCACGCGCCTCGTCGGCGGCGTCGTGATGGCTCACGGCGACGATCGCGGGCTGCGGCTCCCCCCTCGAGTGGCCCCGCAGCAGGTCGTGATCGTGCCGATCTTCCGCGACGAGGAGCGCGCCGAGGTGCTCGGGGCCGCGGCTACCCTCGCCGGCGAGCTTCGGGCAGCCGGCGTCCGTGTGCGGGTCGACGACCGGCCCGAGCACCGGCCCGGATTCAAGTTCAACGAATGGGAGCTGAAGGGTGCGCCGCTCCGCATCGAGCTCGGTGCGCGCGACCTCGCGGCGGGGGCAGCTACAGTCGCGCGCCGCGACACGGGCGAGAAGCAGCAGATCCCGATTTCCCGCTTGAGGCTCGCGATCGACGAACTGCTCGGAGGGGTGCAGGCAGCGCTCCTCCAGTCCGCCCGCGACGAGCAGGAACGGCGGACGCTCCGCAACCCACGCGACTACGACGAGATGATCGAGCACCTCCGCGACGCCGTCGGATTCGTCGGGGCACCGTGGTGCGGCAGCACGGACTGCGAGGCCCGGGTCCGGAACGACAGCTCGGCGACGATCCGGTGCCTGCCACTCGAAGCGCAATCGACCCGGCCCGGGATCTGTGTCTGCTGCGTGAGGCCGGCGATAACCGAAGCTGTCTGGGCGCAGGCTTACTGACGGTACCGTGACGATCCGAGATCGTGGCCGGTGCTGAGCTTCGATGACCGGTACTCCCGGCTCCCCCGAACGAGGCCTGCTCGCAGGCCCCTCAGCCCATTTCGATGGTCGCGGGGAGCCCGAGTTGCCCCATCCGCCGCAGATGCCGGAAATGCGAACGGAGAGCCACGGTGAGCGACGGTTGAATCGTGTACCGCACCCCGTGGGCAACGCAGTTTCTCTGCACGATGTCGGCAATCCCCGGGTAGTGCGTGTGCGGGAGGCCGGGGAACAGATGGTGCTCGATCTGGAAGTTGAGGCCGCCGAGTAGCCACGTCAGCGCGCGGTTGCGCGGGCAGAAGTCGACGGTCGTCTCGACCTCGTGCACCGCCCACACGCGCCTCTCGGCGACCATCTCCTCGCGGGCGGCGAACGTCGCCTCCTCGACGCAGTGAGCGAGCTGGAACGTCGTGACCATGACCAGGCTGAGGATCATCGTGAACCCGAGATAGGCGCCGAGGACGGCCCACCACGGGTAGAAGAAGAGGGGAACGACGATCGTCCAGCCAAAGAAGATCACCTTTCCCGACACCAGGGCCACGAGGTTCCATCCGCGCGGGGCGCGAAGCGTACTCTCCGCGAACCGTCCTCTCGCCAGCGAGACGACATCGCCGAGCGTCTGCCAGCGGACTCCGACAAGGGTGTAGAGCGGCCAGATGTAGTAGTGCTGGAAGCGGTACCAGGGCCTGTGCCGCTGTGACGGGGCAAATCGCGCCAGCGGAACCTGGCTGACGTCGTCGTCGTACCCGTCCACGTTTGTGTAGGTGTGGTGGGCGACGTTGTGCTTGACCCGCCACGTGTAGCTGCTGAACCCCAGCATCGCGTCGGCCGTCCAGCCGAGCATGTGATTCGGCCGGGGCCGCCGGAAGAACGCGCCGTGATTCGCATCATGCTGGACACAGAGCGCCGTCATCACAGCGCCGACTCCAATCCCTCCGAGGCATGCAACGGCTGCAAGGCCCGACGGTCCGGCAGCAAGCAGAACAGTCCAGGAGGTGACGGTGAGACCGACGGCGATCAGCGCCTTCGCGTAGAGGCGGAACACTGCGGATCGCCGTGTCCGCCGGTCGGAGAGGTAGACCTCGACGTCGCGACGTGTGTCGCGGATGAATCCGCCGCCGCCGTCGAACACGACCCTGCCGGCCGCCTTCACCACGCCGCCCCGATCGGCGACGCCATCCGCTCCAACATCCGCACTCCATCTTCCGATCCGAAGCCGGCTCGTTTTGCCGGCACATCTCCCGACCGAATGGGCTACGGGCGGTGGTCAGAAACTACGTTTGTGGCTCCGACCGTAGGCGCGCTCTAGGCTGAACGCGCCCCTGAAGCCTAGCAGCGCGATCGAATTCATCGAGCGCGCGCCGCGAGCTACTGCTTCGCCATCGCGACCTTGAGCCGCTCCTCCGGCGTGATCAGGTGGTCGAGATCCTCGGCGGCCTCTGCAATGTCGAGCTGCACCCACTTGACGGTGCCGGTGAACCGGCTTCCCTCGGAGGTGTAGTCGTCGCTGACTGGTGAGGCAGTGTCGGAGGCAAGGTCGCACGTCTCGTCGCCCGAGAAGAGCATCGGGACGGTGCCCTCGACGCGCCCCGCACCGCAGCGCTCGCCGTCGAGGTAGAGCACGACGTCGCCACCCTTCGCGAGCCCGCCGCCGTCGTAGGTGAACTCCATCCGCACCTGGTGCTCTCCCGCCGGAACCCTGGTGTCGCTCTCGACGTAGAACAGGTGGATCCCGAACTGGTTGTAGCAGTACTTCGGCCTCCCCTCTTTGAGGTACAGGCTCCAGCCGCCGAACTCCCCGCCCTGGGCGACGATCACGCCCTCGGCGCCGCCTTCCGCCACGTCGATCTCGGCGGTGACCGAGTGCGACTTGTTCTTCAGGTTCAGGACCACGTTCTCGGTCAGGCGCTTCGAGCCGCCGAACATGAGCTGCGAGTTTCCCCGGACGAGAACCGGCCGCCCCGCGAGGTCCGAGTTGAAGCGCTCGATCCGGCGATCATCGAGCGGGAGCACATTGTACTTGCGGGCCTCCTCCATGAAGAGCGCCTGCAGCTCGGCGAGCTTGTCGGGCATCTCCGCCGCGAGGTCGTGGGCCTGGCTCCAGTCCACGTTCGTGTCGTAGAGCTCCCACGTGTCGTCGGCGAAAGGCGGCAGCGGCGCCATCACCCAGGGAGTCGAGTGGCGCGTGACCGCCGTCCAGCCCTTGTCGTAGATCCCGCGGTTGCAGAACATCTCGAAGTACTGCGTCTCGCGCCGCTCGGCCGCGCCGACATCGTCGAACGTGTAGCGCATGCTGGTGCCTTCGATCGGCGTCTGCTCGACCCCGTTCACCGTCTTCGGCTCGGGCAGGCCGGCTGCCTCGAGGATCGTCGGCGCGACATCGATCACGTGGTGGAACTGACTGCGAATCTCGCCCTTTGCCTTCACGCCGTTCGGCCAATGCACGATCGTGCCGTTCCGCGTCCCGCCCCAGTGCGAGGCGACCTGCTTCGTCCACTGGTACGGCGTGTCCATCGCGTGCGCCCAGCCGACGGCGTAGTGGTTGTAGGCCTTCGAGGTGCCGAAGTCGTCGATCCTCGAGGCCATGAACTCGGTCGTCTGGAGCGCGTTCGCTCCGTTCAGGACGACCAGCTCGTTGAAGCAGCCGTGGATGTCCCCCTCGGCGCTCGCCCCGTTGTCGCCGATGATGTAGTAGACGAGCGTGTTGTCGAGGATCCCCATTTCCTCGAGCGAGTCGATCAGACGGCCAACGTGATGGTCGGTGTGCTCGAGGAACCCGGCGTAGATCTCCATCTGCCTTGAGAGCACGGGCTTCAGGTCGTCCGGCATATCGTCCCAGGCCGGGATCTCCTCGGGCCTGGCGGTCAGCTCGGTGTCGGCCGGGATCACCCCGAGCTCCTTCTGCCGCGCGAAGGTTTCCTCGCGCAGGCTGTCCCAGCCTTGGTCGAACTGCCCCTTGTACTTCGCAGACCACTCCGGCGGAACGTGATGAGGCGCATGGGTCGCGCCCGGGGCGAAGTAGACGAAGAACGGCTTGTCACCCATCAGCGCCTGCTGCTGGCGGACCCACGCGATCGTCTTGTCGGTCAGGTCCTCGGTGAGGTGGTAGCCCTCCTCGGGGGTCTTCTCGGGCTCGATCGGGATCGTCCCTTCGTAGAGCGCCGGGTAGTACTGGTTCGTCTCGCCGCCGAGGAAGCCGTAGAAGTACTCGAATCCGCCTCCGCCGCTCGGCCAGGAGTCGAAGGGCCCGAGCGGGCTCGTCTCCCACACCGGGACCTCGTGGCACTTCCCGAACTGTGCCGTCGCGTAGCCGTTGAGCTTCAGCGTCTCGGCGAGCGGCGCGCAGGTGTTCGGGCGCACCGAGGTATAGCCGGGCGCCGAGGTCGCGATCTCGGTGATCCCGCCCATTCCAACCGTGTGGTGGTTTCGGCCCGAGAGAAGCGCGGCGCGCGTCGGCGAGCAGAGCGCGGTCGTGTGGAAGCGATTGAACTTGAGCCCTTCGCCGGCGAGCCGCTCTGCGGTGGGCGTATGGCAGGGCCCACCGAAGGCGCTCGAGCAGCCGAAGCCGGCATCGTCGATCAGGACGATGAGCACGTTCGGAGCACCTTCGGGCGGCCGGAGCGGTTCGATCGGCGCGAACTTCGCGCCGGGATCCTTCGCGTCCTCGTAGACCGGCCCGTCGTACGGGCGGTCCGGGATCGGCAGGACTTCACGTTCCGAGCTCGTCGGGACGGGCATCGGGCTCCTCTCTCTCTCGCGGGGGCGGTCGGGTTGGGGGCTACCGCCCGGTCACCCTACCTGGCCACTTCCCGCACAACCGCGCGTGGCCCCGGGCCGCCGGGTCGGCCGTTGCAGGATCGTCACAAGATCGTCACGGCCCGGAAACCTCACTTCGGGGCCGATGTGGGTAGGAACGTTCTCATGAAAATCCCACGTGCACGAAACACAGCTCCCAAGAAGAAGGCTCGCTCCGTCCGCGCGGCACTCGCCGTCGTTTGCGTCGGGCTCCTTGCTTTGTGCGTTGCAGTAGTCACGGGTATCGCGGAGCCCGCTTCTTCCTCCGCGAGCCCCGCCACTTGTCCGCTCGGAAGCACGCTCCAGACTCCGAGCGGAGGTTCCGATTCCGATGCCCAGTGCGTCGTCACCGCGACCGGGACTCCGGTAGGTGCGGTCAAGCACGTCTGGTTGATCATCCTCGAGAACAAGTCCTACGACGAGAACTTCACCGGGCTCAATCAGAACAGCTATCTCTGGCAAACGCTGCCTCAGCAGGGCGCGCTGCTCACTCACTACTACGGCACCGGTCACTTCAGCATGGACAACTACATCTCGCTGGTTTCCGGTCAGTCCCCGTCGTACGCCACCCAGGACGACTGCGCGACGTCGGCGAACATGACGAACTCGAACGACGGGATCATCAAGACAGGGACAGTCGGCAGCGGCACGGACACCGACCACACCACTGATGCCGGCGGCAACAACACCACCACTCCGACCACGGATGGGGCGTCGAACGGCAACTACGGCCAACTCCTCGTGCACGGCGGCGTCAACGCGGCCCTCGGCAACAACGGCTGCGTGTACCCCACGAACGTTCCGACCGTGTTCAACCAGTACAACGCGGCCGGCGTCCCGTGGAAGGCATACGCGCAGGATCTCGGAGGCGCTCAGCCAATCGGGTCCTCCACGTACGTGACCGGGTCCACCCCCGGCGTCACCGACACCGTTCCGGGCCGCGAAGACGGGGCGTGCGGATATCCCGGCACCGCGTCGAACGACCCGGTCACGAGCCCCACGAACGTGACCTCCCCGAGCGGGATCATCACGAGCTTCACGGGCGCTCAGCCCGCGAACGCGAACAACAACGGCAAGCCCGCCGACCAGTACGTCGCGAAGCATTTCCCGACAGCCTGGTTCACCTCTCTGACCGGCGAGCAGGCCGGCACACAGTCGAACATCAGCTACCCCGCCGCGGGCCCGCTGAACAAGCCGACCACGGCCGAGTACGACGGGCCGGGCGCGCCGACGAGCGGCGCGGCCGACGGCAACTGCGACGCGAACCACGTCGCGAACCTCGACGATCCCACCTACGGGCTCGCTCACGACCTGACGCTGCCCGCAGCCCAGGTCCCGGCGTTCAGCTGGATCACGCCGAACAACTGCAGCGATGCGCACGACGCCTCCTGTCAGGGCAACAACCTCTCGGGCGCGTTCAACGCAGACGGCACGCCCAACTACACGCCGGCCAATCTTCCCGCCGACGACCCGGAGGCGGTGCCGCCGACGAACTACACAGGCGGGCTCTACGCATCCGACCTGTTCCTGCGTTACTACATTCCCCTGATCGAACAGTCGGCCGCATTCAAGGACGGCGGGCTGATCGACATCACCTTCGACGAGGCGAACCCGCCCTTCACGACCGGCAACAGCTTCAACAACGAGCCGGCCCCGGGAGATATCTCGCTCTACTCGGCACCGGCCGACCAGCCGACCTTCGGTTCACCCGGGTCGCAGTATCCGGGCGCGCACTCGCTGTACGGCGCCTACGGTGCCTTGGCCGACGCCGCCGGTGAGAACATCAACGGCAAGGATCTCCCGACGGAGCCGACCGGGCCGAACGACCCGGAGGTGACCGACGCGTCGGGCAACCAGCTGCAGCCCGGCCCCGGTGCCTCCGGCTTCATCGACCGGTTGGCCGGAACCCCCGGCTTGAGTGGCAACGACAGCGTCTCCCCAGGCGCGGCGGTTGGCGAGGGGGCGATGGTGGCCCCTGGCTCGAGCCTCGTGACCGATCCGAAGATCAACGCCCAGGACACGGGCCGCCTGGTCTCTGCCAGCGACGGGAGCGCCGCGATCCCACCGGACACGTTCGTCGGCGCGGTCAGCGACACAGGGCCCTACACGCTCCAGGGCAACGCGAGCGCGAGCGGCGCGTCCAACAACTACGCCAAGCCGTGGATCGGCACGTTCCAGCTCGTGAACGACAGCGGACAACCCGTGAGCTTGCCGAACGGGTTCAACGGGAACATCAACCTGAGCGCGGAGGGAGCGACGTCCACGGTGGGCACCGGGGCATGCACGAGCACGAACGTGCTGGCCACGAACAGCGCCTGCAAGACGGCCGACCCGCTACTCGACACCACGGACTTCACGCCCGGCGGTGGCGATACCGGCACCGTGCTGATCAGCCCGCTGATCACGCCGGGCACGGTCTCGAACACGTACTACAACCACTACAGCACGCTTCGCACCATCGAGGACCTGCTCCTGACGGGCCAGTCCTGCACCGATACGACGCTCGTCGTCGGCACGGTGTGCGGCGGCCTCGACGGCCAGGGCCACATCGGCTACGCCGCGCAGGCTGGTTTGGGGGACTTCGGGCCCGACGTCTTCACAGCCCAGCAGTTCACGACGGCACCAGTGCCGTCGGGTTATCAGGCGGTTTCCGGCAGTGGGTCGACCACCCTCTACTGCCCGGATCACGCCGACCTCGGCCACCCGGGTCGCCCGGGCAGGGACAGCAAGGGCGGCTTCGACGGCGCCGGCGGCACCGGAGGCACGGCCGGCTGCGGGAACAACGGCGGTGACGGAGGCAATGGAGGCAACGGCTCGAGTGCAACCGGCACCGGTGGTACCGGCGGCAACGGCGGCAACGGCTCCTGCGCCCCCGAGGAGTGGGTCGGAGTCTGGTTGACCGCGACCGGTGCATCGACGACGCCCTACGACACCCCGCCGTGTGACGGCCATGGTGGCGACGGTGGCGATGCGGGCGACGGTGGCAACGGCAAGGGAACGCTGCCCGGAGGGAACGGTGGCAACGGAGGCAGCGGCTTCCTCGGCAACCACGGCGGCCGCGGTGGTGACGGCGGTAACGCCGGCAACGGGAAGAACGCCGGCTCCGGCCAGCCCGGCGCCGACGGCACCGACGGCACGGCGACCCAGAACGGCCAGAACGGTCAGAACGGCGCCCACGGGTAGAACCTCACCGTGGATTCCGCCTTCACGGCGACCAACGTCGAACCGGGCCGGGCTCTCAAGCCCGGCCCGGTTCGTACCGCGGCCGCGCTCCTGATCGCGATCACGACCCTCGCCGGCTGCGGCGGCGGGGGCGGGAGCGGCTCGAAATACCCGTCGTATCTCCCTAAGAGCACGCTGAACCCACACGTGGACGCCGTCCTCACCGGCACGATCGCGAAGCCGGCGCTTACCGTCGAGGGCCTCCCGGTCGAGATCAAGACGAAGGCCTTCGACGTGCGTATGACCGTCGCCGGCCCGGTCGTGCCCGGCGAGGGACTGCCGTATCAGCAGGACGCAACCGTCTCCACCTGGACGGTCACGATGAAGAACGCCACCGCCGATGTGCCCGTCTCGCTCGCCGACTTCCACGCGGTCGACCACCTCTACACGGTGACCGTCCCCGTGCTCGCCCCGGGCCAGCGACCCCTTCCCACGGTGCTCCATCCGGGCCAGGTCCTCACCTTCCGCCTCCGCGCCTACATGCTGGTCGGCGAAGGGACGATGCAGTGGAGCCCCGATCACCGGCACGAGGCTGCGATCTGGGACTACACCGTCGAGAACGACTGACGGCGGGCACGGCCCTTTCTTAGAAAACCCATAGAACTCGCCAGCATCTGCAACCCCGCGGCCGGTTGCTGCGTCTTTGTCTACACGTGAGCGCCGCTTGGACCGAAGAGGAGCACGAGCCGGCGACCGGTGCGCCCGGCCGCGCTTCGAGACGGCGGGCCCGCACCGGCTGGGCCTGGCTCGCCGGCGGCGACGGTTACGTCCTCCGGACGGTGCCGAGCGAGGTCAGCTTCCTGAACGGGCTCGGGATGTGGGTCGCTGGAATGGCCGTCGTCAGCGGCTTTGCGATGACGGTGGCGGCGAGCCAGTGGTGGTCGACCTCCATCGAAAGCGTGCTCTGGGTGCTCCCGATCTGGGCCGTCCTCTACTGCCTGATCGAGCGCCTCGTGCTGAAGAGCTTTGGGACGAGCTACACCTGGAACCTCCTGATCACGATCCCACGGCTCGTGCTCTCGCTCGCGATCGCGCTCGTCGTCGGGCTGCCGATGATCCAGGTGATCTACAGCGGGTCGATCAACGATCAGCTCAGCAAGACGGCAACGGCGCGCGTCCATGCCGCGACGAACCAGATCACGCACCTCTACGACGCGAAGGTCGCGGCGGCGCAGAAGGAAATCGCGTCCGTCCGAGCAAGGGAGGCGAAGCTCGAGCAGCAGGTAACGAAGAGCAGGTTCCTCTCCGAATGCGAGGCCGGCGAGGCAAGCTGCTCCCAGACACACAAGACCGGCTGCGGGCCCTACTGCAAGCGCGATGCCAGGCAGGCCGCGATCGCCGCTGCGGCGCTCGCGAGCGCGCGGCCGCAGTCCGCGGCGACGATCGCCGCAGACCAGCGGAAGATCTCGCTCTGGCAGGCGACCGAGACATCACAGCTCGCAAACCGGGTCTCCTCGATCAAGGCCGACCGCGACTTCCTGGCCCGTCAAGCCGCGCTCGACCAGGTCGAGCGTGCCCATCCGGACGTCAAGCGCTACGTTGAGTTCTTTCTCGCGTTCCTGATCGCGATCGACCTGGTCGCGCTCGTGCTCAAGCTCACACATCTCCTCAGCACCGGCGGCGCCTACGAGCGAAGCGGCGCTGCGCTGCGAGGGATGGACGTGGTCGAGGCGCATCGCCTCGAGCAGCGCGCCGCCGTCCTCACTCACCGGATCACGCTCGAGGCTCGTGCCCAGGAGGACGCGGACGAGCTCAGGATCCGCGGCGAGGTCAGCCGAAAGCCGGAGCCGGACGAGCCGGATCGAGCTGCGCGACCGGCCCGCCGGTCTCCGTTCGGCGGGCCCGCTGCCGCAGGCCCGCTTCGCGACTGACGAACGGAGCCACCCGACGGGATGAAGGTCAGGAGAGGCGGGCCCTCGAGCCCACCTCCCCTGCTGTTCCGGCCGCGTGCGGCCCTCCGCCGAGCTGCGCTCGAGTCGAGCCGACTCAGGTGACGACGATCCCGGCCGGCGTCGCGCCCGCCGGGCCGGCTGAGGCGGAGCCCGGAAGCTCCGCGAGGAACCCGTCGTGGACCGAGAAGCCGGCGATCCGGTCGATTCCGGCCTCGACGACCCAGAGCGTCTGGCCGTCGGGGGAGAGCCGCGCGTCCTCCGCGCCGACCGGGCCCTGCTTGAAGGCCGAGCTTCCGACCAGGGTCAGCGTCCCCGCCGGAGCGATCGAGTAGCTCGAGATCGTCGAGTTGCCCGTGTTGATCGCGAACAGGTACCTGCCGTCGTGGGTGATCTCGACCCAGCACGGAGCAGTCTGGTTGTCGGCGAACGGCGAGCCATCGATCGACGAGAGGATCCCGTTCCGCGCGTCCGAGAACGCCGAGACCGTACCGGCGGTGCCTCCGTTGTGCGCGTTCGAGACGAAGAGCTGCGACGGGCTCGTCGGGCTGAACTCGCTGCCGAACGGCCCCACGCCCTCCGCGGCAAACGGCGAGCCGGGCGGCGGACGTGAGGATGCCGCCTCGGCCGACGATGAAGCTGTCGATCAGCGATGAGCCGACACGGGTGCCGACGAGCTTCGTGCCGTCGCCGTTGAAGAGCACGTCGCCGGGTTGCGCGCCTGTCGGAAGCGTCACGGTCGAGCCCGGGATCGGCGTCAGATGACCGGCGCCGTCAAGTGAGAAGCCGGTGTAGTTCGGGCTCGGGTCGCCCGCGTTCGCCACGTAGACGAGGCCGTTGTGCTCCGCGATGCTGACAGGCAGCGTCCCGTTCGAGGAGACGAGATCGGTGGGGATGAGCGCTCCGCCCGGGCCGATGCAGCGCGACCGAGAGCTGGTTGCTGCCGGTATCGGCGACGAGCAGGAACCTCCCGTCGGAGCTCCGCTGGATCGAGCCCTGCGATGCGGTGGCGCTACCGTTGCCCGCGCCGCCGACGGCGAACGGCGAGCCGGAGACGGGTGTGAGCGAGCCGTCGGCGTGCCGGTCGAAGGCGCCGACCGTGTTGCCGGCTGAGGTGTTGTCGTCGATGTAGATCTGTCCACCTGGGCCGGGGCCCGGTAGCCCCGGAGGCAACGGCGGGCCCGGATGGTGCGGCGGCGTCGGGCCGGGTACCGCGGATGCGGTAGCGGCGACGACAACCGCGCCGAGCGCGATCAGCGCAACGAGGAGCAGGGGGCGAAGCTTCGGCATTCGAATCGAACCTCCTGAGCTTGCCGGGGCGGGTCCCCGGATCGCAGCCAGGCTCGCACGCAGCCCTATCGCTCCCCTTACCGAATGCTGAAGGCTCTCTTAACTCGCGCCGTGGCCGGTCGGGGGCCGCTGCCGAAACGAAGCGGCGACGCGACTCAGGGCTCGAGCGGCGCTGCCGGAGCCGCTGCCGCTTCGCCGTCCGCAGCGGCGGCTGTGGCGCCTGGCGTCACCGCAGTCTTGAGCGAGCCGACCGTGTCCTGCATCTCTGCGACGCCTGGGATCGCGGCGCGGGCGATGTTGGTCGGCGAGACGGCAGTCCGGACCTCGTTCATCCCGTTGACCGCCTCGGTCACGCCGTCCATTCCGCTGATCGCCTGCTTGAACTCGCGCATCCCGTTTCCGAGCGAACGTCCCATCTCGGGAACCCGCTTCGATCCGAAGAGCAGCACCGCGAGCAGACCCAGAAAGATCAGATGCATCGGGGTGAGTAGATCAGCGCCCATCTGGCAGTCACTGTAGCGTGGTGAGACGTCGCCCTGCAGGGATGACGCGGACTTCTCACGAGGTTAATGAGCAGGCAAGGAATGATCCCGGCAGCACTGACGGCGCTCGTACTCGCGCTCGCGCTGAGCGCTGCCGCGGGGGCGGCGGCCCCGAGGCCCGATGCGCACGACCGGGCGCTCGCGGCGCTCCTCAGCGCGAAGGTCACGACGTTCAAGCGGCTCTCGGCAACGAAGGACCACTCGCTGCAGACCTCGCTCGACAGGTGCACGTTCATCAAGAAGAACCCGAAGGACGCCTTCGCGGCGATCTTCGCGCTCATTCCCGTCGTCCTGATCGAGGCCGTCGACGACTACGGACCGGAGCTCCGAGCCCTTCGTGCCTCGATCGGAGCGATGCATCCCGACTCTTCGCTCTTCGCGGAATGGCTGACCGGGGAGGGGAGTGACCTCTCCCTCATCCTCGAGTTCGACAACCACGGTACGAAGATCGACTTGTGCCGCGCAGCGACCGTGCTCCTCGACAAGAAGACGACCGCGGCCGACATCCGGCGAGTGCTCGGGATCGACCCCGCGCTGCTCGCGAAGATCTTCTCGAGCCCGGTCTCCTCGAAGCTCGAGAAGCTGAATCCCAGGATGCGCGCGTTCCTGATCGCCGCCGGAGTCTCGCGGAAGAACGCCGCCACGCTCACCTCGAGCGACTGACTCACTCCAGGCGCCGAACGTCAGTTGGGCCTACAGACGCCGTCGCCGAGCGCGGCGATCTGCGCGTTCGCGATCGCGTCGGCCGCGGCGTCGTATGGGCCCGGCGGGGGGCCTGTCCATTCGACGTCGGGTGTGACGCCGGGCCCGATCACGGTAATCCGGTAGGCAGAGCCGGTGCCTGCCGGATGGCCCGGGTGGGGATTGACGCTGTAGCAGAACACGCCGGTGTCCTTGTGGGTCAGGGCGCTGTTCTCGCGCCTCCAGCCGGGACCGTAGGCCGAGTCGAATGTGTCGATGTAGACGTTGCGGCCGAAGCCGTCGAGCGGCTCGCCCGCTGTCGTCGAGCTGAACCCGTACACCGGATCGTTCGCGTAGGAGAGCGTCCCGAAGATGTGGTCCCACCGGTGCCACGACCAGTCGGTGTGGACGGAGAGGACGGGGAGCGGGCCCGTCCAGTGCGACAGCCGCAGCTCCCACGCCGCCTGGGCCGGGGTCGGGGAGACGCCGTAGTCCGGCAGCTCGCGCTGCCATTCCTGCACGGCCCAGTAGGAGCCGTCGGGCGCCGTGCAGGTGACGACCGCCCACGCGATCGTCGGCCCGTCATAGCGACCGCACCCTCCGTGGAACCCGGTCCGCCAGTAGGTGTCCGCCGCCTGCTGGGCCTGCTGCAGTTGACGCACGACCGGGCTCAACAGGTAGCCGGGCCTCCCCTTGAGCTTCCGGTACTCGGCCCTCAGCGCAAGAGCGGCCGGGCTCTCCTCGAAGTACCTCTCGTACCCGCCCGAGTAGTCGAGCCGCAGCTTCAGCTGGTGCGCGGCGACCGTCGAGGGGAGCGCGTTCACGGCTCCCCACGCGAGCACGTGGCGGAAGAGGCCGTTCGTGCGGTAGGTGAGAAGAGCCTCGCCCTTCGCGTTCAACTGAAGCTGGACGTCTGTCGCGTTCCGGTCGATGAGCTGCGAGGCGGAAGCACCGGAGACGCGGCCGCCCAAGGCGCTTAGCACCAGTGCCGCCGCAACCACGATCACTGTGAGCTTCCCCATCCCTGCTCCGCCACAGAGTATGCCGTGCACCCCGTCGACGTAGTGAGCTCCGCCTACGATACGGGCCTCGTCGCGCCCGGCTCGGCCGACTGATCGAGACCGCGCACGAGCGCTTCGAGCCGCTCCAGTTGGGCTGCGAGCTCGTCGAAGCGGGCATCAACGTGATCTTCGCGCGTGTCGTCTGCCCGCGACGCGGCGTTGGCGCGTTCGCCCTCGGCGCGCGTCACGAACGTCGAGGTGATCGCGGCGGTAGTGATCGCGAGAAACGCGATCCCCTCGAGCATCACGATCGCGCCGACGAACTTGCCGGCGGCGTTTCTCGGGGTGACATCCCCGTACCCGACCGTCGTCACCGTCTGGAGGGCCCACCACATCCCGATCCAGATGCTCGGATACTCGTGGTGGTCGAGCACTCTGATCAGGAGGCCGCTGACGACGACGATGAGCGTCGTCACCGTGACGATCGCCCCGGCGGCGGTGCGGATCGACGGCGGTTGGCGCAGGAACTTCGACATCCGCCGCTCGATCGGGTTCAGGCGCGAGAGCTTGCTAGGTGGAGCGGGAGTAGCCATCAATCGTGGAAGAGCGGCGACATTCGGGAAACCCTAACGCGGCAGCATCGGACCCGCGAAAAGACGGATGCGTATCCGGCCGTTCTCGCCTGTTATCGTCGGCCGCTCCCCCAAGACAAGGAGGCGTGCCGTGTTACTCGTCCGCCGTCCCATCGTCCCTCCGGTGCTCGTCGCCGCCGGCCTGCTTGCCGGTTCGTCATTCGCCTACGTCTGCCATCCGAGCGCCGCCGGCACGCGGATGCTCACCCTGAAAGGGGCCGTCGTGGCGGTGCGAACGCACGGCTCCAGCGTCGGGCTCGTCCTGAAGAAGCCCGCCGGAAGTTGCTCCCGCGTCGTCTGGAGCACGGCTACAGGCATCTCGACAGCCGCCGTGGCGGCAGCGTGCCCGGCACCGCTTCGCGCCCCGTCCTCGACCGTCCTCCCCGTGCTGCGCTCGGGGCACGTGGCCGTCGCCCGTGGCGGCGGGAACCGCCCCGACGTCTTGAAGGTCTTCGGCGCGGGCGGTCACCTGGTGCGTGCGCTTCCGCTCCCGGCAAGGCCCCAGACGCTCTCGAGCTCGAGCGGGATCGCCGTGTTCGCCGCCCGCGGCCAGGGCGTGTTCGCGATCCGGCTCTCCGACGGGCTGTTCGGGTTCCTCGGTCCGAACGGCGGCTCCTTCGCGCCGCGGCTCGGCGCGAAGGGAGTGCTGTTCCACGACGGTGAAAGCAAGCTCGCGCTCCGCCAGGGAAAGACCGTCGTCGAGTACATGAGCCGCGCCGCGATCCTGCGGACGATTGCCCGCACCGCTCGCCCGCTCGTGACCGGCGGCCCGATCCGGTCGCTCTCGATGGACGGCCCGCGCGTGGCGGTCGCCGTCGGGGACACCTCCGGCCGGTGCGACCGCGTCCTCTACTGGAACGTCGCCTGGAACCCGGCGCAGCGAGTGAGCTCGGCCGGAGGCCCGACCTGCATGGTGCGACCGGAGAACGTTCAGATCCCCGCGGTCGCGATCGGCGGCTTCCGGGCCGAGTGGCTCGTGACCGAGAACGGAGCGTCGCGCCTCGTCGCGGGCTCGCCGCTCTGCCAGGAGTGGGTGCTCGGCCGGTACGACCGGATCGGCGCCGTCACCTCGCTGACCGGTGACGGCCGGACGCTCGCCTTTGCAGCGACCTCCGGCGGGCGCAGCACGGTCTCGGTCGTGAACGCGGCCTACAGGCCGGTGGCGATCGCGTCCGGTCAAGGCTCGCCCGAGCTCGCGGCCGACGGCTCGCGGACCGCGATCCTGTGGCCCGACGGCCGGGCCCAGATCGTCTCGCGCGATGGGAAGATCCTCGCCGAGCTCCGCAGCCGGCCCGCAAGCGCAGTGTCGCTGCAGGGCAACGAGCTCGTCACCCTCGGCGGCGGCCGCCTGAGCGCCTTCGACATTCACACCGGAACGCTGATCAGGCACTACCGGGTCGCCGCCTCGGCAAGCGGCGCGGACCTCCAGAACGGCGTCGTCGCCTTCGCCGAAGGCACGAAAGCGATCGTGCTCGACCTCGCCACCGGCCGCACGGCCGTCGTCGGCCGTGCGCCCACAAGGCTCGTCGGCGTCCAGCTCGAGGGCGCCGGGCTCGCCTACGGCTGGAGCTCCGGCTCACGAGGTGAAGCGCAGTTCGTCACAACACGGCAGCTCGACCTGGCGCTCGGGCGCACGGTCGTCTGACACGGTCATCGCATGACTCCGGCTGCGAGGGCCGGCGGGAAACCGCCGGCCCTCGGCCGCCCCATCAGAAGCGAATGAAGATCCCGCGGACGAGCTCGACCGCGCCGACCACGAAGAGCGCGATCGCGGCCACGCGGAGCAAGTTTGTCGTGAGCCAGGCGTTGAACCGGAGCGCCGTCGCCTTCGTCCATTCGGGCGCGACGAAGAAGCCGACGAGGGGCGCCTCGACGAAGGAGAACATCACGATGTAGAAGCACACGACGACGATCAGGGTCTCGGCGGTCGAGTAGCCGAGCTCCGCGATGTTCTTCATCCCGATGATCGGGAGCAGGCCCGGGATGATCGTTGCGAGGATCCCGGCCACGAACGCGAGCGGCGCGCCCTTCTCGACGAGTCGCTCGATGAGCGCCGAGCTGCGCGACTTGTTGGTCGGCTTCGGCTTCGGATGCTGTGTCCGCCGCCGGTCGACCGACTGGAGCACGATCCCGGCGAGCACGGCGAGCGCGCCCACGACCAGGTCGATCCAGGCGCTCCCCGAGGAGTGCGGAGTCGAGAAGTGGTCGCTGTCCTTGAAGGTGGAGACGATCGCGCTCCCGACCGTGATCGTCGTCAGGAGCCCGCCTGCGAGGAACCACGCGAGGATCGGCACCGGCCGGGAGGTGTTCAGCGCCAGCACGACCACGATCAAGAGCAGCGGGAAGAACATCGCCCCGCAGGCGATGAAGAAGATCTCGAGGAGCGGCATGGCCCACGAGTATGACCGTGCAGGTGGCCGGCCGCCCGACAGCGAACCTGAAAGCGATGACCTCCGCCGTCGAAACCGTGTCCGCACCCGCTCCGGCAGACAACCCGGGGATCGAGCCCCGGTGGCCGTCGGTGGTCGCCGTCCTCGCGACGATCGTCCTCTGGATGTTGTTGCCGAACCGGATCCTCTCCGACTACGGGATCCCCGGGATCCGGTACCTGATCCCGTCGCTCGAGCTCGCGCTCCTGATCCCGCTCGCTGTCGTCGCACCCCACCGCCACGTCTACGAGTCGGGCCGGCGGCGGATGCTGGCGGTCTCTGTGACCGCGATCGTCTCGATCGTGAACGTGATCGCACTGGGGTTCCTGATCCACTACATGGTCTCCGCGGGGCCGTTGGTCGCGGGCCGGCAGCTGCTGCTCGCAGGCGCGCAGATCTGGTTCACGAACGTGATCGTGTTCGGCCTCTGGTACTGGGAGCTCGACGGCGGCGGGCCACCCGCCCGGCTGCGCGACCCCTCGGCCCCGCGCGACTTCGCGTTCGTCCAGATGACCGACCCCGAGGTGGCGAAGCCCGGTTGGCGGCCGCATTTCTCCGACTACTTCTACCTCTCGTTCACGAACTCGACCGCGTTCAGCCCGACCGACACGATGCCGCTGTCGGCGACGTCCAAGCTCCTCATGCTGGGAGAGTCGGCGATCTCGATGTTGACCCTGCTCCTCGTCGCCGCGCGGGCGGTCAACATCCTCAGCTGACGGTTCGCCCGGAGCGGCGGCGGCACCGCGGCTAAGATCGCCCGGCGATGAGGGTGGGGATGCTCACAGGCGGAGGCGATTGCCCCGGGCTGAACGCGGTTATTCGGGCGACCTGCCGGCGGCTCTGGGAGGGTGGCCACGAAACGGTCGGCGTGCTGAACGGCTGGCGCGGGATGATCGACGGCAACCTGAAACCGCTCGGTTACGACGAGATCTCGGGGATCCTGCCGAAGGGCGGAACGATCATCGGCACCTCCCGCACGAACCCGCACAAGCTCGAGGGCGGCGTCGAAGGGGTGAAGAGGACCTTCGAGCAGATCGACGCGCTCGTCGCGATCGGGGGGGAGGACACACTCGGCGTCGCGGCCAGGCTCTTCGCCGACGACGGCCTTCCGGTTGTGGGCGTTCCGAAGACGATCGACAACGATCTCAACGGCACCGACTACACCTTCGGCTTCGACACCGCAGTCTACGTCGCGACCGAGGCGATCGACCGCGTCCACTCGACGGCCGAGTCGCACAACCGGATCATCGTCGTCGAGACGATGGGCCGGCACGCCGGCTGGATCGCGCTGATGAGCGGCATCGCAGGAGGCGCCGACTGGATCCTGATCCCGGAGCAGAAGGTCGTCTACGACGACGTCGCTGCGGCGGTCGAGCGCCGCCGCTCCCGCGGGAAGAACTTCTCGGTGATCGTCGCGAGCGAGGGCTCGGAGCTGCCCGGCGTCTCCGACGCGGGCGAGGTCGACGACTTCGGCCACGTGCGGGTCGAAAACCGTAACGTCGGCGAGACTGTCGCCGAGGAGGTCGAGAAGCGCACCGGGATGCAGGCCCGCGCGACGGTGCTCGGCTACATCCAGCGCGGCGGCACCCCCACTCCGCGCGACCGCGTGCTCGGCCTTCGGTTCGGGCTAGAGGCCGCCGACCTCGTGACGTCGGGCAAGTGGGGCCAGATGGCTGCGCTGCACGGCGACGAGGTGGTATCGGTGCCGCTGACCGAGGCGACCGCGGAGCTGAAGCTCGTACCGGATTCCTGGTACGAGGTGGCGAAGACCTTCTTCGGTTAGCCCGGCCTCGCCAGACGCCTCACCGGGCACCCAGTCGAACTGTCGGCCGGACTGGCTGACTAACGCCGGAGCTTCGCGGCGAGCCGCGACCAGAGCGACGGGCCGGCGGTCGCCCGGAGGATCCGTTCACGCTCGAGCGAGCGCCGGGCGAAGGCACGCTCGCGCATCACGCGCGTCGGGATGCTCGGCTTCCAGTAGACCGGGCGAGGACGGTTCCTACTCAACGCCGCAGGACTCGGCGTCGACCGTGCAGTCCTTGTCGCCTGCGCAGTCCTTGCCGCGCAGCGGAAGCCGGCTGAGCAGATCGGCCAGTATCGCCAGCTCGGCGTCGGAGAAGCGACTCGTGAAGAGCTCGTCGACACCGCCGAGGTGCGTCGCGGCTGCTTCCCTGAGCTTTGCCTGGCCCGAGAACGTGAGCTTTGCGTAGGAGACGCGCGCGTCGGTCGCGCACGAGTCCTTCTCGACGAGCCCGGCGCGCTCGAGGCCGTCGAGGAGGCGGGTGATCCCGGAGGCGGTGAGCACGACCGACTGGGCCAGGTCGACTCGGCGCATCCGGCGGTCCTCAGCCTTCGAGAGCAACAGCAGCACCTCGTAGTCGTTGAGCGTGAGCCCGTGGGCGTTCAGCAGGTCGGCGTTGAGCTGCCGGGTGATCGCCGAATGCGCCCGCAGGAACGAGACCCACGATTGCAGGCGGCTGATCTCGATAGTGAGCGAGGTCTCCATGTGTTCATTGTAACGCTGGAGCCTCCGGAATCTGTTCCAGTGCGGCTGACGAGGCCGTCAATAACGTTTTTCGGCTCGAAGTCCTCGGCTGGAGGCCCACTAGCGCGGGAGCCAGGCGTCCGAATCGCGTGCAAGGGCGGCGACCTCGGGGGGTAGCTCGCCCGAGGCGACGTCCGCGAGGGTGACCGACTCGAGGACGCGGCGGAGGCTTGCGCGTACGGCGATCCATACGTCGCGGAGCGGCCCGGCCGAGCCCGAGTAGGCGACCTCTTCGGGAGGACGTCCGCGGACGTTCGCGAGGGGGCCCTCGACGGCACGCATCACGTCCGCAAGCGTGATCTCCGCCGCGCTGCGGGCGAGCCAGTAGCCGCCGTCCACCCCGCGCCGGCTCCGGACGAGACCGGCGTTCCGCAGGTCGGACATGATGTTCTCGAGGAACTTGGTCGGGATCTCCTGGGCCTGAGAGAGACGGTCTGCCTTCACCGGGCCCCTCCCCTGCCGCAGCGAGCTCGACCATGCTCCGGATCGCGTAGTCCGCTTTTGCCGAGACGCGCACCCGTCAAGTCTGCCGTCAGCCGTGGTCGAATGCGTCGGCGTCGCGCTGCGAGTGCCAGGCCTTGCTGTAGACGTGCTGCAGATGCTCGACTCGGACGACGTAGGCGCGGGTTTCGGGGAACTGGATCCCCTTGCCCTCTGCCCGCCAGCGGTCGACGTTGCCCTGCCCGGCGTTGTAGGCGGCGAGCGCGAGCCGGAGCGACCCGTACTTTGCATAGAGGTCGTGGAGGTACCAGCTGCCGTAGCGGATGTTGAGCTCCGGGTCCGTCAGGTCGCTCACGTCGAACCTCGTGCCGCCGGTTCGCAGGGCGATCCCCTTGGCCGTCAAGGGAGTGAGCTGCATCAGCCCGATCGCGCCCGACGACGAGCGTGCGTCCGGCCGAAACTTCGACTCCTGGTAGATCACGGCGGCGAGCAGCGCGGGATCCATCTTCTCGGCGCGGGCGCGCTGTCTGACGAAAGCCGCGTAGTGGAGCGGGTAGCGGATGCGCTCGAACCACGGCGGGCTCGCCTCGAACAGGTAGAGCCCGACCCCGGCGAGCACCACCAGAAGCAGCGTGGAGAGCACGGCAAGACGCCTCATCTCGTCAAATCGTCCATCACGGACCCGACGAACCCCTCGAGCTCCTCCAGAGAGCCGGCATTCACGTAGGCGAAGTCGGCCCGCGAGATCTTCTCCTCGTCGGGAAGGAGCCGCCGCTCGCGCTCGTCGACGGCCATCTCGGAGCGCTCGCGGCGCAGATCGGGCGCCGCGGTGATCACGACGACGCGGTCGAACCGGCTCTCGGCACCGGCCTCGTAGAGGAGCGGGATCTCGGTGACGCAGACCCGCGGCGGGTGCGGGAGGGCCGCGAGCTGCTCACGCCAGTTCAGGTACTCGGCGCTGACGAGCGGGTGCAGGAGCTGCTCGAGCCAGTCGAGCGCCTCCGGGTCGCCGAAGACGACAGACCCTATGGCCCCCCGGTCGAGCTGCCCGTCGGGGCCGACGACGCCGTTTCCGAGCCGTTCGCGCACCGCTTCGCGGACCTCGTCGCGACGGAGCAGCTCGTGGACGATCTCGTCGCTCGAGACCGTTGCCGCACCCCGCCGTGCGAACGCAGCCAGCGCCTCGCTCTTGCCTGCCCCGATGCCGCCGGTGATGGCGACAGCGATCGGGCGGGTCACTCCTCGGTGGATGCTTCCGCGGCTGCCGGCTCGGCCGCAACGGCCGGCTCGACTACGGCCTCAGCAGCCGGCGCGGCCTCAGCGGGCACGGCCTCGGCTGCAGGCACGGCCTCAGCAGCAGGCACGGCCTCGTCGGCCGGGGTCAACTCGACCTCGTCCGGGTCGGGCTCCGCGACGGACTCGTCCACCTCTTCGGCGTCGAGCTCGGCCCGTTCGGCTTCGACCTCGTCCTCCTCGGGCTCAGCCTCACCCGGCGGCACGACCGAGGCCGGATCGAGCTCGGCGTAGGACGCAGGCACCTCGTCGCCGTCCTCGCGATCCGAGAGGTCGAGGTTCGGGATGCAGATGCACGGACTCGCCGCCGTCGGCGCGCGGCTGAACCTCGTCGTCCGGCTCGACCCGCTTGAGCGAGAGCGAGAGCCGCCGGCGCTCGCCGTCGATCTCGATGATCTTGACGTTCACCGCCTGCCCTTGCGAGACGACCTCGCGCGGGTTCTCGACGTGATGCTGCGCAAGCTCCGAGATGTGGACGAGACCCTCGACGCCGGGCAGGATCTCGACGAAGGCCCCGAAGGTGACGACCTTCGTGACGCGTCCCTCGACGACGTCGTTCTCGTGGTAGCTCTCGAGCACCTGCTGCCAGGGGTCATTTTGAGTCTGCTTCAAGCCCAATGAGATTCTCTGCCGGTCGCGGTCGATGTCGAGCACCTTGACCTGCACGGTCTGGCCGATCTCGAGGATCTCGGAGGGGTGGTTGACGTGCGACCAGGAGAGCTCGGAGATGTGGATCAGGCCGTCCATCCCGTCGAGGTCGACGAACGCGCCGAAGTCGACGATGTTCGAGATCTGCCCCTCGACGACGGCGCCGGGCTGGAGGCGGTCGAGGATCTGCTGCCGCTGTTCCTTGCGCTCCTCCTCGAGCACGGCGCGGCGCGAGAGCACGACGTTGTTGCGCGAGCGGTTCAGCTCGATCACCTTGCAGCGGAGCTCCTGGCCGAGGAACTCGTCGAGGTCCTGGACGCGCCGGATGTCGACGAGCGACGCCGGCAGGAAGCCGCGAACGCCGAGGTCGAGGATAAGGCCGCCCTTGACGACCTCGATCACGCGACCGTCGACCGGCTCGCCGGACTCGGCGGCGCGCTCGATGTTCTTCCAGGCGAGCTCGAAGCGGGCGCGCTTCTTGGAGAGGATCAGCCGGCCTTCGGCGTCTTCCTTGGTGAGCACCAACGCGTCGATCTCGTCGCCCAAGGAGACCTCGTCGGCGGGGTTGACCGAACGCCGGATCGAGAGCTCGGCGACCGGGATCACGCCTTCCGACTTGTAGCCGATGTCGACGAGGACCTCGTCCTTGTCGACGCGCACGACGGTGCCGTGCACGACCTCGCCCTCGTTGATCTCGGGGAAGGTCGATTCGTAGTCGGGGATCAGATTCCCGTCGGGCCCTTCGACCCAGACGCCGGGTTCCTGTTGCATGAGATCGGTGGTTGACAAAACGACGCTGAACTATAGCGGCCGCATGTCAGCAGCCGGCTCGCGCACCGAGATCGTCACGACTTTGCTTCCGCCCAGTTGTCTCCGACCCCGACGTCGACCGCAAGGGGCGGGTCGAGCTCGTAGGCGCCGACCATCTCCTCGCGGACGAGCTCGCGCACCTCGCGGGTCTCGGCGTCCGGCACCTCGAGCAGCAGCTCGTCATGCACCTGGAGCACGAGCCGGGCGCCGCGGCCCTCCTCCCGCAAACGGTTGTGGATGCGGATCATCGCGACCTTGATGATGTCGGCGTTCGAGCCCTGCATCGGGAAGTTGATCGCGATCCGCTCCCCGGCCTGGCGCGTCGCCCAGTTCGAGGCGCGGATCTCCGGCACGAGCCGGCGGCGTCCGAGCAGCGTCGTCGTGTAGCCGTCGCGCATCGCCTCTTCGACCGTACGGGCGGTGAAGTCCTGGACATGCGGG
This sequence comes from uncultured Actinomycetota bacterium, assembly GCA_963766565.1. Classification (GTDB taxonomy): domain Bacteria; phylum Actinomycetota; class Thermoleophilia; order Gaiellales; family Gaiellaceae; genus PALSA-600. The sequence goes on from CAVYAQ010000001.1 coordinate 332,909, forward strand.
AACCGCGCTCGGTAGGTGTCGATGTAGGTCTGGGCCTCCTCGCGCGGGATGTCGAGGTTGTCGGCGAGGCCGAACGCCGTGAGCCCGTACGAGATCCCGAAGTTGATCATCTTCGCGATCGCGCGCTCGCCGCTCGTGAGCGTCGCCGGATCCTTGCCGAGCACCTCGGCGGCGGTCGCGCGGTGGATGTCCTCGCCCCGGCCGAAGGCCTCCTTCAGCTTCGGCTCGCCCGAGAGGTGGGCGAGGATGCGCAGCTCGATCTGGGAATAGTCGGCGGAGAGGAGCTTCGAGCCCTCCTCGGCGATGAACGCGGAGCGGATCTCGCGGCCGAGGTCGGTGCGGATCGGGATCGACTGGAGGTTCGGGCTCGTCGTCGAGAGCCGGCCCGTGGAGGCGACCGTCTGGTTGATCGTCGTATGGAGCCGGCCCGTCCCCTCGTCGATGAGCGCCGGCAGCGGCCTCAGGTAGGTGTTCAGCAGCTTCGAGAGCTCGCGCCACTCCTCGATCACGGGCACGATCGGATGTGCCGCTCGGATCGACCGCAGGACCTTCGCGTCGGTCGAGTAGCCCGTCTTGCCCTTGCGGCCGGCCTGCAGGCCGAGCGTCTCGAAGAGCACGCGCCCGACCTGCTGGGTCGAGCCGAGCATGAACTCCTCGCCCGCGAGCTCGTAGGCGAGTGCCTCGAGCTCCATCACCCGCTCGTCGAGCCGGGCCGTGATCTCGCCCATGCGGTAGGTGTCGATCTTCACCCCGGCGCGCTCCATGTCGGAGAGCACGCGGGTGAGCGGCAGCTCGATCTCGCGGTAGAGGCTCGTCAGGCTCCGCTCCTCGAGGCGGGCGAGCAGGAGCGGGGCGAGGAGGCGGGGCAACTCCGCCGCGCGGACGAGCTCGGCCGTCTCTTCCTCGGGGGCGGGGTCGGGAACGAGCTCGATCCCGTACTCGGGACCGAGGTCGGAGAGCTCGTAGCCCGAGCGGCCCGGGTCGATCAGGTAGGCGGCGATCAGCGTGTCATCCGCGGCGTCCACGCCGAGGGTCTTCGCGTCGTGCACGACGAGCTCGCCTTCGGCCCTCGCGGGACGAGGCCCGACGACGACGCCTTCGACGGTCGCGACGGCGGCGCGGTCGCCGGCGGCGGCGTATCCGAGCCGGCCGGAGAGGTGTAGCTCTCCCTCACGCCAGGAGACGGGAAAACCGGTGAGGTCGGGCATCGCCGCAGCAGGGAGCGCCTCGTTCAGCAGGTCGACACGAGCGAGCAGCCCCCGGAACTCGAAGCGGCGGAAGATCTCCTTCAACTCGGAGCGGTCGGGCGGCGCAAGCACGAGCGCTTCAGGATCGAGCGAGAGGTCGAGGTCGCGACGCATGGTCGCGAGCTCCTTCGAAACGCGGGCCTGGTCTGCGTGGTCGAGGATCGCGCGCGAGCGCGCGGGCGAGAGGTCGGCTGCGTGCTCGATCACCGACTCGAGCGAGCCGTACTGAGCGATCAGCTGGCCGGCGGTCTTGTCGCCGATCCCGGGGACGCCCGGGATGTTGTCGGAGGTGTCGCCCTTGAGCCCGATGAAGTCCGGCACCTGATCGGGGCGCACGCCGTAGCGCGCCTCGACTCGATCCGGCGTGTACACCTGGACGTCGGCGACGCCGCGCGGGGTCATCATCAGGCAGATGTTCTCCGAGCAGAGCTGGAAGGCATCGCGGTCGGTCGAGACCACGCAGGTGCGGAGGCCGGCCTCGTCGGCGCGGGTCGCGAGCGTCGCGATCACGTCGTCGGCCTCCCAGCCCTCGAACTCGAGGTTCTGGTAGCCGAAAGCCTCGACGATCGGGCGGAAGCTCGGGAACTGCTGGCGAAGCAGCTCGGGCATAGGCTTGCGCCCTTCCTTGTAGACGACGTCCGCGGCCTGCGCGAGCTCGGTGCGATGGACGGGCCGCGAGTCCCAGGCAACGGCCACGGCCTTCGGCTTGTAGTCGGTGAGGAGCTTGAAGAGCATGTTCGTGAACCCGAGCAGCGCGCCGGTCGGCACGCCGTCGGAGGTCGCGAGCTCCTCCGGCAGCGCGAAGAACGCGCGGTAGGCGAGGTTGTTGCCGTCGACCAGGAACAGATCCGAGTCGTGGGCGGGGCCGTCGTCGAGCTCGAGCTCCTCGCCCGTCAGGGTCTTCGGTGACACTGCTCCGATGCTACCCCTGCCCGCGCCGACGGCGTGACCCGCGTCCCGCTCCTCTCGGGGAGGCGAATCGTGGCGGTGGAGGCACCCGACGGCGCCGTGATCCTTCGGCCGCCGCCGCCGACGGACGTGCTGCGGGGAGTTGCCGCGGCAACCCGCGAGGCGCTGCGCTTTCCGCTCGCGGGCGCGCCGCTCGCCTCGCTCGTGACCCCTGGCGGCAGTGCCACCGTCGTCGTCGAGCCTCTGAACCTGCCGATTCCCTCGGCGGTTCCGGATCCCCGCCAGGAGGCCCTCGCCACGACGGTGGACGAGCTCGAGCGGCTCGGCGTCTCGAAGGTCACGATCCTCGTTGCGGGGGGCCTCCACCGGCGCCCGTTGCCGCGTGAGATCGGACTGCTCGTCCCGCCGGAGTTCCGCCGCCGCTTCCGGGGTCGCCTGATCGTCCACGACGCCGAGAGCGAGGAGCTCGTCGAGGTCGGGATCGCGGCGGGCGTTCGCCTGCGCGTGGCTCCGGCTCTCGTCGAGACGGACCTGATCGTGACCGTGACCGCTGCGGAGAGTGTTCTCGACGGCGGGCCGTGCGCCCTCTTGCGGGCGGGCTCGCGCGAGGTGCTGCGAGCTGCGGGCGCGACCTCGCTGCTCGAGCCCTCTTCGTCGCTGGGCTGGACGCTCGGGGTCGAGCTCGAGCGGCTCCTCGCAGCGCGCGTCGGGATCTACGGGATCTCCCTCGTGCTCAACCTTCCGCACGTCTTCGGCGGGTATCCCTACGACGAGCACAGCCTCGAGCGGATCGCCGGCTCGAGGCTCCGGCGGGCGATCGGCGCGCTCCCTGCGTCGGTTCGCGGGAACCTGATCGAGCGGGTCCCCAGGGAGCTGACGGCGGCCACGGTGCTCGGCGGCACGCCGTCTGCGGCCCATACCGAGGCGCTCCTGCGCGCGATCGAGTTCAAGGGCGCGGCCCTCGACGAGCCGCTCGACACGATCGTGATCGGGATCCCGCCGACGACGCCGTTCCAGCCTCGGGAGCTCCCGAACCCGGTCTCCGCGGCCTACCTCGGGCTCGGGCTCGCGCTGCGGTTGTGGCGGAACGGATTTCCGGTGAAGCCGGGCGGCACCGCGATCCTGCTCCATGACTTCTCGCGCCGCTTTCCGGCCCCGGTTCAGTCGCCGTACCGCTCTCTGTTCCTCGACGCACGGACGGCTCGGGACCATGACGCGCTCCGCGAGGCAGAACGTGCCGCGGTTGCCGACAGCCGGGCGATCGCCGAGTACCGAGCCGGGCATTCGGTGCATCCGCTCGAGCCGTTCGTCAGCTGGAGCGCCTGCGATACCGCATTGAGCAGGCTCGGGCCCGTGCTCATTGCCGGCTGCCGGGACGCGGCTTCGGCGCGCCAACTCGGGTTCGTTCCAGTTCACAACGTCAGCGCGGCGCTCGCGATGGCGCGCGGCCGCGGGGCCGAGCGAATCGGGTTCCTGCTCTCGCCGCCGTATTACCCGCTCGTCGTGCGTTCGGACGGGCTTTAGCTCGCGCGCGGCCGAGCTCTGCCTAGATGGCGCGCCCGAGCTCTGACTACATGGCGCGCCCGAGCACGACGCCGAGATAGACGGCGACGAGTCCCGCGGCGCAGGAGCCGAGGATGTTCGCGGCTGCGAGGCCGAGCGCCTTGTCGGCGGCCAGGCGGTAGGTCTCGAACGTCAGCGTCGAGAAGGTCGTGTACGCCCCGAGGAAGCCGACGACCAACGCGGAACGGAGCCAGTCGGGAGCGTTCCATCGTTCCGTGGTGAGCGAGAAGACGAGGCCGAGCACGAAAGCGCCGCTGACGTTCACGACGAAGGTGCCCCACGGGAAGTCGCCCTTCACGCGGCGCGTCACGGCGACTCCGAGTCCGTAGCGCGCCAGCGCCCCGAAGGCGCCCGCGACAGCGATGGCAAAGGCCGTGCGCATCGGCGGACATCGTAGGAGCCGGACCTGTTGTACCTTCCGGCCATGGCTGTGGAAGCCGTCACGCCGATCCTGAACGTCTCGGAGATCGTGGCGAGCACTGTGTGGTTCGCGCGACTCGCGTGACGGTTGATTTCACCTGCCCCGCCCGCGAAAGCGCAGGCCGGGTTCGCGGAGGCTGAGAAGCGGCGGGGACGCGTCGTCCGTGTTCCTCTGCCGCGGGGCTCAGGGCGCGCGCGGCGGCCCGACGCCGCTGTTCGCGGGCGGCGAGGCGACCGGCGCGGTCTGGATGAGCTGGTGGGTCCCCTCACCCGGCGATGTCGATGCCATGCACCAACTTGCGCTCGATTCGGGTCATGAGGTCTCGATGGCGCCGACGGACGAGCCGTGGGGCGTGCGCGAGTTCCACCTCCGCCACCCCGACGACCATGCGTTCCGCGTCAGCTCTGGACTCGGCGAGCGGCGCCCGGAGCCGGATTCGGGGGCCGGATTCGGGGGCCGGAGCCGGGCTACTGAGCCGGTTCGGACCGCTCCAAATCGCCCCGCCAGACGCGTCGCCCCCGCCCTTGGGTGGGGCCGCACCCACCGCCCTCGAGAGCAACTTTACCCGAGTCTGAGGCGCCGAACTGTCACGCGAGTGAGACTTTTTCGTACCAAGTACGTGCACCTCGGGTTCGTACCGGGGCGTGCGCTTCAGGGCGTAAGCCCGGCCCGAGCAGTCTCTGCCGTTCGCAGATGACGGAGTGCGTAGGTCTCTCGCGGCGCAGGCGCCCCCTTCAGGCTGGGCGGCGGACCGCTACCCCTCGCCGAGGTAGGTCTTCCGTACCTGCTCGTTCGTCTTCAGCGCCTCCGCCGAATCGGCGAGGACGATGCTGCCGGTCTCCATCACGTAGCCGCGGTCGGCGTGGTCGAGCGCCATCAGGGCGTTCTGCTCGACGAGGAGGATCGAGGTTCCCTGCTCGTTGATCGTCCTCACGATCTCGAAGATCCGCTCGACGAAGATCGGCGCGAGCCCGAGCGACGGCTCGTCCAGGAGCAGCAGCGAGGGCCGCGCCATCAGCGCACGCCCCATCGCGCACATCTGCTGCTCGCCGCCCGACATCGTCCCCGCCTTCTGCGCGCGCCGCTCCTTGAGCCGCGGGAAGAGGTCGTACACCCGCTCCATGTCGGATTTGATCTCCGGCTTGTCCGAGCGCTGGAACGCGCCCATCTCGAGGTTCTCGGTCACCGTCATCCGCGGAAAGAGCCGGCGCCCCTCGGGCGAGTGGGCGATGCCGCGCCGGACGATCTCGTGCGCCGGGATCTCGGTGATGTCCTGCCCGTTGAAGCGGATCGAGCCCTGACGCGGACGCTGCAGCCCGTTGATCGAGCGGAGCGTGGTCGACTTGCCGGCGCCGTTCGCGCCGAGCAGCGTCACGACCTCGCCGCGGTGCACGTCGAGGGAGATCCCCTTCAGCGCATGGATCGCACCGTAGTAGGTATGAACGTCGTTCAGCTCGAGAATGAGATCCGACGACGGGGCAGGCGCGGCGGCGGCAGCGCTCACGAGAGCCCCTGTCGTTTCATGTCCTCGACGGCGGCCTTCCCGAGGTAGGCCTCGATCACGCGCTCGTCGGCCTGCACCTCACGCGGCGAGCCCTCGGCGATCTTCTCGCCGTAGTCGAGCACGGATACCCGGTCGGAGATCCCCATCACGACGCGCATGTCGTGCTCGATCATCAGCACGGTCAGCTTCTCCTCGTCACGCAGACGGCGCACGAACGTCGTGAACTCGGCGGACTCCTGCGGGTTCATTCCGGCAGTCGGCTCGTCGAGGAGCAAGAGCTGCGGCTCGGTCGCGAGAGCGCGGGCAACCTCGAGCCGGCGCTGGTCGCCGTACGGAAGGTCGCCGGCCGGCTCGTCCTCGTGGCGGTTCAGGCCCGCGAACGCCAGCAGCTCGCGCGCACGCTCGCGCGCCTTCGCCTCCTCGGCCTTCACGCCCGGCGTGCGGAGGATCGCCGTGAACATGTTCGCCTTCAGCCGCGAATGCATCCCGACGAGCACGTTCTCGAGTGCCGTCATGTTCGCGAACAGCCGGATGTTCTGAAAGGTCCGCCCCACGCCACGTGCCGTGATCGCGTGCGGCGGCTTGCCGGTGACGTCCTCACCGAGGAACAGGACCTGCCCCGCTGTCGGCTTGTAGACGCCGGTGAGCATGTTGAAGAACGTCGTCTTCCCCGCTCCGTTCGGCCCGATCAGGGAGACGACCTTCCCTCGCGGGACGACGAAGTTCACGTCGTTCACGGCGACGAGCCCTCCGAACTCCTTCCGGAGGCTCGACGCAACGAGGACGTTGTCGCCGTCGTCATCGGCCATCAGGCGCCCTCGTGCTGCACGTCGTAGAGGTACTCGTCGTGCGTCTCGCTCTCATGCAGCTCGCGCTTCCTGCGCGCGGACGGGAGCAGCCCTTCCGGTCGGAAGAGCATCACAGCGACAATGATCACGCCGTAGATCCCCGAGGCATACAGGGGGACGTCGATGTTCGGTCGCCAGCCGCCGACGTGGATGTTCTCGTTCAGCCAGAAGCCGATGTTCCCCAGCCCGAACTTGTTCAGGTAGGAGAGGAAGGCGGCCCCGAGCAGGACACCCCAGACGTTGCCCATCCCGCCCAGGATCACCATGCAGAGCACGAACACCGAGATGTTGAAGAAGAAGTCGTCGGGAAACGTGCCGCTCTTCTGCGAGGCGTAGAAGGCGCCGGCGGCACCCCCGAAGAACGCGCCGCCGGCGTAAGCCCAGGTCTTCGTCCGCATCAGCGGCACGCCCATCGCCGCGGCGGCGGTCTCGTCCTCGCGGATCGCGATCCACGCCCGGCCGAGCCGGGAGTCCCGCAGGCGCAGGGAGCAGAAGACCGTGATCGCGAGCAGCACGACCGCGGTCCAGAAGAACAGGTCGTAGCTGTCGATCGTGTGGTGCCAGATCGTCGTGTGGAAGATGTTCAGGTAGTAGGCCGGCAGGATCCCACCGGTCAGATTCGACAGGTGATGACCGAAGCCCGGGGCATCGATCGGCGTGATCCCGTTCGCACCGTTCGTGATGTTGAACCCGAAGAGGCTGTCGCCGTTGCGAGCGATCTGCGGCAGGATCTCGCCGAAGCCGAGGGTGACGATCGCGAGGTAGTCGCCCCGGAGGCGAAGGGTCGGCAGGCCGATCATGATCCCGAAGAGGGCCGTGATCACACCGGCGATCAGGACGACGAGGAAGACGGAGAGGTGGATGCCGCCCGTGCCGGTAGGAACGCCGATGCCGCCGAGCATGTAGGTCAACTTGGGAACGACCGAGGTCGGGCAGTTGTCGATCCCGAAGTGCGGGTTCGAGCATTTCTGCCCCGCGAACTGTGCCGACGCGAACCAGCCGGCGGTGTAGGCCCCGATCGCGTAGAACGCGACGTAGCCGAGATCGAGCAGGCCCGCATAGCCGACGACGATGTTGAGGCCGACCGCCATCGTCATGAACACGAGCATGTAGATCGCCGTCGGCACGTCCGGGAAGGCCTGGAACACCGGGATCGTGAAGAGGTGCGAGACGATGAACGGATAGCCGATCGCGAGCACGATCGCGATGATCGGAAACGCCCAGCGCCGCGAGCGGCCGGGGATCCACGAGAGCGCGAAGGCGAGCGCGATCACGACCGGGATCGAGCCCGGGGTCGAGCCGGCCAGCCACCCGATCGCGAAGACCGCGACGATCCCGGCCTCGGCGGCGAGCCGCCAGGGGAGCGGCGGCATCCGCTTCAGCCAGAGGATCGCGAAGATGAGCGCCGCGGCATACCCGAGACTGTGGTCGAGGGCCCAGAGCGCCACCGAGACGAGGAGCTGGATCCCGATCGCGATCAGCCAGCGCCAGTACTCCGGCAGCTCCCGCCACCGCGCACGCATCTGATTCCGGAAACCGACCTGCCCGGAGGCGGACACGCGTTAGCCGCCCTCGGGCGTTCGTTCGCCGAGGAGGCCTTCTGGACGGAAGACGAGGATCAGGATGAGGATCGTGAACACGATCGACTCCGTCCAGTCCGACCCCGGCGCGTGCCAGCCGAGTCCCTCGTTGAACGCCTGGATCAGGCCGATCAGGAGCGCGCCGAGCACTGCGCCCGGGAGGTTCCCGATCCCGCCGAGGACTGCCGCCGTGAACGCGATCAGCCCGAGTGTGAACCCCTGGTCGTAGCGGATCACCGTCTGCGAAAGCGCATAGACGAGCCCGGCCGCGCCTGCCAGCGCACCGGCGAGCAGGAACGTGAACGAGATCGTCCGGTTGACGTTGATCCCCATGATCGCGCTCGCGTCCATGTCCTGGGCGGTCGCCCGCATCGCCTTGCCCTGCTTCGTCGACCGAACGAGAAACATCAGACCGAGCAGGACGGGCACGGTCAGGATCACGACGATCGGCGTCGTCCACGAGATCGCCACGCCGCCGATCGTCGCCAGGTTCGAGGTCGGGAGCACGCTCGGGAAGTTCACGTACTCGGGGCCCTTCCAGATGAGCCCGATCGTCTCGACGATGAAGCTCATCCCGATCGCTGTGATCAGTGGCGCGAGACGAGGCGCGTGTCGTAGCGGCCGGTAGGCGATCAGCTCGATCGCGGCGTTGATCGCGGCGCAGCAGGCCGCGCACATGATCAGGATCAGGACGACGAGCGGCCAGAGGGCCGTGGACCCGGCCTGGAGGCCGAACCAGCCGGCGAAGGTGACGGCGAACATCCCGCCGAGCATGAACACGTCGCCGTGGGCGAAGTTGATCAGCTCGAGGATCCCATAGACGAGCGTGTAGCCGAGCGCGACGAGCGCGTAGATACAGCCGTTCGTAATCCCGATCAGGAACGCCTCGAAGAAGACGCTCGGCGACATGAAGAGGTTGACCAGGAGCCAGACGACGACGATCCCGACGAGCGAGAGGCCGATGAGGGTCACGGGACTCGGGAGCCGCGAGACATGGCGTGGAAGCGCGGGGCTCGACGCGGTCAAGTGCGGGAGTATCCGTGCAACGAGCGGGCATTTCAAGCGGAACCCGTTTTCGCAGCGTTAACGCGGGTCGGCGAGGAGCCCGCAACCAGCCGGCCACGACCCGTCAGGAGCCGCGTGCCCGGCGAGGCTACGATCAGCCTAGGCCGAAGTGGCGGAATCAGGTAGACGCGACGGACTCAAAATCCGTTGCCCTTCGGGGCGTGTGGGTTCGATTCCCACCTTCGGCATCGAGGCGGCGGCGCGCAAACGGGGCTCGGATCGGGTGGATGGATCCGGGGTAGGCTTGCGTGCGGTCGGCATGCGCTTCCTCGTTCCCGTCCTCGTGGCGCTCTGGATGAGCTCCGCCGCGTCTGCCGCGCGGCCCCCCGATCCGTGCGCGCTCCTCACGAACGCCCAGGTGACGAAGGCGATCGGCTACAAGGTGGCGCTCCATAGCAGCGGCCCGGGGCTCACGCCGTTCTACCGAAGCTGCACCTGGTCGGGGCCGGCGATGGGGTTCACGCAGAGCCGGGCGAGCCTGATGCTCCAGACGAGCCGTCTCTCGAAGGCGAGGTTCCTCGAGGGAGCACAGGGCCACGTGCTGATCGCGGGCCTGGGCGGCCCGGGCTACGAGTTGATGGACGGCAACATCGTGCTTGCCTGGCGAGACGGCGTTGCGCTGATGTTCGAGCTCGTCCAGGCGCAGACGACGCCGAAATCGACGCTCGTCGTCGTCAGCCAAGCGCTCGCGAAGCTGTAGGACGGTAGCCGCGGGAATCGCCTCGCGGCGGCCCGCGAAAACGGGGTCAGGCACTGCCACAGAACTGAGACGACGGCCGCTCGAAGCCGCAACGGCCGAGGCGCAGGCAACACGAACGTCCCTGCAACTCGAACGGTTCCGGGCGAACCGAAGGCGGGGTCAGGTACCGGAACGAAACTGTGACAGCCCGCTCATGCGCCGGTGTTCGCTCGAGACATGCCTGTTGGAGACGGGATCTCGACTAGGGTTCCGGTGTGCTGCCCGTAATCATCTTCGTGGTGATCGCGATCCCGCTGCTTCTGATCGCGTTCTTCGGCGTTCGCCGTAACAACGCGAAGCGCGAGGGTGAGCTGTTGAAGGATCCGGCGGCGCGCGCCGAGCTCGAACGCGAGTTCGCGGCCGCCGAGGCCTACGAGGACAAGCTCCGCGAGGACGCGCACGGCCACTCGCACGATCATCCGTCCTGACGTAATCTGAGCGCATGACGATCTCCCCCGCTTCAGTAGGCCAGATCTCCGTCCGCGACCAGTCGCGCCAGCTCTTCGGGCAGACGATGGGGCTCGTTGCGATCACCGCCGCCTGCTTCGCCGGCGGCGCCTATCTCGGACGCGACATGTCACAGGGTCTGGGCCTGGTCTGGTTCATCGCTGCGTTCGGCTGCCTGTTCGGCCTCCGCGTCGCGATCAAGCGCTCCGAACAACTCGCGATCTTCGTCCTTTTCGGCTTCGGCGTGCTCATGGGCCTCGCCGTCGCACCCACGATCGCCTATTACGCGGCGACCGATCCGCAGGCCGTGTGGCAGGCAGGCGGTTGCACCGCACTGTTCATCGCCGGATTCGGCGTCGCCGGCTACGCGACACGCCGCGACCTCTCCGGGCTCGCCCGGATCTGCTTCTGGGCCCTGCTCGCGCTCATCGTATTCGGGCTGATCACGATCTTCGTGAACATCCCGAACGGCCAGCTGATCTACGCGATCCTCGGGCTCGTGATCTTCGCCGGCTTCACGATGTTCGACTTCCAGCGCCTCCGCAAGACGCAGGACATCCGGGCGGCGCCCCTGCTCGCAGCATCGATCTTCCTGGACATCCTCAACGTCTTCCTGCTCTTCCTGCAGATCTTCGGCCGACGCTAGAGCTCGGAGAGGGGGAAGCTGCGGTTGCGCCGCGGCGGTACGAGGAAGTTCTGGCGGTGCGTGGTGGTGAGGATCGAGTTGAAGCCCTGCGCCCGGTCGCGGGCCGGGATCTCGAGCGATCCCGCCCGGGAGCACACCGTCCATCGCGAGCCGGTTGCGATTGAAGTCGTCGCTCGACGGGTTGAAGACGAGGAAGTGGATCCCGGCCATCGGCCCCGCCTGGATCACGTCCGGCTCGTCCGAGAAGAGGAACGGGTTGTCGAGCGTGTTGAAGTCCGCGCGGATCGGAATCGCCGTGCCCTTCGGGTAGTGGGTGCCGTCGACGCCGATCGCGTCCTGGACGAGCCGCGAGGTCGCCTGGATCGACGCGCTGTGCCCGATGCCGGCCGCTCGAGTGGAACTGGCGGCGGACATCGAGGGCCGTCGAGGCCTGCTCCGGCCCCTGGGGAACGACCTGCGTTCCGACCGGGACGTCGAGGCCCGGTTTGAACGCCGTGGTCACCCGCTCGTCGAAGGCGAAGTTGACGTACCACGCCTCGAGATCCTCCGCCACATGTGAGAGGTGCAGGTGGGTTCCCTCGCGGAAGTAGTTGCTGTCGCGCAGATCGACGTACCCGAGCGTCTCGAAGTTCGCGATCTTCCCGGGGCCGAATGCCGCCTTCTGGGTGGAGGTGAAACCGAGGAACAGCTCCGCGCCCTCGGGGATCAGGTCCGCGCCGGGGACACCCGCCGCGATCGCCATCTGCCTGGGCAGCGAGTCGCCGCCCTCGAGCGCGCCGCCCGCGAAGCCGCGGCGGAGGCTCGTCAGGTGGAGAAGCCCGCTCCCCTCGAGTCGGCCGACCGCATCGTCGATGTGGGGGCGCAGGTCGCTGCGCAGAAGGATCGCGACCTCGTTCGCCTCGAGCACGGTCGCGTCGGGGTCGCTCGGGAACGTGCGCGCGTCCTCGATCGCCGGCCTCCCGGCGCGCCTGTCGAGCGGAAGGTGCCGAAGCGCCGGGCCCGGCACGAGCCGGCGAAAGTACGGCAGGCCCCACGCGACCGTGACTCCGAGCCCGGCGGGGGTCGGCGAGTAGTCGGCTATCGAGCGAGGCGAGGACGTTCTCCAGCGTCGCCCGGGCGTCCGCAGAGCTCGGAGGCCTCGACCTTCAGCGTGGCCGTCATCACCTCGTGATGGAGCGGCGGAACGAGCACCTCGACGTCGTTCTGGTGGACGACCTTGATCCCCTGGAGCAAGTGCTGTTCGGGCAGCTCGGGCGCCGCCGGCGGCCGTGCGCTTCGGGGGCGAGGATGCGAGCTGGTCGACGAGCTCGTAGATGCCGGCGGCGCCGAGCGCCCCTGCCGCGGCGCCTGCCAGCACTTGCCGGCGGGTCGGGCTCACGTCGAGTGCGTCGGCGAGACGAGGACGAGCGACCCGAGCTCCTGCTTCAGGTACACGACGACCTTGCGGTAGTTGAGCGGCGGAGCGAGATGCTCGGAAAGCGTGTAGAGGCCGCCCTTGTGGCGCCAGAGCAGGAGCAGGTGCCACTCGTCGGCATCCTGGTTGACGGTGTAGAGCGTCGTCTTGATCCCGTTCGCGGTCACCTGTCCGTGGGGCGCCGCGAAGCACGGCGTCGGCGTGTTAGTCCTTGAGCCCCTCGAGGCAGGTCGGGATCGTCGTCCTCGCCGGGTAGCCGCGCAGGATCACGTGCAGCTCGCCGCTGAGCGCAGGCGTGTCGGTGTCCTGCCAGATGAAGCTCTCGAGGTAGCTGCGGTCCTTGCTGACCGAGTTGATGTTGTTCGACTGTCCCACCGATCTGGCCGATCAGCGGATCGGGCAGCCAGCCCGGGCAGTAGACGTCGGCGCCGATCCGGTTCGCGAGCTGCTGCCAGCCGGCGCGGTGCGCGCAGGTCGTGACGTTCTGGAAGGCCGGAACCGTGCGTCGTGGCCGGCGGGCTCGACGCCGAGCTACCGCCGCAACCGCCCGCAAGCAGAGCCAGGACGAGCCCGAAGTCCCGCAAATGAAAGCAGCCGTCTCAACCGACCCATGGTAGACGGGCATGAGCCTCAGTCGCCTCGCGGAGGAGCGAAAATCGCCGCTCACCCGCGCGCACCCCCGCCCTTTAGGGTGGCGACGCACCCCTCCGCCCTCGAGAGCAATTCTACGGGCTGCCGCGGGCAGTGTCTGTGCCGGGTTTGGAACATCTTGTCCACAGGAGGCCACGCGCTTCCGGGCGCGACGGCGAGCGGCGCAGACTCTCCCGCCGGCGCGCGCTCAGACGTCAGGCGGCGTGTGGCCGACGAGCGGCCCGACATGACCCGGGGCGACGAGCACGGCGTCGAACCCGGCACGCTCGAGCTTCAGCACCTCGTCGCGGTCGCCGACGTCGACGTCGGCGATCGCGAGCTTCCCGGCGGGCACGTCCGGGAGCAACTCCAGCGCGAGCTCGAGGGGGTCGCCGTCGTCGTCGCCGGGCGAGATCAGGAGGATCTCCGGGTCGTGCGCCTCGAGCGCTTCCTCGAGCTCGTGCTCGTCACGCACTTCCATCACGGTCTCGAGCTCGTGGGCGTGCTCCTCGTCCGGCCGGACGGAGACCGCGTCCGCCTCGACGGGCGCCGTGCCGGCGAGCCAGAGCAGCGGCAGCGAGGTCGAAGCTCCGGATCCCGTCGATCGCGTGATCGACCGCGATCGCCTTCGCGCCCTGCTCCTGCGCCGCGCGCGCAGACTCGCCGTCGCTGACGCGGACGATGATCGCGATCCCGTCACCTTCCGAGATCCTTTGGCTCAGGCGTCGAGAGGGTCCCAACTGCTCGCGGAAGCCTAGTGATTCTGTACGACGCTCGGCGCGCGACGATCAGAGCTCGATCACGAGCCCGTCCCACGCGGGCTCCCACCCGTCGGCCGCACCGAGCCGCACGAGCTCGTCGTGCGAGACCCTGTCCATCTCCTCGATGTGGGAGAGCACGGCCCGCCGCGGCGCGAGCGCCCGCACCTGCTCGAGCGCCTGCCCGTAGCGCGTCTTCCTGACGGGCGGCTTGCAGAACTCCTCGGGGATCATGCGCTCGCCGCGTAAACGGATGGTGCTCGAAGACGCCGATCGGAAGCACGGCGAGGTCGAGCGGCCCGAGCGTCGGCGGCGTCCAGCCGTGCGTCTCGTCCATCGCGATCAGAGCCCGCTTGCCCTTCGCCCTCGAAGAGGAACGCGAACGCGTTCTCGGCCTCGAGCGGGACCGGCGTGATCGTGAACTCGCCGAGCGCTGAGCGGTCTCGCCCTCGCCGAGCCGCTTCACCGCGACCGTCCCCTGCCTCTCGAGGAACCGGAACTGTTCGGCGAGCCCGTAGTTCGCCTCGAAGTCCGCCCAGACGCGCTCGGGGATGTACAGGGGCGTCGTCTCGTACCGGGGCGGCCAGGAGCGGAAGTCGAAGTTGCGCGACTCCCAGACTCGCCGCCCGGCCGTGTGGTCGGGATGCCAGTGCGAGTAGAGCCCGGCCGCGATCGGGCCGACCTGCGACCGGTTGAGCTGGAGCTTCGACTCCTCCGGCGTGTCGATCAACACGTCGGGGCCGTGCACGAAGACGCTCGGCCCGGACCGGGCGTACGGGCGCGCCCTGCGTCCGCGCCTCGACGCAGACCCGGCACGAGCACCCGGGCCGCGGGATCGTCACCGCCCCGCCCGAGCCGAGGATCTCGACCTTCAAGCCGTCAGGTGCCGATCGGGTGCCAGACGGTCTTCAGCTCGAGGAACGCCGAGATCTCGTAGAGGCTCTGCGAGTCGGCCGAGCCGACGATGACCCGCTTGACGTTGTCTGCGGCGGCGCGCTCGAGGTCGGTGCGGAGGCCGTCGGCGCCCGTCAGGTCGATCGCGTTCACGTCCATGTGCGAGGCGAGCCACGGCGCGAGCTCGGCGCGCCGGCCCGTGAGGAGGTTGACGACTCCCCCGGAAGGTCGCTCGTCGCGAGCGCCTCGGCCAGCTCGATCGCCGCGAGCGGGCTGCTCCTCGGAGGCGACCGCGACGACGGCATTGCCGCCGACGACCGCAGGCGCGATCCGGGAGACGAGGCCGAGAAGCGGCGGCTCCTCGGGCGCGATCACGGCGACGACCCCGGTCGGCTCCGGCACCGTGAAGTTGAAATACGGCCCGGCGACAGGGTTCGACGATCCGAGCACCTGGGCGAGCTTGTCGGCGAACCCCGCGTACCAGACCCACCGATCGATCGCCTGCTCCACCTCGTCGCGGCCGGTCGAGAGCTCGGCGAACTCGGCGGCTCGCGCCTCCATCATCTCGGCGATGCGGTAGAGCACCTGGCCGCGGTTGTAGGCGGTCGCGCCGGCCCACTTCGCCTGCGCTCCGCGCGCGGCCGTGACCGCGTCTCGCGCATCCTTGCGCGACGCACGCGCGACGTTCTCGCCCTGCGCCTCGTAGGTCCGCCCCGACTCGGAGCGCGGAAACGCGCCACCGATGTAGAGCTTGTAGGTCTTCTTGACGGGCAGACGGGCGATCCCACCAGGATACGTCGATCCGTGAGCCGCACCGCCCCGCTGCACGGAACCGAGGCGGCCCGCGATGGTCAGCTGCCGCTCGACTCAGCGCCCGGTGCTCAGTCGAGGTCGAGCGCCATCGCGATGTCGTCGACGTAGGCCCCGCCGAGGAAGAACTCGCCGCGAAGCACGCCCTCGACCTCGAACCCGGCCATTCGTAGAGGGCTCGGGCAGCGGCGTTCGGGGAGAAGACGCGCAGGGTCAGCCGGCGGGCGCCGCGCATCCGCGCCTCGGTTGCCGCTGCGTCGATGCAGGGCACGCCCGACGCCGAGGCGCTGCTTCGCGGGATCGACGGCGACGCCGTTGATCGTGAGCACGTGATCGCTCGAGGCGAACCGGCTCGCCTTTGCGAGGCGGAGGTACCCGGCAACCTCACCGTCGACGACCGCGACGAGCACGTCGGCCGGCCTCGTCTTCTCGTCGAAGAACGACTCGCCCTCGGGCAGCGGCCCGGGGCTCGAATACGTCGTCCATGCCGCCCGGTCGAGCCGGCGAAGCGGCTCCTCGTCGGCGGTCGTCGCCGCCCTGATCTCAACCACCGTTGCCGTCGAACGAGAGGTACGGCTCGAGCCCATGGCGGCCGCCCTCACGTCCGAAGCCCGACTCCTTGTAGCCGCCGAAGGGGCTCGTCGGGTCGAAGCGGTTGAACGTGTTCGCCCAGACGACACCCGCACGAAGTCGCTCGGCCATCCAGAGGATGCGCGATCCCTTCTCCGTCCAGACACCCGCCGACAGGCCGTACGGTGTGTTGTTCGCCTTCTCGAGCGCCTCCTCGGGCGTCCGGAACGTGAGCACGCTCAGCACCGGGCCGAAGATCTCCTCCTGCGAGATCCGGTAGCTCTGCGCCACGTTCGTGAACACGGTCGGCGCGAACCAGTAGCCCTTCTCGGGCAGGCGGCACGGCGGCTGGTAGATCTCGGCGCCCTCCGCGGTGCCAGAGGCGACGAGCTCCGTGATCTTGTCGAGCTGGGCGCGGGAATTGATCGCACCGACGTCGGTGTTCTTGTCGAGCGGGTCACCGACCCGGAGCGTCGCCATCCGCTGCTTCAGCTTGTCGATCAACGGCTCCGCGATCGACTCCTGGACGAGGAGCCGCGAGCCGGCACAACAGACGTGGCCCTGGTTGAAGTAGATCCCGTTCACGATCCCCTCGACGGCCTGGTCGAGCGCGGCGTCGTCGAAGACGATGTTCGCGGCCTTGCCGCCGAGCTCGAGCGTGAGCTTCTTGCCGGTGCCGGCGAGCCGGCGCTGGATCGCCTTGCCGACCTCGGTCGAGCCGGTGAACGCGATCTTCTCGACCTCCGACTCGACGAGCGCCGCGCCCGTGCGTCCGTCGCCCGTGACGATGTTGACGACTCCCGGGGGCAGCTCGGCCTGGCGCAGGATGTCGCAGAAAAGGAGTGCCGAGAGCGGCGTCGTCTCGGCCGGCTTCAGCACGACGGTGTTCCCGGCGGCGAGTGCGGGCGCGAGCTTCCACGCGAGCATCAGCAGCGGGAAGTTCCACGGGATGATCTGCCCGGCGACGCCGAGCGGGCGCGGCGAGCGGTTCGGGAACGCGTACTCGAGCTTGTCGGCCCACCCTGCGTAATAGAAGAAGTGGGCGGCGGCGAGCGGGACATCCACGTCGCGCGACTCCTTGATCGGCTTCCCGCCGTTCAGCGACTCGAGCACCGCGAGCTCACGAGAGCGTTCCTGGACGATGCGGGCGATCCGGAACAGGTACTTCGCACGCTCGCTCCCGGGTAGCCTCGACCAGCCCGCGAAGGCCTCCCTCGCGGCGGCGACCGCAGCGGCAACATCTTCCGGTCCCGCCTGAGCGACCTGCGCGAGTGGTTCCTCGTCGCGCGGGGAGATCGTCGTGAAGACCTCGCCGCCGCGCGGGGCGATCCATTCCCCGCCGATGAAGAGGTCGTACCGCTCGCGCAGCTCGACGATGTCTGTCGACTCCGGAGCGGGCGCATAGGTCCAGTCCTTCGGCACGGGCGCACGGGCGGCGCGCTTCTCGACGTCAGTCATTCGTGAAGTAGTCCTTCGACTGGTAGGCGCCGGTCTTCTCCTTGCGCATCTGCATGAGGATGTCGTTCAGCAGGGACGACGCGCCGAGCCGGTACAGGTCGGGCGTCAGCCAGTCGGGCCCGAGAGTCTCGTGGACCTGGACGAGATACTGGATCGCGTTCTTCGAGGTGCGGATCCCGCCTGCGGCCTTCATCCCGACGCGGCGGCCGGTGTCCTCGTAGACGTCACGGATCGCCTCGAGCATCACGAGCTGCACCGGCAGCGTCGCAGCGCCCGGCAGTTTTCCGGTGGACGTCTTGATGAAGTCGGCCCCGGCCGCCATCGCGAGCAGCGAGGCCCGGCGGACGTTGTCATAGGTACCGAGCTCGGAGACCTCGAGGATCACCTTGAGGTGCGCGTCGCCGCATGCCTCCTTCACCTTCACGATCTCGTTGAAGACGAGCGCGTAGCGCCCGGAAAGGAACGCCCCGCGGTCGATCACCATGTCGATCTCGTCGGCCCCGAGTGCGACCGCGTCCTCGACCTCGCGCACCTTCAGCTCGAGCGGGCTCTGCCCCGACGGGAAGGCCGTCGCGACCGAGGCGACCTTCACCCCGGAGCCGGCGAGCCGCTCCACAGCCGTTGCCACGAGGTTCGGGTAGACGCAAACGGCGGCAACCGACGGGATGTTCGGGTCGGTGGGATCTGGCCGGACCGCCTTGCTGCAGAGGGCGGAGACCTTGCCGGGCGTGTCCTGCCCTTCGAGCGTCGTCAGGTCGCAGCAGCGGATCGCGAGCTCGAGCGCCCAGAGCTTCGAGTCCTTCTTGATGCTGCGCTTTGCGAGCGCGGCCGCGCGCTCCTCCACCCCGACCTGATCGATCGCGCCGATCCGCGGGAGGCGCTGCTTGAGCGGAAGCTCGAATCCGCCCGGGAGTGCAGGTGCCTTGGCCACCGATCGAGTGTAAGCACCGGCCTCCTCCCTGGGTAGGGTGGCCGGATGAGGCGTACGCCCGGGATGCTGCTCGCGGTGGCGGCAACGGCTCTACTCGTGGGCGGCTGCGGAGGTCACTCCTCGGGCCCGCCGCTCACGAAAGCCCAGTACGTGACGCAGGTCGCGAAGGTACGCCAGGGCATCGTCGTCTCGCTGGGGAAGCTCGGCTCGCTCAGCGGCGCGCCCGCCGCCGCCGGCGCGTTGGCGAGGGTCCAGGACCGCATGCGGGAGGCCAAGAAGCAGCTCGAAGCCATCAACCCACCGGCTCCGATTGCGGCCCAGCACGAGAAGCTGACGGCCGGCGTGCGCGACTTCGCGGACGAGCTCGATCCGGTGATCGCGAAGCTGAAGCAGGGAGAGCTCGGCGCCCTGTCCCAGATTCCAAGCCTCCAGGGGTTCACCGAGATCCAGTCGGCACTGGAGGCGATCAGCCAGGCCGGGTACCCGATCGAGAGCTAGCGCCGCCTCTCCGAACGTCTCGGTTGGAATCCCGCGGGCCGGGAGGCCGTACTACATCCCGAGGCGTTCGAGCATCGTCTCGTTCCGCCGCCACTTCGGGGAGGTCTTCACCTGCAGCTCGAGGTAGATCTTGCCGCCGAGCAGCGCCTCGATCCCCGGCCGGGCGGAACGGCCGATCTCGCGCACCATGGAGCCGCCCTTGCCGACGAGGATCTGCTTCTGGCTCTGGGTCTCGGTGTAGATCCGGACGTGAACCCGGCTCTCGTCGATCTCGACGAGCTCGGCGGTGAGGGCGTGCGGCACCTCTTCCTTCGTGAGCCGGAGCGCCTGCTCGCGAACGAGCTCCGCGATTCGGGCCTCGAGCGGCATGTCCGTCACCTCGCCGGCCGGATAGAGCATCGGTCCTTCGGGGAGCAGCGAGATCAGATCGGAGCGGAGCTCGTCGATCCCGTCCCGTGTCTTCGCGCTCACGGGATGGAGCGCGTGGAAGTTGCCGAGAGCGGCGGCGGCCTTCATCTGCTCGGCGACGTGGCCGTGCTTCAGGCGGTCGATCTTGTTGAGCGCGATCACGACCGGGCAGCCGAGCTCGAACACGCGGCGGGCGACGTACCGGTCGCCGGCGCCGATGCGCTCGCGGGCGTTCATCACGAGCACGACCACGTCGAGATCGGACGCGATCGTCTCCTCGACGCGATCCTGCATGCGCTTTGTCATCGGGTCGACCGGCTTCTGCCAGCCCGGAAGGTCGACCATGACGAGCTGGGCGTCCTCCTGCGTCCAGACACCGCGAATGCGATGGCGGGTCGTGTGCGGGACGTTCGAGACGATCGCGACCTTCTCGCCGGTGAGCGCGTTTACGAGCGTCGACTTGCCGACGTTGGGGCGGCCGGCGAGCGCAGCGAAACCCGACTTCACTCGGGCAGATCCCAGCTGTCCGGCAGGAGCTCGGCCGGCTTCGCCCTGTGGATCTCGCCGTCGGCGCCGCGGTAGCCGACGGTGTCGAACCGGAACTCGTAGAGCCACTGGCGGCAGCCGCCGCACGGCGAGGCGGTGATCCCGATCGCTTCGAGGTCACCGGGCCGGCAGCCGCCGACCACCGCTGCGGCGATCGCCGTCTTCTCGGCGCAGATCCCGAGCGGGTAGGCGGCGTTCTCGACGTTGACGCCGATGAACTCACGTCCGTCGCGGGCGCGGATCACGGCCCCGACGTGGTAGTTCGAGTACGGCGCGTAGGCGTTCGCGGCCGCGGCTTCGGCTTTTTCGACGAGATCGCTCATCCGTCTAGTGTCCCACGCGAGCATGCTCGGGCCGCGCTCAGCCGGAGAGCTGGAAGAGCGCGAGCGTCACGAGCGCGCCCAGAAGGCCGCCGAGCACGACCTCCAGCGAAGAGTGGATCCCCGACTCGACGCGGGTCTGCGCGACGAGCAGCGCGAGGACGAACGCGATCGTGGAGACGAGGAACCGGTGGCTCGCGCCGGCGATGTAGGTGAGCGCGATCCAGCCTGCGAACGCAACGGCGGCGTGCCCTGACGGGAGCCCGCCGCGAAGCGGCGAGCCTCGGCCCGTCCACGCCTTGATCGCGATCACGACGATCACCGTGACGACCAGGGCGACGATCGTCAGCTCGGCGGGTGCGTCCCTGACCCGATCGATCAGCCGCGCGCTGCGACTCGCGGTCTTGCCCGAGAACACCAGATAGCCGACGGCGACGGCGTTGATCGCCGCGATCAGGACCGCGCCGGCAGCGATGTCCTTCGCGAGTTTCGCAAGCGGGTCGAACGAGCTCGTCGCGACGTCGATCGCGCCCTCGATCGCAGAGTTGATCATCTCCGCGATCAGGACGAACGCGATCGCGAGCAGGAGCACGATCAGCTCGAGCTTCGTCACGTCCGCTGCGACCGCAGCGACGAGGACGACCGCCGCGACCGCGAAATGGATCCGCATGTTCCGCTGGGTGCGGAGCACGTGGATGATCCCTTCGAACGCGAAGTTGACCGAGTCGAGGAGGCGCGGAGAGCGTTGGCTCACGGTGTAGACGTACCTCTGCGCCGATGTCGACGTACAGCTACATCAACTGGCCCATTCAGACAATGAAGCCTCATCCCAGGAGCTCCCCTTCCCGCCGCTGCATCTCCTCGCCGTGGTCGTAGCCGAGCAGGTGGAGCAGGCCATGGGTCAGCGGCGCCTGCCAGGCCTCGCCGACGACCTGAGGGCAGAGGACGATGTCGCCGAGTGCGCGCGGCAGGCCGTCCGGCAAGACGTCGCGGCCGTCGATCGGGAACGAGAGCACGTCGGTCACCTCGTCGATCCCGAGATGCTCGCGCTTGAGCTTGCGGATCTCGTCGGGGGGGACGAACGCGAGCCCGAGCTCGCCGTCCTCGATCCCCTCGGCCCGCAACGCGCGGGCCGCCAGTTCGACCGCCGCGCCCTCGTCGACTTCCAGCCCACTCCGGTTGTCGACCTCCACGGTCAGCATCCGGTTATCTGCTCCGTTCGGTGCCCGTCTCCTCCGCATGCTCGCGGTAGGCCTCGACGATCTGCTGCACGAGCTTGTGTCGGACGACATCGCGATGGTCGAAGCGGACAAAGGCGATCCCGTCGATCCCCTCGAGGATCTTCTGCACCTGGATCAAGCCGGAGGGCTGGTCGCGGGGGAGGTCGACCTGGGTCACGTCGCCCGTGATCACGACCTTCGAGCCGAAGCCGAGCCGGGTGAGGAACATCTGCATCTGCTCCGGCGAGGTGTTCTGGGCCTCGTCGAGGATGATGAAGCTGTCATTAAGCGTCCTTCCCCGCATGAAGGCCAGCGGCGCCACCTCGATCGTGCCGCGTTCCATGTAGGTGTTCGCGCGCTCCGGGTCGAGCATGTCGAAGAGGGCGTCGAAGAGGGGGCGCAGGTAGGGATCGACTTTCGCGAGCATGTCACCGGGCAGGAAGCCGAGCCGCTCGCCCGCCTCGACCGCCGGGCGGGTCAGGATGATCCGCGCGACCTGGCGCTCCTGAAGGGCCGCAACGGCGAGCGCCATCGCCAGATACGTCTTACCGGTTCCGGCGGGGCCGATCCCGAAGGTGACGGTCTTCGAGCGGATCGCGTCGACGTAGGCCTTCTGCATCACGGTCTTCGGGGCGATCTGCTTGCCGCGGTGCCGCCAGACGACGTGCTCGAACACCTCGCGGACGTCATGGTTCGTCTCGAGCGCGCCGAGGACGGCGTCGACGGTCTGCGCGCCGATCTGGTGGCCGCCCTCGACGAGCTCAACGAGCTCGTCGATCACGCCGCGAGCCTCCTCGACCTTCGGTTGCTCTCCGTCGAGGGTCAGCTGATTGCCACGCAGGCGGATCGTGCACCCGAGCCGGTCACGGAGCGCCTCGAGCACGCCGTCGCCCATCCCCGCGAGCTCGGCGGCTACGGCATTGGAGACATCGAGAACCTCCTGCATGGATCCAGTGTAGGGACGGGCCCCGGATCGGAGCTCTCGCGTCAGGCGAGCTTCTCGCGCACGAGCTGCCCGACCGACGAGCCGTCGGCACGGCCGGCGATCTGCGGCATGACGTCGGCCATCACCCGGCCCATGTCGCGCATGCTTGTCGCGCCGTTCTCGGCGATCGCGTCGTCGACGATCCGCTCGAGCTCCTCCTCGGTGAGCTGGGCGGGCATGTATCCCTCGAGGATCTCGAGCTCGCCGTCCTCCTTCTCGGCCTGCGCGGCTCGTCCGGCTGCGCGGAAGGCCTCAGAGGCCTCGACGCGGCGTTTGCGCTCACGCTGAAGCACCTGGAGCTCCTCGTCCTCGGAGAGTGGGCGCTGGAGGTCCTTTTCGGCAGACCGCAGGCTCGAGAGGATCAGACGCAGCGCATCGCGGCGCTGCGCATCGCGGGCAAGCGTTGCGGCCCTCACGTCGTCCTCGATCCGAGTGATGAGCGTCACAGTTCGCTCACCGCGGTCGAATCGCCGAGGCCCGGCGCCTCGATTCGCTTGCGGCCGAGGATGTGCCAGTGGAGGTGGAACACCGTCTGCCCGGCGGTGCTCCCGACGTTCACCTGCACCTTGTAGTCCTCGAGCCCGGCCTTGCGGGCCGTGTCGGCGATGAACTCGAGCATGCGATGGCTGTCGCCGCCGGAGAGCTGACCGACGTCGCGGAACGTCTCGATGTGCTCCTCGGGAATCACGAGCAGATGAACCGGCGCCTGCGGGTTGATGTCCTTGATCGCGACCAAGCCCTTGGCCGAAGCCACATGGTCGCCCTCCCGGTAGAGCTTGCAGAAGAGGCAGTCGTCACGCGGCGAGGCCAAGGATCCCCTCCTCCGTGACACTCGCGGCGCGGACCCGCACGAGCTCGCCCACGGGCGCGTCGACGAGAAACGGCGAGTAGTCGTCGCCGTAGCCGCGCCCGGGCCGATCGACGAGGACGACGTCTTCGGAACCGAGCTTCGAGCGCCAGCGTCGCTGCTCGAGCTCGTGCGAGAGGCTGCGCAGCCTTGCACTCCGCTCTTTCTTCAGGGCGGGCGCCACCGGGTCAGCCCCGGCCGTCTCGGTTCCCGGACGCGGCGAATACGGGAACACGTGAACGCGCGTCAGCCCGGCGGCCTCGACGGTGGTGAGCGTGCGCTCGAACGCGCGCCCGTCCTCGGCCGGGAAGCCGACGATCACGTCGCTCGTCAGGTTGAAGTCCTCGGCGAGAGGCTGGAGCCGCCGCAGGTAGGCCGCGGTCGTGTAGCGCCGCTTCATCGCACGAAGCACCTCATCGTCGCCCGACTGGAGCGGCACATGCAGGTGCCGAGCCACCGTCGGCGTCTCCCGAAGCGCGGAGATCAGCGCATCGTCGACGTGGTTGATCTCGATCGAGCTCAGCCTCAGGCGCTCCAGCCCCGGAGTCGCCCCGGCCTCGCGGATGAGCCTCGGAAGGTCGAACCCGGCCGCACGGTCGCGGAAGCAGCCGAGGTTGATCCCGGTCAGCACGACCTCCCGGTGGCCCTGCCGGATCCGCTTTGCGATCTCACCGAGCACCGCCGCGGCACTGCGGCTTCGCGAGCTGCCGCGGACGAGCGGGATCACGCAGAAGCCGCACGAGAACGAGCAGCCGTCCTGGATCTTGACGAACGCGCGAACGCGGTCCGGCCGGGACTCCTCCTGCACGCACCCGATCGCGCCGACGTCGCCGGCGACGAACGCGGCAGTCTCCTCGGACCGTCTGGCGACCACGAAGACGTTACCGGGCAGGCCGGCGAGTGTTTCCGACGCGAGATTCGCGACGCATCCGGTCACGTAGACGCGTGCATGCGTGCGGGCGGCACGCGCGGCGGCCTTGCGGCTCTTCGCGGCCGCCTCGTTCGTCACGCAACAGCCGTTCACGACCGCGATCTCGGCCCCGCTTGCCGCTTCGAGGTGGCCGTCGGCGAGCAGCCGCTCGCGGATCTCCCGCGCGTCCACATGGGAGACCTTGCAGCCGAGGAAGTCGACGTCGAATTTCATCCGCTGCGGATCGTACTTCCCGCTCCGCCCCGAATGCGAGTCACCGACGGCCCCTGCGGAGCAGCATCGCCAGCCCCGCGGCAGAAATCACCGCCGCGGAGGCCAGGCCGAACGGCGCCGCGACCCCGGAGCTCGTTCCGAGGACTCCGGCTGCGGCGGAGCCCCCAGCGGAGCCGGCCGCCTCGGCGCTCGTCACCCATGTCAGCGCCTCGGCGCCCGTCCCGGGCGCGACCACGTCCAGCGTCTCGAAGATCGCGACCGTCGCCGGCCCGAACGTCAACCCGGCAAGAAACAGGATCGTGGCGAGCTCGGCTGCGTTCTCCGCGAAGGCGGCGGGCACGAGCAAAGCCCCGAAGAGGAGGACGGCCCGCAGGAAGCGCGCGAACACCGGGAGCTGCCAGCGCCGCGCTCCGTACCAGAGCGCCCCGAGCACGCTCCCGGCCGCGAATGCGGCCAGCACCGGGCCCGCGAGCGCGGGCTCCCCCCAGTGGCCGGCCGCGACGGGTACCGCAACCTGGACGACTCCCTGGGATGCTCCGAAGACGACAGAGACCGCAAGGAGCCCGAGCAGGGCGCGGCTCTCACGCAGTGACGGCATCGGGTGTGGCTCGATTGCCGTTCGCGCACCCTCACGCGCCGGCAGCGAGAGCAGCGCACCCGCGATCCCGAAGATGGCGCAGACGACGGCGCCGGCCCAGGTCGAGACGAGGAAGAGGAGCGAGGCGACGACAGGCCCCGCGATCTGGCCGACGTCATAGACCAGCGACATCATCGCGTAGCCACGACGGATGTATTCGGGCTCGACGACGTAGCGCCAGAGGGCCCGCGCCGATGCGAAAAGCGGCGGCGCGCTGAGGCCACAGATTCCTGCAAGGAGCACGAGCAACCAGGGGGGCCCGCCTTGGTGGGCGACGAGATCGAGGGCGAGGAGCGAGCCTGCGTACCCGGACGCAAGCCCCGGAAGCCAGATCCGCGCGCCGCCACGATCGACGAGCCTTCCCCGGAACGGCGCCGAGAGGCCGGCGGCGAGTGCGAAGGCTGCGACGGCGAACCCGCCGGTCCGGTACGAGCCGGTCGAGCGCTCGACCGTGAGCAAGAGGGTCAGCGACAACATCCCGAAGCTGAAGGTCGCGGCGGCAAGCGCGTACAGAAGGCGGCGGGCCGGCTTCAGCCGGACGAGTGCGACGTACGAGGCGGTCATGGCGGAGGCCTAAGGTACGCGCGATGCTCGACTTGACTCCGCCTCCACGCAGGATCCGCACCGAGCGCCTGCTGCTGCGTCCGTACCGGCCCGCCGACGCCCCGCTGTTCAAGGAGGCGGTCGACTCGAGCCTCGAGCACCTGCGCGTGTTCATCGAGTTCGCGTGGCTCGCCCCCGAGCCGCTGAGCATGGTCGAGAAACGCATCGACGAGGTCAGCCGAAGCTTCGAGCACGGTGTCGGCTGGGCCTATGCACTCCTTTCGCCAGACAGCTCCGAGCTGATCGGCGGGGCTGGGCTCCACCGCCGCGTCGGCCCGGAGGCGCTCGAGATCGGATACTGGCTTCGCGCAAGCCGAGTCGGGCGCGGCTACGCGACCGAGGCCGCGGCCGCCCTGACGCGTGTCTCGTTCGAATGCTCCGGCGTCATCCGCACGGAGATCCATATCGACCCCGCGAACACGGCCAGCCTCGCGATCCCGACCCGACTCGGCTACACGCATGACGCGACGCTCCGTCGGCGCCTTCCGCCCGTACGCGCCGGCGGGGAACGCCGTGACGCCGAGATCTTCTCGCTGCTCGACAGCGAGTATCCGGCGTCACCCTCGGCCGAGATGCCGGCGGAGTGGTCAGAGAAGTCCGATCGCCACTGAGCACGCCGTTCAGGACAGGCAGGAAGACCCGGAGGGCTTGCGAGCTCCTGAGCAGCCCCTAGCTGAGCAGCCCCCACCTGTTCAGCCCCCGCCCAGGGTGGGGAAGCCATCCCGCCACCCTCGAGATCAATTGTACGGGCCGGCGGCGGCGCTATCTGTACCAACATTGGAACAGTTCGTCCACAGAGGACCGCCCGAAGTGCGAACCGGAACAGGCCGGCACCGCCAGGTCAGCGCCGGCGGAAGAGATCCGCCGCCCAGCCGTCGAGCTCTCGCCGTTCGAGGTGCTCAAAGCCGGGGAGCGAGAGTCGATCCTCGACGAGGTATCCCGCGGTGATCGCTCGCCCTGCGGTGAGACGGGGCCCCACGAGCTCGGCGGCGGCGAGGGAGATGTTCGCTACGGCGAGCCCCGCCGCAGGAAGCCCGCCGTCTCGCGCATCCGCGAGACGAGCGTCGAGCACGACGCCGTTCAGGCGCGCGTTCTCGCGGGTCACCTCGACCGCAGTCTGCTCCACGTCGATCGCGAGCACCGGCTCGAACCCGAGCCTGGCCGCAGCGATCGAGATCACCCCGGAGCCGCAGCCGATGTCAAGCAGGGAGCCGCGGGCCTCGTCGAGCAGTAGCTCGAGGCAGAGGCGGGTCGACGGATGTGCCCCGGTTCCGAAGGCCCGGCCCGGGTCGATCACGACGGCGAGGGCATCCGCCGGCGGCCCTTCCCACGGCGGGCCGACCCAGAGCCTGCCGATCCGCACCGCGTGGTGGAACTCCCGCCAACGATCCTCCCAGCCGTCGGCGACCTCGGCGATCAAGGCATCCGGGAACTCGGCGAGAACTCGCTCCGCCGCCGGCCCATACGCGGCGAGCTCGACCGAGTCGCCTTCCGTCCGCTCCTCGAACCCATCCGGCGCCAACTGGAGGAAGCGGGCGCGAAGCTCCTCGGCGCCGACCGCCGGCGTGGTCACGGCGGCCCTGATCAGAGGAACGCGCTCTTCAGCTTCTCGAAGAACCCCTGATGATGGTGGTAGGTGTCCTCGTCGCTCAGCTCCTCGAACTCGTCGAGGAGCCGGCGCTGTTTCTCGGTGAGGCGGCGCGGGACGGTGACGTTCACGAGCACTCGATGGTCGCCGTGCCCGAAGCCCTGGAGCACCGGCATCCCCTTCCCGCGGAGAACGCGGACATCGCCCGGCTGGGTGCCCGGATCGAAGTCGAGCTCCTGGGTGCCCTCCAGGGTGTCGATCATGACCTTCGCCCCGACGGAGGCCTGGACGATCGTCAGGTCGACCTGGGAGAAGATGTCGTTCCCCTCACGCACGAAGCGGTCGTCCGGCCGGACGTTCACATGGACGTATGCGTCGCCGTCGCGGCCACCGAGGGAGCCGGCATGGCCTTCGCCCGTGATCCGGATCCGCTGGCCGTCGTGGATCCCGGCGGGGATCTCAACGTCGAGCTCGCGCGAGTGCATCGTCCGGCCGCCGCCGTTGCATTCCTCGCACAGGTGCTCGACGGTGCGGCCGCTGCCGTTGCAGTCCGGGCACGCGCTCTGGCGGATGAACTCCCCGAGGATCCCACGCGAGACCTGCTGGAGCACGCCGTGGCCGCCACAGCGCCGGCAGGTGACAGGAGCCGTGCCGGGAGCGGCACCACTCCCGTGACACGAGGTGCAGGTGGTCGCGGTCTCGAGCGGAACCTTCAACTTCACGCCCCGAGCGGACTCCACGAGCTCGACCGTCACCTCGGCGAGCACGTCTGCCCCGCGCGACCCGCCGCCTCCGCGGCGGCGTCCCGGCCCGAACAGATCCTCGCCGAAGAATGCGCTGAAGAGATCACCGAAGTTGCCGAGGTCGAAATGGCTCGGCTGGAAGCCGCCGGAGCGAAGCCCCGCGTGGCCGTAGCGATCGTAGAGCTGGCGTGTCTCCGGGTTCGAGAGCGCCTCGTAGGCCTCGGATACCTCGCGGAAGCGGAGCTCGGCGTCGGGCTCGCCGGAGACGTCGGGATGGAGCTCCCGCGCCAGCCGGCGGAAGGCCTTCTTGATCGTCTGCTCGTCGGCGGTCCTCGGGACGCCGAGCAGGTCGTAGTAGTCGCGTTCAGTGGTGGACACGGGCCTCATATCGTGCCAGCAGCGATGGCCCTCGCACCTCGTGCGGGCTTTCCTGACGTTTCACCGGGGATTCTGTCGACCCGGTCGGCCGTCGTAGGGACACCGACGCCGCCGCGCCGCCTATTCGTCGGCGTAGACGTCCTCGACAAAGCGCGACAGCTCGTAGGCAGCGGCCCTGACCGCGCCGAGGGCCTTTTCGTAGTCCATGCGCAGCGGGCCGAGCAGGCTGACCGTGCCGAGAGGCTGATTGGCGTAACCGTACGTCGCACCGACGAGCGCGAGGTTGCGAAGGCCCGACTTCTCGAGCTCGTCGCCGACGCGTGCGAACGACCGTTGCATCCCGAGGGAGTGAGCAAGGATGTCGAGCAGCGTGGCGCGTTTCTCGAGCGCATCGATCAGGCTCCGGTAGGCCCCGATCTCCTCGTCCCGCAGGTCGTCGAGGAGCCCGGCGGCACCGCCGACATACAGCTCCCGCTCGTCCTCGATGTCATAGAAGGCGCCGCGCAGGATCGCAAGGAACGCCCTCTCTCCGGGCGATGCACTCGGCTCGTCGAAGGCCCGCGCAAGCAGCCGCGACCTCAGCCGGAGACCGGTGAGCTGCTCTCGCAGGTAGTCGCCGGCCCAGGTGACGAGGCCCGGGTCGAGCGGCTTCTCGAACGCGTATCGCTGCTTCGTCACCCCGCCGGTCGAGGTGATCACGACGACGACGACGACGTTCGGCTGGAGCTGGAGCACATCGACATGACGCACCGTTGCGGCTTCGAGCGGCGGCGCCGAGACGAGGGCGAGCAGGCGCGTCACCTGCGACAGGGTCTCCGTCGTCACCTGGAGCGCCTCGTCGACCTCGGCGCGCTTCGTCGTGAGCTCGAGTGCGAATCCGGCCGGTCGGCGCTCCTGTCGCGCGAGGAGCGCATCGACATAGATCCGGTAGCCGGCCTCGGTCGGCACGCGGCCCGCCGAGGTATGAGGATGCGTGAGCAGGCCAAGCCGCTCGAGCTCGGCGAGCTCGGCACGCACGGTCGAAGAGGACACACCGACGGTGCTCCGCTCGACGAGTAGCCGCGAGCCCACGGGCGCGCTCGTCGCCACGTACTCCTCGACGACGCGAGCGAGGATCTCGCGCTGCCGATCGGATAGCTCGACAGCGTTCGTCAGCGCCTCCGATGCCGCGGCACGCCCGTACGCCGCTCCGATACCCGTCTCATCCGACCATGGTAGGGCAGTCGCGCGCGCACCTGTGCTCACCCCCCGGCAGAAGACCGGCCCGCTGGACGGATGCCACTCAGGCGAGGAGTGTCGCCGTGACGTCGTCTCCGAGGAACCGCCCACGCGCGGTCAGCGCCACGGTGTCACCGCGCCACGTTACGAGACCGAGACGTTCGAGCCGCTCGAGTCCGGCCGGATCGAGCAGCTGCGCTCCAGCCTCGACGGTGACGGGCTCGTCGAGCCGCAGGCCGAGCATGACCCGCTCCGTCTCGCGAATGCCATCGGACAGCTCCTCGAGCTCGCGAGGCGGGCGCCCACCCGCCGCGAGGGCTTCGACGTAGCCGCGAACCGACGGCGCGTTTCGCCAGCGACGATTCTCGATTGTCGAGACAGCGCCCACGCCGAGACCAAGGTAGTCATGCCCGAGCCAGTAGCCGAGGTTGTGCTGTGACCGCAGGTCGCGCGACCCCGGCTCGCACCGGGTTCGCGGCGCGCCCACACCGGCGTCCACGGTTCGGCAGAAGTTCGCGGTCTCGTACCAGCGATAGCCGGCATGGGTCAGCGTCTCGACGGCAAGCTCGAAATACGACTCCATCGATTCGGCCTGGCGCGCGAGCTCGGCTCCGTGAGCGTGCGTGAAGCGGGTGCCTGGTTTTGCCTCGAGCTCGTAGGCGGAGATGTGCTCCGGCTCGAGCGCCAATGCCTCGGCGAGGTCGCTCGAGAGCTCGGCGGAGCTCTGGCCCGGGATCCCGTAGATGAGATCGAGAGAGATGTTGTCGAATCCGGCATCACGAAGAAGATAGACGGCGCGCCGGACGTCGTCTGGTGAGGCAACGCGATCGAGCACCTCGAGGAGGCGCGAGTGGAAGCTCTGTGCCCCGAGCGAGACCCTCGTCACGCGGTTTCGGCTCAAGAGCAAGGCGAGCTCCGCCGTGACCGTCTCCGGGTTCGCCTCGACCGTGACCTCGCGGGCATCCGGCAGTGCCGCGAGCAACCGCTCGAGCGCGGCAGGCTCGGTGAAGGTCGGCGTGCCGCCGCCCAGGAAGATCGTCTCGACCTCGGCGGCGAGCAGCCCCTGCTCTACCCGCAGCTCGGCGAGGAGCGCATCCACGTACCCGCCGTGCTCGCCGTTGCGGCCGACCGACGTCACGAAATCGCAGTATCCGCAGCGGTGGGCGCAGAACGGGAGGTGGACGTACAGATGCTGCGCGCCGACCGCCACCGTCACCGCTTTCCGCTGTCGTTCAGGTTCAACACGGCGAGAAAGGCCTCCTGCGGCACCTCCACCCCACCGACCTGCTTCATCCGCTTCTTCCCCTCCTTCTGCTTCTCGAGGAGCTTCCGCTTGCGCGAGATGTCGCCGCCGTAGCACTTGGCGATCACGTCCTTGCGCCGCGCCTTCACCGTTTCGCGTGCGATCACGCGGGAGCCGATCGCAGCCTGGATCGCGACGTCGAACATCTGCCGCGGGATCTCCTCACGCAGCCGGTCGACGAGCGCGCGGCCGCGCTCGTAGGCCGACTCGCGGTGGATGACGAGTGACAACGCATCGACCGGCTCGCCGCCGACGAGGATGTCCACGCGAACGAGCGACCCGGGGCGGAACCCGATGTAGTCGTAGTCGAAGCTCGCGTATC
This sequence comes from uncultured Actinomycetota bacterium, assembly GCA_963766565.1. Lineage (GTDB taxonomy): Bacteria > Actinomycetota > Thermoleophilia > Gaiellales > Gaiellaceae > PALSA-600. The sequence continues at coordinate 364,103 of CAVYAQ010000001.1, forward strand.
CGCGGGTGCGCGACTTGAGCGCGTCGTAGAAGTCGAGCACGATCTCGGCGAGCGGCAGCTCGTAGGTGAGCAGAGTGCGATCCTCGGCGAGGTACTCGAGGTGGTCGAATCGGCCTCGCCGGTCATTGCAGAGCTCCATCACAGCGCCGACGTACTCCTTCGGGACGATGACCTGCGCCTTGATGTAGGGCTCCTCCACCTCGTCGACGGCATCGGGCATGTCCGAGGGCGTGTGCACCTCCTTCCAGACCGTGCTGTTCTGCGCCCGCACGCGATAGGCGACGGTCGGCGCGGTGACGATCAGGTCGAGGTCGAACTCGCGCTCGAGCCGCTCGCGCACGATCTCCATGTGCAGCAGCCCGAGGAAGCCGCAGCGGAACCCGAAGCCGAGCGCCTGGGAGGTCTCGGGCTCGTAGAACAACGCCGCGTCGTTCAGCTTCAGCTTCTCGAGCGCGTCGCGCAGCTCCGGGTAGCTGTCGGAGTCCGTCGGGAACAGGCCGGCGAACACCATCGGCTTGACCTCCTTGTACCCGGGCAGCGGCTCGGCGGCAGGCCTGCCCTCGGCCGTGAGCGTGTCCCCCACCCGGAGCTCCGAGACCTCCTTGAGCCCCGTGATCACATACCCGACCTCGCCGGCTGCGAGCGCCGGCAGCGGGGCCATGACCGGCGACATCGCACCGATCTCCTGGGCCTCGAAGCGCGTCCCGAGCGCCATCGCCCGAAGATCCTCGCGCGGGCGGAAGGAACCGTCCACAACCCGGACGAACGCGAGCACCCCGCGATACTGGTCGTAGGAGGAGTCGAAGATCAGTGCTCGCGCCGGCGCCTCCGGGTCGCCGGAGGGCGCGGGGATCCGCTCGACCACCGCATCGAGCACGTCCGCGACGCCGATCCCCGTCTTGGCGGAGATCCGGAGCACGCGCGCCGGATCTTCGCCGAGCAGCTCTGCGAGCTGGATCGCGACTCCGTCCGGATCGGCCTGCGGGAGGTCGATCTTGTTCACGATCGGGACGATCTCCAGGTTGTTCTCGATCGCGAGATAGGCGTTCGCGAGCGTCTGTGCCTCGATCCCCTGTGCCGCATCGACCACGAGCAGCGCCCCTTCGCATGCCTGGAGCGAGCGCGAGACCTCGTAGGTGAAGTCGACATGGCCGGGCGTGTCGATCAGGTTCAGCTGGTGGCCCTTCCACGTCACCCGCACCGCCTGGGCCTTGATCGTGATCCCCCGCTCGCGCTCGAGGTCCATCGAATCGAGCACCTGTGCCCGCATGTCGCGTTGCGAGACGGCGTGTGTCAGCTCGAGGATGCGGTCCGCGAGCGTCGACTTGCCGTGGTCGATGTGCGCGATGATCGAGAAATTGCGGATGTGCTGCTGGTCCATGCTGGCGGCGATGGTAGCCGGGGGGTCATGCGTGGAGCGCGACGCCCACCCGGAAGCAGCTGACGACTACTGCAGGCGCCGAACCGATCAGTCCGCGCGACGGGCGACGAGCCCGCGTAGAGCGTCGAGCTCTCGGACGCGCAGCAGCCGGCAGGCGAGCAGGTAGACGCCGGTCGCGGTGAGAAGCGCGGCCGTGAGCGAGACGGTCTGTGCCGCGATCGAGCGGCCGAGCGCCGAGTCGAGCGGCTCCCAGACGAAGTAGGCGACTGCAGCAACCGCCGCAGAGGCGATCGCCACACGGATGACCACCGAGAGCGTCTCCCGGCCCTCGATCCCCCCGATCCTTCGCCGCATCAGCAAGAGCAGCGCCGCCGTCCCGAACATGTTCACGACCGCGGTCGCGAGCGGGATCCCCCACGCCCCGACCCGGTAGAAGACGGTGTCGAGCACGATGTTGAGCCCGAGGTTCGCGAGCGCGACGACGGTCGGGATCCAGTTCTCCTGGAGGCTGAAGAAGCCGCGGTTCAGCATCAGCATCGCGCCGTTGAAGACGAGCCCGGCGCTGAAGGCGGCGAGGCAGTAAGCGACGACGGGCGTCTGGAGCGGGCCCCATCTGCCGTGCTGGAAGAGCAGCCGGATGATCGGCTGGGCGAGGACGGCGGTGAAGACGCTCGCGGGGATCAGCAGGAAGGCGATCTGGCGGATCCCGCGGGTGAGCGTGTCGCGGAAGCCGTCCATGTCACCCCGGGTCGCGAGCCGTGAGAGCGTCGGGAAGAGCACGGTCGCGATCGCGACCGAGAAGATCCCCTGTGGGAGCATGTAGACGAGGAACGACTTCTGGATCGCGGTCGGCGCAAGCTCGGCGTTCACGAGCCGCGAGGCGAAGACCTGGTCGATCACCGCGTTCACGTTGATCAGTCCGAGCCCGAGCGTCACCGGGATCATCAGCACGAAGGTGCGCTTGACCATCGGGTCGCGCCAGTCGATCAGCAGCCGCAGCCGCTCCTCGCCGTGCTCGAGCCCGTAGAGCCACGGGAACGGGAGCAGCGTCTGGATGATCGTGGCGATCAGGATCGAGGCGGCGTAGACGTAGAGCTCGGCGCTCATGTGCGTCGCCTGCGGCACCCCGATCACGAGCCCGACGATGATCGCGACGTTCCAGACGACCGGCGAGAGCGCCGGCACGGTGAAGTGGTCGTAGGTGTTGAGGATCCCGACGACGATCCCGGAGACGCCGAGCAGCGCGACGATCGGGAAGAGCACCTGCGAGAGCCCGACCGCGAGCGGCCGGTCGTTGCCCGGATTGCCGAAGAGGCCGATCACGTACGGCGCGGCGAGGATGAAGAGCGCGGAGAGCGCCGTCAACCCGAGCAGCATCAGCCAGAAGAGGGTCGAGGCGACCCGCCACGCGCGGCGGCGGTCGCCTTTCTCGATCAACTCGCTGAAGACGGGCACGAACGCCGAGGAGAGCGCGGCGTCGGCGACGAGCGCTCGGATCAGGTTCGGGATCTGGAACGCGATCGTGAACGCGTTGATCTTCCCCGCGGCGCCGAAGTAGTAGGCCGCGACGATCTCGCGGATCAGCCCGAAGACGCGCGAGAGTGCCGGTCGCGATCGCGAAGATGAAGGTCGAGCGGGCAAGCCGGCGGCGGCTCGGGAGCGGGACGCCGGAGGCTCAACGGCGCCTGTCCAGGGGGTTTCGGCCTCGGTCACCTCCTGCGACGATACGTGCCGAGGCTGACGCGGGCGGTCTTCCGGCGCGCGCTTGCTACGATCTTCGAGCCCGCCCGAGCGGGCGTTTTATCGAAGCGGACCCGAGAGCATATGGCGAACATCAAGCAGCAGAAGAAGCGCATCCGCACCGCCGCCGCCGAGCGGCTCGAGAACCTGCGCTACCAGTCGACGATCAAGACGCTCACCAAGCGCCTTTCAGTCGCCGTCGCCGACGGCGACGCCGACAAGGTCGCCGAGGAGCATCGCAGCCTCGTCCGCTGGATCGACAAGGCCGTCTCCCGCGGCGCGCTCCACAAGAACACCGGCGCCCGCAAGAAGTCCCAGGCCGCACGGCTCGCTTCGCCGAAGAGCTAGACCGCGTCGCTTCCCGCTTAGGCGCTCTGACGCAATCACGATCGCGCACCTGAGTGCCACGTAGGCTCGAGGTGTGCCGACGCAGTTCGATCTGACTTCGGCCCACTTAGCTGCTGTAGATGCGGCGCGGCGTTGGGGCCTCGAGCTCGGGCCGCCGTTCGCTCTCTCGACCGTGTCCTACGTCGCACCAGCCGGTGAGTACGTCGTCAAGGTCGCGTGGCAAGGCGACGATGAGTCGCTGCACGAACCCGAGGCGCTCCTGCTGTGGGACGGCGACGGCGCGGTTCGCTTGCGTGCCCGTCACGGCCGGGCGCTCCTGGAAGAGCGGGCCGTTCCCGGCGACGACCTGGCGGCGATTCCTGAACCGGAGGCGGTTGCGGTGGCGACTGCGACCGCGAGCAAACTGTGGCGGCCCGCGCAGCCCCCCTTCCGACCAGTGGTCCCGGAGGTTCGCCGCTGGCTCGACCACGCAGCCAACCGCGGCAGCGAGCTCGTACCGCTGGCACGCGAGCTGCTCGCGCAGATCGGCGACACCGAGCGATGGCTCGTACACGGCGACTTCCATCACCACAACATCCTTCGACACGGCGAGCGATACGTCGCGATCGATCCGAAGCCCTATGCAGCCGACCGGGAGTACGACATCCCGTCATTCCTCTGGAACCCGAGAGACAATCCGTTCGACGACCGCCTCCAGACCGAGAACAGGATCGCCGCCTTCGTCGAGGCGGGATTGGACGACTCGCGGATCCGCGCCTGGACAGTCATTCGAGGCGTATACCTCCGTCCGGAGCTGGCCGGGCGGCTCGCAACGCTGCTCTGACACGATCAGAGTGCATTCGCCGCTAATCGCCCGAGGCGAGCGAGGCGAGAATCAGGAAGGCGACCGCCAGGCCGAGGGTTCCACCGACGGCGGCGACCGATGCCACGAGACGGGTGGGCGACGACCAGCTCGAGCGCGCGATCAGCACCACGGCCGAGAGAACGAGAACGACGCCGACGACTGCGGTCGAGATTCCGGCAACGAACGGAGAGATCGACGCGAGCAAGCAGCAGACGACCACGGAGGAGATCCGCCATCTGTCGCTCACGAACGCGCTGTCCTTCGCAAGACGACGATCGTAATCCGGCGGACGCCGGCTTACGCCGCTCAGAGAGCTGGTTGAGCTGGAGCAGCAGGACGCGCAGCTCCGCGAAGCGGTCGGGCCCGAGCTCTCGCGCCCAGCCCGCCTCGACCTCTCGGACGGCGTCGCGGACGACGGGGACAAGCGACCAGCCGCGATCCGTCAGCGCGATCAGCTTGGAGCGAGGATCGTCGGGGTCGGGGTGGCGCTCGAGATAGCCGAACCGCTCGAGCTGTCCGAGCAGGTAGTTGAGCGCCTGCTTGCTGATCCTGAGCTGCGCGGCGAGGGCAGAGGGCCTCATCCCGTCGGGGCCGGGATACTGGAGGACGGTCAGGTGCGCGCTCTCGAGGTCGTCGAAGCCATGCTCGTGCGGACGGTCGCGCTGGTTCCGCCGCACGACCTCGAGCGGCCGCCGCAGCAGCGCACCGACGAGGGGCGGCCCCACCGGCGGCTCGGGCTTCAGAGTAAAGCGACTTGACGGCTTCGCAGGAAACATGTAGAGTCAAGTCACTTTACCACCTGGGCGAAAGGGGCATCAAGATGGGTGTGAGCATGAGCGAGGAGATCACGATTGGCCAGATGGCGATCCGGTTCCTGGTCGACGGAACCGAATCGAACGGGACGTTGGCAGTCTTCGAGTTCGACGTGCCGGCGGGCGCCAGGGTTCCCGTCGCACATAGCCACGACGGTTACGAGGAGACGGTCTACGGCGTCCGCGGAACGCTGACCTGGACGGTCGAGGAAACGGCGACGGACATCGGTCCCGGCGCGGCCCTCCTGATTCCTCGCGGAGTCGTTCACAACTTCGAGAACAACCAAGACGTCGACGCCACCGCGCTCGCGATCGTCACCCCCGGCGTACTCGGGCCCGAGTACTTTCGAGACCTCGCTGACACCATCTCCCCCGGAGCGCCGCCCGACTTCGCAGCGATTGCCGAGGTCATGCAGAAGCACGGGCTCACGCCGGCGCCGTAGCCCGGTCAAGATCATGGCCGGCGCGACGACGACTCTCATGCGTTGCGCGTGGTGCGCACACCGACGAGGAGCCTCGAAGTCACGATCGATTCATTCGGCGAGACCGGCGTCCTCGACTTGGCGAAGAGCAACCTGATGCAGGGCCTCGTCGGACCGCCGAATCCCGTGTCGCGAAGGCGGCGGTTGCGGCCTTCGAGGCCGGGCTCCGGTCGCCACCAAACTCCGAAAGCGCGGCGACGGTCGATCCCGAGACGGGCACGCGTAGCGAGGTTCGAAGGCGATCCGGCTTCGATCGACGAGCAGGTCGCGAGGCTGCAAGGCATGGCAGATTCGGGACGAATCCCCGCCGAGCTCGAAGACGCGAAGTTCCTCCTGCTCGTGAACCGCGAGTCCGGCGTGGCCCTCGGCATCACGATGTTCGATAGCGAGGAGGCCATGCGAAAGGGCGACGCAGCGCTGAACGCCGGGCCGGGAGAAAGCGGATAGCCGTTCGGCCGTCGACTTCTACGAGGTCCCGATCCGGCTCAACCTGTGACCGCACCGCGCTGAGCCCGCTCGAGCGCTATCCGCGAGGCTCGGTGATCTCGATCAAGGCGCGCTCGAGCTCGAGCTCCGGGGCGAGACGTGAGCCGCCTTTGAGCGCATGGTCGAGCCTTGCGAGCCGGACGGTGATCGCTCGGAGCTCTTCGCGCTCATAGTTTCGGCCCTGCGCATAGAGCTTTCCGACGTAGTACGGATGCGCTTTCAGCTTGACGGCAGCGTCCTTCGCGGCGATGCCCTGCGCATCGAGAGCTTTGGCACGGCAGATCCGGGCCACGTGGCTCGTGAGGATCGAGGCGGCGCGAGGGATCGTTCGCGAGCGCGGGTCACCGGACCTTTCGAGCAGCCCCTCGGAGGCGTGAAGCAAACCATCGACGTCGCGCGCACCCCAGGCGTCCGTGAGTGCGAAGTTCGTCGTCTCGGCGCGAGCGGCGACGAGGCGCTCGACGTCTGCGGCGGTGATCGGGTCGCCGTTCGCCCAGGTGACGAGCTTGTCGACCTCTGAGGCGAGCTCGTAGACGTCGTCGCCCACGAGCTCGAGCAAGGCGCGGCAGGCTTCGGGGTCCGCCTTCGTCCTCTGGAGCCCGAACTGCTCGGAAACCCACCGCTGAAGTGCCTTCTGCGGAACATCCCAGAGCAGCAGCTCGCCCTTGCCGGTGTGGACTGCCTTTGCGAGTGGTGAGTCCTTCTTGAGCTCGCCGCCGACGAGGGCCAGCGTCGTCGCAGGCGCCGGGGCCTTGAGGTAGTCGGCGAGCTCCTTGACGTCGGCGGCTTTCCAGCTCTCGACGCCTTCGACCACGATCAGGCGGCCGTCTCCGGCGAAGAGACCGAGCGCGTTGCAGGCACCGACCGCATCGGCACCCGTCAGCTCGGCGGCGGCATGCACCTCGACGGCGTCGGGCGCGAACCGGGCGCGGAGCCGTGCCACGGTTCGGTCGACCTTCGGGCGGTCGGTGCCGGCGATCAGGTAGGCGCTCTTGAGCTCGTCGGCCATGGCCCTACCGCCGCCGAGCCACGCCGCCGGCGGAGCGGGCGAGCTTCACCGCCGCCTTCCGAGGGCGCGGATTGGTGGCGATCCGCCACGCCTGGAAGTAGGCGGCTCGCGCTCTCGGGCTCCGGGCGAGCCGGATCGTGCTCAGCGTACCGAGCATCAGGAGCCTGCGTCCGCGCCTGCTTTTGGCTGCGAACAGAAGCATCCGGAAGAGCAGCGTCATGACGGCGTCACGCTACCCGCGACGCCTCTCGAACGGGAGCTCAGCCGAAAAGCCACGCGGCGCCGAAGGCCAGCACCATCATCACGGCGCCGAGCGGCAACACGATGGAGGCAACACCGAGCATCGCGATGAACGGCGTTTCGCCGCTCTCCCCGGCACGTTCGATCTCGGCGAGGACATGTGCCTCATCGATGGCGCTTCGCACGGGGTGACGTAGCTCGATCTTTGCTTCCGGGTGATTGGTCGTTTCGCTCATTACGTTGTCGTACCCGGGATCGCCCCGGCCGAATCCGTCTCGCTCGGAGCCGTCGCCGGAAGGCGCGGGCCTCGTCGCAGCCGGTTTCGGTACCGGACACAAACGGCAAGGAGGATGAGGGCGACGAGGATCGCAAGCTCCCGCCCGCTCGCGACCTCGGCGAACGGAAGCGAGCCGATCAGGCGGGCGCAGAAGGCGATGTAGGACGCCGTCCAGCCGTTCAGCCACGCGACCACCGATGCAGCGCCGGGAGAGACGAGCCCGAGCGCCGCGGTCAGGAACGCAAGCCCGAGCAGCACCGGCATCGCGGGCTCGGCGAGCGCGTTCGCCGGGACCCCGAGGATCGGCAGGTAGCCGAACTGGATCCAGAGAATCGGCGCCGTGACAATGCTGCAGCCGAGCGAGACGGCTACGCCCATCCGCAGGCCGCGCGGGAGCGGCGTGTATTCGAGCCGACCGGCGATCTTCGGCACGACCGTGAAGATCGCGGCCACCGCCGCGAACGACAGCTGGAAGCCGGGGTCGTACACGTTGTACGGATTCCAGGCGAGCAGCACGACGGCCGCGAGCAAGAGCGCCTGCCACGAATCGCGCGTCCGGCCGCTCAGCCAGGCGAGCGATGCCAATCCTCCGGCGATGCCGGCGCGGATTACCGACGGCTGGGGCCCGACGGCGAGCACGTACGCACCGATCCCGGCGAGCGCACCGAGCTCCCCGACGACGCGGCTGATCCCGAGAAGCCACGCGAGGGTCAGGACACCGGCCGCGACGAGGACCACGTTCTGGCCGCTTACGGCGAGGATGTGGTAGAGACCGGACGCCTGGAAGTCCTGCCGCAGCCCGGGAGAGAGCTGCGAGCCCTCACCCAGCACGATCCCCTCGAGGACCGCGCGGCGCTCTCCCCCGAGGCCGGGGGCGATCGAGCCGCGCAGCCAGTCGTGGAGGCTGTCTGCGACCCCACCGAGGCCCCCTCGCCGGCCGACCTGCTTCCACTCGTCCACCTGGAGGATCACGTGGACACCGTGGCGGCGAAGCCACGTTCGGTAGTCGAATCCGTTTTCGGGGCCCGATGGGAGCTTCACGATCACGAGCGCATCGAGCACTCCGCCGAGCGGCGGCGAGCGGCCCAGCGGAAACTCGAGCTGGACGGGCTCGTCGACCGAGGCACCCCGGAACGCGCGAGCCTGGCCCTGCGCTCGCGAGCCGAATTCCCCCTCGGCGACGGGCGCCGTGACGACGACCGTGGCCCGGCCCGCAAGCCCGACCTTCGCCAGCAGCGGGCTTCGGTCGATCGTGTCGAGGCGGGCGCTTCCCCACCACCAGCCGATGAGCCCGACGAGGATCGCGAGCAATACGAGCCGCGGCCCCGATCCGTCGATCGCGACGACGGCCGCGCCCACACCCGCCGATGCGACGAGGAGGATCTCCCCGAGCCGGCCGACGTTCGCGAGTGCGAGCCCGGCCGCGAGCGCACCGGCGAGGAGATGTGAGGGGCCGGGCCGCAGGTTCATGCGATCACCAGCCCGCGAAGGCTGTCGATCTTCGCTGGGCCGATTCCCGAGATGGCGTCGAGATCGTCGATCGAGGTGTACGGACCGTGCTGCTGGCGGTAGTCGATGATCTTCTGCGCCGTCGTCGGGCCGATGCCGGGAAGCGCGTCGAGTTGCGCCGCGGTGGCGGTGTTCAGATCGACTGGAGCGGCGGCTGTCGGCGCGCCCGAGGGCCCGGCCGGGGCCGACGCGGCGGCGGCGCCGGCAGCGGCACCGGCCGAGGGAACGAGTACCTGCTCGCCGTCGGCAAGCGGGGCCGCGAGGTCGACCGAGGCCGCCTGAGCATGCGGGGTCATGCCTCCGGCTCGCGCGATCGCGTCGGTGATCCTGGAGCCCTGCGACAGGTGATAAACGCCCGGCCGCCGGACCGCGCCCGCGACGTCGACGACCACCTCGATCGGAAGAGTGGCGACCGGCGCCCCGCCGACGGTTTCGGCGCCGGCAGGGTCGGCCTCGGATGCGCCGGCCGGGGTCGAGAGCGTAGAAGCGTCCCCGCTCGCGCTCGAGCCGTCGGCGGAGTACGAGCTCCCGCCCGACCCCGGCCGGCCGAGGAAATGCGCCGCCGCGAGCACGACCGCCAAGGCGAGCGCCGCAGCGATGAGCGCCTGGCGACGTGTGAGGGAGAGCGACGGCACCTCACGAGGTTGCCGGTGGATGTGTAACGCGCGGGTACCAACTTCGTGCCAGTTGCGTCACATGTCTGGCAGGTCGCAGATCCGGCTTCGAGGAGCCAGAATCCCCCCGTGAGCGTGCGCACGATCCCGGGGCAGGAGCACCTCCCGTGGGCGGAGACCTCGCTCGCAGCCGGGGACGAACGGGCGTGGCAGGCAGCATCGCGTGCGGCCCAAGAGTTGGGCAAGTCCGGGCTCGAGGTCTGGACGACCGAAGAGCACCCCGAGATCGTCCGCTTCCTCACCGAGCGGGGCTACGAGGAGACGTTCCGGTACCTCCGCTACGCCCTCGACGTCGCAGCGGCCCCTGATCCGTGCGATCCCCGGCACGAGGTGACAACGCTCGCGCAACGCGGCGACCTGCTCCCGAATGTCTACGCGGTCGCGCTGGAGACGTACTCCGACCAGCCCGGACGCAGCGATGCCGAGATCGGAAACCTCGAGCACTGGTGCGGATTCGCGGTCGAGCCGAATCCGGCGGAGGCTTTCATGATCGCCCTCGAGCGAGGCGCGGTCATCGGCTTCGCCGTCCTTGCGGTCGAAGGGGACGAGGGCGAGCACGCCCACACGGGCGTCTCACGGCCCTGGCGGCGACAGGGCGTCGCCGAATCGCTCAAGCGCGCCCAGATCCGCTGGGCTAAGGGAAAGGGCCTCCGCATCCTGCGCACAGCGAACGAGGTGCGAATCCCTCAGATCATCCGGCTGAACGAACGGTACGGCTACCGCCCGGAGCCGGCCGAGATCGTGATGAGAGGCCCGCTCGCGCCCGGCTAGACCACGAAATTCACGAGCTTGTCCGGCACGACGAACACCTTCGGCTCCTTACCGTTCAGGTGGGCCTGGACGCGCTCCGAGGCGCGGGCACGCGCAACCAGCTCCTCGCCGGGCAACCCGGCGGGAACCTCGATCCGGTCACGCACCTTACCGTTCACCTGACAGACGAGCTGGATCGTCTCCCGCACGAGCAGCGACTCGTCGGCGACCGGCCACGGCTCGGCCCACAACCGCGAGTGGCCGAGCGCGGCCCAGAGCTCCTCGGCGATATGCGGCGCGTATGGCTGGATCAGCGAAACCGCCGTCTCGGCGGCGAAACGGGCTGCCGGGTCGCCGGGCTCGCGTGAGATCTCGTTCACGAGCTCCATCACCGCCGAGACCGGCGTATTGAAGACGAACCGCCGCTCGATGTCGTCGGTCACCTTGTGGATCGTCTCGTGCGCCTTCCGCGTCAGGGCCGTTACGGGCGGATCGGTAACCGGCGCCCGCTCGAGCGCCTCGTGCACGACGCGCCACAGGCGCTGCAGGAACCGCCATTGGCCGTCGACGCCCGTGTCCTGCCACTCCTTGTCCTGGTCGGCCGGGCCCATGAAGAGGATGTAGAGCCGAAGCGCGTCGGCGCCGTAGCGGTCGACGAGCTCGTCCGGTGAGACGACGTTGCCCTTCGACTTCGACATCTTCGCCCCGAAGCGGTAGATCATCCCCTGGTTGAAGAGGCGCGCGAACGGCTCGTCGAAACCGAGCAGTCCGAGATCATGCAGCGCCTTCACGAAGAAGCGCGCATACATCAGGTGCAGGATCGCGTGCTCGATCCCCCCGATGTACTGGTTCACCGGCAGCCAGTAGTCGACGAGCTCGCGGTCGAAAGGCGCCTCGTCGTTGTGCGGGTCGGTGTAGCGCAGGAAGTACCAGGACGAGTCGACGAAGGTGTCCATCGTGTCGGTCTCGCGCTTCGCGGCGCCGCCGCATGCAGGGCACGCGACATTGACCCAGTCCTCGGAGGCCGCAAGCGGCGAGCGGCCCTTCGGCAGGTAGTCGGCGACCTCGGGCAGGACGACCGGGAGGTCGGCTTCGGGCACGGGCACGATCCCGCACGCGTCGCAATGGATCACGGGGATCGGGCAGCCCCAGTAGCGCTGGCGTGAAAGAAGCCAGTCGCGCAGGCGGTAGTTGATCGCAACGTGGCCCAGGCCGCGGTCCTCGAGGGAGGCGACGACGGCCTGCTTCGCCTCCGGCACCGAGAGCCCGGTGAACTCCTCGGAGTTCACGAGCACCTCGTCGTCGGAGTACGAGACGTAGGCGGTTGCCGGATCCACCTCGCCGTCGGCGGGTGCGACCACGGGGATGATCGGCAGGCTGAACTTCTCCGCGAACTCGAAGTCCCGCTCGTCGTGCGCCGGCACGGCCATGATCGCCCCGGTGCCGTAGTCCATCAGCACGTAGTCGGCGACCCAGATCGGGATGTTGGCGCCGTTCACGGGATTCACCGCATAGAAACCGGTGAAGACGCCGGTCTTCTCGGTAGCGGCGGCGCGCTCCTCGCTTTTCTTCCCCGCGGCGTGGCGGACATATTCGCGAAGCTCAGTCGGCTCGACCGAGATCGCCGCGAGGCGCTCGACGAGCGGGTGTTCGGGCGCGAGCACGAAGAAGGTCGCCCCAAAGAGCGTGTCCGGGCGGGTCGTGAACACGGAGACGTCCTCGGCGAGATCCTCGATCCGGAAGGTCACCTCGGCCCCTTCCGAGCGGCCGATCCAGTTTCGCTGCATGGTGAGGACGCGGTCGGGCCAGTCGAGCGCGGCCATGTCGTCGAGCAGCCGATCTGCGAAGTCGGTGATCTTGAACATCCACTGCTCGAGGTTGCGCGCCTCGACCTCCGTGCCGCAGCGCTCGCAACGACCCTCGATCACCTGCTCGTTCGCGAGCACGGTCTGGTCGTGCGGGCACCACTTCACCGGCGCCGCCTTGCGGTAGGCGAGGCCCGCCTCGTAGAGCTTCAGGAAGAGCCACTGCGTCCAGCGGTAGTACTCGGGCTCGTGGGTCGAGACCTCGCGCGTCCAGTCGATCGACCAGCCCATCCGGCGGATCTGGGTGCGGATCGCGGCGATATTGCGGTCGGTGACCTCGCGCGGGTGGCCGCCCTCGCGGATCGCGGCGTTCTCGGCGGGCAGGCCAAAGGCGTCGTAACCCATCGGGCGCAGCACCGACCAGCCCTTGCGACGGCGCACGTGGGAGACGACATCACCGAGCGTGTAGTTCAGGACATGGCCCATGTGGAGCTCGCCCGAGGGATAGGGGAGCATCTCGAGCACGTAGGCCTTCTGCCTGTCCGCATGGGCAGGGTCTTCCGGATTGGCCGTCACGAAGGCGCCGGCCTCTTTCCAGACCTGCTGCCACTTGCGCTCGATTGCGTGCGGTTCGTATGTGTCCATCTGCCCGATTTGCCCTCTAGAGACGAAAAAGCCTCCCGTTGTTCGAGAGGCCCAGGGAAGCCGACGCGGGCATGCCGCGGTCGCTTCCTCTTGTTAGGTAAGGAACGGATTCACTGGCCCGTGAGTGTAGCGCCATCCCCGGTGAGACGTGGGAGCCCCGGAGCCGGAAAGCAGCCCCTCGGCCACCCATCGAGCCACCGGTTGGCCCACGGTTTGGCCCACGGTTTGGCCCACATCCCCCTACGGGGCTCACGGGCCCCAGCATTCAGGCTACCCGGGAGCCCGTGACGGCGCGTGTACCGGAACTGAGCCAGAGAGGGCACATCTCATCCACAGGCAGAATCGAGCTGTGCTCAGGCTCTTTCCGGACACGGCCCGCCTCGAGGATGGACGCCTCTCGCTCGGCGGCATCGCCGCAGCGGACCTCGTCCGCGAGCACGGGAGCCCGCTCCTCGTCTACGACGAGGCGACGTTGCGCGGCTGCGCCCGCGCCTACCGCGAGGCCGCGCCCGAGGCGACGATTGTCTACGGGACGAAAGCGTTCCCGAATCTCGCGGTGATGCGGATCCTCGCCGAGGAAGGGATCGGCGCCGACGTCTCGACGCTCGGCGAGCTTCGCTTCGCGGAGGCCGCCGGCCTCACCGGCGGCCGGCTCGTCTTCCACGGGAACAACAAGTCGGACGGGGAGCTCGCGGCGGCCGCCGAGGCCGGGGCGCTCGTCGTCGTGGACTCGCTCGAGGAGGTCGACCGCGCCCGCGCGGCCCGTGCGGAGCGAACACTGATCCGGGTGACACCGGGGATCGAGGCCGACACGCACGAGTCGATCCGCACCGGCCACCACGGCTCGAAGTTCGGGCTCACGCCGAACGACTCGCTCGAAGCACTCCGCCGCGCGCCGGAGACCGACGGGCTCCACGTCCACATCGGCTCCGGGCTCCGCGACCTCGCGGCGGCGAGGATGACAGTCGACTGGATCGCAGCCTTCGCCGGCCGCGCCCGCGCGGAGCTCCGCTGGGAGCTGCGAACGCTCGACCTCGGCGGAGGGCTCGGCGTCGCAGCGACTCACGAGGAGCCCGAGCTTTCGATCGAGGAGTTCACCGGAGGCATCCTCGCCGAGCTCGAACGTGCCTGCACCCAGGAGGGCCTCCCGCTCCCGCATGTGATCCTCGAGCCGGGCCGCTCACTCACGGCCCGCGCGGGCGTGACGCTCTACACGGTCGGCTCGGTCAAGACCGCGGCCGACAACACGGCCTACGTCGCCGTCGACGGCGGCATGTCCGACAATCCCCGCCCCGCGCTCTACGGCGCCCGTTACACCGCGCTCCTCGCCGACCGCGCCGGCGAGTCGCCGGCCCGTGCCTACACCGTCGTCGGCAAGCACTGCGAATCGGGCGACCTCCTGATCGACAGCGTCGAGCTTCCCGAGCCTCACCGCGGCGAGATCCTCGCCGTCCCCGCAACGGGCGCCTATACCCTCGCGATGAGCTCTACCTACAACGCCGTCCCCCGCCCCGCTGCCGTGCTCGTCGCGGACGGTAGCTCGCGCGTGATCCGCCGCCGGGAGACGCTCGACGACCTGCTCGCGCTCGAACCGTAGGGCGCCCCGCTACTCCGACCCCTGATACGGGCACATCGTCTCGCCCGGGCGGCAGGCTCGTACAGCTCGTTCCTGGCTGCCTCGAACCTGACCGAGCGCCGCGAAACCGGCACGATGGGCGGGTGAGCGAATCCGTCTGGGACTATCCGCGCCCGCCCCGGATCGAGCCGAGCTCGAGGCGGGTCCGCGTGGTAGCCGGGGGCGTGACGATCGTCGACACGATGGAGAGCCTCCGCGTGCTCGAGACGAGCCTCGCGCCGTCGTACTACATCGCGAGTGAGCATGTGCTGGAGGGCGCCCTCCTACCGGCGGGCGGCCCGACCACCGTCTGCGAGTGGAAGGGCGTCGCGAGGTACTTCGACGTGGTCGCGGGCGCTCACCACACCGAACGCGCCGCCTGGTCGTACCCCCATCCGCACCCCGAGTTCGAGGCGATCCGGGATGCGGTCGCCTTCTACCCGTGGGCGGTCGAGGCGTTCGTCGACGACGAGCGCGTGCGGGCGCAGGAAGGCGGCTTCTACGGCGGCTGGATCACCTCCGATCTGATCGGCCCGTTCAAGGGCGCACCGGGGTCCTCCGGCTGGTAGCGCCCGTGCGGCTAGGTTTGAGCCATGTCCGAGCCCGCCGCCGGCGAATCCTGGGTTGACCTCCCCGCCTACGTCGAGGAGCCGTTGGAGGTGTACTTGAACGGGATCCCGCAGCATGCGGGCATCGACTTCGAGCTCCGCGACCGGGCCCTCGTCTTCCCGCGCGAGCTGGTGCCCGAGGTGAAGATGAGCAAGCTCCAGTGGGTTCTCGTCAGCATCGGGATCGGTGGCTACAAGAAGCACGATTCGGTGGACGTGATCTACCAGCACGACGGACGCAGGCTCGTTGCCTCCGGGCTGCCGCTGCGGGAGACGACGGCCGAGCCCGGCGCCGGCTGACCGTTCGCCGGAGACGTCGCGGACGCCGGGCCACGACACCGAGCGAGCATCCTCGGTGCCGGTCGGCCGGCGACGGCCGAGCAGGCCAGGGCTGCGCGCGAGAGAGTGCAACAGCGGCAGATCGCGGAGGAATACAGTACGACCGGGAGCGATGGAAACCGATCATGAGCTCATCGGCAAGGTGGGTCATTGCACGGGCGGGATCGAGCCCGGTGGGATGGGTGACGTGATGGTTCCGATCCGTGGCGGCTCCGAGAGCTACTACGCCTATTCGTCCGATCCGACCGAGTCGATCCCGAAGGGCGCGCGTGTGATCGTGCTCGACCAGCGAGCGCCGCGCACCATCGTCGTCAGCCGTTACTGACGTAAGAAGAAGGGGGCGGGTTACCGTGTTTCTGTTCAAGGTTGCGGAGCCGAACGAGGCTCTGATCATCTCCGGAATACGCGCACATCGAGGCATCGGAGATGCGTCGGGGCTCGGCTTCAAGATCGTCGTGGGCAAGGGCGCATTCACGATTCCCGGGCTGCAGAAAGTCCGGCGGCTGTCGCTCGACATCCACGAGGCCGAGCTCGATCTCGAGTGTGTCACCACACAGGCGATCCGGGCGAACGTGAAGGCGGTCGTGATCTACAAGATCGCCGACGACTACCAGTCGATTGCGAACGCCGCGCGGCGCTTCCTCGATCAGGAGGAGCAGATGGATGTGAAGGTACACAACGTCTTCGCCGGCCACCTGCGGTCGATCGTCGGCACGATGACGATCGAGGATCTGATCAGGAACCGCGACGCGCTGACCAAGGCAACCCGCGACTCGGCGGCAACCGAGATGCAGCGACTCGGACTCACGATCGACTCGCTCCAGATCCAGGAGATCGAGGACGCGAGCGGGTACATCGACAATCTCTCTGCTCCGGAGGCCGCTCGGGTCGCGAAGGAGGCCCGCATCGCGCACGCAGCCTCCGACAGGGAGGCAACCGAACGGGAACAGGAGGCCGAAGCGCTCAAGGTTGCGGCAACGAGCCAATCCCAGATCAAGCAGGCCGAGGCTCACGCCGAGGCCCAGCGTGCGCAGTCCAAGGCCGAACAGGCCGGGCCGCTTTCCGCCGCAACCGCGAAGCAGGAGGTCGTCGTCCAGGAGACGAAGGTCGCCCAGCTCGAATCCGAACGCACGGAGCAGCAGCTTCAGGTGGAGGTGCGCAAGCCTGCCGACGCGGAGGCCTACAAGACCCGCACGATTGCCGAGGCCGCACGCGACGCCCGCATCTCACAGGCCGAGGCGCAGGCTCGCGAGGTCGAGCTCTCGGCAACCGCCGATGCAAAGCGCGTCAAGCTCGAGGCCGAAGCCGAATCGACTCGGACGACGCAGATCGGCAACGCCGAGGCCTCGGCAACGAGAGCACGCGGCCTTGCCGAGGGCGAAGCCGTGAAGGCGAAGGGACTCGCGGAGGCCGATGCGATCAAGGCGCGCGCCGATGCGCTCGCGCAGAACCAGGAGGCGGTGATCGGGCAGCAGATCGCCGAGCAGCTGCCGCAGATCGTCGGCGAGGCCGCGAAGGCCTTCGGGACGATCGGCAACCTCACGGTGCTGAACGGCGCCGAGGGCGTCGGGCAGCTCTTCTCGCAGGTCCTCGGGATGGGCGCCGCCGCGATCCCGATGCTGCGCGGGATGCTCGACCAGACGAACGGGAACGCAACGAACGGGCGCCACGAGCCCGACGGGGCAACGGCCGGAGCCGCGTTCTCGAGCGGGGGGCCGACGAAGGCAACGAAGTCGGAGACATAGGCGCGGCTACCCTGGCGCGGATGCTGGGGAGCCGGTCAGCCACACGCCTCGCGGGCGTGGCAGCAGCGTTTGTCCTCGCCGCCTGCCTCTCGTCGGGGGCCGGAGCGATCGTCGGCGGGGCGACGATCCAGGTGCAGGCCGCGCCCTGGACGGTATTCGTGCAGCAGACATCGGGCTCCGTCCGGTTCCTCTGCACCGGCTCGGTCGTCGATGCCTCTCATATCCTCACGGCTGCACACTGCCTCTACGACGACGACAACCTTGCTCCGCCCTCGGCGTTCCAGGTACGCGCGGGAATCTCCAACTTCTCCTCGCCGCTGCCGACCGATCTCGAGCAGGACCGGGCCGTGAGCCAGTACCGCGTGCACTCCGGCTACACCTCGACCGGCGATGCCAATCCCGACGACGTCGCAGTGCTCGCCCTCGCGACACCGCTCGACCTCTCGGGCCCGGCGGTCAAGGCGGTCGCGCTGCCCGCGCCGGGCTCGGCATTCCCGGGGGGCGCTGCGGTGACGATCGCAGGGTTCGGCAAGCAGACACCGACCGCAGCGAGTAGCGGCCCGCTCTCCTCGCTGACCGGTACGGTCGACCCGCAGGGAATCTGCAGCGGCTCCCCGAACGACGGCCTGATCGAGTTCAACGCGATCGAGCTCTGCGAGGCGTCGTCATCGAGCGCCGTCTGCAACGGCGACAGCGGCGGCGGGCTCGTCATCGGCGGATCCACGCCGACTCTCATCGGGGTCGTGAGCGCCGGCGCCCCGGGATGCAACGTCGGCAGCCACTCCCTCTTCACCTACACGGGAGCGCCCGAGATCCTCTCGTTCATCCAGGGGAGCGACCGGCCGGCCACGGCACCGCGCGAGGGACCGAACGGCGTCGACCTCCGCTGGCGAGGGCCGCTCGTCGTCGGCAACACGCTCGACTGCGAGCCGGGAGACTGGCCGGATTCGAACGCGACCTACGCGTACTCGTTCGTGAACACGGCAAACGGACAGATGCTGCAACACGGAACGGCAGCCACGTTCAAGGTGCCGGCAGCCGACACGGGCGCCGCGATCATGTGCGAGGTCGCGGCGACGAACGCGGGCGGCACCTCGCTCGACGAGACGACGGCGACCGCACCGGTGAAAGGGTCGCCTCAGGCACGGATCGCGCACGTCGGGCCGCTTTCGGGGGCACGCGGCCGGTCGGTGTTGCTCCGGGTCACCCTCGTCGCCCCCGCCGGCCTCTTCGGAAGGTTCAGCGTCTGCATTACGCCGCCGAAGTCGGTCGCCGGGCGCCTCTGCCGCTCGACCACGAACACCGACGGCGGCGCGGACGACGTGCCGTTCATCTTCAGCTTCCACGTGAAACCGACCGCCAGGGCCGGCACGGACAGGCTTACGATCACCGCCGTTGCCGGGCTCTCGTCGGCGACGAGCTCGACACTGCTTCGAGTCAGCTAGACCGCTACCGTTCCCGGGTGCTGGCGAGACGATTGACGCCACGCCTCGGGGGCGCGCTCGGCGTTCTGATCGTCGGCACGTGGTGCAGTGCGGGCGCCGAAGCGATCAACGGCGGCCGCGCGATCCCCGTGCAGGCCGCGCCGTGGACGGTCTTCATCGTCGAGAACGCCGGTTCGACGCATTTCGTGTGCACTGGCTCTGTCGTCGACCCGATCCACATCGTCACCCCCGCCCACTGCGTCCTCGATGGGGAAGAGAGGCCCGCCCCGCCGTCGGCGTTCGTCGTACGGGCCGGTGTCTCGAACTTCAAGGCGCCGCTTCGCACCGATGCCGAACAGGACAGGAAGGTGCGCCGCTACCGCGTTCATCCGCGCTACTTCTTCACGGGCGCCGACGATCCCGACGACGTCAGCGTGCTCGAGCTCGCCGCTCCGCTCGACCTCAGCGGGCCGGCCGTAAAGCCAGTGGCTCTGCCCGGCCCGAACGCACCCGTCCCCGCAGGGGCGACGGTGAAGCTCGCCGGGTTCGGCTCGAAGGCAGCGGGCGAGAAGAGCAAGGGGCCGCTGCACGCGTTGACCGGAAAGGTCGACGCGCAGGGAGCCTGCGGATCGAGCGAACGCGGGCTACTCGAGTTCAACGCGATCCAGATCTGTGCGTGGTCGCCGACGAGCTCCGTGTGCAACGGCGACAGCGGCGGCGGCCTCGTCACGGCCGGCCCGAAGCCGACGCTCGTCGGGATCGTGAGCGCCGGCGCTCCCGGCTGCGAGATCGGGAGCCGCTCGCTCTTCACGTACACGGGAGCCCCGGAGATCCTCTCCTTCATCCGGGGCAACGACCATCCCGCTGCGGCGCCGCGTGAGGGCCCGAACCCCGCCGGTATCCGGTGGAACGGGCGCCTCGTCGTCGGCAAGACGATCACGTGCGATCACGGAGACTGGCCTGGTACGAAGGCACGCTTCAGCTACTCGTTCGTGAATTCGACGACCAGAGAGGTCCTTCAGCACGGCCCGAAGGCCAGGTTCACGGTCCCGGCCGGCGATCGTGGCGTCACGATCGCTTGCCTGGTCGCGGCGTCGAACGCGGGCGGCACATCGCTCGACGAGACCGCCCCGAGCCCGCCGGCGGCCGGCGCGAGCTAGCCGGCCGCAACCGGTCGCACGAGGCGGCGGGGGCGCTCGAGCCGTGCCTCGTTCACGTGCGGATTCCACGGCTCCGCCAGCGGGTCTGCGCCGAACGACCGGGCGACCTGTTCCCCGGGCGGCTCACCGTAGAGCGTCGTCCGCTGCCGTGGAATCCGTCCCGCCGAGCGGATCAGCGCCTCCATCCGTTCTGGCTGTAGCTCCTGGCCCCACCCCGCTCCCGCCGAGCGTGAGATCGACTCGTTCATCAACGTTCCGCCGAGGTCGTTCACGCCGGCGTTCAACGCCTCGACCACGCCTCGGGGGCCTGCCTTCACCCAGGAGACCTGGATGTTCTCGAGCCCGGGGTGCAGCGCGAGCCGCGAAACCGCGTGCATGAGGAGTACCTCGCCGAAGGTCGGCCCCGGCCGGGCGCGACCCTTGAGGTAGATCGGGGCCTCCATGTGCACGAACGGCAGCGGAACGAACTCGGTGAACCCGCCCGTCTCACGCTGAAGCTCCCGGACCGCGACGAGATGGCGCGCCCAGTTCCGGGGGCCGTCGACATGGCCGAACATGATCGTGTTGTTCGAGCGAAGACCCACCTCGTGCGCGGTGCGATGCACCTCGAGCCATTGCGCGGTCGTGATCTTGTCGGGGCAGATGACGGCCCGTACTTCGTCGTCGAGCACCTCGGCGGCGGTGCCGGGCAGCGAGGCGAGCCCTTCGTCACGGAGCCGCTCGAGGTAGTCCCGAAGCGGGACGCCGAGGGTCGAGGCACCCTGCCAGATCTCGAGCGCGCTGAACGCGTGAACATGCAGACCGGGCACGGCGTCCTTGATCGCACGCACGACTGACACGTAGTAGTCGCCGTCGAAGGCCGGATGGATTCCGCCCTGGAGGCAGATCTCGGTTGCGCCCCTGTCCCATGCCTCGACCGCCCGGCGGACGATCTCTTCATGCGGCACGAGGTAGGGCTCGCCGCGCAGGTTCGCCGCGAGCTTGCCCTTCGAGAACGCGCAGAAGCCGCAGCGGAAGTAGCAGACGTTCGTGTACTGGACGTTCCGGGTCACGACGTAGGTGACCTCGTCGCCGTTCACTTCACGGCGGAGCCGGTCGGCCCGGGCGAAGACGCGCTGGCGCTCGGGGCCGCGCGCACGGAAGAGCCGGACGATCTCGTCCTCGCCGAGCTCGCCGCCCACGCCTCCGGGAAGCGGATCCCGGCTGACGACGAACGGGATCTCGCCGGTCTCACCGGGCGACCACGGGTCCTCACGCGCGAGGCCGAGCGAGTCGGATGCCCGCAGCACATGCGGCATCACCTTCGGGTCGATCCAGCTTCCGTCGATGTGCCCCGGATACACGGTGAGCCGCGGAACGAGCTCGAGGCCGCGATCTTCTGTCGCCGCGCGCAGCAGGTCGAGCTCGGGCCAGGGCGCCTCGGGGTTGACGTGGTCGATCGTGACCGGAGAGACGCCGCCCCAGTCGTCGATGCCGGCGTCGAGGAGCCGGCCGAAGTCCTCGGTCAGGTTCGGGGGCGCCTGCAGAGCCACGCTGGGGGGCAGGATCAGCCGCGCTGCCGCGATCGTCCAGAGGAGCTCATCGAGCGGCGGTTCGGGGGCAGACGCCATCTTCGTCCCCGGCTTGGCGCGGAAGTTCTGGACGATCACCTCCTGCACCTGCGGGCCGGCGGCGGAGATCGCCTCGAGCGCCTCGAGCCGCTCTGCCCGCGTCTCGCCGATCCCGATCAGGATCCCGGTCGTGAATGGGACTCGCGCCGCGCCTGCGTGCCTGAGCGTCTCGAACCGCGCTGCCGGGAGCTTGTCCGGCGAGCCGAAGTGCGGCCCGCCACGCGCCGAGAGCCGGACGGCCGAGGTCTCGACCATCATCCCCATCGACGCCGAGACCGGCCTCAAGAGCTCGAAGTCGGCCGCAGTGAGGAGGCCAGGGTTGAGGTGCGGCAGCAGCGTGGTCTCCTCGAGCACGGCACGCGCGGCGTGAGCGAGATACTCGAGCGTGGTCGCGAACCCGAGCCCGGCGAGCTCGCTGCGTGCCGCGGCGTACCGCAGCTCGGGCTTGTCCCCGAGTGTGAAGAGCGCCTCGCGGCAGCCCGCGCGCTCGCCGGCGCGCGCCACCTCGAGCACCTCGTCGACGGTCAGATACGCGCGCTCGCCTCGGCGCGGCGGCGCCGCGAACGTGCAGTAGTGGCAGACGTCCCGGCAGAGCTTCGTGAGCGGGATGAACACCTTCGGGCTGAAAGTCACGAGCCGTCCGCTCCGAGCCTCGCGTACAGCGCGCGCCTCGGCCATCAGCTCGTCGAGGGGGCGCTCGAGCAGACTCACCTCCGCATCGTAGTGGCGCCGTCGAACCTCGCCTGTGGAACAACCGGTACCCGCGCGTCACACCTTCCGGAGTAGCCTCGACGGCATTGGGGCGGGAGGTGGGTCTCCCGAACGACACTCTCAGGCACTGCCCTACATGCGCAACTCGAGCGCGAGCACGTCGGCGACGAACGGCTTCGTCACCTTGTAGAGCCCGAACTTCCTCACGGCGGCCTCGCCCTGGTACCAGGCGCCGAGCGCCAGGTCGGAGTCGCCGCCGAACTGCGAGAGCAGATGGCGAAGATAGAGGACGCCCACCTCGATGTCGCCGTCGACGGTCTGGGGGAGACCGTGGCCGACGAGCACCTGCTCGACATACGTCCGCGTGGTCGGCATCACCTGCAGCACGCCGCGGGCGCCGACATTCGAGACGACTCCCGGCTGAAAGCCGGACTCCATCCAGGCGAGCGCACGGACGAGATGCGGCGAGACACCGAGCCTTGCGGCCCAGCTGTCAAGCTGCGAACGGACCGCGCCGGGCGTCGCTGCAAGCGAGGCGTCGGCCGGTTGAGCCGCCGGAACCGGAACCGGAACCGAGAGCTTCGTGCCGATCAGCAGCGCCTTTGCCGGGTCGAGGGCGTTCTCCTTCGCGAGCCCGTTGAGGCTGACACCGAGGTGGGCGGCGATCGCGGTGAGCGAGTCGCCGGGCTCGACGACGTAGACGTCTGCCGCGGGCGCGACGTATGCCGCGGGCGCCGGGCTCTGCGGCACGCGGGCTCGCCGGACGAGCGTCGCCAGCGTCTGGGGCCCGGCAACGCCGTCCGCGGTCAGGCCGGCATGGGACTGGAAGGCCTCGAGCGCCGCCTCCAGATTCGGTCCGTAATAGCCGTCGAGTGCGGAGTCGTAGTAGCCGGCACGGGCGAGCAGGAACTGCAGCACCGACACGTCGAGGCCGAAGTCCCCGGGCCAGATCGGCCGCTTGCCGAAGAGCGGCCCGCCAAGCGGCCCGAGCGCGTCGCGGGTTTGTGTGTCGACCGTCCCCGTCACCGGGAGGCTCGCGCGCTGCTGGGCGGCCTCGACCGCAGAACGGGTGAGCGGCCCGACCTCGCCGTCGATCGGCCCGGAGTACAACCCGAGGGCGCGTAGCGCCACCTGCACTCCGGCCTGCTGCGGGCTCGCTGCTGCCTGGCCGGCGAAGATCAGGGCGCCGGCCGCGAGCACAAGACCGAGGAGGCACCTCGCACGCACGGCCAGTGGGGATTCTTGCGCGGCCGGCCGACTCCTCCCCGAGAGGTGATGTAGCTGTACATCAACCTCACTCGTCCGTACCCTTCCGTCCGTGCATCCGACGGCGTTGAAGGTGCAGGAACGGCTTGCGGGCCGCGGGCTCGAGGTCGAGGTGCAGGTGCTCCCCGACTCGACCCGCACCGCCGCTGAAGCGGCCGAGGCCTGCGGCTGCGAGACCGGCCAGATCGTGAAGTCGCTCGTGTTCGAGGTCGAGGGCGAGCCGACGATGGTGCTCTGCGCCGGCGACCGCCGCGTCACGCAGATCGACGGCACGCCCGCGAGCGCGGACGGGGTGCGCGCCGCCACCGGGTTCGCGATCGGCGGGGTACCGCCGCTCGGCCACGACAGAGACCTGCCGACGATCGTCGACGAGTCGCTCTTCAGATTCGAGCGGGTCTGGTGCGCTGCCGGCACGCCGCACGCCGTGTTCGAGACGACCGTCGAAGCACTGGTCGCCGCGATCCCCGGCGTGCGCGTCACCCCGGTCTAGGCTACGAAACATTGACCAGCTTGGCGCTCTGGCCGGTCGAGCCCCGGCAAAGGCGGGCAGCACTGCAAGCACCGCAACGGAGCCGAGCACCGCGGTCAGAGCGACCAGTCGTCTACGGCTGTTCGACATGGAACCTCCCCGAGTCGTGTTGCCTCGGTCGTCCCACGTTCCGTAAGCGGCCCGTAGGCCCCGGCCGAAGATTCGGTTAGGGCCGACGGCCGAGGCTACCGCAGGTCGCGCGGGTCGATCGCCGGCGCGAGACAGGTAAACCGCTCGCACACGTACACGGCCGGCTTACCGTCGACGAGTGTCTTTCCCTCGAGCAGCGGGATGTCGTCGACTGGGCCGAATGCGATCACGGCGTGCGGCTCCCACCGGCGAAGCGCCTTCTTCGCCACCTCGCTGTCGGGGGGGCCCGCGATCGCGAGCTCGCGTCGTGGCGAGAGGTAGAGGTCGACTCCGACGAGCGCCCAGCCGAACGACGAGGGACCGTTCTGGAGCCCACCGAGGATCAGCTTGTAGACGCCGAGCGCCATCTCCTCCAGCTCGTCGTCGCCGTAGATCCGCGAAAGCCGCAGCAGCACGTATGCGAGCATCGAGTTGCCGCTCGGTGCCGGCTGGTCGTCGAAGATCTTCTTGCGGACGATCAGCGGCTCCGCGTCGGCAGGAGTCTGGAAGAAGCCGCCGTTCTCCTCGTCGGAGAAGAGCTCGACCGCCAGCCGGGCGAGCCGGTTTGCCTCGCGGAGCCACCGGAGCTCACCCGTCGCCGCGTGCAGCTCGAGCAGGCCGTTCGCGACGTCGGCGTAGTCCTCCAGGTAGCCGGGCCCCTTCGCCACCCCGTCGCGCCAGGTGCGGTGCAACCGCCCGTCGCCGGCAGAGAGCGGCCCGAGCAGGAACTCGCCGAGCGCCCGCGCCGACCCGACCCAGTCGGCGTTCCCGAGCACGCGGCCGCACTCGGCGAGCGCCGCAAGCGTGAGCCCGTTCCACGAGGCGACCGCCTTGTCGTCGCGGGCCGGCTTCGGCCGTTGCTCACGCACCTCGAAGAGCTGCCTGCGTCTCGACTCTTCGAGCTCGCCGCGGATGATGAACCGACCGCCTTCGAACGGGTACAGCATCTCGTCCGGGATCCCGTCCTTGCGCGTCCAGGTGAAGGTGAGGCCTTCCTTGCCGTCGGTGTCGGCGTCCTGCGAGGAGGCGAAGCCGCCGCCGCCGAGCGCCAGCTCGCGCAGCAGGTAGCGAAGCGTCTGCTCGACTATCACGCGATAGCGCGTCCTGCCCGTCGCCTGCCATGCATGCAGGTAGCAGGAGGCGAGCTGCGCGTTGTCGTACAACATCTTCTCGAAGTGCGGCACGAGCCAGCGCTGGTCGACCGAGTAACGGTGAAAGCCTCCCCCGACGAGGTCGTACATCCCGCCCGCAGCCATCGAGTCGAGCGTCTTCTCGGGCATCCGGGGAACCCCCCGCCGCAGCAGGAACTCGAGGGTCGAGGCCGGCGGGAACTTCGGCGAGGTCCCCCAGCCTCCCCATTGCCAGTCGAAACCCATGGTCAGCGCCTCGATCGCCTGGGTCGCGAGCTCGTCGCCAACCGGCGCGTCGATCGGCTTGAACTCGGTCGTCTTCCGGAGGTGCTCGGCGAGCGAGTCGCCCGTCTTGACGAGATCGGCACGGTTGTCGCGCCAGGCGCGGGCGACCGCCTCGAGGATGTCCCCGAAGCTGCGAAGTCCGGAGCGCGGCACCGGCGGCAGGTAGGTCGCGGCCCAGAACGGCTTGCCGTCCGGTGTCAGGAACGCGTTCAGCGGCCAGCCGCCGCTCCGGTTGATCGTGACCGCAGCATCCATGTAGAGCGAGTCGATGTCGGGCCGCTCCTCGCGGTCGACCTTCACGTTCACGAAGTTCTCGTTCATCACCTCAGCGATGGACGGATCGGAGAACGACTCGTGCTCCATCACGTGGCACCAGTGGCAGGCGGAGTAGCCGACGGAGAGGAAGATCGGCTTGTCCTCGGCCTGCGCTCGTTCGAGCGCCTCCTCGCCCCACGGGTACCAGTCGACGGGGTTCTCGGCGTGCTGGAGCAGGTAGGGGCTGGTCTCGTTCGCGAGACGATTCACCCCGTTCAAACTAGAGCACCTGCGAGCCGTGGCGCCGGAAGCCCGGGTCGGCGGTCACGAGCTCCTCGCCGAGCTGGAAGCCGAATGTGCCCTCCAGCACCTACCAGGCCTCGTCGTTCTGATGGTGGATGTGAGGCCGGCGATCGGAGGGACGGCGGAGGCACCCGAAGTTGAGCGCCACTCGACGAGCACGTGGTCGTCTGCCCGGAGTACGTTGCCTTGGAGGGCGTGCTGAGGATCCCAACCAGGGGCGGCTACCGGCGACAAGTCCGTCCGCTACCTGTGCGATGCTCCCGCCGTGCAACTCGATCTCATGCGCCGCGGGATCGCCGAGTTCATTGGCACGTTCGCCCTGATCTTCGTCGGGGCGGGCTCGTCCCTCTACGGCAACATCGTGGATAGCGCGTTCGCGAACGGCCTCGTGATCGCGATCATGGTCTCCGCGTTCGCCGGGATCTCCGGCGGCCACTTCAATCCGGCTGTGACCTTCGGCTTCTTCGTGACGCGCCGGATCGCGCCCACGTTGGCCGTCTTCTACTGGGTCGTGCAGCTCGCCGGAGCGGCGCTCGCCGGGCTCGCGCTGAAATGGATCTTCGGAACGATCGCCGGGGTCTCCGGGCAGGAGAGCGTCGCCGGCCTGCATCTCGGCGCGCCCTCGCTCCAGGGCGGGATCAGCTCTGGACAGGGCGTGATGATCGAGGCGATCCTGACGTTCTTCCTGGTGCTCGTCGTCTTCGCGACCGCGGTCGACCCGAAGGGGGCGTTCGACAAGATCGCCGGGCTCGCAATCGGGCTCACGATCACGTTCGGTGTCCTCATGGGCGGCGGGCTCACGGGTGCGGCGCTCAACCCGGCCCGCGCCTTCGGGCCGGAGCTCGCCGCGGACTACTGGACGAACGCATGGGTCTGGTACGTCGGGCCGCTCGCCGGTGGCGCGATCGCGGCCGTTCTCTACGAGGTTCTCTACCTCGGCCGTCACGAGGAGGACGACGACAACCTCGACGACCACGAGTCTGTAGCGACTGTTCCGCCGGGAACGACGCCGGCTACTGACGCACCCGCCTAGCCCTTTCGCTAGGTTCAGGTTGATGCCGTTCCAACCCCTGGTCTTCGGGCTCTCGAGATCGCACGAGATCGGACTTGCGGCGACCGGCGCGATCTTCATCATCTTCGCGCTCGCCTCTTCCTTTCTGTTTCCGCGCTTCGATCCGAACTTCCCTGGGAAGAAGGGCCTGCGGTGGTACATCCCACTCTGCTTCGTGTTCTTCATCGCGATGATGAGCTCGGTGCTCTACTTCGGCCGGGAGCAGTCGGTCGCCGAGGCGACGCCGGGTCACCCCGCTTCGGCCGGTAATACGGCTGCAGGCAAGGCGGTGTTCATGAGCGCCGGCTGCGCCGCATGCCACACGTTCACGCCGGCGGGAGCGACAGGCAAGATCGGCCCGAATCTCGACCTGCTCGAAAGCTACGCGAACAAGGCGGGCCAGCCGCTCGAAGACTTCACGACGGAGGCGATCATCCATCCCCCGGCGAAGTACGTGCCGCCGGGCTACCCCACGAACGTGATGCCGACCAGCTTCGGGAAGTCGCTGAGCACGACGCAGGTCGCAGACCTGGTCGCGTTCCTGAACTCGAAGTAGCCGCGCAACTCGGGCTCGTATCGGGCTCCGCTACGATTTGCCCGCCCTGGAGAAGTGGCCGAGTGGCTGAAGGCGGCGCCCTGCTAAGGCGTTATGGGGGTATAAACCTCCATCGAGGGTTCGAATCCCTCCTTCTCCGTTTCAGCGTGTGGCGCCAAGCCGACATCGAGACGGTCTGAGCTTCTTGGGACTCACGGGGCCACGGGCGCTCGGGTTGGCTCTGTCTCGCACGGGGACACGAACGTGATCTTCGGGTTCCTGCACACGACGCCTCTGCCGGCCAACGACACTGACCTGTCCCCGGCGAAGCCCCGCTCAGCGTGACCAGCCGCCTGTCATTCGTCACGGCTGCACTCGCGCTCCTGCTCTGCGGGGCGGCGGCGGCCGCCCCACTCCCGGGCGTCAGTACCACGCACGACCGAGCAGCATGGCGCGCGATCCTCCATTGGCCCTCGAGCTGCGAGCAAGGCTGGAGAGCCACCGCGTCACCGGGGGCAGGGATGCAGCTGATGCATGCGAACGGCAACCGCAAGCTCGTCGCGATCGAGTGCTCTCCCGGCGCCTATCAGGGAGATGCGCTCCTCTATCTCGCCTCACCGGGGACGAAGCCGGTCGGCCCGTTGAAGCTCCGGATCTACGAAGATCCGGGCAACGGGCACGTGAAGCTCACGACCGCGACGACGATCCTCGGCATCCTCGACTTTTCGAGGGCCACCGGCACGCTCACCGTCCTCGACAAGTTTCGCGGCCTCGGCGACTGCGGCATCTTCTCCACCTACCGACTCGAAGGCAGCCGGCTGGTGCTCACCGACGCGCGTGCGAAGACCGCGTGCAACGGCAAGCCGCCGTTCTCACCCGAGAACTGGCGGAAGCTGCCTGTGTAGGGACAGTCTCTCCGGTCCTCCGGTTCGGTGTGCTCCAGAGCCCACTCGCCTCGAGGAGCCCCGGAGAAGCCTGAACGAGCGGCCGTCCGACCTGGCGTTCGGCCAACCCGGTCTCGCGCGGCGATCTGAAGCAGCCTCGAACCGGAGCCAACCGCCGCGCTAGGCTTGCGCTGCTAGGAGGGGTGGCAGAGCGGTCGAATGCGGCGGTCTCGAAAAGAAGATCCTGGCCTGGTCTCGCTGCCAGCCTGAGATCGGTGTCGTTGGCCTGGTTGAGCCAGATCCCTGCGTTCAAGCG
This sequence comes from uncultured Actinomycetota bacterium, assembly GCA_963766565.1. Classification (GTDB taxonomy): domain Bacteria; phylum Actinomycetota; class Thermoleophilia; order Gaiellales; family Gaiellaceae; genus PALSA-600. Next base: position 393,000 of record CAVYAQ010000001.1, read on the forward strand.
GTTTCGGTGCGCACTCGGCCCGCCTTAGAGGTGGTAGGCGGTCGGTCGTTTTGGCGCGGTTAAGCGGAATGCTAAGGGCGACGATCGATCGCGCGGACGATCGCGTGCCCGATGCTGATGCGTCCCGCTGCCTGGTCTCTTTACTGCCGCTGACGTGCCTCAACCCTTGAGGCGTGGCGCCCGAAGACTCCGGGGGACCACGTTGTCTGTCTGAATGATCGAGCCTTCTGGGCGTGATCGACCAAGATCCACGTCTGCAAGGGGTCAGGAGGGGCCCTACCCGATCCCCGTTCCACACCGGGGGAGGTGAGGGTCGCGGGGTTGTCGTCGGGTGCCGTACTGGCGAGTTGGCGGGGAGGCCCTGCCGTCGTCGTGACAGGGCCTCCTTCGCGGATGCCATCAGTTAAGCGCAGGACCCTCAGTTACGGCTGCGAGGCCGTACGTACGAACCGCTCGAATGGAGCCTAGATAGTGACCTTGCAGAATTCGAAGACCGTGATCGGTGCGCCGTGCGCTTGTGCGGTCTGGAGTCCGGAAAGCTGCGGGGCGCCAAGACCCAAGCAGAAAGTTGGGGGACCTCCTGTGCCCGCCTGCGCTACGCCCGCCCCGAGTGCGAGCGCGACTGTCGCCATGCAGGCCGTCGTGGCGCCGAGAGCGTTCTTCTTGCTGACCATTTGTACTCCTCGCTTCGAGGCTCCGTTAGACCCACGTCGTGACGGGCGTCTCGGGTGCCGCAGGTTTCGACAGTTCGCCGCTAATGCTTGCGTGTATACAGCAGTTCGTCTGTTGCGGTCAAGCGGTTGCGGGAAGCTCGGCGAGACCGGCGCAGGCGAGCAGGCGGATGACCTCGACTCCTGCTTCCGCGTCTCGCTCGCCGCTGTCCGGCTCGGGCTGATGAGTCGAGATCAGCTCGGCGACGCTGGTGCGTCCATCGATCGAGAGGACGAACGGGAGCCAGCGCGGATCCAGGGTCGCTACCACCCCAGCCCCGGACGGGAACGCGAAGGAGACTGGCTCTGCGAGATAGCGGCCTTCCGTGAACCGCAGCCGCTGCACCCCCTCGTGTCCCTCAACGAGCCGAGGGACCGTGCGGAGGACGGCGCTCGTGTCATGCGAATCGCTCCACGCGGAGCCCTCCAGGATCCGAGCAAGCTGCTCGCCAGCCCGGTCCCCGGGGCGACCATCGTGCTCGAAGACGAGGTCGACTCGTGCAGGACGGGCACGTGTCTCGCCAGTCGGTCTGTGCAGCGCAACGGTCCCGAAACAGAGCTCCTCTACCCCGAGCCGCTCGTAATACTCGAGCCACGTCTGCATTGTGCTTTCGAGTGCGGCGGGGTTCGACGAAGTTACGTTCCACATCAGTGCGTATTCCTCGGGCGTCAACGATTGGTACTTGATCACCGCACCCGGCACCTCAGCGTGTTCTAACCACCGCCTCGGCGCCGCACTCCAATCCTCACCACCTCGGCGGCCCCAATTCGTGAGGATGACGCCGATCCCTCCCGGTGTGAGAGCCGCTGGAACCTGTTCGATCAGCGCGCCGCAGAGCAGCTCAGCCCCACGGTCGTCGCCGCCGGGCGGCCCGTCCCGGTAGAGGAGCCGGCGCTCCGGCGAGATCACGAACGGCGGGTTGCAGACGACGAGATCGAACTCCTCCCGGGCCACCGGCTCGAACCACGAGCCGTGTCGCACCTCGACGTTTGTTACCCCATTCAGCAACATCGTCGCCCGGGCAATCGCAACCGCCTGCTCCCCGAGATCCGTCGCCACAACCTCAAACGCGTTGTTCGCCGCCAGCAGCGCCTGGAACCCGGACCCCGTGCCAAGGTCGAGCACCCTCCCTACCGCCCGCCTGGGAGTGAGGAATCCCAACATCCGAGCCGCATTCGAGACGCCCGGTACATAGTCGGGCGCATCAGCCCGACTCAACACGTCGGAAAGAACGAACCGCTCGCCCACGCGCTGTGCCCGCACCTGAGCGCGCACACACCCACCGTCGCGACTAACCAACCCAAGGCGCTGAAGAGCAACATGCCCGACCGAACCGACGACCTCCTCGAACAACTCGATCGTGATCAGCTCGTTGAACGCGAACATCCGCGCAAGAGGAGGCCAATCCCCTCTTCGCGACGAGTCAAAAACGTCAGAGCCCGGGGCGCCCTGCCGCGCCACCACCGACAGCAGCGCCTCCAACGGCTGCAACTCAGTCGGCGTCTCCGGATACGCGACACCGCGCAACGCATCGCCCAGCGCCCGCAGCGCCCTTTCCGCGTCAGCCCCTTCAACCACTACAACCGGCAAGCCGTCCACTCTACGTCTGCTGCAGCCTCCCGCCCGCTACTGCCACGTCACCTCCGCGTCGTCGTTTGATCACGGGCCTCGACCTCGCCCGACCCAAGCTTCGGAGTGTCTTACGAAACACTCGGACAGCCCTCGCATATCACGCCCGATGCGCCGCCGCCGCTAGGAGCGCGTAGGATCCTTGGCGCCGCTCCCGCGATGGTCCGGAGTCAAACCAAGAAGGAGCCTCATGCCCACAGTGATCGGCTATCACGATGTGAAAGACACCGACCATTGCCTTGCCTTGCCGAAGCGCGAAGAGTTCTTCGGTCCCCTGGGGGTCAGCAATATCCGGACGTTCGTGGATCCGACGAACCGAACTCGCGTGGCCGTGCTGATGGACGTGGCGGACATGGACGCAGTCATGGCCGCGATGGAGACTCCCGGGGCGAGAGATGCGATGGCGCACGACGGGGTCGTGCCCGAGACCCTCGTGATGCTCGTCGAGGAATAGCCGTTACCTGGACGGTCGTTGAAGTCGTCCGCGCTTCGCGGCTCAAAGTCTCGACTAATCTCAGCTAGGCACACTCGCACAGTCGGTCGTCCTTGCGCCCGTACCCGGGCCGGTTCTATCGTGCGAACTCGATACCAACCATCACGATGGGGAGGCGAATCGTGCTTTCGAATCGACGGATCTCGGCGGTGCTCTGCTCGACTAACCTCGCGAGGAGCCAGGAGTTCTACGAGCAGCAGCTCGGGCTTAAGCTCTCGCCAGAAACGATCACGAACCATCTGCTCTTCGAGACCAACGACGGCACGACGCTACTCGTCTACGGTCGCCCCTCCCCAAACGCCGCCGACCACACCCAGGTTCGCTTCTGGACCAACGACGTTGACGCTGACGTCCGCGAGCTCTCGGGGCGAGGAGTCATTTTCGAAGACTACGACTTCCCTGCCCTCAAGACGCTCGATCACGTTGCGACCACTCCCGGTATCGGGAAGTCAGCTTGGTTCAAGGACCCGGATGGGAATACCGTGGCCCTATTCCAGCCGGAGTAGCCGACCAAGCGTTGATGTGCAGTTCGGGTGACATTCCCCAACTGTGGCGACTCCCGCCAGCCTGAGTAGCTGCTCGCCGGGTAGTTGGATCCGAACCGGACCGTCGTCGCGAGCGCGATCGTCCGTGCGATCGAGAGACCGCGCTACAAGCGACCGTTAGCGACTAGAGACACCAGCCTAGACCCGCCACGCTAGGCTAAAAGCTACTCCGGAGGGGTGGCAGAGCGGTCGAATGCGGCGGTCTCGAAAACCGTTCGGCGCGTAAGCGTCGCGGAGGTTCAAATCCTCTCCCCTCCGCTGTGATAGCCCGCAACCCCGCATGAATACTGGGGTTGCGGGCTATCTCGTTGCCGGCTCCGGCGTCCGCGTTCGTCCGCGTGAGTCCGCTGTTTTCGTGCGGCGGGGGCGCGCGAGGGGCGCGCGAGAATGACTTTGGCTCCGAGCTCCCTACCTCGTGCCGGGGAGCTCGGAGCCGTCACCGGTCAGGGTCGAGGTCCTTACCCGGGCGGGTAAAGTCTCCGGGCGCGGGGCCAGCTACTTGAATGACGAACCGGGGTGATAGAGACTGGCCGCTCGGTGGCGGCCTTCTGTCCGAAACTTCGCTCCCGCCACAACGCGGGCGCCACAGTAATGACCGCAGGCGGACCAGGCGGAGCCTGCGCCAGCGCTGAGGCCACGGAGGGCGTTTGAGGTGGCGCGTGACTGCCGAAGCCCGAAGGCCAACCGAGCACGTCGCGATCGGCGAAGCAACCTCACGCGGCCGGCCACGAGTCATGTGCCAAGTCATGATCATTTCCACTCTTGAGCTCGATGACGACGCGCAGTTCGCGCTCGTGAAGAAGAGGGTCGACGGAAAGGAAGCGCCCGGGATGGCCGACGATCGTGATCGGCTGACCAACCTCCAACGGCGGGTCCCGAGTCATGTGTCCAGTGGCGATCACTTTCAGGCCGCGGTAACCCTCGTAGCGGTAGTTAGGGATTCGCGGCCCCCTTAGTGAACCCACCGGCTCTTCGCGCTTGCCCCTCGTTCAACGAAGCCATGACCGCACGACTGAGTCGGCTGAATCTCTTGAAAGCAACGGCGTGCCGCCGGTCCGCCAGCGAACTCGCTGCTCCCGCCACTTGCGATCGCTTCGCGCGTAGTGGCTTGCCCGGTCCTCCTCGACGTGGCCGCGGCTGCGCGTTCGACTCGTCGATCAAGAGCTCGATCCGGTATTGAGAAACCCGCTGGTACATGTCTACATCGTGTGGACTGGTTGCGCCGATCGGTCGCTGGCAAGGCGTTTGAGCTCGATCAGATCGACACAGGCGTGGATTGCCGATAGCGAGGGAGCAGGTAGGTCGAGGCGAGCGGCAAGCTCGAGGACTGCACCGGTCATGCACTGATACTCGAGGGGCTTCCCATGCTCGAAGTCCTGGAGCATCGACGTCTTGTGGTCGCCGACGGCGAAGCCGGCCTCGAGTCGGCGGTCGAGCGAGATGGGAAAGGAGATCCCGAGGCGCTCGGCAATCACGCCGATCTCGTCGAACGCGCCGCGAAGCATGCGCGTCATGGCGTCGGTCGATCCGAGCTCGGCTAGGGTCGCACCGGTCAGCACCGACACCGGGTTGAACGTTGCGTTGCCCAACAACTTCAGCCAGATCTCATTTCGCAGCGCAGTTTCGACCGGCGCCTTCAGCCCTCCGGCGCGCATCGCCTCCGACACAGCACGGCAGCGCCCGCTCTCGCTCCGATCGGGCTCGCCAAGCGAGAACCGCGTGCCCTCGATGTGTCTGATCACGCCGGGCCCGACGATTTCTGTCGAGCAGTAGACGACGCAGCCGACGGCGCAATCTGCAGGTAGCGCCTTGGTGATCACGCCGCCCGGATCCACCGAGTCGAGCACGAGCCCGTCGAGGGGCCCGCCGTGCGATTGGAAGTACCACCAAGGGATCCCGTTCTGCGCTGCGATCACGGCCGCGTCCGGTCGGAGCAGCTCACCCAGCCGCGGCGCCGCGTCAGGCAGCGAGTACGCCTTAAGGCCGAGGAAGACCACATCGGCCTCCGCCAGAACACCCCAGTCGTCTGTCGCCTCCGGATGTTCCTCGAAGTCGCCTCGCGGCGAAAACACACGCACCCCCTCCTCACGGAGAGCGCGTAAGTGCTCGCCGCGCGCAACTAGCGTCACGTCCGTACCGCCCCGGGCGAGGCAGGCGCCCACATACGCCCCGATTGCGCCCGCGCCGAGGACGACGAACTTCACGACTCGTCCTCCAGGAGCTTCGCGCCGATTCGCGCACGCTGGAGCTTCCCAGTCGGGGTCCGCGGGATCTCTTCGAGCACGAAGATGCGCCGGGGCACCTTGAACGCGGCGAGCCGCTCGCCGCACCATGAGCGCAATGCGGCCTCGTCGCTTTCGCCGCTGAGGACGACTGCAGCGCCAACCTCCTCGCCGTAACGCGGATCGGGGATAGCGAAAGCGACCGAGTCGGCCACGAGCGGGTGCGCGGCGAGGGCGTCCTCGATCTCGAACGGCGAGATGTTCTCACCGCCGCGGATGATCAACTCCTTGATCCGGCCTTCGAGCACGAGATAGCCATCCGCGTCGAACCTGCCCCGGTCGCCCGTGCGAAACCAGTGGTCGTCAAAGAACGACTGGGCGTTCGCATCGGCGTTTGCGACGTAGCCGTCGGTGACGCCGGGGCCTCGGATTGCAACCTCGCCCACCTCGACATCGGTTCCGTCGGCGTCGACGATGCGGATCTCCACGCCTGGGCTCGGCACGCCGACGCTTCCGATCTTACGGTCGCGTGGTGGCAGAGGGTTTGACGACATCTGATGGCTCGCCTCCGTCATGCCGTACGCCTCGACCATCGGGACGCCGTAGGCCGCTTCGCAGCGCTCGAAAAGCTCCGCCGACAGGGCCGACGAGCATGAGCGCGTGAAGCGGAGCGTCGGGACCCGCTCGCCTCCGAGCTTGTCCAGAATCATCGAGTGCAGGGTCGGGCCGGCCGACAGCCATGTAGCGTTGTTTTCGCGGGCGAACCGCAGAAATCGTCCAGGGACGAAGCGCGAGGGGACGATCACGCTGCCACCGCCCGCGAGCGCTGCGAGAACCGAGGCGACAAGGCCATGGACATGGAATAGAGGCATCGCGCAGAAGGAGACGTCGCATTCCGCGAGCCCGTAGAACTCCGTGATCGCACGTGCGTTTGTGACAAGGTTTTGGTGCCGAAGGGGAACCTGTTTCGGCCGGCTCGTCGTCCCGCTCGTGTGCAGAACGAGCGCAACATCCTCTGAGCGAGCCCCTGGATGGTCGGCCGGCGCGAGCGCAGCGAGCCCGTCGCCGTCGACGTCGATGAACGTCGGGCCATGCGGAGCAGCTGTGCGTGCGGCTGTCGCCTCCCCGCTCGCGGTCAGCACGAAGCGAGGCTCGAGATCCTCGAGGTAGAAACGGAACTCGTCGGCGGTGTAGCCCGGGTTCAACGGCGCCGCTGCCGCGCCGAGCGCGGTCGTTGCGAGCACGAACCTGACGAACTGCGGCCCGTCGGGCAGGATGAGTGACACACGGTCGCCCCGCTCAATGCCGGCAGCTGCCAGCTTGCCCGCCAGCGTCGCGACCTCTCCGCGCAACTCGGCTGCGGTCACCCGGCGGCCGCTCTCCGGCTCGATCAGCGCGGTGCTCTCATCCGTGCCGCAATTCAGGTCTGTGATGACCAACGGCTTCGTCACCTCCCAAACGCGTATGTGCTTCGACGTGGGTCTGCTGCAGCGGCGAGCACCCGGCCGTCCCGGGTGGGCTCGACCAGGTCGAGCGCCAGGGACACGCCGCCGGCATCGAACTCGAACTCCGGCCATGTCACCACGTCGTGGCCGCGCGCAGCTAACGCATCCCGCACCTCCTGCGGGATGCGGGCCTCGACGTTGATCTGGCCGTGCAGCTCGCCGTGTGGATAGAACGAGTTCGGGAAGCTGAACGAGGCGAACCGCGGTGCCTCGACGGCCTGCTGGGGCGTCATCCCGAAGTGCACGTAGTTGAGCAGAGCTTGCAGCATCGCCTGCAGGATCACGTCGCCGCCAGGGCAGCCGAACGCCCACACACGCGCGTCCTCGCCGCCCGCCCGGTGCAATGCAAGCGCCGGCGAAGGCGTCAGCCGCGGGCGCTTTCCCGGCGCGAGCACACTCGGATGGGCCGGGTCGAGCCGGCTCTGCAGGCCGCGTGGGGAGACGATGATGCCGAGACCAGGCACGATTGGCCCTCCGTCAAGCGTGTCGCTGGGCGTCGCGCTAAACGCGTTCCCGTCGCCGTCGACAACGCAGAGGTACGTCGTGTCGTGTCTGTGCGGCGGTGATTCCGGCATCGTCGGCAGGTTCGGCAGAACGGTGCGCGAGCCGATCTGTCCGCGTAGCTCCGCCGCGTGTTCGTCTGACAGCAGCCATTCGAGCGGCACGTCGACAAACCGCGGGTCGCCGTAGTAGCGCTCGCGGTCGGAAAATGCCAGCTTGACAGCCTCCGCGACAGTGTGGACGTATTCGGTGCTGTTGTGGCCGAGCCCGACCAGATCGAAGCCCTCGAGTATGGCGAGCACCTGGAGCAGCGCCGGGCCCTGGCACCACGTGTCCGGCGTGTGGACGCGCCAGCCCTCGTAGCCGCGGGCGACTGCGGGCGCCACCTCCGCCTGGAACCCCGCGAGGTCTTCTCGGGTGAGCCAACCGCCGGTGGCCTGGTTGAAGGCGACGATGCGTGCGGCGACCTCGCCCTCGTAAAAAGCACTGTGCGCCTCGGGAATGCCCCCGGCGGCAGCGAGCCTCTCTAGCAGCCCGGCAAGCTCCGTCTGTCGCAGCACGTCCCCGGCCTGCAGTGCCCGTCCGCGGGGCAAGAAGAGATCGCGCGTCGTGTCCCACTCGCGGGCAAACGCCCCGATGGCGTACGCCGCGCGGACATCGAGCGCGAAGCCCTCGGACGCGAGCTCGATCGCCGGCGCGGCGACGTCTGCGAACGAGAGCGTCCCCCACCGGCCGAGCGCAGCCAGCCATGCAGCCGGGGCCGACGGGACGACCGAGTTGCCCGGCCCCTCTGGAAGCGACTCACCGTACCGTTCCTTGAACGCCTCGAGCGTCGCCTCACGCCCCCACGTGCCCAGTCCGCAGACGCTCCAGACTACGTCGTCTCCTGCCGCACGGACGAGGATCGGAGCCACGCCCCCGAAGCTGCACATGTCCGGCAGCACCACGTTCAACACGAGGCCGCCGGCGACTCCGGCGTCGACGGCGTTGCCGCCACGGGCGAGGATCCGGGCAGCAGCCTCGGCGGCGAGATGGTGGCCCGCGGAAACGACCCAGCGCGTGCCGACGATCGTGGGCCGCTGAGATTCAGGCGGCGGAAACAGCTTTGCCTGGGGCCGTTCGACGCGCCGGCCTACCATCGCGCCACAACCTGCTCGAGCACCCGGCTCGCGATCTCGATCTCTTCGATCTCGACGTACTCGTCGGCCGTGTGCGCCACGTCGGACGACCCGGGCCCGAAGACGGTGCAGCTCGTGCTCCCGGTCAGCGCAGAGATCATCGATGCGTCCGTGTACGCCTCGTGCCCGTCTGCGCCGCCCGAGGCGAGCGGATTACCGGTGATTTCCTCGTACGCGGCGCGCAGCCGCTCGACCACGGGCGCATCCTCGGCCGCGCGCACCGGTGGCCGCGCCGGCCCGAGCGGATGCAACTCGTAGGACGAGCCCGGGAACACCTCGAGCGCCTCTTCGGCAGCCTCGCGCACGAGCGCGACGACCGCCTCCGAGGTGAGCGGTGGGACGAAGCGCAGGTCGAATCGCGCTCGGCACAGCGAGGGGACAACGTTGACCGCGACCCCTCCCGAGACGGTGCCGCACGTGAAAAGCGGGCGTCCGAGCAACTCGTCTTCGTGCGGAAGCGCTGCGACTCGCTCACCGACCAACTCCACGATCCGCGCCACGAAGCGGTTCGCGTCGACTCCGAGATGCGCGCGACCGGCGTGAGCCATCCGGCCGTGTGCAACCAACTCGACCCACCGCAGCCCGACCTGTGCGATCCGCAGGCGTAGGCCTGTCGGCTCGAGGGCCAGCACCTGGTCGCCCTCGCGAACAAAGGCATCCTGCACGAGCGCGTGTGCGCCGGCCATCTCGGGCCCTTCCTCGTCGACGGTCGCACAGAGGACGACGTCACCGGGCGGTGGCGGGCCTTGCGCGAGCGTCTCGAGCAGGTTCAGCGCTACAGCGAGACCCGCCTTCATATCGGCCGAGCCGCGACCGTAGATTCGACCATCCCGGACCGTGCCACCGAGTGGCTCGACTGTCCAGCCGTCGCCCACCGGGACGGTGTCCATGTGAGCGAGCAGCACGAGGCGCGGCGCGTCGGCACCCCTCACGGAGCCGACAACGTTCGTCCGGCCACCGGTTACGGGCGCCGAGGTGACCGGGACCTGCGCCGCGCGGAGCCGCTGTTCGACCCAGGCGCCGCACGACGCCTCGAGTGCTCCGGGGTTCTGGCTGTCGATACGCACGAGCGTGACCGTGTCCTCGACTGCCTGCTCGACGTCGATCCTCATCCGATCATCTGCCCGGCGTCGACGCGAAGGACGTCACCGGTAACGGCGCCCGATAGGGGCGAGGCCAGCCAGAGCACGGCCGACGCCACCTCGGGGATCGAGACGAGTTGCTGCGCGGCGCCGGCGTGCGCGTACCGATCGATCATCTCCTCGGCGGAGGCGCCCTCACGTTCGGCCTGGGCGAGGGCGACGCTTCGCAGCATCGGGCTGTCGACGTTCCCGGGTGCGACGGCGTTGGCGCGAACCGAATGCGGCGTCAACTCGGCTGCAAGACTCTCCATCAGCCCGATCAGCCCGAACTTCGACGCACAGTACGACGTCGCCCCCGCCTCGCCTCGCAGCCCCGCAGTCGACGTGAGGAAGACGAAGCTGCCACTCCCACCCTCGGCGACCATCCGCCGGGCGAAGGCGGCGGAGGTGTAGAAGGCGCCGTCGAGATTGACGGCCATAAGCCTGCGGTAACGCGCCCAATCGGTGTCGACGACGTCTGCGGTGAACGCTATCCCGGCGCAGTAGACGACCGAGTCGACGGGGCCGCAGATCTCCGCGGCACGCTCGACCGAATCAGGGTCGGTGACGTCGACCGCACTGCCCGAATGACCATCGCCGTGCAGCGAGCTCGCGAGTGCGACCGCCGCTCCCTCGTCGATGTCCAACACCGCAACAGCGGCGCCAGCAGCCGCGAAGGCGCGACCGATCTCGCTGCCGATCGCACCGGCCCCGCCGACGATCGCAGTCCGGTGACCGTCGAGCCGCAGCGTCATGCCAGCGCACGGACCGCCGCGGCGATCGAGTCGGTGCTCGGGATCACAGCCTGCTCCAACGTGAGCGCGGCCGGAATCGGGACGTCGGGCACGGCGTGCCGCCCGAAGCGCTCGAGAACCGAAGGGCCGAGCAGCTCCAGGACGCGCACGACAAGCTCCGCGGTGAGGCCGAAGCTGAGGTAGTCCTCGTCGACGACGAGCAGCCGCCGCGTCCGAGCTACCGACTCGGCGACCGTCACCACATCGAGGGGAACGACGGTGCGCAGGTCGATCACCTCGACGTCGGTTCCCTCTCCGGCAAGCACGTCCGCGGCCGCCAGGGCAAGTCGGACGCTGCCGCTGAGCGTGACCAGGGTGACGTCGCCGCCGGAGCGGACGGTCGCAGCCCTACCGAGCTCGACCGTGTATCGCTCCTCCGGCACCTCCGCACCATGTTCGAAGTCGCGGCTCCGGCTGAGGAGTAGCCCCTTGTGCTCGATGTAGACGACGGGTTCGTCGGACTCAATTGCAGAAGCCATCAGGCCCTTCGCGTCATACGGGCACGAAGGCGCGACGACCAGCATCCCCGGCAAGTGGGCGAAGAGCCCCCAGAGGTTCTGCGAGTGTTGCGCAGCCGAGCCGATGCAACCGCCGGCGGTCTTGAGCACGATCGGCATCCGAGCGGTGCCACCGGACATGTAGTGGTTCTTCGCCATCGCGTTGTAGACCTGTTCGAGGTTGACGCCGATGAAGTCGACGAACATCAACTCGACGAGCGGCCTGTACCCCGCGAGCGCGAGACCGACAGCCATGCCCGTGAACCCGAGCTCCGAGATCGGCGTATCGCGGACGCGCTTGTCGCCGAAACGGCGCTGCAATCCGCGTGTGGTGCCGAAGACGCCGCCAAGACGGCCCACGTCCTCGCCGAACACGAGGATCCGCGAGTCCCGGTCCATCTCGATCCCGATCGCCTCGGCGATCGCCTGCGAGACGTTTACGTTCCTTGTCGTGGTCTCCGGGCTCACCCGCCGCTCCCGGCGAACACGTAGTCGAGCGCTTCGTCCGCGTCGGGAAGCGGATCCGAGCGGACATCCGCGAGCAGCTCCTGCATCTCTGACCGAGCCGACTCGTGTACGGCTTCGAGCTCGGCCTCGCTCGCCTCGCCGAGCTCGACGAGACGGCGTGCTGCGAGCACCAGCGGGTCGAGTATGCGCAGCGCCGCCTCCTTCTCCTCCTTCGGACGGTAGAGGTCGAAATCTCCTTCGTAGTGTCCCTGGAAGCGGTAGCAGGTCGCCTCGAGCAGCGCCGGCCCGCGGCCGGCACGAGCATGCTCGACGGCTTCGGCGAAGGCCGCCGCCACCGCCTCGACGTCGGTGCCGTCAACGCGCCGGCCCCAGGCGGCATAGGCGGGCGCGCGCTCAGCGACCGTCGCGGTGGCGGAGTTGCCCTCCATCGGGACCGAAATCGCGTAGCCGTTGTTCTCGACCAGCACAACGAGGGGCAACTTCCACGCGCCCGCAATGTTCATGCTTTCGTGGAAGGCGCCGGAGTTGACACCGCCGTCCCCGGTGACGCCTACCGAAACGCCGCCGCTCTCCTCCATCCACGCGGCATAGGCGTACCCGAGCGCGACTCCGACCGAGGAGCCGACGATGCCGGTGGCCGAGAAGTTCCGCTCCAGGTCGAAGGGGTGCATGTGCCCCCCGCGGCCGCGGCACAGGCCGGTCTCGCGCTCGTAGATCTCCGCGAGGAGCGGCCGCAGCGGGACGCCCTTCGCGATCGCGTGCAGATGGTTTCGGTGTGTCGAGACGACCGCATCGCCCTGACGAAGAGCACCGACCATCCCGGCGCCGACCGCCTCCTGCCCTATCCCGAGATGCAACTCGCCGTGGATCTCGCGAGTCGCGACGCCCTGGAGACAGGCCTCTTCGAATGCGCGCATGCGCGCCATCCAGACGAAGCGCTCCCGCAGCGTCAGATCACCGCTCATGTGTACTCCGTTAGTTCGAAGACACTGCCGCCCGGCTCGCGGTAATAGACGGAAGGCCCCTCCGGAAAGTCAGTCACGCGGCCGACCGGCGTGGCGCCGAGCGCCTCTACTGCGACAATCGAGCGCTCGAGATTCGCGACGGCGAACTCGATGTGCCCACCCGGCGGGTTGTGGCGCACCGGAGCCGCAGGGTTGCGGAAGGCGATCAGCTCGAGCAGGTGCGCGCCGCCCGGCACCTCCAGGATCGCCAGGTCGCAGCGCAGGTCCGGAAGACCGGCGACGCTCTGGATCAGTTCCTCCATGTCTCGAGCCTCGAATACGAGCCTGCAGGCAAACGCCTCACGGTAGAAGGAAACCGACTCGTCGATGTCGTCGACCGCAAGTGACGAGTGCGTGCAGCCGACCGCGCCCGCCGCTCCGAAGGGCGATTCGGTCGAGCCTTTGGGAACCGGGACGCCCATCGTCAGCTGCACTCGCTTCGCGCGCCTACGTCGGCGGGATCGAGCGACCACGCGTCGGCGAGCCAGGGTTCGATAAGCGCGATCTCCGACAGACGCTTCATGCGGCCGGCCGCGTCGGCGGCCAACTCGGAGCGCACCTGGGCTCGAGACCGCTCCACGTCGCGCCGTCCTCGCAGGCGCCCGTCCTCCACGCACAGAATGCCGCGCGACCAGACCTCGGCAATGTCGTGCCGCGTCGCCGTATCGAGTACCTGCTCTAACGGGTTGGCCCAGCTTTCGGGCATCTCGATCAGCACGAGGCTCGCGGGCGAACCCGGCTCGAGCACACCGAGGCCGGGGCGGCCGATCGCATTTGCACTCCCCGTGGTCGCGAGCGCCAGCACCTCCCGGGCATCCAGCGTGCTGGAGAAAGCCTCGCGGGCCGCGCGCATCTCGTCAAAAACGTCTGGCGGCTCAGCCCGTGCGTAGCTGTCGAGGCCAAGCCCAGCGTCCACCCCGGCGTCGAGCCACGAGCCGACAGGCGCGCTCCGTCCGGCGAGCTTGGCGTTCGAGCCCGGGCAATGTACGAGCGTCGTCCCCGTCGCGGCGACCTCGGCAAGCTCCGGTTGCGACAGCCAGACGGCGTGGGCAGCGGAAAGCTGCGGACCGAGAAGCCCGTGCCGCCGGAGCGTCTCGACGGGAGACGGGTCGAGGCGGCGCTGGGCCGCGCTTTCGAGCAGGTGCGTGTGCACTCGCGTGCCGTGTCGAGCCCGCTCGGCCACCCCTGCGAGCACAGCGTCCGAGCACCACTGTGCGGCGACCGGCCCGATCGTGAGCGAGATCTCAAGGGTGGCCGCGAGCGTGTCGAATGCATGCAGGAACTCGTCTGCTCCCATCCCGCGTACCGGCGCGAGGAGATGCTCCGCACCGGAGGGTGGATCGTCGGCCCAGGCCGGGAGGTAATCGTCCTGGTCGGTGAAGCCGAGGACGAGCTCGAAGTCGATTCGGCTCGCCGCGAGGCCTGCAGCCACGGCGCGAGCGTCCTCCATGTACCGCTCGGCCGGCGCGAAGCTGTGGAAGAACACCTGCACGGCAACGATCCCGGTTGCGAGCAGATCGGCGCCCGCGACATACGCGTCGAGGTACGGATCGAGCGGCGTCAGCGCCGTGAGTTGGGCCAGGAAGAGCTCGAGCGGTCCTTCGCGAATACCCTGTTCGGCCAGGGGAATTGCGCGACCGTGCGAGTGGCCGTCCACGAGCCCAGGCAACGCAATGAAGCGCGTCCTGTCCCGCTCGGGCGCCAGCGGGTAGGCCCGGCGCAAGGTAGTGAAGGGGCCGACGGCCGCGATCGCCCCGTCCTCGATCAGGATCCCCCCATCCGCCATCGGCTCGGCGGCCGCCCCAGAAACGACCAAGCCAGTGTGAAGCAGCACGCGCTCAGACACCGAAGACCTCTGCCGCGGTTAGACCCAGACAGCGGCCGAGGCCGACGTCGTCCAGCCCCAGCTCACGATAGGCGGCGATCGCGAGCGGAAGATTCTCCAGTGAGTCCGACCCCATCATGAGGCGCTCGGGCCCGATGAAGTTTACGAGCCACAACAGATCGAGGATCGAGCACCAGGAGGTCTCGAGCCAGACGTTCGGGCGCGCCTCCGCGACGACGGCCGCCTCCTTGGTCGAGACGCCCATGCCCGCATGCGCCAGGACGACGCGCGTCTCGGAGAACTCGGCCGCGAGCGGCAGGCAGTGGGACGGCGAGGCGAAGGGCTCGCCGACCCCGCCTGTGTGAATCATCACCGGCACCCCAAGCCGGGTCGCCTCTTCGAACACCGTGCGGCCGTCCCGAGTCATCGGGTCGACAGCGTGGCCGACGGTGTGCAGCTTCAGCGCGACGAACCCAAGCTCCCGCACGCACCGCTCCGCCTCCGCCGCGTATGTACCACGGTCGCGATGCGGGTTGAGGTTGACGATTCCTCTCACCAGCCCCGTGCGGCGCCCGAGCTCAGCGATGTCGTCGTGCACCGCCTCCACATCGTCGGCTCCCGGGAACGGCATCACCAGTCCAAGCGACACGTCGTTTCCTTCGAGCGTCCGCACGATGTCGTCGGCCAGCACCTCCGCATCGAAAACGCGGCACGGCCCGAGATGGAGGTGGCTGTCGATGATCCTCACGACAGCCCCTCGAGTCTTGCCTCGAGCACTGCGCCTATTCCTTCTGCCGCCAGCCGAGGACAGCATTCTCCGCCGCTCCCACCGCGGCGAACGCCAGCAGCGACAGTCCTGCGGCGACCAGCACCCCCGCCCACATCGTCGGCAGGTCGAGGTTGATGGAGTCGTTGAGGATCAGCTGCCCGAGGCCGTTGACCCCGATCACCCACTCGCCGATCAGCACGCCGAGCACCGCCGTCGGCGCGGCGATCCGGAGGGCTGACATCAGGTGCGGCAAGGCGGTTGGGAACCGGACACGAAAGAACACTTGCCACTGCGAGCAGTTGAGGACGCGCATCAGCTCGAGCAGCTGCCGGTCGACCGAGCGGAGACCGAGCGTCACGTTCACGAATGTCGGGAAGAACACGAGCATCGTCGTGATCAAGACGATCGCGTTGAGCCCGCGTCCAAACAGGAGCGTGATGAAGGGGGCAAGTGCAACGATCGGAATCGAACGGAACGAGAGCGCGAAGGGGTAGAGCAGCGCCGAGACGAACCTCGAGGCGACCGTCAACAGTGCCAGTGCGATCCCGAACAGGTTTCCGACCACGAACGAGATGAGGATCCGGTAGACACTCTGCTCGGTCGCGGTACCCACCGCCGACCAGCTCGCCTGCGACACGACCTGAGTCGGCTTCGGCAGCACGAACGCGTTGATGCCGAAGATCTTTATAACCGCCTCCCAGAGCACCCCGACGAAGAGGAGCACGAACGCAACAGCGAGGATAAACCGCAGCGCGCGGAAGCTGAAGCGAAGCACTGGGTGGTCAGCCAGTGACCGCGGGATCGAATCGGTTAGCTCGAGCTCGCTCATCTCGGTTCCCGTCCGATCGCGAGCTCCGTCCGACCTCCGCTCACAACTGTTGCTCCGCGACCGAGGCGTGCCATGGCGCAGCCAGCCTGCCGCCGATATGGAAGATCACGAACAGCCCTCCGGCTATGACGCTTGCCACGAAGATCGTGCCCCACAGGTAGACCACCTGGAACTCGAACATCGCGTAGATCATCAGTACCCCGAGCCCGGCGTTCGCGCCGATCCATTCGGCAAGGAGCGCACCGATGAACGCACTCGGAGCCGCGATCTCGAGCGCGGCGAACAGCGCCGGCAGGGTGTACGGCAGCCGGAACCGCCACATCACCTGGAGCGGACTCGCGCCCGTCACCCGCGCGAGCTCAAGAGTGCGCGCGTCGGTCTCGCGGAGCGCCTGTGTGAGATTGACGATGATCGGGAAGAACGACGCGAGGAAGGCGACTCCGATCTTCGATGTCGTCCCGGGCCCGAACCAGGTCACGAACACCGGCGCGATCGCCACGAGCGGCAGGCCGTAGAGCACGAGCGCCGAGCGGTAGAGGCCGTTCCCGACACGCCGGAAATGATCCGCGCAGAGCGCCACGAAGACGCCGACAATAAACGCCAGCAGGAGGCCGACCGCGGCTTCGTACAACGTCGTCTTCGTCGCCGTAATCAGGCCCGTTCGCGTGTCCCAGATGAAGCTGAAGACGCGGGACGGCGGCGGGAAGAGACTGGTCGGATGCTTGAACGCGAGAGTGCCTGCGATCTGCCAGGCGATGAGAATTCCCGCGTACGTGGCGAAGACCGCGGCCTTGAGACCGACGCTCGCATCCTTCAAGCCTGGAACTCCTTCACCGCGCTCGCAAGTTGCGCGCTCACGACGCGCTGGATCTGGACGAAGTCCGGGTCGAGAATCCTCTCGACCGTACGCGGGCGTTCCAGGTGGACGAACGTCCGGTCCGTGATCCGGCCAGGCCGGCCGCCCATCACGCAGATCTGGTCGGAAAGGAACACCGCCTCCGCCACGTTATGCGTGACGAGCAGCGCGGTCGTCCCGGTCTCCATCCAGATGCGCTGAAGCTCCTCGTTCATCTGCTGGCGAAGGATCTCGTCGAGCCCGGCGAACGGCTCGTCGAGGAACAGCACCTTCGGATCGAGTGTCAGTGCCCGCGCGATCGCAACCCGTCTGGCCATTCCGCCCGAAAGAGACGCCGGTAGCGAGTGCTCGAACCCCTCAAGCCCGACGAGCGACAGGAGCTGCATAGCCTTGTCGCGCCGGCGCGACCGATCCCACCCGGCGAGCTGCAGCGGCAGCTCCGTGTTCCCGAGCGCGCTTCGCCACGGTAGGAGCGTCGGGTCCTGGAAGACGAAGCCGAAGTCGCGCCGCTGCCGCGCCTCCCTCGGGCTGGCACCGAACACGCTGACAAAGCCGCTGGTCGGCTCGGTCACATCCGCGAGAAGACGGAGCAGGGTCGACTTGCCGCACCCGGAAGGCCCGATCAGCGAGCAGAACTCCCGCTCGCCGACCGCGATCTCGACCCCCTCGACCGCGGTGAAGTCCTTGCCTTTGGTCGTGAACCGCTTGCAGAGGTTCGAGGCGACGATCGCCCGGCCGACCGTCGCCTCCGATGCGGAGGAAACCGTTCCCATCCCAGGTGCCAGGCTGTTGGCCTCACTCGATCCCAATGCGCTCCTGTGCTCTCAGCGGTGCTCTGTAAGCGTCCGTAGTGTCATTTGGGTAACGGCCCGACCTCGGTCAATAGGGGATCGAGGTCTTACCCTTGTAGACCGCGTCCAGGATCTCGGTGGTCATTATCTGCTCTGCCTTCAGCGGCTTCGAGATGATCTTCGAACTGTAAAGCCCGTCGAGCATGCCCTGGAACTGCGTCGCGTTGAGACCCATGACGCCCTGGGGGCCCTTGACGATCTGCGCCTGGATCTTCGCCGTCCCGATCTCCGTGGCGGCTTTGTCGCCAGGAGGGCCGTAGTGCGCAGCAGTCAGCTGGCCAACCTTCGTCGGGTTCGCGTTGCTGTACTCCCAGCCCTGAACCGACGCCTTCATCCATCCGATCAACAGATCCTTCTGCGTGGCGAGCGTGTTCTTCTGAACCCAGACGAGGTTCGAGTACGACGGCACGCCCATCTGCGCCAGCGTGAGGTAACGGATCTTCAGGCCCTGCTGTTCAAGCGAAACGCCCTGCGCTGTGAAGAACCCGAAGTAGCCTTGCACCTGTTTCGTGACGAGCTGGGTGGGGTCAGGGCCGGCGGGAACCAGGTTCACGTCCTTGACGCCGTGTTTCTGAAGGATCGACACGATCTGCGTGCGGTTGCTCGCGCCAACCGCGACCGTCTTACCGGACATCGCCTGGACGGTGCTGATCGGATCGTCGGCGAGGCTCATGATCGCGTATGGAGACGACTGGAATGTCGTGCCGATCGCAATCAGCGGCGCGCCCTTGACGATCCCCTCGACAACCGACCCATACGGGTCGTCCTCGCAGATGAGACAGCGTCCTGCGGCCAGCGTCTGCCAGGCGCTGATGTTCGGGCCGCCGGCCAGGAACGACGTCGTCAGCCCCTGCTTCGCGTAGTACCCGTTCGACTGTGCGGCGAAGTAGCCGCCCCACTGCGCCAGCTTCAACCAACCGAGTTGATCGACCACGGTGGTCAGGCCGGCTCGCGAAGCCCGTGCACCGAGCGTACGGCTGGCTCCAAGCAGAGAGAGAGCGCCTACGCCCACGCCGGCCTTCTTCAGAAACTCACCTCGCGACCAACTATGCGGTGTCGTATTTCCGTCGGACATCAGTCACTCCTCCATACGTTTCTGGGGGTTCCGCTGCCTGGTTCCGGCCAGCCAAGACCCCTCCTGGTTGTTATTTGGAGACAGCTGCGCGATTATGACGAGCTTTTCTGTGCAATGTCAACATCTTCACGTTCAGTGCTAACAACGTCAGCGTGAGGTGTAGCCACCATCGGCGACGAACGAGGATCCGGTCACGAACGTGCTCTCGTCTGACGCCAGGAACAGGGCCATCTGCGCGATGTCGTCCGGCCGGCCGAGCCGGCCGAGGGGATGGGACTCCTCGACGAACCTCCGAAACTCTTTGCCGCGTGCCTCCCACATCGGCTCGTTCATCGGCGTGTCGATCACCCCGGGGCAGATGCAGTTCGCCCGCACTCCGAGAGGAGCGCAGTCGACGGCGATCGACCGTGAGAGCCCGATCACCCCGGCTTTGCTTGCGCAGTAGGCAGCCTCGTCAGCGGTCGCGACGAGCGCCGACATCGACGAGATAAAGACGAGCGAGCACGCGTCGGACCGCCGCGTGACGGCATGTTTGGCGCAGAGGAACGACCCCGTCAGGTTCACACCGATGACGGTGTTCCAGTCAGCCAACCTCGTCTCGGTGAACTCGCTCTCGAGCGCAACCCCGGCCGACGTGACAAGCGCGTCGACCGGTCCTAGCTCCGCCGCGATCTTCTCGAAGCTCTCCGCCACGCTCACTTCATCTGAGACGTCGCAAACCAGCGAAAAGTCAGCGGCGAGACCGCCGCCGTTCGGCACCCGGTCGAGCGCAGCCACCTGCCCGCCCTCGGCACGGAAGAGCTCGGTCACAGCGCGCCCGATGCCCGACGCCGCGCCGGTGACGACACAGACCTTCGACTCAAGCCTCAGTCCGGCCACCGTCGAATCAGCCCGCGGCGGCGACCAGCCGGCCAATCGTGTCGTAGTCTTCGGCGTCGAGCTCGACCTCAGCCGCAGCGCAGTTCTCCTCGACGTGGGCGACGGATGCGCTTCCCGGGATGGGCATCATCACCGGCGAGCGCTTCAGGAGCCATGCGACGGCGAGCTGAGCCGGAGTGGCGCCGGTCTTCTCGGCGATCCGTGTGAGCTCGTCGTTCGCGACGAGCCTCCCGGCAGCGATGGGAGCCCAGGGAATGAATCCGATTCCCCAGTCTGCGCAGAGGTCGACGAAGCCATCATGCTCACGCCGAAGGAGGCTGTAGGGGAGCTGGATGCTCACGAGGTCGACGGTCTGGCGCGCAAGCGTCGCCTGTTCGATCGTCACGTTGGAAAGTCCCACGTGTCGGATGAGGCCCTCGTCCTGCAGCTCGCGGAGCGTTCCGAACTGCTCGTCGAGAGGCACATTTAAATCGAGTCGGTGGATCTGGAAGATGTCGATCCGCTCGACACCGAGATGCCGGAGGCTAAGGTGGCACTGCTGCCGGATATATTCGCGGCGCCCGAGCGGCACCCAGTCGGTAGGGCCTGGCCTCGCTTGCCCCGCCTTGGTGGCGATCAGCAGATGCTCCGGGTACGGATGGAGTGCCTTTTTAAGCAGCTGCTCGCTCCAGAAGGGCCCATAGGAATCGGCGGTGTCGATGAAGTCGACACCGAGCTCGACCGCGCGGCGAACGGCGCGAATCCCCTCGTCGGGATCCGGCGGCGGCCCCCAGGCATCAGGCCCGGACAGGCGCATCGCACCGTACCCGAGCCGGTGCACCGTGACGGAGCCGAGTGTGATCGTCCCACTTGCGGCGATTGGGGGGCTAGTCACAGGGACGCCCTCAGGGCGAGCAGCGACGCCAGATTGCCGCCCTCGACCTTGGCCAGGTCGGCGGGGTCCGCGATCGCGCGCTGCACTTTGGCGCGAGAGAGGTCGAAGTCGGTCGCCGGCCAGTCGGTGCCGAAGACGAGCTTGTCGGCACCGACACGCGCATAGGCCGACTTGACCTCGAGGAGCTCGGTGGACGACGTCTCGAGATAGATCTGCGGGTTGCGCTCGGAGACGATGATCGCCTCCATCGTGTTCCAGACGTGCCCCATGTGAGCGAGCAGCACCGGCGCGTTCGGGAAGTTCCGGCTGATCTCCTCGACTGCGAAAGGTCCGCAGAACGGATCGTCGAGCGCGTTGACGAGGATGATCGCCCGCCGGCGCGAGCAGACATCGAAGATTGGATCGAGCAGCCCGTGGTCTGCAAAGTGGTACCCGTGCATCGTCGGATGTAGCTTCAGTCCGCGCAGGCGCCCGCGTCCGATGAATTCCTCGAGAACCTCGACCGCATCGGCATCGCGGGGGTTCACCTCAGCGAACCCGATTAGCCGCTCGGGAAAGTCGACGGTCAGTTTGGTGATGTACTCGTTGTCGATCTGCTGGCCGAGCGAGCAGACGACCGCCCGGTCGACGCCCCCTGCGTCCATGCTCGCGAGCATGTCCTCGACGGTGTACGACTCGCTCGTGAGGTAGTCGGACGTGCCGACCGGCTGCCAAGCGTTGTTGTAAGCGTCGATGACCTCGGTCATGAGCTCCCTTCCGAGTTCGAGGTTGACGGTTCGCCGGACCAACCGACGGCGGTGCGCAGCGAGATTTCCAGGAATCGGACGAGGTCCTCGATGCTGACCCACTCGTCGACCGCATGAAACGACGAGCCGGTCGGCCCGAAGACGACGGCTGGGGACTCGCCGTACAGCACGACGTGGCGGAGGTCGTTGCCGGCCCCACCCACAACCGGCGGCCGCACCCCGGCGACATCTCCGGTCACGCCGGCAACGAGCTGGACGAAAGGGTCGCCGGGGTCAGAGGCCCCCGCCTCGTAGCGAAGCCCAAAAGGCTCGACGGTAGGCGGATTTTCCCGCAGCCATTCGCTGCGGCGCGAGATCTCGAGCACGTAGTCGCGGTAGCAAGCGAACACGGCGTCGATGTCCTCGCCGGGAAGGCACTCGATCGTGCCCTCGAGCACACACGAGGCGGGAAGGGTCGACGGCCACGCGCCGGCGGCGGCGCGGCAGATCGCGTGCGGGACGCGCGTGTGCGCGTACACCCGCTGGTATTCGGGACCGTAGAGCGGATGCTGAGCCGTGAGCTCACGGGTCATCCGGAAGTCGTCGGTCGCGAGCACCAGGCGGGCCGCCTCGGTGACCGCGTTCGGATACTCGAACTGGTACTCGGTCGCGATCTCGTGGCCAGGGACCGTGATCCGGAAGTACTGGGCGCCGCGCGAAGCCGCGACTAGCGCCCCGGTGCCTGTGGGCTCGAGGAAGATGCAGGCCGAGCCCGGCCCGTAGTGGCCACGCAGGACGGCGGCGAGCGTTCCGTTGCCGGTCGCTTCCTCGTCGACGACGAAGTGGGCCGCGACGTCCCCCGCCAGATCCAGGGCGAGCTCCTGGAGGATCTCGAGGCAGACGAGCGCGATCACACAGCCGCCCTTCATGTCCACCGAGCCGCGTCCGTAGAGGCGGTCGCCCTCGACCTTGGCCCGCCACGGGTCGTGCGACCACTGCGCGAGGTCGTCGACTGGCACGACATCCGTGTGTCCGTTGAGTATGAGCCGCCGGCCGCCTCGCGACCCGCGCCGTGTCGCGACGACGTTCGGCCGGCCTACGTAGTCGGGCCATTGCGGGACGTAGGCGCGATGCCCCTGGAGCTCGCGAACGTCCGGCTCCCAGACGTCGAGCTCGACGTCGAGTCCCTCGAGCCGCTCGACGAACCAACGGGAGCAGTCGCCCTCTTGGCCGGAGATGCTCGGGAACGCGATCGCCTCGGTCAGCAACTCCACCAACCGGGGGCGATAGCGCTCCGCGGCGTCGTGCAGCTGCGACCCGAGCGCCTCCCCGGTCGCGAGCGTCACGCGCAGCTCCTCACGGCGGCGACGAAATCGGCCGCGCGGACCGGATCGACGGGGTTCCAGGTGTAGCCGTCGACCTTGAGGTCGCTGCCGACAATGCAGCCGTCCACCGCGTCCCAGTAACGGTCGATTAGGCGCGATTTGGCGCCGGTGTTGAGCAGGACGGGGATGTCCGGCGGCACGGCATCGCGGATGGCCGCAACGGCTTCGAGGTCCGGCTCCGCTCCCGCCATCGGCCCGGAGACGAGGATCGCGTCGGGGATGCTCGACACCGCCACCGAGCGGGCGACCTGAGCCGGTGTCCGCGAGCCGATCGGCGAAGCGAACTCCGGGGTGACGTTCATGAACACCGCGATGTCGTCGGCGTCCAGTCGGCGCCGTTCGCGCAGGGTCGTCCCCGCATCGGTCGTCCAGGGGCCCATGTCCGACTCGTAGAAGCCGGTCACGACCTCGCGGATGAACGACGCACCGGTGGCGGCGGCAACTCCGAGCGCGCAGGCGGGATCCCAGAGGAAGTCCACCCCGAAGGGACGGTCGCTCGGCGCGCACTCAGTCACGACGCGCGCGAGCACTGCGACGGCTTCGGGGCCGGCCCTGAACTGGTACGGGCGGTCACCCTCGTTGCAGAACATGATCGCGTCGACGTCCGCCTCGAGCAGGGCCTGCACGTCGCGCCTGACCGCATCGACGATCCCCCGCACGCCGCTCGTCCGGTCATAGAGCGGCGTTCCCGGCAGCGGCGGCAGGTGCGCCATCGCGATCACCGGCTTGCCGACGGTGAAGATAGACCGGAATCTCGAGTGGGCAGATTCGGTGAGCATCTCGACGTCCGCCTGGTCAGGATGCGTAGGCCGCAGCGACCTTGTGGATCGCCTTCGCGGCGTCGAGGACATCGGCGTCGGAGACGACGGGGTTGACGACGGTCACCTGGATGGCATCGCGCGCCACGGCTTCGGCGTTGGGCATGGCGGGCGGCGGAGCGTCATCGTCGGCGAACGGGAAGGCAGTCCGGCCGAAGCCGCGATGCTCTTGGAAGATCGGCTGCTGGTTGATCGAGGTCGGGTAGCGACGTGTCGCCGGGACCCCCTCGGCGCGGAGCGCGCTCACAAAATCGAAGACCGGCAGGTCGATCCGGGAGCGGTCGAGCCGGATGATGTACTTGTAGAACGAGTGTGTCGCCCGATCGTCGACGTACGGCGGGATGATGCCGGGCGCGCCCTCGAGCTCTTTCGTGAAGAGCGCTGCGGCCTCACGGCGTCGTGCGAGGTAGCCCTCAAGACGGCCGAGCTGCACCTTGCCGAGGGCGCCCCCCACCTCGGTCATCCGGAAGTTGTAACCGATCAGCTCGTGGAGGTAGAGCCGCTCGCCGGCGTAGTAGCTCTCGTCCGTCGGCGCTTCACCGTGATGGATCGCCATCCGCGCGCGGCGAGCCAGCTCGTCGTCGTCCGTCACAATCATCCCGCCCTCGCCGCCGGTGGTCAGGATCTTGTCCTCCCAGAAGCTGTAGGCGCCGATCTCGCCGAACGTGCCGACCATCTGTCCGTTCCAGAGCGCCCCGTGGGCCTGCGCGCAGTCCTCGATCAGCATCACGCCGCGCTCGGCGCACAGCGCTTTGGTCGCCTCGGGGTCGGCCGGGAGGCCGTTTAGGTGCACCGTGATTACCGCCCGCGTGTTCGGTGTGAGGGCGGCCTCGATCGACTCGGCAGTGAGGTTGAACGTGCGCTGGTCGATGTCTGCGAAAACGGGGCGCGCGCCGGCGTGCAGGACAGGGGTCACGCTCCCGATGAAGGAATGCGGCGTGACGACAACGTCGTCTCCGGGGCCGATTCGGGCAGCGATCAGGGCTGCGTGGATCGCGCCGGTGCCGCTTGAGACGGCGATCGCATGCTTCGTCCCGTTCATCTCGGCGAAGGCGTTCTCGAACTCGTGTACGCGTGTACCCGAGAGGCACGAGAATCGGCTCGACCTCAGCACCTCCGTTGCCGCCGCAACTTCTTCGTCGCCGTATGAAGGCCACATTGGATACGGCTCGGTGCGAACAGGGCGCCCCCCGTTCACTGCCAGCTCGGTCGCATCGGCAACCTGGTTTTCCGTCGGAACACCCACGTTTCCACCTTTCGTCCGTTTGCGCGCTGGGGCGCGAGTTTGTCAGAGCTTGGTGTGATCTGTCAACATTCGAGTGTGAGAAACGTTCGTAACTGGAGGGAAGGCCGTGTGAGACCCAAGCTTGCCGTATCTCGTCCGGCGCACCGGAATGCGATGTGATCTGATTGCCCGATCGGGATGAGCTCGGATCAGGGAATGGGACAGCTGTGAGCAAGCGCCACCGGAGGCGCGCAGCGATCATGAGCGACCTCGCGGATTCCGGAGAGGTCGTAATCGCAGATCTGGCCCGCCGGTTCGACGTCTCTGAGATGACGATCCGGCGCGACCTCGAGCTGCTCGAGCTCGAGGGGCTCGCGCGCAGGGTGCGCGGAGGTGCGATCTCGACCGTGAGCCGGTCGCACGAGCCGCCGTTCGCCCTGCGGCAGAGCAGCGCGGCCGAAGCGAAGCGCGGGATCGGCCGCGCCGCCGCGGCAATGCTCGAGGATGGCGACACGGCGATCATCGACGTCGGGACGACCACACTCGAGCTGGCGCGGAACCTTCACCGGCACCGGCGCCTAACCGTTGTGACGTCGAGCATCCCGATCGCAGCCGAGCTCGGCAACACGACGGAGATCCGCGTGATCGTCACCGGCGGCATGCTCCGCCACGGCGAGCTGAGCCTCGTCGGCCCGATGGCCGAGGAGACGCTCCAGGAGCTGAACTGTGATGTCGCGTTCATCGGCGTCGCAGGCGTGGATGCATCCAAGGGATTGACCGAGTACAACCTCGACGACGCGCGGATGAAGCGCGCAGCGATCGCGGCGGCCCGCCGATGCGTGGTCGTGGCCGACCGGACGAAGCTCGGACAGGTCGCGCTCGCGGTCGTTTCGCCTCTGACGTCCATCGATACGCTCGTCACCGATGCTCCGCCGGATCATCCGACGGTCATGGCAGCGATCGAGATGGGGATCGACGTCGTCCATGTAACGCCGACCGATCCGCTGGTCGTCGAGGCCATCGCCTGAGCGCCCGCACCAGTGCCGTTCTCGGCATCGATATCGGCACGACCGGCACGAAGGTCTGCCTGTTCGAGCCCTCCGCCGGCACGGTCACGACACGTTCTGCGCCGGTCAGGCTTTGGTCGGTCGGTGCGGGTATGGCCGAGGCGGACACCACCGAGTGGTGGGCAAACGTCTGCACGCTCATCCCGCCGCTTCTCGCCGAGGCCGGCGGGGCGGCCCGTATCGCAGCCGTCGCCGTGACCGGCATGGTCCCAGCCCTCGTGGTCACGGATGAGGCGGCTCGACCGCTGCGGCGCGCCATGCTGCAGAACGACGCCCGCGCGGTCGAGCAGATCGAGGCGGTTCGCGTCGGTGCCGCCGGCCTGGATGTCGTCGCCCTCACGGGCTCGGCGGTGACCCAGCAGTCGGTGGGGCCGAAGTTCCGGTGGCTCGTCGAGCACGAGCCGGGGATCGCCCGCGAGACCCGATGGCTGATGGGCTCCTACGATTGGGTCGCCACGGCTCTCGGCGCCGAGCCGCATGTCGAGCAGAACTGGGCTCTCGAAAGCGGCCTGTTCGACATCGCCGGCGATCCTGTCCCGCTCCTCGCGGAGCTGGCGCGGATCGACCAGCAGCTCCTTCCGCCCGTCGAGCGGAGCGGAGCCCGCGTCGGTGTCGTGTCGGGGGTTGCGGCGGAGGCGACAGGGCTCGCCGCCGGAACCGCGATCGTGGCCGGCGGCGCCGACCACGTGCTGGCAGCGTACGCGGCGGGACTGACAGAGCCGGGTGACTGGCTTGTGAAGCTCGGCGGTGCGGGCGACATCCTGGCCGTGTCGGGCCGTCCGATAGTCGACTCGCGCCTGTACCTCGACCACCACCCCGTTCCGGACTTGTGGCTCCCGAACGGATGCATGGCGACGAGCGGGAGCCTATTGCGCTGGCTCCAGAATCTGTTCGGCGGCGTCGACCTCGTCGAGCTCGACCGCGAGGCGGAGCAGGCCCCTCCGGCCGAGCTGATCTGCCTGCCCTACTTCCTCGGCGAGAAGTCACCGCTTCACGACCCGGACCTGCGCGGCGCGTTCATCGGGCTTCATCTCGGGCACACGCGCGGAGACGTCTACCGCTCGTGCCTGGAGGCGGTCGCGTACGGGATGCGCCAGCACCTTGAGGTGTTCGACGAGCTCGGGGTCGAGCTCGGCGACGCCTACGTGACGAACGGTGGTAGCAAGTCGCTCGTCTGGAAGCAGATCCTGGCGGACGTGCTCGACCGGCCACTGACGACGATCGCCGAGAGCGCCGGCGCGTCGCTTGGAGCCGCCCTTGTCGCGTCTATCGGCGCGAACCTTGTCGAGGACTGGTACCTGCCCCGGCAGATCGTGCAGCGCCAGGTCCGCGTCGAGCCGAATCCTCAGGCCGTTGCCCGGTACGAGAACGGCTACCGGCTCTTCCGCGAAGCCCAGACCACGCTCACGCCGCTGGCGCACCGGCTCAGCGCGGCGCAGCGCCGGCCAGCCTGATCTACGCGCACCACTCGGCGGAGATCCGGGTCAGCATCGCGGCACAGAGCCGGAGCTCCGCGAGATCGACGTACTCGTCGGTCGCGTGCGCCTGGTCGTTGGATCCCGGCCCGAAGGAGACCGACGGAATCCCTCCTTCACGGATCAGCGTGACGGTGTCGTCCCACGTGTCGAGACCGAGTATGCGCGGCGTGCCGCCGAGCTCGCGGGCGGCGGCCATGAGGGCATGGACGATCGGCTCGTCGGCGGAGATCTCGGCCGGTGGGAAGTCGACCTCCCACCGCAATGACGGTGGGTGTTGCTCGAGCCACGAATCGAGTCTGGCGATCGCCGCAAGCCGAGCCTCGACCTCGGCCTTCACGTGGCCACCGTACCCGGTCTCGTCCTCCTCGCCCGGGACGTAGCAGATATTGATCGTCGCCCCACAGCGCTCGGGGACAGTCGAGTAGAACTCTCCTCCCGAAAGCTTGGTGACGTTCACCTCACCGGTTGAGCAGAGTGGATGCTGCTTGTCGGGCCTCGTGCGCCACTCGTCGTCGAGCTCGCGTAGGCGGCCGAGAACCTCCATCGCCTTGTGCACGGCGTTAACGGCGCCGTCGCGCGTCCAGTGCGGCTGCGCCACCTCGACGTGGCCAGGGCGCCCGACGAGCTCGAGTGAGCCGTTGAGGATGCCGCGAAACGCGATCCAGATGTCGAGCCCGGTCGGCTCGGGGACGACGGCCGCGTCAGCGCGGTAGCCCTTGCGTGTCGCGGCTATGGTCCCCATCCCGTTCACCTCCTCGTCGGTCACCACCTCGACGAGCAGGTCTCCGGGCAGGCCGCCGCGTTCGGCGAGCGAGAGTGCCGCCGCGAGCATGGCGGCGACGCCGCCTTTCATGTCACAGGCGCCGCGTCCGTACAGCCGTCCGTTGCGAACCTCGGGCGTCCACGGGTTGGATGCCCAGGCGCCGAGGTCGCCGGCGGGAACCGTGTCGATGTGGCCGTTGAACATCAACGAGCGACCGCTGCCCGTACCGCGAAGCCTGCCCACGACGATTGGGCGGTCCTCCCAGCTCTGGCCGGCCATGTACATCGGGTGTCCCTCGACGTCGGCGACCGCAGGCTCCCAGAGATCCACCTCGAAGCCTGCATCCCGCAACATCGCCGCGACGTGCTCCTGGCACGCACGCTCGTCGATCGGGGTGTGGCCCGGGTCTCCGACGGTCGTGTTGAAGGAGATCAGCTCTTTCGCAATCGCCTCGACGCGTTCGGCTGCCGCGCCCTCCGCGTCGGTGCTCACCGCACGCCTTCCGCCGAGGCGTCGGCCAGCGTCTCCAAGACCGCCTCTACCTGGCCCTGGAGCGAGGCGCCTGTCACGATCGCGCGCTCGAGGATGGCGGTGCCGATCGTGAAGGCCCAGACCCCGAGTTTCGCCATCACGCGAACGCGCTCAAGCGAGTCGATCGACCCTGCCGCGATCACGGGCAGCGTCGTTGCTGTCGACACGGCACGCACTAGCTCCGGGACGTCGCCGTCGTAACGGTACGCGAGGAGGTTGATCCCGTCGACGCCGGCATCCTGCGCCCGACGGGCGCCGGCGGCGATCTCGTCGAGCGAACCGCGCAGCAGGCACGGGTGCCCGATCACTTGTCCGATGTACGGGAAGAAGCGGAGCTCCGATCCGGCAATCACCTCCTGAATCGGCTCGATCAGCGCACCTCCGATCAGGTAGTCGGGCCGTACGTCGACCGCGACGCGGGCGGACTCAAGAGTTGCCTCTTGGGTCTCGGAAACGACCTCGAGATAAGACGTGTGGCCGTTCGTGCGCATGTCGTCGAGGAGCGTGCTCAGCTCGTCGCGCTGCAAGCCGATGTCCTTGCAGCCGAAATGCGAGACGCCCGTCGCCGCGAGCTCCTCGTAGAGTGCGCGCGCGTCCGGAACGGTGACGTCGTCGCGCGTCAGCATCAGGATGAGCTCGCTCACCCGGCACTCCTGCGGCCGAGCGCGAAGACGATCGCGAGGAGTCCCAACACGGCGACTGCCAAGCGGGCGTCGGATCGGTCGACCGTCACCTCAGAGCGCCAGGCGCCGAGATATGTGTCGACCTTTAGCGAGCCCCGCTGCAGCCGAACACCGGCCACGCGGAGTGGGAACGTGCCGACAGGAGACTGCACTTGCATTTTGTTCCTCCTCAGTGCTCGTTTGTCGCGCCCGAGCGCAAGGCGCGTTCTACCTCCGCCGCAGCGGTCGCTGCGGCTTTCAAGGATCCGCCCGTGCTCTTCGGGTCGTCCATCGGCTGGCAATAGACGACGTTCGGGCCGCCGAAGACGGCCCCTTCGATGTTGCGGGCGGGGATTCTGCCGGAGGCGAGGATCAGCGCGTCGGCGATGACTCGTTCTCGAACGCCGTCGCGCGCGATCGTGAGGCTTTCGACACGCGCGGTTCCTTGTAAGTGCTGGGCATTCCACCCGTCGTAGACGTCGGCTCCGGCCGGCATCGGCTGTGCCCCGTCGGGTGCGACAACTGTGACCGCGAGCGCGCCGCTCTCGAGTAGGAGCTCGGCAACGCGGCAGGCCTGCTCGCCGCCTCCGACGACTGCGGGCCGCCGGCCGACGAGAACGCCGGACTCGAGCAGATGGATCGCGGCCGACGACGGGATCACGCCGGCACAACGGTCGCCGGCGATCCCGAGCTCCGCGCGTGTCGCTGGGCGACAGCCGGTGGCAACAATGAGCGAATTCGCGTCGATCCGCCCCCAGCCGTCGACGCCGAGCGTGCTCAGAGCTCGTCCGTCCCAGGCGACGGCGCAGGTGCCGAGCCGGATGGTCACAGCGCGCGCCAGCGCGACAGCCGTGAACTCGTCGGCGAGGGGCCGCTCGGGCTCCTGTCCGCCGGAGGCGGGCAGCCGTTCGACGAGCGAGACGTCGAATCCCAGTCCGGCGAGCTCCACGGCGACGCGAAGACCCGACTGGCCGGCGCCGGCGACAACAGTGCTAGCCATGGCGAGACTCGTCGACGCCGAGGGTCGCGCCTGGATCACCCCACGGGATGCGCCACGCCGGTTGGTCGAGGTAGAGCGACGTTATGAACGCGACACCCGAGAGACATGCCGCTCCCTGACACCGGCCCCACGTTGCGCGTGTCCGCTTCGCCACGCCGCCGATCGAGCGCGCCGGCACCGCCGCACGGAGTGCGTTGTGGATCTCGAGCGCCGTCACCTTCTCGCAGGCACAGATCACCGTGCGGCCCAACGGATCGCGATCGAGCTCGGCGCTCATGTCGGCGTCAGCCAGCCGCGGCAGTCGCGGGATCCTCTCGACTGCACTCGCATCCGCCCGCGTCTGGAGTCCAGCGTCGACGAGCAGTTCATGCACGTAACCGCCCACCGCCGGCGACGACGAGATACCGGTCGAGCGGATCCCGCACGCGTGAACGAGGTTCGACACGAGCGCCGACTGCTCGACGCGGTAGGTTCGGTCGGAGGCCGGGCGGAGGCCCGCGTAACTCTTGATCACCTGGCTGCTCGGGAGATCCGGGACGAGCGTCCGGCACTCGGCCAGGACGCGGTCGAGGACATCCCCAGTCGTCGAGCGATCCGTCTTATCGGTTGCGTCGAGTGCGGTGGGGCCGAGCAGGAGCGATCCGTGCGTCGACGGGACTACCATGACACCGCGCGTGTGCTCGGTCGGCAGCTGGGTGATCACGTGGTCGATCCTCTGCCCGACCTCGCGATCCATCAGAAGGTACTCGCCCCGTCGCGGCCACACAGCGAACTCCTCCGCTCCGAGCAGGCGCGAGACCGTGTCTGCGCCGAGCCCCGAAGCGTTGACCACGAACCGCGGGCGCACGCGGCGGTGCGGCGTACGGAGTTCCTCGACCATGCCTGCTCGAACGAGAGCGCCGACGACCGGCTCATTGAAAAAGAAACGGACACCGTTCGTAGCGGCCAGCTCCGCGTAGCCGAGAGTGAGCCGGATCGGGTCGACGATGCCCTCGTCGGGGACATCGACGGCACCGCGCACAGTCGGTGATACGTAGGGCGCGTACTTGAGCGTCTGCGCCTTAGAGAGCACGCGCGTGCGCACGCCGTTTCTCGTCGCGGTTTCGTGCACCTCCTGAAGTCCAGGCACCTCGTTACCGCTCCGGGCAAGGCAGAGGCCTCCGCATCGGTTGAACAGGACGTCGAGTCGGTCCGCGACCTCCTCCCATCTCGGGCTCGACTCTCGAACGAGCTTTGCCTCGAGCGTGCCGGGCTGGCATTCCCAGCCCGAGTCGGTGACACCCGTGTTCGCCTTGGACGTCTCCTCGGCCACATCGTGCCGCCGCTCGAACACAGCGACCGAGAGCCGATCCAGCGACAGGCGCGCCGCGACGGAGCAACCGACCACGCCGGCGCCGACGATTGCCACATCGAGATCGATCACCTCCATCATTGGGCTGCACCCCGCCCATGCTCGAACGCCCCTGCAAGCGCGTCGCGCCATCGCTCTCGCTCCTCGATTGGCGGCGCCGCCCCCGGCTCGATCACCTCCGCCCCTCTCGCGGACGCCCGGATCTGCTCCGGCTGAACTGCACCCGACGCGAGCATCGCCAGCGCTGCCGCTCCGAAGGCAGTTGACTGGACGTGTGGCGACCGGACGAGTGGCACCCCCAGACAGTCGGCGCAACGCTGCAGCAACGTCGCACTCGCGGTCAAGCCACCGTCGACTCGAAGCTCCCGAACCGGCAGGCCGGCCATGCGAAAGGCGTCGATCACGTCTGCGAGCGACCAGGCGATTGCATCGAACACGGCCCGAGCGAACTCGGGACGACCGAACGCGTCCGTCATCCCGACAAGTCGCGCCCGGACGTCTTCGCGCCAGTGCGGCGCACCAAGCCCCGAGATCGCCGGTACGAGGACGGCACCGCCGGAGTCGGGAACCGACCGGGCGAGCTCGCTAAGATCCTCCAGCGAAGTGGCAACGCCCAGCCGGATCGCCCAGGCGACGAGCGATCCCGCGCTGGCGATTTCGCCGTCGAAGGCAAAGGCGCAAGATCCGTCGAGCGAGTACGCGACCGTCGTAAGGAGTCCCGACGCTCGACTCGGGGCTCCCCCACTCGCCGCCATCGCGCCCAGACATGTTCCGAATGTCGCCTTCGTCTCACCCGCGGCGAGGCAACCGTGGCCGAGCACCGCGAGCCCCATGTCGTAACCCGAGGCGAGGAGCGGAACCTCGTGCCCGTCGAGCTCGAGCGACGCAACGCGTGCGTCGCACTCGACGATCTCCGGGAGCATCTCCCGCTGCACGCTGAAGAGGTCGAGCAGCCCGTCGTCCCAGTCCGTCTCACCGAGCGCCGCGAGCATCGTCCTCGACGCGGTCGCGCGGTCGGTCATGTGCGGTCGCCGCGGATCGAGCTGATGGACGAGCCACGTATCGAGCGTTCCGAAGAGTGCGTCTCCGGGCACGTGCCCCGACCTCAGCCGGTATGCAAGCTTCGGTGCGCTGAAGAGCGCGTGGAGTGGAAGCCCGGTCAAATCGGCGACGAACGCACCGCTTCCTTGTGCCTCCAGTTCCTCGAGGACGGTGCCGCACCGGGTGTCCTGCCAGCCGATCACAGGCCCGTAAGGCGCCCCGGAGGGACTAAAGAGCAAGAACGACTCACCCTGGTTGGCAAGCGCGGCTCCATCGAGGTCGGACGCTTCGAGTCCAGCGTCCGCAAGCGCAAGCCGAGCGGAGACCCTGCAGCTCTCCACGAGCGCCACGGGATCCTGCTCGACGGCTCCGCCGGGAAGGGAACGGCGCTCTACGGGCACGGCCGCCTGACCGAGAAGCCGGCCGGGCGCCTCGTACACGCACGCCTTCGTGCTGCTCGTACCTTGATCTATTGCGAGTATCAGCGACAACGTGGAGCCTTTGAGCTAGCCGCGCTGAGGCACCGCCCCTGCCTGGTCGCCCGCGCCTGACACTAGCGGAGCCGCGATCGATCCTTTCCTACAGTAGTCTCCTCGCCGACTCTCCGGCACTCGAGCCGACCGCGGAAGGGAATCGCTTTCATGCCGAACGATGCGCTGCGTCAGTACTGGCACCCCGTCGCCCAGAGCCACGAAGTCGGTGAGCGGCCCATCGGAAGAACGCTGCTCGACGAGGAGATCGTGCTGTTTCGATCCGACGGTCGCGTGGCGGTTCTTCACGATCTCTGCATTCACCGAGGAACGCCGCTCTCGCTCGGCTCTCTCGACGGGCCGAACCTCGTCTGCGCCTATCACGGCTGGATGTACGACCCGGAAGGCGTGTGTATCCGCATCCCATCGGTCCCGCCCGACCGTCCGATCCCGGAAAAGGCGCGCGTGCCACGGTACCGGGCCGAGGAGCGTTACGGCCTGGTCTGGGTCTGCCTCGACGACCCGCGTAGCCCGATTCCGGAAATCCCAGAGCTCGAGGAGGGGACCTTCCGCACGTACTTCCACGATTCTCCGGACTGGCAGACGAGCGCCGCTCGCTACATCGAGAACTTCATCGACATGTCGCATTTCCCGTGGGTACACGGCGGAATTCTCGGCGATCCGGATAGGCCGATCACACCCACATACACGGTGGAGCACCGGCATGGAGAGATGTTCTTCGAAGCGGAAAGCCAGACACCGGAGGAGCGTCAGCAACGCGGCGCCGAGAGGCTGGAGTTCAGGGTTGTGCCGCCGTTCATAGCCGTTTTCCGCCGGGTCAGCGACGACGGCAGCGTCTACATGATCACGGTGATCCCGTCACCGGTCTCGACGAAGCACTGCCGGCTCTTCAAGTTCGTTTCACGGAACCACGATCTCGAGAGCTCGGACGAATCGTATCGCGCCTTCAGCGAGCTCCTGATGGATCAGGACAGGCAGATGGTGGAGAAGCAGAGGCCGGAGGAGCTACCGCTCGACCTCAGCGCCGAGATGCACATCAAGGGCCCAGACGGCGTCGCTGTGGAGTATCGGCGACTGCTCGCGAAGATCGGCTTGTCAGCGCCGTACATCTCCTGACCTCAGGCGCCCGTCGTCTGGTGTGCCTCGAGGTACGCTCGCCAGCCGCCGTGATGGGTGACGTCCTCGGCTCCCTCGACGGCCATCGGTTCACACAGGAATCCGACCACTCGCGAACCGTCCGAGAGGTGCAACTCGCCTAGCGTCATTGGCCGAGGCACTCCAGCGAGCAACGTCCCGAGGGCTGCCGGCGGCAAGCGCCAAAGCTCGCCCTCCACACTCTCGCCGCCACTCTCGACACGAACAACACCAGGCTTCGGTGGCACCGTGTCGAGCCGATAGAGCCGATATTCAGAGGACGTCGACGAGGCACTGACGAAGCGAGCGCCGCGTGAGGTGAGCTCATGGTTAAGCGGCTGCCCGCGCATATGTGCCCCGGCGACAAACAGCGGCAGGCCTTCCTGTCCGCCCGGCGAGACGCCACCGGTGAGAAGCCGCGCGACGTCGGCGGCGACGGCATCGGCGAAAGCCGGCGCGAAGATCGTCACTCCGAAGCAGCCGCCGTCCGCTTCGCCGGCTGGGACGGACACCGCGCACAAGTCGAGCAGGTTCGCGAAGTTCGTGTACACACCGAGACGGCTGTTCTCGCCGATCGGATCGGCGGTGACCTGCGCGATCGTCGGTTGGTGCGAGACCGTAGGGAAGATCAGTGCATCGACTCGCTCGAATGTTCGGCGAGCCGCGAGCATGAACCGGTCACGCCGCTCGCTGTCGGAAACGAGCTGCGAGGCACTAAGTGCCGCCGCGGACATAACGATCGCGCGCACCGACGGGTCGACCTCGTCGCCGTTGTCCTCGACGAATCCGCCGAAAGCCGCGTGGCGTTCGGCGACGAACGCGCCCTCATAGAGCAACGCTGCCGCTTCGAGAAACGGAGTCGGATCAATGTCGATGGCGGCCGCACCCGCTGCTTCGAGCGAAGCGACCGCCGCAACGAATCTTGATTGAGCGGCGTCCGAGAGGCCGACGAGGCTCTCCACGCGTGGCACACCGACTCGGGGTACGGGCGGTGCTGCGAGGGGCGCGTCCGACGGCTGTGCTCGTCCAAGCGGGTCGTCGGGGTCGACCCCCGAGACGACCCGGAGCGCAACCTCCCCGAGGGCCAAGTCGCGGGTGAAGAGAGTAACGCAGTCGAGCGTCCGGCAGGCCGGAACGACTCCGACGATCGGAACAAGTCCGCGGGTCGGCTTGATCCCAACAATGCCCTGGAAGGCCGCCGGCACTCGCCCCGATCCCGCCGTATCGGTCCCCAAAGCGATGTCGACCTGCCCGAGCGCAACTGCAACGGCTGATCCCGAGCTCGACCCCCCCGAGACATACTCGAGTCGACGAGCATCACGGACTGCGCCGTACGGGCTTCGAGTTCCAACTAGCCCGGTCGCGAACTGATCGAGGTTCGTCTTGCCGACGACCACGGCTCCGGCTTCGCGCAGCCTCTCCACCGCTGGGGCACTCCGAGTTGGTGTGTAGGCAAAAGCCGGACATCCGGCAGTCGTCGGTATGCCCGCCACATCAATGTTGTCCTTAACAGCCAACGGTCAGGCCCGCGAGCGGGAGAACCTGGCCTTGTTCCACGCGCCTCTCAACCCGCTCAGCTTCTTCGACCACTTCCGCGCGAGGGCGAAGCGTGATCCAGACCTCAGGACGATCGACCTCCTCGATCCGTGCATAGGTCGCAAGCACGCGTCCGACGACGCCCGCCTCACGCTGACCATTCCTGACGCAGCCCCCGGTTCCGAATACACCGACCACACCGCGATCGTATCCGCCACCCCGATACGAGTCAGGCCCTACCGGGTTCGCGCTCTGCCGGACGACCCAGCCGGCTGGGGTTAATCTGTGCGTGATCGCTCCGAGCAAGACCCCGCCCGCGCCTGGCGGCTGGATCAAGACTGTCCGCAAGGACGCCGAGTTGCTCGCCCGGCTCTTGCTCGCCAGGTCAGCTCACGGAGTGAGCGTCCCGAGCGAGAGCCTCGAAGCGGCGCGGCATCTTTCGCGGGCGCGTGACCAAGTCCGCGGCGACTTGATGCGTTGCCGTCATCGCGTCTCGAAGCTGCCGCACGGGCGCTTCTACCCGGTGCCTGCGATTCTGCGGATGACATGAAGAACTGGGCTCGCAATCTGACGTACTCGACGGACTGTGTTCTCGCGCCGCGCTCGATCGCCGAGGCGCAGTCGATGGTTGCGCAGGCGGAGCTTCTCAGACCTCTCGGGACGCGCCACTCGTTCAGTCGCGTTGCGGACACGTCAGGCGCCCTCCTTTCTACTGAGCATCTGAATCAGATCGTCGAGATCGGAACGCGGGCGGTTGTTGTGGAAGCAGGCATCACCTACGGCGATCTCGGGAGCGCGCTCGACCGGCACCGGCTCGCCGTCCCGAACTATGCGTCGCTTCCGCACATCTCCGTCGGTGGAGCGATCGCTACGGCGACGCACGGCTCCGGCGCCCGCAACCAGTCGCTCGCCGCTTCGGTCGCTGCGCTCGAACTCGTTCGCGCAGACGGCTCGCTCATGCGCCTCGACCGCACGGATGAGGACTTCGACGGGGCAGTCGTCGCGCTTGGCGCGCTCGGGCTCGTCGTGCGCGTGACCCTCGACGTTGTACCCGGGTTCGAGCTACGGCAGCAGGTGTTCGAACGGCTGCCCTGGGCTACCCTCGAGGCGAACCTCCATGAAGTGCTCGCACTCGGCTACAGCACGAGCCTCTTCACGCGCTGGACAGAGAGTGGGATCGACCAGGTTTGGGTGAAGTCCACGGCGCCGATTGACACATGTTTTGGCGCAACCGCTGCGGACGGGCCGCGCAACCCGGTCGCCGGGGCCGACCCGGCGAACGCCACCGAACAGCTTGGCTCGCCGGGGCCGTCGGCGGAGCGGCTGCCGCACTTCCGCCTCGGCTTCACGCCGAGCGGTGGCGATGAGTTCCAGTCCGAGTACGCGATCGCGCACGAGCACGCGGTCGAAGCCGTGCGGGCGCTCAGGCCTCTTGGACCGATCCTCACCCCGCTCCTCCTAACCTCAGAGATCCGCGCGGTCGCAGCCGACTCGCTCTGGCTCAGCCCGTTCCACGAGCGTGACAGCGTCTGCATCCACTTCACCTGGAAACCGCTCGCCGCGAAGGTGCACGCCGTCCTGCCACGAATCGAAGCCGCGCTCGCGCCGTTCGAGCCGAGGCCGCACTGGGGCAAGGTGTTCATCCGGTCGCCCGCGCTGTCGTACCCGCGACTACCGGAGTTTCGCGCGCTCCGCGCCCGCCTCGACCCCGAGCGGGTCTTCGGCAACGCATTCGACGCTCAGCTCGGGATGTAGGCGAATGTGTCCGGGTTCGGACCGCCGCGCCCGGCCTCGCCGCGATCGAGCCCGTCGATCGTCTCGACGTCGGCTGACCCGAGTTCGAAGTCGAAGATCGCGATGTTCTCCCGGATCCGCTCCGGCGTGACCGACTTCGGGAAGACGATGTTGCCGCCCTGGATCTGCCAACGGAGAACGACTTGCGCCACTGACCTGCTCATAGCGCTCGCCAATCTCGATCAGCGTGGGATCATCAGCACCTTGCCTTGCGCGATCGGAGCCCATGCCTCGGTCGAGATCCCGTGCTCGCGGCCAAATGCAGCGACCTCGCGGTTCTGGAAGTAGGGATGAAGCTCGATCTGGTTCACGGCCGGCACGGTGTCCGACTCGGCCATTAGCCGCTCCAGGTGCGCGACCTGGAAGTTCGATACGCCGATCGAGCGCGCCCGACCGTCCGCCTTGAAGACCTCGAGTGTCCTCCAAGTCGAAACGAAGTCGCCGTCGTACAGCGTCGGCAGCGGCCAATGGATGAGGAAGAGATCGACATAGTCGTAACCAAGCACCTCGAGCGTCTTCTCAAATGCGCGCTGGGCCTCGTCAGGATGGTGATAGCCGTTGTTGAGCTTGCTCGTGATGAAGACCTCACCGCGGTCGCGCCGCGCGGCGCGCACCGCCCGGCCGACGCCCTCCTCGTTGCCATACATCTCTGCCGTATCGAAGTGCCGGTAGCCAGCGTCAAGTGCATAGCCGACGGCGACCTCGGTCTCGGGCGGCGGAATCTGGAAAACACCGAAGCCAAGCTGCGGGATCTTGTTCCCGTCGTTCAGCGTGATCGGCGAGTACCGACGACGATGAGGTCGGCGCCGAGCCTGGCTGACTCGTCTGCGACAGACGCGGATGAGTTGTGACCCAACGTCCTAACGACCTCAAGTTCTGTGTCAACCCCCGCCGCCCGCAGAGCCTCGACCTGGGAGTCGAGTTTCTGGCGCACGCTGTATTCGGCCGCTGGAGTCCCGGTGCCGTTCCCAGCGCTCATGTGGAGGCTCTGGTCCAAGTGAAGCGCAACGACCCTGGATCCATGGACTCCGGCGAGCTCCGTGATAACCGGAAGTGCCGAGTCCGCGTGGCTCGAGCCGTCGGTTTCCCAGACGATTGTCTTGAACATTTTGTTCTCCTCTCGTTCCGAGGAGTCGATCCGTCTCGTCTCCTCTGCCCCTTCAGCGTCGCGCATCGAGACGCGCCCACCATCCGGCGGTCTGCGGATCCAGGGGGAGCGATAACTACGGATTCGTCGCTTGACAGATCGGTAACAACAACACTCGATCGGCCCGTACCAGCGCCGATCGGCTGGATTCATCGCCTGCGCATGGTTGAGCGTCGGAATCCGCTTCAGGCGCCGCGGTTCGAGGTGTCTGGTTTCCGTCGGGCTACTAGCGGGTCCACGAGTGACGCCTGGGCAAACCCAAAACAGTCGGCGCAGTATCGCGCAAACGTTATTAGCTAATGAAGCGGTGGATGGCCTCGTTGGCGTGGTCCTGAAACGACGGGTTGGCCAGATCGGGGAGGATGTCTGCTTGGTTGACCAAGGGACCGGTGAGCTTGTTGGCCGCGCTGGCGTAGAACACGCCGCTGGACAGGGTCGGGTCGGTGACGCCGTCGACGAGCCGCTTCGCTCCCACGTCGAGTTTGTGGGCGAGACCTAGGGCGGGCATGACGTACTTGGCGGCTACCTGCATCGGTAGGGGAAGGTCGCTGGGGGCGTGGGTGCCGGTGGTGTTCCCGGGGCTCACGGTGATGAATCGGCGGTCGGGGTGTTGGCGGGCCAGGTAGGCCATCCAGAGGGCCCCGATGTACTTGGCCTGGCCGAACGCTAGGTTGAAGTCAGCTTTTCTGCTGGCGAAGTAGCTGCCGTCGATGACCGTGGCGAGTTCATCGGCTGAGGTCGAGACGAAGGATGGCCCTTTCATCCGCAACTTCGGAACTCCGCGGACTGCTTCGCTTCCGGCGAGGACCGCAACCTCGCCAAGCCGGTGATCGGCCAGGAGCCCTTCGAGGAGGACGACGTGGCCAAGGACGTTCGTCGCGAACACGGTGGTGACCCCGTCAGCGGTCAAGTCCATCGTCTTCGGGCCAATGACGCCGGCGTTCATGACCAGCGCGTCGAGGGAGCCGTCGATGGCCGCCAGGCCGGCGCGGACCGAACCCAGATCGGCAACGTCCATGACAACGACGTCGAAGATGCGCCGGCCGGTCTCCGCTTCAAGCTCGGCCTTTGCCGTTGTCGCCCGATCCCGGTTCCGGCACGCCAGGTAGATCCGCGCCATCTCGGGACGTGATGCCAGTTGCCGGGCCACCTCCTTGCCGATCCCGGCGTTGGCGCCCGTGATCAGTACCGTCTTCCCTGGGAGTGCGCTCATCGAGTTCGGATCTCCTAAAGTTTGAAGTGTTCACTCCATTATGTCATACTAGAATGAAGTGTCAACTCCAATTGATGTAGGTAGGTAGGTATGCCGATGTCCGCGACTGGTAGCGATGCAGAAAGCTCTACTGAGCGAACGTTCACAGCCAAGGGGCTAGCCACCCGCGAACGGATCGTCGAAGCCGCGGCGATGCTGATGTATTCGGGCGGGGTGGCAGGCACCAGCTGGGAGGACGTGCAGAATGCGGCCGGCGTAAGCGCCTCGCAGCTCTACCACTACTTCGGTGACAAGCAGGGACTGGTCCGTGCCGTGATCGCACATCAGACCCGGGCGATCCTCGAGAGCCAACAACCTCCTCTCGCAAGCCTGGACAGTTTGGAGGCCCTGCGGGCATGGCGTGATCTCTTGGTTGAGGGCCGACGTCAAATCCAATGCCAAGGCGGCTGCCCCCTGGGAAGCCTCGCCGGAGAGCTGTTCGAGGCACACCCGGAGTGTCGCGAGGACCTGATCGACGGATTTGACCGGTGGGAGGGCGCGATTCGAGATGGATTGCAGGCCATGTACAAGCGGGGCGACCTCCGTCGGAGCGCCGATCCCGACCGCTTGGCCACGGCACTGTTAGCCGCCATCCAAGGCGGGTTAGTCCTCTCACAGGTCCACCGTGACGTCGACCCACTCGAGGCGGCACTGGACACCAGTCTCGAACACATCGCCTCACTCACGACCAAACGTCGCTCTGAGCCCCGCGGATCGGAGGCCCGTCGGTGAGCGAATGGTCCTAACTACCTACGCGAGCGCACAACTAGAGCTTGTTGTCTTATCGACAACAGGAATGGACGGTACTGGGCTCGAACGAGTCACCCCCAGCTTGTCGACTTGCGGCTCCCAGAACGGACGACGGGGATCTCGTCGTCCCGCTAGCTGGCGCACACACTGGCGCATGACCAGAAAAATCAAAGCCGTTATCCGTCATTGGCGGATCGAGGGTTCAAATCCCTCCCCTCCGCTCAACGAAGCGGGCCTTCACTCGAGGCCCGCTTCCGTATGACGCTGTGCGGTCTCGAAGACCGTTCCAGCTCAGTCCGTGAACGTCCGTCGACGTCCGGGGCAGCCCACTGGCTTCACTCATGACTGGCGCACGGCTGGCGCACGCACTCGGGTCGCTCACTGCACCGTGGCCCGGTTGATGCGGGATCTGGGGCTGCGCGGCGTAGGCGCGTCTCGAGCTCGACAAGCACGTCTGTCTGAACGGCGTATGCAGGATCAGAGCCAGGCCGTCGGCGGCGAACCTTCCGTGACTTCGATCATTGGGAGCGTCAAGAGGACGGCCCCTATAAAGCTGCTCCTGAACCCGATGCTCCCTGGCCCGCTCCTCGGGTCGATGGAGAGCCTCTCGCCATCCCCGAGTCGATCAAGAACCCCCTGCAACCCAGCAACTGGGACTCGCTGACCACTTGGCGAACGCGATGTCGCCACCAACACGTCGTCACCGTCGACCGCGAGGATCGTATTCGGCGCACTCCTAGTAACGGTCGCTAGGGGTTCCCCGACCAGGCCTCGCAGGACGACGTTGGCGTCGATCATCGCGATATCGGGCCACCTTGCCCGCCGACGGGGAGGGTATTGGCTTTTCAGGCGTCGAGGTGGACCGATCGTCATTTCTGCCCACGTGCACACGTCATTTTCGGGCTATTTCTCGCCAAGGCCTGTAGCGAAGCGCTTCTGCGGGAAACGGCTAGGGGGTTGGCCCCACGCACTCATCGGGCCGCGAGTCGATCGACACCTTGACCGCGCCCGGCTCGCCGCATACGCCGTGCTCGCGATCGTCGTTGTGATCGTGTATGGAGGCAGCGGCCTGACGGTCTTCGCAGTGTTTCGTCCGACCTAGTAATCGGCGAAAGCGAGTTGTAGGCTTGCGCCAACCAGAGCAGGCGAAGGAGGATGCAGTGAAGAGATTCGCAGTGTTGATGGCCGTCTGCTTCTTCGTCGCAACATCCGCCGCCCAGGCGGCGACGCCGCGCGGCCCGGGTAAGCCGAACATCACGATCAGCTTTCTCGAGATACAGACAACCTTTGGGGGCACCGTGTCCGGCAACGAGCCGCCGAAGCCCGGTGACCAGTTTTGGTTCCATAGCGAGTTCTACAAGTGGAAGGGCGCGAAACGTGGCGCACACATCGGGCACGTAGACACGCTCGGCACGTTCTTGGGCACCGCTTCTAACCTCGTCCAGATCACTGCCGTCGCCTATCTGCCCGGAGGCACGATCAGCGTCCTTGGGAACGCCGGCAACGGGCGTGTGATTACGCTCGCAGTTGTCGGCGGGACCGGCGCGTATGCCACGGCTCGTGGCGAGGTATCGATCCGGAACATCGGGGGTCAGAACTCGAACACGAGCGCGGACACCGTCCGACTCTGGACGTAGCACGCCGCCTCGGAAACCGCTACCGCATCCCTAGATGGGCAACTGGCCTCGGGAGGCCAGTTGCCCCGACAGGTCGCAGACGCAGACCTTAGAGCTCGTGCTCAGCCGGTTCACGATCGCTACCCGCGTCGGGTCGGCGAGCGCCTTGAACGCGCCGGCCAGATCCTCGGCCGCCTGGCGCGGCATCGGCGGCGTATCGGGATCACAACAGAGCGGCTGAAGAACGGACAGAGCCTTCATTGACGAACATCAATATACCCCAACTAGCCTCTCCATCGACATCCATCGATGAAAGGAGGGACAAAATGCACAAGGCATGCGACTGCGACTCCTGCGGCTGCGGCGGAGGATGCTGCTGAGCTAACCCGCCAGCGAGGAGATGGGCGAGCACGGCCGTGCGCGCATCTCACCCCGTGAAACCGCGGGCGGCTCAGTCCTCCTGAACGCCAAGGGCAGGTAGTCGACAGAGACAAATCCGCCCGTCCCTCAGTTCGATCCGGGGCGCCCCAATGCGTCGGAGAACGCTGCCGGATATCGTCGAGTTCATGGACCCCGAATTCGGCGACGCGAGCTTTGAGATGCGCGAGATCCGAAGTCCATCGAGCGATCACGGACCCAAACCACAAAGCATCGTCACGGTGATCAACCCCGACTGCCATTGGATCCGCGCGAACCTGCCCGTCGTCATA
The DNA here is from genome assembly GCA_963766565.1 of uncultured Actinomycetota bacterium. Classification (GTDB taxonomy): domain Bacteria; phylum Actinomycetota; class Thermoleophilia; order Gaiellales; family Gaiellaceae; genus PALSA-600. The sequence continues at coordinate 436,102 of CAVYAQ010000001.1, forward strand.
CCCGCTTGGCCGGCTCGCCTCTGGCAGGGGCACGCCGTGAACACCTTCGCCACTCGATGCCGCCATCGGGCTTCAGCAAGGCCGTCGTTGGGGACAGGTTTTGGGGACAGGTTCAGGGAGTCCCAGGGGCCCTCAGGGCCGCTCAAGGACCAAGTACGAGAGCCTTGAGGTGCTGAGCGCGCCGCAGAGCCTCGAACGCGCACGCTCGTTAGCCTCCTGCGGCCTTGCTCAAGCTGATCCTCTTCGTCCTCCCTCTCGGTCTGGACACCTTCGCCGTCTCGGCCGCACTCGGTACACGGGGGCTTCCAGCACAACAGCGCCTTCGCGTCAGCCTCGTGATGTCGTGCTTCGAGATGGTGATGCCGATCGTCGGGCTCCTCGTCGGCCAGGCCGTCGGCCACGTGGTCGGTGAGGCCGCCGCCTACGTGGCAGTCGTCGCGCTCGCCCTGCTCGGAACCTGGATGCTCGTGCACGACGAGGAAGCCGATAGCGGGAACGTCGACCAGTTCGCAGGCGGCCACGGTCTCGCGCTGCTCGCCCTAGGGATCTCGATCAGCCTCGACGAGCTCGCGGTCGGATTCACGATCGGTCTTCTCGGCCTCCCGCTCTTGCTTGCTGTTGTCCTGATCGGCGCGCAGGCGTTCCTGTTCGCCCAACTCGGGCTCCGACTGGGCGCCCACCTGAACGCAACGCTGCGCGAACGCGCCGAGCAACTCGCAGGCCTCGCCCTCATCGGGCTCGCCCTCGTAATCGGTCTCGAGAAGCTGGGATGAGTCCGAGCCTCCGAGAGACGAGCGCGGGAAAAGACCACCCGGCCGCGAGCTCATCGCTTTTGGTCCGCAATCATGGAGGAATGAGCTCGAGGCGCCTGCTCGCTGTTCTGGCCGTCATGTTCGTCGCCAGTTCGACCGCCTCAGCAGGCGTGGTGCGCGGAGGGCTCGCAGGAACAGTCACGCGCGGCCCGATCACGCCTGTCTGCCGGGTCGGGATCCCCTGCAACGCTCCTGCGCCTAACCTGACGCTCACCTTCACGCACGGAGCCGTCAATGTCACGACCCGAACCGACCAGCGCGGCCGCTACCGAATCGAGCTTCCGGTCGGCTCCTATGTCGTTCACACGAGCTCCCAGCCGTTCGGGCGAACACCCCAACCGGGAACGGTCCGAGTACGCGCCGGAACGATCGAGAAGACCGACTTCACGATCGACACCGGAATCCGCTGAGCCCAGCTCGCGAGGATAGGAAGCCGCCCACCGGAGGGCGGTAGCGAATCAGGGGTTGTCGTTTCCGACCGTGGTCAGCCCGGCGTCGATGAACCGGATCATCCAGGCGACGCTCTCGTCCGGGTCGTTGCTCCATTGAAAGGCGTTGGCGGCCTTGAGTAGCGCGTAGCCGTGGATCGTGCAGCGAATCATCCGGACCGCGTGGTCGAGTTCGTTGGATTGGATGCCGTAGCCGGAGGATCGCCGCGGCGGTGAGCGCGCCGAGGATCTGCGCGACCCAGTAGACGAATGCCCGTGGCCAGGGGAAGTGGCGGCTGAGCGCGAACGAGAACGTGACGGCCGGGTTGAAATGCGCACCGGAGATGTTCCCGACCGCGTAGATCATCGCCATGATTACCAGGCCGAAGGTGATCGCGACCCCGATGATGGCCGAGCTGGTGCGTCTTCGCGTCGACCATGATCGCGCCCGCCCCGGCGAAGACGAGGAACGTGCCCACGAACTCGGCCGCCAACCGACGCGCAAGCCCCCGATCCGGCATCCGCTTGCTGTCCGCTCAGCTTGCGGCCGGAGCCGCTGCGTCGTCGGGCAACAGCTCCGCGATCAACTCGCGGACGCGCCGGTCGAGTTCGTCGCGGATCCCGCGCACCGTCTCCACGTCCTGGCCGGCGGGGTCGTCGAGCTCCCAGTCGGCGTACTTCTTGCCGGGGAAGATCGGGCAGGCATCGCCGCAGCCCATCGTGATCACGACGTCGGCTGCCTTGACGAACTCGTCGGTGAGCGGCTTGGGGAACGCCTCGCTCATATCGACGCCGAGCTCGTTCATCGCCTCGATCACGGCCGGGTTGATCTCGCTCCCCGGTGCGCTGCCCGCGGAACGGACGTGAATGCGCCCGGCGGAGCGAAGCTTGACGAGCCCCGCCGCCATCTGGCTGCGACCGGCGTTGTGGACACAGACAAACAGCACCTCCGGCTGCTCCTTCGCGATCGAGATTGTCTGCCTGGGCGAGCGCCTTCAGCCGCTCGCGCGCGAACCGATAGCGCGAGCAGCGGAACGAAGTCCATCACGCTCGCGTCCTCGGACATCAGGTCGGTCGACTCGGCGATGTAGCGGCGGATCGTCTCCTCCGAGAAGATCCCCGAGAACTCAGCCAACGAGCGCCCCGGGTCATCCCGTCGATCCGATTCTGCGTGACCGGATCGACTGACCTGGAATCCCATGCTTGCCTCCTTCATATCGACAACGATCGATATCCCGCATGATGACAAACTCATCGATCTCTGTCAATATGGGTCGGTGAAGACGATCTCGACGATCGCCGCCTCCTGCTCCCCACTCCTCCAGGAACCGATCGCGGCCGACGATGCCGAACAACTCGCCGCCGCTGCTGAAAGCGATCGCCGATCCCGCCCGGCTGCGGCTGCTCAGCCTGATCCAGGCCCAACCAGGCCACGAGGCCTGCGTCTGCCACCTCACCGAGCCGCTCGGCCTCAGCCAACCGACCGTCAGCCACCACCTGAAGGTGCTCCTGAACGCCGGCCTCGTCGATCGCGAACAGCGCGGAACCTGGGCCTACTTCCGCGTCCGCGAGGAACCCCTCGCTTCACTGCGCGAGCTCCTCGCCTGAACGAACAACTCAGCCGATCGTGGCGCTGCGGCGCTCGAGCATCAGCACATCGCGCCAGACATCGAGGTGCTTGCCGAGCCGCTCGCGCCGGCCGACGAGCTCGAAACCCCGCCCGCTCGTGGAGGCGCAGGCTCGCCTCGTTCTCGGGGAAGATCCCGGTCTGGATCGTCCAAATTCCTGCGGCCTCGGTCGACGCGACCAGTCGCTCGAGCAGCATCGTCCCGATTCCCTGTCCGCGTTCTCGCGCCGCGACATAGACGCTGTGCTCGACCACGCCCGCGTACACACAGCGATCGGAAACAGCGCCGGCCGCAACCCAGCCCACCACTGATCCGTCGCAAAGCGCGACGAAGCGATGCTCGGCCAGGTGGACCGCATCCCAGCGATCCCAGCTCGGAACTTCCATCTCGAACGTCGCGTTACCGGTCGCGATCCCCTCCGCATAGACGCGCGCGACCTCGGCCCAGTGCCCGGGCTCGAGCACGGTGATCGTCACGCTGGCCGTCCGGACGCATCAACAGCAACCCGCGCTCGCCGCCGGCTGTATCACCGGCAACCCGCGCGCCTCGGGCTCGCTCGTCTTCACCGCCCTGACAATCGCGCCGTGCATCCCCTCGGCGACCTCGTGCGTGAACTCGACCGATATCTGGTCGAACCCGGCGGCATCGAGCCCGGCCTCGTACTCGCCCCTCGACAGCGCCCCGGCGATGCACCCGGCGAAGCTCCCTCGCTCCGCCCGCTCCGTCCGGAGTGAGCTCGTTGTCGGCGACAACGTCGCTGATCCCGATCCGCCCGCCCGGCTTCGGAGTACCCGCGCGATCTCGGTCAGCACCTTCGCCTTGTCGACCGAGAGGTTGATCACGCAGTTCGAGATCACCACGTCGATCGAGTCGGCCGGCAAGCGGAATCTCCTCGATTACGCCCCTGAGCAAATGCACATTCGCGGCGCCGGCCTCGACAAGGTTGCGCCGGGCGAGCGCGAGCATCTCATCGATCATGTCCAGGCCATAGACCACCCCATTGACGCCGACCCGCTTCGCGGAAAGGATCAGATCGATCCCGCCACCCGACCCCAGATCGAGCACGGTCTCACCCTCACGCAGTTCCGCCACCGCCGTCGGATTGCCACAACCAAGCGACGCAAGCACCGCTCTTTCCGGCAACCCACCCGTCTCCTCAGCCTCATACAGCGCCTGGCCAAACACTTCTCCGACCTCGCCGTCATCGACGCAGCACGAGCCACTGCCACAACCACACCCCTCGCCGTGCTCGCTGACCGCGAGAGCCGAGTCCGCATAGCGACGGCGGACCTCCTCGCGAAGCTCGTCGGCACTCACACTCATCTCGCCACCTCCTTCTTCGTTGTCCCCGCCCGAGCCGGACCGACCCTAGCCTCTCGACGAGCAGCCCTACTGGTGGCGCCCGGCCTCGGTGTCGGCAGGCTGTCGGTCCTCGCCTTGCCCATCACGAGCTCCGCCGCCGAAGGGAAACACGCGATGCAGCGCTCGTTGATCCGAAACAAGCTGCTCGCACCACGGTGCTCGACGAGCACGAAACACGTCTCTGCGAGCCGTCGCAGATGCTCCGACACCGTCGACTGCCCCACCTCGACCGCCGCCACGATCTCCCCGACCGACAACGCCCGCCGCTCACCCGCCAGCAAGATTCAGAATCTGCAACCGCGTCGGATCCGCCAAACAACGAAACCAACCCGCAAACAGCTCCGCCTCATCACGAGCAATCATCGCCCATCGACGATAACCGATTAGGCCAGATAGCGCAACCGCAATCGTGCACTCAAGCCGGCGTCTCAAGAGGCCGAAACGCCTGACCCCCAATCAGTATCCCTGGGGCTCGCCGACTCGTCCGCAACGCTGAAGTGAGGCCAGCACCGGCTTTCGCGCGCCAGTCGGGACCTGTCTCACGTAGTCGAGCGAACACCGTGGCAAGGCCCATCCTCGCCAGCCGCATTAGCCTCCGGCGAAGAAAAGACCCCTTGTACGGGGCCTTTTGATGGGCGGTACTGGGCTCGAACCAGTGGCCCCCAGCTTGTCGACTCGGCCCTCAGGCTCGAAAATCCAAAGCGGATCTAACCAAGCGCGTCTTTCAAGACAACAAAAGGGCTGTTTTGCAGGTATTTAAGGCCCATACGGGGCTCGAACATCCCTGCAAACAGGCACTTTTTTTGAGCCGGGTGGTCACCGGGTGGTCATCATCCGTGCTAATCCGAGCACGCCTGACACGATTCAGCGCCTTCTTATCGTCCTCCCCCTTCCGTCCCTCTCGTTCCGCGTGCTCACCGTGCTCGCTCCTTCCGCCGGTCCTCAACCAGCCACGGTCAAACCACACCAGTTATACGAGGTTCCGGACAGACCCTTCTCGGGGCTTGCGTAACGACTGCCCGGTCATACTCACAGCAGATGGAACGTCGGGGCGGCATGGGCCGTCTGCTTGTGGGTGGAAAGCGAGGTATCGGGGGAACGGTCTATGGGACCGTGTTGGCGCTCGCCGCGCTTACTGCGGGAGCGGCAGAGCACCTCGGCCCCGAAAAACTCGTGGTCGTCGTTGCGGCCACGGCGTGCGTGATCTGGATCGCGCATGTCTACGCGCACGGGCTAGGCGAGAGCATCGAGCGCGGCCACCGGCTCGAGCTCCCCGAGCTCTCGAGCATCGCCACGCGCGAAATGCCCATTCTCGCGGCCGCCGCCGCACCGACATCAATACTGCTGCTCGGCGCGGTCGGGCTCGTAAACGACTCCACCGACATCTGGCTCGCATTCGCGTGCGGGCTGGTCGCGCTCGCCGCTCAAGGAGCCCGATACGCGCGTGTTCAAGATCTCGGACCACTCGGAACGTTCGCCGCCGTTGCCGTAAATCTGGCGCTCGGGGCAATTGTCGTCGGGCTCAAAGTACTCGTCACCCATTAGTTAAACTATTCTCGAAACCACTTGGCCCCATAGTTCGTGCTCGCCCTGCGCCCTGGTCATCAGGAGCAGATCTCGAAGGCGCTAGAGCACGACGCAGAGGTGATGGGGATGGTCACGTCCGTGCTCATTCGAGCACGCCTGACACGAGTCAGCGCCTTCTTATCGTCCTTCCCGTTCTGTCCCTCTCGTTCCGCGTGACCACCGGCCTGTCACAGTTGTCACGAGCGACGCGGTACGGGAAATGAGCCTCTTCCCCGGCGTGTCCGTCACTGCCATCGTGAGGGCAACCTAGATGTCTCTGGTCAGCCCGACGAATGAGACAGACACTGACGACGTCGGGCCAGGCACCGGTAACGCCTGAGTTAGAGGTGTCCGATCAGAACAGTGAAGGGGGCCGCAGGAAGTCTGCCCCTCACTGTTCGCCGCCTCGGTTCCGTCATCCCCGTTCAACTCCACCGAGGCGACGTAAAACCTTCAACCTCGCAAGCACCGTCTGCTCCCCGAAGGGATCGCATGATCAGCCACGAGGCTGAAGCGCACGCAATCTATCTGCGAGCGCAACAAATGTCGAACGTACTAGCTACTTGCCGCGGAAAAACTCTTGGGTGCGGGACGGCCGTGTCTATGGGGGGCGCGGCCGTCTCGGTAGCGGTGATGGGTGCTCTGGTCAGGAGCGGTTTCAGTTTTTCAGCGGGTTCGGATGGCGAGTGTGTCGAGGTTGTAGGCGAGGATCGACCAGCCGGTCCAGATCTGCTGGCCCTGGTCGCCTTTGAGTCGGGTGCGGCCGAGGCCGTAGCCGCGTTTGAGGTGGCTGATCCGCCCTCGCAGCCGGTCCGGTAGCGCTGCAGCCGCCGCTGGGTGCGTCTCGAGCCCGGCTGCTGGCGGCCGGAGATGAACAGCCGCTCGGGCTCGAGAGTGCTGAATGCCTCGATCGTCGGGCCGGTGTGGAAGCCGCCGTCGACTGCCACCTCCCTCGGCGAGAGCCCGAGCCGCTCCAACTCGGCGACGGTATCGGGCAGCAGCGTGTTCTCGGCCGGGTTGCCCGGCCTGCTCTGGGGCGGCAGGATCAGCCCGCGCGCACCAGGCCGGGTGTTCTCGGTCAACTCGGCGAGCTGGGTCACGTAGCCGAACTCGGTCGGCTTGCCGAGCTTGCCCTTGCGGATCGGCCTCGCATCCGGGGTCCGAGAGCGAGACGAGCCGGTCGCTGATCGGTTCGCCCGCGAGGCGCTGCTTGATCTGCGAGGCGACCCGCTCGCAGCGGTCGGCCAGCTGCTCGAGCTTGGCCACCGCACGGAGCTTCGCTCGTGCGCCCCGCCGCGTGCCCGGCTGCGCGCCACCGCTGCCAGCCGTCTGCTCTCCGCGATCGACCGCTCGAGCAGCTTGCCCGTCTCGCCGGTCAAGCGCAGCACCTCGGACTTCGCCTCGCCGCTGCGCCGCCGGATCGTGCGCGTCAACGCGCGCAGCCTGTGTCCCAGCGCCCGCGAACGATCCCGCACCCGCCGCTTCGACTCGCCGACGAGCGCGGCGAGCTTGCCTGCCCTCCCGCGCGAGCGCCCGCACGCCTTGTGCCGCCAGCCCGAGTCGGTCGGGTACTTCACGTCGGCCTCGATCACCGTCGAGTCGATCCGCACCGCCCGCACCCGGAACCGCTTCTCGCGCGTCGCTTCCGCGATCAATACGCGCGTCAGCTCGTCCACCGTCTCCGCGCCGATCCGCCGGGTCAGCTTCCTGCACCGTCGACTCGTCGGGCACCCGCGCCGACAACGCGATCCGGCAGAACCGGCGCAGATGAATCGAGTCCGACACCTCCGCCACCAGCGTCCTGTACCCCCACCGGTAGCGCTGCTTCAAGACCATCAACCGCACGAACGTCTCCATCGCGATCGTCGGCCGCCCCTCCGTCAACACCGCCCGCCGCGTCTCCCGTACCTCCCGCTGCCAGTGCGCCACGATCGGCGCCAGCAACCCCGGGTCGCCCAACAAGCGATCCAGCGCCGCCAGATCCGCCGGCAGCTCCCGCACCTCGACCGGCAACGCCTCGTCCCACAACGACTCCGGCTGCCCCGCAAGAAGCGTCAACATGTCCTCTCCCTTCGACCAGAAACCCGCTCACTACCAGGAAATTCTGATCGTCAGACCGGACAGAACCCGCCCCGCCAACCCTCACTTTTTCCGCGGGAAGTAGCTAGCTAGCTGTCTTGCCTATTAATGACCACCCCCGGGGCGAAGGCATCGAGTGAGCTCCCCTGGAACGCCACGGTGACCGGGCGCTCGCCGAGGAGCAGCTGGGTATGGTGCACCGCCGAGGCATCTTCCCGCGCGAGTACTGGCGGGTGACGCTGCTACGCGCCTACGCCGCCTGGCGTCGAGGCGAGCCCGGCGCCGGGCGCTTGCAGCGCAGGCGTTCGAGGAGGCAGCGCGGCTCGGACAGCAGCAGCTGCCATGCTCCGCGAGCACGAGCTGACCGAGGCGCTGCTCGGGCTGGCACTGGAGCAAGGATCGCCGGCCGCCCATCAGCTCGAGACGACGTCCAGTCCACTGACGCTGTCATTGCTCGGACACTTCGAACCTGATGAGCGCAAGGTCGATCTCGAGACGGGGCGATGTTGCCTCGGTTGGTATCCGGACGACGCGGGACGAGGACGAGAGACTTGCGAGATCAGCGTCGGCGTTGCGAGCGAGACCGACCAGCCCGACGGGCGTCTGCCAGCCATAGTCCTCTAGGCTGGCGAGTGTGGCAGCTCGCTCCCTCCGTCTCTTGATGTGTGACGTGTTTGGCCATCGCGTCCCTCGGAGGCGTCGCCCGTTCTTCCTTACGGAGCGCTATCAGCGATGCTTGCGTTGCGGCCGCCAAGTTCCGGTCAAGCACTAACGATCGTCGGCGTCAGGCTGATCGGCATCCCACCAACCGTCTTCGCGAGTTGGCCCAAGTTCGAGTCACGGGAGCGGGACGGGTTGAAACGCGTAAGCTCCTGGTCAGCGAGGACAGAGGCTCCGGCGTCGTTGGCCCACCGGCCATGAGCACGGAGCCGACAGACCGACCTGCCGGGTCGTGCAACTGCAGCGGAAGGAAGCGTGATGACAGTCACCGCAGAAGAGACAAGCAAACCTCTCGACGAGCTCGGCCCGGTCGACTACCTCATCGTCGAGTTCCCGGCAGGAGCCAGCAACTTCTCGGGCGAGATGGCGAAGGAGCTCGTCGCTCTCGTCGATGCGGGCACGATCCGCGTGATCGACATCCTCATTCTGATCAAGGACGAGGACGGTTCGATCGAGGCGATGGAGCTCTCGGATATCGAGGAGCTGGGGGAGTTGCAGGTGCTCGAGAAGGAGTTGGCCGAGCTACTCGCTGCTGACGATGTTGTTCATCTCGCGGCCGCGATGGATCCGGGCAGTGTCGCCGGTGTCCTGATTTACGAGAACGTGTGGGCGGCGCCGTTCGCGGCCGCAGCCCGCCGCTCCGGCGGCCAGCTGATTGCCAATGGCCGCATCCCGATCCAGGCGATCATCGCTTCGATCGAGGCCGACGAAGCCCTCTCGACGGAAGGAGACTGAGATGCCCCTCAGACCAGGACGGGTCGGAAGAGTCGGCGTCATCGGCCATCCGGTCGCGAAGACCGCAGTCGTCGCGAAGGCGGTCTCGCCTGGGCCTTCGCCGGTCGCGAGAACAGCTGTCGTGGCCGCAGCCGTCACCCCGGGCCGCCGCCGCAGGCGTATCTAAAGCGCCAAGCACCCCGGCGAAATGCACGACGAACACGCCGATCGTGAACTCCAGGACGCGGCGAACCCGTGCGGGAACCGTTGCGAAAGAGAGCGCAGGGCCGACCGTCTCGGGGCTCACCGAATCCGCCAAGCCAACCGAGATCGAGACGAACGCGAGTTGCAGCAACGGACTGATCGCCTTCTGCTTTTCCCAGCGGTGGCCCGTTCGAAGGAATCAAACGTTCGGCCCGGTCTTGGCGACTTCGCGCGAGCCTCCATGTGGGGACAATGACCAACCTCTCGGCTGGCTCCTCGGGTGCCGGATCTTCTCACCGTTCCCGTATCAGGCAGGTGACGACTACCGATGCCCGCTGTTGACGCCACTGGAGTCGGAGGTGCCATTACGCGCGGAGCACTAGCAGCTCTCGATCCGCAGCGACCGCGAGGCCCTGTTCCAGGCCGGGCGCGAAGGACTGAACCGGCCGAGATCGTCAAGGCGGCGCAGATGTGCCTGTTCGGGCTCAAGCCTAGCCGTAGCCCTCGTCGCGTCGAGCGGCGGAGCTGCTTCCAGGCGGCGGGGACCTGTTCGGTGAGGTTGGTGCGGGCGTGACGATGTCGCTCGATCAGCGAGCCGGCGACGAGCGCCGCCGAGGGGTTTCCCGCCGCCGCGGCGGCAGCTCGGAGGTGTGTCTCGGTGACGACGCGTCCTGATAGGTGCCGAGGATCTCCTGGAGAGTGCGGGCGGCGTCGAGGATGCGTCGTCCGACGTTTTTCCGATGTCTCGCCCAGCTCGAGTGCGTAGCGGGCGCGTTTGACGGCGAGCCGGATCTTGTGCAGGTCGTCGCTCCTGGGCTTGCGCCCGAGCTCGTGGACATTCTCGACGAGGTCGTAGAGCTCACGTGCTGCACGCCTTTTGAGCGAATGCTTCGGTCGCTGCTGGGCAGCTTCGATAGGACGCTCGAGCCGATCGAGCAGGCCACGGTACTCCGCGCCGTCGAGCAGACGAAGGAGCTGGCTCCGAAGGCTCGCGTGTTCCGCGCTCAGCTCACAGCGAGCGCGGCCAGCCCGTCTCGATCGGCTGGATCGATCTGCTCGTGTTCGAAGCCGTTCGAGGATCAGATCGAGGTCGCGTAAAGGGCCGGTGACCCGAGAGAACGACGCGAGCTCTCTTGACGGAGGCGGCCCACCCGGCGTCAACGAATCTGCCGCCTACCTTGAGCGCAGTTCGTAGCCTGCGGCCGGCGACACGAAACTGGTGGAGGTTCTCTGGGTCTGCCCCGAGACGAATCCCGGCTCGTGCCGGAGCATCGAGCGCAGCTGCAGCAGGACGTACCCCTGGAGCCGGGCAAAGTCGTCACTGTCGCTATGCCACTGCACCGGTACAAGCGGCTGCGCACCGACGACACCGTGTAACAGCGCCGCGATCTCGCGAGGCGGGTCGTCCGAGCCTGTCGCAGCTCGCGCCTTGACCACCTCGCCGAGAGGAAGCGCCAGCCTCCACCGCGGCCGCCCGTTGCCCAGCCTGCACTGGAGCATCAGGTCGTGTCGGCGAAGGCTCCTGTCGGGCGTGTCGAACAGCACCCGTTTCGAGCCCCCGCGGTCAGACGACCAGGGCGTCTCATCAGCCCGCTCGACCCGCTCGTCTTGCTCGACCGGGACGAGACGTGGCCGATCATCCCGGGCGGGGGCGCGGAGCGCGACCGGTGATGCCACCCCGGGGAGCGTCGCACGCACCGCACGAGCGAGCTCCGGGTCGACGAGCACGAGCTCGGGACCGATCGGGCCGAAACGATCGAGCGAGTCGACGAGGCGAAGACCCGGTGATGCACCCACCCGCGCCGGCGACACGGCCTCGTTCGGGGCGGCTGCCGCCGAGGCCAGATTCCCACTCGATATGAGTTCACCGGCCTCGGCGGTCATCCTGCTCGCGAAGCGGGGTTGGTGTGAGCAGAACTGCGCGGCCACGCCGACGACTGCCCATGAAAGCGGAGGGCCTCCAGGGTGTCTCGGGGGCGATTGCGCTGGCGTGTCACTCGAACGAGCCGCCGGGCGGATGTGAGTTGAACTGAGGAGCACCGCGCGCAGCGAGAATGACGTGAGCATGGAGCAGAACCGTCGTGATCGTGCCCGGGAGAAGCTTGGCCGGGTGTCCGCTCGCACGTCGGAGGTTTCGCGGCGCGGCCAGGAATGGGTCGAGCGGCAGAATCCGGCCTCGAGCCGGGGAGTCGCGGTCGGGGCCTGGCGCCGCTACCAGTCGGTCGAGGGCCGCTGCAGTCGGCGCTGCTTTCGCTCTATGTGCTTGTCGCCGTGCTGCCTGCGCTACTCGTGCTCGAGGCGTACCTCGACCCTCACCCGGACTCGCTCGCCCGCACGATCGTGCACCACTTTCACCTCAACGCTCCCACCGCTGCGTTGCTCCACGGTGTGCTCGGCGAGGACCGCAGGCACGAACTCGGCTCGGCGCTTTTCGCGATCGCGGGCGCGCTGTTCTTCGGGCTCGGGTTCGGGCGTGTCCTGCAGCTCGTGCACACGCGGGCGTGGCAGCTGTCGCTGACGAGAAAGACGTCGGACCAGGCGGTCTACGCGGCGGTGCTGCTCGCACTGTACGGGCTGCTCTTTCTCCTCCTCGTCCAGGTGGACGAGCTGAGAGGCGCCCCCGCCTGGGTGGGGTTCACCCTCGCCGCCGGCTGGATCGGCCTGCTCGCCGTGTTCTTCGTCTGGAGCCCGTGGCTTCTGACCCACAAGCTCGTCACCCGACGAGATCTGCTCCCGGCGGCCCTGCTGACCGCCTTCGGGCTCGTCCTGTTGACACTCGTATCACGCTGGCTCATGCAGTTCTGGGTCGATCTCTACGCGACCGACTACGGCGGCCTCGGTGTCGTGCTCGCGATCTACTTCTGGATCGCGCTCGCCTCCGGAATCATCGTCTGGGCGGCAAGCCTGTCTCCGGCGCTCACGGAGCGTCGGCAGCTCCGCCGCGACTGAGCCCGCACTCGGTCAGGCCGCCCCCATGGGAGCGTTCACCGTCATCGTGTTCCCGATGCCCAGCGCGGTGTTGACCACGCCGGCCGCCCTCCAGCTGGGTGCGGCTCCGCCGCCCGCGCGCGACCGAGTCGCCTGTTCGGACGATGGAGTCCCTCGATCAGCAGGGCTTTTCGTGGCGCGGGCGGTTGTTCAGCTCACGTCGACGTAGGAGACTTCGATTGCGTTGTTTCCGTAGCCGAGCCGGTTCCAGGGCGGGACGTCGGGTTGGACGTTGCCGGCGGCGTCGGTTGCTCGGGCGCGGAGGGAGTGTCGGCCGATGTCAGACGCGTCCCAGTCGAGCGTCCATTCTTGCCAGTGGTAGGGCCCGGTCGGGGGCTCGACCTTGGCCGGGCTGCCAGTCTCCCTCACCGGTGAAGCTGAGGTGCACGTCGGTGACGGGTCCGGTGCCTGACCATGCCTTTCCGCGGACGGTGTAGTGGCCGGCGGCGATCGTCGCACCGGGGGCGGGGTCGGTGATGCGGGCGCGGACGCGCATCAGGCTGACGCGTTCGTGTTCTCGATCTGCCCATTCGTAGATGTAGTGGCCGGTCTGGAACTCGCCCGCGTACGGCTCGGTCAGGACCTCGATCCGTTGGAGCCATTTCACGGAGGCGACGGCGTACCAGTGGGGCACGATCAGCCGGAAGGGGGCTCCGTGGTCGGGGATGAGCGGCTGCCCGTTCATCTCGTAGGCGATCAGGATCTCCGCAGCCGGATCGGTCGCGTGAGCCAGGGAAAGCGCGCGCTCGAAGCGCAGCTCGGATCGGTTGGTGTCCGCGAGCACCGGTTTGAGGTGATACGCGCCGTGGTCGGCGCCGTCGAAGCGGACTTCGGCGCCGTCTGCCGGCCGGGCTCGCGTTCGCGAGCACGTCGCTAGGAGGGCGCCTTTCCAGCGGGCGGTCGAGACGGCGAAGTCGCCCCATGGCTCACCGGCCGGCAGCGGCCGGGTCGCGAAGCGCCCGTTCCCGGCGCATTCGAGCGTGACGGCGCGCTCGATCGCAGGCATGGCGCGTAGGTCGTCGATGGTGAGCTTCGTCGGGTTGTGCAACAGCGCCGCCGATTCGAGCGTGCCGTCATGGGTCGGCACCGCGAAGTTGCTGCGGACGTAGTGGAACTCGACCGGTGTGATCTCACCATCGAGCGCTTCGGGTGGCGCCTCGGCATTGAACGGCGCCGGGTTGATCATTATGAGCCCGGCGCGCGATCGGTCGAGCTCGTCTGTCACAGCCATGTCTCAGTCTCCTCGGATGGGTGGTTTGGGCTCGCGGTGCCGGGCTCAGTAGTCGGGATCCTGGAAGGTCGGGTCGCGGTTCTCGTTGAAGGCGCCGATGCCCTCGATCCGGTCGGGGTGGACGGCCGAGCGCCAGTGCGCTTCCATCATGATCGCGATCGCCTGCTCGATCGGTTGCCCCTCGCCCATCCGCACCGCCTGTTTCACGGACTGGACCGCCGTCGGTGAGTTGCTCGCGATCTTGGCTGCGATCCGGTTCGCAGCGTCCATCAGCTCCGCCTGGGGATGGAGCTCGTTGACCATCCCGAGACGGTGTGCCTCTTGCGCGGTTATCGGGTCGCCGGTCATCAGCATCTGCAACGCTTTCCCTGGCGGCAGGACGCGTGGAAGGAACACGGGTGAGCCGCCGCCGGCCGAGAGGCCGACCATCGCTTCGGGCTGGCCGAAGGTGGCGTTCTCGGAGGCGATGATGAAGTCGGTGCTCTGCGCGATCTCGCCCCCTGGACCTTCAGCCACATCGACAACGTCGAGCCGACCAACAACCATGCTGAACGCGGCCTCCGCGGCGCCGTCATCTACCGCAAGCTCTCACTCGGCACCCAATCCGAACACCTCCCCGCGTAGCCCGCAGAGCGAGGGGTGCGGAGCGCACGCGCGTCAGCCTCGGTTGTGGCGGCTGGGGGGTTCGTGTCACGCACTATGTTTGATCCGAGCGGTCGGTTCCACGCCGAGTGCGTCGAGGCTTCAGATGGCGGGGGCGTTCACCATTGCGACCTCGACGATCCTGCTGCGTCCCGAGGTGGCTCCTGGCTGGCTCGAAATCGTGGGATACGCAATCGCCCCGTTCCTGATCGTCGCGGTCTACTTCTTCGGCTGAACGGCGTTGCTCTTCCCGATCTGGGTGTTCGTGATCCGGCTCGGCATCGTCCTCAAGAGCTACGGAGGAGATCATCCCCATCACTAAGGTGCCCGCCATCCCCCGATGGAGATGTTCTTGTACTCTCGATCGTCGCGGACGCGCACCAGCAGGAACGAACAGCGAAGCACGTCGGAGAGAGGGGCAGTCTCATGACCACGCCGTTCACGGGCACGATCAACATCGACATCAAGGACTCTGTTCCCGACTGGGCGCCGTATGCGCAAGCGGTTCCTCCGGAGGACGCTCCAAACGTGCTGTACATCGTTCTCGACGACGTCGGTTTCTCGGCGATGGAATCGTTCGGGGGCCTGATCGAGACCCCAAATATCAAGCGGATCGCCGATCGGGGCCTGCTGTACACGAACTTCCACACGACGGCGCTCTGCTCGCCAACGCGTTCCTGTCTCCTGACAGGGCGTAACCACACCACGAACTCGATGGCGTGCATCACCGAAGCGGCGTCGGGGTTCCCGAACGCGAGCGGCCATATACCCCGTGAGTGCGCGATGATCCCGGCTGTCCTGGGTGAACTCGGCTGGAACACCTACATCGTCGGCAAATGGCACCTGTGCCCCGAGGACGAGATGAACAACGCCTCAACGAAGAAAGACTGGCCGCTCGGCCGCGGGTTCGAGCGTTTCTATGGCTTCCTCGGCGCGGAGACGAACCAGTGGTATCCCGACCTGACCTACGACAATCACTCCGTGGAGCAGCCGAAGCTGCCGGAGGACGGTTACCACTTCTCGGTCGACATCACCGACAAGGCGCTCTCGTTCATCAAGGACGCGAAGGTCGTCGCGCCGAACAAGCCGTTCTTCCTCTACTACTCCTTCGGCGCCGCCCACGCCCCGCATCACGTGCCGAAGGAATGGGCCGATCGGTACAAGGGCAAGTTCGACATGGGCTACGAGGCGTACCGCGAGCTCGTATTCGCCAACCAGAAGAGGCTCGGGATCGTCGCCGACCACGCGGAGCTGTCACCGATCAACCCCTACACCGAGCTGAAGAGCCCGACCGGGCAAGGCTGGGGCGAGCTCGACGTCGTACGGCCCTGGGACTCGCTCAAGACGCCGAGAAGAAACAGGTGTTCTCGCGGATGGCCGAGGTCTACGCGGGCTTCGAGCCACGCCGACGACCAGCTCGGACGAGTCCTCGACTACCTCGAGAAGAGCGAGCAACTCGACAACACGCTGATCGTGCTCGTCTCCGACAACGGAGCCTCAGGGGAAGGCGGCCCCAACGGCTCGGTGAACGAGAACAAGATTTTCAACGGGCTGCCCGACACGATCGAGGAGGCCCTCAAGGACGTCGACGGCTCGGTACCCCGAAGACCTACAACCACTATCCGACAGGCTGGGCCTGGGCCTTCAACACACCGTTCAAGATGTGGAAACGCTACGCGAGCTATCAGGGCGGCACCGCCGACCCGATGATCGTTTCCTGGCCGGCCCAGATCAAAAACGCGGGCATTCGCACGCAGTACACGCACGCAGTCGACATCGTCCCAACGATCTACGACCTGCTCGGCGTAGACGCGCCCGCCGTAATCAACGGCTTCACCCAACATCCACTCGAGGGCGAGAGCTTCGCAGCAAGCCTCCACGATGCCGACGCAAACAGCAAGCAGACCCAGTTCTACTCGATGCTCGGCACCCGCGCGATCTACCACGACGGGTGGAAGGCCGCATCGGTGACGCCCGCGGCCCCGAACGCCGGGGACATCTTCGCCAACCAACGCTGGGAGCTCTTCAACACCGAAGCCGACCCGAGCGAGTGCCACGACCTCGCCGAGGAGAAGCCGGAGAAGCTCCAGGAGCTGGTCGCGCTCTGGTGGGCCGAGGCGGGCAAGTACGGCGCCCTCCCGCTCGAATCCCGCGACGCGATGGGCATCCTGCTCGCGCCGCGGCCGCAGCTCTCGAAGCCGCGCGACCGCTACATCTACTACCCCGACTGCGCAGAGGTGCCCGAGTCGGTCACCCCGAACATCCGGAACCGCTCTTACGCGATCGCCGTCGAGCTGCAGCTCGACTCCCCGGAGGCCAGCGGCGTCCTCTTCTCGCAAGGATCGCGCTTCGGCGGACACGCCCTCTACCTGAAGGACGGCAAGTTCAAGTACGTCTACAACTGGGTCGGCGAGTTCGAACAGATCGTCGAGTCCACCAAGCCCCTCCCAACGGGCGAGTGCGTCCTGTCGGTGGCCTTCGAGAAAGAAGGCGAAGCGATGCCGACCGAAGGGACCCTCAGCCTCTTCTTCGACGACGAGAAGGTCGGCGAAGCCGACGATCAAGACCCAGCCCGGCAAGTTCTCGCTCGCGGGCGAAGGGCTGAACGTCGGCAAGGAAGGCGCCGAACCCGTCACCGACGACTACCCCGGCACCTCACCATGGGCATTCGTCGGCGGAACGATCCACAAGGCAACGGTCGACGTCGCCGGTGAGCCGTGGGTCGACCTCGAGTCCGAGCTCGCCGGCGCGTTCGCACGCGATTAGGGCCTGATGCTGGGCCCGGGGCACCAACCCCGGGCCCGGCATCAGGCCGCTTCTCGGACAGCGGGTCCATCGAAAAGACGCCTCTGCGGGCAATAACAAACCGATCGGAGCAGCGTGGTCAAATCCGGGTCAAGAAGGGAAGCAATCCGCGAGGGGAATTGGCCTCGAGGTTGAACCGTTCGATGTATGAGCGATGGAGCACCGGCACCGCGGGAGGGAGGAGTCTCTCGTTGATCGCCGGATTCGGCGGATCGCCAGGGCGCGATCCGTCACGTTCGGGTTAGCGCTGACGTTCGTTGGGTTGGCGCTGGCCGGCGCGGTCGTAATCCGGTTCGCCGACCAAAAGAACTTCCCATCGCTCGGCCTGGCGTTCTGGTGGCGCTACAAACAGTCACAACCGTGGGTTACGGGGACGTTGTGCCCACCACGGTCGTCGGACGCGTTGTCGGGGGCATCGAAATGGTCGTCGGCGTCTCCTTCATTGCCTTCCTGACTGCGGGTGTGACAAGCACCGTCATTCAGCGCGGACAGGCCGGGACGCAAGAGGACGACCGTGAGTTCGGCAAGCGAAACACACAAGCAATCATCGACGGACTGACCGAGACGAGAGACGCGATCACGGCCCTCGAAACGCGCCTCGACCGGATCGAGTCAAAGATCACTTGAAGCGGCCACCGATCAAGACGTCGGCGCCGCTTCCAGGACTCGCGAACCGTCGCTGCTGACCCGATCTCTCCGCGGACCGCTACGTGCAGCCTCTACGGGCCGCGGACGACCGTGATCAACTCGCCGAGACCCCACTCCCTGACGAAGTCTTCATGCCCCGCCACCCGCAAGGTGACGAGCACCGTGCTTTCTCTCCGATCGATCTCCCGCACGACGGTTGCCTCAACCTTCGCACCATCGTCAGGAAGATCGGCCATCACCACGTCGAACAACTGCAGCCGTTGCACTTCGACGTCGAGAGCCATGGCACCAGTTTAGGTCTTCGCGCCGGTCCCGGCCTCAGCACCCTGGCTCGAAGACAAGAACGGCGGCTGCAACATGAACTCGAGCACGACGACCTCGACCTCTCCCGCCGCCACCCCGTGGGCAAACAGCGTGGCGGCAGCAGCCCGGGCTAGGGTCGCCGCCGCCGCTCTCGACTCGGCGTGCGTTCGAAGCTAGAAGCCGGGCTCGGCCTTGACGCGGCCGGACTCGGCGGCCTGCTTGAGTGCGTGGTAGTCGCGCTCGTTCTGGTCGGCATAGGCCTCGGCGAAAGCGGCCATCGCCTTGTCGAAGACCTCGCTGGTGCCGAGGTAGCTCGCGATGGCGACCGGATCGCCTGACCGCGCATGCCCCTTGGCGAGCGTCTGACCGCACAACCGCGCGTACACGATCATGACAGTCGGATCCATCATCTCGACGAGCGCCGAACCCTTCGCGTCCCATAGTTGACGGACGTAGAAATCACGCTCGGCACCGTCGATCGCCGACGATACGTGGAGCCAGCCGAGGAAGATGTCGCTCGCGGACTGCATCAGGCGCTGGCCCTCGACGACCCGCTGGCCGTGGTTGGCGAACTCGCTCTTCCCGAGGAACGGCTCCAGCACCGACGCCTGCGCCTCCTTGGCCTGGAGAAACAGCGGATCCTCGCCGTCGCGGCCGACCATCAGCAGAATCCAGGCCCGGGTCCCCACGCTGCCCACGCCCACGACCTTCCGGGCCGCATCGACGAAGCGGAACCGCTCGAGCAACTTCCGGCGGTCGCCCGAGAGCGTCCGCCGGTATGCGCGGATGAGGCCGGCCAGGCCCTCGCGAACGCGCTCCGCCTGGCCGGAGCCGGCCAGTTCGTCGAGTGGGACGATCAGCGGCGCGTTGCCGATGATCCGCGGCTCGCCGTCGACCATCTCGGTCAGCTTGTTGAACGCCGACAGGCTGTCCTTCGTTCGCGCCTTGGCCAGGTTCTTGTCCATGCGCTTCTTCTGCTCGGCGGTGGCCATGGCCTTGAAGCTCGTCATGACCGCCTCGAGGTCGATGCGGTCGTACCAGATGTCGAGGTTCCGCATCTCTGCGTAGCTATGCATGGCCTCCCGGTAGGCGACCGAGACCGCTGCGTTGATCTTCGCTCGGGTCTTCGTGTCGAACCCGCGGTCACGGCCGGCGACCGCGAAGCTCGCGACCAGGCGCTTGACGTCCCACTCGAACGGCCCCGGAAGCGTCTCGTCGAAGTCGTTGATGCTGAACACCAGCCGACGGTCGGGAGCGGCGTAAACACCGAAGTTGGAGAGATGCGCATCGCCGCAGAGCTGCACGTGCAGGCCGGAGCGCGGTCCGTCCGCAAGGTCGGACGCCATCAGATAGGCGGCCCCCCGGTAGAACGTGAACGGCGAGACGAGCATCCGCCCGTACCGGATCGGCACGAGCTCCGGCACACGCGAGGAGGCCTGCTCCTCCAGCAACTCGACCGGATCGGGCCGGTGCAGCGCCGGCTCCCACTCCCCGTGGCTCTTACGCGGCACCTCGGCGCGCGCCGCCTTCCCACGTGCTACCCGCTCGGCCGTCGTGAAATGCATAACTTTCGCCGCCTTATCCGAGCGATGGTCAGTTGTCTCGGCAGTCTCGGTCTTACTCATCCCATACCTCCCCGTTTCCAGCGCATATGCCCGCGCCTCGCATTCTAGGCACGACGAGACCGAGCCATGTGGCGGCGCGTTCGTCGCGATCGCCGAATACCTCGGGAAGAACGATGCCTTCGACCAGGCAATCGCCGAGTTCTCGCGCTGGCATGCCGAGTTGAACGATCGCGACGACCAGGATCTCGCCGACGCCGTCCGGCCGGGGCGGATAATCGTAAAAAAGGGATTGTGATCTCGCTGGGACGAGTTGACGACCGCGCCACCGGGCGCCCAACACGAAGGAGTTGAGCTGTGGACGAGCCGTTGCAACGCGCCGAGTCCGGCGTCCTGGGCTGGATCGACAGGGACATAACGCGGCCAATACAGGACTTCCAGGATCCGAGTCAGGAGTGGCGCCGCCTGTTCTCGGAGCTCTACGGCACCTTTCTGCTCGTGATCGTGGCGGCTGGCGGCGGGATGATGAGCGCGGCGTTCCCGGACACGATCACCCGGACTGCCGCGGTGGTCGCGCCGGGCCTGATGGTGATGGGGATCATCATGTTCATGGGCAAGGTGTCGGGCGCGCACCTGAACCCCGCAGTCAGCATCGCCTTCTCGCTGCGCGGAGACTTCCCCTGGCGCCGGGTGCCCGGCTACGTGATCGTGCAGCTGATCGGTGCGTCGCTTGCCGCGCTGTTCCTGCACGAGGTGATCAAGGTCTCGGCGAAGCTCGGCTCGAACTACCCCGCGAGCGGGTCATCTGGATGGCAGGCCTATCTGATGGAGGCGCTGCTCACAATGGGCCTCGTGAGCGTGATCCTGGGCACTGCCTCGGGCGCCCAGAATATCGGCATCTTCGGCGCAATCGGCGTCGGAGCCTACATCGCGCTCGCCGGCCTCTGGGGCAGCCCGATCTCCGGAGCCTCGATGAACCCGGCCCGCACCTTCGGCCCCGATCTCGTCGGGCGCGACTTCACCCAGTACTGGGTCTACGTCGCCGGGCCGATCACGGGCGCGGTCATCGCAGTCGGGATCGCCTACGTCCTCCGCGGCTCCGGCGGCGGCAAGTCAGGCTCGGGGGCCGCACAGGGTGACCTCTTTACCGAGCAACAGAGGGCCGACCAGGCTTGACGGGCGCCCCAGCAGCGGACGTCGGGCACGATCGAGCCGTCCTTCGACGGCTTCCCCCGCCGGGTGGGGGAAGCCGTCGCTATGGATCATTCTTCGGCCCGGCCGTCACTCGCGCGCAACCTCAGCCTGGAGCGTCTCGGTTGGGGAATCCCGGGCCTCGTGGTTCCTCCGTACCCCGCCCCTCGTCTCCCCGGGCTTCAGGATTCGGTGCGTTGCCTCCCTCTACCCGGGAAACACTCGTACGAGGTACGGGTCGCAAGTAGGTCCTCCACGCGGCGTAAATAGCGCCGGCGAGGAGGCAGGCCCCGACGATGATCGCCGTGGCTCGGGCGATCGAATGACGTGGTCGCGTAGAGCGCGAGGCGGCCACCGCCTCGGAGGCATGTGCAGAGGCGTGGCGCAGGTGCTCGGCGAACAGCCCGTCGGCGAGAGCTTGGGCCATACCGACTCTTTGTGCTCGCCGGACTGCCCCTACCAAATCCGAAACCGCCAACCTCGTTTCTGCCTGCACCTTCGGATTGCCCGCAGTCCGCCTAACCATCCGCGTCAGCCTTGAGGCTCGCCGAGCGGTCTTGATCGTCCTCGACACACCTTTCCGATGCCGTTCGGCAAAGAGCGAGATGCGAAGTAGTTGCCGCGGATGACGTTCTGCCTCCTCCTCGCCCGCCTTTCTCAGCTTGTTCATGAGCTTCCTCTCGACTCGATTTGTGACCGACTCAAGCCCCCGGGGCGGGATACACCGTCTCGCAACCGAGCTCGGGCCTCCATGTGCTCCAGACCCCCGTCGTCTGCCGTACCGCATCACGCCGTTTTGACCCTGCCGACAGTGCGCTCACGCCTGGAACTTGAGTCGAGGCTGGATCTCGGTCTTCGTCTAGCTGGCCGCCGACACGGCTTCAGGCCCACGCTGCGAGCAGTTTGTCCAGTGTGATCGGCAGCTCGCGGACGCGCGTGCCGGTGGCGTTGTAGATCGCGTTCGCGACTGCGGCGCCGACGCCGGTGATGCCGATCTCTCCGATGCCGTGGGCGCCCATGGGCGCGTGCGGGTCGGGTATGTCCGTCCAGATCACGTCGATCTCGGGAACGTCCAGGTGCACGGGAACGTGGTAGTCGCCGAGGCTCGGGTTCATGATGCGGCCTTTGCGCTCGTCGAACTGTGTCTCTTCCATGAGCGCGAGTCCGAGGCCCATGATGATCCCGCCGCGGAACTGGCTCGCTGCCAGCTTGGCGTTGAGGATGCGTCCACAGTCGAACGAGCCGAGGAACCGGGTGACTCGTGTCTCGCCGGTGATCGCGTTGACGCGCACCTCGCAGAACTGGGCGCCGTAGGAGTGCATCGACCACGTGCCCATCTCGACCGGCGGCGGCGCGGCGGCCTCGACAGTCACCTCGTCGCGCTGCGCGCGGGCGAGGATCGCGGCGTAGCTCTCGCGCCGCGTGGGCTCGTCGAGCTTGCAGAGGGCGCCGTCTGCGCCGCCGACCTCGTCCGGGTCGAGACCGGCGAGCGGCGATTCGCCGCCGGCGAGCCTGAGCAGCTCGGCGACCAGCTCGTGCTGGGCGGCGATCACCGCGGCCCCGATCGAGGCGGTCTGATGCGAGCCGCCGGCCAGGACGACGCCGGGGAAGGACGAGTCACCGTAGGCGACGGTTACCGACTCGAGCGGGAGGCCGAGCCGCTCGGCCGTCACCTGGGTCTGGACGGTGGCGGTGCCCATGCCCATCTCGTGCGCGGCGATCTCGACCCTGACGTGCGCGTCGCGGGTCAGTGTGATCCGCGCGACGCCGCCGGGGAAGCGGTGATAGGGGTAGGTGGCGGTGGCGCAGCCCACGCCGGTGAGCCATTCGCCCTCGCGGCGTGCGCCGGGACTCGGATCGCGGTCGGCCCACCCGAACTGCTCGGCCCCGGTGCGATACGCCTCGACGAGATGCCGCGAGGAGAAGTCCTTGCCGGAGGTAGGGTCCGTGTCGGGCTCGTTCCGGATCCTGAGCTCGACGGGATCGATTCCGAGCTGCTCGGCGAGCTCGTCGATCGCGCACTCCAGGGCGAAGCTGCCGACCGCCTCGCCCGGCGCGCGCATGAAGGTGTTCGCGAGCATGTCGAGCTCGACCACCTGGACGTCGAGCTTCACGGTGTCGGCCGCGTAGAGGCAGCGCGCCGGCAGGATGAACGGCTCGGGGAGGCTGTTGTGTCGGCTCATCGCGACGGTTCCTGTCTGGATCAGCGCCTGGAAGCGCCCGTCGGGCCCGGCGCCGATCGCCACCCGTTGCTCGGTGAGGCTGCGCCCGCCGACGACCCGGTAGACGCCCTCCCGTGAGAGCGCGATCCTGACCGGACGCTTCGCGAGCTTCGAGGCAGCCGCCCCGAGGACGTGGTGCTGCCACAGCGTCTTGCTGCCGAACGCGCCGCCGACGAAGGGCGCCGTTACGTGGACCTGCCCCTCGTCGATGCCGAAGACGTCTGCGAGCGACCACGCCATGTGGCTCACGCCCTGCGTCGCGTCGTGGACGATCAGCTCGTCCCCGACCCACGCGACGGTCGCCGCGTGCGGCTCGATCGCGTTGTGGTTCTGGTAGGGAGTGCGGTAGTCGAGGTCGACGCTGAAGGCTGCGGCCGCGAGCGCCGCTTCGGCGTCGCCGCTCTCATTCGTCAGCGGCGCTCCCCCGAATGAGGCGGGGCGGGCCTGCGCTCGCGCCGAGTCGAGGGCGGTCGTCGCTTCCTCGGACTCGTAGGTGGCGCGGATCAGCGATCTGGCGTGGTCGGCCTGCTCCTGCGTCCCGGCGAGCACGACGGCGATCGGCTGGCCGTTCCAGTGGATCCGGTCGTCCTGCATGACGGGCAGGTCGTCGCCGCCGGCCGCCTTCCCCGACGTCATGAAGAGGGGCGTCGGCTGCATTCGCGGTGCGTTGCGGTGCGTCATCACGAGCACGACGCCGGGTGCTCCCTCGGCTTCGGTCGTGTCGAGCGTGGCGAGGCGGCCCTTCGCGATCGTGCTGAAGGCGAGCGAGGCATAGACCATGCCGTCGGGGTGCACGTCGGCCGCGAAGGGGGCGGCACCCTTCACCTTGAGCGCACCGTCGAGCCGCGACAGCGGCGCTCCGATCAACCCCTGCTCGCGCCACAGCGGATCGGGGTCGGTTCCCGGCTCCCAGGTCTCCGGCCCGAGCGGAACCACTATCTGCTCGTCGACCTGAACGTCGTCGCCGACGATGCTCATGCCGCGGGTCCTGTCAGCTCTTCGAGCACCGCGCCGATCGTCCGGCGTGCGAGCTCAACCTTGAACGCGTTGTCACGCAACGGTGCGGCGGCGGCGAGCTCAGCGTCGGCGGCCGCGCGGAAGCTCTCCGCGGTGGCAGCTTTCCCCCTGAGCGCCTCCTCGGCCTTCCAGGCGCGCCACGGCTTGGTCGCCACGCCGCCGAGTGCGAGGCGCACGTCCCGAACGGTGCCGTCCTCCACCTCGAGCGCGGCTGCGACCGAGACGAGCGCGAAGGCGTAGCTCGCGCGGTCGCGCACCTTGCGATAGGTCGAGTGCGCGGCGAGCGGCAGCGCGGGCAGCTCGACCACGGTGATCAGCTCGCCGGGCTCGAGCGCCGTCTCGAGCTCGGGGCGGTCGCCGGGAAGGCGGTGAAGATCGGTGAGCGGCAGGGTGCGTTCGCCGTCTGCGGTTCGCAGGTGGAGGACGGCTCCGAGCGCCGCGAGCGCCACGCACATGTCAGAGGGATGCGTCGCGACGCACGCGGCCGACCCGCCAAGGATCGCGTGCCCGCGGTTCAGGCCCTCGATCGCGTCGCAGCCCTGGCCGGGAACGCGCTTGTTGCAGCGCGATCCCTGCTCGTCGTAGAAGTAATTGCAACGGGTGCGCTGGAGCAGGTTGCCGCCGACCGTCGCCATGTTGCGGATCTGTGGCGAGGCCCCGGCGACGATCGCGCGGGCCAGCATCGGGTAGCGCGTCCTCACCGCCCGGCTCTCCGCGACGGCGGTGTTGCGCGCGGCGGCACCGATCAGCAGGCCGCCGCCCTCGGTCTCCTCGAGCTCGCTCGAAAGGCCCGTGACGTCGACGAGCGTCTCGGGCCGCTCGATCGTCTCGCGCATCAGATCGACCAGGTTCGTGCCGCCGCCGAGATACCTGGCGCCGGCGGCAGCGCCCCGGCGCACGGCATCTTCGGCGTCGGCGGCACGGGCATAGCTCATCGGGATCATTCAGACGACGTCCATTGCGTAGGTCTCGGCGATCGCGGCGACGATCCCATTGTGGGCGCCGCAACGGCAGAGGTTGCCGCTCATCCGCTCGCGGAGCTCGTCGTGGTCGAGCGTGATCGTCTCCGACAGGAGGTCGTCGGTGACCTGGCTCGGCACGCCGCGCTCGACCTCCTCGGCCATCCCCACGGCCGAGCAGATCTGCCCCGGTGTGCAGTAACCGCATTGCAGCCCGTCGTGCTCGATGAACGCCTGCTGCAGCGGGTGCAGCGTCCCGCTTGCCTCGAGCCCCTCGATCGTCGTGACGGAGCTTCCCTCGGCCTGGACCGCCAGGGTCAGGCACGAGAGGACTCGCACCCCGTCGAGGAGCACCGTGCAGGCGCCGCATGCGCCCTGGTCGCATCCTTTCTTCGTCCCCGTGAGCCCGAGGCGCTCTCGCAGCACGTCGAGCAGGCTCTCGCGGGCCTCCAACGCGATCGAGTACTCCTTACCGTTGACCCGCAAGCCGCTCATCGACAGTCAGCTGAGACTACTCGGAAGGGACCACCCGACCATGTCGACGCAACCGTCGAGGCGACCGACCCGGCGCAGCTACGATACGCAGCACTTCATTGTGTCCTCAAGCTCACGGGGGGTGGGTCTTGATCAAGGCAACCGTGTTCAACGATGCAGGGTGTCCGTGGGGGTACTCGGCGAATCCGGC
The DNA here is from genome assembly GCA_963766565.1 of uncultured Actinomycetota bacterium. Lineage (GTDB taxonomy): Bacteria > Actinomycetota > Thermoleophilia > Gaiellales > Gaiellaceae > PALSA-600. The sequence goes on from CAVYAQ010000001.1 coordinate 461,868, forward strand.
TTTCCGGGTGCTGGAATGGCGCTACGGCGGTCAGATCGAATGGCGGCTCGTCGTCATCGGTCTCCGTGACGAGGTCACCCCGGCGATGCGCGATGGGTTCGACCCGGCCGGGGTGACCCGCCTGACGGTGTTCCGCGACCGCTATCGCATGCCGTTCACGCTGCAGCCGAAGGCGCGGGCAGCATCGACCGGGCGTGGCTGTCGAGCCGTTGTCGCAGCGCGTCTCCTCTTTCCGGGGAGCGAGTTCCGAGTCCTGCGGGCGCTGCAGCTCGCGAACTTCACGACTGAGCTCCTGCTCGACGACGACGGGCAGATCCGCGACGCTCTCGCCGAACTGCCTGGAATCGACGGCGGCGCGATCGTCGATCATCTCGACGCGGACGAGACCGTGGAAGCGTACGAGCTCGACAAGGCGGAGGCGCGGCGCGCCGCAGGAACGGCGATCGAAGCACAAGGGAAATCATCGATCACCGATCTCGGTCTCGTCCGCTACACGGCGCCGTCGGTGGTCTTCGAAGGGAATGGACAGCGACTCGTCGCGGGAGGCTGGCAACCCGAGCTGGCCTACGACCTGTGTGTCGTGAACCTCGACCCCACCCTCGCGCGGACGCCTCCGCCGGACGACGCTTCCGCCCTCCTCGAGCGGTTTCCGGACGGGCTCACAACCGCGGAGGTTGCCGCGTTGCTCGCTCCTGGCCCCGACTACGTCCCGGACTACGCCGCTGCAGAGCAGCAGATGCTGAAGCTCGTCGCAGGCGGCGCAGCCACGACTCGACGGCTCGGGAACGACCCGCTCTGGCGGCCGTCCCGGGTCAGCGACCAACCGAGCACGGCCGTCCCGAGCCCGCGGAACGCCGTAGCCGTCTAGTTGGGCGCGCCACCCGATACGCCCACCGAGGAGGTCACTGTTGACTGAATACGCGCGCTTGAACCTGCAAGAGGACGTCGAGAACTTCGCGAAGCGATATGCGCTCGATCCCGATCTCGACATCCGTTTCGGCCGAAAGGCACTCGGGATCGAGGGTGGCGGATTCAGCTACCAGCGCCTCGCGCCGAATCTGCCGGGATCCTCAGGACATCGCCACCGGACGCAGGAGGAGGTCTACATCGTGGTCGCCGGATCCGGGCAAGTGAAGCTCGACGACACCGTCGAGAGCCTTCGCCAGTGGGATGTCGTCCGCGTCCCGCCGACGGTTGCGCGTGGATTCGCCTCGGGCCCGGACGGTCTCGAGTTGCTCGCGATCGGGTTCGGCGAAGGCGGCGACGGCGAGATCGTCGAAGGATTCTGGGATACCCGTAGCACTCTGCAGGCTTCGGTTTTCGACGCGGCACTACCAATCACGAGAGGAGAGGGAACGTGGCTGAGCTCGGTAAACAGGTAGATCCTTTTCGGGTCATACGTGCTGTCGGCGACATCGTGACCTCCGACGAACTGATCGCCGCGGGGCCGCTCGTCATCCACTTCTTCCCTTTCGCATTCACGGGAAGCGTCACGGCGGGGAGCGGCTGTGAGGCGCAGGTGTGTGGTTTCGGAGCGCGCCTCGAGGAGTTCGAGTCGCTCGGAGTGCGGCTCGTCGCGGTCAGCCGCGACTCTCCGCAGGTGCTCGCCGCCTGGCGCGAGCAGCTCGGCCAGCGCTACGAGTTCCTCTCGGACTGGGAGTGGAAAGCCGCAAGGGCGCTCGGGGTGCTGATGGACGAAGGACTCGACACGTTCCGGCCGCTCAATACGCGTGGCGCGTTCCTGATCGACCGCGAGGCATCCTCCGCTACGGCTTCGTCGCCGAGAACATCAGCCAACTTCCGCCCGTGGCGCCCGTGCTCGAGGCTGCACGAGAGCTCGCGGCCGCGGCATTGAGAGCGTTGCAACCGCTCCGCGCAGAACGTGCAAATCCACAGTTTTCCGCTCCGCCGAGCGAACGAAGCGAACGCTTGAGCGAACGTTGAAACGTGCACACCGTGCACACGGGTTTCCCTCACGTACAGCAGAGTCGGGCCTGGATCGAACGCAGCAAAAAGATGCCCATTTGCAGGACGTTTTGGGTAAAGGCCCATACGGGGCTTGAACATCCCTGCAAACACGCACTTTTTGGGGAAGCATGAGCACCGAATAGTCACCATATGAACTCAGCCGAGCACGTCTGACACGAACAAGTCCGCGCTCGTAAGACTCCCCCTCTGCCCGTCTAGTTCGCGAGGTCACCGTGCTGGCGCCTTCCGCTGTCGCAAACCATCGAAGTTCAGGCCACACGAGTCGCAGAGGATTTCCGACAAACCCGAAGCTTCGCCGAGCCTCGGCGGGCCCGCGGGAAATCGCGGTGCGCGAACCGAGTCACAGGTGCAGGGTGGGCCGGTAGGTGAGCTCCTGGATGTTGCCGTCGAGAGTTCGACTCTCGATCAGTTCGAGGTCGAAGTCGGCCGCACCCTGGAAGATCGCGTCCGATCCGTTCTCGCCGGTGATCACAGGGAAGAGGGTCACCTGGACACGGTCGACCAGGCCCGCAGCCATCAGCGCCCGATTCATCGACAGGCTCCCGTGCGAGCGCAACGGCACCTCGGACTCCTCCTTGAGCCGGGCGACGACATCGACTGCGTCGCCGCTCGCCAGGGTCGCGTCCGGCCAGTCGAGGGGTTCTTCCAGCGTGGTCGACACGATGATCGCCGGCAGGTTCACCATCCGGGTAACCCACGGGTCCCTCACCTCGGACTCCTCGGTACTCGAGGCCAGCATCTGTGCGAACAGCCGATAGGTGTTGGCCCCGAAGACCATCCGCTGCTCCTCGCTGTACAAGGCGAGACGGTGGTCGAGCAGCTCAGGGCCCTGCTTGCCCCAGTAGCCGCCCCAGTCGCCGCCGCTGGCGGAGCCGAAGCCGTCCAGGCTGGAAAAGACGTCGAAGGTGTAGGTAGCGGTCATGATGCTCTCCTCGTGTGGGTTGATCGGTCGTGGATACAGACCGGAACCCACGACAAGACTCATCGCAACAGGTGATCACGCGGCAGATGCCGAACGAATGGGCAACGGTTCGAACCAGTGTCCCCAGCTCGTTGATTCGGGGCAGCGTTCGCGTCCGTGCACTCAGGTGCGCTCAACCCCGATGGCCACGCGGAGTCCATGTACAACCGGGCTTTTGAACGAACGCGAACGAACGCTGATCCTTCGCCTTGCCGACGCGGTCCCAGCCCTTCCATCTCGATGTACTGCGCTTCTCGACGACAGAGACGACTCGTCAAT
>CAVYAQ010000002.1:0-1353376 GCA_963766565.1 uncultured Actinomycetota bacterium
GACAGGCGCCGCGTAGGCCGCCTGGAAGGAAAGCGCGAGATTGAGGAGAATGAAAGGATAGGGATCCCAGCTTTTCATCGCGCCGAGTATGTTGGCCATTATCCAGCCAATCAAAATCGCGCTCTGCACGATGATGAAGGTCCACGACCCCATGACGCTGGCAACCCCATCAGCAATCCGCGGGCCAAACGGCATGCGCTTGGTCATCGGCGGCTCGTCCATGGCCTCGAGCCGAAGCGAACGCCGCGCTAGCCTGAGGTCGGCGAGCAGATCTTGCTCGGCCTGTTCCATACCATCCCGGTCTTTCGGCTTCTCATCCACGTTGCCACACCCGATCCGCTTGATTGCAATGTCCATGCGGCGACCGATCTGCCGGCGTACTGACCGCGTCGATCAGCGGTGAACTTCGCGGCAGTCTCCGCAATGGCGCGTCCCTGGTACCGGGCACCAGCGAGCTCGTTTTCGCTCGGCTGCCGCTGTGCGTCGGTCCCGGCGATCGTCGTCGCGCCGTAGGGAGCGCCTCCGGTGATCTCGTCAACTGTCATCTGGCCGGCGAACCCGTAGTTCAGCCCGACCACCGTCATACCAAAATGGAGCAGGTTGGTGATGATCGTGAACAGTGTTGTCTCCTGGCCGCCGTGCTGTGTCGCCGACGAGGCAAACGCGCCACCGACCTTGCCATTAAGGGCTCCCTTTGCCCAAAGGCCGCCAGCCTGGTCAAGGAAGCAAGCCATCTGGGATGACATTCGGCCGAACCGCGTACCCACGACGATTGCGTCGTACTCGGCAAGCTCGTCGATGCGAGCGACTGGCGCTGTTTGGTCCAGCTTGTAGTTGGCAGCCTTGGCTGCCTCCGCGACGAGAATTTCAGGTACCCGTTTCACGTCGGCGGACACCCCGGCCTCCCGCGCGCCAGCCGCGATTTCGTGCGCGAGCTTCTCTACGTGTCCGTAGGAGGAATAATAAAGCACCAGTACTTTGGCCATGGAAGCCTTCCATCGAGTTCGGGTAGGGCCCCTACGCAGGGCCTTCGGTCTTTTGCTTCGACGCACGGGTCTGGAGCGTGGAAAGATCCAGCGCGACGGCGGACGGTTGGGGTGTGTGTTTCCGCCAGCGTTATGTTTCGGCGCGGAACGGGTAAAGGTATTGTATCAATAACTGTCGGGAATGCCGCGCTTGATGGCGGGTCTGGGTGAAGCCGTCCTAGTTGGCGCGGAGCTCCCCGAGAAGGAAGTCGGCAAGTGCACGGGCGCCGGGCTTGACGGTCTTGCCGCTGACGAAGAGCGCGTTCACTTCCAACGAGCCGAAATCCCAGCCGTCCAACACCCGAACAAGGCGCCCGGCCTCGAGCTCCGCCCTTGCGCTGCCTTCGCTCGACGGCGCAATACCCAGTCCAGCAACCGCGCTTGCGATGGCTGCTTCGTTGACGGTGATGACGAGCTGGCTATCAACTCGCACGGAAAGGAGGCGGCCGGCCTTGCGGAATGAAAATGTCGGCGAGGGATGCGCCGGACCAATGATCACCGCGTGGTCGGCTAGGTCCGACGGCATCGTGGGCGTCCCGCGCTCCCGAAGGTACTCAGGGGAGGCCGTGAGAATTCTGGGCTGGTGTTGGTTCCGCGCGTCGCGCTTGGTGGACCAACAGGAACGCCACGTCGATGCCCTCGGTCACGAGGTCTGGATAGCGGTCCGTCACGCGGAGCTCGATCTTCAGTGCCGGGTGTTGCTCGTAAACGCGGGAAGTCGCGGGATGATTTCCCTGAGCGCAAAACTAACCGGCGTGCCGACGCGCAGCGAGCCGCGCAACTCTCCCGTTCCGCGCGCCTCGTGGTCGGCTTCGTCAAGCGCTGAGGATCGCCTCAACGCGTATCAGGTACATCGCGCCCGCATCCGTCAGCGTCACCGCCCGTGTGGTGCGGCTGAAGAGCGTCGCGCCGACCTCCTCCTCAAGCCCGGCGATAAGCCGAGATGCGGAGGGCTGCGATAGGCCGAGTTCGCGTCCGGCGCGGCCAACGGCGAGGGCGTGGCGCGTCCCACACGCGGCCGCGAGCTCCCGCTCGAACTCCGCGACGAGCGGGCCCATCGTGAGCTGGCCGCTCTCGAGCACCTCGGTGACGAGCGCGACGTCCTCGCCGCCGGTGTCCGGACGGGCGAGGCGAACCGTCTCTACCTGCTCCGGTACCACTCGATCGTCCTGGCCAGTCCGTCGTCGAGCTCGACCTCGGGCTCCCAGCCGAGAGCTCGCGGGCCTTCGCGACGTTCGGGATGCGGAGCTCGACGTCGGCGTAGCCGAGCGGGGCGAACTCGATCTCGCCGTCGCGCCGGAAAGCCGGATGATGCGTTGGGCGAGGTCGTAGATCGTGACCGGCCGCGCGGATTGCCGATGTTGAACGCCTGGCCGACCGCGGCTCGGGGCGCTCGAGACAGTGCGAGGACGCCGCTGACCATGTCGGTGACGTAGGTCCAGGCGCGGATCTGCGAGCCGTCGCCGTGAACCGTCAGGTTGCGGCCGGCGAGCGCGGCCTCGATGAACGCGCGGATCGCGCCACCGCCGATCTGGCCGGGGCCGAAGACGTTGAAGGGTGCACGGTGACGGTCGGCAGCCGGAGCTCGTCGTGGTAGGCGTGCGCCATGTGCTCGCCCGCGAGCTTCGAGACCGCGTAGGTCCAGCGAGCCTCGCCGACCGAGCCGATCGTCGAGACCTGGCCCTCGCTGACGTTTAGGCGTGGGTGCCGAAGACCTCGCTCGTCGAGAAGTCGACGAAGCGCTCGAGCGTGTCAGGGTCGCGAGCGCGGCCTCGAGCGCGTTGTAGGTGCCGATCACGTTCACGCGCATCGTCCTGACCGGGCTCTCGAGCACCGTGTCGACCCCGGCGATCGCGGCGCAGTGGACGAAGTGCGTGGCGCACCTTCGCAAGCTCCGCAGGTGCGGGCCGTCGAGGACGTCGCCCTGGATGGAGCTGAAGTTCGGATGGTCCGCGAGCTCGGTGCCGGAGAGCGAGTCGCGATGGAGGTTGTCGACGCGACGATCGCGTTCCGCTCGACGAGCTCGACGCGCCAGCGTCGTCCCGATGAAGCCGGCGCCGCCGGTGATGAAGATCCGTTTTCCTTCGAGCACGACGGCGAGTCTAGACGGTCGACCTATCGTGCAGCCCCATGGATCCCCGGCAAGGATCCGTGGACGGAGGCCGAGAGCGCTCCGGTCGGTTTCGGCGGAGCCCGGGCGCGAGCGGGATGCGCGACGCGGCTGGCGCCGGCGGCCGAGCCACTCGCGCGGGCGCAGCGCGCTTTCAACGACGCGATGCTGCGGCTGACCGATGCGCTCTCGGAGCGCGTCGACGAGCCGGCGCGCGTGCCGGGAGGCCGCGAGCGGCGCGGACGGAGCTCGAGGAGCGGCTGCTGCGGCTCGAGCGTCGCGGCGGCGAAGCGCGGCGACGGACGGTGGCGGCTCAGCCGCGGCAGGACGCGATCCCGACTACTTCGCCTACGAGTCGCGGATGCGCGCGCCGACCGACGAGGTCGCGCGAGCGGCAGCGGCCCTACGTGGAGGTGCTCGCGGGAGCACGGGCCGGTGCTCGACGTCGGATGCGGGCGCGGCGAGCTGCTCGTGCTGCTTCGGGAGGCGGGGATCGCAGCACGCGGCGTCGATGCGGACGGCGACATGGTCGCGTTCGCGCGCGGCGAGGGGTCGACGGTCGAGCAGGCCGACGCGCTCGACTGCACTGGAAGCCGTGGCCGACGGGGACGCTCGGGGCGGTCACGGCGCTCCAGCTCGTCGAGCACCTGCCGCCGGCCGTGCTCGTCCGGCTTGCTCGAGCTCGCCGCGTCGGCGCTGCAGGCCCGGCGGGCTGCTCGTGCTCGAGACGATCAATCCGGTGTCACCGCTCGCGCTTCGCAACTACTTCGCCGACCTGACGCACGCGCAGCCGCTCGTCGCCGGAGACGCTCGAGCTGCTCGTGCGCGAGGCCGGCTTTCCCGACGTCGAGATGCGATTCCTGAACGCTCCTTCGGATGGGCTGCGCGAGGTGGAGCTGCCGGCGGGCGAGGAATGGGATGCGGCCCGCTCGGCACTCGCCGCAAACCGGCGGCTGCTCGGGGAGGCGCTGTTCGCGCCGCTCGACTACGCGGTCGTGGCGCGGCTCGGGGATGACTAGCTGAGAAGTCCACGAGATCGTCTGCTTCGGGGCGCGAGCTGGAGATCGCGCAGCCGGGCACGCGAGATCGTGGAACTTCTCATCTAAGGTCGCGGGATGAAGACCGTTCTTTTCGTCGGCGCGGGCCGCCACCAGCGAAACGCGATCCTGCGGGCGAAGGAGCTCGGCCTGCGCGTGCTCGCGGTGGACAGGAACGGGAGCGCGCCCGGGCTGGCCGAGGCCGACCTTCGCTTCGTCGTCGACTTCTCGGACGTCGAGGGGGTGCTGGCGGCGGTCGCCGACGTCGAGCTCGACGGCGTGCTGACGGTGTCGGCCGACCGGGCCGTGCCGGTCGTCGCGGCCGTCGCCGAGGCGCGCGGGCTGCCGGGGATCGGTGTCGAGACGGCGCATCTGATGACCCACAAGGTGGCGATGCGGCGGCGGCTCGCCGACGACGGCGTTCCCCAACCGCGGTTCGCCGCGCTCCGGATCCTCTCCGAGCGGTATCGGGCGGCCGAGGAGGTCGGCTTTCCCGCGGTGCTGAAGCCGGCGGACTCGGGCGGGCAGCGCGGAATCTTCGTCGCGCGGTCGATCGGGGATATCGAGGCGCACCTGCACGAGGCGGTGTCTGCCTCGCCGACCGGCGAGGCGATCCTCGAGGAGTACGTCGAGGGCATGGAGCTGAACGGGATCGTGATCGCGCGCGGCGGAGAGACTCGACGGTCACGCTCTCGGATCGCCGGCGGCCGCCGGGGATCGGGTTCGGCGTCGGGTGGATTCACGTGTACCCGCCGACGGTGGACGACGATCAGCTCGCCGAGTCCGAGCAGGTGGCCTCGCGTGCAGTCCGGGCGCTCGGGCTCGGGACGGGGATCGCCTTTCCCCAGCTGATCGCGGCGCCTGACGGGCGGGTGATCGTGGTTGAGGTCGCGGCGAGGATCCCAGGCGGTCAGATGTCGGACCTCGTGCGCCACGCGGTCGGGGTCGACCTGATCGAGGTGCAGCTGCGGATGGCGCTCGGTGAGGAGCTGCCGGATTCGCTCGTGATGCCGGCGTTTCGACAGCCGCTCGCGATCCGGTTCCTGACCGCCGCTCCCGGGCCGCTCACGCCGGGGCGCGTGACCCGGGTCGGGTCGCTCGAGAAGGCCCGCGCGTTTCCCGGTGTGGTCCAGGCGGACACCTACATCGTCGAGGGCGAGGTGATCCGCCCGGTGCGCCTCGACGGCGACCGGCGCGGCTACGTGATCGCCGTCGGCGAGACCAACACCGAGGCGCTCGATCGCGCCGAGGCCGCGGCGCGGCTGATCGACGTGGACGTCGAGCCTCTCGAGCCGGCGTGAGCGGCCGGCCCCGTGTGACACTTCCGGCCATGCCTGCACCGGCCAGGAGTGCGATCCTTCCACCGCTCGTGGCTCCGCGAGCCGCCCATCCGCTTCGAGCCTCCGAAGCCCGTCCCCGGCGCCGCCCGAGCCGCGGCCTCGGGGAGAAATCGTTCCAGAGTTGGTACAGACACAGGCCGGCGAGAGCCGTAGAATTGTCATCGAGGGTGGCGGGTTGGCTTCCCCACCCAGGGTGGGGCTTTCTCGGCGGAGCGGGCGTTTCCGACAGGGCCGCCTTGGACGGCCGGAGGCACCGGTGAGCTGCGAGTTCTCGCTCGGCCACTACCGCGAGGTGCTCGAGGCGGCAAACGCAGGTGGCTACCGGTTCGCGGGGTTCGACGAGGCTCCCGAGCCCGGGATGCTCATCCTCCGACACGACGTCGACCTCTCGCTCGAGTCGGCCGTCGCGCTCGCCGGGGTCGAGGCGGAAGCCGGCGCCTTCTCGACCTGGTTCCTGATGACGCGCTCGAACTTCTACAACCTCGATTCGCCAGAGGGGGAGCGCGCAATCGCGCGCCTCCGCGAGCTCGGGGGCCGCATCGCCCATCACGCCGTCTGGCCCGAGATCGACCTCGACGGGCGCTTCGAGCCGCTCGTCGCCTGGCACAACCCCGACCCGGAGTACATGTCGGCGCCGATCGAGAACGCCGTGAACGTCATGGCCGAGCCGTGGTTCGATCCGGGCCACTACCGCTCCGACTCGAACCAGCACTGGCGCCACGGGTGCCCACACGAGCAGCTCGCGCGCGGCGAGTTCGAATGGCTCCAGCTCCTTACGCATCCCGAGATCTGGGCCTACGACGGAGCAACGATGGGCCAGACGATGGAGGCGTTTCTCGACGCCGACCGGGCAGCCCGGCTCGAGCACCTCCGCGCCGACCGGATCGATCTCGGATGAAGCCGATCACGGTCGTCGTCACCGCCGCGGGGGCGCCGGGCACCGCGGCGCTGCTCCGCGGCCTTCGCGAGAACGGCGAGCGCGAGGTTCGCCTCGTCGGCACCGACATGAGCGAGCGCTCGGTCGGCCGCCACCGCTGCGACGCGTTCCACCTCGTCCCGGCCGGCTCCGACCCCTCGTTCCCGGTGGCGATCGCCGAGATCGCGGAGCGCGAAGGCGCCGCTGCGATCCTGCCGCAGTCGTCATTCGATCTCGAAGGCCTCGCGGGCTCGACACGGCTCGGCGGGGCCGCAGTCCTCGTCTCCTCTCCGGATGCGATCCACCGCTCGAACGACAAGGCAGAGAGCTACGCCTTCCTGCGCCGGCTCGGACTGCCGGCGCCCGACTTCCGGCGCGTCAGAGGCGCCGCCGAGGTCGAGGCGGCCGCCCGCGAGCTCGGGTACCCGGAGCGGCCGGTGTGCTTCAAGCCGGTGTTCTCCTCGGGCTCCCGCGGCTTTCGGATCCTCGACCCGGCGGTCGATCGCGCCGACCAGCTCCTGCGCGAACGGCCGGGGTCGGTCTCGATGCTGCTCGAGGACGCGGTCGAGATCCTCGCTTCCGTCGACGACCGGACCGACCTGCTCGTGATGGAGCTCGCAACCGGCCCCGAGCGCACGATCGACGGGATCGCAAACGGCAGCGAGATCGTGCTCGGCCACCCCAAGACGCGCGAGGCGATGCGCGCCGGCCTCGCGATGTATTTCGTCACGCTCGAGGATCCGAAGCTGATGGAGCTCGGCAACGCGATCGTCGCCGAGCTCGGGATCGAGCACTTCTTCAACATCCAGCTCGTCGGCGACCAGGTGATCGAGATCAATCCCCGGATCTCGACCATCGTCTATCAGGACGACTTGAATCTCCCCTACCTCGGCGTCAAGCGGGCAATCGGCGAGCTCTCCGACGACGAGCTCCGCGCGCTCGCAGCGCGGATCCGCCCGGGCCGGACAGCGCTTCGCTATTTCGACCAGCTCGAGTTCGATGCACGTTGAGAAGGGGACAGGCCCCTGGACACGTCCCGGCCCGCGATGACGCTTCGGGTCACGCACGCGCCGGTGAACGTCGCCGGGATCCCGTGGGAGAACGTGCAGGCGGAGCGCCGGAAGGGCGTCGACGCCCGTCTCGTCGTCTTCAACCGCGGAAAGCTGCATCCCGAGGCAGACATCTCGCTCGAGCGCAAAGGGGGCCTTCCGCGCAGGCTCGCGACCCAAATTCGCAGCGCTCGCGCGGCTGTTGCCTGACACCGACGTCTTCCACTTCTACTTCGGGCTCACGCTGGTGCCGCCGTCGCTCCAGTTCCCCATCCTGCGCGCGGCCCGCAAGAGGAGCGTGTTCCACTATCTCGGCTCGGACATCCGCGGCAAGCGTCCCGACGAGCTGCGGGACGGGAAGCGAGCGGGCGCCGAGATCGTCGGTTCCTACGCCGCGCTCCGCTGGGTCCCGGAGGCCCGCGTCGTCCCGCCCGGGCTCGACCTCAGCGAGTTCGAGCCGGTCCCGCCGACCGACAACCCGAAGCCGCTCGTCGTCCACGCCCCCTCGAACCGGGAGAAGAAGGGAACCCGGTACGTGATCGAGGCCTGCGAGAAGCTCGAGCTCGACCTGGATATCATCGAGGGCGTGCGACACGACGAGGCCCGTGAGCGCTACGCGCGGGCAGACATCGTCGTCGACCAGCTGAACGCGGGTTGGCACGGGGTCTTCGCGCTCGAGGCGATGGCGCTCGGCAAGCCGGTGATCGCACACCTCGAGGAGAAGACCGTGGAGCAGAGCGCGGAGGGCTACGGGATCCGCATCCCGATCGTCCCCGCGACGAAGGACACGCTCGTCGACGCGCTCCGCGGGCTCGCCGAAAACACCGCGATCCGGCAGGAGATCGGCGCCGAGAGCCGCGCCTACGTCGAGCAGGTCCACGACATCGAGCGCATCGCCGACCGCCTCCTCGCGATCTACGCTGAGCTGTAGTGCGGCCTCTCACGACGTCCCCTAGTGCGGCCGACGGTTCCCGCCGGTCGTGCCCCAGACGGTTGCGGGGGCCGCGGTAGGGTGCTCGGAAGGGAACTGAAGCGGCTGGGCAGCCAGTCGGCGATCTACGGCCTCGGCGGGATCGTCTCCCGGCTGATCGCGATCTTCCTGCTGCCGGTCTACACGGCGTATCTCGGGCCCACCGGCTTCGGCCAGATCGCGACGATCGTGGCGCTCTCGAGCGTGCTCGCGATCGTGCTGCGCCTCGGGATCACGAGTGCGTTCTTCCGCTTCTACTTCGACTCGGAGCACGAGGACAGGAAGACGCTCGTCGTCCGCACCTCGTTCTGGTTCACGATGGGGATGGCGACGCTCGGGCTCGTCCTCGGCTGGGTCTTCGCCCAGCCGATCGCGGACTGGCTCAACCTCGCCCCGTCGCTCGTCCGGGCCGGATTCATCGGCCTCTGGGCGCAGATGAACTATGCGCAGGTGACCGCGCTCTTCCGCGTCGAGGAACGCCCGGTCGGCTTCGCGATCGCGAGCGTCGCCAACGTGCTGATCACGATCGGCTCCACGATCGTCCTCGTCGTCGTCTTCCACAAGGGCGCCCTCGGCGCGGTGATCGGCAACTTCCTCGGCACGCTCACGGTCTACTTCGCCCTACTCGCCTACCGGCGCTACCAGCTCGGCTTCCAGTTCGACCGCAAGCTGCTCCGCGCGATGAACCGCTTCGGGCTCCCGCTCGTCCCCTCGGCCCTGGCCCTCTGGGTGATCAACCTGATCGACCGCCTCTTCATCAACCGCTACAAGGGCCAGGCCGAGGTCGGCATCTACTCCCTGGCGGTGAGCATCGCGTCGGTGATCGTGTTCCTGCTGACGGCCTTCCAGCTCGCCTGGCCGGCGTTCGCCTACTCGATCCGCGACGACACCGCGGCCAAGCGCACCTACGCCTACGTCCTCACCTATCTGCTCTTCATCACCTGCTGGATGTCGCTCGCGATCGGCTCGACGGCTCCATGGATCGTCCATCTGGTCAACCACAACGGCACCTTCGCCCGCTCGGCGGAGGCGGTCCCGATTCTCTGCTTCGCGACCGCTGCCTACTCCGGCTACTCGGTGCTCGCGATCGGAATCGGCCGGATGCGCCAGACGCAGCTCAACTGGGTCGTGAGCGGCACCGCGGCGCTCGTCAACATCGTGATCAACATCGCTCTGATCCCGGTCTACGGGATGATGGGCGCCGCCGTCTCGACGCTCATCGCCTACCTCGTGCTCTTCGCCGGCATGTGGTTCCGGAGCCGCCAGGTCTACCCCGTCCACTACCAGTGGCGGCGGATCCTGACCCTCTCCGCCGTCGCCGGCGGGCTCACCGCGATCGCCTGGGAGATCCACTCGCTCCCGGTCGCGATCGCGCTCACGGCGCTCTATCCGCTCCTGCTCCTTCCACTCGGCTTCTATCTGCCCGCCGAGCTGACTCGCCTTCGCCGGCTGGCACCGGGCTAACCGTCGAAGACCGCGGTCGCCTCCGCCTCCGCCCGGCGCAGCGCAAGCGCCCGGTTCACCGCGTTCACCACGGCCTCGAGCGAGGCGGTGGCGATGTTCGAGTGTAGGCCGACGCCCCAGACCGCATCGTCGTCGACGTCGGCCTCGACGTAGGCCGCCGCCATCGCCGAGGCGCTCGCGGCCATTGCATGCTCGTGGTAGTCGCGGACCTTCACGGCGATCCCGAAGCTCTGCTCGATTCCCTCGACGAGCGCCGCGATCGGTCCGTTTCCCTCGCCGCGCACCCCCTGCGGCTCGCCGTCGACGAGGATCTCCGCGCTGATCCGGTCGGTCTCGGCGCTCTCGAGCGTGTAGCGGCCGAGCTTGTAGGGCCTCGAGTACGCGAGGTAGTGCTCGTCGAAGACGGAGAGCAACTCGCCGGCGGTGAGCTCGTTCCCGCGCGCGTCGGTGATCGCCTGCACCTTCTGCGCGAAGTCGATCTGCAGGCCGCGCGGCAGCTCGAGGTGATGCTCGGTCTCCATCAGGTAGGCCACCCCGCCCTTGCCCGACTGCGAGTTGACTCGGATGATCGCCTCGTAGGTGCGGCCGAGGTCCATGGGGTCGACGAGCAGGTAGGGGACGTCCCAGAGCTCGGAGTCGGAGCGCTGCTGTGCGTACATGCCCTTCTTGATCGCGTCCTGATGCGAGCCCGAGAAGGCCGTGTAGACGAGCTCCCCCGCATACGGGTGGCGCGGATGGACCGGCAGCTCGTTGCAGGCCTCGACGATCGCTTTCGTCTCGTCGATCTGCGAGAGGTCGAGCCCCGGATCGACACCCTGTGTGAAGAGGTTCAACGCAAGCGTCACGAGGTCGACATTGCCGGTGCGCTCGCCGTTTCCGAAGAGCGTTCCCTCGACGCGCTCGGCGCCCGCCATCAGGCCGAGCTCGGCGGTCGCGACGGCCGTGCCGCGGTCGTTGTGGGGATGGACGCTGAGGATGATCTGGTCGCGGGAGGAGATGTGGCGCTGGAACCACTCGAGCCGGTCCGCGTAGACGTTCGGGGGAAAGGCCTCGACGGTCGTCGGCAGATTGATGATCATCCGCTCTTCGCTCGTCGGCCCCCACTCGGCGATCACCGCCTCGCAGATCTCGAGCGCGTAGTCGTCTTCGGTGGCGTGGAAGCTCTCGGGCGAGTACTCGAACTCGATCTCGGTCGCCGTCTGCCCCGCGAGCTCTCGGCAGAGGGCGGCGCCGCGCACCGCGAGCCCCGTGATCCCGTGCTTGTCGAGCCTGAACACGACCCGCCGCTGGGTCTCCGAGGTCGAGTTGTAGAGGTGCACGATCGCGCGCCTGGCGCCGCCGATCGCCTCGTAGGTGCGCTCGATCAGCTCCGGACGCGCCTGGGTAAGCACTGCGATCGTCACGTCCGCCGGGATCCGGTCCTCCTCCACGAGGCGCCGCACGAAGTCGAAGTCGGTCTTCGAGGCCGACGGGAATCCGACCTCGATCTCCTTGATCCCGAGCCGCACGAGCAGGTCGAACATCGCCTGCTTTCGCTCGGCATCCATCGGCTTGATCAGCGACTGGTTGCCGTCACGGAGATCGGTCGAGCACCAGATCGGCGCGCGGTCGACCACGCGGTCGGGCCAGGTCCGGTCGGGCAGATCGACCGCTTCGTACGGGCGGTACTTCCAGTAGGGCATGGTCATGAGAGCTCGCTCCTTCGTCATCGGACGGACTTCTCCCGGCTTTCGCTCGGAAGCAGGGCACGGGTATGTCGTCGCATCGCTCCCCTAGCGGGGAAGGAGCAGGGCAAGCGCAGCGAGGCCCGTCGGGCGAAAGAGGTCTGCGCGTGTGCCGGTGACCATCACCTCGAGGATAGCCGCAGCCGGCGAGGATCGCAACGAGTGAACCGGGCAGGGGAGATTCGACGTACTGACGGATATGGCCGGCTCCGCGCCGCCGGGCGTGCTCAGCTCGGACTCGAAGCGATCGATCGCAGGCTGGCGCGAGCTGTTCGCGATCGACGACCCCGAGCGGCGAAACGACGTCTCTCGCGCCTACCTCGAACGGCTCCGCTGGCCGGACGGCGTCCGCTGCCCGCGGTGCGGGTCCGCGTTAGCAAGCCGCGTGGTGAGCCGCCACCAGTTCGATTGCCGCGGATGCGGCTACCGCTTCAGCGTGACCTCGGGCACATACCTTCACGACTCGGCCGTACCGCTCTGGAAATGGCTGGTCGCCGTCTCGCTGCTCGTCGAGTCCGAGGACGGTTTTCCCGCGCACCGGCTGTCCGCCAGGATCGGCGTCAGCTACAAGACCGCCTGGTCGCTGGCCCACCGGGTCCGTGCGGCGATGAGCGCCGAGATCGAAGGAAGGGTGCGGAGCGACGCGCCGGGGCCGGCGCGGAGCTACCACCAGGTGAGCCCGCGCTACCTCGAGGCCTACACGGCCGAACAGGCCTGGCGGGAGCGCCACGACGCGAGCCCGGATGCATTCGCCGACGGGCTGCGCGCGCTCCTTCACCCCCGCGGCTGACCGGCCGCCGACGTGTCCCGGGCCGCGTCCGGACACTGACGGCGGAGGCTAACGCACTCTGGCTCTCAGGGCTTCGCGGTCCGGGACGAGCACCCGGCTGCGGTGGAGCTCGACCGTGCCGCGCTCCTCTTCGTCTCTCAGCACGCGGTTGACCGTGGCGCGTGCGGTTCCGGCCAGTTCGGCGATCGCCTCCTGGGTAAGCGGGATCTCCGCCTCGGTGCTCGTCCCGGCATACAGGTCGGCGAGGTCGGCGAGCCGGCGCAGCACGCGGCGTTCCGCCGGCACGTAGAACGCCTCCATGAGCCGTTCGTTCAGGATCCTGACCTCGCCGGCGAGGAAGGCGATCAGCGCCTGGTTGATCGCCGGATACTGGACGCGGAGGCGCTCGAAGTCGGCGTGGAACACGGAGAAGGTCTCGGCGTCCTCGAGGGCGGCCACTGTCGCCGCCCGGTCCGCGCCGTCGACGACCACCGCCATCTCGCCGAAGCTGTCGCCCGGCCCGCGCACCGCGATCGTGACGGTGTCACCGAGCGGCGAGATCACGCGCACGGCGAAGCGGCCCTTCACGACGAGATGCAGGGAGTCGGCCGGATCGTGCCGGTGGAAGACGACCTCGTTGCGGCCGAAGCTCCGACGGCGGGCCACCGAGAGCAAAAGCCGAACCTCCTCGGCCGGAACGCCCTCGAGCAGCCGCCAGTCCACCGGCCAAGCCTACTCGCCGACCCGGCGCCGTAGGGCCGTGACTGGGGCCGAATTTCCCTCTGCTACCGTGGATTTATGTCGCGTGTCATGCCTCAGGTCACGTGGACAGCAGCCGGGTTCGCAACGGCAGTCATGTGCGCGGCGCTGGTCGCGGCCTTCGGGCTCGCCGGTGGCGCGCGGGCCGGCGAGGCCGCCAGCACGAGTCGAGCCGCGAGTCTCGGTGAGTCGGACAGCCTGAGCCTGAACGTCTACTTCGACTTCTCCGGGAACATCACGGTCACCCTGCCCGACGGTACCCCGGTCGGCGTGAAGAGCGGGACGCCGACGGTGATCCCGGCCGGCTTCTACACGATCTCGCTCACGCAGCCGGGCTGCGTCGATATCCCGTACTTCGACCTCAACGGGCCGGATGTGAACATCTCCGACAACCTTTCCGGCGGTGAGGTGACGAGCTCGGTCGACGACGCCGACTTCCAGCCGAACTCGACCTACACCTGGCGCAACGACAACAACCGCGCGGTTGTCTACACCTTCATGACCTCGTCGCAAGTCCTCGGTACTCCTCCGCCGCCGGCGTCGGTCGTGCTCGGCAGCACGAAGACGGGGACGGTCGCGCCGAAGAACCGCCTCTCGAACTCCGGGATCGTCGGCTCGGGCATCATCCCGTTCCGGGGCGTGCTCGACGCGAAGCTCGGCAGCACCGGCAAGCTCTCGCTCGCCTACAAGGGGAAGAGCGTGACGAAGCTCTCGGCAGGGCGCTACAAGCTCACCGTCGCCGACAGGAGCTCGACGGCCGGCCTCACGCTCCAGAAGGCGAAAGGACGGCTGCGGACGATGACCGGAAGCGGATATCGCGGTACCCATTCCGTCACGCTGGCACTGACCTCGGGCCGGTGGCGCTTCGCGACGCAGTCGGCGAAGACGGGTTTTTCGGTCCTCGTCCACTGAACGCACCACGGATCAAGCCCCTCGGTGGAACCCGGTTGAGGAACAGGCAACAGAGCGTGGGCCTGCGGCGGGCGCTCGTCGTTGCGGCGTTCATCCTGGGCTCGTGCCTTGCAGCGAGTGCCGCCGCCGGCTCGCCCGCCGTGATCTCGCAGGTGCTGACCGCCTCGATCGCCGACGGCGACTTCGGATTCGGGATGACCTTCGCCGACGGGACCCCGGTCGGCGAAGAGGATCTGCCGGGCACCGTGATCCCGCCCGGCACCTATCAGGTCGACGTCTCGGACACGACCACCCAGGGCAACTTCGACCTCCAGGGGAACGGGGTCTCCTTCGAGACAGGTCTAGAGCAGACGGTTCAGACGATGTGGATGGTCACGTTCCTGCCGTGCTCGCTCTACAGCTACCGGAACGACCAGCAATCAGCGGCAATCGAGTGGTTCCAGACCTCCATCTCGGCGACGAGCACGGCGGCCTGCAGTCCGTCCGCGCTCGTCGTCCCCACCGCCCCCGCGGCGCCCTCGGCCCCGCAGAAGCCGATCAAGATCACCCATGAACCGCTGCCGCCGGGAACGACGCTCTCGGCAGTCGGGACGGTGATCCGTTCCGTCCCGTCCCGCGGGACGATCGACGGCTCGGTCGGGGCCGCGGGGAGGCTCGTCCTCACGTTCCGCGGACGCTCGGCGACGAAGCTCCTCGCGGGCCGCTACGAGCTCAACATCGTCGACCGCACCACCGGCCACGGCCTCGAGCTCGTGAAACCCGGGGGAGCGCACCTCGCAGTCACGGGCGCGCGCTTCGTGGGGAAGCTGGAGACGTCGGTCGTGCTCAGCCGTGGCCTCTGGAGGGCGACCGTCACCGGGAGCCCGCCCCGCTCGCTCAGGCTGACCGTTCGCTGATCGCCGGAGCGCGGTTCGCAGCAGCCCGATCGACCCCAGGTTAAAAGAAACACTAGGAACGACTAATGCCCATGCGGCCGGGCTACTCTGGACTTGAGTACGCAAGTAAGGCGCCGGATTTCGCTCTCCAACTGCGGTTCAGGGCTCCGGAGTCGCGAACAGAGTGCCACCGGGACAAATCGTCCGACTGAAAGGGAGAAATGGCTAGCGGTCTGAAGATCAAGGTGAACGGGCTGACGCACGGCGTGAGCGCCAGCCTTGACACGCCGTTGCTTTACGTTCTGCACAACGAGCTCCACCTGCATGGGCCGAGGTTTGGTTGCGGTCTTGCGCAGTGCGGTGCCTGCTCGGTGTTGTTGAACGGCAAGGAGATCCGCTCCTGCGTCACGCCGGTTGCGGCCGTGTCGGGTGGGAGCATCACGACGCTCGAGGGGCTTCCGGCCCTGTGGGCGAAGGAGCGTGGAACCTCGGCGGCGGCGCCGGACCTCCATCCGCTCCAGCAGGCCTGGATCGATGTTCAGGTGCCGCACTGCGGCTACTGCCAGAACGGAATGTTGATCCAGGCGGCCGATCTGCTCGCGACGACGAAGAATCCGTCCGAAGACCAGATCCGTACGGCGATGAACGGGCACCTCTGCCGCTGCGGCACGTATCCGAGGATCCTGACTGCGATCCAGCAGGCGGCGAAGGTAATGGCAAAGGCAGGTGCATAGACATGACTGGTCTCATCGACGAGGGCGGCGCGATCTCACGAGCGCTGACCGAGAAGGACGTCTCACGCAGCAGCTTCATCAAGGGCACCGGGGCCGTCGTCCTGGGCCTCACGGTCGCGGGAGCGGCCCGCGCCGCGAACGATCCGACCGCCGCCCTCCCCGCACATACGGGCGCGTTTCCGACCACCACCGCGACGCCCGACGCGACCCAGATCGACAACTATCTCCAGATCAACTCGGACAACACCGCGACGCTCTACACCGGGTGGGTCGAGCTCGGGCAGGGAACCCCGACCGCGACCCGCATGATCGCGGCCGAAGAGCTGATGATGGCGTTCGACCAGGTCAAGCTCTCCCCGGTGGACACGAACGTGTCGCTCTCGGCCTCGACGGTGGGAAGCGGCGCCACCAAGGGAGCGTTTGCCGCGACGAGCCTCCGTGGAGCCGCGGCCGCCGCGCGCACGATCATGCTCGGCCAGGCCGCGAAGCAGCTCGGGGTGCCGGTCGGCAGCCTCTCGGTTGCGAACGGCGTCATCACCGGCAACGGCCAGACGGTCAAGTACAGCGACCTGATGGCCGGGAAGCTGTTCAACTCGACGATCGCAGCGGTCAACCCGACGCTGACGCCGGCAAGCGCGTTCAAGATCATCGGGACGAACGTCCCCCGCCAGGACATCCCGGCGATCGTGATGGCAACGACGACCTACGTCCAGAACGTCCGCGTTCCGGGCATGCTCCACGGGCGCGTAGTGCGGCCGCGCGGGCAGGCAGCGCTCGGCAAGGGCGCCCCGGTTCTCAGCATCGACCCGAGCTCGATCTCGCACATTCCCGGGGCGAAGGTCGTGCAGTCGGGGAACTTCGTCGGTGTCGTCGCGCCGCACGAGTACGACGCGATCCAGGCAGCGGCGCAGCTCAGAGTCGTCTGGGACAACACGCCGTCGCTGCCGGGCAGCGGCAACCTCGCCTCGCACCTGCGGGCAGCGGCCGGCCAGGCCGTCACCTACACGAACGGCGTCCTGACCGCGACGAATACCCCGGACGCGTACGGCGTCCTCACGGGGAACCCGGGCGCGGTGCTCCCGAGCGCGGCAAAGACCGTCTCCGCGACGTTCTTCTCCGCCTACAACGGCCACGTTCCGATCGGGCCGAACTGCTCGATCGCAGACGTCAACACGACGACGAACCGGGCCACGGTGCTCTGCTTCACGCAGCTTCCGTACTCGACGAGGACGCTCGTGGCGCAGGCGATCAACCAGGCGCTCGGCTACCTCGACAACAGCAACCCGGCGATCCTGAACAACGCGGCGACGAACCCGAAGGCGTGGCAGGCGAACCAGGTGCGGATCCAGTTCTTCCCGGCGTCCGGTACCTACGGCCACAGCGAGCTGGACGACGCCAGCGCGGCGGCGGCGATCATGTCGACCCTCGTCGGCAAGCCGGTGCGGGTTCAGCTCATGCGCTGGGACGAGACGGGCTGGGATCAGCTGGGCCCGGCGCAGGTGACCGACATCACCGCCGGTCTCGACGCCAACAACAACATCATCGCCTACCAGTACCAGTCGTTCCAGCACGGCTCGATGTCCGTCGAGACGAGCTCGGAGCTCGCCGGTGTCAAGCTTCCGCTCAGCGAGCCGACGGGCACCGCGGACACGACCAGCTCGGCGTCGTTCTACGACAAGATCCCGAACCGGGCGGTGCTCAGCAAGAAGGTCGGTAGCTATCACGGGTTCCTCAAGGGCACCTATCTGAGGGCGCCGGCCGCTCCGCAGTCGCTGTTTGCCTCGGAGCAGGTGATCGACATGCTCGCCTTCGAGGCGAAAATGGACCCGATCGCGTTCCGGCTCCAGCAGATCACGACCGATCCGAACGCCGGAGCGGTCGGGCTCCAGGGCAGCCGCTGGGCGAACGTGTTCGCGGCGGTGTCGCAGGCGGCGAAGTGGGTACCGAAGCCGCCCGCATCCAACCTCAAGGGCGGCAACATCGTCACCGGCCGCGGGTTCGCGGTCGGCGGCTTCTCGAACGCACGCCCTGCGATCATCGCGGACGTCAGCGTCAACTTGACGACGGGGAAGATCAGCTGCACCCATGTCTACTGTGCGATGGACATCGGCACCGCGATCGATCCCGCGATGGTCGAGAACCAGATGGTGGGCAGCATGGTCATGGGAACCTCACGGGGCATCCTCGAGCAGACCACGTTCTCGAAGGTGCGCCAGACGAGCCTCGACTGGGTCACCTACCCGATCCTGCGCTTCCAGGACGCCCCGAAGGTCACGACGATCGTGCTCCAGCGGCTCGATCAGGGGGCGGACGGAGCAGGCGAGCCCGCCGAGGCCGCGGTCCCGGCAGCGATCGGCAACGCGTTCTTCGACGCGACAGGTGTACGGCTGTACGAGATGCCGATGAGCCCGGCCAAGGTCCGCGCCGCGCTCAAGGCGGCAGGCAAGAAGGCCTGAGCAGGGACTGAAGGCAATCGATGGGGCGGAGCCGAAGCGGGCTCCGCCCCATCACGTTCGTTTCACATCGTGACGACCCCCGAAAACCGTCCGCGTCGCGAGTCCGTAGACGCGGGTGGGGGTCTGTGACAATCCGGCACGAAGCTGCGGCAGGGCGAAGACGCGGGGTGAGCATGCCAAGGCGTGTGCTCGCAGCGGCGGCCACGTTGACGCTGCTTGCGGCTGGGATCTTCCTTGCGGCCGCGGCCCCCGGCTCCCGCGCCACGGTGCAGGCCGGCGCAGCGGTATCGAGCCAGATGACCGGCTACGTCGATGAGGAGGACGACGCGATCGCGCTCACGTTCGCCGACGGGACGAACGTCGGCGCCCAGCAGGAGCCGGGGCCGGTGATCCCGCCGGGCACCTACCAGGTGAGCATCAACGACCTCTCACAGATCGGTGACTTCGACATCGCGGGCAACGGCGTCAGCCTCGTCACAGGGGTGGAGCGGCGCGTCCAGGTCGCGTGGACGATCACCTTCCAGCCGTGCTCGCTCTACAGCTACCGCAACGACCAGCAGGCATACATCTACTGGTTCCAGACCTCGGCGGCGGCCGGCCAGGGGACATGCCCCGGGACGCTCACCGGCATGGCGACGACGACGCTCGCGGCCACGACCGCCCCGAAGCCCGTCACCACCAAAGCGGCGACCCTGCCCCCCGGCGAGCACGTCTCGGCGATCGGCACCGTCATCTCGACGGGTCCGCTGCGGGGGACGATCCACGCCGTCACGAGCCGTGGCGGGATCACGACGCTGAGCTTCGAGGGTAAGGCAGCGTCGAAGCTGAAGCCGGGGCGCTACACGATCTCCGTAAGCGACGGCAGCACGAAAGCCGGCCTGTTCGTCCGGAAGGCCCGCGCGCACCCGCTGACGGTCAGCAGCGACCCGTTCGTCGGAAAGCGCTCCGTGCGCCTCGACCTGAGCACGGGCAGGTGGACGTACTCCGCGAGCAGCTCCGGGCCCGGCAAGGCGTTCACCGTCGGCGCGGCCCCGTGAGCATCGCGCCCCGACTGCTCGCCCTCTCGGCCCTCGTCCTCGCGGCCTCGACCAGCATCGCCCATGCCGCGGTCTCCCAGACGATCAGCGCCGGGATCGACCAGAACCAGGAGCTCATGATGAGCTTCGCCGACGGGACCCCGATCGGGAGCCCGAGCCCGCCCGGCACCTTGATCCCGCCCGGGTCGTATCAGGTCGCCGTGAACGACGGGTCCGACATCGGGAACGTGGATCTCAACGGGCCCGGCGTGAGCGATGCGACCGGGGTCGACACGCTCATTCGGCTCACCTGGAACGTCACGCTCCAGCCCTGTTCGATCTACAGCTATACCGACGACACCGTCGCAACCTCGACGCAGTGGTTCCAGACCTCCGCCTCCACGGCGAGCACCGCCCCCTGCGCCTCGGCGCCGGAGGCGGCGCCGGCCGTGCCGACCTCGAACACACCGTCCGGCTCGGGTACGAGCGCGACCACGCCCGCGAAGAAGAAGATCGCGCCGCTCGTTGACTGCGGCACGCTCGCCGCACGCGTGTCCCGTTCGGGAGCGCTCAGCCTGACCCTCGCCGGCAAGGCCGTCAATTCGCTTCGCTCGGGCAGGTACGCGATCTCGGTCGTCGACGACTCCCGAGGCGCCGGCTTCACGATCCAGGAGATCAGGTCCTCCGCGATCACGATCACGACCACGACCTTCGTCGGCAAGCGCACCCGCACCGTCGCGCTCCCGGCGGGCCAGTGGCTCTTCTACCCGAGCTTCATCGGGAAGAAGACCTACTTCGTCATCACTACTTCGCAGGCGACCTGAGGGGTGAGGTCCTCCCGGCTGATCGCGTCTCGGCAACGGCGCCCGGCCGGGGAAATCGCTAGCTGTCGTAGCCCGAGAAGCGGCCGTCGAGCGTCTGGCTCCGTGTCAGATTGACGACGGCGTAGAAGTCGCCGGGCTGGATCGTGATCCGGTCGCCGTCCCGCCAGGTGGCCAGCTTGCCGGCGGTGTCCCGCAACGTCCACATCGACTGGTCCTGCAGTTCGATCGTGTGGTTTCTCTGGTCGGCGATGATCACCCGCTCGACGAGATCCTTCGCCGCCGGGCCGGCCGTTTGCGCTCCCACCGGCCGGGGCCGGCCCGGATGGAGCATGACGTAGTCGAGCTGGGTCGGGCTCGCCGGCCGGATCGCGATCAGGTACTCGGACGGCACGCCCCGGAAGACGGCGCAGGCGAACCCGCGATAGAGCGCGGCGCTTCCCACCAAGGTCCGCGGGCCGACCGGGGTGCATTGCGCTCCGGCCGCATAGTTGTCCTCGAGTGCCGTTTCCGCGCTGTTGAGCGTCCAGGCGGGCTGCGCGGCTCCCGGCGCATCCCGGATGCCGATCAACAGGCCGGCAAGCACGGAAACCATGAGAAGCACCCCTATCCGCCCGCGAATAGGATCCAGCGCACCAGTCTACGCCGGGCATCCTCGATCAGGCACGCCGCCGCACCCCATGACGACCGATCTCACACACGCCCTGGCCGATCTCGACGAGCTCGAAGGTCTCGCCCGAGCGCGTCCGGCGTGGAGCAGCGAGTGGGAGAGCGCCTGCGGCTGGCTGGCCGAGAAGTGCCGGTCGCTCGGCGTCGACGTCGAGCTCGACCGGGCGGGCAATCAGTGGTTCGCGACCCGGGCGGATGCAGACGCGACCCTGGCGGTCGGCGGTTACCTCGACACCGGCGGCGGCACCGACGGCTCGTTGAGCATCCTGGCCGGGCTCGAGCTGATGCGGCGGCGCGCAGCAGGATCGAAGCTCGTGCCCTTCAAGTTGGTGAACTGGGCGGACGGGAGCGGGGCACGGTTCGGCCGCCCGTTCGGGCCGTCGGCCGCCGCCGGCACGCTGCGCGACTGGTTCGTCGCGACCGAGCTGCTCGACGACCAGGGCTCGTCCCTCCTCGAGACGGTCCAGAACCGAGGGATCGAGCCCCGGATGGCCCATATGGCGCGCAGACTCCTCCTGCCGGTGGAGCGTTACGTCGAGCTCGACGCCGTCTCCGGCCAGGAAGGCGCGCGGGCACCGAACGGCGCCGAGGGAATCGAGCGCTGCCGGCTCACCTGGCGCTCGGCGTCGGAAGGGTCCGATCCGGTGGGAGGTGCCAATCGGTTCTCGGGAGAGCTCGCCGAGCGCGTCTCCGCGGGTGGATTGCCCGGATCTGCGGAGGTACACGAGCTCGACGGGCTCTCGGATCGCACGGGCGGCATCGTCCAGCAGCTCGATGCGGCGGCGAACGACCAGGCCGCGCTCGAGGCCCTGCTCGGCCTCGCGCTCGATGTCTCCGACCGGATCGGCGAGGGGCGCGGGCTCACGGTCGAGTGGCAGCGGGTCTGGCGGACGAGCCCGGTTCCTTTCGATGCAGCCCTGACCGAGCTCGTTCGCAGCGCTCTCGACGACGACTCTGTCGCTCCGTCCGCGACCGCGTTCCAGACGCCCGCGGCGGAGGTTGCGCGCGGCGGCACGCCGAGCGCACTCGTGCTCCTGCCCGGCCCGGAATCCTCGAGCGATGCCGAGCGCTCGCTCGCAACCGCCCTGCGCGTGCTCGAGACCTTCGCCCGCTGACGCCGGCCGGATGGCGTGAGCGATCCTCCACCGATCTCGTTCGCGGGAGACGGGCTCGCCTGCGAGCTGCTTCCGACTGCTGAGCTCGCCGACTGCGCCGCGACGGCGCTCGCAAGCGACGGCCGCCGGATCCTCTCGTACGGCACCGGCGCGGGCTACACGCCCCTGCGGGAGCTGCTCGCCGGATGGCTCGGAGTGCACCCCTCCCGCGTTCTGATCACGAACGGGTGGTTGCAGGGGTTCGCACTCCTCGCCGAGGTGCGCGCCCGCGGTCGCAACGTGATCCTGGAGAGCCCGACGTTCGAGAAGGTGCCGGGGCTCCTGTTCCCGGCGGGCGCCGGCGTCGTGACGGTCGACCGTAACGAAGGCGGGCTGGCGTTCGACCAGCTCGAGCACGTCCTGCGGACGACGCAGGACATCGCGTTTCTGTACGTGACCCCGAGCTTCCACAACCCGACGGGCCTCTCGCTCTCGACCGACGAGCGGATCCGGCTGAACGCGATGCTCGCCGACGGCCGCGACCAGGTGGCCGCCCTCGAGGACGATTCCTACGGGTTCCTGCGCTTCGAGAGCGAGGTGCTGCCGACCCTCTTCAGGGTCTCAGGGGAGCTCTGCATCTACAGCACGTCGTTCTCGTATTCGATCGCCCCCGGCCTCCGGGTCGGCGTGTTCGTCCTGCCACCCGACCTGGCGCCGGCGGTCGCAGCTCGGGCCGCAGCGACGCTCATCAGCCCGGCCTTGCTCGGCCAGGCGACGGTGTACGAGTTCATCCGACGGGGGGCGCTCGAGCCACACCTCGTGCGCCTGAGAGCGAGCCTGCAGGAGCGGCGGGACGCACTCCTCGCGGCGATCGACGCGCACCTCCCAAACGCCGTCGCGACGCGACCGAGCGGCGGGATCTTCCTGCAGCTCCGGCTCGCTCCGGACCTCGACGCGCAAGAGGTGCTTCGCCGGGCCCGTGGCGTCACCGCGACTGCGGGAGCCGACCTCGGCGGCGCCCCGAACACGCTCCGGTTGAACTTCGCGGCCCCTGCGCTCGGCGAGCTCGAGGTAGGGATCGAGCGGCTTGCGGCGGCTCTCTAGCGCAACGGCGAGACGTCGCCTACCTCTCGCTAGCTGACGAGTTCCGCGAATACCTGGTATCCAAGGCAAAAGTTCGTTCGTTCCTGAGTCGTGAATAGGCACTTGCCCCGAATCGGGGGACTCATCCACCCTGCTAACTCGTCACTCAGGACGAAACTGCCTGCAAAGCGCGTTTTTTGGTAAGCGTTCAGCCCGTTGTGTTGTCAGCTGAGGGCGGGTATGGGTCGCCGCGGGCGTGTGCGGTGATGACCTCGGTGAGGTAGTCGAAGAGGGATTGCTTGCGGAGTCGGCAGGTGACCGAGGCGGAGAGCAGTCGTTCGATGGTGCGTTCGCCGCGTTCGGATTGGGTGCCGAGTGAGAGCTTGCGGTAGATGACGGCGCCGCGGAGGCCGCGTTCGGCGTGGTTGTTGGTCGGTTCGACGCCGTCGGTGTGGGTGAAGGTCCAGAGGGCGGGCCAGCGTTTGAGCAGGTTGCGGGCGAAGTGGCGGTGGTACTTGGTCGTGGTGCTCTTGCGGGCGGCGTGCTCGAGCTCGGTCCGGAGTTTCGTCTGGAGCGGCGCGATTCGCGCTTGAAGCGCGGCTCGATCGTGGTCTGCTGGAACGGCTCCCAGGCGGCGAAGAGATCGTGTGCGACGGCAGTCCTGCGCATCCGAAGTCGTGTTGTTCTGCGATGCCTTCGCTGTGGGCGGTGAAGTCGCGGAGCAGGTGAGCCCAGCAGAGCTGACGTTGGCTTGGGTCGAGGTAGTCGTAGCCGGGCCAGCGGTCGGAGCAGACGATCCCGGCGAAGCGTTCACCGAGCAGCGTCTGGCCTCGGAGCCGTGCCGGCCGGCGGCGATCCGGAACACGGCGGTGCGGCTGGTGAGCGCGCCCCAGAGGATGCGGCGCTCGCCGCAGGTCTTCCAGCCGGTCTCGTCGATGTTGACTACCGGGGCGTGCTTGATCTGCTGCTCGAGCCGGTGTGCGGGGCGGCGAGCGCGTCGCCGGCGCGCTGAATGATCGCGTCGACAGTCCCGGTCGCCAGTTCGACCCCGAACAGCTCCCGGGCGAGCTCGGTGGTGTCACGGCGCGAGACGCGGTTGCGCACCGCGAGCGTGACGACGGCGGCCTGGAGCCGCGGCCCGAACGCCCACCGTGACCCGGCGGGCGGCTCGGCCGCTGTCACCGTCGCGCACGCCGGGCAGCACACCCGATGCAACCGATGCTCGATCACGCTGACGGCGATCGGCGGCAGCTCGGCCACCTGACGCCGCCACGCCTCGGCGGCATCGACGCGATCGGGTTCGGCGAACACATGCGCGCACGACCCGCAACGGTCGGGCCAATACTCGACGATCTCGTCGACCTGCTCGGGCGGAAGCAGCCGCCGGTACCGGCCCTCGTGCCCGTGCTGCCCACCCCGCTTCCTGCCCGAACCCTCCCCGCGCGGGCGCGGAGGCACCGACGGGGGATCCTGCGACGGCGGCAGCGACGAGTTGCGCGAACTCCGATTCAGCCGACGCTCGAGCTCGCCAACCCGAGCCTCGAGCCGCTCGTTCGCCTCAACCAGCCGCTGGTTCGCCTCGACCAGCTCGTCAAGCCGAAGCAACAACCCCAACGCCCTCTCACGATCACCATCCAGGATCGCCTCAGCCTCAACCCGCTCCACACCCAAGATTCGCCGCCAGCAAATCGGTCCCTACCCAGGCTGAACGCTTACGCTTTTTGAACTCCCGTTTCGGGGGTTGGACTGCGCCGAGGCGTGCATCCAGAGGGGCGAGTCGCCTGTTGTATTTCTCGGCACATGGAGAACAACAGACGCCACTGACGTCGGTTCGAGGAACAAGCGCTTGAGATCGTATGGGCCGCAATCCAGGCGCTTGACATAGCTGAACAGTTGGTCGTGGTGCGCGAGTTGGCGACCGAGGTCGCTGCAGCTGGCAGAAGCGGGGAAATGAGTACGACAAGGTCGTCGCCGCTGTGATCTCGTTGCGAAACGCCGCCGAGGTTCTCGGACATTCCCCCTTCACAGTCTGAGTACGAGCAGCTTCGGAAAAACGTGCCCAAGCTTGCCCTGGCGCCCGCGACGACCTTGCGACGTAGGCTTGGGGATCCGGGGTGGAATGACTGTCTTCGCCGTGCTCTGTTTGAAGCAACGAGCGAAGGCGACTTTGTGACCTTGGCGGAGGGCGATGCTTTCACTGAGCAGGAAATGGTCGACGCGATCCGGCTCTACATGGCTGAGCACGATGGCCGGGTTCCGATCTGGCCACACTACGTCGCTGGGCGCGAGATCCACGAGTCCGCGAGCTACCGGGACGCCGGCCGTTGTCAAACGGCCCGTTCCAGAGACTCGGCGGCTACCGCCAGTTCCTTGAGCGCCAAGACCTGAAGGATCCGGAAGGCGTGCGGCTTGATGTTCGGGGAAGGTTCCTCCCAGCGAGCTGGAAGTACTCCGACACCGAACTGCTCAACGCGTTCACGCTGGTCGAGCATCGGGTCGGCCATCTCCCGACCGAGGCCGAGTACAGACGGCAACGGGAACTACTGCGGGACGAAAACCTCTTTCTGCCTAGCGTTTCGACACTCACCTCGCGCTTTGGCGGGAACTGGAAGGCAGTTCAGAGTGCTGTGACCGGCGACCCTGAGGGATAGAACCATGGGCCCCGCGCCTCGCCCTCGACATGACACAAGGCCATACACCCGCGACGAGATCAGTCAAGCCGTGCTCCATGCATGGACCGCGGTCGGAGACCCGATTTCACTGGCAGCTGCCTACGAACGATGGCGGACCGCCAGGGCTGCTTGAGCTTGAAGCCGCAGGAGAACCACTCCGCGGTCGCGCTGAGGCGACCATCACAGGAATGCGGCGGCTGGACCGCAGCGCTCGACGAAATCCTTCCGCCTGGCGTGCACAAGCGGCGACGCCGCAAAACGTACGAATGACCTCCAAGCCCGACCTCCTCGCCCCGCTTCGCGCGATGCTCTCCCTACTCGACGACAACCAGCGCGACGTACTTGCGCGCGCGTTGCACCAACCTGTCTACGCACCCGCGACACGCAGCCGAGCGGCACGTCGCGGAACTCGGGCTGCTCCGCACACCTTCTCAACGAGATTGTGCAGCTGCCTGACCGCCTCCCGTACATCGAGCGCAAGACCTACGACAAACGACGCAGCGCTGAAGCTCCGGATGCTCGTCAGAAAGACTTGCCGACCGGTACCGGGGATGGAAACAAGCATGCTGGGCCGCGTGGAGCCTGCTGCCTGACGCACGCAAGCCCATGGGCGGCACCCCTACCCACGATTCCATCCTAAAGGAGCCAAGCTAGGGCCTTACAAGAAGGAGGAGGCGGTGATATCTGTTCGCGCGTGCGCTGACGCTCTCGACAGAAAGCCAACGTCCCACGACTACCACAAGTGGACTCTGGAAAAACGCGAAGAGGCGAGCGCCGCGGGAATCGAGTGTCGGATCGTGAGGATGAGCATGGTTACTACGCCTGCTCGTTACCGACACGGATGAAGTGGTTCTTCGCTCGCGCCCGAGCGTTAGACGAAGGCGACTAGACGGCAAGGAGCCGGAGAAGACCACGCAGCACAAAGTAGTCACGTTCAGGCTCAGAAGGCGCTAGGCGATGTCATGTAGTCACGGCTCTGGTGAAAAACGTGTCTTGTTGAGTCAGTTGAGGACAGACACCACGAGTATTGCCTGTTCTGGCTTGTACCATTTACGTGCAGGGTTCAGTCGCTCGGCCTCGTTGCCCAGGCCTCACGTGGTCGATCGAGAAGTTTGGAGAACGGGAGCCCCCCTCATGGCTCATGGCGTGGTAAAAAAAGGGGTTGGTGATGCGATAACTTCTCGCTTCTCTCCCGCTGGGGGTGGCGCGCCTGACTATCGCAACCTGTGCCCTACAGGACGACATTCGGCCGCCAAGCCGAGAATCTGTGAACTAGCGACTCAGGTCACTATTCGTTCGAGGTGATGCAGCCGCGATCGACCTAGCGCACCTCACGGTTCCCTGCCCATTTCCCAAGAGCGCGTGATAGGTTCCTCGCCTCCTCCGTCTGGGAGGAGGAGAGTTCGCCAGTAAAAGTGCCCGAGCAGGAGAAACATGTGCGGACGGATTCGGTTCAGCTTTGCGTTCGATCTCGGAACCGGGGCGTCCCGCCGAGACCTCTCACGACGTGGGCGTTGGTCAGCGCTGCGCTCGGGCGTGTTCGGCCCCTGACACGCTAACAAGGAGGCCCCTTATGCGTAGCAAACTGCGGTCGTCGGTCGCGATCGCCGCGATTCTTGCAGTCTGCCTTACGCTTTCTGCCGGTACAGCGCTTGGACGTTCGTCAGCTACCTCCACACTTATCGTCGGTAGCACCGACAAGCCCATCTCGTTCGATCCCGCTGGTTCCTATGACAATGCGTCGGAGCTGATTCAAGACAACGTCTTCCAATCGCTCCTTACAATCCCACCGGGCGGGAGCACTCCTGTCCCCCAGGCCGCCAAGTCGTGCCGCTTTACCGCGCCCACGACCTATTCCTGCACGCTCAAGCCGGGCCTCGTCTTTTCGGATGGTAAACCACTGACGTCGGCCGATGTGAAGTACTCCTTTACCCGGCTCAATAAGATCAACAATCCGGCGGCGCCGGCGAACGTCTTCGGCAGCCTCGCGTCCATCACTACTCCCTCGCCTCGTCCGTCGTTTTTCACTTGAAGAAGCCCGACGGCACGTGGCCATTCGCACTTACAGCTTCGGGAGCCTATCATCGTCGAGGCTGCTGCATATCCGCCAGACAAACTCATGCTGCAAATACGAAGATGGTTGGCTCTGGGCCGTACACGCTCGCGAAGTACACCCCAGGCGTTCAAACGGTTTTGCAGGCCAATGCTCTCTTCAAAGGGCCGAAACCGAAGACCGACTTGGTCATCATGCAGTACTTCGATACGTCATCGACTCTTAAGCAAGCGATCCAAAGCGGTACCGTTGACATCGCGTTTCGCAGTTTGACACCGACGGACCTCGACTCACTAAAAACGACTAAGGGTGTGCAGGTCATCACAGGCGCGAGCGCAGAGACGCGCCAGTTGCAGATCAATGCTTCGGCACCCCCGAGAATAGCCTCGACGTTCGACGGGCTGTCGCGTACATCATCAACCGTCAGTCGATCGCGCAGAACATCTACAAAGGCACCGTGGCGCCGCTGTACTCAATGGTACCGAGTGGCTTCCGTGGGCACACCAACACTTTTGCAGCCGTCTATGGCAAAACACCAAACGTCGCGAAGGCCCGTCAACTCATTCACAAGTCAGGTCTGCCGACTCCCATCGACCTGCAGGTTTGGTATACGCCAAGTCATTACGGAGATAGCTCTGCCGACGAATTCATCGAGATCCAGCGCGAACTCGAAGCTACCGGGCTGTTCAAGGTCGCACTTCAGTCATCCGCGTGGGCGCGATCGTGCCGCGGCCGTCGTGGAGCAGTTACCCGGTTTATCAACTCGGCTGGTTCGGCAACTACCCTGAGGCGGATGACTTCTTTCCGTTCTACTCCGATCACGCCTTCTTCGCAAGCTTGGCTATACGGATTCGACAGTCATCAACCTCATCAACCAGAGAGAACTGCACAGACCAAGGGAAGCGTACCGCCGACATCATCAGGATTCAGAAGCTGGTGGCCGAGATCCGTGCTCATTCCGCTCTGGCAGGGGAAACGGATCGCGGTAGTATCACAATGGGGTTTCTGGCGTTCAGCAGACTCTCGACCCATTGAATGAGTTCCGCCTTTGGCTCATGTCGAAGAAGTAGGACGGGTGCGGAGCGATGAGGCAGTCGGCATCGCTCCGCACCTCTTCTTTAATTCGGCTCGCGCTGTCGGTCCCTCTGGTCATCATTCTGCTCACCCTCGTGTTTCTTCTACTGCGAGTGGCGCCTGGAGACCCCGTGACAGCAGCCGCTGGAGGACGTATGACGCCGCAGCAAGTTGCAGCCGCCAAACACGCAGCGGGCCTCGACAAAGCGCTAATCGTCCAGTATGTCGAGTACATCAAGAATGCTATAAGCGGCAACTTCGGAACGACCGAGACGGACAACAGGCCAGTGATATCCATCATCGTGGATAACGGGAGCGCAACACTCGAGCTTGCCGTCGCCGCTTCACTGGTGAGCGCCGTTGTTGGTCTGGGGTTGGGCGTACTCGCGGGTAGGTGGCGCGATAGCGGCTTCGATATCGGCGCGCGACTGTTCGGAATCATCGTTTATGCGATGCCGGTGTTCTTTCTCGGCCTTCTTGCTCAACTTGTGTTTGGGCAGGAGCTTGGGTGGTTGCCAACCAGCGGCGAAGCGAGTCCTACAACGGAGTTTCTCCTACCCGTCCATACGCATCTAATGGTTATCGATGCGATTATTGCTGGAGACTGGTCAGCAGAAGGTGACGTTCTGAGACGCGTGCTTCCCGCAGTAACGCTCGGACTTGTGCTTGCGGGCGTTCTGATCCGCCTTGTCCGCGTCAACATGGTGCGTTCGCTGTCGTCGGACAACGT
The DNA here is from genome assembly GCA_963766565.1 of uncultured Actinomycetota bacterium. Taxonomy (GTDB): domain Bacteria; phylum Actinomycetota; class Thermoleophilia; order Gaiellales; family Gaiellaceae; genus PALSA-600. The sequence continues at coordinate 29,353 of CAVYAQ010000002.1, forward strand.
CGAGGCAGCCGGCGCGCGCGGCTTGCGCGAGCGGGCAGTGGTCTTGGGCGCGGGTACAGATCCTCTTGTTCCGATTGTTGCCGTTTTTGGCCTTCAGTTCGCTCTCTTGCTCTTCGCGGGGCGGTATTGACCGAGGAAACCTTAAATTGGCCCGGGATCGGATACGAACTTGTGACGTACCCTTAAACAACCGCGACTATCTTGCCGTCCAAGGCATCGTGACCTTTTTCGCGTTGATAGTTGTTGGCGTGAGCCTCCTAATCGACCTCGCGACAGCGTGGGTTGATCCCGAGTGCGGTTCTGATGGAACCCGCGGTCGAACCGTCTATCTATCGGCACGGCGCGGCCTCGCCGCAACTATCTGGCAGACACGCGGCCTCAGCGGTGGCTTTTGATCATTGGCCTCAGAAATGACTCTCTTCTTCATTGTGCTCGCGATCTTCGCGCCTTTGATCTCGCCATACGGGTTCGACCAATCGTCAGCTAGGGCAGCGCTTTCCGCAGCAGGCCGCACCGTCGCGTGCGCACTTGTTTGGAACGACGGTTAACGCCACGGATGTGTTGTCTCATTTTATTTATGGCTCACGCACGGCGCTCGAGGTGGTCGTACTTGCCGTCGTAGTGTCGTTCCTGGTCGGTGTGCCTCTCGGGCTGGTGTCGGGCTATATCGGCGGTCCCATCGATCGCGGTCTACTTCTCGTGATGGATGCCCTTTTTGCCTTTCCGTTTCTTCTGCTAGCGATCCTGGTAGCATTTCTGTTCCAATTCGATCGGTCGTGGGATCACTACCGCGGCTTTCGCCATCACAGTGGTATATATCCCGCAGTATTTCCGCATAGTCCGGAACAATGTTATTAGCGTGCGAGAGGAATCGTATGTGGAGGCTGCTGGCGCACTTGGTGCCCCTCGGCGAACGATAATCGGCCGCTACATCTTTCCAAATGTGTTTCAGAACCTTCCGGTCATAGGTTCGTTGAACGCGGCGGATGGGATCCTGACGCTGGCCGGGCTAGACTTTATTGGCTATGGCATTCAACCGACTCAGGCCGCCGAGTGGGGTTACGACCTTAAACAGTCAGTTTCCGACGTGGGAGCCGGGATATGGTGGACCGCGCTGTTTCCGGGACTTGCAATTGTCCTGCTCGTCACGGGCCTCACGTTGGTAGGCGAGGCGCTGAACGATGTGTTCAATCCCGTCGTTCGTCAGCAGCGATTTCAGAAGGTCGACATGAGCGCGAAGGACGCGCGTTGACCGGGCCAGCCCTCGACGTGCGCGAGCTTCGCGTGTGGTACGCAACCGAGGGTGATCCGGTTCGTGCCGTCGACGGAGTGTCGCTTCGAGTGTTCCCAGGTGCCATGGTCGGCCTTGTAGGCGAGTCTGGGTGTGGAAAGTCCACCCTTGGACGCAGCATCTTAAGTCTGTTGCCGACTGAGGCCGCGGTGAGCGGCGAGGTGAACATCAAGGGGCGAAACATAGTTGGATTGTCGCCGCGTGACTTGCGGCGGATTCGCGGGCCGGGTGTTGGGCTGATTTTTCAAGAACCGATGACGCGGTTGAATCCGCTGATGCGGATTATTGATCAGATGAAAGAAGTCTTGAAGACGCACGAATCCTCTCTGTCGCGGGAAGAGGTGCGGCGGCGATCACGCGAAGCGTTGGCCATGGTGGGGATCGCACCTTCGCGCTTGCGACAGTACCCGGATGAAATTCTCGGGTGGGATGCGGCAGCGGATAATGATCGCGCTGGCAATCGTGCTACGTCCCGCTGTTCTCGTAGCAGACGAACCCACCACCGCCCTCGATGTAATCGTCGAAGCTGAATTACTTGCAATCTTAACCGATTCTTGTGAACGTTACGATACGGCGCTGCTGCTAATCACGCACAACCTCGGGTTGGTGGCCGAGTCGTGCAATAGAGTCGCGGTGATGTATGCGGGGAAAATCATCGAAGAAGGACCCGTACGCGAGGTGTTGGCGCAGCCATTCCATCCGTATACGCGGGCCCTTTTGGGATCGACGATTGCGCTTGATACCACCGAGTTGCATCACATTCCGGGAGCCCCGCCAGATCTATCGCAACCACCCCCCGGTTGCAGGTTTCATCCTCGTTGTCCAGATGCAATGCGCGTATGCGCGGAGCGAACGCCGGTCAGTGAGGAACCGCAACGATCCCATTTTGTGTCCTGCTGGTTGCATGGTCAGCCGAGCTGATTCCGCCGGAGGGAAGTCAACCACTTCGCGCTCGACCCGATTGCAGATGCCGAAGAGCCCTGAGCCTCCTCAGCCGTTGCTCGAGGTCGTTGAGCTGCAAACGACATGCTCGCTTCGAGGGAGACTGAGACAACGCGCTATCGGTCGGGCATCTGCCGTAATTCGCGCGATCGACGACGTCAGCTTTGAGCGCGTAAAGGTGAAGTGCTAGGCGTCGTGGGCGAGTCCGGTAGTGGAAAAAGCACACTAGCGCGAACACTACTCGGTCTGATTAGACCAACCGGTGGATCAATACGCTTCGAGGGGCAGGAGCTTGTTGGCCTGAACGAGTCACGTATGCGTGTGTTGAGAGAGCGGATGCAGATCGTGTTCCAGGATCCGCACGCCTCACTCAATCCTGCAATGACCATCGCCGACTCTGTCGGACATCCCTTGAAGTTCCACAAGCGAGCCGGTAGCAATCGTGAGCTTCACATTAAGGTAGCGGAGTCGCTTGAGCGCGTCGGACTCGCACCGGCCTCCCAGTTCATGAACAAGTACCCACGCGATTTGTCCGGCGGACAGAAGCAACGAGCCGTGATCGCTCGCGCGATCATCTTGAAGCCCGTCCTCTTGATCGCAGACGAGCCCGTTTCGATGCTCGATATGAGCGTGAGGGCAAAGATCCTCGACTTGATGGTCGAGCTCAAGCGTGAACTCGACCTGACCTACATTTACATCACCCATGACTTGGCCACTGCGAAGTTCTTCTGTGATCGCATCGCGATCATGTATCTCGGACGAATCGTAGAGCTTGCTGAGGCGGGCATTATCTACACCAAACCTCGCCATCCGTACACGGAGGCCCTCTACGAGCAATCCCAGCTCTAGATGCCGAGCGCAAGGTATCGCGAGATCTGCCCCATGGCGAAATTCCAGACGCCGCCGCCCTTCCACTCGGCTGCCGATTCCACCCGCGTTGTCCACGTGCCTTTGAGATTTGCGGCTGGGAGCTGCGCGACCTTCGCGAACTGTTGGAGCGCCGTTGGACGGAGTTATCGGACGACGACGCCGCAGCGGAGAATTCGGTCTTTGGCCAGGCGACGGGGTCGCCCCTTCTTGGCGAGGAGGTACGGCTGAAACCGGCACCAGGGGTCGGTCCCGACCGGATCGCGGGACCTCCTCGCAGGAGTACGGGATGCTTGCCCAGACGAGCCACTGTGGCGTGGTATCCGTGGCTGGCGCACCGAGGCGGGCGAGCTTGTCGTGCGCTTCAACGAGCGTTTGGAGCCGAGGGACGTAATTGCCGACCGCACCCTCGTCCAATGCCACTTGTACGACTCCGACGCACTCACAGCCGTCGACCGGATGAGGCGGGACACCACCTTGATCTAGGCGCCGCGCACGACAATCCCGTCTTTCATCACGAACTGGACATCGCGGAACGCGCTGGGGCTTTCCGTCGGATCCGACCGAACCGCGATCACGTCGGCGAACTTCCCTGGCTCGAGCGTGCCGAGGTCCGCCTCCACGCCCAGCATCTCGGCTGGTCGAGCGGTGGCTGCTTGCAGCGCACGCCCCGGGGACATCCCGGCATCGACCATATGTTCGAGTTCGCGCACGGTGGCGACGGTGCCTCGAATGGCTCTGCCGGAATCATGTCCGTGCCAAGCGCGATCTTCACCCCGCCTCGATCGCGGACTGCAGGCTTCGCCAATGTGTCGGCCCCGAAGCCAGCGACCGCTCGGCCATCCACGCGGGGACTACCAATTCGGTCAAAGTACTCGCCGCGGCGTGACGACGATCGTGGGCACGTACCAGGTTCCAACTGCGACCATCAAGGCAACAACCTCGTCGTTGAGCGCGTAGCCGTGCTCAACTCCATCCAGGCCCGCATCGATAGCTCGGCGAATCGATTCGGCCGGCCCAGCGTGCGCGGTCACCTTGCGGCCCCATTGATGCGCCACCTCTGTGACGGCTCGCAACTCTTCGTCCGCGAGCTGCGCCGTGTCCATCCCCTCGTGCTCTCCCGCCACTCCGCCGGTGAGCATGAGTTTGATCAGATCGGCGCCATGCTTGATCTGCGTACGGACCGCCTTCCGAAACTCGGCGGGGCCGTCGGCTTCGATCGCACGGCCGCTCCAGTGCCCGCCGGTGCATGCGATGGAGTGGCCAGCGGTGAAGATCCGCGACCTCGACCTCCGCTCGGCCGATGGCAGCACGAAGAGCGGGAGTCGGATCGGTGTATCCACGTTCGCCGACCAGACGAACAGTGGTAATCCCGGCATGTAGCGCCGCCCGCGCGTTCCCTGCCATGCGCAACGTCAACTGCGGCAACGTCTCGTTCGAGAGCGCGAGACCAGCCGCTCCCGGGAGCGACAACCCCAAGTGCACATGCATGTTCCCCGTCAATTCCGGCGTCACATAAGCGCCTGCCAGGTCGATGACCTCCGCGTCTTTCGCTTCGCCTAGGAGGTCATCGACCTGTCCGATCGAGCGGATTCGGTTTCCCTCGATGTGGATGCCCGCATCGTTCTGCGCCGGCCGATCCGTCCCATCGACGACCGTGCAGTTGACGATCACCTTTGAGTCTGCCATGCCGTGCATCCTCAACACGAATCTGTACTAGGGTACGCAGGTGGCTTCCCCGCCGACCGCCGTTGATGTGCTGTTGCGCACGGCAGCCGTCCACACCTTCGACGAAGACGATCGTCAGCGGGGCACCTCGATCGCACTCCGTGGCTCAGAGATCGTGGCAGTCGGTGACGATCTTGACGCATTGGCCACCACAGGGACCCTTGTCATCGACGACCCAGAACTCGTCGTTCTACCAGGGTTCTACGACAGCCACGTGCACCAGTTCGAGGAGAACCTGGAGCTCCGATCAGTGCCGGTCGATCGCTCGCGAAGCATCGACGAACTCGTGGATACGGTCGCGCAGGCAGCTCGGGACGCGGCGCCAGGAACATGGATCGTCACGTCGCGGAACTGGCACGAATCGGCTCTGACAAACGGCTCCCGACCGCCGACGAACTAGACCGTGCCACCACCGAGCATCCCGTGTGTGTGCGGCGCGGCAGCCATCTTGTGGTGACGAATCACCGAGGCCTTGAGGTTGCTGCCATCGATTCAGTACCAGACGGCAGATTGATCGACGATGCAGCGATCGCGCCAGTCCTCGCCTTGTTACCACCACCGACATTCGACGAAAAAGTCAACTCGCTGCGGAGTGTTGGTGCTCTCTACAACTCGCGGGATCGTTGCTATTCGCGACCCTGGTATCGCCAGCGATGACATCCGCGTCTATCAAGAACTCCGACGGCGAGGCGAACTCACGGTCCGGTCAGTTGTGATGGTTCGGCTCAACGAAGGCTGGCCGCCAGAACGCATGCTCGCGGAGATCGATCGTTGGGGCATCTCGACGGAGTTCGGGGACGAATGGCTTCGCCTAGGCGGCGTCAAGTTCTTCGTCGATGGACGAATCGACGACGCTGCCTCTCGGAGCCACACGAACACGATCCGTCCTCGCACGGTATTTTGTACATCGAGCGGGACGTGCTCCAGCAGGCGGTGGAACATGCGGTCGAGCGCGGCTGGGAGGTCGGCTGTCATGCCGTGGGAGACGTGGCGGTCGAGACTGTCCTCGATGCCTACGAGGCCGTTCTGCGCCGACACACATTTCTACGACCCGGCGCTTTGGTGATCGAGCACGCGATGATCGCACCCCATCGTTTACGCCGCCGCGCAATCGACCTTGGAGTCGGGATCTCGGTCCACCCGCCGATTCAGTATGCCTTCGGCAGCGACATCCTCGAGTGCTGGGGTAGCGAGCGAGCCGCTTCAGCGTCACCCGTTGATTGGGTCAATGAAGGCGCGTTGGTAGCAGCAGGAAGTGACGGAAACGTCCCACCCTGGGACCCCCTGCTCGCCATCTGGATGCTCGTCACCCGAGGCACGAAAGTTGCCGGCGTGCAAGGCGCAGACCAAGGAGTAGATGTGCGCACAGCGTTCTCTCTCTACACCGTCGCTGGAGCCCGCCTGCTCGGCGAAGACACCTGGCGCGGGCCGCTCGCGCCCGGACGGCGGGCAGACCTCATCGCGTTCCGACGCGACCCGCTCAAGTGCGACGTCGATGACCTACCAGCCTTGTCGCCCGTATTCACGCTGGTCGGAGGCCGCCCCGTCTTCGATCCCGAGGGAAGATTCAGCCGACCGACATGACGTACTCGATTGTCGCAAGAGACGCTGAGTCGGGCCAACTTGGTATTGCTCTCCAATCACACTACTTCTGTGTTGGAGACGGCGCGCCATACACGCGACCCGCGGTCGGGGCCGTGTGCACACAGGCGTTTATCGAGCGTTCGTACGGCCGCGGGGACTTAGAGATCTGGAGTCGGGTAAGAACGCCGCCCAAGTCGTCGCCAAGTTGACCGATTCAGATCCCGGGAGAGGCGGAGCAAGTCGGGATCGTCGACTCCCTTGGAAACGCAGCGGCCTATACAGGTCCGCTTTGTCTCGGTCACGCGGGCCACGCGGTCGGCGATGGCGTCTGCGCGCGAACATGGTCACCTCTCCTACGATCTGGCCCGCAATGATCGATGCGTTCAGTACCACACCGGGACTACTGGCGGACCGCCTCATTGCGGCGCTCTACGCTGCGGAGGCCGAAGGCGGCGACTGCCGCGGACGGCAATCTGCGGTCATGATCGTTGTTGGCGACAACGGTGAGCAAATGAACCTACGCGTCGACGATCATCCCGAGCCACTCGAGGAACTGGGCCGGCTCCTCGCCCTCGGCCGCGCATACGACGTGCTCGTCCGAGTCCAGCCTCGAGGGCGTGTTGTTCGGACAAGCGTCAGAGCCGGCGATCGACAGGGCGCTAGAGGAGTTGGAAGGCGCCGAGCGCACTCTGGGCGACAACCCCGAGGCGACCTTCTGGCGTGGCGTGGTGCTCGCCCGGGCTGGGCGCTTCGACGAGGCGAGGGAACGGTTCGGTCGCGCTGCGCATTCGAACCCAGGCTGGTTAGACCTCCTCGGCCACTTGCCGGCAACCGGACTACTCCCCGACGACCCAGACTTCGCGGCCCGGTTATTACCTTGACGAGGATCGGTGGGGATCGACTTGCCCAACGGCCTATCGGTCGATGCTTGAGGCGTCGAACCTCGGCGGACGGTGAATCAAATCAGCGTGTGGCGCGACGTAGCCGCCGGTACCCACCCGCCCAACGCTCGTTCACGAGCGAGGTCCTTGTAGCCGACACGTTCCGTGAGATCCAAGATCCGGTCGGACCAAGGAACCGGAGTTATTCCGGTTCTTCAAGGAGGAAGAATGGGCGGCCGACATGTGCTTCGAAGCGGACGTACCGGTCCATCCGAATGCCGTCGACACGTTCTCGAATCCGCTGGATCATCTCGACGACGACCTGGGGATCATCGATCTCGAACAGCAAATAGAAGGTAAAGGCTCGTCCTTTTGGCTCTCCGACCATGTAGAGATCGTCATCCAGCGTCGAAAGGACCAACGCTTCCGAGGTCTTTCCATTCCCGTACGAGCTTCTGGAATCGACTTATGACCTTCGCACGTTCTTCATCGGCGTCGATATCGTAATACGCGGACGTCATAGCTCCCAGCAGGATTGCACGTTTCCGATCGGTGCTCTTCGCGTACACCATCCCGTCGTTCATCTGAACGTACCTCGGGTCAAAACATCTGCTCGCGCATCTTCAGTGACTCCTTCAGCCGGTCGGGTCTATAGTCATGGAGATCGATCTCGGTGGTTCCCGTGGTGATCAGGTCGGCGATTGCTCGGCATGCGCCGGGGCCGTTCATGTATCCGTGGCCGCTGAACCCGCTCGAGATGTAGGCGTTCTCAGTTTCGGGGATTCGTCCAAGAACCGGTTGCAGGTCGGGAATCAGATCCATCACACGGAAAGCTGGATCGATACGGCGACTGAGCGACGGGAGTAGTCGTGGCGAGGTCACCAAGTTGGCGGAACCGGTTGCGCGGATTCGCCGGTGGCTCGTAACGCTGCGGGAACACCGACGCACTGTCCGTCGCGCGAATCTTGGCGAACATCGAGCCTAGCTCCATCTTCAGGCCTGTCGGATCAACCCTGAATGAGACGTCCTTGCGGTTTTTGCCACAGAGCGGGCACCCAGACCCTGAGGTCGCGAAAGTCTCTCAAGCTGAGGTCGTGGAGCATTGCGGAAAAGCGGTACCCGCCCGTGATTCTGATCGTGCCATTGTGGTTTCGTTTTGCACCGAACGTGGACCCTCGGACGAATCCCGGGATTGTGCCCGGAGGCATGGGCCCTGTCTCGACGGCTGGCGCTCGAACCCGCTGCATCGGGATACGGAACCTAGCTGATCGCATAGATTGGGCGACCAGAGTCCGGCGGCCACAACCACCGTTTCGGGGCGAACGGGCCCGTTCGTGGTTTCCACGCTGGTAATACGTTCGTCGTTGATGCCGAAACCTGTCGCGATCTCGCCGCATCGGAGCTTGATTCCACGCTGCGCGGCAATTTGCCGGAGCGCATTCATGACCATCAGCGCGTCGACGTGACCTCCGTGGCGTACGTCGATCGCCTCGAAGGCACCCTCGAACTGCGGGAATCGCTCGCGAGCAGCTGTGCTGTCGAGCAACTCGCTGTCCGGGAAGCCGGCAGTCGCCTGCCATGTCGCTTGTTCGACCTCGAGCCACTCGCGGATCCGCCTCGTCTGCGACAACGATAAGCCAGCCCTCGGCGTTAAGATCGATGCCATAGCCCCACCGCTCCTCGAATCTCGACCACTCCTCAGCGGACACGCGGAGCAACGACGACGCAGAGTTGGGCTTCCCCCCGGGGAGGTTGATAGCTGCAACCGACCGGCCGGACTGTTCGAAGCCGACATCATCCTTCTCGAGCACCGAGACCCGCGCGCCGCGCTCGGCAAGCTCTGCCGCGGTAAGCAAGCCAATGAGCCCACCGCCGATCACGAGGACGTCGGGCTGCATTTCGGTGGAGCGGATCATGTCCCAGCTTCCCGGCGCGAGTCATAGCAACGGGCATGCACGCCGGTGGAGGTGGTGAGCCTATTCCTGCTCGCCCGATCGCTCACGAATGCAGCGACTCTACCGTAGGATCAACCAATGAGCGGTATGGTGGCGGAACATGCCGGCACAAGGGCAGCGCGGCCTGCATTACGAGTGACGTCGAACAGCTTCCCGGCTCGCGTCAGCTCGACCGGGGCTGAGCCGAAGGCAACGAAGGCGGCGACCTTTACGATCCGCGTCGCGGCGATTTGGTCGCTTCGTTCATGAACCCGAGTACCAGGCAGTCCGCCGATCATGTCCGGACGAACGTCACAGTCTGTAACTCGTGGCTGTCGTCGGGCCAGCTCTCCGAACTCATGTCTCAGTGACCAACGGCGCGCACCAGCAGCCCGCAAACACGTCGTTGACGTCCAAACTCTTTCCTCGACTCGCCAGCCCAGACAACGGCGAGGCCGTCAGAGTGGGGCCAAACACGCTCAGCTATCGCCAGCTCGCCGCAAGTGCGGTGACTCTCGCGCACGACCTCGAAGGCAGGAAACGTGTGGCGATCTGGGCTACGTCATCGCTCGAGACCTGCGTTGCGGTTGTCGGCGCGCTTTCGGCCGGCTCCAGCGCGATCCCGATCAACCCGAGATCAGGAGAGCATGAGCTCGAGCACGTGATCATCGATTCAAACCCTGACTGCATCCTCGCGCCTCCGAACGCGGAGTTGCCGGCTCCGCTTGCATCGATCAAACGGGTGCCGGTGCGCTTGCTCGATCACAGTCTCTCGCGAGGCAACCTCCCTGATCCTCCGTCAACGGACGCCGCGCTCATCCTCTACACCTCCGGAACGACGGGTCTTCCAAAGGGAGTTCAGATCCCACGCAAGGCGATCGAGTCGAACCTCGATGCGCTCGCCACAACATGGGAATGGACGAGCGCTGACCGGCTCGCTCACGCTCTGCCCCTCTTCCATATCCACGGGCTCATCCTCGGTGTCCTCGGGCCACTACGTCACGGAGGACAGGTTGAGCTAGCACCACGGTTCACCCCAGGGGCGATCGCCGAAGCGATTGAACGCGGTGCGACGATGATCTTCGGTGTCCCAACGATGTATCACCGAATCAGCGACGAACTGGAAACGGATATCGACCTCGCGCGAATCTTCGCCAGGCCGCGAGTTCTCGTTTCCGGATCGGCGGCACTGTCAGTACGAGACCATCAACGCATCCGACGCCTGACGGGGCAGGCGATTGTCGAGCGTTATGGCATGACCGAGACGCTGATCAACATCGGCGCTTCGACCTCCGACGACATACGCCCGGGCTATGTCGGCACTCCTATCCCCGGAGTCGACGTTGCCCTCGTCGACGATCACGGCAAGACACTGCGGGTCGATGATGACAGTACGCTTGGCGAGATCGTCGTCCGCGGTCCGAACCTCTTTGCCGGTTACCTTAACCACCCAGAGGCCACATCGGCGACGATGCGCGGCGGCTGGTTCCTCACCGGAGACCTGGCAACACGGACCGAGGATGGCGTATACCGCATCGTTGGACGAAAGGCAACCGATCTGATCAAAAGCGGCGGGTACCGAATCGGCGCCGGCGAGATCGAAGCAGCTTTGCTCGAACACCCAGCAATCGCCGAGGCTGCGGTTACCGGACTCCCTGACGATGACCTCGGCGAACAAATCGGGGCATGGATCGTTCTCGCCCGCGGCGAGACGCTTACCGTTAAACAAGCGCGTGACCACGTCGGTCAGCTGCTCTCGCCGCACAAGCGACCGCACTCAGTGTTCTTCGTCTCGGAGCTGCCCCGAAACGAGATGGGCAAGGTCAGAAAGCATCGCCTCAGACTCCAAGAACGATGAGTACGCACACACCCTTCACAGTGAAGATGCGGGTTGAAAATGAGCTGCCACGGGCAGAAGTCAAATCGGTGTCGCAGCCCCACCGCTGAAGGGGCGCTCGCGCTCCCTTTTAGGCTGGCACAGACAGGTCGACGCGACTGAAACAGCTAACCCGGCCATTGTGGTCGAGCCGTAACGGTTTATCAGCCTGATTGTGTGGTGTCACGAAGGCATCAGCTCGGCCACGAACCCGGAGGCGCGTATCAGGCCAGCGATGAGCGCAGTGCGGCGGCTGAATCGGCCTCGGCTCTCGGTGACGCTCGGCTGACTGATAATGCGCTGCGGCTCGTTGACCAGCTGCTCGGTGGGGTCCTGCACGCCCTCGAATCCGTCGTGCAGCGACCAGTTCAATGTCGCGCACCGCAACTCGGCAAGTGGCCGTCGTACCGTCAACTCCTGTGCCGCGCCCAGAAACTGTCGCTCGCGACTCGCGACGAGTGCCGGAGCCGTGTCTACGCCGACGCCGTTTCTGCGGCCGCGGGCTCTGGCGTCGATGCGGTCGCGTTCGCGGCCACGCCGCGCGCCAGGAGCTCCAGAATCTTGCGGCCGGCTTCGGCCGTCGCCCCGGTCGGGTCACCGAGGACGCCGATGGGACTCTGGGTCTCGATGCCTTCGAGGAACGACTGCATCTGGGAGCGGCTGATGTTCTCGGGCTTGTAGAAGTCCTCGTCACACCTGCCCGGGACGGCGGCATCCATGTGGACGAGATCGGGCTGGCACTCGAGCATTTCGGAGGTCTCGGCGTAGCCCGCGTGCACACCCGCCGCGCCAATGCCCACTCCTCGTTCGGCTAGGAGGTCGAATATCTTCTGGAAGTCAGTGCTGGCGCGGACGATCACGACCACCTCGCAGCGGCCTTGCTGGGACCTGGCGAGCGAGGGGAGGGTACGCCCGCAGCACGTCCGCATTGCCGCCGTGCGAGGTGAAGATCACGATCCGCTCGAAGCCCTGGCGCGCGAGGCTCTCGCAAGAGTCTTCGAGCAGCGCCACGAACGTCCCAAGTCGGAGCGTGAAGGAACCCGGGAAGTGCATGTGGTGCTCCGAGAGTCCGGGGCGAAGTGTCGGGACGACGAGGGCGTTGCCGGCGATCCGCGCGGCGCGCTCGGCGATCGCCGTCCCGAGGTACGTGTCGGTGCCCGTGGGAAGATGCGGGCCGTGCTGCTCGCATGCGCCACAGGCGAGGATCGCCGTGGTTTTGCCTGATTCCATGGCCTCCTTGATCTCCGGCCACGTCATCTCCTCGATGAGCACCTTGTCTGTCATCGCTCTCCCTCAATTCCGTCGACGCACCATGCGATGCATGATCGGAGGATGCTACGTGTTCGGACATTCACGAGTGGCTCAGAGCGTCAACTCTGCGTCAAGTCGAGCCCGTCCTAAGCCGTGTTTTCGTTCCTCACACCGTGCCTGGTGTCCGCACAACGAAGCCATCCGAGGCTGAGCGGGGCTTTTAGGGAGCCGACGCGCGGATGCGAACTGCGATCACAGGGGCTGCTCGCTGAACAGCAAGCAAACGGCTCGCTACACGAACGATCCCCTCGTCCTGCTCGCTGTCGATGGGTCTACGAACGACGCAAAGGGCGACGACGACGCCTCCGAATGGCTACCCCCGAAAACAGGTTACTACTGCCGCTACGTGGCCAAACAGATGGCGATCAAGAAGAAGTACGGCCTCTGGGTCACGCAGGCCGAGGATCGCGCGATGATGTTGGTGCTCGCGTCCTGGCCACGCTGCTAGTCCGTTAAGGAGGTAACCGCCAACGTCAAGGGCGAGCTTGAGGCAAGCACCGCGACCCCGTTCGTCACACGGCGGGTCTGAATGTTCGAGCGGCGCAACGTTGCGTCGGGCAGACGGGAACGTCTGTAGGGATTGTGCTAGAGAGGCTGTCGTCTCTCAGCCGATCGCGCGATACACCTGGAACACCTCGGCGTAGGCGCGGTTCACGTTCGTCCCGTGGATGCGGGCGAGGCTGCGGATGTACTCCGGGTCGGCATAGCGACGGTGCTGCTGGGAGGCGTACTGGTCGAGCGCCGCGACCTTGCGATCGAGGTGGTGCGCCTGGAGCGAGATGTAGGCCTGGTAGGCGAAGTCGAGGTTGTTCCAGGGGATCTCGTAACCGAGGATCGTGGTGCGCTTGAAGGCACGGAGGCCCTCCGTGGCAATCGCCTGGTGGTCCTGGTGGATGTCGTGAAGGGAGGGCTGGAAGACCACGTCCGGCTCCCAGTCGTTCCAGATCTCGATCAGGAGCTCGAGGATCTCCTGGCGGTGGTCCGGGAAGGTGCGGACGTCGAAGTCGTGGACGGTGAGGTTCTCGGAGGGAATCCCGAGCTCGGCGGTCGCGGCGGCGACCTCGTGGCGGAGGGTGTCGGGCGGGAAGCCCTCCGGGAGCGACCTGGTGGCGATCGAGAACGCGACGTAGCGGACGTCGGCGCCGTCCTCGACGAGGCGGGCCATGGTGCCGCCGCAGCCGAACTCCCCGTCGTCCGTATGAGGCGCGAGGACGAGAGCGCGCTTCCAGCCGCCGATCACCCCTTCTCCGTCTCCCGGTAGGCAACGGCACTCAGCGCGAGCGCCGCCCAGAACAGGGGGTCTTCGATCAGGGCGTTGTAGAAGAGGCTGTGCACGAAGATCGCGACCAAGGCTAGACCGAAGGCGAGACGGGCGCGGCCGGTGGGGGTCCGACCTCGGTTGCCGCGGAACGGGATGATGAATGCGCAGCCCACGAGCCACGCGAGCGCGGCGAGGCCGGGGATCCCCGTTTCGGCCGCAACGGTGATCGGCGCCGCGTGCGAGGCGCGGCCGGCCTTGTGCGTCTGCTTCGCGTAGGCCTCGATGAACCCGCCGGTTCCGACCCCGATCACCGGGTGGTGCACCGCGATCTTGATCCCGGCGGTTACGAGCGGGGCGCGTCCGTCGGTCGCGTGATGGATCCCGGCCTTTCCGATCACGCGGTGGCGGAGCTGCGGCACGCCGAGCGTGAGCCCCACGAGCACCGCGGCGGCGAGCGCGAGCGGCAGGATCGCCTTCCGGCGCCAGAGGACGATCAATGCGACCGCGATCCCGGCCGCGAGCGCGACGAAGCTCGACTGCGAGAACGATGGAAGGAGGCCGATCAGGGTCACGGTCGCGAGCGCCGCCGCGATCCAGGCCTTGCCGCTGCGCTCGAAGAGGACGAGGACGAGGCTCGCGAGGATCGCGACGACGAGGAAGCGCCCGTAGATCGACGGGTCGTAGAAGACGGAGTTCACCCGGAAGTACCAGCCGACCGGCGCGTAGGCGTTGTCGACGTTCACCTTCGGGTTCCAGTAGATCGTCCGGGTCAGGTACTGCTCGACGCCGATCGCCGCGAAGACCGCCGCCATCGCCGCGAGCTCGATGTAGAGCACCTTCACCCAGCCGATCCGCCACGGCAGCCGGGCGAGCGTCGCCGCGATCAGGCCGAGCGGGAGCATGTAGAAGAGGAGATAGACCGCGCCGTCGTGAAGGCCCTTGCCGGCGATCGGCGACCAGAGCAGGCAGATCCCCGACCAGCCGATCAGGAGCGCGGCGGGCCAGGCGAACGCGCCGAGCACGGGGCGCTCTCGATCCGGTGGACGGACCGGCGCGGCCGGCTCGCCGGCGTGCCGGCCGCGCGGCTCGAAGATCTTGCCGGCACGCCACCTCGAGAAGCGCTCCGGGACGACGATTTCGGCGGCGAGAGAGACCGCCGCGCCGGCGACGACGAGGTACAGCGGCAACAGCAGATTCGCCTTCGTCGCACCAACCGACACGGGGATCCTCGCCGGCGCGCAGGCGAGCACCGCCACCGGCAGCATCCAGGGAACCCGGATGAAGAGCCAGCCGGCGAGCCCAGCAGCGATCACGCCCGCCACCGCAGCGGCGGCGAAGGCACGGTGGTGTCCCGACGGCGCGAGCTCGAGCGCGAGGAGCCCGCACCCCACGGCCCACGCCGCAAGCCCGGCGCAGCGCGTGCGCCGCGTCGGGGCGACGAGCAGCGCCGCCAACCCGAGCGCCCCGACGAGGCCGCCGAGGCGCACGACGTCCGCGCTCATCCGACGGTCACAGTCGCCCTGGCGGTGTGACCCGAGGCGGTGACGTACAGGCTGTAGGTGCCGGGCTTCCGCGGCGCGCGCAGGCGGAGTGTGTGTGACCGTTGGGTGCCGCGTCCGCGGTCGAAGAGCCAGCTGATGCTCTGCGCATCGGTGAGGACGAAGACGGCGAAGCGACGGTTACGGGTTACGGCGATCTCCGTCCGGCCGAGGGCGACGTAGCGGATCGTCACGACCGCGAAGGGGAAGGGCTTCGAGCGGTTTCCGGCGGCGTCCTGAGCGGCAATCGAGAGGACGTAGCGGCCCGGCAGCTGGAGGACGCCGTCGACCGTGCCGCCCCACTTCAGGACTCCGCGCTCCTTCAGGCTCTTCGTGAACCCGGCCTGGCGGCTACCTACGAGAAGAACCGCGTGCGCGGGCTCGCTCAGCACGTAGGGCACACGGAAGACGTCGTTGCGGTGGTCCCCGTCCGGCGAGATGTGCGTATAGACGCGATGCTGCACGTGCGTGACCGACGGCGGGACCGTGTCGAGCACGATCGGGTTGGGGAGCGTGATCGTCCGGTGGTCGCCGGTGAAGCGGATCACGGGCTTGTAGGTGCCGTCCGGGAGGATCGTCACCCCGTCGCCGGCGGTGCCGTCCCACTGGAGCATCACCGCGCCCTTCGGGAAGGTCCTTCCGGCGACGATCGTCGAGACCCGCTTCCCGTTCCGCTCCATCCAGACCTCGATGTGCTGCTTCTTGCGCAGCCTGAAGTCGATGTTGACCGCCTGGTAGGGGCAGTGCTTCGGGTTGCAGGTCGGCGAGAAGGTGTGCTGCGGGACGAGCTTCGTCCCGTAGATCGGACTGAGCTCGGTCTTCGCGCCCTCCGTGAGGGCGAACGCGACCGCAGTCGCAGCCAGGAGTGCGACGCAGAACGCGGTCGAGAGCACCCGGGCCACGGCCCGGTGATTCTACGCCGCCTCTTGTGCCGCGAGCCGCCGCAAGCGCACGTTGTAGAGGAGCCAGAGGACGAGCGCGACCGACATCGCCCCGAGCATGATCGCGATCACCCAGTTCGCCTGCGGGACGCCGACGAGCTTGATCCCCGAAAGCAGCAGGACGACACCGAAACCGATCCGCAGTCCGTGCTCGGGCACCCGGATCGACAGATGGGAGCCGAGCAGGACACCGGGTATCGACCCGGTGAGGAGCCAGAGGATCGCGTGCTTGTCGACGTCGCCGTGCAGCAGGTGCGAGATGCCGGCGACCCAGAGGAGCACGGCGGCGTGGAACATGTCCGTGCCGACCATCTTCGAGGCGGTGAGCGGGTAGGCGAAGAGCATCGCGAGCCCGAAGAAGGTTCCCGAGCCGACGGAGGTCAGGCCGACGACGAACCCGCCGAACGCACCGATCGCGATCGCGATCGCCTTGTCGCGCGTCGAGAGCCGAAACGGCGCGTCGCTGCTTGCAGCCTTGATGAAGGTGCGGGCGAGGAAGCCGGTGCCGCCGAGGATCAGCGCGCCGCCGACGATCTTCTGGAAGTTGCTCATGCTGTTGTCGCCGACCGTGTTCGCCACCTCGACCCCGACGAGGGAGAGCGGCGCCGAGCCGATGAGCATCCAGAGCGCGAGCCGTGCATGCACGGTGCCGAGCATCCGGTGCCGCGCTGCGCCGAACGACTTGAACACGGCCCCATGCAGGATGTCGGTGCCGACGGCGACCTTCGCATCGAAGCCGAAGAGCAGGATCAGGATCGGCGTCATCAGGCTCCCCCCACCCATGCCCGTCATCCCGACGAGCACGCCGACGAAGAGCCCGGCGAGCGTGAACTGCCAGGTCATGCAAGCCCTCCGGCCGAGCAGGAAGCCTCGAAGCCCGGTTGCCCAATCCGTGTCCCCCACCCTAGGGTGGGGACGCATCCCTCCGCCCTCGAGATCGAATTCTACGCGGCGAGCTCGGGTGTCTTCGAGCCAACTTTGGAACGGTTTCTCCACAAGGGCGCCCTCCCGGACAGAGCGGCCAGGGTCGGCTGGGCGGCTTACCGTCATGCCGCCGTTCGCGGCGGGATCGGACACGAGACGAACGGGCGGCCCGTGAGCCGGCGGCCGAGCTTGTAGGCCTCGCAGCCGGTGCAGAAGCCCGTGCTCGCGGCGAGGAGCGCCAGGCCGGCGACGAGCAGTCCGAGCCCGGCGCCGAGCGCGGTCACGCCCGCCGCGTAGGCGAACGAGGCGGCCGTCAGCACGGCAAGCCCGACCATGTTCGCCGCCCGGGGCGGGCGGGAGTCCTCGAGCGGCCCCTCGCCGAACCGCGGCTGGATCAGCTCGAAGTACGCGAGGCACGGAAGGCACCAGCGCCGCCCGAGGGTCAATCCGAGCCCAAGCTGGAGGGTGAGGAGTGCGAGGAGCCACCACCAGCCGGCCGCGACGGCGAGGAGCGAAACGACACCGACGACAGTCTGATTGAAGCGCGGCGCGCGGGAATCGATAACCGCGAGATCGCGATAAGGGTCGGCTGCGCGCGTCATTCGGCGCCGAGCACCATCCCGGCGGCGACGGTGTCGTTCGTCCCCTCGTCGATCAGGATGAAGGCGCCGGTCGCTCGGTTCCGCTCGTAGGGGTCGACGGCGAGCGGCTCGGCAAGCCGAAGCCGGACGACGCCGAGATCGTTCAGCTCGAGGCGCTCCGGCGCGTCGCGGTTCTCGAGGGTGTGCATGTCGACGACCGAGATCAGTTCCTCGACGATCGCCCGGGACGCGCGCGTCGTGTGCTTGACGGCGAGCCGCGCGCGCGGCTCGAGCGGGCGCTCGCTCATCCAGCAGAGCTCTGCCGTGAGCTGCCGGGCGACGATCGGCGGCCGCTCCGGATCGGCGAGCATGTCGCCGCGGGCGACGTCGACATCGTCCTCGAGGCGGATCGTGACCGACTGCGGGGGGATCGCAGCTTCGAGCGGGCCGTCGAAGGTCTCCACGGCGGCGACCCTGCTGCGCCGGCCCGACGGCAGCACGACGACCTCGTCGCCGGCGCGCCAGACGCCGCCTGCGATCTCGCCGGCGTAGCCGCGGTAGTCGTGATGCTCGTGCGACATCGGCCGGATCACCCACTGCACCGGGAAGCGCCTGTCTTCGAGGTTGCGGTCGGCGGCGATCTCGATCGCCTCGAGATGCTCGAGCAGCGTCGGGCCGGTGTACCAGGGCATCGACTCGCCGCGATCGACGACGTTGTCACCCTCGAGCGCCGACATCGGGATCGCCAGGGCATCATGAAGCCGGAGGCGCTCGGAGAGCGCCCGCAGGTCGGCCTCGATCTCCGCGAAACGTTCCGCCGAGAACTCGACGAGATCCATCTTGTTGACCGCAACGACCACATGCGGGATGACGAGCTGCGCCGCGATGTAGGCGTGACGCCGGGTCTGCTCGACGACGCCGTTACGCGCGTCGAGCAGGATCACGGCGACATCGGCGGTCGAGGCGCCGGTGACCATGTTGCGTGTGTACTGCACGTGCCCGGGCGCGTCTGCGAGCTGGAACCGGCGCCGCGCGGTGACGAACGAGCGGTAGGCCACGTCGATCGTGATCCCCTGCTCCCGCTCGGCACGCAGGCCGTCGGTGAGGAGGGCCAGATTGACGTAGCCGTCGCCGCGGCGGAGCGAGGTCTCCTCGATCTGCTCGAGCTGGTCGGCGAGGATCTGCTTCGTGTCGTACAGGAGCCTCCCGAGCAACGTCGACTTGCCGTCGTCCACAGACCCAGCCGTAACGAGCCGGAGCAGCTCCGACTGCATCATCTGCTCAGAAGTCGCCATCAGCCGGCGTTGGCTCTTGGGTCGTTTCGACGGATGTCGGATAGGTGCCCTTTACCGCCGGAGCCGGGCCTGCCCCGGCGGGAGGCACAGCCAAGGCCCGGCTGGCAGCCACCCGGAGGAGGGGGCTCGTGGGGGAACCTTGTTGGTTCCCCCACGTCAAAAATAGCCGTCACGCTTGCGGTCCTCCATCGCGGCCTCGGAGACGCGGTCGTCCGCGCGGGTCTCGCCGCGTTCCGAGATGCGCGTTGCGGCGATCTCCTCGACCACCTCGTCGATCGTGACCGCACGCGACTCGACCCCGCCGGTACAGGTCATGTCGCCGACCGTCCGGAACCTGACCCAGGCCTCGAAGGGCTCCTCGCCGGGGAGCCGCTCGACGTGCTCGGAGACGGCGTAGAGCATCCCGTCGCGACGGAAGATCTGCCGTTCGTGGGCGAAGTAGATCGACGGGAGCTCGAGGTTCTCGCGGGCGATGTACTGCCAGACGTCAAGCTCCGTCCAGTTCGAGATCGGGTAGGCGCGGATCTGCTCGCCCTTTCGGATGCGGCCGTTGTAGAGATTCCAGAGCTCCGGCCGCTGCGCGCGTGTGTTCCACTGACCGAAGTCGTCGCGAAAGCTGAAGATCCGCTCCTTCGCGCGCGCCTTCTCCTCGTCGCGGCGGGCACCGCCCATTGCGGCGTCGAACCCGTGCTCCTCGATCGCGTCGAGAAGCGTGGTCGTCTGCAGGCCGTTTCGCGAGGCGCGCGGCCCGGTCTGCTCGGCGACGCGGCCGCGGTCGATCGAGTCCTGGACGTGCGCCACGATCAGGCGCTCGCCCAGCTCCTCGACGCGGCGGTCGCGGAACTCGATCACCTCGGGAAAGTTGTGCCCCGTGTCGACGTGCATGACCGGGAACGGGAACCTACCCGGATGGAAGGCCTTCTCGGCCAGGCGGAGCAGCACAATCGAGTCCTTGCCGCCGGAGAAGAGCAGCACCGGCCGTTCGCGCTCGGCTGCGACCTCGCGCATGATGTGGATCGCCTCCGACTCGAGCTCGTCGAGGTGGGAGAGCGTGAAGGGCGCGATCGTGGCACTCATGCCGCGACCTCGTCGGCGATCAGCCCGAGCTCCTCGAGCTTGGCGAGAACGATGGCCGCGCTCTCCTCGGGGCTGCGACCTTCGGTGCTGAGGCGAAGCTCCGGATTCGACGGCTCCTCGTAGGGATCGTCCACGCCCGTGAAGTCACGGATCTCACCGGCGTGGGCCATCGCGTAAAGGCCCTTCGGGTCGCGGCGCTCGCATTCTGCGAGCGAGGTCGCGACATGCACCTCGACGAACGCGGCGTGCTCCTCCACGAGCGCGCGAGCCTTCTGCCGCGTCTCCTCGTACGGCGAGATCACCGAGACGATCACGGCGGCTCCGGCGCGCGCAAGCCGCGAGGCGACCCAACCGATGCGCTCGATGTTGGTATCGCGGTCCTCTTTCGAGAAGCCGAGGCCCTTCGTGAGGTGCGTCCGGACGACGTCGCCGTCGAGGCGGTCGACGAGCGCGCCGCGCGCCTCGAGGTCGCGGGCGACGAGGCTCGCGATCGTCGACTTGCCGGCGGCGGAAAGCCCTGTGAGCCAGAGCACGAATCCGTTCGTCATGCGACGGTTCCGGTTCCGGCCGAGGGGACATGGAGCCCGCACTCGACCTTGTCGGAGCCCGTCCAGCGCCCCTCGCGCCCCGAGCCCGCCTGTGTGCAGTGCGTGCAGCCGATGGAGGCGTAACCACGGTCGTGAAGCTCGTTGTAGGGAAGGCCGCGCTCGCGGATGTAGTCGAAGCAGCGCTCGTCATTCCAGTCGGCGAGCGGGTTTGCCTTCCAGAGCTCGTGCGTCTCGTCCCACCCGACCTTGGGCGCGTTCGCGCGGGTCGGCGACTGGTCGCGCCGCATCCCGGTGATCCAGGCGTCGAGCTCGCCGAGCGCACGGTTCAGCGGCTCGACCTTGCGGATCGAGCAGCACAGGTCGGGCTTTCGCTCCCAGAGAGCGTCGCCGTGGATCTCGGCCTGCCGGGCGAGCGTCGGACCCTCGTAGATCTCGACCTTGGTGCCGTAGCGGCGCTCGACCTCGCGCCAGACGGCGTAGGTCTCGGGGAAGAGGACGTGGGTGTCGAGCGCGAACACGCGGGCGTCAGAGTCGATCGAGAGGAGCATGTCGAGGAGGACCGATTCCTCCTTCTGAAACGAGCATGCCAGCGACACACGTCCAGGGAAGGCGAGAAGGAGCTCGCGGAGGATCTCCTCCGCGGGCATCGCCTCCCAGTCGCGCTCAGGAAGCTGCGGCCGGCTCGCCACCGAGGAGCACCTCCTTCAACGTGTCGCCGCGTAGCCCGAGTCGGAGCGTCTCGAGCGAGATGACCTCCTCGGGCGGGATGTTCCCGAGGTTCACCGAGGGGCCGAAGTGCTTGATGAACCACGTCTGACTCGACTTGGTCGGAGCCTCCCAGACGAGATCGTGGAAGTCGATCTCGTGCGCAATCTCGTCGACGAGGCCCGTGCGCATCTCACCCGACGGGCGAAAGATCCCGGCGGTGCCGCCCTCCCGGCTCTCGGTCACGACCTTCCAGGCGCCGGCGGCAAGCTCCTCCTTGATCCACTGCACCCACTCGTCGGGGGCGAACACGACCTCGGAGTCCTTCGAGCCGACCTCCGAGAGGACGGTGAAGTCACGGGCGAAGTCGGCGATCAGCTCGAGCTTGCGCTCGCGTGGGATCTCGACGGTGCCGTCGGAGATCTCGACGTGGTCGATCCCGAGCTCGCCGAGCCAGCCCTTGTACTCGTCGAGCCGGTCGCGCACGTAGACCACCTCGAAGAAGGTGCCGCCGAGGACGATCCGCTTGCCGGCGCCCGCGAGCACGTCGAGCTTGCGGCGCAGGTTCGCGGTGACGTACGCCGTGCCCCAGCCGAGCTTGACGATGTCGATGTAGTCGCCGCTCATCTCGAGAACGTCTTCCCACCCGCGCGGGCCGAGGCCCTTGTCGATCACGTGGGTGAGGCCGCCGTCGCGGGTCAGATGAAGGTCAAAAGCGGGCAAAGATCTCCTCCAGCTTCTCGTTGGCCGCCGCTTGGACGTCGTGGTAGAGGGAGCCGCCGTGCGCGTCGATCCCGACCGTGAGCGGGCCGAAGTCCTTGACGCGGAAGCGCCAGAGGCACTCCGGCATGAGGTCTTCCCAGGCGACCTCCTCGATCTCCTCGATCTGGGTCGTCTCGAGCGCGGCGGCGCCCCCGACGATCGCAAAGTAGACCATCCCGAGCCGTTGCATCGGCTCGATCGCCTCGTCCGGGAACCCGCCCTTGCCGCAGATCGCCCGCACGCCGTAGCGCTCGCCGAGCGGCTCTGTGAAGCGCACCATCCGGGCGCTCGTGGTCGTCCCGATGCAGATCTTCTCGTAGCGCTCCCTGCCTTCCGAATCCATGCCGAGGCTGCGGACGTTGGGCGCGGTATGAAGCAGGAACGCGCCGCTCAGGTCCATCGGCGGCTCGATCCCCTCGTCGAAGATCCGGATCTGCGTCCGGTCGCGGATCCCGATGATGTGGCCCTGCACGATGACCTCGTCACCGGCCCGCAGCTTCAGGATCTCGGCCGGGTCGGTGATCGGAAAGGTGAGCTCATGGGCAGCCATGCCGCACCCCCTGTCCCGATAAGACATCCAAGAGGCCGAGCCCCCACCCTAGGGTGGGGACGCATCCCTCCGCCCTCGAGATCAATTCTACGTGCGGAGAGGGGCGCCGTTCGTACCAGCTCTGGAACGATTTCTCCACAGCTCACGCCTCCCGGTCGTACTCGATCTCGCCGTGGGGCGAGACGTGGGCGCTCGCGCGGCGGGCTGCCCAGCACTGGTAGTTGACGGCAACCGGGTTCAACGTCATGTGCGTGTCGGCGTGCTCGATGTGGCACTGGAGCACCGTCACGTCGCCACCGAGGCCCATCGGCCCGATCCCCGTCTCGTTGAGCAGGCCGTAGAGCTCCTCCTCGAGCTCCGCCACGATCGGGTCGGGGTTCCGCGTTCCGATCGGCCGCATGATCGCCTCCTTCGCGAGGTGCATCGCGTAATCGGCGGAGCCGCCGATCCCGACGCCGACGATCCCGGGCGGGCACGGCTTGCCGCCGGCGCCGACGATCGACTCGAGCACGAACCGCTTGATCCCGTTCACCCCGTCGGCCGGGATGCACATCTTCAGGAAGCTCATGTTCTCGGAGCCGGAGCCCTTCGGGACGCACTTCACGTCCAGCCCGTCCCAGCCGGTGACGAACTCCCAGTGCACGATCGGGAGCCGGTAGCCGATATTCGGCCCGGTGTTCTCACGGGTGATCGTATGCACCGCGTTCGACCGCAGCGGATGCTCGATCGTCGCGCGCGCGGTGCCGGCGCGCAGCGCGTCGTAGATGAGCGCGGGGTGAAGCGGAAAGCCCTCGCCGACGCGGCAGTGGTAGACCGCGATCCCGGTGTCCTGGCAGACGAGGTTGCGCTCGGAATCGGCCACGCTGACGTTCCGGTGGATCGTCTCGAGCACGCGCTTGCCCGGAACCGACGTCTCGCGGTCGCGCGCGGCGGCGAGCGCGTCGCGGAGATCCTGCGGGAGGTCCTTGAGCGCCCAGACGTACAGATGGGCGGCGACATCCTCGACGACGCCCTCGAGGTCGGTCTCGACGACGTTCATGCCGCCTTCCCGGCTGCAGCCCGCCCTGCCCGGCGGCCGAAGACGACGCATTCGAGCAGCGAGTTCCCCATCATCCGATTCCGCCCGTGGGTGCCGCCCGCGATCTCGCCGCAGGCGTACATCCCCTCGAGCGTCGTCTCCGCCTCGCGGTCGATCACGAGCCCGCCGTTTTGGTAGTGGAGGACGGGGTAGGTGAAGATCCTCTCGGCGAGCGGATCGATGCCGGCGGCGCGGTAGCGGCGGAGCATGTACGGCAGCGAGACGACGGCGTCGGCCTCGGAGATGCGCGTCGTATCGAGGTAGACCGCCGGCCGCCCGTCGGGGGTCTCGACGCCGCGTCCGGCCGCGACCTCGTCGACGATCGCCTGCGAGACGAGATCGCGCGGGCCGAGCGAGTCCGTGAACTCCTCACCCTCGGCGTTCAGGAGCACCGCTCCGTAAGCGCGCGTCGTCTCGGGAATCGAATAGCCCTGCATGTTGGCGGGCCAGGCGCCGCCGTTCGGGTGGTACTGGAGCGCGTCGAGGTCGCGCGACTCGGCGCCGAGGTCGAGCGCCATCCGTGTCACCTCGCCGGTCGCATTCGGATGGTTCGTCGAGAGCTCGCCGCGAGCCTGCGCCTCGGCGTAGCAGCGGCCTCCTGCCGCGAGCACGACGGTCGCCGCGTCGATCGTGTGCTCGCCGCAGACCGCGCGCCAGCCGTTCGGCACCGATTCGAGCGTGCGGAGCGGCGCGTTCTCGAACGAGATCCCGGAACCGCCCTCCCATGCCTCACGGAGTCCTTTCGTGATTGCGTGACCGGTGCGGTCGCCGACCTGGAGTAGCCGCTTCTGCGACGCGCCGCCACAGCGGGCGAGCCGGTAGCCGCCGTTCTCGCGCGTGCCGGGCTCCTTCGTAAACGCGACCCCGAGCTCCTCGAGCCAGTGGATCGCGCCGGGCGCCTCGGCGGTCAGCACCTCGACGAGCTCGCGGTTGGCCGTCTCGTGCGAGGAGCGCCAGACATCCTCGGCATGCTGCTCGGGCGAGTCCTCCGGGCCGAACGCGGCCTGGATCCCGCCCTGCGCCTTCGAGGAGTTGTTCGCCTGGAGCGAGCCCTTGGTCGCAACCGCTACCCGCGCGCCGGAGCGCTCTGCGGAGACGGCTGCGGCGAGACCCGAGGCCCCGCTGCCGATTACGAGCACGCCGAACGGATCGCCTCCGGACACGTGTCGAACGCTACCAGATTGCGCTAATCAGACGCATCAAGAAGGCTTATCGATAGATCGAGTGGAGCATCGCCTCGATCTCCTCCGCCGTGGCCGGACGGGGGTTGCGCTTGTTCCCCATTCGCCCGGCCGCCGTCGCTGCGACCGCGGGCAGCTCCTCTTCGGGCACGGCGAAGTCCGCCAGGGACTCGAAACCGCCGAGCCGTGCGAGCTCCTCGACCTTCGCGGCAGGATCGCCCTCAGCCCCGATCGCCGCCCCGAAGCGCTCGACCGCCTCGGGCGCGATCGCCGCGTTGAAGCGGAGCGCGGGCGGGAGCGTGAGCGCGTTCATCGCCCCGTGCGGGAGGCCGAACGTTCCCCCGAGCGCCTGCGCCATCGCGTGACCGAGCGCGAGGCCTGCGAGCGAGAGCGCTCGACCGGCGGCGGCCGCACCGTGCAGGAGCCCAGTGCGCGCCTCACGGTCGTGCGGCGCCTCGACCACGCGCGGCAGCCAACCGGCGATGAGAGCTGCGCCGGCGAGCGCCTGCTCGTCGCTCTCGTCGGAGCGTGCTCCGTAGAGCGCCTCCGCGCAATGCGCGAGCGCATTCAGGGCCGTGCCCACGGTCAGCTCCCGCGGCAGGCCGAAGGTGAGCTCCGCCTCGTAGACGATCGCCGCAAGCCGGGCGCCCCCGCCGCCCCCGACGATCCGACGCGACGGGTCGCGGATCCCGAAACCAGTCGCCCACTCGGCACCCGAGTACGTCGTCGGCACGGAGACGAGTCGAAGCTCGGTGCGCGCAGACGCGGCCTTGGCGGTGTCGATCGCAGACCCGCCGCCGATCGCGAGCAGGCCGTCGGCATCGGCCGGGACCTCGATCCGGTCCGACGGCACCTCGACCCAGCTGCCCGCGACCGGCAGGTCGACGACGGCCTCCCAGCGCGGGCTCGCGACGAGAAACGGCCGCGCGACCCCGAGCTCGGCCAGCACGACCGGCAGCTCGTCGAGCGCCCAGCGGACGATCATGCCAGGCGCTCGCGCGCGAACTCGACGAACGCCCCGGCGGCACGCGTCTCCGAACGCCCGGCAGCGCGCACGAGGTAGATCTCCCGCTCGAGCTCGAGCCCCTCGACCCGCGCCTCGGCGAGCGTCCCGGCTGCAAGATCCGACTCGATCGAGGAGCGCGAGATGAAGGTGACGCCGTAGCCCGCCCGGACGGCGCTCGTCGCGGATTCCTGCAGCCCGAGCTCGATCCGCACGTCGAGGTCGCGCAAGCGCTTTCCCGCACGCTGCAGCTCGTCCTCGATCAGCTGCCGCACGCCCGCACCCTCCTGCATCACGATCAGGCCGGCGCTGCGCAGCGCCTCGAGCTGGATCGTCCGCCCCGCGAACGGATGCCCGGGCGGGCAGGCGAGGATGACCTCGTCTCGGAAGAACGGCTCGAAGACGACGCCCCGGTGCCGCCGCGCCGCTCCGACGACGCCGAGCTCGAGCTCCCGCGCGGCAACGCGGTCGACGATCGTCCCGGTGTCGAAGACCCAGAGGACGACATGAAGCGATGGATGAAGCGCCCCGAACTCGCAGAGGAGCTGTGCGAGCACGATTCCGCCCGGCCCGGTCGAAGCACCGATCTCGAGCGCCCCCTCGAGCTCGTCGCTTCCTTCGGCGGCGACCTCGGCAATCATCTGCTCCTCGAGCGCGAGCAGCCGCTGCGCGCCGCGATAGAGCCGCATCCCGGCCTCCGTCGGCTCGACCCGCCGCCCCGAGCGGTCGAGGAGCTTCGTCCCGAGCCGCTTCTCGAGCGCCTGGATCTGGAGGCTCACCGCCGGTTGGGTGACCCCGAGCCGCTCGGCGGCCTGCGAGAAGCTCCGCCGTTCGACGACGGCGCAGAATGCCGAGAGCTGTCGGGTATCCATAAGGACAGCTTATATTGCGTTACGCAACTCGAGCCGGTTTCCGAAGAAGTCGTGGGTGAAGAGGCGATCGACGCCCGCGATCTTCGCGTCGTCTTCCCACTCGACCCCCGCCTCGCGGAACCTCGCGCGCACGAGCTCGAGATCGGAGACGAGAAGTCCCGGGTGAGCCTTGCGAGCGGGGGCAAAGTCGGGCTCGACACCGATGTGCAGCTCCTCGGTGCCGGCACGGAACCAGCAGCCGCCGCGGGCCCGGATCGGCTCGGGCTTCGGTAGCTCCTCCATTCCGAGCAGCTCGCCGTAGAAACGCCGTGCCTCCGTCTCGCAGCCGGCCGGGGCCGCGAGCTGGACATGGTCGATGCCGGTGACCGTCATCCCCGAAGCTTTACCATCGAAGCGTGGCAGCCGAGCAGCTCGAGGACACGCTCGTCGGCGGTTACCGGCGACTCGCGGCAGAGGCCCCGAGCCGCCGGATCGACATCGAGCTGCGAGCGCTCGACATCGTCTTCTCCCTGTTCTTCGGGTTGGTGCTGGTGCCCGTCGCGGCGATCATCGCCGTGTTCATGCTCGTCACGAGCGGCCGGCCCATCCTCTACTCCGGCGAGCGGGTCGGCCGCGGTGCGCGCTTCTTCCGGATGCGGAAGTTCCGCACGCTGACACGCGATGCCGAATCGCGGCTCGGCCCTTACCTCGGTGAGGAGCTCGTCCGCCGAACCGAGCTCGAGTACACGCGAGTCGGGCGGTGGCTGAAGGCGACGCAGCTCGACGAGATCCCGCAGCTCTGGAACGTGCTTCGCGGCGACATGTCGTTCGTCGGGCCGCGACCGATCCGGGCGAGGTTCTTCGCCGAGCTCGCAAACGAGCTACCGGCCTACTGGCAGCGCCTCGTCGTGCGGCCGGGGCTGACCGGCTTCGCCCAGGTGCGTCGCGGATACGAGACCTCGATGGCCGAGAAGCTCGCGCACGATCTGGAGTGGATCGCCGACCGCTCGGTGCCGCTCTATCTCCGAACCCTCGTCTCGACGGGCTTCCGGGTCATCGGCCAGACGCTACGGGGCGGGTGAGGCGAGGTTCGCCTGGATGACCTCGAGGCAGCGTGCGAGTGCGGCCATGTCCGACGGATCGATGCCCGCAAGGAGCCGCCGTTGGAGGCGGATCACCGCTCCGAGCAAGCGGGCGTGGAGCTCGGCACCGGCGTCGGTCAGCTCGAGTCGGCGTACGCGCCGATCGCCCGGATCGAGCTGGCGGCGGACGAGCCCGGCCGCCTCCATGCGGTCGACATGATGAGTGATCGTCGCTCCCTCGAGATGCGCATGGCTTGCCAGGACGCCCTGGGTGACGCAGCCGAGGTCGGCGAGCCCGCTCAGCACGACCCAGCTCGGGAGCGTGGCGCCCTCGGCGGCGAGCATGTCCTCGAACGCCTCGCGCATCGACTTCGCAGTGAAGACGAGCTGCCGCCCGACGGGCTCGAGGCTGCTCGGGGGCTTCACCATATCGTTAGATCATAAACGATTTGACATCTCACGGTATCGGGGTATCCTCGCTCCCATGTTGGAACGCCTCGCCCATCTCGTCGTTCGCCGCCGCTGGGTCGTAATCGGGCTGTGGATCGGGCTCACCATCTTCGGGATGTTCTCTGCCGCCGCGGTGTCGAACCGCTGGTACCAGAGCTTCTCGATTCCCGGCTACTCGGCCTACGAGGCGAACCAGCGCGCGCTCAAGACCTTCGGGACCGGCGAGCAGGCGCCGCTCGTCGCCGTCTTCCACACGAACGGCGAGATCACGAAGCAGACGGGCATCAAGAAAGCGATCGCTGCGGCGGTCGCCGTCAATCCGGGCTCGCGCTTCTCGTCCTTCTGGTCGACGGGGAGCCGCATCTACGTCTCGAAGGACGGACACACGGCCTTCGCCGAGATCTACCCGCCCGGGAACACAGGCTTCACCGCGACGACCCACATCCCGACAGTGCGCGCGAAGCTCCTCGCCAACACCCCGCCGGGCGTCAAGGCCTACCTCACGGGTCGCGACGCGCTCGAGGCGGCGTCATCGGGCGGAAACGGCCCGAGCGTGCTGACCGAGGCGCTGATCGGCGGCCTCGGCGCGCTCGTGATCCTCTTCTTCGTCTTCGGGACGCTGCCCGCGGTTCTGATGCCGATCGTGGTTGCGATCGCTTCGATCCTGAACACGTTCACGCTCGTCTGGATCCTGACCTACTTCACGAACGTCTCGATCATCGTGCAGTTCCTGATCGCGCTCGTCGGGCTCGGGGTGGCGATCGACTACGCGCTCCTGATGATCTTCCGCTTCCGCGACGAGCTCCGCGAGGGCGAGGACGTCGAGACAGCGATCGTGCAGACGATGACGCATGCCGGCCGGTCGGTGATCGTCTCGGGCTCGACGGTGGCGGTCGGGCTCCTCTCGATGGTCTTCCTGCCGCTCCCGTTCATCCGCTCGATCGGGATCGGCGGCCTGCTGATCCCGGCAGTCTCGGTGATCGCGGCGATCACGCTGCTCCCTGCGCTGCTCTCGGTGCTCGGACAGAAGATCAACAGCGTCAGGGTCCTTCCGAAGCGTTTCGTCGATAGCGGTCACCCGGAAGACGGCTGGTGGGGCCGCTGGGGCCGGGCGGTCACGAAGAGGCCGTGGCCGTACGCGATCCTCGGCCTGACGATCGTCGGGATCCTCGTCTTCTACGGATTCAAGCTGAACCCGAGTGAGGCGCAGGTGAAGGACCTCCCCGGCGCCGGCGATGCGATCGCCGGTCGGACCGTGCTCGCCGCGGCGGGGATCTCGCCCGGCGTGATGAAGCCGTTCGTCGTGCTCGTCGAGAACGGCGGCGCGACCGGACCGGTCGTGACGACGCTTCGGCGGACGCCCGGGGTGGCCGGGGCCGTGGCACCGACGGGCCCAGGGTGGCAGAAGGACGGCGACAGCCTGGTCGAGGCGTTCCCGAACGTCGACGGCGCGGCGAAGGGCATTCGCCCGATCATCAGCCAGATCAAGGCCGAGCTGAAGGGCACCGATGGGACCCTCGGTGGCGTCGCGGCGGAGGATCGCGACTTCGTCTCGGCGGTCTACTCGAACTTCCCGTACGTGCTCGCCTTCGTCGTGCTGCTCACCGTGATCCTGCTGACCCGCGCGTTCCGCTCGCTCGTCCTCGCGATCAAGGCCGCGGTGCTCAACCTGCTTTCGCTTGCTGCCGCCTACGGGATCATCGTGATCATCTTCCAGCTCGGGCACGGCTCCGAGACCCTCTGGGGCGTCCACGCAACCCAGTCGATCATCCCCTGGATCCCGCTGATGATCTTCGCGTTCCTGTTCGGGCTGTCAATGGACTACGAGGTATTCATGCTCACGCGGATGCGCGAGGCCTACGACGAGACCGGCGACACGAACACGGCGATTCAGCTCGGCCTCGCTCGCACCGGCAAGCTCGTAACGAGCGCGGCGCTGATCCTGATGTTCGCGTTCCTCGTGCTCTCGTCGAGCCCAGGGGTGGACATCAAGCAGTTCGGGATCGGGCTCGCGGCGGGGATCATCTTCGACGCGACGGTGATCCGGGCGCTGCTCGTGCCGTCGATCATGACGATCCTCGGACGCTGGAACTGGTGGCTGCCGTCGGTCGCGGCGAAGGCCCTGTTCGTGAAGGCAAGCTCGGGGAAGCCCGCCACCGAGCCTTCAGCCGCCTGACCCCTATCTAGACTCGATCCCCATGTGCGGGATCTGCGGCATCGTCTCCTCGAAGGGACGGATCGACCGGAAGCGGCTCGCCGCGATGTCGGCGGCGATCGTCCATCGAGGGCCGGACTCGGAAGGCACGTTCGTGAAGGGCGGCGTCGGCCTCGCGGCGCGGCGGCTCGCGATCATCGACCTCGAGGGCGGCGATCAGCCGATCTCGAACGAGGACGGGACTTGCACGGTCATCCAGAACGGCGAGATCTACAACTTCGCGGAGCTGAACCGCGAGCTCGAGCGCGCCGGGCACGTGTTTCGCACCCGCTCGGACACCGAGACGATCGTCCACGCGTACGAGGAATGGGGTGTCGGCTTCGCCGAGCGGCTGCGCGGGATGTTCGCGATTGCGATCTGGGATGCCCTGCAGCGGCGGCTCGTCCTCGCACGCGACCGCTTCGGGATCAAGCCGCTCTATTACCGCCACGTCGACGGCGAGCTGTCGTTCGCCTCGGAGCTCGACGCGCTCCCGAAAGGCGAGCTCGATCTCGACGCACTCGAGGCGTTCCTCGCGACGAACACGGTGCCGGCGCCGCTCTCGATCTTCCGCGAGATCCGGAAGCTCCTGCCGGGCCACGTGCTCACCTGGAAAGCCGGGACCGCTTCGACCTCGCGCTACGCACGCCCTGGGCCGCTGCCGGAGCGGGCCGACGACGAGGCCGAGCTCGTCGAGGAGTGCCGGGCGCGGCTGCGCGATTCGGTGCGGGCGCATCTCGTGTCCGACGTGCCGGTCGGGGTGCTGCTCTCGGGCGGCGTGGACTCGGGGTTGCTCACCGCGCTCGCCGCCGGGGAGTCCTCCGAGGCGGTGCGCACGTTCTCGATCGGGTTCGAGGAGCAGTCGTTCGACGAGCTGGCGGGGGCGCGCGCTGTCTCCGCCCGCTACGGGACGCGGCATCGGGAGCTCGTCCTGCGGCCGGATGCGGCGCTGCTGCTCCCGGCTCTCGCGGATGCCTTCGACGAGCCCTTCGCCGACTCGTCCGCGCTCCCCACCTATCTCGTCTCGCGGCTCGCGGCGGAGGACGTGAAGGTGGTGCTCTCCGGCGAGGGCGGCGACGAGCTCTTCGGCGGCTACCACACCTACGCGGCGGATCTACTGGCGGAGCGGTTCGGGAGGCTTGCCTCGCTCGCGGGGCCGGCGGTCGAGCGGCTTCCGTCCTCGGCACGGCGGGCGAGCTTCGACTACCGAGCGAAGCGGTTCGTGCGGGCGGCGCACCTCCCGCCGCTCGAGCGGCACGAGGGTTGGAAGACGATCTTCTCACCGGATGCGCGAGCCGAGCTGACCGGCCGCTCGCACGGGTGGGATCCGCTCGCTCTCGACCGCTCGCGCTTTGCGGAGACCCAGGGGTCCGACCTCCTGGCCCGGCTGCAGGATGTCGATCTCGGCGGGTATCTCGCCGACGATCTGCTCGTGAAGACGGACCGGGCGTCGATGGCGTGGTCGCTCGAGGCGCGCGTGCCGTTCCTCGATCCGCTCGTGTCGTCGTTTGCCTTCTCGCTGCGCCGGCGGCTGAAGGTGCGGGGGCTCGACAAGAAGCGGCTTCTTCGCAAGTCCGCCGAGCCCTTGCTGCCGCATTCGGTCGTGCACGGGCGCAAGCGCGGCTTCTCGATCCCGGCCGCGGCATGGCTACGGGGCGAGCTGGAGCCCTTCGCACGCACGACGCTCGCGCCGGAGGTGCTGCTGCGTCAGGGCTACCTGCGGCCCGCAGCGGTCACGGCGGTGCTCGACCGGCACGTGAGCGGCGGTGAGGACCTTTCGCGCCAGCTCTGGGGGTTGCTCGCATTCACGCTCTGGTACGAGCGCCATGTCGAGGGCGTCTCACGCGAAGCGCCGGTCGAAGCGCTGGCCTCGGGTTGAGCGCGCCCTCGGGATCGCGCGCTGCCCCGAGCGCGAAAGGACACGTCCAGAAACGACGGGTGCCGGGCTTCCGGGCTGTCAGTTCTCGGGTACCCACCTCCCGCCCCAATGCCGTCGAGGCTAGCGCGGAAGGTGTGACGCGCGGGTACCGGTTTGTCCACAGGGGGTTGCGGTGAGGGTCTGGATCGACATGACGGCGAGCGCGCATCCACTCGTCTTCCGACCTCTCGTCGAACTACTCGAGGCGCGCGGGGACGAGGTCGAGATCACGGCGCGCGACTACGCACAGACGCTCCAGCTGATCGAGCAGCACGGGATGACGGCGACGACCATCGGACACCACGGCGGGCGGTCGCGGCTCGGTAAGGCTCGGCAGCTCTCGTCGCGGCTCGGTGCGCTGCGGAAGTGGGCGAAAGGGCGCGGCTTCGACGTCGCGCTGGCTCACGGCTCGCACGAGCTTACGATCACGGCGCGCCGCCTCGGGATCCCGAGCTCGACGACCTTCGACTACGAGTGGGCGTGGCTCCAGCACCAGCTCGGCTGCCGGGCGGCGACGAAAGTCGTCGTGCCCGATTCGATCCCCGCCGAGCGGCTTGCGCGCTACGGCGCCGTCCCGCCGAAGCTCCTGTTCTACCCGGGCCTGAAAGAGGAGTACTACCTCTCCGACTTCCAACCCGATCCCGCCGTGCCGGGGCGTTTCGAGCTCGACCCGGAGCGGACGCTCGTCGTGCTCCGGCCGCCGCCCGACGTGTCGCTCTACCACCGGCATTCGAATCCGCTCTTCCCGCAGACGCTCCAGCACCTCGGACGGCTCGAGAACGTCCACGCGGTGGTGCTGCCGCGGACGGAGGAACAGCGCGACTACGTCCGCTCGCTCGCTCTCCCGTCCGTGATCGTCCCGGACGAGGCCGTCGATGCGCAGAGCCTGATCGCGTACTCGGACCTCGTCGTCTCGGCCGGAGGGACGATGAACCGCGAGGCGGCGGCGCTCGGTGTCCCCGTCTACACGACCTACGGCGGCCGCCTCGGAGGAGTCGACGAGGCCCTGATCCGGGACGGCAGACTGCGGCCGCTCACCGATCCGCGCGCGCTCGAGCTCGGCAAACGCTCGGCCGCGGCCGGCGAGCGCGTGCTCCGCGATCCTGCCGACCTGCTCGCGCTCCTGCTCTCGGCGCTGTCCTAGGCGACTGCGAGGCCCGACGAGACCTCGAGCAGATCCTCGCCGTAGCGCTCGAGCTTCGCAGGGCCGACGCCCGGCACTTCGGCCAGCTCGCCGAGCGAAGCGGGCCGCGCGTCCGAGATCGCGACGAGAACGGAGTTGTGGAAGACGATGTACGCGGGGACGCCCTCGAGCTTCGCGCGCGATTTGCGCCACGCGACGAGCGCGTCATAGAGCACGGGATCTGCCGCGGCCGCCGGCTCGCGGGAAGCCCGTGGCTCGAGCGAGGGCTCGAGCGGCCTCACGCCGAGGCCGAGCTCGGAGACGAAGGCGCTCGGCCGCTTCGACCAGGTGATCGCCAGGAATCGCCTGGCGCGCGTGATCCCGACGTAGAAGAGGCGGCGCTCCTCTGCCTCGTCCTCCTCGGTGCGTGCGAGCTTCGAGGGGAGCTCCTTCTCCTCGAGCCGGGGCAGGAAGACCGCGTCGAACTCGAGGCCCTTGGCCCGGTGGTAGGTCATCAGATGAACGCCGCGAGCGCTCTGGCCGCCGGGGTCGAAGCGGTTCCGCAGCTCCGCGGCGAAGCCGGAGCAGGTGAGCGCGCCGTCGTCGAGCTCCCCCGCAAGCCGCACGAGCCGCGCGAGATCGGACTGGCGGGTGAGCTCACGCTCGCCGAGCTTGTCCGGCAGGGAATAGAGCAGCCCCGCCTCCTCGGCGAGCTGCCGCACGCGCGCGGCGACGCCGGTCGAGCCGTCGCGATCGAGGAGCTTCAGCAGCCGGCGGGCGGCGTCGCGCTGGAGCAGGGACGAGCCCTGGAACGGGATCCCGGCGTCATGGAAGCGCCTCCTCGAAGTCGGCCAGGCGGGCATTCGTGCGGGCAGAGCACCGCCATCTCCTCGAACGGTGTCCCCTCGCCGCGCAAGCCGCTTGCCTCCGCGGCGACCCACGCGTCCTCGTCCTCCGGATCGGCGAAGCGCCGGGCGACCGGGGCTGGGCCCGGAGGCCGGGTCGCGCCGCAGCGTCTTCTCGGCGCCGCCGAGCAGCGGGACGAGCCGGTTCGCGAGCGCGAGCACCTCCGGGCTCGAGCGGTAGTTGCTCTCGAGCCGCACGACGGTCGCCGCCGGGAAGCGCTCCTCGACTCCGAGCAACCAGCGCGGCGAGGCGCCGGTGAACGCGTAGATCGACTGGTAGTCGTCGCCGACGACGCAGAGGTCGTCCCGGTCGCCGAGCCACAGGTCGAGCAGGGTCTGCTGGAGCAGGTTGACGTCCTGGTACTCGTCGACGGTGAACGCGCGGTAGCGCTCCTGGAAGGTCGCCCGGACCCGCGCGTCCCCCTCGTGCAGGCGCACCGCCAGCTCGAGCAGATCCTCGAAGTCGATCTCGCCGCGCGCCGACTTGCGCCGCTCGTACTCGCGGTAGACCGTGTCCATCAGGTCGGCCGGGATCGGCGGGTCGTGATCGCCGAGCGAGCTCCGGTAGCGCTCCGGCGGGATCCGCTGGGCCTTCGCCCACTCGATCTCGGTCGCGAGGTCGCCCGCAGGCCGGAACTTGTACGGCGCCGGCAGCGTGTTCGCGATCTGGCGGAGCAGCAGTGCCTTGGTCGGCAGGATCCGGCCGACCGAGCCAGGCGCGAAGTGGTGGAGCTGGGCCAGCGCCGCCGAATGGAAGGTACGTGCGACGACGCCGGAGACCCCGAGCGCGGCGAGGCGCGACTTCATCACGCCCGCGGCCTTGTCGGTGAAGGTCACCGCGAGGATCTCGCCGGGCCGGAAGACCGCTTCGGAAACCTGGTGCGCGATCCGGCGCGTGATCGTGGTCGTCTTTCCCGAACCTGCGCCTGCGAGGATGCAGACAGGCCCGCGAATCGCCTCGGCGGCGCGGCGCTGCTCCTCGTTCAGGCCCTCGAGAACGTCCACCGGGCCACCCTACCCGGGGCCCCGGCCGAAGTCTGTAACAGGTGCGTGCAGCTAATGCAGGGTGTCTTCGAGCACGGCATCCGAGGCGATGCGCTTCGGCGCAGCGACCATCAGGCGGAGCCGCGCCGTCACTCCGAGCACGTCGTTTTCTGCGACGAGGCTCTCGAGCTCGGCGAGCTCGTCGTCGAGCCAGAGCGGATCGATCGGCGAGCGCGTCGCCCGCATGATCTTCGGGTGCTTCGTCGTGGCCACCTCCTCGTCGGCGTTCCAGAGGACCTCGTGCATCTTCTCGCCGTTCCGGGAGCCGACGAACTCGATCTTGATCTCGTCCTCGGTCCTTCCCGAGAGCTCGATCATCTGGCGGGCCAGGTCGAGGATCTTCACGGGCTGGCCCATGTCGAGGACGTAGACCTGGCCGCGGCCTCCCATCGCGCCGGCCTGGATCACGAGCGAGGCAGCTTCCGGGATCGTCATGAAGAACCTCGTCATCTCCGGGTGCGTGACCGTGACGGGGCCGCCGCGCTCGATCTGACGGCGGAAGATCGGGATCACGGAGCCCGACGAACCGAGCACGTTCCCGAATCGCACGGCGACGAAGCGCGTCGCGACGTCGTCGCGCTGGGCGAACGACTCGACGATCCACTCGCAGACGGCCTTCGACTGCCCGAGCAGGTTCTTGGGCTTTGCGGCCTTGTCGGTCGAGATGAAGACGAACCGCTCGACGCCGAACTCGACGGCCACCTGCGCGATCACGCGCGTGGTGAGGACATTGTTCGTCACGGCCTGGATCGGGTTCGACTCGAGCATCGGCACGTGCTTGTACGCGGCGGCGTGGAAGACGACCTCGGGGAGGTAGCGCTCGAAGACCTGGCGCATGTTCGCGGCATCGCCACAGTCGGCGAGCACCGGGATCACCGCGGTGAAGTCACGCTCGTCGACAAGCTCACGCTGCATCTCGTACAGCGCGGACTCGGCCTTGTCGAGGAGCACGAGCCGCTTGGCGCCGAGCTGGACGACCTGACGGCAGAGCTCCGAGCCGATCGAGCCGCCGCCGCCCGTCACGAGCACGACACGGTCGCGGATGTAGCCGGCGATCGCCTCGAGGTCGACCTCGACCTGTTCGCGGCCGAGCACGTCTTCGACCTGAACCGACCGGATCTGGACGGCCAGGTTCACGTCGCCTGCGATCAGCTCGTGGAGGCCCGGCAGGGTCTTCACCGGAATCCCCTCGGCGCGAGCGGTCTCGACGATCTTGCGGCGAAGCTCGCCGGGAGCCGAGGGCATCGCGATCAGGACCTCGTCGGGCCGGTGGTCGCGGATCAGGTGCCCGAGCTCATCGGTCGTCCCGAGCACCCTGACGCCGTGGATGCGAAGGTTGCGCTTGCTCGGGTCGTCGTCGACGAAGCCGACCGGCGTGTGGGCGAGCCGCGGGTTGCGCTGCATCTCCCGAACGACGAGCTGGCCCGCGTCGCCCGCACCGGCGACGAGCACTTCCTTGCCGCGGGCGACGACGCCGCCTTTCGGACGCTCGATCAGCGATCGCGCCAGGAGCCTCGTGCCGGCGACGAACGCGAGCAGCAGGAGGTAGTCGAGCGCGACGATCCGCTTGGGAAGCGGCGAGGTGTCGTTCGGGGGGATCGCATAGAGCACGAGGTCGGAGAGCAGGCAGGCGGCCGTCACGCCCTGAAACGCCCGCCACATATCCTTTGTGGACACGTAGCGCCACCAGCGGTTGTAGAAACCGAAGACGACGAAGACGCCGAGCTTGATCCCGATCACCGCTGCGAATACGCCCAGCGAGAGGAAGTTGCGGTAGTACGCCGGGACGTTCTGGCTGAAGCACAGGAAGAAGGCGATCCACCAGGCCGCTGCGATCAGGACTCCGTCCGCCACGAGCTGCCAGAGGCGGTGCCTCGTGATCGGGAAGGCGATCATGCGCTGACGAGACTCGAGGCCCGGCGGAGAACGGCCACGACCTCCGCCTGCTGTTCCTCGGAGATCCCGCCCCACATCGGTAGGCACAGGTTCTCGCGCGCCGCCTTCTCGGTCTCCGGGAAGTCGCCTTCCGAGTAGCCGAGATAGCGAAGTGCGGGTTGGAGATGGAGCGGCGGCTGGTAGTAGGAGGCGAAGCCGATCTGCGCCTCTTTCAGTCCGGCTGCGAGCCGGTCGCGCTCGAAGGAGCGAACGCAGTACATGTGGTAGACGTGGCCCGGCTCGTCGGCCGGAAGCTCGGCGATCTCACCGAGACCGAGCTCCTCGTACCGGGCCGCTGCCTCGCGGCGGGCGGCGTTCCAGCCCGGAAGCTGCGGCAGGAAGATCCGGAGCATCGCGGCCTGCACGGCGTCGAGCCGCGAGTTGTAACCGACGAGGTCGAAGTCCTTCTTGTCGCGCGAGCCGTGGAAGCGAAGCATCCGGATCCTGTCCCCGAGCTCGGAGTCGTTCACCGAGACGAGGCCGCCGTCGCCGAGCGCGAACAGGTTCTTGGTCGGGAAGAAACTGAAGGTCGAGGCGATGCTCGTCGCGATTCCCTGCGCGCCGAACGCCTGCGCGGCATCCTCGATGATCGGCACGTCGAGGCTCCGAAGCTCCTCGACCTGCGCGGGCCGGCCGAAGAGATGGACGGGCATGATCGCCTTGGTGCAGGCGGTGATCCGGCGCGCGACGTCTGCGGTGTCGAGGTTCAGCGTTCCCGGGTTGATCTCGGCGAAGACCGGAGTGGCACCGACCCTGACGATCGCCTCCGCCGTCGCGTAGAACGTGAAGGCCGGGCAGATCACCTCGTCGCCGGAGCCGATCTCGAGCGCGTCGAGCACGAGCACGATCGCATCGGTCCCGTTCGCGACCCCGATCGTCTGCTCGACACCGAGCGCCTCGGCCGCCTCGCGCTCGAAACCCTCGACCTCCGGACCGAAGATGAAGCGCCCGCTCTCGAGCGTCCGCTCGAACGCTGCCTTCAACTCCGGAATCAGGGGGGCGTATTGCGCCTTGACGTCAACGTGTGGAATCGGCACCGTCTGCCATCGTAATCGACCGGCGCCGCCGGATCAGGAGGACAGCCGCAAAAACCACCACTGCGAGCACGACGAGGACGTCCACGTAGACGAGATCGTGGTGCACCGAGCTCCAGCTCGACCCGACCGCCCAGCCGATTCCGGCGAGCACCGAGCAGAAGACGGCGATGCCTGCCACGGCGGAGAAGATGAAGCGGCGGAAGCCGATCTCGAGAATCCCCGCGGGGATCGCGACGAACGACCGGACGAGGGGGGTGGCGAACCCGAGCGGCACCGCAACCCCTTCGAAGCGCGCGAACCAGCGTTCGGCTCGCGCGATCCGTGCCGGCGTGACGTGGATGTAGCGGCCGTAGCGCTCGAGCAGCGGGTGACCGCCGCGCACGCCGATCCACCAGCCCCCCGCGGCGCCGAGCGTGTTGCCCGCGATCCCGGTGATGACGACCGCGAGATAGGCCGGCAGCCCGGCAGCGAACTCGTGCCCGAAGAGGGAGATGTGGCCTGCTATCGCGCCCGAGGCGAGCGCGCCGCCGTACAGCATGGTCACCTCGCTCGCGGCGGGCAGTACCGCGGCGAGAGTCATCAGCAGGAAGATGGCGAGGAGCCCGTGGTTGCCGATCAGCGAGGTCACGAGCGCGAGGCTACAGGGCGGGTCAGCGGTGCACCACGAAGGGCGCCGTGTAGAACGCCGTCCCCACCGAGCTCGTCTCGGTCACGACCGCGAGGTAGGAGCCCGGCGGGGCCTTCACGCCGCTTGCGAGCGTGCCGTCCCAGCCGGCCGACTGTGCGCCGGCGGCGAGCGGGACGCCCGGCAAGGCGGCGACCTGCGTCCCGTTCGCTGCCTCGATCCGAAGCACGACCGAGGCGGGCCGGGAGAGCGTGAACGCAGCGTTGAGCCCGACGCCGGCTGCGACCGACCGCGGGACGGAGAGCCCGGTGAGGGTCTCGTCGAAGGCGAAGGCCTGATCGGCCGTGGAAGCGCGATTCTCGTCGTCGGTGGCCTGCACGTTCCAGTGCCAG
This sequence comes from uncultured Actinomycetota bacterium, assembly GCA_963766565.1. Taxonomy (GTDB): domain Bacteria; phylum Actinomycetota; class Thermoleophilia; order Gaiellales; family Gaiellaceae; genus PALSA-600. The sequence goes on from CAVYAQ010000002.1 coordinate 68,767, forward strand.
ATGCCCTCGGTATCGAGCGCCGTGAAGCCGAACCGATAGGTGCCCGGCTGGCGGCTGCCCGAGTCGATCGGGTGGCTCGCGCCGTCGGGCCCGATCAGGACGGCGGTGACCATCGACGGGTGCGTGATCCGGTAGGTGAGCTGCACGCCGGCGGCGGCGTTGCTCTTCCCGACCAGGGCCGGCACGGGTGGAAGGGCGTAGACACCGGCGTACTGAACGAGCAGCGCCTCCTTCACCGGCACCTGGTTCGAGCCCTGCTGCGGCCGCGTGAGCGGCTGCCCGTCGAAGGCGGCCTCGACGAACCGGCCATACTGGAGCCCCGCGGCAGTGACTGCCCCGAGGCTCGCCATCGTCTTCGCGAGCTCATACGTGGTCATCCCGACGCTGTAGCCGGACCGTCCGCCCTCGACGGCGACGAGGATCACGTGCCCGTCGGGAAGCTGCCCGACCGCCGCGCGCGCCTGCCTGCTCGTGAGCTCGGTCTCGTCGAAATGCTCTCCGGTCGCGAACACCGGCCTGCCGCCCTTGACGAGCAGCGGGCCGCCCCCGAGTGCCGAGACCACCGACTGCCAGGAGTCGGGAAGGATCAAACGCACGGTCATCTGGGTGCCCTGAGGAGCCTCGGCCTGGAGCTTCGCCGCCGCCGCCCCGGTCGCGACGAGCACTGCGCCGTCGGGCGGGATCGGAGTTGCGCCGGAGCTCACCGTGGTGACGGGCGCAGTGAGATCGGTGGCGGTCGCCGCCGAGGGGAAGGGCTCGAGCACGACCTCTGCCGCGTTTTCGATGTTCGGGGTCGAAGCACCGTATGCCGGGGTGAAGAGAACGGCCTGCCCCGAGCGCGGCTGCTGGTTCACACCCGCGAGCGGACGCCGTTGGCCGGTCCCCTGCCAGGTCCCCGAGAACGTGATCCGCCCGACGTGCATCCCGCCTGCGGTGTCGAAACCGATCGAGGTGTGGGCCGGGGTGGGCGTGTGCTCGAGCGCACCGTCGATCATCACGATCCCCTGAGGCACGGCGTTCGCCCCACTGAAGAAGTCGCCGTTGACGCCGGCGGTGACGGCGTCCCCCGAGACCGATTCCGCAAGCTGGGTCATCGTCTGGCGCGGTCCCGTCACGGTGCCCCCGCCGAGGACCGGCCCGATCGTGGTGAGCCCGACCGGCGCGGGCGCCGTGATCACCGTGTAGGCGACGGGGCCATGCGGGGTGAGCTCGACGTGCTGTTCGGACGTCACGCCCGGAAGCAGCGGGACCGGGGTGGCCGAGGCGAGCGGCACGAGCAGCACCGCAAGGAGACCGCAGGAGAGAACGAGACGCATGACCCCGATCGAGGGTAGCCCAGACCTGCGAGGGTTTCGTTAGGACGACGCGTTCAGTTCCAGACCCGCACTTCGCGGTAGAGCGTGTCTCGCTGCACCGCGATCTTGCCGAGGCCCTTGATCGTGCGGACGAAGTCGTCGGTCGAGGCGCGGTAGGTCGTCCCGGCCGCGGAGACGACATTCTCCTCGATCATGATCGAGCCGAGGTCGTCGGCGCCGAACTCGAGCGCGACCTGGCCGATCTTCATCCCCTGGGTGACCCAGCTCGACTGGATGTGGTCGATGTTGTCCAGGTAGATGCGGGAGACCGCCTGGGTCAGCAGGTAGTCGAAGGAGGTGGGCATCGTCTCGCGCGGCACCAATGCTGCGAGGCGGTTGCCGTCGTTCTGGAACGTCCACGAGGTGAAGGAACGGAAGCCGCGGGTCTCGTCCTGCAGGTCACGCACGCGGCGCATGTGCTCGACGCGCTCGGCGAGGGTCTCGACGTGGCCGTACATCATCGTGGCCGTCGTCGACATCCCGAGGCGGTGGGCGTGGCGCATGACGTTCAGCCACTCGGCGGTCTTCGTCTTCTTCGGCGCGATGAGCTCGCGGACGCGGTCGACGAGAACCTCGCCGCCGCCGCCGGGGATCGAGTCGAGGCCGGCGTCGCGGAGCCGGGTCAGCGTCTCCGGGACAGACAGCTTCGAGCGGCGCGAGATGTGCTGGATCTCCGGCGGCGAGAGCGCGTGCAGATGGACCGTGTAGCGCTCCTTGATCGAGCTGAAGAGATCCTCGTAGTACTCGATCCCGAGGTCGGGATGATGACCGCCCTGCATCAGGAGGCCGGTGCCGCCGAGCGCGAGCGTCTCCTCGATCTTCTTGTAGATCACGGGCTTCGGGAGCAGGTAGCCCTCGCGCCGGTCGCCGGGTCGGCGGTAGAAGGCGCAGAAGTCGCAGTCGGTGACGCAGACGTTCGTGTAGTTGAGGTTGCGGTCGACGATGAACGTGATCCGGTCGGGGTCGGTGAGGCGCGCGCGCAGCTCGTTCGCGGCGCGGCCGACGGCGATCAGGTCGCGCGACTCGAGCAGCGCGAGTGCCTCGGCATCGCCGATTCGTTCGCCCGCGAGGGCTCTGTCGAGGATCGCGGCCGTACTCATACGGTTGCGCCCGCGGTTACGAAGCGAAGCTCGGGAACCTCGTCGAGCTCTCCGACATCGCGGGCAAGCTCGAGGAACGTGTAGAGCCCGGCACGCTCGCGTGGCCCGAAGCGGTAGCGGAGCTTCTCGAAATAGCGGGCGAGGAAGCCTGGTGGATAGCCGTAGAGCGCCGAGGACTCGAAGGCGAGCTTCTCGGGCTCGCTGCGGGCGGCGCGGATGGAGGCGACGAGCGCCTCTTCGAGCTCGAGCAGGCCGGGGTGAGCAGGAACCGGGACGGCCCAGACGGCGAAGACCATCGGCAGGCCCGTGCGCTCGAGCCAGAGGCGCCCGAGATCGTGATGGGGGGTCGGATCCTCGAAGGCCGACTTCAGCGCCGCATCGCCGATCAGGAGCTTCGCGTCGGCCTCCTCGCCGAGTGGCACATGCGTCGCCTGGGGGATCAGCACCTTCGTCAGCACAACCGAGGTGGCGGACTCCGGGGTCACCGCAACCGTCCTGATCTCGGCCAGCGGAACTTTCGAGACGAGCTGGATCGAATCGACAGCGCCCTCGCTCGAGACGCAGAGCCGCGGAAGGAGGAGCAGGGTGTCCGCATGGCGCGCATACTCGATCGACGAGATCGGCGCCGCGTCGATCTCGCCGTCGATCAACCGCCGGTTGAGCTCGGTCGGAACGCCGCTGACCTCTTCGTACTCGGCATCGACGCGGTAAAAGACGGGCGCCATGTTGACGTAGGAGATGCGACCGAGACGGATCACGGACGGCCTGCTCTCGAGTCCGCGTCCCGAATGGACGTGACCGAAAAGGTCGGGCGGCGCCGCGCTGCCCTGTCTGTTTCCGGGGACCCACCTCCCGCCCCTGATGCCGTCGAGGCTACCCCGAAACCTGTGACGCGTCTGTACCGGTTTGTGCACAGGCGCCCGTTCGGGCCATGGGCGGTCGGGAGACCGCGGGCAGTTGCAAGCCCGACCGACCACACGTTGTTCACAGGCCAACCTTCGGCTGGACGCTCCACAGGCCGACCTCGGCTTGGACGCTCATCCGTTCCACGCATCCCACCGTTGCACCTCGTTGTAGAGGGTGTCTCGCTGCACCGGCACACGACCTGCGGCGAGCACCGTCCGCACGAGCTCCTCGGTCTTCTGCTCGGTTCCGGTCGTCGAGCCCGCGGCGCGGAAGATCTCCTCGCGCACGATCGTGCCCTGGACGTCGTTCGCGCCGAAGTGGAGGGCGACCTGGGCGACAGGCATCGTCAGCGAGATCCAGTAGGCCTTGATGTTCGGGATGTTGTCGAGCATGAGACGTGAGACCGCGAGCATCTTCAGGTCGGCGGCGCCGGTCTGGAAGGCGAAGCCGCGGCGCTCGAAGACGGTGTTCGCAGGGTGGAACGCAAGGGGGACGAACGCGAGGAACCCACCGGTCTTATCCTGCTGGTCGCGCAGTCGCAACATGTGCTCGATCCGCTCCTCATAGGTTTCGACGTGGCCGTAGAGGAGCGTGCAGTGTGTCGGGATCCCCATCTGGTGGGCGGTGTCGTGCACGTGGAACCAGATCTCCGCGGGCTCCTTCCCGGGCGCGACGAGCCGCCGCACGCGATCGGCGAAGATCTCTGCACCGCCGCCCGTGAGCGCCCCGAGCCCGACCGCCTTGAGCTCGCGCAGCACCTGCTCGTGCGTGAGGCCGGAGAGCGTCGTCATGTGGTGGATCTCGGACGCCGTGTAGCACTTGAGAAAGACGTCGGGAAGCGCCTCGTGGAGCTTCGCGATCGTGTCCCGGTAGAAGTCGAAGGTGACGTGGGGGTTCTCGCCGTTCACCATGTGGATCTCGGTGAAGCCGGTGAGCTGCCGCTGCGCGAGGGCGTCCGCGACGAGCTCGTCGGGGGTGATCGTGTAGGCCTGCTCCTGCTTCTGGGTCGCCGCGAATGCGCAGAACTTGCACTTCACGCGGCAGACGTTCGTCTGGTTCAAATACACGTTCTGCACGAAGAAGACGCGGTCGTCCCCGCCCCGCACGCGGCGGGCGAGGTCGGCGAGCTCGCCGACGGCGAGCAGGTCGTCGGACTCGAGGAGCGCGAGCCCGTCGTCGAGGTCGAGACGTTCGCCCGCCTCGACCTTTGCCCGGATCCCGGCAAACGTGGTGTCAACCGCAATCGCCATCAGGAAGCCCTGTCCACGACGGCGTAGGTGAGTGACTCGAGCTCCTCGCGATGCGCCGCCCCCGCGACGAACGCCCGCGCCTTCGCCGCGTAGCCGAGCGCGGCCTCGCGCGAGCGGATGAGCGCGTCGGTTCCGGCAACCCGCACGAGGGCGCCGTCGAGGGGCCCGCCTGCGAGAGCGCGCCGCACGACCTCGTCCTGCTGGGCCGCGAGCAAGAGCGGCATGGTGGGCGTCCCCTCGCGCAGGTCGGTGCCGGGGATCTTCCCCGTCTCCTGCGTCTGGCCCGCACAGTCGAGGATGTCGTCGGCGATCTGGAAGGCGATCCCGAGCGCGAGCCCGTAGGCGGCCAGGTCCGGGTCGCCGCCGGACCCGAGGCTGCACGCGGCCTCGAAGAGCTTTCCGGTCTTCAGCGCGCAGCGGTCGAGGTACGCGTCGATCGAGGTCTCGGGACGATGGGTCTGGGCTCGCTGCAGCGCCTCGCCCCGCGCGAGAGAGAGGCAGGCGTCCGCGAGCACGGCGACCGCGGCCGAGTCCTCGGTCTCCGCGAGCTCGGCGAAGGCACAAGCGAAGAGGTAGTCGCCCGCGGAAAGCGCCGCACCGGCGCCGAAGACCGACCAGGCAGCCGGGGCGCCGCGCCGCATGCGGGCCCCGTCGACGAGATCGTCGTGGACGAGTGTCGCCATGTGGACGAGCTCTGTCGCGACGCCGGCCGCGAGGAGCAGCTCGCTTTCGCTCTCGGAGGCAGAGAGGAAGCAGAGCAGCGGGCGCAACCGCTTGCCACCGGCGGCGAGCGCCTCGCCCGCGACCGCCGAGACGGCACCGTTCTGACGCCCGACTGCGCGCGCCAGCCTCGACTCGAGCACGTCCATGTACCTGGCCAGGCCCGGGGTGGCGCCGACAGAGGCGAGGGCGTTCACGCTGCGACTCCGGTATGGAGCGCGATGATCGAGCCGGCAAGCAGCCGGAACTCGACACGCTCGAAGCCCGCGCGCTCGACGAGCGCGGCGAGCTCCTCGGCCACGGGGAACCGCGCGACCGAGGCCGGAAGGTACGAGTAGGCGGCACCACCCGGAAGCACGCGCCCGAGAAGCGGCACGATCCGGTCGAACCAGAGCGAGAAGAACGCGCGGAGGATCCCGCGCGGCCGGGTGATCTCGAGGATCGCGAGGCGCCCGCCCGGCCGCAGGACGCGGCGGAGCTCGGCAAGAGCAAGCTCGAGCTGCGCGACGTTGCGGACGCCGAAGCCCACCGTCGCGGAATCGAACACCCCGTTCTCGAAGGGGAGCGCGAGCAGATCGCCCTCGATCCAGTCGAGCTCGGGCGCCTTTCGCCGTGCCCGCTCGAGCATCCGCGGCGAGAAGTCGAGCCCCGTCACCGAGGCCGCGCCGGCGCGCAGGTCTGCGAGCGCCAGGTCACCTGTGCCGCAGGCGCCGTCGAGCACTCGATCCCCGGGCCGGACGGCCGACGCCGCCGCGAGACGGCGCCAGCGCAGATCGAGCCCGACGGTCATCACGCGATTCATCGCGTCGTAGACCGGGGCGATCCGGTCGAACATCGTCCGGACGGACTCAGGCGCGAGCGTCACGGCTCTCCTCTCCCCACCGCTCGGAAAGCCCGTTTGCGAGGCCGACCTGGTCGAGCACACGCGCGACGACGAAGTCGACCAGGTCGTCGATGCTCGACGGCTTCGCATAGAAGCCCGGTTCCAGCGGCAGGATCGTGGCGCCCGCCCGGCGCAGCGTCAGCATGTTCTCGAGCTGGATCGCAGAGAGCGGCGTCTCGCGCGGGCAGAGGACGAGCTTCCGCCCCTCCTTGAGCGCAACGGCGGCTGCCCTGTGGATCAGGTTCTGGCTGATGCCGCCCGCAAGCGCGCCGAGCGTTCCGGACGAGCACGGACAGATCACGTAGGCGTCGACCCGCGAGGAGCCGGAGGCGTAGAGCGAGTGCCAGTCTGCCGGGTCGAACACGGTGACCGAGTCGCCAGAGCCCGCGACGAGCCGGGCCAGCACCTCGTCACGCGAGAGCAGTGCGTCGTCGTAGAGCTCCGTCGCGAGCACCTGGATCCCCGCCGCCGAGGCGCAGAGGCCGACCTCGCAGCCACCGGCCGCGAGCGCTTCGATCATGCGTCGAGCATACGGCGCTCCCGACGCGCCTGTGATGCCGACGAAGACGCGCATCACCACAGCCTATGCGCAGGCTGCGAACTCCGGGCGATTACTTGGGGCCTTTCGACGCGTCGAGGAAGGTGGCGATCTGGTGCAGCTGAGCGTCGGTCAGCGCGCCTCCGTACTTCTTGCCGAACTTCGGCATCACGTTGTTCCCTGACTTCGACGGGTCGGCGACGTACTGCTCGAAGAACGCCACGCCCTGATTCGAGGCGCCGATGTTGCTCAGATCCGGGGCCCCGGCGTTGCTGGTGCCCTTCCCGAGGTAGGTGTGGCAGTTCATGCAGCCCACCGACGTGAACAGGTATGCGCCCGCGACCGCGGTCGGGTTGTTCGCGAAGCCCTGCTGCTTCGCGAAGTCGGGGACGAACTGCCTGAGCTCCGATGGGAGCGACTCCTTGGCAGTCGCGCCGCGATAGGTGAGGATGCCCATCGAGATGATGGTGAGGACCGCCGCCACCATCGCGACCGGGCGCCTCGCCGGGTGCCGCTCGGGCCGCACGTCGAGGAACGGCATCGAGATCAAGAGCAGGAGCAGGATCGTCGGGATTCCGACCGTTCCGAGGATCACCGACGCGGGCCATTTGAAGATCCGCAGCAGGTAGAAGAGGAAGTAGAAATACCAGTCGGGCCGAGGAACGAAGCTGAACGTGCCGGGGTCGGCCGGCTGGTCGTAGAGCTTGCCGAGCAGCCCCGACGCCGTGCTCGCGTGGTTGCCTGGAACCGACCACTTCCAGATCACGGCGAGCGTGATGATCACGATCACGACGACGAGCGACATGATCGTGTCGTGCAGCATCGCGCCCGGGAAGAACGACTTCCCTCGTTCCCTGACGTCCTCCTTGTACTGCTTGAAGACGCGCTGCCGCTGGGCGATCCGGTCGTTAGCCACCGGCGCCCCGTTTCACGGCCTGCTCGGAGGCCTGATGCGACCCGGACCCGTTCGGGCCCGAGCCGTTCTTGGACGGCGGGAGGGGGCCGGAGCCGGCGGCCTCCTTCGACCAGGGCGGCGAGGTGACGCCGAGGCGGATCACGAGGTACATGTGCAGCCCGATCAGCCCGGCGATCGTCGCAGGCAGGATCAGCATGTGGATCGAGTAGAAGCGGCTGATCGTCGTCGCATTGATGTAGGTGCCGCCCTGCAGGAACTGGGCTAAGAACGGGCCCAGGAACGGGGCCGTGCCGTTGAGGTTGATCCCGACGGTCGTTGCCCAGTAGGAGGTCTGGTCCCACGGCAGGAGGTAGCCGGTGAAGCCCTCGGCGAGCCCGGAGGCGAGCAGCAGCACGCCGATGATCCAGTTCAGCTCGCGCGGATACTTGTAGGCGCCGAAGAGGAAGACGCGCCCCATGTGGAGGAACATCAGGATGATGAACACCGACGCGCCCCACTTGTGCATCCCGCGCACGAGCCAGCCTCCCCAGAGGTCGTTCGTGATGTACTGGATCGAGGGGTAGGCCGTGGTGGTGCCGGGCTGGTAGTACATCGCGAGCACGATCCCGGTGACGGCCTGGACGATGAACGCGGTCAGCGTTGCAGAGCCGAGTGTCTGAAACCAGTTGACGTCGCCCGGGACTTTCCGGAAGAGGAAGTACCGGACCGCGCCGACGAGGCCCGACCGCTCCTCGATCCAGTCGAGCGGGTAGAGGATCTGCTCCTGGGGTGTCCTCTTGGCGGTCGCCATCAGTGGGGAGGCTGGATCGGGTAGAGCCAGGACTCGAGGCCGGTCACGTGCTCTCCGGGGAACGTGTAGTTCGTCGCGTAGATCTCCGCCTCGGCGCCCTTGTTCACGACGTGCGAGACCGAGAACGGCTTGCCGAGGAACAGGTGGTCGTTCACGATCGAGAACGAGTAGCGATCGAGCGCGCGCACCGGCGGTCCAGCGATGCGGTTGCCCTCGGTGTCGTACTGGCCACCGTGACACGGGCAGCCGAACCCGGAGGGATTCACCGGGATCATCGTGACGTCTTTGTAATGCGTCGTCTTCGCGTGATCGACGACGCCGTTCGGCGCGACGGGGCAGCCGAGGTGGGCGCAGTGATTGGAGATGACCGTGAAGCTCGGCTGGTCCTTCAGGAAGCCGTTGTTGCGTACGAACGCCGTGCGCCGCGAGACATCGCCCTCGGACGGGTTCGACACGAAGGTCGTGATCACGAAGCTGCCGTCATCGGGAAAGTCGGAGACCGGGCCGACGTCCTGGGGCTTCACGCCCTGCTTGAGGAACGCGGGCCCGACCGCGAAGCCAAGCACCGGCAACGTGACGAGACCGCCGATCACGGCGCCGAGCCCCAACGTCGTCCCCTCGAGGAACACCGAGCGCGAGACCGTCTCCTCGCCCGTCGCCTCCCGGGTCGGTCGGGGCACCGCGGCCGGAGCCCGCGGCAGCTTCTTCTCCGGCTCGACCGCCGAGGCCTCCTTCGCAAGCCCGCTGCCGCGCGTCAGCTCCCTGACCCAGAGGACGAGGAACAGCACCGCGATTGCGGCGCCGATCGCGACGATCCACCAGGAGACGACAAAGCCGACGAGCAGCACCACCACCCCCAGGGCAAGGCCGACAGGCCACAAGCTGGGGCCGGGAGCGTGCGGGTGTTCGCGGCTCGGTTCCAAGTCGCTAACGACAAGTATCACAAGCGGTTACTTCGTGACGGAAGCAACCAGGGTCCGAAACTATGCCGAAACTCGGCCCGGCGTGCTGCGGGAGCGGGTCACAGCCCGTACTCGGCCCAGCGGCGGTCGACGAGCGCACGGATCTCCGGGCTCATCTCGATCTCGGCCGGCCACTCCCGGGCACCCTCCTCGGGGAGCTTGGCGGTCGCATCCAGACCGAGCTTCCCGCCGATGAACTGCCGTTCGGTGGCGTGGTCGAGATGGTCGGCCGGCCCCGAGGTGAGGACGACGTCGCGGGCCGGGTCGACGTTCGCGCCGACGTAGAACGCAACCTGCGCGTAGTCGTGCGGATCGACGTGCGCGTCGACCACGATCACCATCTTCGTCAGCGAGAGCAGCCCGAGCCCCCAGAGCGCGTGCATCACCTTCTGCGCATGCGCCGGATAGCTCTTGCGGATCGAGACGATCGCACAGTTGTGGAACGCGCCGGCAACCGGGAGGTCGTAGTCGACGATCTCGGGAACGGTCGCCCGAATCGCGGGCAGGAAGATCCGCTCGGTCGCCTTCCCGAGCCACGCGTCCTCGGCCGGCGGCTTCCCGACCACGATCGACGGGTAGATCGCGTCACGCCGCATCGTCAAGGCCGTCAGGTGGAAGACAGGGAATGGCTCGGCGTCCGTGTAGAAGCCGGTGTGGTCGCCGAACGGGCCCTCCTCGGCGAGATCCCCCTGTTCGACGTAGCCCTCGAGCACGATCTCGGCGGCGGCGGGGACCTCGAGGTCGACGCTCACGCCTTTGACGACGTCGACCGCCCCGCCGCGCAGGAACCCGGCGAACATCAACTCGTCGATGTGCTTGGGAAGCGGCGCGCTGGCCGAGTACGCGGTGACCGGATCGAGGCCGAGCGCGACCGCGACCTCCATCCGCCCGTCGCTCGCCCTGAAGTCGGCGCGGCCATCCTTGTGGAGCTGCCAGTGCATGGCGGTCGAGCGCGGTCCCAGCACCTGCATGCGGTACATGCCGACGTTCCGGGAGCCGGTTCCCGGGTCGCGCGTGATCACGGCTGGCAGCGTGATGAACGGGGCGGCGTCGAGCGGCCAGCAGGTCTGGATCGGGAGGACACCGAGGTCGATCTGCTCGTCGCGCAGGACGATCTCCTGGCAGGCGCCCTTGCGCACGGTGTTCGGGAGCGAGTCGGCGATCGACTTGAGCTGCCTGAGGCCGCGGAGCTTGTCGGCGAGCCCGGCGGGCGGCTGCATCTCGAGCACATCGGCGAGCTTCGCCCCCACCTCGTCGAGGTGCGACACACCGAAGGCGAGGCACATGCGGCGTTCCGTCCCGAACTGGTTGGCGAGCAGCGGATGCCCGCTGCGTGGGTTCTCGAAGAGGAGCGCCGGCCCCCCTGCCTTGACCGTCCTGTCGACGATCTCGGTCACCTCGAGGTTCGGATCGACCTCCGTGCCGATCCGGCGCAGCTCGCCCTCGCGCTCGAGCAGCGCGATCCACTCCCGCAGGTCGGCCGCAGGGGCGCTCATCCGGTGCGGCTCGTGCGGTCGGCGTGACCACCGAGATCCAGGCGAGACGTTAGGAGAGGCCGCACTAGTAGGAGCCGGGGCGGCGCGCCTTGCGCCTGTGCCCGAGGGCCTTCGTCAGCTCCCCGAAACCGATCACCCCGAGGAAGACGAGGCCGACGATCAGCATCGCCGTGATGATGTTGAGCCCGTCGCTGGCGGCGTCGAAGATCATCGCGTGATCGTACCGGCGTCCTCGACACTCGACGGCCGGGTCCGTGCCGAGTGGCGCGCGAGGGCCACGGCTACATCGCCCGAGGACGGATCTCCGCCGAGCGACCTGGCCGCGGCGACCCAGGCCTCGCCGTCGCCGTCCTCGCCCCCGGCCCGAAGGGACGCGCAGCTCGAGATCAGCTCGGCCATCGCCGCGACGGCCTCGACCCCGCCGGCCTCGGAGATCCGCACGAGGCCGTGCGCGTAGAGGTAGTCGCCGAGCAGCACCCGCTCGCTCTCCTCGCCGGCGGCAAAGAGCCGGGACGCGCCGTAGTGGACGAGGTAGGCCTCGTAGACCGTCTCGAGACCGAGCGCGAAGACCTCGGGTGCCAGGGTGGAAAACACGGCCACCGGCTCCTGCTCGGCGGGGGGCCGGAGCGCCGCGGCCCAGAGTGGGCTCTCCGCCCCGGCGCCTGCTGCGATCGACACGAACGAATCCATGCCGCCAGTCTGCCTGGCCGCCCGCGCTCGCGCCTGGATCCGAACCGTCCGGCGACCGTTCGCAACCGCCGCGCGAGGCGTAAGACCGGTGCCCGGCAGGCCATTGGAGCGCAGGGCGCGATCCTTAGACTCAGGGGCCATGGCGAAGACGGGCACGGTCACCTTCTTCCTGTACTTCGACGACGAGGCACGGGCCGAGCAGGCGCACGCGGCGCTCCTCGCAGACGGGTTCTCGCCGTACCCGGTCGACCCGCCTGAGAAGGACGACCCGGCGTGGTCCGTGCTCGCCGACCGGGAGATGCACGACATGGAGATCGAGGGCTACATCGCCCGCGTCCGGTCGATCGCGGAAGCGGCGGGCGGCCAGCTCGACGGGATCTCGACGCCCTGGCCCGGCCACCCCGCCCAGTCGCCGCCTCGCCGAAGCTGACCCCGCGCGGCTCAGGCCGACGCGGCGGAGACCGCTGCGATCGTCGCGTCGATCTCCGCCTCGCCGTGGGCGAGCGAGGGGAACAGGCACTCGTACTGGCTCGGGGCGATGTAGATCCCGGCGCGGAGCAGGCCGCGGAAGAGCTCGCCGTAGCGCCCGGTCTCGAGGGGCTGCATCCGGGTCACCCTGGCAAGCGGCTCCTCGCCGCGCGGGAACAACGTCAACATCGCGCCCACCCGCTGCACGAGGCCGAAGGGCGCAAGCCCCGCCTCGAGGCGCGCGCCCCGGCGCTCGAGCTCGTCGTACACCGCGGGATCACGGAGGCGGCGGAGCACCGACAGGCCGGCCGCCGTCGCAAGCGGGTTTCCGGAGAGCGTTCCGGCCTGGTAGACCTCGCCGCCCGGTGCGAGACGGGACATGATCTCGCGGCGGCCGCCGAATGCCGCCAGCGGGAGACCACCGCCGACGATCTTCCCGAGGATGGTCAGGTCGGGCCGCACGCCGTAGCGTTCCTGCGCGCCGCCGCGACCCACGCGGAAACCGCTGATGACCTCGTCGAACACGAGCAGGGCGCCGGAGGCGTCGCAGAGCGCTCTCAGCGCTTCGAGGAATCCGGGCTCGGGCGGTACGCAGCCCATGTTGCCCGCGACCGGCTCGACGAAGATCGCGGCAAGGTCCTCGCTGTGCCGCTCGACGGCGGCGGCCGCGAGGTCGACGTCGTTGTAGGCGACCACCACCGTCTCCGCAACGACGGCGTGCGGAACGCCCGGCGATGCGGGAATCCCGAGTGTCGCGAGCCCGGAGCCGGCCTCGGCGAGGAACGAATCGGCGTGCCCGTGGTATCCGCCGGCGAACTTCAGCACACGCGAGCGGCGGGTGTGCGCGCGTGCCAGCCGGAGCGCCGACATCGCGGCCTCGGTCCCCGACGAGACGAGCCGCACCTGCTCGATCGAGGGCACCGCGTCGGCTATCTCGGCGGCGAGCTCGACCTCCCGCTCGGTCGGGGCCCCGAAGCTCGTCCCGGCGAGGGCGGCTTCCCGTACCGCCTCGACGGTCTGCGGGTCGGCGTGGCCGAAGACGAGCGGCCCCCAGGACTGCACCCAGTCGAGTAGCCGCCGGCCATCCGCCGTCTCGATGTAGGCGCCCTCGCCGCGGCGGACGAAGAACGGCTCGTCGAGCCCGACCGCCCGCATTGCCCGGACCGGTGAGTTGACGCCGCCTGGGATGAGCTTCTGCGCCTCGTGCCAGAGCTCCGAGCGCGGTTTCAGAGCCAGGAGGCGAGCTCCTTCGCCCAGTAGGTGATCACGATCTCGGCGCCGGCGCGGCGGATCGCGGTAAGCGATTCGAGCGCGGCCGTGCGCTCGTCGAGGTACCCGGCCGCCGCGCCGGCCTTCACCATCGCGTACTCGCCCGAGACGTTGTAGGCGCCGACCGGAAGCTCGAAGCGCTCGCGGACCGCGCGGATCACGTCGAGGTAGGGAAGCGCGGGCTTCACGAGGAGGACGTCCGCGCCCTCGGCGACATCGAGCTCGCACTCACGCAGCGCCTCGCGGACATTGCCCGGGTCCATCTGGTAGCCGCGCCGGTCGCCGAACGAGCGGGGCCGAGCCGGCGGCCTCGCGAAACGGCCCGTAGAACGCCGAGGCGTACTTGGCGGCGTAGGAGACGATCGGCGTCTCCGGCAGCTCCGCCCGGATCGCGGCGATCCGCCCGTCCATCATGTCGCTCGGGCACACGACGTCGGCGCCTGCCTCGACGTGGGAGACCGCCGTGCGCGAGAGCAGCTCGAGCGACGCGTCGTTGTCGACCTCGCCGTCGCGGATCACGCCGCAGTGGCCGTGATCCGTGTACTCGCAGAGGCACACGTCGGTCAGCAGGAGCAGTTCGGGAAATCGGGGCCGCAGCGCACGCAGAGCCTGCTGCACGACCCCGTCGTGCACCCAGGCGCCCGAGCCGTCGTCGTCCTTCTCCTCGGGGATCCCGAAGAGGATCACGGCCTTCACGCCGACCCGCAGGAGCTCCTCGCACTCGCGAACGGCCCCGTCGACCGTGTGCCTCGACATGCCCGGGAGCGCCTCGTTCGGGAGCGCCTCGGGCGCGACGAAGAGCGGCATCACGAGGTCGTCGAGTGAGAGCGTCGTCTCGCGCACGAGCTCCCTGAGAGCAGGCGTCCTACGCAGCCTGCGCAGCCTGGTTTCCGGGAACGCGCCCATGTTTACAGGGTACGGCAAGCGCCCGGACCGGAGCCGGCTCAGAGCAGACGGCGCGCGTGCCGGCGGATCCGGAAGCCCAGAGTCATCCGACCTTCTCCGGGTGGACGGGGTCCGGTAACGGCTCGACCTCGACCGGGATCGCGCCTCCGCCGTCCCACGGCTCGAAGTGGATCCGTTCTGCGAAGAACTCCCACACGGCGCGTCCGACGGCGAGCAGCGGCAGAGCGACCAGCGCGCCGACGAGGCCGTCGATGTTCGTGCCGGCGAGCAACCCGAAGATCACGAGCAGCGGATGCAGCCGGAGCACGCTTCCCATCACCTTCGGCACCACGACGTGCCCCTCGATCTGATGGATCCCCAGGAAGAGCAGCACCACCCAGACCACCGAGAACGGATGCACGACGAGCGCGTAGATCGCTGGGGGGATCGCCCCGAGCCACGGGCCGAGATACGGCAGCACCTCGGTGAACGCGACCCAGGCTCCGAAGAGGAGGGCGTAGTTGTCCCCGCCGGGCAGGAGCCCGGTGACGCCGAGGATCCATAGCCCGATCCCGGCGCTCGCGCCGATGATCAGGCTGAGCAGGATCTGCCCGCGGATGTAGGAGACGAGCGCGTGCTCCATCCTCGAGATGAGCGGCCTGCCGCCGTGCGGCGGAAACCGCCGGTCGACGCCGCGTGCGAGACGCTGCATGTCGAGGAGCATGTAGATCGAGACGACGAACACGAGGACGCCGTCGAAGAGCGCCTTGCCGATCGAGATCGCGGCGCCTTCGACGAAGTTCACGATCCGGTGGGTGTAGCGGCCGACATCGCGCTCCCGGATCCGCTCGACGAACTTGTGACCGCTCCGCTCGACCTTGATGCTCTGCAGATGGTGACGGTCGAGCCAGGTCTGGAGCCGGTTGACGTCGCGGTCGGCCGAGGTGAGATGGGTCTGTCCGTGCGGAGCGGTGAAATAGGCGTTGAATCGCTCGGCGGCCGTCTTCGTCTGGCTGACGACCACCGTGCCGAGCGCGATCAGGATCACGAGGAGCGCCGCCGCAAACGTGAGGTACACCAGTGCGACCGCAACTCCGCGCCGTACCTTGAATGCCCCGAGCGTCAGCACGATTGGATCCAGGAGCAGGGCGATCAGCAGCGCGACGAGGAAGAGGAAGAGCGTGTGAGCAACGGCCTGCCCGAACACCCAAGCAAAGAAGACGCCGAGCGGCAGCGCAACGAGTTGGATCCATCGCGGGATCTCGATTCGCGGCGGCGGGCCGGCCGGAGCGCTCACGGCTCCGATCGTACAAGCGGGCGCGGGAGAGGAGCCCTGCGCCCACCCCCATGGGACTGGCCGGCCGGCGAGGATGGCGCTCTGGCACTCGATTTCGGCCCTGTTCCGGGCGGGTCGGCGTCGGTTACCCGGTTGAATGCCCACCCCGGGTCCGGTACGGTCATCCGAATGTCGCCGCGCCCGGCCCCGGGGCGGGCGGCGCGTTCCCGCCGTCAACGCACAGACGCCCGGAGGCGCCGTCTTGCCCTCATCGCCGCTCTTGCCGCCGTCGCAGTCGGGACGCTTGTCGTCACCGCCTTCGGCAGCAATAGCGAGGAAACCGCAGGGATCACCGCGCCTGCGAGCGCGGCCCGCCTGCTCCCCGCAGGGCCGCCCACGCCCCAGGCAGTCGCCCGGCTCGGGGCGCTCACGATCGACCTCCCGGTCAACCAGAGCCGGCTGACTGCGATCGGCTACCACCCGGCCGCCGACGGAGCCCTCGGCCTCACGCCCCTCGGCACGCAGGCGAACCAGGGCCTTCTGCGCCGGTTCGTCCATGCGATCTTCGGTGGGGGCTCCGGCTCTCCGCACTGGTACCAGCTGCCAGGCGGCGGCGGGCCCGCGACCTCGGCGCTCGACGTCGGCGCCGGGCCGGGCACAGACGTCTACGCCCCGATCCCGGGCACCGTGGTGGGAATCGAGAAGGTCGTGATCGACGGCGAGGTCCACGGCCAGCGGATCGACATCCAACCCACCTCCGCGCCGTCGCTCGTGCTCTCGGTCTCGAACATCGCGGTCGATCCGTCGCTCGAGGTTGGAGCGTCCGTCACGGCGGGCAGCACGCGGCTCGGGACCCTGCTCGACCTCTCGAAGGTCGAGATCCAGTCGCTCTCGCGTTACACGAACGACGCGGGCAACCACGTCCTGGTCGAGGTGCACCCGGCCGCCACGCTCGCGGTCAGGTGAGCTTGCCGGCGAGCTCGGCAAGTCCTCGTTCTTGAAGATCCTCTTCGTCGGCGACGTGTTCGGCGCGCCCGGTCGGCGGGCGATCGAGTCGAGGCTCCCCGCACTACGTGACGAGCTCGGCGTGGACTTCTGCATCGTGAACGGCGAGAACGCGGCGGACGGCCGGGGGATCACGGCGAAGCTCGCCGAGCGCATCCTCGCCGCCGGCGCCGACGTGATCACGCTCGGGAACTGGGCCTGGGGCCAGCAGGGCTTCCCGCCCTACCTCAACGGCACCGACAGGGTGCTTCGCCCTGCGAACCTCTCGCCGCGCACGCCGGGTCGCGGGCTCACGGTCGTCGGCGGCGTGGCGGTGATCAACCTGCTCGGCGAGATGACGTTGAATCCGTTCGAGAACCCGTTCCTCGCAGCCGACCGCCTGGTCGAGGAGGCGCTCCGGGAGACGCCGGTCGTGGTCGTGGACTTCCACGCCGAGGCGACGAGCGAGAAGATCGCACTCGCCTACTACCTCGACGGCCGCGCCACCGCGGTGCTCGGAACGCACACCCACGTTCAGACGAACGATGCGCGGGTGCTCGCCGGGGGCACGGCCGCCGTCACGGACGCGGGAATGACGGGCCCGCACGACTCGGTGATCGGGAGCCTCCCGGACGGCCCGATCAAGCGGTTCACGACGGGGCTGCCGGTGCGGCTCGAGGTAGCCGCCAACGACGTGCGGATCGAGGGCGCCGTGATCGAGTGCGGCCTGGACGGCCGGGCGACGAGCTGCGGGCTCGTACGCGTCTCGGTCGATACGTCCTAAGCGATCGCGAGCGTGCCGGGAAGCTCGCCCTCGGCCGGCACCGGGACGGGCGCCTCGGCGGCCCGCGGCATCAGGAACGCGATCGCGACGAAGGGGAAGAACCACACGAGGTAGTGGTAGATCCAGTAGGTGAGCACCGCCTCGAACCCGATGAGCAGGGCGGCCGAGAACGCCGCGATCTGGAGCGGCGTGCGGTTCCGGGGCCAGCGATAGAGCGCGAGTGCGCCGACGACGAGCAGCGCCTGGAGGATGTTCTGGAGCCAGTGGAGGTCCGGTAGCCCCTTCGCGTGGTACTGCCGCCAGTCCCAGATCGAAAACGGTGACGAGCGCCCGAACTGGTAGCCGAAGGTGTGGTGGAAAAAGACGGTCGCCGCGTGCACGGGCGCGCCGTCGAGCAGGAGGATCGAGAAGGCGGCGGCGGCCGCAACGAGGGCGCCCGTGACGAAGCGCAGGCGCGAGCGGTTGTCCCGCGAATCGGGGTAGCCCGACCAGAGCGGGAGCAGGATCAGCGGCGAGAACTTGACGAGCGCACCGAGCATCCCGAACGCACCACGCAGCGCCGGCGAGCGTCAGGAAGTAGAAGCCGAAGATCAGGAGTGCCGGTTGGATCATGTCGTTCGTGTTCGAGTTCGACGCGTACTGCGAGAAGGGCCACGCGGCCCAGGCGAAGGCAAGCGTCGCGGCGAGCCTCGATCCGCCGAAGCGCCAGCCGACGAGCCAGAGCCCGACGAGGCAGAGCGAGTCCCAAAGGATCGAGGTCGCGTGCGCCGCCGGCAGCGTGTCCCAGACACCGCTCCAGCCGAACGCGAGGTACCCCGGCAGGTAGGCCTCGTAGGAAACCGGGCCGTAGGTGTCGCCCTGCGCGTCCGCGGCCTCGCAGCGCCCGTTCGTCTGGATGCGGTTCGGATCTCCCCGGACGAGTCCGGCGGGCCGCACGGGGCCGGTTGCCCTCGATCGGGAAGTTGCCGTAGGGAACGTGGCCGTCGAGATCCGGTCGGCTCCGATCACGCCGGAGAGCCCGACGTCGATCACGTTCGAGTGCTCGACGTTGAGGGCCGTGCGGAAGCCTGCGAGGAACACGGTCGCCCCGACGAGTACCCATACCGGCCAGACACTCGACCCGAGAGGGGCCCGTCCGGTGCGGCCGATCCAGACCGAGCGCGCGAGCAGCCAGGCGAACCCCGGGTAGATCAGCGGCATCGCCGCGAACACGTTGCCGCGGTTGAAGAACCAGAGCGAGACCGAGAACGAGAGCATCATCAGCAGGTCGAGGTTCCGCAGCGAGAACACCCGCCGCCAGTCGGCGAGGCCGATGAGGAAGGCCGCACAGAATCCGAGCCAGACGCTGTAGGAGTTGATCAGCGTCCCGCCGAACGCACCGTTTCCGCCGCGGGCCATCCCCCAGGCGACCTGGGGGCCCGTCCAGGCGCTGAGCACCGAGCCGGTGACGTCGTCGACGGTGGCCATGACCACCTCCCCGGCACTGCCCGAGAACACGTTGATCGTCCACGTGCCCTTCGAGTAGCTCGCGTCGATCGTCGGGTGGGCCGGGTAGCGCTCGAGCCAGGCCTTCACCTTCGGGTAGCGCAATACGATCTGCTCGGCTTCGTCCTCGGTCAGCCTGGCCTGATGCGCAGGGCTCGGGGGCGTGACGTCGACGTGGAACGGATCGGTGCTCGACGAGGCAGGGTGGGCCGGATTCGCGGCTCGCCCCGGCGGCATGCGCGGCCGGGGCGAGTGCGACGGCTACGAGCGCGACCGCCGCGAATCTCAGCGGCGAAACGACCAGAGCTTGTTCCCGAGGAAGTTCAGCGGTGTGACGATCACGATCGCCACCGCCTGCGCTGGGATCTTCCCGACGCCTGCCGAGACGAGCAGGCTCAGTACTCCGAGATTCGCGGCATAGACGACCCCGGAGACCACGAAGAAGCGCATGCCCTGATAGCCGAAGTGACCGCGCTCCGCCCGGAAGGTCCAGTGGCGGTTCCACCAGTAGTTCCAGCTCGCCGCGACGACGAACGAGACGCTCGCGGCGGCGAGATAGTGCATGCCCGCGCCCTTCAGCAGGACGCTGTAGACGCCCAGGTTGACGAGGTAGCCGCTCGCGCCGACGATCCCGAACTTCGCGACCTGGATCCAGTTCGCCGGCCGCAGAAGGGCCTGCACTGTGCGGTTTTCACGCACGCGATGTTCGAGGATGGCCACCCGAATCGAGGCTAGCAGGGGGATCACTGGGTATTCATTAGCGTTCGTTGCGAATGAACGGAACAAAGCTCGCCGGAACCGAGGCCAGCAGGTGCGGGCCCTCCGGGGTGCGCTCGAGCACGCAGAGCTGCTGTGAGCGCTTCCCTGTCCGCAGCGGCAGGACGACCCGGCCGCCCTCGCGAAGCTGCGTCCAGAGGGCGGAGGGTATGTCGGGCGTGGCTGCGGCGACGGCGATCGCGTCGTAAGGGGCGAAGGCGGCGAGGCCGTCTGCGCCGTCACCCAGGTGCACGCGGACCGTTCCGTGCCCGGCGTCGATGAGCGCTGCACGGGCGGTCTCGGCCAGCTCGCGGATCCTCTCGATCGTGTGGACCTCTGCGGCGAGCTCGGACAGCACGGCGGCGGCGTAGCCCGAACCGGTCCCGATGTCGAGCACGCGCTCCTCGCCGGAGAGCTCGAGGGCCTCGCAGGTGAGGGCGACGATGTAGGGCTGGGAGATCGTCTGGCCGTGCCCGAGCGGAAGCGGGCGATCGTCGTAGGCCCGATCGCGAAGCTCCTTCGGGACGAACGCCTCGCGCGGGACGCGCTCCATCGCATCGAGCACGCGCTGATCGCCGATCCCGCGACGGACGAGTTGACGTTCGATCCACGCCGGCCGCGAGCCCAAGCGGATCACGCGGCCGCTGCGACGGCCACGCCGAAGTGCGCGAGCAGCAGACCCTTGATCGCGGTGATCGACGCGGGCGGCTCGCCGAGGCCGACGGTGAGCATCGGGACCTCAGAGTCCGCGGGCGCGAGCGAGCCGTGGCTGCCGCCACCCAGGTGGTGGCGCCCCGCGAGGTCGACGAACTCCCAGCCGTCTGCGGCCGAGACGAGCACCTCGCCGGAGTTCGGATTGCGCAGGGCGCCCTCGGCCCGAGCCCGCCCGTCGGGGTAGTCGTCGAGGATCGCCGCGTCCTCGACGCCGTCCCGGCGGACGACCATCTCACCGTCCTCGAGGAAGAGCACCACGTCCACGGAAGGCTCGGCGTCGAGCGCGACCGCGAGCCTGCGCGGATCGTCGCCGTACAGCATCGCTGCACGGTTCGATGCGGCAACGAACGCACCCGGCACCTCGAGCCGGGCCGTGTTCACGATCGGCGTCTGACCGTGGTCGGAGCAGAGGACGACGCCGTAGCGCTCGAGGAACGCATCGGGCCCCCCGGCGGCCTCGAACAGAGCCGCGATCGCGGCGTCGGCCCGCCCGAGCGCCTCGTGCGCCGAATCGGGGCCGAGCGCATGGGAGGCATAGTCGTAGTCCGGGAGGTAGTGGACAAGCAAGTCGAAGCCGTCACGGGTCACGAGCCACCGCCCGATCCAGGCCGCGTAGCCGTCGATCGAGCCGAGCGACCGGTTCAGGAAGGCGATCGGCGCGCCGGTTCGATCGGACTCGTAGACGCTGTAGAAGAAGAAGCGCTTCGGCCCGTGAACGGGCGGGAACCCGGGGATCGGGGAGAGGTGGCGGTTGCGGCCGCGATAGGTCGTGATGTTGATCGCCGCCGTCGTGAGCCCGGCGTCCTCGAGCGCCTCGTAGATCGTGTCGGTGCTCTTCAGGAGATGCCGCTCGTTCAGGTTCACGACCGTGTCGCGAACCCCCTGCACGAGGCCGGAGGCCCGGAGCGCCGCGAAGGATGAGCCGTACTCGACGATGCGCTCCTCCTCGCGGTTCCACCAGACGAGATGGGGGATGCCGTGGTGCTCGCCGTGCCCCCCAGTTGCGATCGACGCGAGGCAGACGGGGGTGAGCGAGGGAAAGGTCGATACCGCGCGGCGGTAGCTGCCGTTCTCGAGTAGGAAGCGCAGGGCCGGGGCGTCCGTGGCCTCGAGCATCGAGGGGGTGAGACCGTCGATGATGATCAGGGCGACTGGTTTCGGAGCCGGCGAAGGCGACACAAGCCCGGTTCAGTCGCGCGCCAGCGTACGCAGGCCCGCGTAGCGCTCGGGCGTCTTGCGTCGCAGCCTGATCGCGAGCAGCGGCATCGCGACGGCCTCCAGCACTCCCGCGACGGGGATGAACGCAATCGCCGCGCCGGCGACCGAGACGACGCCAACGAGCAGTGCGACTCCGGCGCGCGTGCCGCCGCGCCTCAGCGCGCCCGTAGCGACGATCGCCGTTCCGAACGCTCCCGCGACGGCCCCGGCGGCCCCCGCCAGTGCTTCGGGCCAGGCGAAGACCGCGATCGCGATCGCGACCGCGGCGACGCCGCCGATCGCGGCTGCGAGCGGCCAGCGGAGAACGATCCCGGCGGCGAGCATCCCGAGGGCGACGCCGACACCGGCGAGCACGCCGATCCAGTACCAGGCACCCATCAGACTTCGAGTGTACTCGGCACGGGGTGTAAGACAGCACCGGGATATAGGGCAGCACCGGGGTAAGCCGGCCCGGTTGCAGCCGGCATGGGTTTCAGCCGGCAACAGCGGAGCAAGCCTCGTCGGCGGAGGGCCGTGGGACGGTCGCGGTCAGGGGGCGCGCTGCTCGGCTCGCTCCCCGCGGCGGTGCGGCTGTGGAGAAACCGTTCCGATGTTGGTACAGACAGCCGCCCCGGCACCCCGTAGAATTGGCAGTGAGGGTGGCGGGTTGGCTCCCCACCCTGGGCGGGGCCTGCGATTTTTGCGTCGTTTCGCCGCGAATCGGGTCGAAGTCGTCTCGCCGGTGCTCTGGATCCGGGTCGCCGAGAGGCTTGATCTGAAAACTGGCCCGCCTCCTGGCCTGACGTGCTTCTGGCGGTTTCACGGGACGACCGGCGGGAGCGCCCGTCCGGGCGGGACGGTCAGCGCGCGGCGCCGCTTGACAGGCGCCTGAAAGCTGCGATGTTTGCGTGCGTGGCGATTCCGGAGTCGTTACGGCGGGCTGCGCTCTTCCCGGACAGCGATGTGCCTCCGCCGCCACGCGACCACCCCTTCAAGCAGGTGCGGCGCGAGGGCTACACGATTGGGCTCCAGGCCGGGATGACGTCGGCGAGCGTGATGGCACGCAGAATCGACGCCGACGGAGTCGAGGAGGCCGTGGCGGACGTTCGTGGTCTCGTCGCGGAGCGCGAGATGACGCGGGCAGCGTGGTTTGTTCCCGAGGCGGCCCAGCCCGAGGGTCTCGCAGCGGCTCTGCTCTCGATGGGCATGGTCCCGCACGACGAGCCCCCGTATGAACCGAGATTCGCCGCGATGGTCTTGCTGGAGGAACCGAAGGCCGGTCCGCCCGACGTCGAGGCACGCCTGGCTGAGACGTTCGCCGAATACCAGGCCGGGCTCCGGGTCGGACACGAGGCCTTCGAGATGAGCAGCGAGGACCGGGCGGCGATGGAGGCGCACGAGCGCGAGGTGTGGGGGTTCGAGCAGACCGGGGGCGTATTTCGAACGTTCGTCGCCCTGGTCGGGGGTGAGGTGGTGGGAAAGGGAGCTGCGATCCAGGGTGCGAATGCGGCGTGGCTCGTGGGAGGCTCGACGCGACCTGACATGCGCGGCCGCGGCGTCTATCGCGCCCTCGTTCGGGCGCGCTGGGACGCTGCAACCGAGCGCGACGCGCACGCACTGACCGTCACAGCGGGGCGAATGTCGCGGCCGATCTTGGAGCGGCTCGGCTTCATGACCGTCGGGTGGGTCGACTGCGTCCTCGATCGGTTCGCGTAGCTCCATCCGCCTTCCACGCCCGGTCAGGGCACTCACCTTTGCATCCGGCGTCGCGGGCCGCCGCGACCGTGGGCCCGATCTCGACGGCAGATGCCACCCTGGACGCGCCGGCCCTGAGTTTCACCTCAAGCCGCTAGCGGAGGACGTCGAGGGCGTTTCGCTCGGCCTCGAACGTCGCCTCGGTCACATCGCCGAGATCCTCACCGTCCGCCTGAAGGGGCAGGGGCCTGTCGCAGCTCACAGCGAAGCGATCGAGATCGTGGCCGGTCAAGACGCGGGAGTCATGCGCCAGCTTGCCACGGAACCCGCGGAAGGCGAGGCCCGGGATCCAGCTCGGCTTCACCTCGCGCGCAGCGACGAAATCGAGGCCGGTCTCGAACTCGGCGGCGCCCGAGACCGTCACCGCGAGCGGCCCGGCGTAGGTATAGGGACGGCCGTTGTTCACGAGGAGCGAGGCTGCACGGCCGTACCCTTCGATCGACAGCGTGGGCTCGAGCCGGAAGCCGGACTCGACGATCACGCCGATCACGGTCGCGGCGAAGATCGCGTTGCCGGCCCTCCGGCCGTCTCGGTCGCGGCCGCGGCGGTCGATGCGTCGAACGGCCTCTGCGTCGAATCCGATCCCGGCCGAGAAACAGAAGCGCCGGCCGTTGACCCGCCCGAGGCTGATCGAGGTCGTGCGGCCGGCTTCGAGCGCCGCGCCGGCCCGTTCGGCTGCCGCGACGGGATCGCGTGGCAGCCCGAGCGCCCGCGGGAAGACACTCGCCCCGCCGCCCGGCACGAATCCGAACGGGAGCTTGCTGGCTGCGCCGTTGATCGCCTCGTTATAGGTGCCGTCGCCCGAAAAGACGACAACGGCGTCGCTCTCGCCGACAGCGCCGGCGGCGAGCTCGGTCGCGTGCCCACGGGCCTCGGTCTGCCGCACGGCAACCTCGGCGTGACGTTCGAGCGCCGCCGTCACTTCCCGGACGCGCTGCCGGGTCACCTCGGTCGAATATGGGTTGACGATCAGGACGACTCGGCGCACCCGCCGAATCGTAGATCTACGCGCGCCGTAGAACCAGGCTCAGTGAGTCGCGCCGGCCGGGTAGTCGCCGCCCGAGCCGTTCGTATCGGACGTCATCGCAAGCCAGACGAGGACAAAGATGTCGACGACGATCGCGGCGATCGCAAGGCCCATGATCCACGCCTGATTCATGCTCAAGGTCAGCCCGACGAATACCGACGCGATCAAGGCGGGGATGCCGAACCACAGCATCCAGCGCTTCTGCTCCGCCATGTGCATCTGCTGGACCGAATTCTCGTGAACGGGCACGAGAGAGACAGCGGGGGCATCACCTACGGCGACGGCTTCGGTGGTCGCGACTGCGCTCATTACTCACTCCTTCAAAGGTCGACGATCAGAGGTGGGCGCAGCCTCCGCGCCGCTATTGAGATCACAATTAGTAGCACACGGCGGTATTTCGAGCGGATTGGAACCGGTTCGAAATCGTGCCGAATTGCACGAGCGTCGCCCTTTGTGCGAAAGCGCACGACCTGGAAAAACCCTGGCGAAATGCACGAGCGAATGTGACGAACGGCACGAGGATGCTCGTCCCCGGGCAGCCCGCGGGACATAGAGTTGCCAGGGGCCCGTTCGCCGGAGGCGGAAGAGGAGGAGAAACAAAATGTCTGGATCGGCCGGTCGGCTCGAGCCTCCCGCGGAGGACGCCGAGCGCGCGGAGGCGCTCGGGGGTTGCGTGTTGGGCGAGGACTTCCGCCCGCGCCAGAGCGGCGAGTCGACCACGCGATGACCGCCGCCTCCGGCTGACGCCCGTCTCGTGAGCCACGGCGCGAAGATCTGGGCCGCCCTCTGGGCGGTCTACATCATCTGGGGATCGACCTACCTTTTCATCGCGATCGCGGTGGAGACGCTGCCCCCGCTCCTTGCAGTCTCGACACGCTTCGTCCTCGCCGGCGCGATCATGGCAGTCGTTGTCGTGAAGCGCGGCGGAACGATGCGAATCTCACGGCCGGCGCTCCTCTCGTGCGTGCTGATCGGCTGCCTCCTCCCCGGCGCGAACGCGGTGCTCTTCTATGCAGAACGGGACGTGCCGACCGGGCTCGCCTCCCTGATCATCGCGTCGGTGCCGCTCTGGGTCGTACTGCTCAGGCTTCTGCTGGGTGAGCGCGTCCCCACACCGGTCCTCGTCGGAGTCGGGGTCGGGTTCGCCGGCGTCGCGGTGCTCGCTCAGCCCGAGGGTGGGGCGACCACCCTCGGAATTGCCCTGTGCGTGCTCTCGGCAGTGATGTGGTCGGTGGGCTCGGTGGCCTCGAAGCGGTTGACGATGCCCGCCGACGCGTTCGCCGCCACGGCGTGGGAGATGCTCGCCGGCGGCCTCGTGATGCTCCCGTTCGGGCTCACCTCGGTCGGATCGGTCTCACCGTCGACCTCGTCGATCCTCGCCTGGCTCTACCTCGTGACGATCGGATCGGTTGTCGGTTACACCGCCTACACCTGGCTGCTCGCGAACGCGCCGCTCGGCCTCGTCTCGACCTATGCCTACGTCAACCCCGTTGTCGCGATCCTGCTCGGCCTCCTGTTCCGCAACGAGCAGGTGACGTGGAGGATCCTGATCGGCGCCGCCGTCGTCGTCTCGGCGGTGGCGCTCGTCGTGCGGAGGGAGCCGCCCGCCGCAACGCAACCCGAAGAGGGCGTCCGCTAAGGAATCCCGACGATCTCCTCCGGCCGGACCGGGGCCCTCGCGAGCTCGCGGCCGGTCGCGTCTCGGAGGGCTGCAACGACCGCGGCGGTCGAGACGACCGTCGGAGGCTCCCCGACGCCCTTGACCCCGTAGGGCGCGTTCGGGTCCGGGTCCTCGATGATCACGGTGTCGACCGGAGGCATGTCGAGCGCAGTCGGGATCAGGTAGTCGGTGAAGCTCGCGTTGGTGATCAGGCCGTCGCGAGTCTGGATCTCCTCCATCAGCGCGAGCCCGAGACCCTGGGCGATCCCGCCCTCGATCTGGCCCTCGACCGACTGCGGATCGACGGCACGACCGACCTCCTGAGCGGCGCCGATCCAGACGACTCGCGTGAGGCCGAGCTCGACGTCGACCTCGGCGACGACCTTCATCGCGCACACCGCGAACGAGACGTGCGCCCGCTCGCCGGTGACCTGGCCGTTCTCGGGATCGAGCGGGCTCGTCGGGACGTGACGGTAGATCCGCTCGACGTCCACTTCACCCCCTCCACGCGCGGCCTGCTCGGCGAGCGCGGCGCGGCACGCATCGCGGACGGCGCCCGACACCATCCAGGTCTGACGCGAGGCCGACGTCGAGCCGGCCGACTCGACGGTGGCGGTTGACGGGGAGGCGACCCTCACATCGGCGGTTCGGAGCTCTGTTCGCGCGACTTGGATGATGACGTTCGTGACACCCTGGCCCGCCTCCGCTGCGGCGCAATGGACCTCGGCCGAGCCGTCGGCGAAGAGGCGCACGCGCGCCGCGCAGTAGTCGTCGAACCCTTCCGAGAAAGCGATGTTCTTGAACCCGACGGCGAAGCCCGTTCCGCGTCGGATTCCCTCGCCGCGTGTCGTGTTTCCGGCGCCGCCGGGCAGCCGAAGCGGATCCCGCGGCAGCTCTTCGGGCGGCGGGGGCTCGAGGGCGGCAGCGGCGCGGATCACCTGGGCGGTCGGCAGCGAGCAATCGATCCGCTGGCCGGTGGGGAGGGTGTCCCCGGGGGCGAGCGCATTGAGCAGCCTGAGCTCGACCGGGTCGAGCTCGAGGGCCGTGGCGAGCTTGTCCATCTGGGCCTCACCGGCGAAGCAGGTCTGGACTGCGCCGAAACCTCGCATCGCGCCGCACGGCGGATTGTTCGTGTAGACGACGGTGGCCTCGAGGAGCGCGTTCGGCACCGAGTAGGGGCCACAGGCAAACGCGGCAGCATTGGCGCAGACGGCCGTCGAGCTCGAGGCGTAGGCGCCGCCGTCGAGCAGGATGCGCATCGCGACCGAGACCAGCCGCCCGTCTCGCGTTGCCGTGTGTCTCGCCCAGATCCGCGACGGGTGGCGGTGGACATGCCCCGTGAAGGACTCTTCCCGGCTGTAGACGATCTTGACTGCACGGTTCGTGTGGAGCGCGAGCAGGCCGGCGTGGATCTGCATCGAGACATCCTCGCGGCCGCCGAACGCCCCGCCGACCCCGCCCAGGTGGACGCGCACGCGCTCGAGCGGCAGCCCGAGGCACGGGGCGATCTGGGCTCGGTCGACGTGCAGCCACTGCGTGGCGACATGGATGTCGACGCCGCCCTCGCCGTCGGGGACGGCGAGGCCCGACTCGGGGCCGAGGAACGCCTGATCCTGGATGCCGGTCTCGTAGACGCCCTCGACGGAGACCTCCCCGGCGGCGGCCGGGTCGCCATGGCGGACGATGAGCGTACGAACGACATTCGGGCGAGGATCGTCGCGGTAGCCGTGCCCCTGGGTCGGGCGCTCGGGGTGCAGCTCGGGCCCGTCTGTCGCCCGTTCCATGTCCGCGATCGGGTCGAGGGGCTCGTAGGCGACGGCGATCTTCCCGGCGGCACGGCGAGCCTGCTCGGGATGCTCGGCGGCAACGAGCGCGACCGGCTCGCCGAAGTACCGCACGCGGTCGATCGCGAGCACGGGCTGATCGCGGAATTCGAGGCCGTATCGCTTCTCACCGGGCACGTCGGCGTGGGTGAGCACGGCATGCACTCCGGGCATCGACACGGCCTCGGAGATGTCGATCTCGCGAATCCGTGCGTGCGCGTACGGGCTCCGCAGCGTCTGGCCCCAGAGCATGCCCGGCACGATGAGGTCGCTCGAGTACGCGAACTCACCGCGCGTCTTCGGCACGCCGTCGGCCCGGGGCACGATCTCGCCGATCCGTCCGAGCGGAGGAGCCGTCGGAATCGCCGTCGTGCTCACCAGGCGCACTCTCGGACAGCGTCGCCGCCCCTGGCACAGGCAGCCGCGGCCGCCCGGAACCGTCGCGAGGGCAGGACATCGCGATCCGAAGCGAACGCAAGGGAGAGCGCGTGCCCCCCGAATCCTGCAGCCGCAAGACGGGCACCCTCGAGCCGGTCCCCGCCCTGGGTGGGGAATGGGACCACCCTCCACCCGCCAGGATCATCGCCCGCCGAAGGCGGCGAGCGCAAGGTGTCGTTTGCACCAATGTGGTTACACCTCTGGGCTCGAACGGCCGGCCGCGGGTGGCTCGTCCTCACCTCCCAAGGGTTCATCCGGACACGTCCCGTGCGGCCAGGCGCACGGCGTCGAAGATCTTCTCGTAGCCGGTGCACCGGCAGAGGTTGCCTGAGAGCGCCTCGCGGATCTCGTCATCAGAAGGGGACGGGAAGCGGGCGAGCAGATCGCTCGCGGCGACCACGAGGCCGGGGGTGCAGAAGCCGCACTGCACCGCACCCGCCTCGACGAACGCACGCTGCACCGGGTGCAGGGCCTCCCCGTCGGCAAGCCCCTCGACCGTCGTCACGTCATGGCCGTCGGCCTGCGCCGCAAGCACGAGGCAGGCACAGACGAGCTCCCCGTCGAGCAAGACCGAGCAGGAGCCGCACTCGCCCTGCTCGCAAGCGTTCTTCGAGCCCGGATACCCGAGCTTCTCACGCAGCGCGAAGAGCAGCGACTCGCCCTCCCAGCAATCGGCCCCGGTGGGAGCGCCGTTCACCCGCAGCTCGATCCTCACGACATCGTCCTCTCGAGCGCGCGCACGGTGAGCACGCGAAGCGCGTGACACCGGTAGGCGGCGGTGCCGCGCACGTCGTCGATCGGCGAGGCGGCGGCAGCGACCCTCTCCGCGAAGGTGTCGGACTCGGCGCGGGGCGCCGTGACGAGCACCGGCCGTGGCCCGGCCGAGCCGAACGAAGCCCGGAGCTCCTCGCCGGCGGAGAGCGCGAGCGACACCACCGCGATCACCATCGCGTTCCGCGGCCCCACCTTCATGAACGTCTGCGGGGCCCCGGAAGGCTTCACCCAGACCGCGGCGATCAGCTCGTCCCGCTCGAGCACGGTGCGCTTCACCCCGGTCACGAACTCACCGAGCGGGATCCGTCGAGAGCCGCGCAGAGACAGGCACTCGACCTCGGCGCCCTCCACGCGCAGCGGCGGCAGCGCATCACCGGCCGGCGAGGCGGTTGCAAGGTTGCCGCCGATCGTCCCCCGGTTGCGGATCTGCGGGGAGCCGACGGTGCGGGAGGCTTCGGCCAGCGAAGGCAGCAGCATCGCGAGCTCGGGGACCATCGCCTGGGCATAGGTGAGCCCCGAACCGAGGCGCACCGAGCCGTCGACGTGGGCCCAGCCGCGCAGCTCGGGCACCTCGTTCAGGTTCAGGACGATCTGCGGCCGTGTTCGATCGAAATTCAGCGCCACCATCAGATCCGTCCCGCCCTGGATCGGGATCGCATCGGGATGCTCCGCCTTCAGGGACAGCGCCTCGTCGAGGCCCCGCGGGGTCAGGATCTCCATTTGCGTGAACTGTACGGTTCGAGCAGATGATCCTCACCGGGGCCCGGATCGTGACGATGGACGGCGCAGGCACCGAGCACGAGCGCGGCTGGCTTCGGATCGAAGATGGATTCGTTGCCGAGCTGGGCGCCGGCGAAGCCCCCGGCCCGGCCGAGGATCTGGGCGGCGCCGTCGTCACCCCGGGCCTCGTCAACACCCATCACCACCTGTACCAGACGCTCACACGGGCGCGCGCCCAGGACGCCGACCTGTTCACCTGGCTGCGCACCCTCTATCCGGTCTGGGCCCGGATCGACGACGAGATGCTGTTTGCGGCCGCGCGTACAGGCCTCGCCGAGCTCGCGCTCTCGGGTTGCACGACCGTGTTCGACCACCACTACGTCTTTCCGCGCGGGGTCTCGGGACTGATCGAGGCCGAGCTCGCCGCCGCTTCGGAGCTCGGCGTTCGGATCGTCGCCTCCCGCGGCTCGATGGACCTCGGCGTCTCCGACGGCGGCCTCCCGCCGGACAACCTCGTCGAGCAGATCGACGACGTGCTCGCCGACACCGAGCGGCTCGCAGCTCTCGCCGACGGCGCGATGGTGCAGATCGCGGTTGCGCCGTGCTCGCCGTTCTCGGTCACGACGCGGCTGATGGAGGAGTCCGCCGCCGCCGCACGCAGGCTGGGCCTCGTCCTGCACACCCACCTCGCGGAGACCGTCGAAGAGGGCGCCTACTGCCGCGAGCTCTTCGGCTGCACGCCGGTCGAGTACCTGGAGCGGGTCGGCTGGCTGGAAGGAGACGTCTGGTGCGCACACTGCATCCACCTCTCGCCCGCCGAGATCGAGCGCTTCGGACGGCACGGCGTCGGGGTCGCGCACTGCCCGACCTCGAACCTGCGGCTCGGCGCGGGAATCGCGCCCGTGCGCGAGCTGCTCGATGCGGGAGTTCGCGTCGGGCTCGGAGCCGACGGCTCCGCCTCGAACGAGCGCAGCGATCTCTTCTTCGAGGCGAAGCAGTCGCTCCTGCAGGCTCGCGGTCGGGGCGGAGCCGGAGCGATGTCCGCCAGGGAGGCTCTGCGCCTTGCGACCCGGGGGGGCGCGAGCGTGCTCGGCCGCGCCGACATCGGCACGCTCGAGCCGGGGCGGCGGGCGGATGTCGCGATCTGGCGGACGGACGGGCTCGAGCTCGCAGGCGCCGAGGATCCGGTGGCAGGGCTCGTCTTCGCGGGGCCCCAGCGGGTGGACCGCCTGCTCGTCGGGGGCATCGACGTCGTGCGCGGCGGCCGGCTCGTGCATGCCGACGAGGCGGAGATCGCGCGCGCTCACCGCGCACAGGCCGCGCGGCTCGCGGCGTGACCTGGTCGCCCGGCGACATCGTCGTCTACCGAGCTCTCGCCTCCGACGGCCGCTACCACTCCGGGCTGCCGCTCAGCATCCTCCACGACGGCCCCGAGGCGGTGGTCGGGACGCTCGAGCACGGGACCGTCGTCTCGCGGCCGGTGGCCGCCGACGGGCGGGACCTGCGGACGCTGCCGCTCGCGGAGCGCTGGGGCCCGCGCGTTCCCCTCCTGCGGCCGTTTCTCTTCGACGAAGGGTCCGGGAGGCTCGTGATCGTCTTCCCGCGCGGTCGGGCTTACTCGATCTGGATCTTCCGTGGCGCGGCGAGGGTAATCGGCTGGTACGTCAATCTCGAAGACCCGCCCGTTTTCGCGGGCCGGACGATCTCGACGCGCGACCACATCCTCGATCTCTGGGTCCCTGCAGAGAGTGGCAATCCGCGGTGGAAGGACGAGGACGAGCTCGAGGCAGCGGTCGTGGCCGGCACGCGTACGCGGATCGAGGCGGCGGCCTACCGAGCCGAGGGCGAGCGCGTGATGCGCGAGCGCCCCTGGCCGACCGGCTGGGAGGAGGCCGAGCCCGACGCGAGCTGGCCGGCACCGTCGCTGTTCGACGGCTGGGACGTGCCGTAGAGTCGGGTGATGAGCGTCCAACCGGAGATCGGCCCATGAGCATCTCGACGCACGTACTCGACACGGAGCGCGGCGCCCCTTCCGCCGGAGTGCGTGTCGAGCTCTGGCAGGAGGAAAACCTCATCGCGTCGGCCGACACCGACGAGGAGGGACGCATCCGCACGCTCTCCGAGGTTGGCCCCGGCAGCTACCGGCTCGTCTTCTACCCGTTCTCCCCGTTCTTCCGGCGCGTCGAGCTCGAGGTCGAGCTCGACGAGGGCCATCATCACATCCCACTGCTCGTCTCCTCGTACGGGTGCGCGACCTACCGCGGAAGCTGAGCGTCGAGGAGCTTGCCGGCCTCTTCGAGGGGCGGACGCGCTTCGTCGAGCGTCTCGCGGAGCTCGACGACCCGCTCGGCCACGCCCGCGAGGTCGCGGCCGGCCTTACGGACGAGGAGAAGAAAGAGGTACTCGACGCCCATCCCGCGATCGGCGCGAAACGGCTCTCGGCCCGTTCCGCCGCCGAGCAGGGAACCGACGAGGCGCCCGGTCTCGACGAGTTGAATCGCAGGTACGAGGGGCGTTTTGGCTTCCGCTTCGTGGTCTTCGTGAACGGACGTTCGAAGCGCGAGCTCGTGCCGATCCTGGAGGCGCGCCTCGAACGGACCCGGGAGCAGGAGCTCGCGACGGCGCTCGACGAGCTCGTCTCGATCGCCGAGAGCCGATGGCGGCATTCCTAGCGCCGGGCGACTACTGGTGGGGCTGGGGGGACCTCGTCTTCCGCTGGCTGCACGTCGTGGCCGGGATCGCCTGGATCGGCTCGTCGTTCTACTTCATTGCGCTCGACAATCACCTCGAGCCGCCCGCCGACCCGGCGGACGCCGCACGAGGTGTCGGCGGCGAGGTCTGGGAGATCCACGGCGGCGGCTTCTACCGGATCGAGAAGTTCCGCGTCGCGCCCGAGCGCCTGCCGGACAGGCTCCACTGGTTCAAGTGGGAGGCCTACACCACCTGGCTCTCCGGGTTCGCGCTCCTCGTCGTCGTCTACTTCGCGCACGCGTCGAGCTTCCTCGTCGATCCCGCTGTCGCCGACCTGACCACCTGGGAGGCGATCGCGATCTCGGTCGGCGGGCTCGTGCTCGCATGGCTCGTCTACGATGCCCTCTGCCGGATCCTCGCCGGGCACGACCGCGCGCTCGCCGCTGCCGTCGCGGCCCTCGTCGTGCTTGCGGCGTGGGGCGCAGGCGAGCTGCTCGCACCGCGGGCCGCCTACATCGAGGTCGGGGCGATGCTCGGCACGATCATGGCCGCGAACGTCTTCTTCGTGATCATCCCGATGCACCGGAGGCTCGTCCGGGCAAAGGAAGCGGGCGAGGAGCCCGACCCGGCCTGGAATGCGCTGGGGAAGCAGCGGTCGGTGCACAACAACTACCTGACGCTGCCGGTCGTGTTCGCGATGCTCTCGAATCACTTCCCGTTCACCTACGGGCACGACGACGCGTGGCTGATCCTGGTGGCGCTGATGGCACTCGGCGTGTGGATCCGCCACTTCTTCAACCTGCGCCACCGCGGCCAAAACGCCTGGTGGATCCCGGTAACGGCCGCGATCGGATTCGTGGCGCTCGCGATCGCGCTGCGACCCGCGTCGACCGCTTCGAGTGCGACCGGCCCCACACCGAGCGCCGCGACCGTCCAGGCGATCGTTGCGAACCGCTGCGCTCCGTGCCACTCGCTCGCTCCGACCCAGCCCGGCTACAGCTCTCCGCCGGCCGGGATCGTGCTCGAAACGGCGGCGCAGATCGACGCGAACGCGGCGCTGATCCGTTCGGTGGCGGTGGACTCCCACGCGATGCCGCTCGGCAACGCCACCGGGATGACGCAGGCCGAGCGCGACACGCTCGCGCGCTGGCTCGCCTCGCGGTAGCTTGGGCGCATGCTCGAGATCGTGGCCGCCGGCTTCAGGTTCCGCGCCCGCTTCGAAGAGGTCGAGGCGCCGGCGACGGTGGCCGCATTCAGGGAGATCCTGCCGTTCGAGGAGCGGATCATCCATTGCCGCTGGAGCGGCGAGTCGAACTGGATCCCGTGGGGCGACCGCGAGCTCGGCATCGGGCCGGAGAACGCAACCTGTTTTCCTGCGCCGGGCCAGCTGCTCCTGTATCCCGCAGGGGTGAGCGAGACCGAGCTGCTCTTCCCCTACGGCCACTGCGCCTTCGGGTCGAAGGCCGGGGCGCTCGCGGGCAATCACTTCGCAACGATCGTCGAGGGCGGCGAACGCTTCGCCGAGCTCGGCAGGCTGACCCTCTGGGAGGGCGCTCAGCCGATCAGCTTCCGCCTCGGCGCGGACTGACTCCGAACGGCAGGCGTGCCGCGCCGGATCCTGCGCGGAGACCATCGGCCTCAGACACCGGGTTTCGGGACGTCGGGAGCGGCCGGCGCGCCTGCCTCGCCGCCGGCCATCAGCAGGCCGATCTCGTCGATGCCCGCGCCCGCGGGAACCTCGCCGGCGATCGCTCCCTCGTAGATCACGTCGATCCGATCGGCCAGCTCGAGGATCTCATCGAGGTCCTCGCTGAACATCAGCACGGCGGCCCCGCCTGCGGCCGCGTCGCGAAGGTAGGCGCGAACGGTCTGGGTGGCGCCGACGTCGAGACCCTGGGTCGGGGAGGCGGCGATCACCACACGCGGGTTCCCCGAGAACTCGCGGGCGATCACGACCTTCTGGAGGTTGCCGCCGGAAAGCTGGCGCGCCGGCAGCATCGGCCCCGGCGTCGCGATCCGGTAGCGCTCGATCAGCCGGACCGCTCGCTCGCGAATGCGCCCGAGCACGAGCAGAGGCCCGCGCGAGAGCGACGGATCGCGATAGGAGCGGAGCACGAGATTCGAGGCGATGCTGAGGCCGGGCGCCGCCCCCGTCGCCATCCGGTCCTCCGGCACGAAGGCGATGCCCGCGCCAAGCGACGCCTGCGGATCTCCCAGGTGGAGTTTCTTCCCTGCAACACCGATCGTTCCCCGCTCGGGCGCCCGCAGCCCCGCGATCGCCTCGGCAAGCTCGCGCTGCCCGTTCCCCGCGACCCCCGCGATCGCCACGATCTCGCCGGCGCGCACGACGAGCGAGACCCCTCGTACCGCGGGCTCGCCGCGACTCCCGGCAACCCAGAGATCGTCGACGACGAGAGTCGGCTCACCCGGGTCCGGCCGCGCCTCGCGCACCGGCTCGGCGAGTTCACGACCGACCATCAGCGCTGCGAGAGAGCGGGGCGTTGCATCGGCCATCGCCAAAGCTGCAACCGAGCGGCCTCCTCGGAGCACGGTGACCCGATCGGATACGGCCTTGACCTCGTTCAGCTTGTGCGAGATGAAGATCACCGTCCGCCCATCGGCGACCATCTGCCGCAGCGTTGCGAACAGCACCTCCGCCTCCTGCGGCGTGAGCACCGCGGTCGGTTCGTCGAGGATCAGGATCCGCGCATCGCGGTACAGAGCCTTCAGGATCTCGACTCGCTGCTGCTCGCCCAGCGAGAGTTGCCAGACGCGCGCCTTCGGGTCGACATCCATCCCATAGCGGTCGGAGAGCTCTCCGACCTTGGCCTCGATCCGGCCCGGGTCGATCCGGAACGAGGACCGCCGGCCGGGGCGGTGCTCGCCGAGCGCCATGTTCTCGGCGACCGTGAACGTCTCGACGAGCCGAAAGTGCTGGTGCACCATCCCGATCCCCGCGTCGAGCGCCTCACGCGGATTCTCGAACCGGACCGGATCGCCGTACAGCAGGATCTCGCCCTCGTCGGGCCTGTAGAGACCCGTGAGGATGTTCGAGAGCGTGCTCTTGCCGGCCCCGTTCTCGCCGAGCAGCGCATGAACCTCTCCGACCGCCGCCTCGAAGTCGACGCCGTCGTTCGCAACGACGCCCGGAAATCGCTTCGTGATCCCGTGCATGGCCACGGCGACCCCTCTCGGGATCGCCGTGGCCGGTTGCTGGTCGATCGGCGCGTCGCTCACCGCCGACCGCGCACTAACCCTTCGCGCTTCCGATCACGCCTTTCACGAGCCAGTTCAACGAGTAGAGCTGGTTCACCGTCAGCTTCACGCCCGGCTTGACCATGAGCTTGCCGCTCTGGTCGTACAGCGGCCCGGTGAACTCGTAGAACTTCCCGGACTCGATCGCCGCCTGCTTCGCCGCGATCAGCGACTTGGTCTTCGCGGTGACGCCCGGGCCGTACGGAGCCAGTGACGTGAACCCGTCCTTGATCGAGCCGTAGTAGAAGCCCGGCTTCCAGGTGCCGGCCATCGCCTCCTTGATCCGCGTCAGGTAGTAGGGGCCCCAGTTGTAGACCGACGCCGTCAGCCACGACTTCGGCGCGAACGACGAGGAGTTCGAGTCGTACCCGACCCACGGGATCCCGTGCTCCTTCGCGACCTGGCCGGTTGCGGTCGAGTCGACGTTCTGGCCGAGCACGTCTGCGCCGGCGGAGACGAGGCTCTCGGCGGCCTGCTTCTCCTTTGCCGGGTCGTACCAGCTGTTCGTCCAGACGAGGTGCACCTTCGCCCCCGGGTGGGTCAGCTGAGCGCCCAGCGCGAACGCATCGGCGTGCCGCAGCACCTCCGGGATCGGGAACGCGACGACGTAGCCGATGTTCCCCGTCTTCGAGGCCGCCCCCGCCGCCATGCCGGAGAGGAACACCGTGTCCTCGGCGGCACCGAAGTACTCGGCGAGATTGGCCGACTGATCCGTGCCGGTCGCCTGCTCGAAGATCACGTTCGGGTACTTCGCGGCAAACGCCTTCGAGACGTAGCCGTATGACGTCGCGAAGATCATCTTGTAGCCCTGCGCGACAAGGCTCTGGACGGTCTGGGCGAACTGGGTGCCGACCGCGATGTTCTCCTTGTACGTCGTCTGCACCTTGCTGCCGAGCGCCTTCTGGACGTAGAGACGCCCGTCGTCGTGCGCCTGCGACCAGCCCCCGTCATTGTGCGGCCCGACGTAGATCCAGGCCACCTTGTACGGCGTCGCCGCATGGCTCGCCGTGCCGGCGCCCGTCAGCGCAAGCGCCAATGCCAACACTGCCAGCCCAAGCGCGCCGGCCTTCGCTCTCCCTCTCATACTGCTCCTTCCTCGACCCGTCCGCGGTAACAGAACCAACTCGCGACTATAGGCAATCGCGCCCTTCGGTACTAGACTCTTTGACGCAGTTCTCGGGGCGCTGTTTGCAGCCCGGATCGAACCGGGCCTCTCTTGTGGACGAACCGGTACAGACACGTCACACCTTCCCCGGTAGCCTGGACGGCATCAGGGGCGGGAGGTGGGTCCCCGACAAGGACAGCTCGAAGAACCGCATCGCGCTTTCTGGGCCTGCCTTTTCCGGGCCTGCCTTTTCCGAGCCTGCCGTTTCCGGGCTTGCCGTTCGGCGGCACAGGATGAGCCCGGGAACCGGCGCGGGGTCGCGGGCTAGATGATCGAACGGGGCGAGCTCAGTGCGCGAGCGCGGCGGTGACGGGCGCCTCGACGCTCCACGGGAAGTCGATCCAGCGGTCTGTACGGCGCCAGACGTACTCGCAGCGGACGGTGGTGCGCGGCTTCTCGTAGAGCACCGCGCAGCGGGTCTCGGCGACCTTGCCCTCGAGGAACCCCTTCACGAGCGCGAGCGTTGCGCCGGTGTCGGCGACGTCATCCGCGATCAGGACCTTCGTCTCCGAGAAGTCGACGAGATCTGGCACCGGCGGCAGCAGCATGGGCATGTCCAGGCGCTCGTCGACACCGGTGTAGAACTCGACGTTCATCGTGAAGGTGTTCTTCACCTCGAGCGCGTAGGCCAGCGCGCCCGCGAGGAGAAGGCCCCCACGGGCGATCGCGAGGATGATCTCCGGGCGGTAGCCGTCTTCGTGAACGATCTCCGCAAGGTCGCGGGACCCTACGCCGAGATCGGTCCAGGTCATCTTCTCGCGCTCGGGCTCGCTCATCGCGCGATCGTATCGAGTGCCGTCGCCAGTGTCGAAACAGCAAGCTCGATGTCGTCGGCGCTCGAGAGCTCGTCGGGTGAGTGGCTGATCCCGCCGTTCAGGCTGCGGACGAACAGCATCGCGGTGGGCACTCCCGCGGCCGCGAGAATGCCGGCGTCGTGGCCCGCGCCCGACGGCAGCTCGGGGGCCCCGGGCACCGCGGCCCGCAACGCCTCGAGCGGGGCGCCGCTCATCGCGACCGGCTCCACGCGGCGAGTCGGCTCGAACCCGACAGCCGCGATCAGCGCTTCGAGCTCGGCGGAGGTGGAGGCGCGCACGTCGACCGAGGCTACGGCTCGCGCAGGGATGACGTTGGGGATGCCCGGCTCCACCTCGAGCCGGCCCACGGTCGCCACCGTGCCGGGCAGAGCGACCGAACGGACTCGCAGCACGAACTCCGACGCAGCCACGAGCGCATCGTCCCGCACGTCCATCGGCGTGGTGCCGGCGTGGTCGGCGTGCCCTGCGAATACCACCCGCCCCTGGGCCTGACCGAAGATCGCGGAGACGATCCCGAGCGGCTCCTCTGCACGTGCAAGCACCGGGCCCTGCTCGACGTGCACCTCGAGGTAGGCCTGCGGCAGTCGCCCGGCCTCGACGCGGGCCTTGCTCCCCGCACACCCGCGCTCCTCGTCGCGGAAGGCGACAACCGCGAGGGGCGCGTCGGTCAGCCCCGCCGCCTCAACCGCCGCAACCACTCCGAGGGCGCCGTCGAACCGGCCCCCGTTCGGAACGCTGTCCAGATGGGACCCCGTCCAGACCGCCGCCTCGCCCCGGCAGCCGAAGGTGTTCCCGGCGGCATCGACCTCGACCTCGAGCCCGGCCTCGGCAAGCCACACGGCGAGCAGCCTGTGCGCTGCGTCCTCCTCGCGCGAGCCGCCGATCCGGGTTGCTCCGATCGCATAGAGCTCCTCGAGGCGTTGCAGGACGCGGCGCATCCGCGCATTCTTGCCAGGTCCCGGCGCGCCCCGGCTTGTGGTTCGAACGGCGAGGTGCGAGAGTCCGGCCATGAGGCTTTCGCTGGCTGCCTGTCTCGCGGGCTTCGCCGTGCTCGCCGCAGGGGTCGGAAGCTCGACCGCGGCGGCGCCGGACAGCGTCGAGTCGAAGACGCCGGCCCAGATCCTCGCCGCGGCGAGGACGGCGGTCACCTGCTCGTGAACACGATCGTCGCCTCACACGGGAAGCTCGCGCTCGGTGCGCCGGCGAGGATCGACGGGCAGCCCGCGATCGGGCTCGTCGACTCCGTGAACGGCGGGACGCTCTACATCGCCGCCACCGGAGAGCCCTATCCGCTGGAGCTGAAGGGGCCGAAGGGGCATGGCGAGATCAAGTTCGAGGGATGGGATGCCCCGGTGACGGTTTCGCCGCCCCGGAGCTCACTCGACTTCAACAAGCTGACCGGAGGCTGACGACGCACCCCGGTCAGCCGGGGACACTGCGCAGAAGCCGCCACCCCGCGAGCGGAAAGAGCGCGCTGACTGCGAAGCCCGCCCGCCAGGACGTGCCGCCGACGAACGCACCGAACGCGACCGGGAAGAGTGACCCCGCGATCGCAAGTGCGGTCTGCTGCATCCCGAGTGCCGTCCCGCTTCGGGCGTGGCCCGCCGTCTCGGCCACCGCGGCGAACGACAGGCCGTTCCAGCTGATCGTGACGCAGCCCATCAAGACGAGGGCGGGGACGAGCAGCCCGAGCGGAGCAGCGAGTAACAGCGTGCAGCCGGCGACGAGCACCGCCGAGCCGACCGCGATTCGGCGCAGCGGCCGGATCCGGCTCTGCATGAGGTCGGACCAGCGGCCGGCGCCGATCCTCGTTGCGATCCCGAAGAGGTTCAGCACCGCGAGTACCGCGCCGGCACCGGCGGTCGACATCGCCCGCTCGGCATGGAGGAAGACGACGAGGAACCCGACGAGGCAGATCTGCGGCTCGAGCAGGAGCGCACTCGCGGCCGAGACCAGCCAGATGCGGCGATCTCGGAGCGGCTCCGGGCCGGCCGACGACGTTCGCTGCGAGGGCGAAGCCGGTCCTTCCCGGAGCACCACGAGGCCGGTGACAGCGCCCGCAAGGATCACCGCAGCGAGCGTCAGGAGCGCCGGGCGGGTGTCGTCGCCCGAGGAGATCGCGGGGAGCGCGATCGCGACCCACGCACCGGCGATCGGGACGGCGCTCTGACGAAGCCCCAGCGCGAAGCCGCGATCGCGGGCGTCGAACCAGTGCATCACTGCGCGGCCGCTCGCCGAGTTCACGCTCGCTCCGAGGCCGCCCGCGAGGAAGAGCAATGACACGAACGCAGCGAAAGAGGTGACGAAGGCGCTCGCTGCAACGCAGAGGGACGCCGCACCGAGGCCGGTTGCAAGCACTGCGCGCTCGCCGAACCGATCGGTAGCGCGGCCCCACGGGTAGAGCGTCCCGATCGACCCGAGTGATGGCGCCGCCAGCATGAGCCCGACCTCCGTGAGCCCGAGCCCGAAGCGCACGCGAAGCTCGGGCGCAAGCACGGCGATCCCGAACAGAAGCGAGGCGTACCCGGTCTGGGCAAACGTGCCGGCGGCGAGGACGGCCCACCGGTACCGGCCGGCACGCGGGTCAGGCGTAGTCGGCGCTGACACCCGAGCCGGACCGCAGCAGCAGCTCGTCGACGGCGCGCCGCCCGACCTCGCCGTAGTCGCAGGTCAGCTCGTTCACATACATCGCAACGAAGCGATCCGCGGTCTCGCGATCGATCCCGCGTCCGAACTGCTCGGCGTAGGCGAGCGCCTCGTCGCGATGGTCGAGCCCGTTGCGAATCGCCTCGCCGAGCACCGCGGAAACGTCTGGGAGCCGATCGCCGAGATCGCGCCGGGCCGCGTTCACGCCGAGCGGCAGCGGCAAGCCGGTCTCCGCCTGCCACCATTCGCCGAGATCGAGTGCCTTCGTGAGCCCGGAGGCGCCGTAGGTGAGCTGCCCCTCGTGGATCAGGAGCCCGGCCTCGGCACGACCGGAGGAAACCTCGTCGAGGATCGCGTCGAACGGAAGCTCGCGCACCCGCAGGTCCGTCCCGAGGGCAAGCCCCAGCGCGAGATAGGCGGTCGTCAAGCGCCCGGGGATCACGATCTCCTGCTCGCTGATCGCAGCAAGGTCGGTCTCACCGCGGGTGACAAGGATCGGCCCGTACCCGATCCCGAACGAGGCGCCGTGCGGCAGGAGGACGTAGCGCTCGGCGACGGCGGCGTACGCGCCCATCGAGATCGCCGTCACCTCGAGGCGCCCCTCGAGCGCCCATTCGTTCAGGGTCTGGATGTCCGAGACGACCTGGTCCAGCTCGAGCCCCCGGGTGTCCACGCGCCCGGCTTCGATCGCCCAGAACATGA
Source organism: uncultured Actinomycetota bacterium (assembly GCA_963766565.1). GTDB lineage: Bacteria > Actinomycetota > Thermoleophilia > Gaiellales > Gaiellaceae > PALSA-600. The sequence continues at coordinate 109,662 of CAVYAQ010000002.1, forward strand.
AGGCGTCGTCGGGATCAGCGCTATGTCCGACGCGGATACGCACGACGTGCCACGCTACCAACGGCCACATGAGCGGACCGGCGATCTCGGACACGATCCAGGACTACCTCAAGGGGATCTACAAGCTCCAGGAGGCGGGCGGCCGTGCGACCGTCACCGCGCTCGCACGCGACCAGGGCGTCTCGCCGGCGTCAGCCTCGGTGATGCTGAAGAAGCTCGCAGCGCTCGACCTGCTCGAACACGAGCCCTACCGCGGGGCGCGCTTGACCCCCGCCGGCGAGAAGGTCGCACTCGAGGTGATCCGCCACCATCGGCTGCTCGAGCTGTACCTCGCCCGCACGCTCGGCTTGAGCGTCGACGACGTCCACGACGAGGCCGACCGGCTCGAGCATGTGATCTCCGAAGAGTTGGAGGCACGTATCGACAAGGCCCTCGGGTATCCCACCCACGACCCCCACGGTGACCCGATCCCGGACGCAAACCTGGAATGGCCGACCGCGTGAGCGGTCTGTCCGCGAAGCGGACCGGTGGAGGGGGTCTGGGGGAACCGGGAGGTCCCCAGCTGAGCTCGGAGCGGTCTGTCCGCGAAGCCGACCGGTGGAGCGTGTCTGGGGGAACCGGGAGGTCCCCAGCTGAGCTCGGAGACCTGAGCTACCCGAGCGAAGCTCGGCGGGCTGCGTAGAATCGGGCCGTGGGCCTCCGCGAATCGATCAGCTCCGCGTTCTCCTTCGGGAAGAACCGCAAGCTCGAGCTCGGGGCGGAGCACCTGATCACCGAGCACCACAAAGGTCGCCCGCTCGACGAGATCATGAAGGACGCCTACATCGTGAACCTGCTCTCGCGAAACCAGGTCCCGCAGCTCCTCGAGCGCCCGGACGTGCTGAAGACCTTCGGCGACGACCTCGTCGCCCAGCAGCTCGGCTCGTCGCAGGCCTAGAGCTCGGACCCGACGCCACGTTCGCGGGCGAGCGCGACGACGCGCGCGCCTACGGCGATGTCCCAGGCCGCCATCCCGTTCGACTTGAAGAGGACGATGTCCTCGGGCGAGGCCCGCCCGGTGATCTCGCCCGAGACGACGTCCTGGAGCTCGTGCACCTCGAGCCAGTCGAGGACGCCGCTCGCCACCGGCTCGATCAAATCGCCCGATTCGAGGCGCGACTGCTCCCGCGAGTCGCAGCACACGAACGCGGCCCGCTCGAGGACGGCATTGTCGAGCTCACGGTGAGTCGGGTCGTTTGCACCGACCGCGCAGACGAGGGCACCGTCGCGGAGCCACTCTCCGCGGAGCACCGGATCCTTCGAGGTCGTGGCGGTGACGACGATGTCGGCATCCGCGGCATCGCGGTGCAGCTCGGCCGGCTCGCAGCCGTGCTCGCTGCAGAACTCGGCGAGCCGCCCCGCGTCCCGGCAGTGGACGGCGACCCGCTCGATCGCCGGGAGCGCCGCCCGGAGGCACGCGATGTGCGAAGCCGCCTGACGCCCGCAGCCGATCACGCCCAGCGTCGTTGCTCCGTCGCGGGCGAGGTGGCGCGCCGCGACACCCGATGCCGCCCCCGTCCGGAGTCGACCGAGCCTGTCGGCCTCGATCACCGCCTCGAGCCGCGTCGGGTCCGAGAGCGCGAAGAGGAGGACGACGAACGGCGTCCCGGTCTCCGTCCACGCATACGACTTGAGCCCCGCGTAGCCGAGCTCCGGGTCGACGCATGCCATTACCGCGTAGTCGCCGTCCACGAGCGGCAATCGCGTCCGCGGCCGGTTGTCGACGACGCCGCCCGCGAGGCGCTGCAGCGACCCCTCGACCGCCTCGAGCGCATCCCCGGGCGTCAGCAACTCCTCCACGTCCTGCTCGCGGAGGTAGAGTCGCCACTTAGCTGAGCTGCGCGGTGATGCCGACCTCGGCGCCGGCTCGCTTGAGCAACGCGGAGAAGGGGCAGCCTTCGTCGGCAAGGCGGACGCCCTCGTCGAAGCCCGCGGCGTCGATACCGGGCACCGAGGCCCGCACCGTGAGGTTCGAGCCGACGATCTGGTGGCCCTCGCCCTCGACCTCGTCCATCACGATCTGGCAGGACGCTTCGAGCCATTCGGGCGGGTGCCCGAGCCTGGTGAGCTCACCGGCAAGGGAGCTGACGAAACAGCCCCCATGAGCGGCCGCGAGGAGCTCCTCCGGGCTCGTCTTGCCGTCGGGCTGCCCGATCCGGCTTGCGTTCGTGTACGGCAGCGCGGCGAAGGCGCCGGACGAGCCGGCGGTGATCAGCCCCGCTCCGCGGGCGAGATTGCCCTCCCAGGCGACCTCGGCGATGCGTTCGATTCTCGGCAAGTCAGCTCTCCTCCGGATATGTGGCAGGTGTGCCGTCAGGGTAGTAGGCCTCGGCCGGGGAGCCGGCGGGCCGGAAGACGCCGAGCAGCCGCAGCTCGGTGTCGCCCGCGTTCTCGAGGCTGTGGATGGTTCGGGCGGGCAGGTGGACGCACGTCCCGGCTCGAAGCGGCGAGGCCGTGCCGTCGATGTGCAGGACGCCGCGGCCCTCGAGGATGTAGATCACCTCGTCGTAGCGATGGAAGTGATCCGGCGCGCGGCCGGGCGGGACGAAGCCGATGAACTGCGTGACCGAGGCGCAGCCGCACTCCTGTGTGACGCCGAGCGCGAACTGCCGGGCGGCCGTCGCGCTCTGGCGTCCCTCCTCTCGAGGTCGACGGACCGCGTGCGCTCCCGGCCGCAACCGGCTCCGGGATCGCGCACGATCACCGAGAGAGCTCACCCCGGCGCCGGCCTCGACCCGCCAGGGTGTGCCGCGGCTGACGCACGCCCCGACCCCGCGCTGCACCTCGGCCGGAGACGCCGCCGAGCGACGAGCGTCGCGGCACCGTCGAGCACGAACAACACCTCGTCCGGCCTCCGGCTCGAGCCGCTCGCGAGAGGACGCCCGGGCCCGAACGCGAGCACACGTTGCACAAACTTCTTGCAGCCGGAAGCGTCATCGAAGTAGGGAAGGATTGCGACCGTGTCGCCGGGAACATTCTCGGCCACGACACTTTCCCGAGGAATCGAGAACACCACCGGACGAATCTAATCGAACACACTGCGGCAGAACGGAAACAGGCGGTCGGGCGGTTGTAACCCGCAGCGGCAACCGCGTAGGATCTGGCGCCTGTTCGACACGCGTCCTCGCCGAGGCCGCGGTAATCCCCCGCTACACCAACGAAATCGCTTCGACCCGCGGCACACGGTCGGGGTCTCAGCCAGAAGTCGTTCAAGGAGGCTTGATGGTAAGAAAGGCAGCACTCATCGTCGCCGGAGCCGCGTGCGCGTCGCTTGCGCTCGTCGTCTCGGGCGTCGCGAGCTCGGCCGTGAAGTCGCAGGCCGCGGCTCCCGCCGGCGCCTCGTGCGCGAACCCGATCCAGATCGGGATGATGGGCCCCTTCACCGGGCCCGTCGCCTCGATCGGCGACGACCAGCTCCACTGGGCCGAGTTCTTCGCGGCGCAGTGGAACAAGAGCCACCCGATCAAGATCAACATCGTCCAGGGCGACACGCAGCTCAACCCGGCGATCGCCTCGACCGTGGCGCAGTCGTTCGCGTCGAACTCGAGCATCGTCGGCGTGATCGGGCCTGCGGGCAGCGACGAGGTCACCGCGTCGGCTCCGATCCTGAAGAAGGCGGGCCTCGCGTTCGCCTCGGGCTCGGCCACCGGCGTCTCGCTCACGGCGGGCGCGAACAAGGGCTACTTCTTCCGTGACGTGCCGAACGACGGCGTGCAGGGCCCGACCGATGCGGCCTACATGATGTCGACGCTCGGCGTCAAGAAGGGCGGCAACGTGATGGTCGTCGACGACCAGGAGTCGTACTCGACCGGTCTCGCCGACATCGTCCAGGCGAAGCTCAAGGCCGACGGCGTCAACGTCGACCGCGAGTCGGTCAGCCAGAAGTCGACCGACTTCTCCTCGCTCGTGGCGAAGGTCTCGAGCTCGACGAAGGTCGTCTTCCTGCCCTTCCAGCTCGCCTCGGAGGCGCAGCTCTTCGCCCAGCAGCTCAAGTCGCAGGGCAAGTCGGCGATCGTGTTCGGCAGCGACGGCACGTTCGACTCGTCGAAGTTCAACGCGAGCGGCAACTACGTCTCGTTCTTCGCCCCGGACGTGACCACGATCAAGGCCGACGCGGCCGTCGTCGCGGCGTACCACAAGCAGTTCCCGGGCGGCACGAGCCCGTTCGGCGCCCCGAACTACGTCCTCGCGCAGATGTACGCGACGGCGGCAGTGAAGGCGTGCGGCGGCTCCACGAAGGGCACGATCACGCGCGCTTCGATGCGTGCTGCCTTCGCCAAGGTGAAGCTCCCGAGCACGATCCTCGGGACGCCGGTTTCCTTCACCTCGAGCGGGGATCTCGCCAGTGCCAAGTTCCACATCTTCAAGATCGAGAACGGCAAGTACGTCACAGTCGCGTAGTTCGTCGTATCGTGGGGGCACGGCAGCCGCCGTGCCCCCACGGGCTTTCCCCGGATGAACTGGAACCTCTTCGTCACCGAGCTCGTCTCCGGTCTCGTCCACGGATGCGTCTACGCCCTGATCGCCCTCGGCTACTCGATGGTGTACGGGATCCTGAAGCTGCTGAACTTCGCCCACGGCGACATCTACATGGTGGGCTCGTTCATCGGCTACGGCATCCTCACGATGTTCGGCGGCGCGCTCGCGCTCACGATCCCGATCTTCTTGCTGCTCGTGTTCATGTTCTCCGCTGCAATGCTCGGCGGCGGGCTGCTCGGGGTGGTGATCGAGCGCTTCGCCTACAGGCGGCTGCGTGACGCGCCGCGAATCGCGCCGCTGATCACGGCGCTCGGCGTCTCGTTCTTCATCGAGAACTCGGCGCTGCTGCTCGTCGGCGCCGACTACCAGAGCTTCGACACCTTCGACTGGGGCGGCGGCGTGCTCTGGTCGACCGGTTTCACGCTGCCCTCGGGCGTCCACGTCGCACTCGCCCAGATCATCGTCGTCGTCGGGACGCTCGTGCTGATGGTCGCGCTGACGTACTTCGTCGCGCGCACGCAGCTCGGCCGCGCGATGCGCGCCGTCTCGTTCGACCGGCAGGCGGCCGAGATGATGGGCATCGACGTCAACCGCGTGATCATGGTCACGTTCTTCATCGGCTCGGCGCTCGCCGGCGCGGCCGGGATCTTCAACTGCCTCGTCTACCAGCAGCTCTGGGCCTACATGGGCTTCGCGGCCGGCCTCAAGGCGTTCACGGCCGCGGTGATCGGCGGGATCGGCAACCTGCCGGGCGCGGTCGTCGGCGGGCTCACGATCGGGCTCGCCGAGTCGTTCACGATCGGCTACGTGTCCTCGACGTTCTCGGACGCGATCGTCTTCGTGTTGCTGATCGGAGTCATGCTCGTGCGTCCGAGCGGGATCCTCGGCAAGCCGGCGCTGCAGAAGGTCTGAGATGACGGGAACCGCCGCCGAGGAACCGCAGGCACCGACCCCCGCGATCGGCGCCGACGAATGGGTCGCCTCGCACGAGGGCAGGCGCGACGCGGGCAGCGGGATCACCGGCGCGAGTCCGCCGCGAGGTCGAACGCATCCCGGTGATCTGGTACTACGTCGCGTTCACGATCGCCGCCGCCTGCGTGCCGTTCTTCACGAACAACGGCTACGTGCTCCGGGTCGGCTTCGACACGCTGATCTACATGCTGCTCGCGCTCGGGCTGAACGTCGTCGTCGGGTTCGCGGGGCTGCTCGACCTCGGGTACGTGGCCTTCTTCGGGTTCGGCGCCTACGGCTACGCGATGCTCGCGTCGTCGCAGTTCGGGCTCGCACTGGCCGACGCCCGCGATCCTCGTCATCGTGACGGCCGCCACGGCCCTCCTCGGGTTCCTCGTGGCGCTGCCCTCGCGCCGCCTGCTCGGCGACTACCTCGCGATCGTCACGCTCTTCTTCGGCCAGCTCTTCGTCACGGTCACCCAGAACGGCGAGAGCATCTCGATCCTCGGCCTCACGCGCGGCTTCAACATCACGAACGGGCCGAACGGGATCGCGAACATCGACCCGTTCCACCTCTTCGGCCACCAGCTCGAGACGCTCCGGAGCTACTACTGGGTCGCGCTCTTCTTCTTCATCGTCGTGCTCACCGTCGTCTACCTCGTCAACGTCTCCCGGACCGGCCGGGCCTGGCGCTCGCTTCGTGAGGACTCGCTCGCGGCCGAGCTGATGGGGATGCCCGTGAACCGGCTGAAGCTCTACGCGTTCGCCTTCGGTGCAGGCGTCGCGGGGCTCACCGGCACCCTGTTCGCCTCGCTGAACACCGCCGTCTTCTCGAGCGACTTCGACACGCCGGTGCTGATCCTCGTCTACGCGATCCTGATCCTCGGCGGCGCCGGCAGCCTCGGCGGGGTGATCCTCGGCGCGCTCGTCGTGAACATCTCGCTCGAGCTCCTCCGCACGCCGAATCACGCGACCTGGATGTTCTTCATCCTCGTCCTCGGGACGCTCGTCGCGAAGCTCCGGCCGTGGTGGGTGCTCGGCGCGGTGCTCGGCGGCACGGTCGCCTTCGGCTTCGTGTTCTACGGGATCGTCGATGCGATCTGGCCGTCGGCGACCACCGGCCACGGCGGCGTCGAACGGCGAGCTCGGGCGGCTGCTCGACCACTGGATCCCGGTTCCCGGGAACCCGGAGACGCAGATGACGGTCGGCAACTGGGGCTTCGTCCTGCTCGTCGCCTTGATCCTCGTGCTCACGATCGTGCGCCCGCTCTACCGGAATCTCCTGCTCCCGGTGGTGCTCTACCTGTCGGCGTTCGTCTGGGACCTCCGCCTCTCCACCGAGCCGAGCACGACGCGCCTGATCATGATCGGCGTGATCCTGATCGTCCTGATGAACGCGCGGCCCCAGGGCCTCGTCGGCCAGACCCGAGTGGAGATCGTCTGATGACGCCGGAGCCGCTCCTCGACCTGCGCGGGATCTCGAAGAGCTTCGGCGGGCTCACCGTGCATCACCGAGCTCGACCTGCACGTCAACGAGGGCGAGATCGTGAGCGTGATCGGGCCGAACGGCGCCGGCAAGACGACGCTCTTCAACCTGATCACCGGGCATCTACAAGCCCGACTCGGGCACGATCGTCTTCGACGGGCAGAGCCTGCTCGGGCTCGAGCCGCACCAGATCGTCGGCCGCGGCGTCGCGCGCACCTTCCAGTCGCTGCGGCTCTTCCTGAACATGACCGTGAAGGAGAACGTGATGGCGGCCGCCTACGCGCACACGAAGCGCCGGGATCCTGCGCTCGATCCTGCGCACGCCCGGGATGCGCCGCGAGGAGCGCGAGATCGAGAAGCTCGCCGAGGAGCGCCTCGCGTTCTTCGGCGACCGGCTGATGGGATACCGCTGGAACCAGCCCGCGTACTAGCCTCTCGTACGCGAACCGGCGGCGGCTCGAGATCGCCCGTGCGACGGCGACCACGGCCGCGGCTGCTGCTGCTCGACGAGCCGGCCGCGGGAATGAACCCGGTCGAGACCCACGAGATCGCCGAGCTGATCGGCCGGCTGCGCGAACAGGGCGGCTTCACGATCCTCGTGATCGAGCACGACATGCACGTCGTCGAGGGGATCTCGGATCGCGTGATCGCGCTCGACCACGGCGTGAAGATCGCCGAGGGCTCCTTCGACGCGGTCGCCACGAACGAGCGCGTGATCGAGGCCTACCTCGGGCTGAAGGCGACGACGGCCACGAAATGAGCACGAACGGCGCGACGGACGCCTGCGCCGCTGCTCTCGCTGTCGGCGATCGACACGTTCTACGGGCCGATCCACATCCTCCAGGGTGTCGAGCTGCAGGTCGGCCCGGGCGAGCTCGTGTGCCTGCTCGGCGGCAACGCGTCCGGCAAGTCGACGACGCTGAAGACGATCCTCGGGGTCGTCAACCCGCGACGGGGGACGGTCTCGTTCGCCGGCGAGGACGTGACGAAGCGGCCGACGAACTACCGGATCCGCCAGGGGATGGCGATCGTCCCCGAGAACCGCCGGCTCTTCGCGCCGATGACGGTGCTCGAGAACCTGAAGATGGGCGCCTACCTGCGCGGCGGCGGCGAGACGGAGGACTACGAGCGCGTCTACCAGCTCTTCCCGCGCGTGTACGAGCGCCGGACCCAGCTCGCGGGGACGCTCTCGGGCGGCGAGCAGCAGATGGTCGCGATGGGCCGCGCGCTGATGTCGCAGCCGAAGCTGCTGCTGATGGACGAGCCGTCGATGGGGCTCGCGCCGCTCCTCGTCGAGAAGAGCTTCGAGATCATCAAGCAGGTGAACGACGAGGGCGTCGCCGTGCTCGTCGTCGAGCAGAACGCGAACGTCTCGCTCTCGATCGCCGACCGCGGCTACGTGCTCTCGACCGGCCGCGTCGTGCTCTCGGGCAAGGCCGCCGACCTGATCGCGAACGACGATCTCCGGAAGGCCTACCTTGGCCGTTGACGTCTCGGAGCTCGGTCGCCGGGTGCCGCTCGCGGTTCCCGATCTTCGAGCGGCTCACCTACCTCAACTCCTGCTCGCAGGGCGCGCTCTCGGACTCGGTGCGCGCGGCCTACGACGCCTACCTGACCGACTGGGACGAGAAGGGCGCACCGTGGGAGTACTGGATCGAGCGGGCCGAGGCGGCACGCACCGCCTTCGCGCGGCTCGTCGGCGGCGAGCCCGACGAGGTGGCGGTGACGACCTCGCTCTCGGCCGGGCGTGAGCTCGCTCGCGAGCACCTTCGACTGGAGCGAGCGGCCGCGGGTGGTCGTCTCGGACTTCGAGTTCCCGACGGTCGGGCCAGATCTGGCATGCCCAGGAGCTGCGCGGCGCCGAGATCGTCCACGTGCCCCAGGCGGACGGCGTGATCCCGCGTCGAGCGGTTCGACGAGCTGATCGACGAGCGAACGGCGCTCGTCTCGATCACGGCGGTCTGCTACCGGAACGGCGCACGGCTGCCGGTCGAGGAGATCGTCGAGCTCGCGCACTCCCGTGGGGCGCTCGTGCTGCTCGATGCCTACCAGGCGATCGGCTCCTACCCGATCGACGTCGGCTCGCTCGGCGTGGACTTCCTCGGCGCGGGCGCGCTGAAGTACCTGCTCGCCTCCGCCGGGCTCGGGTTCCTCTGGTGCCGCGGCGAGCTCGCCGAGCGGCTTCTCCCCACCCAGACCGGCTGGTTCGCCGACAGGAACATCTTCGAGATGGACATCCACGACTACTCGCCCTCGCCGACGGCGCGCCGGTTCGAGTCGGGCACGCCGCCGATCCCGGCGATCTACGCGGGCATCGCCGGGATCGAGCTGATCTCGGAGATCGGGATCGCCGAGACCCGGGCCCACGTGACCGCGCTGAACGAGCGCCTGATCGCCGGGGTCGACGAGCTGGGCGGAATAGTCGCGACGCCACGCGATCCCGAGCAGCGCGGCGCGCTCGTCTGCATTGCCTCCACCGACGCGCCCGCGCCTCGTGCGGGCGCTCGGAGCCGAGCGGATCGTAACCTCGGAGCGGGACGGCAACCTCCGCATCTCGGCGCATGCCTACAACGTCGAGAGCGATATCGACGCCGTCCTCGACGCGCTCGGGCGGCACCGCGGGCTTCTCCGGCAGGCGTGACGACGCGCCCGCAATCAGCCTCGATTTCCGCTAGAACCTCCCTGTGCTCCCCCGCGAAGTTGGATATGCACGCCCTGCGACCCTCGGCGAGGCGCTGGAGCTCCTCGGCGCGAACGACGGAGCGCGCGCGCTCGCCGGCGGGCAGACGCTCGTCAGCGTGATGAAGGCCCGGGCCGCCTCGCCGGATGCGCTCGTCGACCTGAACGGCCTCGAGGAGCTGAAGGGGATCGAGCTCGGCTCGGACGGCGGGCTCGAGATCGGCTCGATGACGACCTACACCGAGATCATGGAGAGCGCGGAGGCTCGCGCCCGGCCGATCCTCGGCGAGGTGTGCGCGCAGATCGCAGACGTCCAGGTGCGAAACCGGGGGACGATCGGCGGGAACATCTGCGCGAACGACCCGACGAACCACCTGCCGCCGCTGATGGTCGCGCTCGGAGCCGAGATGAAGATCTCGGGGCCGGAGGGCGAGCGCACGGTGGCGGCCGAGGACTTCTTCCTCGGCGTCTACATGACCGCCGCGGGGCCCGGCGACGTGCTGACCTCGATCGTGATCCCGCCCGGCCGGCGCGACGGGTTCGCGTCGGTCACGATCGGCCGCGACGGGACGTGCCTCGTGAACGCGGCGGTGTCGCTCGACGGCGGCCCGCGGATCGCGGTCGGCTGCGTCGATGCGGTTCCCCATCGCGCGACCGGGGTGGAGGCGAAGCTCGACGGCGACCACGGGATCGAGGCGGCGCGCGCCGCGGCCGCGGGGCTCGGGGCGACTCTCGACCCGCCCGGCGACGTGCACGCTCCGGCCGAGTACCGGCAGCAGATCGCCGAGGTGGTCGTGGCCCGCGCGATCGCTCAGGCCGGCGCGAGAGGCGGCGCATCGTGACCGCGATCGAGACATCACGCCGGATCACCGTCGAGGTGAACGGCGCGAGCTACGAGCGCGAGGTCGAGGCGCGCCGCCTGCTCATCCACTTCATCCGCGACGACCTCGACCTGACCGGCAGCCACATCGGCTGCGACACCGGGAACTGCGGCGCCTGCAGCGTGCTCGTCGACGGGGTGCTCGTGAAGAGCTGCATGATGCTCGCCGTCCAGGCCGACGGCGCGAGCGTCCAGACCGTCGAGGGGCTCTCCCCGACGGGGAGCTGACCCCGCTCCAGCAGGCCTTCCACGAGCAGCATGCGCTCCAGTGCGGCTACTGCACTCCGGGGATGCTGATCTCGGCGACGGCGCTCCTCGAGAAGAACCCGAAGCCGACCGACGACGAGATCCGCAAGGGCCTCCAGGGCAACATCTGCCGCTGCACGGGCTACTGGAACATCATCAAGGCGGTCAAGGCCGCCTCCGGGCAGGAGGTCGAAGAATGAGCGAGACGACGATCGCCCCGGAGCGCGTCGAGATCGAGGCCCCGGCGGAGGAGTGGAAGGGCCAGAGCATCCCGCGCAAGGAGGACCGCCGGCTCGTCCAGGGCGAGGGCGTGTTCGTCGACGACATCAAGCGCGCGAACATGGGCTTCGCGCACTACGTCCGCTCGCCGTACGCGCATGCGGTGATCAAGTCCGTCGACGTCTCCGCGGCGCTCGCGGTGCCCGGCGTCTTCGGGACGCTGACGGGCGACGAGGTCGCGACGCTGACCGACCCGTTCTTCCAGCTCTCCACCGCGCCGGGCAACGAGATCAAGGACTACGCGCTCGCCGTCGGCCGCGTGCGCTTCGTCGGCGACCCGGTCGCGATCGTCGTCGCCGAGACCCGCGAGCTGGCACGCGACGCCGCCGAGCTCGTCGAGGTCGACTACGAGCCGCTGCCGGTGATCGTCGATGCCCGCACCGCGCTCGATCCCGACGCGCCCGTGCTCCACCCGGACGCCGGCTCGAATCTCGTCTGGGAGGGCATCTACGAATGGGGAAGCTGGGACGACGCCGTCGCCGAGGCCGACCGGATCGTGAAGATCCCCGAGCTCCACTTCGACCGCTTCAACTCGACCCCGCTCGAGACCGACGGCGCGCTCGTCGAGTACAACCGCGGCACCGGCCAGTGGACGATCTACTGCAACAACCAGTTCCCCGGCTTCGCCGCGATCATGATGGGGCCGGCCATGCGCACAGGCCTCGACAAGATGCGCTTCGTCACCCAGGACATCGGCGGCGGCTTCGGCAACAAGATCACCTCGCACCCGCAGCTCGTCGCGATCTGCCTGCTCGCCCGGAAGCTGAACCGCGCGATCCAGTGGACGGAGTGGCGCACCGAGTTCCACATGACGATGTCTCACGGCAACGAGCGCTACTTCCAGGACGTCGAGGTCGCCGTGAAAGACGACGGGACGCTGCTCGGCTTCCGGACGAAGGCGCTCGACGACGCAGGCGCGTTCACCCGCTACGAGCCGCTCGGCGGCGTGATCTGGGCGCAGGTGACGCCGGGGATGTACCGCTGGAAGAACATCCGCCTCGACTTCACGCAGGTCGTCACGAACAAGGCGCCGTGCTCGCCGAACCGCGGCTACTCGCGGATGCAGCACCTCTGGTTCACCGAGCGCGTGATCGACATCGTCGCCGCCGAGCTCGAGCTCGATCCGGTCGAGGTCCGCAAGCGGAACTACATCCGGGCCGACGAGATGCCGTACACGACGCCGAACGGCTGCGTCTACGACTCGGGCGACTACGCGGCGATGCTCGACCTGGCGCTCGAGCTGATCGGCCACGAGTCGATCTCGGCGCGGCGCGCCCAGGCGGAAGCCGGCGGCAAGCTGCTCGGCCTCGGGATCGGCTCGACGCTCGACAGCGGCACGAACAACTTCGCCCAGTCCCGGCTGATCAACCCGGAGCTCCAGTTCTCGGGCAACAACGAGGTGGCGACGGTGAAGCTCGACATCTTCGGCGAGATCGTGGTGACGCTCGGCACGACGCCGCAGGGTCAGGGCCACGAGACGGTGACCTCGCAGGTGGTCGCCGACATCCTCGGCTGCGACCCGGCCTCGGTGAACGTCCGCGTCGGCCACGACTCCTACTGGAACTCCCACGCCGGCTTCTCCGGGACGTATGCGAGCCAGTTCGCTGTCACCGGGCTCTCGGCGGTCAAGGGTGCCGCCGACGCGCTCGCGGTCGACATCAAGAAGCTCGCGGCCGGGGTGCTCGGCGCGGACGGGCCGGAGGGGATCGTGCTCGAAGGCGGCTTCGCGAAACGCGCCGACAACCCGGAGGCCGCGCTGCCGTTCTTCGCCGTCGGAGCGATCGTGAATGCGAACAACGCCGTGCTCTCCGACGAGGGCCGCGAGATCACGCTGAACCAGCGCTACGTCTACGTGCCGCCGTTCGAGCTCCCGGACCTCGAGCGGAAGTACGGCAACCTGACGCTGACGTATGCCTCGCAGGTGCACGTCGCCGTCGTCGAGGTCGATCGCGAGACCGGCGCGTACGAGATCGTCGACTACGCCGCCGTCGACGACTGCGGCACGCGCATCCACCCCCAGATCGTCGAGGGCCAGGTGATGGGCGCGCTCGCCCACGGGATCGGCGCCGCGACGCACGAGACGTTCACCTACGACGAAGAGGGCAACCTGCTCACGCCGAACTTCTACGACTACCACGTGCCGCACGCGATGGACGTCCCGCCGCTTCGCACCGGAGCGATCGAGTCGCCCTCCCCGTTCAGCCCGCTCGGGACGAAGGGCATGGGCGAAGGCGGAGGCGCCGCGATCCATGCGGTCTGCGCCGCGCTGCAGGATGCGCTCCGGCCGGTTGGCAAGCCGATCATCTCCGATTCGTGCAACCCTCCCTTCCGCGTGTTCGAGCTGATCCAGAATCCCGAGCAGAGCCGGCTCGGCCTCGAGGTCGCACCCGCATGAAAGAAGGCATCGCTTGAAGACCGAAGGCGAGCGGTCGTTCGGGGTGAAGCGCGAGATCGTCTGGGACGTCCTGAACGACCCGGCGAAGATGGCCGAGTTGATGCCGGGCGTCCAGTCGTTCGAGGTCGCAGACGACACTCACTGGCGCGCGAACGTGAAGATCCCGCTCGGGCTCGGCGGGCTCGCGATGACGATCGAGTTCGAGAAGACCGAGGAGCGCGCACCCGAGTTCTCGAGCCTGCACGCGAAGGGAAACGGCGTCGGCGCGATGCTGAACATGCAGACCTCGTTCACCCTCGAGCCGCTCGAGGAGGGGACGAAGATGCTGTGGTCGGCCGAGGTGAAGATCGCGGGACCTGTCGGAGCAATGGGCCAAAGGGTGCTGCAGCCGATCGTGAAGCAGCAGGTGAACCAGGTGCTGACCGCGCTCGACAAGCAGGTGACTGCAGCGGCCCAGGTCGAGGGTGCGACGCAGCCCGAAAGCCCGGCGCCGGCCGAGCCGTCGTAGAGTAGGCAGCAGTGGCCGCACCGCTTCGCATCGGGCTGATGCAGCTCACGATGGAGCCGCTCGCGGAGATGCTCGAGACCGCGCGCGAGCTCGATCGCGGCGGCTTCGACACGATCTGGCTCGCGGAGGCCTACCCGTGGTGGCGCAAGCACGGGATGGAGGCTCGCTCCTCCACGGTGCTCTCGGCGCTGATGGCCCGGGACACCGAGCGCCTGACGATCGGCTGGGGGATCATCTCCCCGTACACGCGCCACCCGGTTCAGGTCGCGATGGATGCGCGGATCGTGCAGGAGGCCGCGGGGCCGGGGCGCTTCATCGTCGGGTTCGGGACGTCGAAGATCTTCCTGAACAACACGAAGCAGGGCGGCCCCCCGAGTGAGACGAAGCCGCTCGCGCACATGCGCGACTCCGTCGCGATCGTGCGCGGCGCTCTCGGCGGCGGCCGCTTCGACTACGACGGCAAGGCCTTCAGCGCCGATCTTCCCGCGATCCAGCCGGAGGCGGGAGCTCCCGACTGGGACGTGCCGGTGTACGTCGCGGCGACGGCGCCGATGATGCAGCAGCTCGGAGGCGAGATCGGAGACGGCCTGCTCACTCCCTCGATCACGACGCCCGCGTTCGTGCGCTACACGCGCGGGAACGTGGCGAAGGGAGCGGCGAAGTCGGGCCGCGATCCCGGCTTGGTCGACGTCGGCTGCACGATCGTCGCTTCGATTCATGCCACGGATCGTGAGGCGGGCCGCGACGGCGCGCGCGAGATCGCCGGCATGTACCTCGCGAACAAGTTCCAGAACATCCGCGGCTCCGCCGACACGCTTCTCGACCTGGCGGAGATCAGCATGGAGGAGCTCCAACCGGTCGCCGAGGCGATGGAGCAGGGCGGCCGGCTGGCCGCGAAGGCCGAGGTCACCGACTCACTCCTCGACCGCTGCAAGCCGATCGCCGGTTCCCCCGCCGACTGCATCGCCGCGATCGAGGCCTACAGCGAGGCGGGCTGCTCCCACATCATGCTCGAGCTCTGGGGCGCCGACCGCCACGAGCAGATCCGGCTCTTCGCGGAGTCCGTGCTGCCCCACTTTCGTTGATGGCGGAGCTCGCGATCAACGAGGACCGCCTCGTCGATTGGGCCTCCCAGGCGATCGGGACACCGAGCTTCACCGGCTCCGAACAGGCGATGGCGGAGCTGATGGCCGAGACCTTCGCCGGGATGGGCGGCCAGGTGCAGTGGCAGCAGGTCGAGGACGGACGGGCAAACGTGCTCGGCACGTGGGCGGGCGGGGCCGGCGGGCCGACGCTGATGTTCAACGGGCACATGGACACCTCGTACTCGGGACGCGAGCCGTGGCTCGCAGGGGTCGCCGGGTTCCAGCCGAGCGCGTTCGTGAAGGACGGGCGGCTGTTCGGGCTCGGGATCTCGAACATGAAGGGTGCGCTCGCCTGCTACGTCGAGGCAGTGCGTGCGCTCCGGGACGCCGGCGTGCGTTTGCAGGGCGACGTGATGGTCGCCGCGGTCTGCGGGGAGATCGAGAAGGCGCAGTGGGGTGACGCGCAGGGCGCCGAGTACCGGGGCTATGCGGCCGGCTCGCGGTTCCTCGTCTCGCACGGAGGGGTCGCCGACATGTGCATTCTGGGCGAGCCGACCGAGGGGAAGGTCGTGCTCGGCCACTTCGGCTCGCTCTGGCTCCGGATCTCGACGAGCGGCAACTTCATCCACACGGCCTTCAGCGAGGGCACGCGCGACCGGAACTCGATCCTGCGGATGCGCGATGTGCTCGAGGCCGTGCTCGACTGGATCCCGGCGTGGGAGGCAAACCCGGCCAACGCCTACCGCGGCGTGCCGGCCGTCGTCGGCGTCAGCGCGATCCAGGGCGGCTTCGGCTGGCGCGTCTCGCGGACTCCGCACCGCACGGATCTCTTCCTCGACGTGCGCGTGCCGCCGACGAAGTCGATGGCCGCTGCTCGCCGGGAGGTACTCGAGATGGTGCGCGCCCTCGCGGCGCGGTTTCCGGACTACGGAGTGGAGGGCGAGGTGTACGTGACCGCGCCCGGAGCCGAGATCGAGGAGGGCCACCCGCTGATCGCGGCGATCGACGCATCGCACTCCGAGGTCTTCGGCTCGGTTCCGGAACGGGACGTGACGCGCTGGTTCTCGGACGCCTCGGCGCTCACGCGGGCCGGGATCGCGACGGTGAACTACGGCACCTCGACCGGCCTGCTCGACACGACCGACGGCGAGAACCTCGACATCTCGCGACTCGTGCAGACGGCGCATGTCTACGCTCTCGCTGCGATGCGAGTGTGCGGGGTCGCCGGATGAAGCTCGTCACCTACGACGGAGGGAAGGTCGGCCGGGTCGACGGCGACCGCATCGTTCGGCTCCGGATCCCGGACATGCGCTCCTACTTCGAGGAGGGCGGCGCCGCCGACACGCTCGAGCACACGGTGCTCGCGGAGGCGACGCTCGAGGCGCCGATAGTCCCGAAGAAGTTCTTCCACACCGCGGGCAACTTCCGGGAGCACGAGGAGGAGTCGAAGCAGGTCGGTTGGGAGCACGAGATCGCGCCGTGGATCGTCTTCTTCCAGAACGTCGATGCGATCGTCGGCCCGGACGAGCCGGTGATCTACCCGGAGCATCTGACCGAGGAGCTCGACTACGAGCTCGAGCTCGCGGTCGTGATCTCGAAGCCGGGGAAGTGGTTCTCGGCCGAGGAGGCGGCGGACTACATCGGCGGCTACGTGATCTTCAACGACATCACCGCGCGCGACATCCAGCGGCGCGAGATGCGCTCGGGGGTGTTCTCGTTCTGCAAGGCAATCGACACGTTCTGCCCCCTCGGCCCCTGGATCGTGACCACGGATGAGATCCCCGATCCACACGACCTCGCGATGACGCTGCGGGTGAACGGCGTCGACCGGCAGGTGTCCCATTCGAGCCGGATGTCGGTGACGATCCCGGAGATCCTCAGCCACTACTCCGCGCTCGGCTACTCGGCGGGCGACGTCGTCTCGACGGGAACCGTGTCCGGCGTCGCCGGGTTCAGCCCCGACGCGGCGTCGCTCTATCTCAAGCCCGGCGACGTGATGGAGGCCGAGATCGAGGGGATCGGCGTGCTCCGGAACCCCGTCATCTCCTGGCAGGACGGCCACGGCGAGCCGGCACCGCCGCGCGTCAGCTGGTGAGCTGGCCGGCCGACAAGGCCAAGCTCGACCGCGTCCGGGCGCTGATGGAGGCCTCCGAGCTCGACGCGCTCGTCGTGCGTGCGCCGGACAACGTCCTCTACCTGACGAAATTCTGGGGGATGAAAGGCTACGACGCCTGCGTGTTCCCGCGTGCGGGGGAGCCCGTGCTGCTCTGTCTCGAGGCCTCGCTCGACGATGCCGCACGGACGGCCTGGACCACTGATGTACGGGTGGTTCGCGGCTATGACGAGACCGATCCGCGGCCTCCGCCTGCGCGGACGCTCGAGCTCGCGGTCGAGGCTGCCCGTCCCTACGGGCGGGTCGCGATCGAGCTGTCGCTCGGGACGCAGGCGTCCGACCGGATGGTGGGCGAGCCGACGACGTTCACGAAGGCGTGGTTCGACGCGTGGCCCGACGCTTCCGACTCCGGAGCGGTGCTGACCGCGGCGCGCGCGATCAAGACGCCACAGGAGATCGAGCGGATGCGGCTTGCGAACGAGATCTGCGCGGCGGCGATGGAGCACGTGGCGAGTGAGCTCCGGCCGGGGATGAAGGAGAGCGAGGCCGCGGCGATCTGGCTCGGGTTCGTCCACGGCGAGGGAACCGGCTGGCACGGCAAGGTCGAGCTCGCGCTCGGTTTCTCGCTCGTCTGGTCGGGCCAGGGGATCCGGACGTTCACTGCGACCGGCGATCGGCCGGTCACGGGCGACGAGCCGACGCTGTTCGAGATCTGGGTCTGCGCCGACGGGTACTGGTGCGACCACACGAAGCTCGTGTGCCCAGGCGAGCTGCGCTCCGACTACCGCGAGCTGGAAGCGGGGCTCCTCGACGTATACGGTCGCGCCGTGGCCCACTGCGTTCCCGGCGCAAGCCTCTCCGAGCTCGACCGCCTCGTGCGGGAGGGGATCGCCGAGCTCGGCTTCCCAGGCCAGCCGTCACACCCGATCTGCCACGGAGTCGGCGCACGGGCGCACGAGCCGCCGTATGCCCATCAGGCGGGCGGCGGGGAGATCGCCGAGGGAATGGTGCTCGCGATCGAGCCCGGCTGCTACTGGGAAGGCGGCGGCGGGTTGCGGGTCGAGGACAACTTCCTGATCGGCGCCGCCGGGGCCGAGAAGCTCTCGTCCTTCCCGGACGGAGTCGTCAGCGTATGAGCCGTGATTGCTTTCACCCACCGCGACGTGTGGAGAAGAATTGACGAAGTTGGCACAGACAGCGGGGTTCGGAGCCCGTAAAATTGATCTCGAGGGTGGCGGGTCGGCTTCCCCACCCAGGGCGGGGCTGCGTCCCGAGGTCGATCGATTTTTCCCGCTCGGCGAGGCTGCAGCGGCCCTCACCACGTCGGAGCACTGCTCGTGAACGAGCTGATCTGGACGGGCGGCGTGAACGATCCCTACCGCCTCGGTGGACGGGTCGGGCTCTACGACACGACGCTCCGCGACGGCGAGCAGACGGTCGGGGTCGTCCTCGACCCGGAGCGGAAGCTCGAGATCGCCCGCCTGCTCGACGGGCTCGGGATCGACCGGATCGAAGCCGGGTTCCCGCGTGTCTCGGCCGACGACTGGGAGGCCGTCCGCCGGATCGCGGCGGCGGGGCTCGAGGCTGAGATCTGGGGGTTCTCCCGTGCCGTGCCCGCGGACCTGGAGGCACTCACGGAGCTCGAAGTTCGCTTCTCGGTGATCGAGTCGCCGATCTCGGACCTGAAGCTCGAAGCGATCGGTGTCTCGCGCGAGAAGATGCTCGGCCGGATTACGGCCGCGATGCGCTTCGCCGCCGAGCACGACATCCACGCCGCGTTCTTTGGTGTCGACTCGACGCGGGCCGAGCCCGACTTCTACCGGCAGGTCTACTCGAGCGCGGTCGAGGCGGGGGCGCGCGAGGTCGTGGTCGTCGACACGCTCGGGATCGCCTCGCCCGAGGCCGTCGCGGAGCTCGTCGGCTCGACGGTGGAGCTCGTCGGCCCGGGCGTGCCGGTCCACTTCCACGGCCACAACGACTTCGGCGTCGCCACGGCGAGCGCTGTCGCCGCGGTGAGGGCCGGGGCGGCCTACGTGCAGGGAACGATCAACGGGATGGGCGAGCGCGCCGGCAACGCGAACCTCGGCGAGGTTGCACTCGCGCTGCTGGCGCTCTACGGCGTCGAGTCGAATCTGCGGCTCGACCGGATCCGCGAGGTGTCCCACCGGGTCCGAGAGCTCTCGGGCTACGAGCTCGAGCCGTGGAAGCCTGTGACAGGCGAGACGCTCTACCGACGCGAGAGCGGCGCGGTCGCGAGCCAGTTCCACGATCCGCCGTCGATCGAGCCGTACTCCTCCGAGCTCGTCTCGGCAACACGCTCGATCGTGCTCGGCAAGAAGAGTGGGCTCGACTCGATCCGGATCAAGGCGGACGAGCTCGGGCTCGACGTCCCCGAAGAACGCCACGCGGAGCTCCTTGCTGCAGTGAAGGAGCTCGGCAGCTCGCAGCGCCGGCTCGTCACCGACGAGGAGTTCGCCGAGCTCGTCCGGCGGCGGCCGGCGTGATCCGCCGAGTCTGTGTGGCGGGCTCCGGTGTGATCGGGAGCCTTCTTGCCGGGCATCTCGCACAGGTCTGCGAGGTGTCGGTGCTCGCACGGCGCGACGAGCACGCGCGCGCCCTGAACGCCGACGGCCTTCGCGTCACGGGCCGGGCCGAGCTGCACGGCCGGGTCACTGCGGCGACCGTCCCGGGCGACCTGCCCGATCCAGACCTCGTGCTCGTCTGCTGCAAGGGAACCGACCTCGAGGCGATCGGATCGGCACTCGAGGGGCACTTCGCGGATGCGACCGTGATGACGACCCAGAACGGCATCGGCGCCGACGAGATCGTCGGGCGACACGGCGACTGGCCGATGTTGACCTCGGTCACGTTCATGAGCGGCACCCGCCACTCGGACACGAGCGTCGAGTACATCCTCGACACCGCGACCTGGATCGGCCCGAGCCGGGGCACGACCGGCGAGGATGCGCGCTCGGTCGCCGAGCTCGTCCGCTCGGCCGGGCTTAAAGCCGAGGGTTTCGACGACCTCCGCCCGATGCAGTGGTCGAAGCTGATCTTCAACGCGACCGTCAACGCGGTCGCGGCGCTCACCGGGCTCCCGCACGAGCCGCGGTTCGCGCAGCTCGACGAGCCCGGCGACCTCGGCCACCTCGTGCTCGCACTGATCGACGAAGGCAAAGCCGTCGCCGCCGCAGCCGGGGTCGAGCTCGCCGAGGATCCCTGGGAGATGAACGTCCATGCAACCGAACGCGGCTCTCGGCACTATCCCTCGATGCTCGAAGATGTCGAGGCCCACCGTCCGACCGAGATCGACCTGATCACCGGCGCCTTGATCCGCGAGGGCGAGCGCCACGGGGTCGAGACGCCCCTCCATACCTCCCTCTACCGCCTGGTCAAGGCCAAGGAGGCCTCGTGGCAATGAGGGTCTGCATCGTCGGCTGCGGGGCGGTTGGTTCCCTATTTGCCGCGAACCTCGGGACGCTCGACGACGTCGAGGTCTGGGCCTACGACCTCGCGCGAGATCACGTCGATGCGATCAACCGGAACGGGCTGCGGCTCACCGGCGCCGGTGAGGTCGTGGGGAAGGTTCGCGCCACGAGCGATGCGGAGGAGCTGCCCGAATGCGACTTCGGGATCGTCGCGACGAAGGCGATGCACACCGAGCCGGCGATCGCGGCCACCGCTCACGCGTTCGCGAACGGCTCGGTCGCCACCGTCCAGAACGGGATCGGCAACGAGGAGGTGCTTGCCCGCCACGTCGAGCGCGTGATCCGCGGCACCACGTTCCCGGCCGGGAAGATCATCGAGCCCGGGGTCGTCCAGTGGGACGTCAAGGGCGCGACGACGCTCGGGCCGTTCGAGCCCAAGCCGGCCGGGGCCCCCGAGATCGAACGCCTCGCCGAGGCCTGCACACGCGGCGGAATGCCCACCGATGCCGTCGCCGACGCGCGCGGCCCCCAGTGGCGCAAGGTGATCTTCAACGCGGCGACCAATCCGCTCGGGGCGCTGACCGGTCTCACGCACGGCCGGGTCTGCGACGAGCCGCCGCTCCGCGCTCTCGCCTCGCGACTCGTCGACGAGGGGAAGGCCGTCGCGGCCGCGCAGGGGATCGAGCTCGACTCCGATCCCGAAGAGCTGATCGACTACGCCGCTCGCCCGGAGGTCGCCTACAACCACAAGGCCTCGATGCTCCAGGACGTCGAGGCGCACCGGCAGACCGAGGTCGACTACCTGAACGGCGGGATCGCGGAGTTCGGCCGCCGCTACGGTGTGCCGACGCCCGAGCACGAAACGATCTGGGCGCTCGTGAAAGGAGTTGAGGCAGGGTGGCCGTACGAGTGAGTCAGGCGGTGCCGACGCAGGACGTCGAGCGGCGCTATCGGTTGATCCGGGAGGCGCTCGAGCGAGACGGGCTCGACTTTGCGATCGTCGCCGGCTCGGAGTACACCGGCTTCGAAGGCGCCGTGACCTACCTCTCCGGCTTCGTGATCGTCCACCGTTACGCGTATGTCCTGCTGCCCCGCGAGGGCGACCCGGCGATCGTCTTCCCGCGCGAGGCCCGCTACGTCGGCGAGCACGGCACGACCTGGATCGAGGAGCAGGTCTTCGTCGACCGTCCGGGAGACTGGCTCGCTGACCAGGTGCGCGGGAAACGGGTCGGCGTCTACGGGCTCGACTACGCGATGACCGTCCGCGACTACGCCGCCCTCGCCCCCGCCGCGGAGCTCCTTCCCTGGGACACGCAGTTCGACCACGCGAGAGCGGTGAAGAGCGACTACGAGCTCGACTCGGTCAGGGACAGCGTCCGTATCAACTCCGAGGGCTTCTGGACGTTCCTCGCGGAGTTCGAGCCGGGGCGCACCGAGCGGGAGATCCTGGCGCCGTGCGAGAGCTACTTCGTCTCGCAGGGCTGCGGCCGGCTGACGATGGACATGGTGCTGGTGGGCGAGAACGGCTCGGCGCTCCCCGAGTTCAAGATCGCGGGGGCGCGCCCGGTCGCGCGCACCGACATGGTGCTGCCCTCGCTCGAGGTCGCAGGTCCGGGCGGGCACTGGGTGGAGGTCTCCCGCGCGATCTGCGCCGGCGAGCCGAGCGACGAGACGAAGCGGATGCTGGAGGCCTACGAGGAGTACTACGCCGTCGCGCCGAGCGTCCTCCACGAGGGGTCGACGGCGCGCGACGTCCATCGTGCGGTGTCGAAGGGATTCGTCGACCGCGGCTGGGCGCTCGGCCACGTCACCGGCCACTCGATCGGGATGACGATGATCGAGTTCCCGAAGATCGGCGAGGACGACGGGACAGAACTTCGCGCAGGCATGGTCTTCTCGATGCACCCGCATGTGATCTCCGACGACGCCCAGGCCTGTCTCTACATGCAGGACACCTGGCTCGTCACCGCCGCCGGGGGCGTCCCGCTCGCCGACCTGCCGATGAGGATCTACGACGGCACCGAGAGCCGGCCGTGACCGAGCCGAGCCTCTCGAAGCCGGTCCTCGAGGGGCCCGGCCGCTCCGATTACGAGCGCTACCTGCGCACCGACGAGCTGCTCGCGCTCCAGAAGACGCCCGAGGAATGGGCACACCGCGACGAGCTGCTGTTCCAGACGGTTCACCAAACCTCGGAGCTGTGGCTGAAGCTCGCGACGACCGAGGTCGCCGAGGCCACGCGCCTGATCGACGACGACAAGCTAGCCGCGGCGATCCGCCTGATGCGGCGAGGCGTCGACTGCCTGAAGCTCGTGACGCAGGCGCTCGACATGCTCGAGCACCTCTCGCCGTGGGAGTACCAGGAGGTACGACAGGTGCTCGGCCACGGCAGCGGCTTCGACTCGCCCGGCTTCCGGGTCGTGCAGAAGGTCACCCCGCTCCTCGGCACCGCCTTCCACGCCGCCCGCGAGCGCGCCGGCCTCTCGCCGGCCGAGGTCTACACGCTCGGGCGCGAGCACGAAGACCTCTACCAGCTCGCCGAGCTCCTGATCGAGTGGGACGAGCGTGTCGTCGTCTGGCGCGCACGTCACTTCGTCGTCGTCGAGCGGATCATCGGCGGCTCTGTCGTCGGTACGCAGGGAACGCCGGTCGAGGTGCTCGGCAGGCTGATCCACAAACGCTTCTTCCCCGACCTCTGGGAGCTTCGCAACGAGCTGACCACGCTCTTCGGATGAGCTGGCCGCCAGTCTCGCTCGGCTGCGGCAACTTCGGCGGCATCGGCTCCGCGCCCGCGTTCTTCGGGCAGGGAAACTCGGAGGAGGAGGCGTTCGAGATCATGGATGCCGCCTGGGAGCGCGGGATCCGCTGGTTCGACACGGCCGATGCCTACGGCGGCGGCGCGAGCGAGTCGTTCATCGGCCGGTGGCGGGCCTCACGTCGCCCGGAGGGGCTGCTCGTCACCACGAAGGTCTTCAATCCGGTCACGGGCGACGACGGCGAGGGCCTTGACCCCGACCGGATCCGCCGCCAGGTCGAGGGAAGCCTCGGGCGTCTCGGCGTCGAGCGCATCGACCTCTATCTCGCTCACGACCCGGACCCGGCCACGCCGATCGGCGAGACGATCGGCGCCTTCGAAGAGCTCGTCGCCCAGGGAAAGATCGGGACGTGGGGAGTCAGCAACTTCGACGCGGCACAGCTGGGAGCCGTGGTCGCCAACGGCCGCCCCGCCCTCGTCCAGAACACCTACTCGCTCCTCGAGCGCGGCGACGAGGAGCTCGTTTTGCCGCTCTGCGCCGAGCACGAGATCGCCTACGTGCCGTTCGGCCCGCTCGCCGGCGGCTGGCTGACCGGCCGCTACCGCCGCGGCGAGCCGTTTCCGGACAGATCGCGGATGACCCTTCGTCCGGGGCCCTACGAGAAGTTCCTCGACGACCGGGTGTTCGACGGGCTCGCCCGGCTCGAGGCGGAGGCGGAGGAACTCGGCGTCGACATGGCAACGCTCGCCTTCGCGTGGGTCCTCTCGAGCCCGATCGTGACCGGAGCCGTGTGCGGACCGTCGAAACCGGTGCACCTGGCGCCCGTGCTCGCAGCGCTCGAGCTTCAGCTCACGCCCGAGCAGCGCGAGCGCGTAGGCTCGTTCTTCGAATGAGCGCCCTGATCCTCGGCGAACACGACGTTCAGCGGCTCCTGCCGATGGACGAGTGCATCGCGGTGATGGAGGAAGCCCTCGCCGCCCTCGCCCGCGACGAGCTCTACAACCCACTGCGTTCGGTCGTCCGCCCTCCGGACACGACGACATTGATGGGCCTGATGCCGGCCTACCGCGGCGGCGACAACCCCGCCTACGGACTGAAGACCGTGTGCATCGCGCCGGGGAACTCGGCCCTCGGGCTCGATCCGCACCAGGGATTCGTGACGCTGTTCGACGGCGAGACGGGACGGCTGCAGACGGTGATGCACGCCGGCGCGATCACCGCGATCCGCACCGCCGCCGTCTCCGGTGTCGCGACGAAGGTCCTCGCCCGTCCCGGATCGAAGACGCTCGCGATCCTCGGCGCAGGCGTGCAGGGACGCTCCCATCTCGAAGCGATGCGCGCGGTGATCCCGTTCGAGGAGGTCCGGGTCTGGAGCCGGACGCCGGGGCACGCCTCGGAGCTCGACGGTGTCACCGAGGCGGCCTCCGCCGAAGAAGCCGTGCGTGGCGCCGATGTCGTCGTGACCGCGACCACGGCACGCGAGCCGATCGTCGAGCGCGAATGGCTCGCCGAGGGCGCGCACGTGAACGCCGTGGGCTCGAGCATCCGCACGACCCGCGAGCTCGACACGCAGACGATGGTCGACGCGGCGTTGTTCGTCGACCGTCGGGAATCGACCGTGAACGAGGCCGGGGACTTCCTGTTCCCGCAGCGGGAGGGCGCGATCGGCCCCGAGCACATCCGGGCGGAGCTCGGCGAGGTACTGATCGGTGCCGCGCCGGGTCGAGGCTCCGACACCGAGTTGACCGTGTTCAAGTCGCTCGGGATCGCGGCCGAGGATCTCGCCGCCGCGGAGCACGTCCTCCGGCGGGCCCGGGCCGAGGGCGTCGGTACCGAGGTCGACCTCTGATTCCGCTCGAGGAGATCCTGCTCGCGCGGAAGACGATCGCCGGCATCGCCGTCCGCACGCCGCTCGTCCGGCTCGACGTGGACGCCGACGCGGAGATCTACCTGAAGCTCGAGACGCTCCAGCCTGTCAACTCGTTCAAGATCCGCGGCGCCGGGAACGCCGTGCTCCAGGCCACGGAGGCGGAGCTGGCCGACGGGGTGGTCACCGCGAGCGCGGGGAACATGGCTCAGGGGGTCGCCTACGCGGCGCGGATGCGCGGCGTGCCGGCAACGATCGTCGTTCCGGACGGAGCGCCGTCGACGAAGATCGCGGCGATCGAGCGCTTCGGCGGCACGGTCGTCTCGCTGCCCTACGACGACTGGTGGCGCGTCCTCGTCGAGGGGCGCTACGACGGCGCCCCGGGCCTCTTCATCCATCCCGTCGACGACGTCCGCGTGATGGCCGGCAACGGGACGATCGGGCTCGAGCTGCTCGAGGACCTTCCCGATCTCGACGCGGTGCTCGTCCCCTACGGCGGCGGCGGCCTCGTCACCGGGATCGCGAGTGCGGTGAAGGCCCACAGGCCGGAGGTGCGCTTCTACGCGGTCGAGCCCGAGACCGGGGCAGCCGTCAGCGCCTCGCTGGAGGCCGGCACGCCGACCGAGATCGACTATGTCCGCTCGTTCGTCGACGGCGCCGGGAGCCGCTCGCTGATTCCCGGCGTCTGGGCGCACGCACGCGACCTGCTCGACGGGGCCTTCCCGGTTCCGCTCGACGATGCGGCCGCTGCGATCCGCATCATCGCCGAGCGGGTCCGGGTGATCGCCGAAGGCGCCGGTGCACTGGCCGCTGCCGCAGCGATCGCCGGCCGGGCCGGGCGAGGGAAGGTCGTCTGCATCGTCTCCGGCGGCAACATCGACCCGAAGGTGTTCGCCAGGATCCTCGAGGGCCAGACACCGTGACCCAAGCAGCCGCCGTGAGCGATACTGGGAAGCGATGAGCACGACGACCTTCGATGTCGAGGCGGCGCGAGCGCGGTTCTCATCGCTCCGTTCCGGCTTCGCGTTCCTGGACGCGCCGGGCGGAACACAGGTGCCCGACGAGGTCGGGGACGCGATCGCCCGGGCGCTCCGCGACGCGTCGGGCAACCTCGGCGCGCCGTACGCAACCGGCCGCGCCGTGGAAGCGATCCTCGAGGGCGCGAAGGCGGATGCGGCACGGTTCCTCGGGTGCTCACCTGCCGAGGTCGCCTTCAGCATGAACATGACGACGCTGAACTTCGCCGTCACGCGAGCCGCCGGCCGCGACTTCCAGCCGGGCGACGAGATCCTGACGACGGAGCTCGACCACGACGGCGGCGTCGCCCCCTGGGTCGAGCTCGCCGCCGACAAGGGCCTCGAGGTGGTCGTAGCGCGAGCGACCGACGAGCTCACGATCGACTACGACGACCTCGAGTCGAAGCTCTCGGAACGAACGCGCGTCGTCGCCTTCGCACTCGCCTCGAATGCGACAGGCTCGGTTGCGGACGCCCAGCGAATCTGCCGCCTCGCCCGCGGCGCCGGCGCCCTTTCGTGGATCGACGCCGTGCACTACGCAGCCCACGAGCCGGTCGACGTGACGGAGCTCGGCTGCGACGTGCTCCTCTGCTCGCCCTACAAGTTCTGCGGCCCGCACCTCGGGATGGCCTACCTCCGCACCGAGGCCGCCGAGAACTGGCGCCCCTACAAGGCGCGTCCGTCGTCGTCGAGACCGCTCGGCCGGAGCTTCGAGACGGGAACGCTCCCCTACGAGCTCCTCGCGGGCTTCCAGGCGACGATCGCCTACCTCGACTCCCTCGGCGGCCTCGCGCCGCTGCGTGACTACGAGCGCGAGCTCGGTCAGCGCTTCCTCGCCGGCCTCCCGGGCTCGGTCACGCTCTACGGCCCGCCGACGATGGAAGGCCGCGTGCCGACCTTCCTTCTCAACGTCGAAGGCGTCGAGGCCGAGACCGCCGCGCGCACCCTCGCCGAGCGCGGCTTCGGCGTCTGGTACGCCGACAACTGGTACTGCGTCTCGCTCGCCGACCGGCTTCCGCCGAGCTCGCTGCGCGTCGGCTTCATCCACTACAACACAGCCGACGAGGTCGACCGCCTGCTCGCCGAGCTCTCGGCGCTGGTGGCAGGGTAAGGATCGCGGGAGGGCGGCGCTGGCACGAGGGCCTCGGGGCCTGGAGACGCCGGCAGCTTCGCCGTGGCGAGTGCTTCTTCGGCGCGACGAGCCTCTCGATCTCTGCACCGCGATCGGTAGTCGCCGGAGCTACTATCGAAGTGACGACACGCAAAGGAGCTGGAGGGGCTCGGTGAGCTCGACGGTGTTCGATCCGGTGTTCCGAGGGATTCGAGGGTCGTTCCCGGCTCTCGCTGTCGGGGGTGCAGCGGTGGTCTTGTTGTCCACGGCTGCGCCGCTCGCCCGGGCGACCGCCGCCGCGAACCTCTCCCTCGACGTGAGCTTCTCCGCGACGGGGCTGATCTCGGTCACCTTGCCGGACGGAACGCCGGTCGGTACGACGAGCGGGACTCCGACCGTGATCCCCGCCGGGTTCTACACCCTGGCGCTCTCGGCCCCGGGTGGGTGCACGGAGCTGCCCTACTTCGACCTGAAGGGCCCCGGCAACAACGTCCTCGACAACATGGATGACGGCGAGCTGACGAACAACACCGACAACGCCGACTTCCTGCCGAACTCGACCTACACCTGGCAAAACGACTCGATTCCCGGCGTCACCTACACCTTCTCGACCTCGAACCAGGTACTCGGCACTGCCCCGGCCCAGCTCGGCTCGGCGACCGGCATCTCCTCCGGTAGCAAGGCAACGACACATTCGTCGGATCTCGTCGGGTCGTCTGTCGTTCCCCTCCGCGGCAGCCTCGTTGAATAGTCACTTGTTGACTAATGGGTGATCCTCGGCTACCTTCGAGTCGATGAGGTCCGGAATCCCAGATCTCTGCTCGATTCCCGGCATTGACCCGCGGCTCGAAGAGCTGGTCGGCGTGCTCGGTCTCGAAGCAGGCTCGCGTGCCTACCTCGAGGAGGTTCGCTGGCCCGACGGAGTCGTCTGCCCGCGTTGCTCAGCCGCGAGGACCGGCTACCTCGAGGCACGTGAGAAGCACTACTGCCGCGATTGCAGCTACCAGTTCCGGGTCTCGGCGGGCACCGTTCTCCACGACTCGCACGCGGCGCTCTCGTACTGGCTGGTCGCGCTCGGCCTGATCCTCCGATCCGGGCACGGCTATCCGGCCACGCAGCTGCACCAGGCTCTTGGCGGGAGCTACAAGACCGCGTGGTTTGTCGAGCATCGAATCCGTTCTGCGATGTCGCGTGCGCTCGCAGCCGACGATCCGCCTGTGGCTCAGCTCGAGTTGCAGATCGACGCGGAGTGGGCCGAGATGCGCAGTCTTGCCGCCGGCGCCTACCACCGGCCGAGCGTGGACCACATCAACGCCTACTGGGGCGAAGCGCTGTGGCGGCAGCGCAGCGCCGGTGATGAGAGCGCGTTCCGCAAGACGGTCGGGGCGCTACTCGACGCAGAGCCCTTGACGATGGCTCGGCTCACCAAGCGTGGACGGACCACGAGCTCGAGAGCGCCGCAACCGGCTCCGACTGACGCTCCACCGCGAAACCGCTGATTCTGCGGCTCGACGTCGTTCGGCCATGCGCCCGGCAGGAATCAGACACTCCCGCAAACCGGCACCTTTCGGCCGTCGGGGGTAGCACGGGGGGTAGCACGCCCTCGCACGGATCGCGCGGTTCCCGGGTTCCAGGCGGCCGTGAGGGCCTGGTAGTCGACCTCGCCGTCCTCGATCAGGACGTGGCCGTACACGTCGAGGCTCATCGACGCCCTGGCGTGCCCGACGTGCCTGGAGACCGTGACCGGGTCGGCGCCGCTTCGGAGGAGGAGGCTGATGCGGCGGTGGCGGAGGTCGTGCGGTGAGAACACGGGGACTCCGGTGGCGACGCAGACGCGGCCGAGCTGGGTTCCGCGGGTCTTGACAGAATCCGCACCGCGCCGGGCGAAGGACGGGCGGACACGGAACGCTGGCGGGATCGCAGCCCAGCCGAGGTGGAGGAGTTTCCAGGCCTCGCCGATCCTCGCCAAAAAAGGGGAAGGCCCGCCGGAGCGGGCCTTCCCTATGCACCGTTCCGAACCGTGTTCTAGTTGTTGCAGCCTGGGATGATGTTGAGCGGAAGACAGTTGTCGGGCGTGTTGCCGCTAACACTCGTGCTGCCAGTACCACTGACAGTCCGCCCCTCAACCCAGAGCCCACCACCCGCGGTCCCGGCTGAGTTGCCCGTGATGCTGGTATCGATCAGGTTCAGCGCGAAATTGTCGAGGATGATCACTCCACCACCATCGCCACCTCCATTGCCACCCAGTGCCCTGTTGCCCGAGATGGTGGAGCTTGTGATCGTGACCGGTATTGGAGCACCGGAGCTAACGCCTCCAATATGGATGCCGCCACCATCACCTTCGGCCGTGTTGTCCGAGATCGTCGTCCCGGTGACGGTCAGAGGGCCCACCGTATTGATGCCTCCACCATTGCCGGTATCGCCTTCAGCGGCGTTATCGGTGATCGTCGATCCGGAGATCGTGAGCGTACCGAAGTTGAAGATACCGCCACCAGCGGCGTGGCTTTCATGCCCGTTCGTGATGCGCAGGTTGTCAATCGACACGGTGGCGAGCCCGCCGACCGTAATGACTCGTCCGGTGGCGTTTCCGTCGAGCGTCGCTTGCACCCCGGCGGTGTCGATGCCTTTGAGCGCGAGGTTGTTAACGACGACGTAGTTGCCAGTGCAGATTCCGGTGATGTCGAGCTCGTCGCCCGCGCTCGCAGCGTCGATCGCGGCCTGGAGGTCGTTGTAGCTGGTCGCGGTTCTCGTGTTGACGACCGAACACACTGGTGGCACGTTGACTGAGAAGTGCCGCGTCGCCGCGGCGGTGCCATCGTCCGTCAACGTCAGCGAGGCCGTGAACGTGTAGGAGCCGTTCGCGAGATTGCTGTACGACTTGTCTGCCTGCGCCCCGCCCGTGATGTTGACGAGGTGATCGCACGGAGCCGACAGGGACGTGGATGGCCCCGACAGCGAGCAGACGAGGCTGCGTGTCTGCTTCATCGTCCGGTTGTAGCTGAACGCGAACGTCGCCGAGTTGCTCGTCAGCGTCGCCCCCTCAACTGGCGATGAACTCGCAAACGTGATCGCCGGTCTGTTGCCCGGCCCGGCAAACGCGACCGCCGCGACGACGCCAACACCCAGGGCGGCCGCCAGCGACAGGCCGAGCGCCTTCCGCAGTATCTGATGCATCCTTCTCCTCCGGTTTACGGGCACGCTGAACAACACGCCCTATGCGCGGAGGACACCGCACGCCGCAAAAGGCCTGCCTAGACCCTCAAAGGATGCTCGCCGCCGCGCCACACCCTCTCACGCGACCCCAGCAGCGTCAACCGACAAACGCCGAGCGGGCGCATTTCCCACATTTGATCGCCCGCCGAACGGATCGCCAGCGGCGAGCAGGGCGTCGAGCGGGTCGTCCACGGCCTCCGTTACGACGCGCCGTGGCGGCGGCTCGCGCCACCGTTCCGGCTCCGGCACAGCGAGCCGCTCCAGAGCCTCGTCCGGCGTGAGCAGCTCGGCGGGCAGCCAGCCCGGCGAGCGCCGCGACAACCGCTTTCGGCAGCGAGGCGAGCAGGTTTTCCTGTCCACCCGGCTCGTGGGCGGCAGCGCCCTCCCACACACGACACACGAGGCCACGCCGAGAGGCTATCCGGGGCGATCGCGGGACCCGTGACGCCGATTTCCGAGTGTTTTCCGCACGACGTGAGGTGTCCTGTGCGCGTCCGGGCTTCTGGGGTGCATCCCCACCCCGGACCACCTGGGTCGGGCTGGCGTGTCGTCACGGGCGGCGCCGATGTCGGGATGACGCTGGACGGCCCGGCGGGCATCGTGTTGTCGAGGTTGATGGCGAGGCGGCCGCGGATCTGGACGTCGCGCACGACGCGGAACCCGGCGCGGGGGCGGGGATTCTCAGTTGAGAATCCCTTGAGGTCGCCGAGGGAGTAGACGGTGGCTGCGCGCAATCGGTGTTCGGCCGGGCCGGGTCGCGGATGGCGCGCAACCCGGATTCGGCCCGGCCGAGGCTAGAAGTCGAAGCCTCGACACGCTACGGCGCGGCCGGGACCGCCGGTCCGGCCACCGTCGAAGCCGGTGGGGACTCCAGGGCGTCCAGCTCGCCCGATCCCGTAAGAACTGGCGAGCGTCTACCAGTGAACGCCGCCCACGCCGCACCTGACGACGGCTGAGCGGGCGGCGTTGATGTTCAGGTCGAGGTAGAAGCGCATTCCCGGTTTCGTCGAGACGGTGCCCGCACCGTCGTATGGCATCGCCGGGACGGTCACGGAGAGCGCGTGCCCCCGTTCGGTGCACGTCACGGTGGAACCGGATGGAAGCTGCGACGCCAGGAACGTTCGATGCTGGCCCACCTTCATGACGACCGGGTTCGGCTTCGCCGACGCGGCCCATGCCCAGGTCGAGAGCCCGAGGGCACCAACCGTAACGCCGAGGAGCACGAGCCTCATTCGCTTACTAGGACGAGTGAGCGTCCCTGGCGGTTAGGCGCTTGGCTGGGGCACCGTTCGGGAATGACGCCTGGCGGGATGCGGCCGTGACGGCCGCGACCTATTCCTCGATGGGTCGTAACTCTAGGACGCCGAAAGACGCTCCGGGGTTCTTCGAGGCCACCTCGATTGCCTCGTCGACATCGGCGCATTCGAGGAGGTTGAAGCCCGCGATATGAAGCGTCTGCTCGGTCACAGGGCCGTCGCCGACGTTGAGGTCTCCTTCTCGAACACGAATCGTGCGCGACGCGGGGAGCGGGGCTAGAACATGGCCCATAAGGCGTACGCCGCGGGAGTCCATCTCGTCGCACCATTCGCCAACGGCGGCTGGGACGGTCGCTCGCTGCTCCGGGGTGAGTTGAACATTCGGGTCGCGATAGGTGAACAGCATGAACTTCACGATTGGCCTCCTGAGTTCGGCTTCACGAGATTCGACTGTGCGAGTCGTCGCGAATCATCGGTGATCGGCGGTGACGAGGCTCGGCTGGGCAAGCGTCCTCTCGCCTGACTCGATTCGCGCCGTGCCATCGCGCCGTGCCCTGCGCAACGTTGCCCGGGCGGGCGGAATCCTGGGGTAGCACCGGGGGTAGCACGCGGTCGCTGTCTCCGCACCGATCGCATGGACCGGATCGCGCAGCTATGCGGTTTCGGCACCGTTGAGCGGGATCGGATGCGCCCGGCAGGATTCGAACCTGCGGCCTCTGCCTCCGCAGGGCAGCGCTCTATCCCCTGAGCTACGGGCGCGAGGTGGTCAGTGTATCCGTGCGGGGCGGCCCGCCACGGTGAGCTCGGCGCCCTCGGGGACCTCGACGCGGACGTAGGCAAGAGCAAGGCCCGGGACGGAGCTCGTCACCCGGCCGACGACGCGCTCGCCGTCTCCGACCTCGTCTGCCTGTCGTGCGGCCTCGCCGTCGAGCTCGAGCACGCGGAGCGAGCGATTCACGTGGCCCCGGTGGTGGAGGCGCGCGAGCGGCTCCTGGCCCGGGTAGCAGCCCTTCGTGAAGGAGACGGCCCGCTCGTCGAGGCCGGCTTCGGCAGGGAGGATGCCCTCGTCGAGCTCGCGGCCCCAGCGCGGCGTGCGCGCGAGGATACGGAGGCGCTCGAGCTCCTCGTCCGCGGGCTCCGCGGGGACTTCGCCGTCGAGCACCTCCACCGCCGGAACCCCGTAGTCCGCCGTGGGAATCCCTTCGGTGCCACCGAGAACGACCGCCGAGGTGTGCGCCTCGGCCTCGACCTCGCACTTCGACGCGAAGCGCATTCGCACCATGTGAGCGCGGACCGGCTCGCCGAGCTCGGGCTCCGTCAGGAGCAGGAAGTCGTCCTCGCCACGGCGCCAGACGAGGAGCGGCGCGATCACGCGGCCCTTCGGCGTGAGGATCAGCGCCTCGCAGGACTCGGCCTCGAGCACGTCGTTCGAGACGATCCGCTGGAGCAGGGCGGCAGCATCGGGCCCGCTGACCCGGACGTAGGCGCGGGGCCGGACGTACGCTCGAGTGGCGACCGTACCCATCTCCCTAGTCTAGGCATGGCCTCTAGTCTGGAGGCCGTGTTCCGCTCGAGAGACGAACGCAAGGTGCGTGAGGCCGGGATCGACCCGACCCGCCTCCCCCCCGGCCAGCACATGACCGTCAAATGGCCGGTCCTGCACGCAGGGAGCGTCCCGCACGTCGACATCGCCACCTGGACGCTCCGTCTGTTCGGGGAAGTCGAGGAAGAAGTGGTGCTCGACTGGACGCAGTTCAACGCGCTGCCGCGTTCGAGCAACGTCCAGGACATCCATTGCGTGACGCGGTGGAGCAAGTTCGACACGTCGTTCGAGGGCGTCCACTGGCGGGAGCTCGCCAAGCTCTGCAAGCCGCTCCCATCTGCCCGGTTCGCGATCGCCTGGGCGGAGCACGACTTCTCGGCCAACGTGCCGCTCGCCTCGATCGAGGATCCGCAGGCGCTCTTCGCCACCCACGGGGACGGCGAGCCGCTCACGCTCGACCACGGCTACCCGCTGCGACTCGTCGTCCCGCACAAGTACTTCTGGAAGAGCGCCAAATGGCTGCGTGGGGTCGAGCTGGTCTTCGAGGACCAGCTCGGCTTCTGGGAGCGCCTGGGCTACAGCAACAATGCCGACCCCTGGCTCGAGGAGCGCTACAGCTTCTGATGAAGATCACCCGGTCGAGGGACTTCAGGCTCCGCGGATCCACTCCGATGAACTCCTCGACGCAACCCAACCCGTCCGTATGACCAGGAGAGCCGGCCTCATACCCGCCGGCTCTTCTGCTGTCTAGGAACCGGTTCGCGGTTTAGCATCGGGCAGGAATGACGACGGTCGTGCTCCCGACGCTCGCCGTCGCGGCCTCGTGGCTTCTCTTCGGAGTGGTGATCATCGGGTGCGGGTTCCTGACGCGCGCCGCGCTCTTTCGGCTGTTCTCGGACGTCCCGGCCGGGCGGCTGCAGCGGGCCGACCTCTGGATCGGGCTCGCGGTGCTCGTTCTCTATCTCTTTCTCTGGAACCAGTTCCTGGCGCTCACCTGGACCGCATGGATCGCGCCGGGGATCGTCGGGGCCGTTGGTGCCGCGGTCGGGGCATGGAGGCTGCAGGGGCTTCGCGGAACGCGGCCTCGGTGGTGGGTGCCCGGCCTCGTCGGGCTCGGCGTGCTCTGGACGGCGAACCAGGCGCTCGGACAGGCCGGGGACTACGACTTCGGCCTCTATCACCTCGGGATCATCCGCTACGCCGAGCACTTCGCCGCGATCCCCGGGCTTGCGAACCTCCACAGCCGGTTCGGCGCCGCGGACGGCCACCTGCTCCTGGTCGCGTTCCTCGACCACGGGCCCTGGGCGGGCGCGGCATCACATCTCGTGAACGGGCTCCTTGCGGCGATGCTCGCCGTCGACCTCGGCTCCCGCTTCGCGCTCCGTCGAGCGGCCGGCGCGTTCGGCTCGTTCACGCAGAGGATGGCGCTCCTCCTCGTCCCGGTTCTCGTCGGCGGCGTCGTCAACCGACCGGTTCACCTGCTCTCGAGCCCGGATCTCGACTTCGCGGCATTCGTGCTCGTGCTGGCCGGAATGCTCTACCTGGCCGAGGCCGTGGAGCGCGGCTACGCTCCGGCGCCCGTCCTGGCCGCCGGGGCGGCGCTTGGAACCGCTGCGGCGACACGACCCCTCTACTGGCTTCCGGTCGCAGTAGCCGCAGGGCTGCCGGTCGTCGCGGCTCGGCGCGGGCCGGCCGGGCGGATCCTTCGCGCCGCCGCGCTCGCGGGAGCCCTACCGGTGCTGCTCCTCGTGGCGGTGAGCGTGCGGCAAGCGGTGCTGTCCGGCTTCCCGTTCTTTCCGGCAACCGCGTTCAAGCTTCCGGTCGACTGGCGTGTCCCGCTCCACGTCGTCGTCACGCAGAACACGATCAACCACGCGTTCGCAACGGGATCGACTCACCCGCCCGCGATCGTCGTCCGCTCCCTCTTCTGGATCAGGCCGTGGCTGACACAGAAGTCGATCAACCCCGACATGGTCCTGCCGCTGCTCCTTCTCGTTGGCCTGATCCCGGCCGTGGTGTTCGGGCCCCGCCCGGACCTCCGTCGGCGGTTCGCACCGATGCTCGCGGTCGTGCTCCCGAGCCTCGCACTGCTCGTCGCGTGGTTCCTGCTCGCTCCCGACCCGCGCTTCGCGCTCGCTCCGCTCTGGCTCGTACCGGTTGGCGTCGGCGCGTGGGCGCTTCCGACGAGGCTGCACCCTCCGTCGCCGCCAGTGCTCCTCGTGGGTGCCGCGGCCGCCGCCGCCGTCGCACTGGTCTTCTTCAGAGGGTCATGGCGCGAGCCGGTGCCACTCGCGCTCATCATCTCGCTCGGCGCCGTCGCCGTGCTCGAGCTGACAAACCGCCGACCACCGGGCCTTGCCGAGGGGGCAGCCCTCGCCGGTCTCGCCGCCGGGCTCGTGATCCTGCTGGTCCTCCGCCCGGTCACGATCGTCCACGCAACTCCGGGTGGCCCGCTCGGCACTCCGCCGAACCCGACGCCCGTCCTCGAGCCGGTCAGGAGCACCTCCGGCCTGGTCCTCACGAGACCTGTCAGAAGCGACCAGTGCTGGGGCGTGATCCTCTGCGTGCCGAACCTGACGGAGCCGGGCGTCGCGAAGCGGGGCAGCTCGATTCAGGACGGGTTCAAGCCAAGGCGCTAAACGGCGAGGGCGCCGGCTCGGCCGGCGCCCTCGCTGGGACAACGAACGGATCGAAGATCCGCTCTGCCTACATCATCCCCGACATGTCGGGCATGCCGCCGCCGGCGCCGCCGGCCCCGTTCTTCTCGGGGGCGTCGGTGACGATCGCCTCGGTGGTGAGGATGTTCTTGCCGATCGACGCGGCGTTCTGCAGCGCCGAGCGGGTGACCATGGTCGGGTCGATGATCCCGTTCTTGACGAGGTCCTCGACCTCGCCCGAGTCGACGTTCAGGCCCTGGCCCGGCTTCGCCGATCGGACGGACTGGATCACGACCGAGCCCTCGAGCCCGGCGTTCGTCGCGAGCTGCCGGAGCGGCTCCTCGAGCGCGCGGAGCACGATCTGGGCACCCGTCTTCTCGTCGCCGTCGAGCGAGTCGAGCAGCGAGGTCTTGACCTTGTCGGCCGCATTGAGCAGCGCGACTCCGCCGCCGGGGACGATCCCCTCCTCGAGCGCGGCACGCGTCGCCTGCAGTGCGTCCTCGACGCGGTGCTTCTTCTCCTTCATCTCGGTCTCGGTGGCCGCCCCGACCTTGACGACCGCGACACCTCCCGACAGCTTCGCGAGGCGCTCCTGGAGCTTCTCGCGGTCGAAGTCGGAGTCGGTGGTCTCGATCTCGGCCTTCAGCTGCTTGATCCGGGCCTTGATGTCCTCCGAATCGCCGGCACCGTCGATGATCGTGGTCGAGTCCTTGTCGACGACGACCTTGCGGGCCCGGCCGAGCTGAGCGAGCTTCGTGTTCTCGAGCTTGAGCCCCATCTCCTCGGTGATGACCTCGCCGCCGGAGAGGATCGCGATGTCCTCGAGCATCCGCTTGCGGCGGTCACCGAAGCCGGGAGCCTTGACCGCGACGGCCTGGAACGTGCCGCGCAGCTTGTTCACGACGATCGTCGCGAGCGACTCGCCCTCGACGTCCTCGGCCACGATCAGAAGCGGCCGGCCGGCCTGGATCACCTGCTCGAGCAGCGGCAGCAGATCCTTGATCCCGCCGAGCTTCTGGTTCGCGATCAGGATGTACGGGTCGTCGAGCACCGCTTCCATCCGCTCGGCGTCGTTCACCATGTACGGCGACAGGTAGCCCTTGTCGAACTGCATGCCCTCGGTGAACTCGAGCTCGAGGCCGAAGGTCTGGCCCTCCTCGACATTCACGACACCGTCCTTGCCGACCTTCTCGATCGCGTCGGCGATCACGTCGCCGATCTCGCGCTCACGCGAGGAGATGGTGGCGACCCGGGCGATGTCTTCCTTGCCGTTGATGTCGACCGACTGCTTCTGCAGATTCGCGACGATCGCCTCGACGGCCTTCTCGATCCCGCGCTTGAGCGCGATCGGGTTCGCACCGGCGGACACGTTCTTCAAGCCCTCACGAACGATCGCCTGCGCAAGCACGGTCGCAGTCGTGGTGCCGTCACCCGCGACGTCGTTCGTCGCCGTAGCGACCTCGCGGACGAGCTGGGCGCCCTGATTCTCGAACGCGTCCTCGACCTCGATCTCGCGGGCGATGGTGACGCCGTCGTTCGTGATCGTCGGCGCGCCGTACTTCTTGTCGAGCACGACGTAGCGCCCCTTCGGGCCAAGGGTGACCTTGACCGCGTCGGCGAGGATGTCGACACCGCGCTGGAGCGAGCGGCGCGCGTCCTCGCTGAACTTCAGTTCCTTGTGAGCCATGTCTCTTCGTTCCTCTCTCTTAGGCCTTGGCCTTCGCCTTGGCGGGCGTCCCGGCGACCTTCGCGAGGACGTCGCTCTCGCGCAGGATCAGATAGTCGGTTCCTTCGATCCGGATCTCGGTGCCGCCGTACTTCGAGAAGACGATGGTGTCGCCCTCGGCGACGTCCATCGGGACGCGATCGCCCGTCTCGGAGTTGCGGCTACCCGGTCCGGCGGCGACGACGGTGCCGCGCTGCGGCTTCTCGAGCGCGGTGTCAGGGAGAACGATGCCGCCGACCGTGGTCTGCTCCTCTTCGAGCGTCTCGACGATCAGGCGATCTCCCAGGGGCGTCAAATTCATTCCTCGGACCTCCACTCTTTAGTTGAAACCGTTTGTTGAAGCGTCTGAGCCGTCGCTTGTGACGAACTCGTGACAGTTGTTGGCACTCTCTACTCAAGAGTGCCGACGGGA
This sequence comes from uncultured Actinomycetota bacterium, assembly GCA_963766565.1. Taxonomy (GTDB): domain Bacteria; phylum Actinomycetota; class Thermoleophilia; order Gaiellales; family Gaiellaceae; genus PALSA-600. The sequence goes on from CAVYAQ010000002.1 coordinate 147,784, forward strand.
GCATAGCGGAGAGTATGCCGCTCGCGCAGGCCGAGATCCGGCCCGCCGCGGCGAGACATCTCAGCGGGTGAGGCTAAGGTCTCGAAGGTGCGCCGCGAGTTCTCGGCGGGTGGGGTGCTCGTCCGTCGAGTCCGCGGGCGCTGGATGTTCGCAGCGATCCGCCCGGCCGGAAAGCCTGCAGGGGTCTGGGTGCTGCCGAAGGGGCAGCTCGACGAGGGCGAGTCGAGCGAGGCGGCCGCCCTGCGCGAGGTCGCCGAGGAGACCGGCGTCCACGGCCACCCGCTCGCAAAGCTCGGGGACACGCGCTACTGGTTCAGCTGGGACGGGGAGCGGGTGTTCAAGATCGTCTCGTTCTTCCTCGTCGAATACGAAAGCGGCGCGATCGACGACGACGTTCCGCCCGAGTTCCGGCACGAGGTCACCGAGGCGCGCTGGCTCCCGCTGGCGGAGGCCCCGGAGCTGCTCGCCTACCGCGGCGAGCGGGAGATGGCCGAACGGGCGATCGCGCTGCTCGCGGAGAGTTAGGACGTATGATCGGATGCCGTTGCCAGCGTTCGCCCTCAACTTCTACTCGCCCGTCGTCGAGGCCCAGCTCCGGTCGCATCGCAAGACCGCGACGATCCGCCTCGGGGACAAGTCGCGGAAGTACCAGAAGGGGATGATCGTCTCCGTCCTCGTCGGCGCCCGCTTCGGCCCGAGGCAGCACATCTTCGACGCGGTGGTCGACAAGGTCGAGGTCAAGCGGCTCGCCGAGCTCTCGCCGCGCGAGATCGAGCACGACAATCCGGAGGTGCGCCGCCCGGAGGAGATGGCGCGATTCCTGAGCCAGCTCTACAACCGTGACGTGAGCGAGGACGACACCGTCACGGTGATCCGGTTCTCGGCGATCAAGCTCAACTGATCGATCAGGACTGCTTGCGGATCGGGATCCCGAAGAGCTCGGGCTCCCGGAGCCGGCCGCCGCACTCCTCGCAGTCGACCGCGAACGTCGAGGAGAACGGTGCCGAGCACGAGGGGCAGCGATGGATCATCCGCCCGCCGCAGGCCGGGCATTCGCTCGGGATCTCCGACTCGAGCTCCTCGAACCAGCGGCGGGCCCCGCCGCAGCGAAGGCACAGCGCCGTCCAGTCCCCGAGAACCTTGCGCCGCTCCTCCCGGAGCCAGTCGGAGGCCTTCCCCATCACCCCACGTTAACGGCCACGGGAGTGCCGACCCTCGCGTTAGAGTGCGGAAGGTATGTCGATCGCACGCGTTGCGGAGCCGAGCGGCTCGCTCCAGGAGGCGAAGGAATGGGGCCTCGACCGTGAGGATCTCCTCGGCATCTACCGCAATCTGCTGCTCACGCGCGGGCTCGAGGAGCGCGGCCACATCCTCTATCGGCAGGGGAAGATCCAGGGCTCGTTCTACACCGGCCGCGGCAACGAGGCCTCGGCGGTCGCGATCGCGACGGCGATGTCCCGCGACGATGTCGGCACCCCGCTCCACCGGGACATGGGCGTGCACATCGTCCGCGGCGTCGAGCCGTGGCGGATCTTCGCGAACTACATGGGCCGCGCCGACGGCCCCGCGAAGGGCAAGGACGGGAACGTCCACATGGGCGACAGCCACCTCGGCATCGTCGCGATGGTGTCCCACCTACCGGCGATGCTGCCGGTCGCCGTGGGCTGCGCGCTCGCGTTCCGGATCAAAGAGGAGAAGCGGGTCGCCGTCACGTGGTTCGGCGAGGGCTCGGCTGCGCGCGGCGATGCCCACGAGGCGATGAACTTCGCCGCCGTCCGCCAGCTCCCGGTCGTCTTCGTCTGCGACAACAACGGCTGGGCCTATTCGACCCCCGCCCACCTCGAGTACGCCGTCGAGCACCTTGCGGACAGGGCCGCCGCGTACGGGTTCGAAGGCGTAGTCGTCGACGGCACCGATGCACTCGCCGTCTACCGCGAGGCGAAACGCGCGATCGAGAAGGCCCGCCAGGGCGGCGGGCCGACGCTGATCGAGAGCGTCACGCTTCGGATGGAAGGCCACGCCGTCCACGACGACGCCTCGTACGTCCCGAAAGAGCTCTTCGAGCAGTGGGCCGCACGGGACCCGATCGAGCGCTACCGCCGCTGGCTGATCGACCACGCCGAGCTGACCCACTCCGAGGAGGACGAGATCTCGAGCTACGTGAAGCGCCACCTGAACGAGGCGCTCGAGCGCGCCGAGGCCTCGCCCGAGCCCGATCCGGGCACACTTCTCGACGGCGTCTACGCCGAGCCCGAGGAGCTCGACCACCCGCACCACATGTAGCGCTTGAAATGGCACAGCTGACCTACCTCCAAGCGATCTCTGACGGCCTTCGGCAGGAGATGCAGCACGACAAGCGCGTCTTCCTGATCGGCGAGGACATCGGCGTCTACGGCGGCGCGTTCAAGGTCACGCAGGGCTTCCAGGAGGAGTTCGGGGCGTGGCGCGTGATCGACGCCCCACTCTCGGAGACGGCGATCGTCGGCGGCGCCACCGGCGCGGCGATGATGGGCCTGCGGCCGGTCGCGGAGATGCAGTTCGCCGACTTCGTCTCGTGCGCCTGGGACCACCTGGTGACGATCGCCGCCAAGCAGCACTGGCGCGCCGGCACGCCCGTGCCGATCACGCTGCGCCTCCCGTCGGGCGGCGGCTTCTCGGGCGGCCCCTTCCACTCGCAGAACCCGGAGTCGTCGTTCGCCCACATCCCCGGCCTCAAGTGCGTCTGCCCCTCGACCCCCGAGGACGCAAAGGGGCTGATCATCTCGGCGATCCAGGATCCGAACCCCGTCCTCTTCTTCGAGCACAAGCATCTGTACCGCCGGATCAAGGGCGAGGTGCCCGACGAGCGCTACACGACCCCGATCGGGAAGGCGCGGATCGCGCGCGCCGGCGATGACGTGACGATCGTGACCTGGGGTGCGATGGTCTACACGGCCGAGCAGGCCGCCGACCAGCTCGATGACGTCTCGGTCGAGATCGTCGACCTGAGGACGATCGTGCCGTGGGATCGAGAGGCGGTACTGAAGTCAGTGCGCAAGACCTCGAAGGTGGTCGTGCTGCACGAGGACACCCATACCGGTGGCTTCGGCGCCGAGATCTCGGCGACGATCGCCGAGCAGGCCTTCGAAGACCTCGACGCGCCGCCGTGCCGCGTGACTGCTCCCGACACTCCCGTCCCCTTCGCTCCGGCGCTCGAGGCCGCGTTCCTGCCCCAGGTCTCCGACGTCGTGACCGCGCTGCGCGAGGTAGCGGGGTACTGATGGCGAGCGGCACCGTGGTCGAGGTCATAATGCCGCAGATGGGGGTCTCCGTCTCGGAGGGGACCGTCACGAAGTGGCTCAAGCACGTCGGTGATTCGATCCAGGCCGACGAGCCCCTGCTCGAGATCTCGACCGACAAGGTCGACACGGAGGTGCCGAGCCCCGGCACGGGCGTGCTGCAGGAAGTGCTCGTCCAGGAGGGCGAGACCGTTGCGGTCGGAACGCTCGTCGCCCGAATCGGGACCGGGGATGCTGCGGCGCCGCCGAGGCCGAGCGTGCCGGATCCGCTGCCGTCGTTCGTCGAACCCGAGCCGGAGCCGGAGCCCGAGCCGGAAGGTGAGCCGGAGCCGGTGGCCGCACAGCCCGAGCCCGAGCCCGAGCCCGAGCCCACCCCCGCCGCCCCGGTTGCGGGCAACGGCAAGAGCGAGCCCCACACGTTCATCTCTCCCGTCGTCGCGCGGATCGCGGCCGAGCACGGAGTCGATCCGTCGAGCGTGCCGGGGACCGGCCGCGACGGCCGCGTGACGAAGAAGGACATCCTGGCTTTCGTCGAGTCCGCAGCCGCTCTGGAGGCCGCACCGCCGCCGCCGCCGGCTCCCCGCCCCGCCGCGGCGACGCCGAGCCCGCCCGCAGCACCGGCACCTCCGTCACCGTCACCGTCACCGCCTCCCGCGCTCGGCACCGGCGAGGAGACCACGCCGATGAGCGCGATGCGGCGGGGGATCGCCGACCACATGCGCCGCTCGCTCGACACCGCTGCGCACGTGACGAGCGCGATCGAGGTGGACATGACCCGAGTCGTCGCGATCCGCGGCAAGCTGAAGGCCGAATACGCCGCCTCGCACGGAGTCAACCTCACCTACCTCGCGTTCATCTCGCGGGCGACCGTGGAGACGCTCGTCGAGTGGCCCTACATCAACGCCGAGATCCGGGGCGAGTCGATCGTCACGCGCAAGTACGTCAACCTCGGCTTTGCAGTCTCGCTCGAGGGCGGCAAGGGATTGATCGTCCCGGTGCTGAAGCACGCCGAGGGCCTGAACCTGCTCGGCATGGCCCGGGGGATCGCCGACCTCGCCGATCGCGCCCGCACGAAGAAGCTGCTTCCCGACGACGTCCAGGGCGGGACGTTCACGATCACGAACCCGGGGAGCTATGGGACGTTCATCGGCACGCCGGTGATCAGCCAGCCCCAGAGCGGGATCCTCGGCACCTACGCCGTCGTGAAGCGGCCGTGGGTGATCACCGACGACGCCGGCCAGGATGCGATCGCGATCCGGCCGCTCATGAACCTCACGCTCACCTACGATCACCGCCTGGTCGACGGCGCCTATGCCGGCCAGTTCCTGCGCGACCTCAGCCAACGCCTCGAAGGCTGGTCGGACAGCGACTACTGAGTTGACGGGGGATGCGACCGAGCGGCTTACGGACGCCGCGAACGAGGCGGAGGCTGCCGTGATCACCGGCTTCCTCGCGAGCCGTGGAATTGCCGCGAGCTACGAGCAGGCCGCCTCCTCGCTCGGCGGCATCTTCCCGAGCGCCGGGTCGGGCCGCTACGAGATCTTCGTCTCCGCCGACGAGCTCGACGCCGCGCAGGCCGCGCTCGACGAAGCCGATCGCGGCGAGGATGCGCCGGAATGAAGCGCGGCGCGTACCTGATGAACCTCGGGATCACCGGCTACCTCGAGGCGTGGGAGCTTCAGCGCTCGCTCGCAGCCGCCGTCTCGCGCAGCGCGGTCCCCGACACCGTGATCCTGCTCGAGCACCCGCCGACGATCACGCTCGGCCGCCGCACCGACGAGAGCGAGGTGCACGTCCCCGAGGGTGTCGAGGTCGAGGTGGTCGAGACGGACCGCGGCGGGAAATCGACCTTCCACGGGCCCGGGCAGCTCGTCTGCTACCCGATCCTGGATCTCAACCGCCACGGCAAGGACGTGAAGCTCTACTGCCGCAACCTCGAGCAGGCGATCATCGACACCGCGGGAGCCTTCGGACTCGACGCGGTGCGGATCGACGGGCTGACCGGCGTCTGGCTCGAATCGCCGCCGCGGAAGCTCGCCTCGATCGGTGTGCACATCTCGCGTTGGGTCACGACGCACGGCTATGCGCTGAACGTCGACCTCGACCCGGCGCCGTTCACGGATTGGATCACGGCGTGCGGGCTCGAGGATGCGGCGTTCACCTCGCTGGCCCGCGAGCTCGGCCGGCCGGTCGGCGTCGAAGAAGTGCGGCCCGTCGCAGCCGAGGCCTTCGGCGAGGTCTTCGAGCTCGTGCTCGACGAGCTTCCCGGCGACGAACCGGGCCTCTGGGCCCAGCCGCTTCACGCGCAGCTCAGCACGCAGCCGTAGACGGAGCCGTCGCTCAGGCGGGTTTTCGACAACGGCCTCACCGCGCCCCGAAGCAAAGGGGTCAGACCCCTTTACGGTTGTAACGCCGTTGTGACGACTCGTCGCGGCTCTGCGACTACGTTCGGGGCTCGAGCTTCTGGCGCGTGCCGAGCGCAGCTCCGGAGAGGTGCCAGACCTCTTTACAGTCGTGACGAGAGCGTGACGGCTCTTCCACAGGCTCCCGGAGAGCCAACGGTCTTTAGACTCAAGCCGTGGAGAGCTCCCGCCCCATAGACGAACGGCCGCGCCGCCCCGAGTGGATGAAGGTCCGAGCGCCAAGTGCGGAGACGCGCTTCTACGACGTCGCGAAGCTGATCCACGGCGCGAGCCTCCACACGATCTGCGAGGAGGCTCGCTGCCCGAACATCGCCGAGTGCTGGGGGCGCGGCACGGCGACCTTCCAGATCCTCGGCGACACGTGCACGCGTGCGTGCCGTTACTGCTACGTCCATTCCGGCACGCCGACCGACCCCGTCGACCCGCTCGAGCCGCTGCGCCTGGCACAGACGGCCAAGGAGATGGGGCTGAAGCATGTCGTCGTCACCTCGGTCGACCGCGACGACGTCCCCGACCGCGGCGCGGGCCACTACGCCGCGACGATCCGCGCCCTGCGGCACAAGGTGCCGGACGCGACGATCGAAGTGCTGACCCCCGACTTCCTCGGTGTGGAGGAGGCGGCGCTCCCAACCGTGATCGGGGCGCGGCCGGACGTCTTCAACCACAACATCGAGACCGTACGGCGCCTACACGCGAAGATGCGGGGCGGGAAGGCGAGCTATGACGGCGCGCTCTCGCTGCTTCGGCGGGCCAAGGAGCTCGCCGACTACGACGTGCTGACGAAAAGCGGGATCATCGTCGGCCTGGGGGAGCGAAACGACGAGGTCGTCCAGACGATGTGCGACCTCCGCGAGCACGGCGTCGACGTCGTCACGATCGGCCAGTACCTCCAGCCGAGCCCGAAGCACGCGCAGATCGACCGCTGGGTGCACCCGGACGAGTTCCGGTGGTTCAGGGAGCAGGGCGAGGCGCTCGGGTTCGGCTCGGTCTTCTCGGGCCCGCTCGTGCGCTCGAGCTACCGCGCCGACGAGCAGCGCCACGCTGCCGCGACCGGGCGCGGCGCGCTCGCGTATTGACCGGCACCATCGCGGCGGTGCCTACACTCGAAGCATGAGGATCGCCGCTGCCGGCCTCGTGGCTTGCCTGTTCGCCGTCGTCGCGGCTGGCGCGCAGGCCGCGTTACCGCCGCCGACGGCCTCGGTTTCCGCCTCGTCGCACAAGCCGGGCGCGGAGACCGCGCTGACCGTCGTGATGAGCTACGAGATGCAGTGCGGCAGCCCGGGCGCCGGCCCTGTCCTGCTGACGCTGCCTCACGGGATGTCGATTCCCCCGTCGCTCGGGCCGAGTTCCGTGCTCGTGAACGGCGCGCACGCAGCGTCGACGAAGCTGCACGGCTCGATGCTCACCATCGGGATCCTGCAGAGGGCCGGCGGCGTCATCTGCGACGTGATCGGGATCGGGAGACTGACCGTCGCGATCCCGAAGAGTGCCGGGCTCCGCAATCCGGAGGCAGCCGGGAGCTACGCCTTCCATGTGGTCATCGGCACGGTCGACGTGATGCCGAAGATCCGCATCTCCAACTGAGCGCCGATCAGCCGTTCGGCCTGGCCATCGCGCGGAAGTCGAGCGCCTCGTCGAGCACCGAATCCTCGACGCCGGCCTCACGTGCGACCTCGCGGAGCGACCGCCCCGAGCGCGACGCCTCCTTCACGATCTCGGTCGCGCGGTCGTAGCCGATGTACGGATTGAGTGCCGTCGCGGCCGAGAGCGTCAGCTCGGCGTAGTGCTCGCACTGCTCGCGGTTCGCCTCGATCCCGACGACGCATTTCTCTGCGAGAAGCCGTGATGCGGCAGCGAGGAGCCGGATCGACTCGAGCAGGTTCCGCGCGATCAGCGGAACGAACACGTTCAGCTCGAAATGCCCCTGCATCCCCCCGATCCCGATCGCCGCGTCGTTCCCGATCACCTGCGCGGCGACCTGCGTCACGACTTCCGGGATCACGGGGTTGACCTTCCCGGGCATGATCGAGGAGCCCTTCTGGAGCTCCGGCAGATAGATCTCGGCGAGCCCGGCGCGCGGGCCGGAGCCGAGGAAGCGCAGGTCGTTTGCGATCTTCGTCAGCGAAACGGCGACAACTTTGAGCGCGGCCGAGGCTTCGACGAGCCCGTCGCGCGCCGCCATCGACTCGAACGCGTCCGCGGGCGGCGAGATCGCCAAGCCCGTGTCCGCCGCAAGCCGCGTGCGAACGCGTGACGCGAACTCGGGATGAGTGTTGAGCCCGGTGCCGACTGCGGTGCCGCCGAGCGGGATCTTCGCGAGCCGCTCGTAGGTTCCCTCGACGCGCGCCCTGCCCTCGCGCACCTGCGCGGCATACCCACCGAACTCCTGGCCGAGCGTGACGGGCACCGCGTCCATCCAGTGCGTCCGGCCCGACTTGACCACATCTTCGAACTCGCGTGACTTGGCCGCGAGCGCGGCCTCGAGCTGGCCGAGCGCGGGGACGAGCTCCCCAACGAGCTCGCCGAGCGCCGCTAGGTGGACGGCCGACGGGAAGACGTCGTTCGACGACTGCCCCATGTTGACGTCGTCGTTCGCGTGCACGCCTTGACCGGCAAGAGTCGCGATCACCTCGTTCGCGTTCATGTTCGACGAGGTGCCCGAACCGGTCTGGAAGACGTCGATCGGAAACTGGTCGTCGAGCTCGCCCCGGGCGATGCGGTCGCCGGCGGCCGCGATCCGCTCCGCCTTCTCGGGCTCGAGCAGTCCGAGCTCGGCATTTACCCGGGCCGCCGCGGCCTTGATCCTCCCGAGCCATCGAGCCACGGGCGCCGGGATCGGCTCGCCGGAGACGGGGAAGTTCTCGATCGCCTTCTTGGTCTCGCCGCCCCAGAGCTGATCAGACATCGTTCGAGTGTAGTCGGACGAGATTCGCCGAGCCCTCGGCACGCCGATGCGCGGCGCCCGGGTGGCGCTTTCGGCGGGGTCAGGGACTGCCACAGAAGTGAAACGAACGTGGGACGAAAGCGGAACGCCGGGCCTGCAGGCAACAGCAAAGGCCCTGCAGCCCGCCGGCTGACGGCTCGACGGCGAGCGGGGACAGGTACTGCCTCGAAACTGTGACGACTCGCCGGCGCGCGAGCCAGCCGGGACACGTCCTTCGAGCTAGCGCGCAGCGCGGCCGAGTAGCTCGTCCCAGGTGACGAGCTTCACGCGGGGGCGGCCGTGCGGCGCGCCTAGGGCACGCTCGTGCTCATCGATCGCCTCCCAGCCCGCATATTCGACGAACGACAACCCGCGCTCGGTGAGCACGTCCTCGAGATCGCCTTCCCCCGCCTGAAGCAGCCCTCCCTCGGCGTCCGCGAGCACGTGGGCCGCGGTCTCGGCAGCGTCCTTGCGGTTCGTGCCGATCACGCCGCTCGGGCCGCGCTTGATCCAGCCGGCGCAGTAGAGGCCGGGGATCGGCTCACCCGACCCGCCGACGACCCGGCCGTCGGCGTTCGGGATCACGCCTGCACCGTCGTCGAACGGCACGCCGGGTAGGGCGACGCCCCGGTAGCCGACGCTGCGTAGGACGAGGCCGCACGGAATCGTCTCGCGCTCGCCGGTCGCGACCGCCCGGATCGCCCCGCTCTCATCGGCGAGGAGCGAGTTTCGAACGACGACGACCGCCTCGACCCTGCCGTCTCCGAGGATCTCCAACGGGGAGACGAGGAACCGGAGCACGAGCCGGCGGGCCTTGCCCGTGGGTGTGCCGGCGGCGTACTCGCGGAGCAGATCCACGTTGCGCCGGGCGGCCGAGCGGGCGTCCGCGAGCGCGGCTTCGCTCGCCGGATCGAGCACGAGGTCGGCCGGATCGACGACGACGTCGGCTCCGGCGAGCTCGCCGAGCTCCTTCAGCTCCGGGTTCGTGAACGCGGCCTGAGCGGGCCCGCGCCGGCCGAGCATCACGATCTCGCGAACCCCTGCGCTCGTGATCGCCTCGATCGCGGCGTGAGTCGTGTCGGTCGCGGCCAGCTCGTCGTGGGTCAGCGCGAGCATCCGCGCGACGTCGACGGCGACATTGCCGTTCCCGACCACGATCGCACGCTCGTCCGAGAGATCGAACTCGTGGTGCTGGAAATCGGGATGACCGTTGTACCAGGCGACGAACTCGGTGGCGGGCCAGGAGCCGGGCAGGTCCTCGCCGGGAATCCCGAGCCGGCGGTCGGTCTGCGCGCCGACCGTGTAGACGACGGCGTCGTAGAGCCTCTCGAGGTCGGCGGGACTGAGGTCCTTCCCGACATCGACGTTCCCGAAGAAGCGGAAGCCGGGATCCTTCGCCGTCTTCTCGAAGACGCGCGAGACGGCCTTGATCTCGGGATGGTCGGGTGCGACGCCGAAGCGGACGAGGCCCCACGGCGTCGGCAGGCGCTCGATCAGGTCGACCTGGACGCCTGCCGCGAGCAGCGGGGCCGCCGTGTAGAACCCGGCCGGGCCGGAGCCAACTACCGCGACACGCAAGGCTTCAGTGAGAGCAGCCGGCTTGCGCGGACTCCGCGTCGCCTTCATCGGCGACGTGGAAGCTGTGACCGCAGCCGCACGAGCCCGACGCGTTCGGGTTGTCAACCTTGAACCCGGACTCGTTGAGCGACTCGACGTAGTCGACCGTGGCGCCCGCAAGGTACTGCGCGCTCGCTGGATCGACGACGACCTTCACGCCGTAGAACTCGAACTCGGTGTCCTCGTCGGTCGCACCGCGGTCGAAGCCGAGCGCATACTCGAAGCCCCCGCAGCCGCCGCCCTGGATCGCGACCCGGAGCACGCCGGCCTCGCCAACGGGCTCCTGCGCCATCAGCGCCTGGACCTTCTCGGCGGCGCGCTCGGTGAGGGCGACCGGTGCGGTCTTCTCGATCGTGGCCATAGTGGAAGTGTACCGAGGACCCCCGGACTGACCCGTGGTAGCGTCCGAACGGCCGATCTGCGCGGAGGAGAATCGCATGTTCAACGACTGGCTACCGTTCGCGATCTACGGATTCTTCGCACTCGTGATCCCCTCGACGATGATCATGGCGAGCTTCCTGCTTGCGACCCGGCCGAAGCAGGCGATTCGCGCCCGGACGATCCCGTTCGAGTCCGGCGTCTCGTTGGGACCGCCGCAGAGACAGCGCTTCACCGTCAGCTTCTACCTCACCGCGATGCTCTTCATCCTCTTCGACATCGAGATCGTGTTCCTTTATCCGCTTGCGGTGATCCTGCACGAGCTCTCCTGGTTCGGATTCCTCGAGTTCCTCGTGTTCATCCTGATCCTGCTCCTCGCCTACGTGTATATCTGGCGGAAGGGAGCACTCGAATGGCGATAGGAGACGACAAGCGGCTGCGGGACCACGGGCTGCATTCGGAGCGCCTGCTCTGGCCGACGAAGGGGCCCGGCAAGTTCGAGACGGAGGTCGCCGACCTCGAGCAGAAGGTCGGGCTGAGCACGCTCTCGAAGGCCGTCGCCTGGGCGCAGACGAAGTCGATGTGGCCGGACACCTTTGGGCTCGCCTGTTGCGCGATCGAGATGATGTCGATCGTCTCCGCCCGCTACGACATCGCGCGGTTCGGAATGGAGGCGTTCCGCTCCTCGCCCCGCCAGGCCGACCTGCTGATCGTCTCGGGCCGGGTCTCTCACAAGATGGCGGCACCGTTGCGCCAGATCTACGACCAGATGCTCGAGCCGAAGTGGGTGATCGCGATGGGCGCCTGCGCAAGCTCCGGCGGGATGTTCAACAACTACGCGATCCTCCAGTCCGTCGACAAGATCGTCGCCGTCGACATCTACGTCCCGGGCTGCCCGCCCCGCCCCGAGCAGCTGATGGAGGGGATCATCCGGCTCCACGAGGCCGTTCAGGCGGGGATCCCACCGGCCTACAACCTGCGGAGCGTCGCACCCTGATGGGCTTCGAGGACGTGCCCGGCGCCGTGCGGGTCGAGGTGGGCCACGGCGAGACGACGATCGTCGTCGAGCCCGAGAGCCTGATCGAAGCCTGCACCCACCTCCGCGAGGAGGAGGGTTTCAATTTCCTCTCGGACATCGCCGCCGCCGACTATCTCGGCTGGGGCGCCAAGGGCGTATCCGGCTACATCGGCACCGCGGCCGGCCGCGACCTGAACACGCCGATGACCCAGGGCCTCCAGGTGCTGCCGAAACCGAAGCCCGCACGCTTCTCGGTGAGCTACCACCTGCTCTCGGTGTCAGACACCCCTCGCCGGGTGCGCGTCCAGACCTGGGTCGAAGACGGCGAGCCCGTGCCGAGCGTGATCGGGCTCTGGCCCACCGCAGACTGGCACGAACGCGAGGCATTCGACCTGATGGGGGTCCGCTTCGACGGCCACCCGAACCTGAAACGGCTTCTCACCGACGACGACTGGGAAGGCCACCCGCTGCGCAAGGACTACCCGATCGGCGGCGAGCCGGTCCGCTTCTCGGAGGACGAGTAATGACGGTCGCACCCGAGCGCACGCGTGCAGTGATCTACGAGGGCACGCGTATTCCGCATCCTGTTCCGACGCTCCTTCGCGTTTCCGACGAGCTGCGCGCGACCGGCGATGTCCTCCCGATCAACTTCGGGCCGAACCATCCCTCGACCCACGGCGTCCTCCGCCTGATCGTCGACCTCTACGGCGAGGACGTCGTCGGGCTCGAAGCCGTTGTCGGCTACCTCCACACGGGCTTCGAGAAGAGCATGGAGCAGAAGACGTGGTGGAAGGGGATCACGTTCCCGGAGCGGATCGACTACCTCTCGTTCCAGGCGAACGAGCTCGTCTTCGTGCTCGCGATCGAGAAGCTGCTCGAGCTCCAGACGCCGCCGAAGTCCGTCTGGATGCGTACCTGCCTCTGCGAGCTGAACCGGATCCATTCGCACCTGATCTGGCTCGCCACCGCCGCGCTCGAGCTGGGCGCGATCTCGATGTTCTGGTACTGCTTCCGCGAGCGCGAGCAGATCATGGATCTCTTCGAGATGGTCTGCGGGACGCGGATGCACACCCGGTACTTCCAGGCCGGCGGGCTCGCCGAGGACATCCCGCGCGGGTTCTACCCGGAGGCGCGGCGGTTCGCGAACTGGATGCCGAAGGCCGTGGACGAGTACGAGACGCTCGTCGACCGCAACAAGATCTGGCTCGAGCGAACGGTCGGGCTCGGGCTCCTCTCGACCGACGATGCGATCGCGCTCGGGCAGTCGGGCCCGGTGCTGCGAGCCTCAGGCGTCGACTGGGACCTGCGGAGGGCCGAGCCGTACCTCGCCTATGCGGAGTGCGACTTCGACGTTCCCGTCCACTACGAGGGTGACGTCTACGCGCGCTACCGCGTCCACATGGAGGAGATGCGCGAGTCGACGAAGATCATCCAGCAGTGCCTCGACAGGCTCGAGGCGATGGAGGGCGAGCCGTGGATCGCGGATGATCGCAAGGTCGTGCTGCCGCCGCGCGAGGAGCTGCACACCTCGATGGAGTCGCTCATCCACCACTTCAAGATCGTGACCGAGGGCTACCGCGTCCCCGAGGGCGAGGTGTACGTCACGGTCGAGTCGCCGCGCGGCGAGAGCGGCTGTTACGTCGTCTCGGACGGCGGGCCGAGGCCCTGGCGCGTGAAGTTCCGGGCGCCGTCCTTCGTCGCGCTGCAGGCGACCGCGACGTGCATGACGGACGCACTCGTCGCCGACATGATCGCGATCGTCGGCTCTCTCGACACCGTGATGGGCGAGGTCGACCGCTGAGCGCCACGACGCTCTTCACCCGGATGCAGGCCCTGCGCGACGGGTTCCCCGAGGGGTCGCGCTCGGCCACGATCCCGGCGCTTCGGCTCGCGCAGGAGCAGTACGGCTGGCTCTCCCCCGAGGCGATCCGCGAGGTCGCCGACGCGCTCGAGCTGACCCCCGCCTACTGCCACGCGGTCGCGTCGTTCTACGACATGTTCCACCTCGAGCCCGTCGGGAAGCACCTCGTGGAGGTGTGCACGAACCTCTCGTGCGCACTGGTGGGCGCCCAGGCGGTCGTCTCCGCGCTCGAGGACGAGCTGGGAGTGCGTGCAGGAGAGACGACCAACGACGGCAACGTCACGCTGCGTGCGGTGGAGTGCCTCGGCGGCTGCGGGTACGCGACCGTGGTCGCGTTGGACAGCCGCTACCACCAGCATGTGAAGCCCGAGGGTGTCCCGACGCTCGTGAAGGCGATCCGTGGGCGCTCTTAGCGTTCTCCTAGCGGGCGCCGACGAGCGCGACCTGACGAAGCTCGCCGAATACCAGGCGATCGGTGGCTACGCGCAGGTGCCGAAGGCGCGGCGGATGAAGCCCGAGCAGCTGATCGAGACCCTGCTCGCGGCGAACCTCCGCGGCCGCGGCGGCGCCGGTTTCCCGATGGGGCGGAAGGCCTCACTGATCGACCGCGGGAGCGAGAAGCCCAAGTACCTGGTCGTGAACGCCGACGAGTCGGAGCCAGGCGCGTTCAAGGACCGCGAGGTGATGGCGAAGGTGCCGCACCGGCTGCTCGAGGGCTGCCTGATCGCGGCGCATGCGATCGAATGCAAGGACGTGTTCATCTACATCCGCGGCGAGTACCTGGCGGAGTACGAGATCCTGGAGGCTGCCCTGGGCGAGGCGCGCGCCGCCGGCCTGCTCGACGATGTCGAGGTCACGGTGTACCGCGGCGCGGGCGCCTACATCTGCGGCGAGGAGACGGCGCTGCTCGACTCGCTCGAGGGCCGCCGCGGCCAGCCCCGGCCGCGGCCGCCGTTCCCGCCGGTACAGGGGCTCTTCAACGCGCCGACGCAGATCAACAACGTCTGCACGATCGCGACGGTCCCGTCGATCATCGAGCTCGGGCCCGCGAAGTTCACCCAGATCGGAGTCGAGTCCTCGCCCGGCACCGTGATCTTCTCGATCTCGGGGAACGTGGCGAGGCCCGGGAACTACGAGCTCGAGCTCGGCACGCCGATGCGCGAGCTGATCTACGAGCACGCGGGCGGGATCGCGGATGGGCGCGAGCTCAAGGCGGTGATCCCGGGCGGCTCGTCGGTACCCGCGCTGTCGCCGGATCAGATCGACGTGCCGCTCGACTACGACTCGCTCGGCGCGCTCGGGACGTTCTTCGGCGCCGCGTCGCTGATCGTCGTCGACGACCGCTGCTGCATGGTGCAGCTGGCGCTGCGCTCGACGAAGTTCTACATGCACGAGTCGTGCGGGAAGTGCACGCCGTGCCGAGAGGGAACGCGCTGGATGGTGCGGATCCTCGAGAAGCTCGAGGCCGGGCTGGGGTCGATGGACGACATCGCGCTACTCCAGTCGGTCGGATCGCGGATCCTCGGGAAGTCGCTCTGCGCGCTCGGGGATTTCGCCGTGTACCCGGTCGCGAGCTACGTAGCGAAGTGGGGCGAGGAGTTCGAGCAGCACGTCGAGCTCGGGCGGTGCCCCTACGACGGCGCCTCGACACTCGAGGGGATCGTGGCACCGAGCGATGCCCACGACCACGCCCACCACGGGGTGCCCGCGTGAGCCCGACTTCTGCGACGAGCGCTCTGCCGTGTGGAGAAATCGTTCCGATCCTGGTACAGACAGCCACGCCGGAACGCCGTAGAATTGGCAGTGAGGGTGGCGGGTTGGCTACCCCACCCTGGGTGGGGGACCGGGCTCTTTTCGGCGGTTGTCCGGAGGGGGCATGACCGATTCATCCGTCCCCACCCCGGCCGCCCCGACGCCGCCAACGCCTGAGCTCGTGACGCTCACGGTCGACGGCCGCGAGGTCTCCGTGCCGAAGGGCACTGGGCTCGTCGAGGCAGCGCTCGCGGCCGGCGTCGAGATTCCCGTGTTCTGCTATGAGCCGAGGCTCGGGCCGCCCGTCGGTGCGTGCCGGATGTGCTTGTGCGAGGTCGCGCCGGGTCCGCCGAAGCCGCAGGCTGCCTGCACGCTCACCGCCGCCGAGGGGATGGCTGTCAAGACCGCGCTCACCTCGGCGATGGCGGCCGAGGCTCAGAACGCGACGCTCGAGTTCATCCTCGTGAACCATCCGCTCGACTGCCCCGTGTGCGACAAGGGCGGCGAGTGCCCGCTCCAGGACCTGACGTTCCGCTACGGCCCCGGCAACACCCGGATGGAGTTCGAGAAGCGCACGTTCGAGAAGCCGATCCCGATCTCGCCGACGATCGCGCTCGACCGTGAGCGCTGCATCCTCTGCTACCGCTGCACGCGCTTCTCGGAGTCGGTGGCCGAGGACGGGCAGCTCGTCGCGGTGGAGCGCGGTGCCGCGTCGATGATCGCGACCTTCGGCGACCAGCCCTATCGCGCGCCGTTCTCCGGCAATGTGATCGAGCTCTGCCCGGTCGGCGCACTCACCTCGACCCAGTACCGCTTCGAGGGCCGCCCCTGGGAGATCCAGAACGTGCCGACGGTCTGCGGCCTCTGCCCGGTCGGCTGCAACCTCAGCGCCACGACACGCGAGGGCAAGGTGAAGCGGATCAGCTCGCGGAACCACCCCGAGATCGACGAAGGCTGGCTCTGCGACAAGGGTCGGTTCACCTACTCGCACCTCCACGCCGGCGACCGGATCCAGGATCCGCTCTCGAAGACCGCCGGCGGCTTCGAGCCGCTCGAGTGGACCGAGGCGCTCGACAGGGCCGAAGCCATGCTCAGGGCCGCCGGGACGGCGATCATCACCGCGCTCTCGGGCTCCGAGACCGTCGAGCAGGCCTACGGGCTCTCGCGGCTCCTCCGCGCCGGGCTCGGCGCCCACGGCGCGGTGCTGCCGGAGGACGTCCCGGACGGGCTCGACGCCTACCGTGCGCCCCTTTCGGCGATTCGTGACGCGAAGACCGTCGTCGTCCTCTGTGGCGAGCCCGTCGTCGAGCGCGCCCCCGTCGTCGAGCTCTGGATCAAGGCGGCGCGGCGGAACGGCGCGCAGGTCACGACCGAGCTGCCCACCGAACCGGTCGACGGCGCCGTGGTGATCAGCGACGACGCGCAAACCGCCGCCTGGGCCGGCGGTGAGGTTGGTGCGACCGCCGCGTTCTATCTCCCGCGCACCCCGAACGGCCGCGGCGTCACCGACGCCTGGAGTTGCGCCGCCGACGGCGAGCCGAGCGACGAGGAACCGAAGCTCCTGATCGTCTCCGGCGACGAGGCCGCATCGGATCCCGCCGTCCGGGCGCTCGCGGAGCACGCCGAGTTGGTGATCGGGATCGGGATGTTCGAGGAGTCCTTCGCCGGGCTCGCCGACCTCGTGCTGCCCGGAACGAGCTATCTCGAGCGCGACGGCACGACCGTGAACCTCGAAGGCCGCCTCCAGCGCCAGCGCCGGGCCGTGATCGCGCCCTGCCCCGACGAGCTCGCCTGGATCGCGAAGCTCGCCGAGCGCTTCGAGATCGAGCTCTCACCACATGCCGCAGTCGTCTTCGAAGAGGTCTCCGCCGCGTGCTTCGGCGGCGTCTCCTTCGGCGAGGTCGGCGAGCAGGCACCGCTGCCGGCGCGGGCCGAACGCCCACCCGAGGCCCCGGCTTTGCCGCCCAACCCCGCTGCCCACGGCACGGGGCTTCGGCTCCTGACCTACCGGCCGCTCTTCTCCGGGCCGGCCGTCGACCGTGTTCCCGAGCTCACCTTCCAGAGCCCCGCCGGCGAGGTCGAGCTGGCGCGGGCCGACGCACGCTCCCGGCAGATCGCAGACGGCGACACCGTGAAGGTCTCCTCGAACGGCACCTCGCGCTCGCTTCGCGCCCGGATCGCCCCGGACCTGCCGGCAGGCGCCGTCCGCATCCCGGCCGCCGACGCCGGCGGCCTGCACGACCACGTCGAGGTGGCGAAGTGACCGAGCCCTGGTGGATCTCGCTGATCGCGGCGATCGTCATCGTCAACCTGGTGATGGGCGCGTTCGCCTACACGACCTGGCTGGAACGGAAGCTCCTCGGCCGGATGCAGCTCCGCTACGGCCCGAACCGCGCCGGCCCGTTCGGGCTCCTGCAGCCGATCGCCGACCTGATCAAGCTCGTCCGCAAGGAGGCGTTCTACCCGGCCTCCTCGCACGAGCTGCCCTACATCCTCGCCCCGGTGCTCTCCTGCGCGACCGCCCTCCTGGCGTTCGCGGTGATCCCGTGGGGTCCCGGCTGGACCGTCGACGGCTACTACATCGAAGGCCAGATCGCGAACGTCCCGATCGCGCTGATCCTGGTCTTCGCGCTCGGCTCGATCGGGGTCTACGGCTTCATCGTCGGCGGCTGGGCCTCCGACTCGAAGTTCTCGATGCTCGGCTCGATGCGCACCTGTGCTCAGCTCGTCTCCTACGAGGTCTCGCTGGCGCTCAGCGTGCTCGGCGTGGTGATGATGGGGCGGTCGCTGAGCCTCGTCGACATCGTCGACCGCCAGGCCTCGACGCTCTGGTTCTTCATCCCGCAGTTCGTCGGGCTCGTGATCTTCCTGCTGGCCGGGATCGCCGAGACCTCGCGCCCGCCGTTCGACCTTCCCGAGGCCGACACGGAGCTCGTCGCCGGCTACCACACCGAGTACTCGGGGATGCGCTGGGGGCTCTTCCAGACGGCCGAGTACATCAACATGATCGTGCTCTCGGCGCTCGCCGTGACCCTGTTCTTCGGGGGCTGGCAGTTCCCGTGGGTGCATTCGCTCGACCGCTTCGGGCCGATCTGGTTCCTGCTGAAGCTCGGGATCCTCGTGACCCTCTTCATCTGGCTCCGCGCCTCGCAGCCGCGGCTGCGCTACGACCAGCTGATGCGCTTCGGCTGGAAGGTCCTGCTGCCGATCGCGACGCTGAATGCGCTCGTGACCGCACTGATCGTGGTGTGGGCCGGATGAGCGCGCTCGTGCCCAACACGTTCAAGGGCTTCGGGGTGACGCTGAAGCAGGTCTTCCGCAAGCCGATCACGCAGCAGTACCCCGAGTACCTGCGGCCCGTCTATCCGCGCTTCCGGGGCCGGCACAAGCTGCACCTGCACGAGAACGGGCTCGAGAAGTGCGTCGGCTGCTCGCTGTGCGCCGCCGCTTGCCCGGCCGACTGCATCCGGGTGGTCGCCGCCGAGAACACCGCCGAGAACCGCGTGTCCGCGGGCGAGCGCTACGCGCGGATCTACGAGATCAACATGAGCCGCTGCATCTTCTGCGGCTACTGCGAGCTCGCCTGCCCGTTCGACGCGATCACCCTCGGGAACGACTTCGAGATCTCCGAGTACAACCGCGACGACCTCATCTACACGAAGGACATGCTCCTCGCGGACCCCGTGAAGCAGATGCCGGTCGCCGATCGCGACCTCTACGACACGCCAATCCCGTACTACAAGAGCAACTCCTAGATGGCGAACTTCATCGTCTGGTGCGTGTGGGTCGCCGCCGCCTTCGCCTGCCTCGCAAGCGCGCTCGGCGTCGTCACCTTCCGCAACCCGTTCTTCTCGGCACTGGCGCTGATCGGGAACCTCGCCTCGCTGGCGGTGCTCTACCTGCTGCTCGGCGGCGAGTTCGTGGCGGCGGGACAGGTGCTCGTCTACGGCGGAGCGGTGATGGTGATGTTCCTGTTCGTGATCGCCTACCTCGGCGACAAGACCGACCAGGCTCCCTGGGCCGGAGGGCCGTCGTGGCAAATCTGGGCGACCGTGCTCGCGACCAGCGCGATCCTCGTCGAGGTGATCGTCGCGATCGGGCTCTCGACCGGCGGCTCCCTGTCCCACTCGGCGAAGATCACGCGCTCGTTCGGCTCCCCCGCCTCGATCGGGCGGCTGTTTCTCACCGACCACCTGATCGCGTTCGAGGTCACCTCGATCGTGCTGCTCGTCGCGGCGGTGGGCGGCGTCGTGCTCGGATCTCACGCGAGAACGCTCGAGGCCGAGAAGGTCCCGGCAGCCGGGCTCATCGAGGACGGCTCCCTCGAGCCGGAAGGCGTCTCGGGTGCACGGGCCTAGCATCGCCTGGTACGTGATCCTGGCCGGGATGCTGTTCGTCACCGGCGCCGTCGGGGTGCTCGTGCGCCGCAGCCCGCTGATCATCCTGCTCTCGGTCGAGATCATGCTGAACGGCTCGAACCTCGCCCTGATCGCTTTCTCGCGGCATTTCGGGCACGAGGACGGCCAGGTGTTCGCAATCGCGGTGATGGCGATCGCCGCCTCCGAGGTGGTCGTCGGGCTCGGGCTGATCGTCGCGATGGGCCGCCGCAACATCGAGCTCGACGTCGACAAGCTCCGGACGCTGCGCGGCTGAGATGAACGCCGCCGCGTGGACCTGCCTGCTCGCGCCGCTCGCCGGTGCGCTCGCGATCGTGCTCGCGGGCGGCCGGATCTCGCGCCGTCTCGCCGGTTACATCTCGACCGGGACGACCATGGTCGCGTTCGCCGCGGCGATCGTCGCGTTCGTGATCATGCTCGGCGAGTCGCCGGATGCCCGCTCCCACGTCACGACGTCGTGGACATGGCTTTCGGCCGGTAAGTACAGCTTCGGCTTCACCCTGCTCACCGACCAGCTCAGCGTGATGATGATGTTGATCGTCGCAGGCGTCGGCTCGCTGATCGTCGCCTACTCCGTGGGCTACATGGAGGGCGAGGACGAGGAGCGCCGCTACTTCGCCTACATGTCGCTCTTCGTCTTCTCGATGCTGCTGCTCGTCCAGTCCGGCAACCTGCTGCTGCTGCTCGCCGGCTGGGGAATGGTCGGGCTCTCGAGCTACCTGCTGATCGGCTTCTACCAGGAACGCCCCGAGGCGATCGCCGCCGCCAAGAAGGCCTTCGTGATGAACGCGATCGGTGACGCGACAATCGCGCTCTCTCTCTTCCTGCTGATCGAGCACACGGGGCAACTCGACTACGCCGGCGTCTTCGCCGCCTCCCCGAAAGGAGGCACCGTCGCGAACCTGATCGCGCTCGGCCTGCTCGGCGGCGCGGTCGCCAAGTCGGCGCAGATCCCGCTGCATACCTGGCTTCCCGACGCGATGGAGGGCCCGACGCCGGTCAGCGCCCTGATCCACGCCGCAACGATGGTGACGGCCGGCGTATACCTGATCGTGCGGACGCACGTGCTCTTCCAGAATGCGCCGCACGTGCAGGATCTCGCCGCAGGCCTCGGCGCGGTGACGCTTCTGATGGCAGGCCTGATCGCGCTCGTGCAGGTCGACATCAAGCGCGTGATCGCGTACTCGACGATGTCGCAGATCGGCTACATGTTCGTCGGGGCGGGCGTCGGTGCGTACTCCGCCGCGATGTTCCACCTGATGGCGCACGCGTTCTTCAAGGCGCTCCTCTTCCTCGCGGCCGGGGTCATCATCCACGCCCTCTCCGGCGAGCAGGACATGCGGAGGATGGGTGGGCTCGGGAAGGCGCTTCCCTACACGCGCAACGTGTTCCTGATCGGCGCGCTCGCGCTCGTCGGGATCCCGCCGCTTTCGGGCTTCTTCTCGAAGGACTCGATCATCGCCGCGACCCTCACGAAAGGCGCCTTCGGCTACTGCCTCTTCGCCGCCTGTCTCGTCGGCGCGTTCCTGACGGGCCTCTACACCTTCCGAATGTTCTTCATCGTCTTCGGCGGTGAGCGCTCCACCTTCGCCCAGGAGCACCTCCACCACGCCGAGAGCGGCCGCGACGGGCCGATCTCGATGCTCTGGACGGTCGCGGTTCTTGCGGTGCTGTCGGCCGTGGGCGGCCTGCTCCAGTTCACGCCCTTCTGGACACCGATCACGAACTGGCTCGCCCCGGTCGCTCCGAACACCGCCGATCCGAGCGGGACGCAGGAGCTGATCGCCTCGGTCTGCGCGGTCGCACTCGGTCTGGGCGGGATCTGGGTCGCCTACCTCGCCTACGCCAGAAAGACGTTGAAGGTGCCGAAGCCCGTCACGCTCTTCGAGAAGAAGTTCTACTGGGACGAGCTCTACGACGCGATCGCCTACAAGCCGTCGGACCTGATCGCGCGCAGCCTGGGACGCTTCATCGAGCGGCCGTTGATCGGCGGCTCGATCACCGAGGTCGAGCGCGGCTTCGGGCTCGGCGCGGGTGAGCTCTCGCGCGCTCAGAACGGCCTCGTGCGCGTCTACGCGCTCGCGCTCGCGAGCGGAGTCGCCATCCTCGCCGTGGTCTTCCTCTCGACACGATGACGAGCTGGCTCACCACGATCCTGATCTTCCTTCCCGTCGCGGGTGCCGCGGTGGTGTGGCTCGTGCCGCTGCCGAAACCGTGGGTCGCCTCGCTCGCAACGCTCGTCTCGCTCGTCGAGGTCGGGGTCTGGATCGTCGCGGTCGAGAAGTTCGACTTCGCGAGCGGCTCCCTCCAGCTCGAGCAGCAGCACACGTGGTTCACGTCGATCGGCTCGAGCTACCACGTGGGCCTGTTCGGCTTCTCGCTCTGGCTCGTCGGGCTGACCGCGATCTGCGGCGCGGCGGCGAGCATGTATGCCTGGTGGGCCGGCCGCGAGCGCCCGCAGGCGTACTTCGGGCTGCTGCTCTTCCTCACCGGCTCGGTCGTCGGCGTGTTCGCGTCGCAGGACCTGCTCCTCTTCTACGCGTTCTTCGAGGCGATGCTGATCCCGCTCTACGTAATGATCGGCGTCTGGGGTGGTGCGGGACGGCTCCGCGCGACGATCACGTTCGTCGTGTACACGGTGGCGGGGTCGCTGCTGATGCTGGCCGCGATCATCGTCTACGGGAGCCAGCAGGGCACGTTCGATCTGCTCCAGCTGAACCCGAGCACGAACGACTGGCTCTTCCTCGGCTTCGCGATCGCCTTCGCGATCAAGGCGCCCCTCTGGCCGTTCCACGGCTGGCTGCCCGACGCCTACCGTGAGTCGCCGTCGGAGGTCTCCGGGCTGCTTTCGGGTGTGATCTCGAAGGTCGCGGTCTACGGGTTCCTGCGGATCGCGATCCCCAAGTTCCCGGGGCCCGCGCACCACTTCCGCGACGTGATCCTCGCGCTCGCGGCGATCGGGCTGATCTACGGCTCGCTCCTCGCCTTCAGGGCGCCCGACATCCGCGGGGTGATCGCGTACTCCTCGCTGGCGCAGATGGGGCTGATCACGTTCGGCCTCTTCGCCGCCAACGACCTGGGCGTCGACGGTGCCGTGCTGCAGATGGTGAACCACGGGCTGCTCTCGATGACGATGTTCCTGCTCGCCGGGATGGTCGAGCGCCGTACCGCGACCGGGGAGCTCTCGCTGCTCGGCGGAATGGCCCGCGGCCGGCCGATCCTCGCCACGGTGCTGATGACGGTCGGGGTGATGACGCTCGCCGTGCCGCTCTCCTCGAACTTCGCCGGCGAGTTCCTGATCCTGGCCGGTGTCTTCCAGGAGGGCTGGGGCTGGGCCGTCGTCGGTGCGATCTCGATCGTGCTCGCGGCGATGTACGCGGTACGGCTGATCTCGGCGGTGCTGCATCGCGACGTCGGCTCCGCCGTCAGCGATGCCGCGCTCGACCTGCGCCGCGGCGAGCTCGCCGTCGTCCTGCCGCTCGTCGCGATCCTGATCGTCCTCTCGGCATGGCCGAACGCGATCAGCGGCCATTCGTTCCCGTCCGGGCCGAACGCCACCCAGGCAGCGGTTCAGAGCGCGGTGAGCCCGTGATCCAGAAGCCGCACATCGACTGGTTTGCGCTCTCGCCGTCGCTGTCGCTCCTCGCCGCCGTCGCGTTGCTGCTGCTCACGGCCGTCTTCTGGCCGCGCTCGTCGCGGCGAACTGCCTCGGCGGTCGTCTGCGGAATCGGCTTCGCGACGGCGTTCGTGTTCGCGGTCCTCGTCGACGAGAAGAGCCCCCACGGCGCCGCGATCGTCCGCGACTCGATCTACCGCGACCGCTGGGCCGCAACCGCCCAGATCATCATCGCGGGCTGCGGGCTCGTCGCCGTGTTCGTCGCCTACAGCGAGCGGATGCGCGAGGAGAACATCGCGGAGTACTACGCGCTGCTCGCAGCGGCGGGCGCCGGGATGGCCTTCTTCGTGCAGGCGGCGAACCTGATGACGCTCTTCCTCGGGCTCGAGTGGTTCTCGATCGCCCTCTACGTGATGTGCGCGATCGACATCGACCTCGTCGGCTCGCTCGAGGCCGGGCTGAAATACCTGGTGATCGGGGCCGTGGGCTCCGCGACGCTCCTCTTCGGCTCCGCCCTCGTCTACGGCGCCACGGGCCAGCTCAGCTTCGACAAGATCGCCGCCGCGAGCGACACCCACGACTCGCTGCTCGTGCTGGGCCTCGCGATGATGATCGCCGGCTTCGCCTTCAAGGCCTCGGCCGCGCCGTTCCACATGTGGACCCCCGACGCCTATCAGGGCGCGCCCACGCCGGTCACCGCCTTCATGTCCTCCGCGACGAAGGTGGCGGCGCTCGTCGTCACCTACCGAGTGCTCGTCACGGCGTTCCCCGGCGAACAGCACCTGTGGACCTGGGCGATCGCGGTAATCGCGATCATCTCGCTCGCGGTCGGCAACATCGCGGCGCTCGCGCAGCGCAACGTCAAGCGCCTGCTCGCCTACTCGTCGGTCTCACACGCGGGCTTCATGCTGATCGCGGTAGCCGCCGCGAACCCGACGGGCGAGAAGGCCTTGATGTACTACCTGATCCCCTACTGCGCGATGTCCCTCGGCGCGTTCGCCGTGATCGCAGCGCGCGAGCGGGAGCTCGGGACGCCCGTGACGCTCGACAACCTGGCCGGCTTCGGCTGGGAGCGTCCGTTCTTCGGCGTCTCGATGTGGGTGTTCATGCTCGGCTTCCTCGGCTTCCCGTTGACCGGCGGCTTCTGGGGGAAGATCTACGTCTTCCAGGCGATCTACGAGCACGGCTGGTGGTGGATGATCGTGATCGGGGTCGTCGCGACGATGGTCTCGGCGGCGTACTACCTCGCTGTCGTCAAGGCGATGTTCCTGCGGGACAGCGCCGAGCTGCACCTCGCCCCCGCGGGCGGCTCGCCCCCCCGCGAGCTCGTCCTCGGGATCGGCGTCGCCGCGGCCCTCGTGGTCACGGTCGGCTCGTTCATCGCGGTCCAGCCGCTGGTCGACGTTGCCCAGGCGGCGGCGAACGCACTCCCCTACTAGGGCTTCGCGGGCGAAAAGCTGCCGAGGCGGCGCCGGTACGGCGCCACCGCCAGGGAGCCCTTCAGCACGAACAGCGCAACGACACCGATCAGCGACGAGACCGCAGCAGGCGGCACGCCGTGCGAAGCGCTCGAGCGCACGGCGCACGAGAGCACGAGCAGAACGACGATCAGCGCCGAGCAGAGCGCCTGGAGGCCGTCGAGCCGTTCACGCGAGTCGATGTAGCCGCCGAAGGCCACGAGCGCCGCGACCGACGCGAACGGGAGCGCGGCAAGCAGTGCGTTCCGGGCGAGCCCGTCGGCCCCGTCGAGCTGCGCGAGCGTGGCGAGAGCGACGAAGAGCGCTGGAAGAGTGCGACGTCCCACGGGCGATAGCTTCGCCCTTCCGCCGGACGATCCTTCTCTATCCTGGGGCCGTCCGCAACGAAAGGAGTGGAGAGGGATGGCAATACTCACCTGGCTCGGCCACGCGACGTTCCTGCTCTCGAGCGACGAGGGAAAGCGGATCTACGTCGATCCGTTCCTGACCGGCAATCCGAAGACGCCGGACTCGGACCGGAAGCCCGAGCACGTCGACATCATCGCGATCACCCACGGCCACGGCGATCACGTCGGCGACGCGGTCGAGCTCTCGAAGACGTTCCCCGAGGCGGAGATCGTGGCGCAGGTCGAGCTGAAGGGCTGGCTCGGCGCGCAGGGCGCGAACGTCGGCCAGATGCCCGGGCCGAACAAGGGCGGCTCGACGACGATCGACGGGATCACCTTCACGCTCGTGAACGCCTTCCACTCATCGAGCTCGGATACGGGCGAGTACCTCGGCGAGGCCTGCGGGATCGTGGTCGAGCTCGAGCGCGGGAAGACCGTGTACTTCGCCGGCGACACCTGCGTGTTCGGGGATATGGCGTGGATCCACCGACTCTACGGGCCCGACTACGCGGTGCTTCCGATCGGCGACTACTTCACGATGGGTCCGAAGGAGGCGGCGCTTGCGCTGGAGCTGCTCGGCAACCCGCCGTGCATCCCGTGCCACTGGGGCACCTTCCCGGTGTTGACCGGGACGCCCGACCAGCTTCGGGCGGAGGCGCCCGAGGCGAACGTGATCGAGATCGCTCCGGGTGGGGCGATCGAGCTCTGAGCGCATGAGCCGAGCACCGCTCGTCGCGACCTACTCGATCGCCGCCTGCGACCTGGAGGCCGGGCACTGGGGCGTCGCGACCCAGTCGAAGTTCCTGGCCGTCGGGTCGGTGGTGCCGTGGGCGAAGCCGAACGTCGGCGCGATCGCGACGCAGGCGTATGCGAACCCCAGCTACGGCCCGGGCGGCCTCGAGCTGCTCGCATCGGGCTCTGGCGCGGCCGAGGTCGTCGAGCAGCTGACGACGGCCGACGACGGGCGCGATCACCGGCAGCTCGGGGTGGTCGATCGCGAGGGCGGGAGCGCGACCTACACCGGCTCTGCGTGCCTGGACTGGGCAGGCGGGCGGAACGGGCCATGCTTTGCGGCGCAGGGGAACATCCTCGTCTCGGAGGCAACGGTCGCAGCGCTCGCGGACACGTTCGAGGCCTCGACAGGCTCGCTTGCCGAGCGGCTGATCGCCTGCCTGACCGGGGCTCAGGCCGCGGGCGGCGACCGGCGAGGACAGCAGTCTGCGGCGCTCCTCGTCGTGGCCCACAACGGCGGATACGCAGGGCTCTCGGACTCGCTCGTCGACCTGCGCGTCGACGACCATCCGGTGCCGGTCGAGGAGCTCGCCCGCCTGCATCGGATCCACACGGCCCTCTTCGGAAGGACACCCGATACGCAGTGGCTCGAGGTCGATGACGCTCTTGCGGCGGAACTTCGGCAGCGGCTCGCACGGCTCGGGTTCGCGGGCGACCTTGGCACGGCCTTTCGCGAGTGGTCTGGACGCGAGAACCTGGAAGAGCGCGTGAACGGGATCGAGCGGATCGATCCGGTCGTGCTCGAGGAGCTCAGGAGCCGGTGAAGGGCTGGCAGGCGGCGCGGTTCGAGGAGCTCGACTCGATTCCGCTCTTCGAGGGGCTCGTCTGGCATCCGGTGCGCAAGCACTTCGGGATCCAGGCCTTCGGCGTGAACGCCTATACGACCGGCGCCGCCGGCGAGCAGGTCGTGGAGGAGCACGACGAGACCGGCGGAGGCGCCGGGCGCCACGAGGAGCTCTACGTCGTGCTCACCGGGCGGGCGACCTTCACGATCGGGGGTGAGGACCGGGATGCGCCGGCTGGCACGTTCATCTTCATCGGCGATCCATCGCTGCGCCGCAAGGCGATTGCCGAAGAGGACGGCACGGTCGTGCTCGCGGTCGGCGGACGGGCCGGCGAGGCCTACGAGGTCTCCGCGTGGGAGTGGTACTTCTCGGCGATGCCGGCGTTCAAGGCCGAGAACTGGGACGAGGCGATCGCGATCATGGAAGACGGGCTGGCC
The DNA here is from genome assembly GCA_963766565.1 of uncultured Actinomycetota bacterium. Lineage (GTDB taxonomy): Bacteria > Actinomycetota > Thermoleophilia > Gaiellales > Gaiellaceae > PALSA-600. The sequence goes on from CAVYAQ010000002.1 coordinate 174,925, forward strand.
GAGAAACCGGGGCATCCCGCGATCCTCTACAACCTCGCTTGCGCGGAGTCGCGCGGGGGGAGGCCGCTCGACGCGCTCATCCACCTGCAGCAGGCAGTGCATGGAGATGCGAAATGGGCCGGGCGGGCGAAGACCGATCCCGACTTCGACCCGATCCGCCGCGAGCCCGGCTTTCCGGACTAGGAACGGTCGCCGGGCAGGCGAACGCCGGCTGCGAGGCCGCGGAAGCCCGGCACGGGGTCGCTCTCGGGGCGAGCGACGAGAAGGACGGCGCCGTGCGCGTCATCCGGCGTCAACGCATCGACGAGCAGCTGGAGCCCGACCGCGAGCGCGAAGCCCTTGTGGGCCAGCGCACCACCGAACGGCGCAAGCTCGTCCTCGGTCGCGCGCCCGGCCAGCACGTCGCCGTAGTTCAGGTTCGACATCGAGACGTCGGTGACGATCGGCCTGCCGTCGCTCGAGGGGACCGCGATCGCAAGCGGGTTCGTCCCGGTCAGCTTCGGACCGCCGTCCGGGTGACCGAGCCGTCGCGGCGAGGTCGCAGTCAGCGCGGCGACGAGGCCGCCCTCGGCCAGTCGGCGCACCCAGTGGCCGAGCATCCCGGTCGGGAACGTCCGGCCCGCGACGACGACCCGGGCTCTCGCCGGCGGGCCGGCGAGCTGGGCCTCGACGATGGCGTTCAGCGTCAGGTAGCCGAGGGCGCCGTTGCCGTTCCAGCGTTCGTACCCCGGCTCGGAGAGCACCCGCAGCGGCCTGGCGGCCGGGTCGAGCTCCGACCAGCCCTCGAGCCATTCGAGCCTTCGGAGGCCGTGGCCGGCACGGCCCGTGTCCTCGGCTTCGAGGAAATGGTCGGCCACGACCCGCGCGTCTTCGGCGGAGAATCCGAGCGCCTCTAGCCGCTCACCCGTCTCCCGCAGCCGGTCGTCCGGCTCGGTCGCGTCAGGAGACAAGCGGCAGTGTTCGGGTGAAGCCGGCGCTCCGGCTGCGGTCGATCGCCTCGGCGATCTCGATGATCGCGCGCGCGGGCTCGCAGTCCGGGTCGGAGACGACGAGCGGGGTCCCGTCGTCGGCGGCAGCCCTGATCCGGCTGTCGAGCGGGACGGAGCCGAGGAGCTTCACGCCGAGCTCGGTCGCGAGGCGCTCGCCGCCGCCGGAGCCGAAGACCTCGGAGGTCATGTTCTCGATCACGCCGAGGAGCTGCATCTTGGTCGTGCGCGCCATCTGCGCGGCGCGGCTTGCGACCTCCTGCGCGAGTGGCTGCGGCGTCGTGACCACGACCGCCTCGGCGCGTGGGAGCATCTGGCCGAGCGAGATCGAGACGTCGCCGGTGCCGGGCGGCATGTCGACGACCAGCACGTCGAGCTCGCCCCAGTGGACGTCCTGGAGAAACTGCTCGAGCGCGCGGTGGAGCATCGGGCCGCGCCACATCAGCGGCTTGTTGTCGTCCACGAAGAATCCGATCGACATCAGCTTCAGCTCGTGTGCGACGGGCGGGATCATCAGCTTGTCCACGAGCACGGGCTTCTGTTGGATCCCGAGCATGTGGGGGATCGAGTGGCCGTAGATGTCGGCGTCGAGGATTCCCACCCGGCGGCCCTGCGCCGCGAAGGCGGCGGCGAGGTTGGCGGTGATCGACGACTTGCCGACGCCGCCCTTGCCCGAGGCGACGGCGATCACGCGCGTCGTCGGGTCGAGCTGGATCGCCTTGTCGTCGGCGGGCCTGCCGCCGCGGAGCTTCGTCGTGAGCGCAACCCGCTCGTCTGGGCTCATCACGTCGAACTCGAGCTTCACCGACGCGACGCCCGGGACCGCACCGACCTCGCGTGCGACCTGCTCCTGGAACGAGTTGCGGAGCGGGCAGCCGACCACGGTCAGCGCGATCGTGACCGCGACGTCGCCGCCCGAGACGGTCACGCCGCGGACCATGTCGAGCTCCGTGACGGGCTTGCGCAGCTCGGGATCGATCACGTTGCCGAGCGCGGCGAGAATGGCGTCGCGAGAGGGCTCCATCGGTTAAGAGCGTACCGCCGCCGCGATCCGCGACGCCAGCTCCTCCGAGCCTGCGGCGACGATCCGCGAACGAGCCTCGAGGTCGAGCGGGATCGTGCCGAGCTCGGGCCCGTCGATCGCCTGGATCGCGAACCCGCGCTCACGGACGAGCAGTTGCGCCGCTGCGATGTCCACCGGCCGGGAGGGCTTGAGCACCGCGACCCCGTCGGTGCGGCCGGCCGCCAGGTGGCAGAACGTGATCGCCTGGGCGCCCATGATCCGGATCCGGTCGGTGATCGGGGCGAGCGCCTTCAGCCGGTCGAGCACGAGCTCGGCCCGGGTCGCCTCGATCGAGAGGAACTCGAGCTCGTCCTTCGGCCGGCCCGTGAGCGGGTCGCCGTTCAGGAAGGCGCCGAGGCCTCTCGTCGCCGTCCATTCCTCGCCGGCGCCGAAGTCGTGGACGAAGCCGAAGACGACGTCGTCCATCGTCTGCCCCTCGGCAACGGCAACCGAGAGCGCGAAGTAGGGAATCGCCCGCTCGGCATTCTGGGAGCCGTCGATCGGATCGACGACGACGGTGAGCGGGCCCTCGCCGCGGATCCCGATCTCCTCGGAGACGATCCTGATCTCATCGCGGTCGAAGTGCGAGAGAACCGCCGCTTCCGCGGCCTCGTCGATCGCCGCGGTCACGTCCCCGCCCTGTCCGCGCCGGATCGGCCGCTCGCGCTCCTTGCGCCCCGGCATCTCCGCGAGCACGGTCTCCACGTCGGCGACTGCGGCCCGGCACAGCTCGAGCCAGTGACCGGCGTCGAGGGAGCTCAAACCGGAAGCAGGAAGAGGCCGGAGGTGAGCTTCGGATGGAAGAACGTCGACTTCGGGGGCATCGTCTCGCCGCGGTTTGCGTACGCGAAGACCTGCTCGATCGACGGTGGCCGGACGAGGAACGCGATCTGGGCCGTCTGGGCGTCGACCGCCTCGACCGCCCGCTGCGCGTCCGGCGTGTATTCGACGCCCTCGAGGCCGTACTGCTCGATCTCACGGGTGTCGAGCTCGTCCTCGGAATCCATGCGGAAGAAGTTCCCTGTCCGGTAGATCGCGAGCGAGCCCGAGTCCCACGTCGAGGTCATGAGGCCGAAGGGGCTCGTCTCCACACCTTGGGCGACCCGATGGGTCGGATAGAGCTGAAGCCCCGGCGAGCGCGACGAGACGAGCACCGCCAGGGTGTGCGTGGCCGACGGCTCCTCCTCGCGGTAGTTGACGGCGGTCTCGTAACGGTGGTGGCCGTCGGCGATCAGGAACGGCACGTCGATCTCGACCGCTCCCGAATCGAGCCGCCAGAGCGAGCTGCGGGAGCCGCCGGAGGTGACGGCGAAGTCCGGGTCACGGCTCGGCGCCTCGAGGGGAGCCTCGGCGTCATAGATCAGGAAGATCGGCTCGAGCTGCGTCCTCGTGGCCCGGAGGAGGTTCAGCCGGTCTTCCTTGGCCTTCGAGTGCGTCTCCTCGTGGCGGAGGACCTTGCCCTCGGAGTACGGGGTCACCTCGATCGCGCCGAAGATCCCGTCGCGGACCCGCTCGACGCCGTCGGGGCCCGCGAATTCCTGGGAGAGCCACCAGAGCGCCGGCGCCTCCTCGCGGAGAACGCCCTCCTCCTTCCAGCGGGCCAGGTCCGCCGCGGCCGCCGCGGGAGAGTCCGGCCGGGTCAGGTGGACGATGTTGTGGTCGTTCCTGTGCCAGAGCGTGTAGAGGTCGTCCTCGTCGATCACGTCGTAGGGGGGAGCAACGAGATCGGCGAGCGGCCCGGCCTCGGCTTCGTCGTAGCGGAGCCCGCGGAAGGGGGCGATCTCGGTCACGGCCTGAGGCTACCGAACCGGCTAAGGCCGGATCCACCGAGGCGCGTGATCGCGGGGCGTTCGGTGGATCAGGGCTTTATAGACTCGGACGGTGATCTCGGATCTCGTCGCAGACAGGGTCGTGGAGGGCGTGTTCGCCGTGAAGTCGAAGCGGCGGCTGCGGACGAAGGGCGGCGCACCCTACCTCGTGCTCGAGCTCGTCGATCCGAGCGGGCACATCGACGCACGGGTATGGAACGACGTGGAGCTCCTGGACGGGCGGTTCGCGGAGGGTGACGCGGTCCGCGTGCTCGGGCGGGTCGAGCAGTTCCGCGACCGGCTCCAGCTCGACGTGCGAACGCTCGAGGCCTCCGACGTCGATCCGTCGACCCTCACGCCCACGCTGCGCCGGGATGCGGCCGAGCTTCAGGGATTCCTCGAGTTCCTGATCGCGGAGCTCTCGCATCCGGGCCTCGCGGCGACGGTGGCCGCCGTGCTCGCGGATCGCGAGCTCGCCGCCTACCCGGCGACCTTCGACGACCACCACTCCTACGCCGGCGGGCTGCTCGAGCACACGGTCGGAGTCGCGACGCTCGTCCGCGAGACGGCACAGCTCCATCCACGCCTTCGTGCCGAGCTCGCGCTGGCGGCCGCGCTCGTCCACGATGTCGGGCGAACGCTCGAGCTCTCGCGCGGGCCGGCGTTCACCCCCACCGACGAGGGGCGGCTGCTCGGCCACGTCCATCTCGGGATGCGGCTGATCGAGGAACGGGCCACGGGCCTCTCCGGCGAGCAGGCGGCGGAGCTCCTTCATTGCGTCGCCGTGCATCACGACCTCCGCGCCGCGAGGACGGCGGAGGCGGCAGTGCTCCATCATGCGAACCAGCTCGACGCGAGCGCCGCCACCCGGCCGGCTGGGTGAACACCGTCCTGCTCGCGCTCGGCGCGAGCCTCACCTGGGGGGTCGCGGACTTCGTCGGGCCCTGGCAGTCCCGCGTGCTCGGGACGTTGCGCGTGCTCGTCTGGGCGGAGATCGCCGGGGTCGCGCTGACCGGGATCGCGGCGATCGTCCAGGGGTCGGGACCGCACGACCCCGCCGTGCTGCTCGCGATTCCCGCAGCCGTCTCGGGAACGCTCGGCCTCTATGCCTACTACCGCGGGATGGCGATCGGCGCGATGGCCGTGGTCGCGCCGATCGCGGGAGCCTCGGCGGTCGTACCGGTGATCTTCGGGATCGCCCGGGGCGACCGGCCGTCCACGGTGCAGTACCTCGGGATCGGCTGCGCGCTCGTGGGCGTGTTCCTCGCCTCACGCGAGCACCAGGCCGGCGGGCACCGCCGGGTCGCCGCCGGTGTCGGTCTCGCCCTCCTCGCTGCGCTCGGCTTCGGCTTCTACTTCCCGCCGATGCATGCCGCCGGCAAGGCCGACCCGATCTGGGCCTCGTTGATCTTCCGGTTCACGGCGCTCCTGATCGTTGCGATCGCGGCGCTCGTTCGCCGGCCGCCGCTTCGCCTCGGCCGCTGGAAGCTCCTGATCGTCCTCGGCGTCGGGCTCGGCGACACGCTCGGCAACCTGCTCTTCGCCGCAGCGGCGAAGAGCGGCGGGCTCGTCAGCCTCACCTCGGTGCTCGCGTCGCTCTACCCGATCGTCACCGTCGTGCTCGCCGCGATCGTCTTGCACGAACGGATCGCCCGGACCCAGCGGATCGGGGTCGTGCTCACGCTCGCCGGGGTCGTCCTGATCGCCGTGTGAGGAAGGGTCAGATGTTGAAGCGGATGTTCAGGACGTCGCCGTCGCGGACGACGTAGGTCTTGCCTTCGAGGCGCTGAAGGCCCCGGCGAGCGACCTCGGTGTGGGAGCCCGCCTCGACGAGGTCATTCCAGTCGACGACCTCGCAGCGGATGAAGCCGCGGGCGATGTCGGAATGGATCGCGGCGGCCGCGTCGAGCGCCGTCTCACCGCGGCGGAGCGGCCAGGCGCGTGTCTCCTTCTCGCCGGCGGTGAAGAACGTGATCAGGTCGAGCTCGTCGCGAAGCCGGGCCGCCACCTCGTCGAGCGCGGAGTCGCCGCCCTCTCGGAAGGCGGCGGCCTCCTCCTCGGAGAGCTGGGCGAGCTCGGCCTCGAGCGCGAGGTCGATCCCTCCAGGGCCGTTCTCGACCACGATCTGGGGCTTCGTCGTCAGCGGCTCGAGCCCGGCCGGAAGCTCGCCCCCCACGGCGGAGAGCGGCGTGCCGGCATCGACGGCGGCCAGGACCTCGCGGAGCCGTTCCGCCTCCGCCCTCATCTTCGGATCGCCCGATTTGGCCTGCTTCTCGACCCGCTCGAGGCGACCGGCGACGTGGTCGCGGTCGGCGACGAGCAGCTCGAGGTTCAGGTTCTCGAGGTCGCGTGCGGGGTCGGCGCCGGGCGAGAAACCGTCGAGCACGACGAGCAGCGCATCGACCTGCCGGAGGTTGCCGAGGAGCGCCGGGCCGGTCCCGGGAACATCCTGGACACGCAGGGCAACGGGGGTGATCTTCTTGGCGGAGACCACCTCGGCGAGGGCGTCGAGCCGCTCGTCGGCGACCTCGGCCATCGCGACGTGTGTCTTGCCGTACTCGCCCCCGCCCGTTCGGGTCAGCGCGGTGAATAACGTCGTCTTGCCCGCACCCGGCAGGCCGACGATCCCGGCTTCGAGCGCCACGCGGCGCCGCTACGAGCCGAAGCCGACGCGGCTCTCGCGCGCGTGGCGCTTGACGAACGCGATCATCCGCACGACCGCGGTGTAGCGGCCGTCTTCGGCGTCGAACGTGACGGCCTCCGGCGAGCCCTTCGCGAGCGCGGACTCGAGCTCGTCCGCGGTCGCCGGCGTCATGTGAACGGTCAGCGACTGCCCGCTGCGAAAGGCGATCTCGATCCGGACGCGCTCACCGTCAGCCACAGGCCACGAGCTCCGCGAGCACGCCGCCGGTGGCATGCGGGTGGATAAAGGCGATCTCGCGCCCCATCAGGCCTGCGCGCGGGCGCTCGTCGATCAGCTCTGTCCCGCCCGCAGCGAGCCGGTCGAGCTCCGAGCCGACATCGGCGACCTCGAAGGCGACGTGGTGCATCCCCGGCCCGCGCCGCTCGATGAACCGGCCGACCGGGGTGTCGGGCTCGAGCGAGGCGAGGAGCTCGATCCGGCCGTCGCCGACCCGCATCAGCGCGGTCTCGACGCCCTGCTCCTCGACGGTCTCGCGGAGCTCGAGCTCTGCCCCGAACAGGCGGCTGTAGGTGTCGATCGCCTCGTCCAGATCGGCCACGGCAACCCCGACGTGATGGATGCGCTTCGACTCCACGCGCCCGATGCTACCGACTGGCTCGGGCCGTCAGGCCGGCAGGCCGTCAACAGCGGCGAACGGCGTCAGTCACCCGCGTTGACGGCCTGCGGTACGCCGACCGACTCCGCGGCCCGCGACTCGGGCTGCACCGAGCCGAACAGCTCGAGCAGCTCTTCGCGGTTCAACGTCTCCTTCTCGAGCAGGGCGGCTGCGACCCGGTCGAGAAGCGCGCGGTGCTTCGCGATCAAGCGCAGCGACTCGGCGTAGGCCTCCTCGGTGAGCCGGGTCTGCTCCGAGTCGCGGATCCGCTTCGACTCCTCGGAGAGTGCGTAGTTGTCGGCCCGCATCGTCCGTGCGCCGGCGCCCTCGCCCATCCCGTACTCGAACACCATCGCGCGGGCGAGCCCCGTGACCTTCTCGAGGTCGTTTGCAGCGCCGTTCGTCACCCGTCCGAAGACGACCTGCTCGGCCGCCCGGCCCGCCAGCGTCACGACCATCCAGTCGATCAGCTCTTCCTTCGTGTGCAGGTACCGCTCCTCCTCGGGGAGGTTGAGCGTGTAGCCGAGCGCGGTGCCGCGGGCGATGATCGTGGCCTTCTGCACCGGGGAGACCGCGCTCATCAGGTGCGCCATCAGCGCGTGGCCGGCCTCGTGGTAGGCGAGGATCTGCTTCTCCTTGGGCGTGATCACCCGCCGCTGCTGGAGGCCCGCGATCACTCGGTCCATCGCGTACTCGAAGTCGTCCTGGCTGATCGTGGCCCCGTTGCGGCGGCCCGCCGCGATCGCGGCTTCGTTGCAGATGTTGGCGAGATCGGCGCCGGTGAGGCCCGCCGTATGCCGCGCGACGGTCTCGAGATCGATGTCGAAGGCGAGCGGCTTCCCCCGGGTGTGAACGGCGAGGATGTCCTTGCGGCCCTTGAGATCGGGCGGCTGGATCAGGATCTGGCGGTCGAAGCGGCCGGGGCGGAGCAGCGCGGGGTCGAGGTCCTGAAGCCGGTTCGAGGCGCCCATCACCACGACCTGGTCGCGCGGGCCGAAGCCGTCGAGCTCGACGAGAAGCTGGTTCAGCGTCTGGTCCTGCTCGCGGTTGAAGGAGTGGCCGCTGCGGGCGCTGCCGACCGCATCGATCTCGTCGATGAAGATGATCGACGGTGCGTTTGCGCGCGCCTCTTCGAACAGCTTGCGGATCCGGGCCGCGCCGAGGCCCGCGAACATCTCGACGAACGCCGAGGCGCTCTGCGCATAGAACTTCGCCCCCGATTCGCTCGCGATCGCCTTGGCGGCGAGGGTCTTGCCGGTGCCGGGCGGCCCGTGGAAGAGGATGCCCTTGGGGACGCGTGCGCCGAGAGCCTCGAATCGCTTCGGGTCGCGCAGGAAGTCGACGACCTCCTGCAGCTCCTCCTTCGCCTCGTCGAGCCCGGCCACCTCGTCCCACGTGATCGCGGAGTCGGATCCGGGCGTGATCGCCGTCGGCTTGACGCGCGGCAGGAGCTTCATCGTCCGCCAGAGCAGGTAGGCGACGAAGGTCATCATCACGAAGAACATGACCGGAAGCCAGTTCAGCGCGAAGCTCTGAACGCTCGCGCTGACGCTGGCCAGGAGCTCCATGCCCCCGTCATCGGCAGCGTGGCGGCGCGACTAAAGGGGCTGGGCTACACGTCTTCGAGCTCGAGGCAGGCTGCGAGCGCCGCGCGGGCGACCTCGAGCTGGTCCGAGCTCGGCTCGGCGGTCGAGAGCCGATGCTGGAGCTCGTGGCCGGGACGCGCGAGCGCACGGGCGAGGCGCCTGTCGGGATTTCGCGTCATCCAGCCGAAGATCTCGGTCGCCGCCGCGACGGCCCCGAGCGAGGCTGCGAGCCGTGCGGCGGGGCGAAGCTCGCTTGGCGCGCGCCCGGCGAGGAGATTTCCGGCCGTGGCCGTGAGGATGAGCGGTCCGACGAGATGGGAGCCGCAGCGTTCGTGCTCCTTCGCGGTCGGCCGGTCCTGCTCATAGCTGCCGATCGCGATGTGCTCCGCCCCGTGGTAGCCGGCGAGCGCGCCGTTGCGCACGGTGAGCACGGCCGGGGCGGTCGCGAGCAGCGCGCCGATCAGCTCCTGCGCCGTCTCGTTGAGCCGGCTCCGGCGCAGCGCCTGGACTGCGACCGCGGTGCCGGCCATCGCGGTGAAGGCGGTCCGTCCCTCGAAGGGCATCTTGGCCTCGGGCAGCGCCCGCTTCACACGGGGGAGCACCGCGAAGGCCTCGACGAGCCGGGCCGGGCCGCGGAGGAGCGGCGTCGTCACGCTCGAGCCGACGAGCCGCTTTCGCTCGGAAGCGATCTTCACGCCCCCATCGTTCGTGCGGACTGCGCAGGCCCAGGCGGTCGGTCCATGGACGAGAACGCCGTTTCTCAGCGCCATCCCGCCGAGGCGGACCTTCTCAGCTTTCTGCTCGTCCATCGCACACAGCGTAGTCGTCTCCCACCTGCTCGAGGAGCGCCTGGAGCTTCGGGGCAGCCGCGCCGCGCGGGGAGCTCGCGGCCGTCGACTGCGATCACGGGCATCAGCTCGCGGACGGCCGAGCTCGTGAACGCCTCATCGGCGTTCAGCAGGTGCGGGAGGGTGAAAGAGCCCTCGCGGATCCGGTAGCCGGCCGAGCGGGCAAGCGCGGCGACGGCACCGCGGGTGACGCCCGGAAGCACGCCGGTCGTGAGCGCGGGAGTGACGAGCACGTCCCCGTCGCGCCACCAGATGTTCGACATCGTCGCCTCGAGCACCGTCTCCCCCTCACCGAGGTAGATCGCGTCGTCGGCCCCGACGCGCTCGGCCTGGGCGATCGCGGCGAGCGCGGTGGCATAGCTCGTCGCCTTGACTCCCGTCAGGAGGCCGGCGCTCGTGGTCGGAACCGCGACGAGAGCGATCCCTCGCCGGCGCAGCTCCTCGAGCCCGGGTGGGAGGGGCACGACAGTCGCGAGCAGCGTCATGCCGGTGCGGAAGAGCCGCAGGGCACCCTCGTCGGTACCGGCCGCGCCGACCGCCAGCTCGGCAAGCTCCGAGACGCCCTCGGGCGGCGGAAGGCGCAGGGCGAGGCACGACCGCTCGAGCCGCTCGATGTGCCGGCGCGCGAGCACCGACCGGCCGCCCCGGATGCGGACGGTCTCGAACGCCGCGGCGCCGCGAAGGAGCGCCTCGTCGTCGGGGTGGAACACGGGCGCAGCGGGATCGACGAGGCCCCGGCCGGCCACGGCTGCCGCGAGCAGAGCCGTCATGCCGGGACGAGGCTCCCCACGCACTGCAGGAGAGGCCGCGCCTTGACCCACGACTCCTCGATCTCGGCTTGCGGCTCGGAGTCCCAGACGATGCCGCCCCCGACCCGGAGGTGCACGCGCCCGGCGGCGACCGCGAGCGTCCGGATCGTCAGCGCAAGCTCGAAGTCGCCGTTCGGCCGGATCGTGCCGAGCGCGCCCATCGAGGCGCCGCGGCCGACCGGCTCGACGGCGGCGATCAGATCGAGCGCGGCGATCTTCGGGGCGCCTGTGACAGAGCCGCCCGGGAAGGTCGCCGCGAGGATCTCGCCGAGCCCGGCGTCCGGTCGCAGCCGGCCCTCGACGCGCGAGACGAGGTGCGTGACACCGGCGAGCTCCCGCTGGGCCATCAGCTCGGGCCAGGTGACCGAGCCGGGCTCGCAGACACGCGAAAGGTCCGTGCGCTCGAGATCGACGATCATCACGTGCTCGGCTCCGTCCTTCTCGCCCTCGACATCCACGCCTGCCGGGCGCGTCCCCTTGATCGGCGCGGTGGAGAGCATCGCTCCACTACGGGCGAAAAACAGCTCGGGGGAAGCGGAGACGATCGTCCAGCCCGGACCGGCGAACGGCCGAGGGTAGAGCGGAGGGAGCGGCTCTCGCGGCGAAGCGAAGCGGAGAGGCCGTAGCCGAGGTACAGGTCCGCGACCGAGCCTTCCGTCCCCCAGAAGCTCTCCAGGTAGCCCTCGAGCCGTTCGAACGCGCCTTCGGGCTCATGCAGCTCGAGCATTGCTCGAGCGTAGCTGCGGGCTACCTGCGCCGGCCGAGGGTGAGCAGGTAGCGGCGCGGGGCGCGGATCCCGTCGCCCTCGCGGTAGCTCTCGCAGAGGTCCACGAACGCCTGGTGGAAGGCCTCGCCGCGCTCGAGGTCGAGCTTCGCAATCAGCGTCACGATCGGCGGCGACGAGCTCGAGAAGAGCTCCCACAGCGTCTCGCCGGACTCGGCGTCGATCCAGAGCGTCCCGTCGGCGAACTCGAGCTCGAAGTCCTCGCCGAGCATGTCCTCGACGTGATCCTCGCGACCCCACTCGGCCGCCTCGCGACCTTCGAGCGGCTCCTCGGTGAAGCGGCGGAAGAGCTCGCCGAGTTTCGGGTCGGGCTTCCAGGCCGTGAAGCCGAGCCGGCCGCCGGAGTGGATGACCCGGGCGAGCTCGCCCGCGACGTTCGCGTGGTCCGCCGCGTAGACGAAGCCGAACGCGGAGGCGACCGTGTCGAACTCGCCGTCCTCGTAGGGAAGGTACTCGACGTTGCCGGTGTCGAACCTGATCGCCAGGCCTTCGGCGTCGGCGTTCTCGCGCGCCTGCTCGACGAGCGCGCTCGACGGGTCGAAGGCAGAGACCTCGGCGCCGGCGCGGGCAGCGCGCAGCGCGGTCGAGCCGGTCCCCACGCCCAGATCGAGCCACCGCTCGCCCGGTGCCGGGCGGAGCCGCTCGACCAGCTCGTCGTGCACGGGCTCGAGCACGGTGCCGAGCCGCTCGTGCATCTCGTCGTTCCACAGGTCCATCACCACGCCGCCACGGGAGCATACTGCCGATATGGGCGACCTCTTTGCGGAAGCAGCCGAACGCAGGCTCGAGACGGCGGCGCCGCTCGCCCAGCGGCTGCGGCCTTCCGGCCTCGACCGCTTCGTCGGTCAGGAGCACGTGATCGGGCCCGGCCGCTCCCTGCGGCTGGCGATCGAGGCCGACCGGGTGCCGTCACTCGTCCTCTACGGCCCGCCCGGAACGGGGAAGACGACGCTGGCGCGGATCATCGCCGGGGTCACGGGCTCGGACTTCGAGGAGCTCTCGGCGGTCTCGGCGACGGTCGCGAATGTCCGCGAGGTGCTGGCCCGGGCGCGCGAGCGGCTCGGCGCATCGGGGCGGCGGACGATCCTCTTCCTCGACGAGATCCACCGCTTCAACAAGGCGCAGCAGGACGCCCTGCTTCCCGGCGTCGAGGGCGGGCTCGTCACGCTGATCGGCGCGACAACGGAGAATCCGTACTTCTCGCTCAACTCGGCACTGCTCTCCCGGATGCAGGTGTACGAGCTCTCGGCGCTCGATGCGGAGGAGCTTCTCGAGATCGTCCGGCGCGGCGCGGCCGAGCTGGGTGCCGAGCTCGATCCGTCGGTGGAGGAGCTGATCGCAACGAGGGCGGGCGGTGATGCCCGCAGCGCGCTCGGGATCGTCGAGCTCGTCGTACGGACGGCCGGCTCAGGGCCGATCACGGTCGAGCTCGTCGAGGACGCCGCGCGGAAGCGCCCGCTGCTCTACGACCGTGACGGCGACGCGCATTACGACACGATCTCGGCCTGGATCAAATCGACGCGAGCGAGCGACGTCCAGGCCTCGGTCTACTACCTCGCGGTGATGCTGGAGGGCGGCGAGGATGCGCGGTTCATCGCCCGACGAATGATCGTGCTCGCCTCCGAGGACATCGGCAACGCCGATCCGCATGCTCTTCTCGTCGCCGTTGCCGCCGCGCAGGCGGTCGAGCACGTCGGCCTCCCGGAGGCGCGGCTGAATCTCGCGCAGGCGGCCGTTTACCTCGCGCGGGCGCCGAAGTCGAACGCTTCCTACGCAGCGCTCAACGCGGCAACCGCCGACGTCCGCGAGCACGGGCACCTTCATCCCCCGGACGCGCTGCGCTCGGCCGCCTACCCCGGCGCGCGCAAGCTCGGACGCGGGGAGGGCTACGTCTACCCGCACGCCGATCCCGCGGGGTTCGAGGTCGACTGCCTACCGGACGAGTTGAAGGGCCGTGTCTACTACACGCCCTCCGGCAACGGCGAGGAGGCAGCCGAAGGCTGAGCTGGATCAGAGGATGCGGGCGCCGAGGGCACTCGCGGCGAGCTCGACGGCGAGGGCGGCGGTTTCGTTCGCCTCGTCGAGGATCGGGTTCACCTCGACGAGCTCGAGCGAGTCGAGCAGGCCGGACTCGGCGACCAGCTCGAGGGCGAGGTGGGCCTCGCGGTAGGAGAGGCCGCCGCGAACCGGAGTGCCGACGCCCGGCGCGAACATCGGGTCGACGGCGTCGAGGTCGATGCTCACGTGCAGGAATGCAGAGCCCTGGAGATAGGCGAGCGCCTCGCGGAGAACGCCTTCGATCCCGCGGCGGTCGATGTCGCTCATCGTGAAGACGCGGACGCCGAGCTCGGCGATCAGCGCTCGTTCGCCGGCGTCGACGGACCGCGCTCCGACGATCGCGACGCGCTCGACGGAAGGCGAGGGCCAGGCATCGGTCGAGAACGCGTCCCCTCCGACACCGAGCGCCTCGGCCAGCGGCATCCCGTGGACGTTCCCGCTGGGGGAGGTTCCGGGGCGATTCATGTCGGCGTGCGCGTCGATCCAGAGCACGCCACCGGGACCGTGGATCCTCGCCATCCCACCGAGCGTGCCCATCGCCACCGAGTGGTCGCCGCCGAGGACGAGCGGCATGAAGCCGGCGGCGCCGGCCTCGGCGACGCGGCTTGCGACCTCCCCGCACGACCTCATGATCGCGCCGAGGAAGCGGGCGTCGGCGTCCCCGATCTCCGTTGCCTCCGCCACCCCCACCTCCACATCGCCCCAGTCGACGCAGGCGCGCCCGAGCCCCGCGATCCGCTCCTGCAGGCCCGCGTACCGAATCGCGGAGGGCCCCATGTCGACGCCCCGGCGGCCCTGCCCGAGGTCGAGACCCGCGCCGATCACCGCCACCGGTTGGGTGCGCTGCTCCACGCTCATCGGCGAAGGCTAACGTGACGGTCGTGGAGCTGACGTCGCTCGCCACCGCGGAGCCCTTCACGACGAAGGACGGCTCGACGATCCGCGAGCTTCATCACACCGTCGCACAGAGCCTTGCCGAGGCGTCTCTCCCCGCCGGCGGTTCGACGATGCGCCACTACCACGCACTCAGCGAGGAGATCTACTTCATCGTCGAGGGGATCGGGGAGCTCGAGATCGACCGCGAGACTCGCACCGTCGGCCCGGGCGATGCCGCCCTGATCCCCGCGGGCTCCTGGCACACGCTCGCCGCCACGACGCCTCTCCGCCTGCTCTGCTGCTGCGCGCCCCCCTATTCGGACGCCGATACGTACTTCGCCTAGGCGGGTGGCGGCTAGACTGGCTCCGCCAGGCGAGGTAGCTCAGCTGGTAGAGCACACGGCTGAAAACCGTGGTGTCGCCGGTTCAAGTCCGGCCCTCGCCATCATCTCTCGTTGGGCACCCGCCCAAACGTTCGCTGTTCTCAGCCGTTCGTGACGACCCTCGCGAGGCGGGCCGCGGGGCGCGAACCGACGAACGCAGCCCCGATCACCAGCAAGCAAAGCCCGAGCGCTCCCGCGGCACCGATCGCCGCGTCGAGCCAGCTGAAGCCAGGCCGGTTGACGACGATGCCGGTGCCTCCGGCAACGGGCCTCGTGAACGGCGGCGTGTTCTTGGGCTCGCCGCCGACAGCGCGCTCCGGCATCGACATCGCCGAGGCGGTCCGAAGCGCCGCGGCGTAGCCCGGATCAGCGGAGTAGCGGGCGGTGAAGGGGGCGTCGTTCTTTGCCTCGCCCTGAGGCGCGAGGGCGTGCGACAGCCGTGGAGCGTCAGCAAGAGCGGACGGAGCGAGCGAGACGGCAACGAAGAACGCTGCGAGCGAGCTACGAACGATGGTCGGCCTGGACATCGGGAGCCTCCTGCTCGTGGGTGGAACAGAAGGCTCCGCCGGGACGGTTGATCGAGGCCAGATTGCGGTTGCACGCCGGTAAACAAACCCTGTTAGCGTCCACCTGTGGAATTTGGGCTGCTGGGGCTGCTCCTGGTGGACGGACCCGACGGTCAAGCGTTGCCGAGCCCGGGCAAGGAGCGCGCCCTGCTGACCCTGCTGCTGCTGAACGCGAACGCGCCGGTCTCGTCCGACCTCGCGATCTCGGCGCTGTGGGAAGGAGCGACGGCGCCCGCCACTGCCGCCAAGAGCATCCAGGTCTACGTCTCGCGGCTTCGCAAGGTGTTGGGTCAGGAGCGACTGGCGACGACAGCCTCCGGGTACGTGCTGCGGGTCGAGCCGGGCGAGCTCGACGTCGAGCGGTTCGAGCAACTCGCCCGCGAGGGCGCACGGTCGCTCGCCTCGGATGAGCCGGCGGGCGCCGAGGCCGCACTCTCGGCTGCGCTCGAGCTCTGGCGCGGCCCCGCGCTCGCGGACTTCCGCTACGACGCCTTCGCTCAGCCCGAGATCAGGCGACTCGAGAGCCTGCGGGATGCAACCAGGGCAGACCGGATCGACGCGCGGCTCGCGACCGGCCGCTCCCAGGCGGTGATCCCCGACCTCGAGTCGCTCGTCTTGGAACACCCGCTCTGGGAACGGCCGCGCGCGCAGCTCATGCTGGCGCTGTATCGCTGCGGACGCCAGTCGGATGCACTCGAGCTGTACCGCTCGACGCGCGCGCTCTTCGACGGCGAGCTCGGGATCGAGCCCGGGCCGGCGCTCCAGGAGCTCGAGCACGCGATCCTGAACCAGGATCCGGCGCTCGGCGAGCCGGATCGCATTCGGACACCCCGGACGCGCTCGCGGCGGCGGCTGATCCCCCTGGTGGTCGGGGCCGGATTGCTGGTAGCAGCCGCGGCGGCGGCGGCCTTGTCGCTCTCGGACGGATCGACCGCCGAAACCTCGGTCGCCCCGAACTCGCTCGCCATTCTCGACGCGGCCACGGGCAAGCTCGTGAGCGCCGTCCCGATCCTCGGTACGCCCGCGCGCGTCGCGTTTGCGGGCGGAGCCGTGTGGGTCTGGGGCGACTCGAGCCAGACGGTGACCCCCGTGAACCCGTCGACGTTCGCCGTGGGGCGCGAGTCCTCGGTGTCGGGCGTGCGTGCCGACGAGCTCGCCGGAGGCGCCGGCGCCCTCTGGCTCCTCGACGGCGGCGGCGGGAAGCTGCTCGAGATCGACCCGGTCTACGGGAGCGTCCGGTCCCGGATCGGACTTCCCCCCGCCCCCGCGGCCCGCACCGAGAGGGCCGCCCGGCAACCGCAGCAGCCGCCGCGGGTCGTGGCCCGCGTCCGGCTCGCGGTCGACGGGCCGAACCTGTGGCTGACAAACGGTGCGAACGGCCTCGTCGAGCTCGATGCCGCCTCGGGAAAGGAGCTCCGCCGCGTCGAGCTCGCCATGCCACTCGAGGATGTCGCTGCCGGCCTGGGAGCGATCTGGGCGCTGAGCGGCACCGGCGAGACCGTGTTCGAGCTCGACCCCGCCAGCGGCCGTATCCGGTCGCGGATCAGGCTCGAAGCGAAGACCGGAGTCACGGCGCCCTACCCGTTCGCGCTCGTCGCCGGCGAGGGAGCCGTGTGGGTCTTGAACGGCAACTCGACCACGGTGACCCGAATCGATCCGAAGCTCGGAGCCGTCACGGCGACGATCCCGCTCGCGATCGGGAGCGATCCGAACGAGCTCGCAGCCGGCGGCGGAGCGGTGTGGGTTGCGGGGACCGGCGACGGGACCCTGACGCGGATCGACGCGATCACCGACAACGCGACCTCGATCCATCTCGGCGGAGCGGTGGTCGCCGTCGCCGTCGCCGGGAACCGCGTCGTCGCCTCGGTGCAGCCGAGCTTCGGCAACGGGCGGATCGCACCGGCGGCGACTCTTAGCCCGACAGCGGCAGCCGCAATGGGAGCTCTTCCCACCTCCTTCTGCTCCCCCGTGTACTACGACGGCACGCATCTACCGCGGTTCCTGGTCGCCTCCGACCTGCCGATACAGGGATACGGCTCGCTGGCGCTGACGGTGCAGATGAGCGATGCGGTGAGGTACATACTCGCCGCCCACGGCTTCCGCGCGGGCCCATATCCGATCGGCTACCAGCTCTGCGACGACTCGAGCGCGCAACTCGGATCGTGGTCGACCGAGACGTGCAGGCGAAACGCCCTGGCTGAAAGCGCCGCTCCGGCGCTCGTGGGCGTCCTCGGGCCCTTCAACTCGGGCTGCGCGCAGATCGAGATCCCGATCGACGAGCAGGGCGCCACAGGCCCACTCCCGCTGGTCTCCTCCACGACGACCTACGTCGGCCTGACGCATCGCGGCGTGGGCACCTCGCCCGGCGAGCCCGGCCGCTACTACCCGCGCGGTGTGCGGAACTTCTTCCGCGTTGTCGCCGCAGACGATGTCCAGGGCGCCGCGGACGCCGACTCGGCGCAGCGCCTCGGCGTCCGCAAGCTCTATCTCCTGGAGGACGGAAGCACCTACGGGAGCGGTCTCGCGGCAGCGGTGAGGCGGCGGGCAAGGGCGCTCGGGATCGGACTTGCCGGATCGGCGACCTGGTCGAGCCGCGCCGCGAGCTACTCGGCGCTCGCCGCGCGGATCGCCAACACCCGCGCCGACGGCGTGTTCGTCGCGGGGACGGTGGACGAGAACGGCCCGACACTCGTGCGCGCATTGCGGGCGCGCCTCGGCGCCCAGGAGACGATCCTGGCACCTGACGGGTTCACGCCGATCGCGGCGCTCCTCGCCGGGGCCGGTTCAGCGGCGGAGGGCATGACCGTGAGCGTCGCCGAGACCGACTCGAGCCGGCTCGGAAGGGAGGGAGCACGGTTCGTCAAGCGCTTCTCGGCGGCCGTCGGCTCGGCGGTACAGCCGTACTCGATCTCTGCGGCACAGGCGACAGAGGTCCTGCTCGACGCGATCGCCCGCTCGGACGGAACGCGCGCCTCCGTGGACTCCGAGCTGGCCGCCGAGCGTGTGGTCGGCGGCATTCTCGGCACGTTCCATTTCAACGCGAACGGAGACACGAACGCCGGCGTCGTCACGGTCTACCGCATCGAGCACGGCCGGCCGGTGATCTGGCAGGTCATTCCTGGAGCCTGACCGGGCTCAGGCCTGGCGGATCCGCACCTCGTCGCCCGCCGTCGCCTCGGTCAAGGCCGCCGCGTTGCCGCCGTTGATCGCGATCGCCCAGGCACCGTAGGAGTCCTCGTAGAGGATCAGCTCGCCGCGGCCGGTGTCGGCGTAGGTCTCGCCCACCTCGGCGTAGTACGGCGTCAGCGCGAAGCGAAGCTCCACCGTCTGCCCCGGCTCGAGCCCGACCGTGGCGA
Source organism: uncultured Actinomycetota bacterium (assembly GCA_963766565.1). Lineage (GTDB taxonomy): Bacteria > Actinomycetota > Thermoleophilia > Gaiellales > Gaiellaceae > PALSA-600. Next base: position 193,347 of record CAVYAQ010000002.1, read on the forward strand.
TCTCCGCGCTCGAGACGTTCAGCTCGAGATTCCCGAAGCGGTCGATATCAACGATCGCAGCGACGAGCTCGCCGCCCTCGACTGTCGCGGTGGGAAGCTCGAGGCGAACGAGGCTGGCAGGCTCGACGGACTCCCCGAGATCGCCGAAGCTCGCCCCGGCGGCCAGGTGCGCCGCCACCGGCGCGAACAGATCGCGCGCGTGGAACGTCTTCGAGACCTCGTCGAGGTGGTAGCGCGGGTTCGTCAGGCTGCGTATCCCCTCGACCCCGCACGCGTCAGCAGCGACTGCGAGGAGGCCGTTGTCAGGGCCCACGAAGATCCGGCCGCCGCCGGTGCGGATCGCGAGTGCGCGGCGCTCGCTGCCGACGCCGGGATCGACCACTGCCAGGTGCACGGCGGGCGGGAGGTAGGGCAGAGCGCGTGCGAGTACCAGAGCGCCCTGCTTCACGGCTTGCGGTGCGATCCCGTGGGTGACGTCGACGATCTCGGCGTCCCGTGCGATCCGCTTCATCACACCCTTGCAGACTCCGACGAAGTCGTCCTGGAGCCCGAAGTCGGTCAGGAACGTGATCGTGTCGAACATCGAGCTACTGCCTGCCCGCGTACTCCTCGACCGCCGCGAGGAGACCGTCGAGGTCGTGCGTCCGGGCCTCGACCGCAACGTCGATGCCGACCGAGTCGGCTACCTTCGTCGTCTCCGGGCCGATCGAGATCGCAGGCGCACCCCCGCCGATCCAGGCATACGCCCTCGCCGCCGAGCCCGAGGCGAGCACGACGACATCGCCCTCAGGGGGATCCGGCTCGAGCAGGATCGTGCTGTAGAGGGGGACGAAGTCGGCCTCGAGGGCGTCGATCGGCGCACGCCGCGAGTTCTCGGCCGCCAGATAGATCACCCGGCCCTCGGGCCTCGGGAACTCCGCCGCAAGGTGGTCCGCGGTCGAGGTCTTCGCGACGAACGACGGCTCGATCCCGTGACGGCGCAGCGTCTCGGCGGTGCCGGGGCCGACGGCCGCGACCTTGGCGGGAAGGTTCCTGACCCTGCGCGCAACCTCATCTGCGCCGTTCGGGCTCGTGACGACCGCCCACTCGTACCCCGAGCAGTCGATCGACTCCTCGGAGGTACGGACGATCTCGATCAGCGGACACTCGACCACCTCGTGCCCGAGCTCCTCGATCCGGCCGGCGAGCGGCTGCGCCTGGCCTCGCGGGCGCGTGACGATCACCTTCACGCCGCGCGCCTCTGCGAGGCCGCGAGCAGCTCGGCCGCGACCGACGCGGGATCAGGCCCACTCGCATGCTCGATCCAGCTCCCGTCCTCGGCCGCGATCAGGGCGGTCAGCCTCTCACCGTCGTGATGCGCGGCCACCGGCGCGAGGCAACCGGCGCCGATCTCGGCCACGCAGGCCCGCTCCGCCTCGACGGCACGCCGTGTCTCCGCCCGGTCCGCGGCCGCGACGAGCTCCTCCTCGCCGACGCGCACCTGCAACGCGAGCGCGCCCTGGGCGGCCTCGGGCAGCATCGTCTCCACCGGCAACCGGAGGCCGATCCGGTCCCCGAGACCGAGGCGGTCGAGCCCGCACGCGGCGAGTACCAGCGCGTCGAGACCTCGCTCCTGCGCCTTGCGCAACCGCGTATCGATGTTCCCGCGGAGCGGCTCGACCGAGATCGTGGGATCGAAGGCGAGGAGCTGAGCCCGGCGGCGAACCGACGCGGTCCCGATCCGCATCCCGGGCTGGAGGGCGTTGGCGCCGACGAGTGCATCTCGTGGATCGTCGCGTTCGAGGTAGGCGCCGACGACGAGACCTGCCGTGTCGGTCGAGGTCATGTCCTTCGCGGAGTGTACGGCGACGTCGATCCGGTCGGCGAGCAGCGCCTCCTCGATCTCCTTCACGAACACGCCGCGTTCGCCGATCTGGCCGAAGGGGCTCGCGCGGTCGCGGTCGCCGGCGGTCGTGATCGGGACGAAGACGATCTCGTGGCCCGCCTTGCGGATGACGGCGCCGGCGAGCTCGGCCTGGGTCAGCGCCAGCCGGGAGCCCCGCGAACCGATGCGGACGATCACCGCTAGGCCCCTTCGTCGAGCCCGAACAGCCGCCGGACCGCGGCAGCATCGGTGTCGCCGCCGCCGTTCGCAGCCGCCTGCTTCATCCGGACCGTCGGCTCGTGCAGGAGCTTGTTCAGAAGCTGCGTCGTGACCACATCGAGCCGCTCTCGCTCTTCCTCGGGAAGCGGCCCGAGCTTCGCAAGCTCGGCCAGGCGGATCCCCTCCGCGCGCGCCCGCAAAGCCGCGATCGCCGGCACCACATCGAGCGTGGCGCGCCATTCGCGGAAACGCTCGGCCTCCTCGACGACGAGCCGCTCCGCGACCTCGGCCTCGGCGCGGCGGCCGTTCAGCGTCTCGGTGACGACGGCCTCGAGGTCGTCGATGTCGTACAGGTAGCAGCCGTCGAGCTGGTGCACCGCAGAGTCGACGTCGCGCGGGACCGCGATGTCGATGAAGAAGAGCGGCCGGCGGCGCTTCGAGGGCACCTGGCCGGCATCGATCAGAACGCCCGGCGCGGAGGTGGAGGTGAGCACGACGTCGACCTCGCCGAGCCTGGCTGCCACCTCGTCGAGGGCGAGCGGTTGTCCGCCGAAGCGCGCTGCGAGCTCGGCCGCACCTTCGGCGCTGCGGTTCGCGACGTAGGCGATCGAGGCGCCGCGGGCCGAGAGATTGCCGGCCGCGAGCTCACCGATCCGGCCGGCGCCCACGAGCAGCACGTTCCGGCCCCTGAGGTCGCCGAACACCTGCGCGGCGAGTGCGGCGGCGGCAGCCGGCACGGAGGCAGGGCTCTCGCCGATCGCCGTCTCGGTGCGCACCCGCTTGCCGAGCTGGAGCGCCTGGCGGAACACCCGGTCGAGTAGAGGACCGGTCGAGGCGGCATCGAACGCCGCCCGCACCTGACCGAGGATCTCGCTCTCCCCCGGGATCAGCGAGTCGAGCCCCGCCGAGACGCGGAAGAGATGGAGGGCCGCCGCGTCGTCGTGCATCCGGTAGGCCACAGAGCGAAGCGGCTCGCCGGCCAGCTCCTCGAGCGAGGCGAGCGCACGCGAGCCGTCGTCGCCCGCGAGGTAGACCTCGGTGCGGTTGCAGGTCGAGAGGCAGACGGCGTCGCCGAGCGCGTGCGCGAGCGAGGCGGCCCGCTCGAGCGACAGCGACACCCGCTCGCGGAGCTCCACGGGTGCGACGTGATGCGAGATCCCGACGAGCGAAAGCGTCAAAAGTGGCTCCCGGCGAGCACGATGCGCGCAAGGATCACGAGCCCGAAGCCGACCAGCGCCAGATAGGCCGCGCGGCGCCCGGTCGCCCGCATCGCGACGAAGCCCGCGTAGACGGACCACGTCACGATCGCAGCAGCCATCAGCGCGTCGATCCCGTCGCCCTGCTCGCGGAGCCGGATGAACCCGGCGGCGAGCCCGATCGTGAGCAGCGGCAGCGAGACCACGATCGTGCGCAGGATCAGCTGCTCGAGCACGACGAGCGACGGCAGCCGCAGGCGCAGGATCCCCGGAGAGTGGTGCTGGAGCCCGTGCTCCTCGACCAGGTAGAGCACCGCCAGCGCCGCCGCGAGGGTGAAGCCGGCGAACGCCGCGAGCGTGAAGCCGACGTGGATCGTCAGGAACAGGTTCGAGTAGTGCGACCGCTCGCCGGCCGACGTCCCGCCGCCGAGCCTCGAGGCGATGAAGAGCCCGACGACGAGGGGCATCACCGAGAGCCCGACGAGCCGGTAGCGCTGCTGACAGCCCCAGATCAGGTAGGCGCCGACGATGAACCAGACGAAGAGGTTGAGCGACCCGGCCCAGGTCGACCACGGGAATCCGTCGACTCCGGCCGCCTGGACGACGAGGAGCGCGGTCTGCGCGAGCCAGCCGACACGCACACCCCACATCGCGAGCCGCGTGTAACGCGGCGAGGTGTAGGCGAGCGCTGCTTCGCCGTAGCCGAGGAGCGCGGGCCAGAAGAGAAGCTCGGCCATCAGGCGGCGTCGGAGTGGGTCGCCTCAGCGTCCCTTTGCCGCAATTCCTGGACGATCTCCCCGACCTGGCGCTGGATCCGGCCCAGCTTGGCGGCGATGATCAGGATGTAGGCGAGAAGCCCGACGAAGACGACGAGGTATGCGGCGGCGGTGTATTTCTCGGAGGGTGTCATGCGAGGAGCTCCCGGAGCTCCCGGAGCTGGCCGTCGAGGCGTTTCCCCGCCAACTCGATCCGGTAGAGGGTCGCAAACAGGAACAGCATCGCAATGTAGGAGACGAGGAACGCGATGAACTGCGAGTGAGTCATCTGAGGCCCCTTCAGCGTGAAGACCTCTGGATGGATGATGCTCCGGGAGAGCCGGATCGCGAAGAACGAGATCGGGAGCAGCACGATCCCGCAGAGCGCGTAGACGGCCGACATGTTCGCCCGTGCCACGCCCGGCTCGACGGAGTAGCGCAGCATGAAGTAGGCGCAGTAGAACAGGAACAGGACGAGGAACAGGACGAGCTCGTCGTCGCCCCATACCCACCAGACGCCCCAGGCGATGCGCGCCCAGATCGAGCCGGTGATGAGCGTCAGGGTGCCGAAGATCACTCCCTGGTGGATCGCGACATAGCTCTCGAGGTCGGCCTCTTCGTCCCGCTTCCACAGGTAGCGGAGCGCCTTCCATGCCCCCCAGCCGAACGCGGCGTACGCGGTCAGCGCGATCGGCACGTGGAAGTAGAAGATCTTCTGCGAGAGCCCCTGGCTCTGCGCCGAGCCGGCGTCCACGGGGGCATAGAAGAAGATCAACGCGATCGCGATCGCGAAGAGCAAAGCGGTTATCCCCGCGAGCACGGGGAGCGGGAGACGCGCATCCCTCGTCACGCTCAAATCGTATCTGGCAACACCTGCCTGCCTACCTACGCGCGAGCGGACGCTACGCCTCAGCGACCACGTACTCGAACGTCGCCCAGGAGACGATCGCGAAGACGGCGTCGTAGAGCACGAGAAACTCCAGATACTTGTTGCCGCTATGGACAATGCTCGCACCGACGCCGCCGACGATGATCGGGATCGAGAGGGGTAGGAAGAGAAGCGGCAGGATCAGCTCGCGCGCTTTGCCCGCCACGGCCATCGCACCGGTGAGCGTGCCCACGGAGCAGATCCCGATGTCGGCGAGCAGGACGGCGGCGACCGTGCGCCAGCCGACCCCGAAGAAGAACATCCCGAACGCCGGCAGCGCGAAGAGCTGGGCCACGACGAGGAAGACGAACACCGAGAACGCCTTCGCGAGCCAGATCGCGCTCCGGTCGGAGGGCGCCATCACGAGCGCGTCGAAGAGCCCTTGCTCGCGCTCCGGCACGAAGGCCCTCGTCAACCCGAGCAGCGCCGTGAACAGGATCGCGACCCACAGGAGGCCGAGCGCGACCTCGTGGTTCACCCCGACGGGAACCGCGAAGTGGAAGACGACGAGCGTCGAGATCACGAACACGAGCATCGCCGGCACGGTCTCCTTCGCCCGCAGCTCGATCAGGAGGTCCTTCCGCGCGAGCGCCGCCACATCGGAGAAGTAGGTCATGCGAACGCGAGCCTCTGCGTCGCAAGGCGCTCGACCCGTGCAGGGTCATGGGTCGCAACGATCACGGCGCTTCGGGCAGCAAGGTCGTCGAGCGTCTCGTCGAGCAGCTTCGAGCCGGCCTCGTCGAGGGCGTTGAACGGCTCGTCGAAGATCACCAGGCTCGGTTCGTGGAGCAGCACGCGGCAGAGCCCGAGGCGCTGGCGCATCCCGCGTGAGAACGTCGAGACTCGCTGGTCCCGGACCTCCCAGAGCCCGAAGCGCTCGAGCAGCATCCCGATTCGCTCGCCTCTCTCGGGCACGCGGTAGAGCCGCGCGAAGAGATGCAGGTTCTCGAGTGGTGTCAGCTCGCGGTAGACGAGCGGCTCGTGCCCCAGATACCCGATCGTGCCCCGTTCGGGCAGCAGCACCTCGCCGGCACTCGGTGCGTCGAGCCCCGCCAGGACGCGCAGGAGTGTCGTCTTCCCCGAGCCGTTCGGGCCCGTGACGAGCAGGAAGCCCGGCGTGCCGAGCTCGACGTCGACCTTGTTGAGGACGCGCTTCTCGCCGAACCGCTTCGTGAGCTTCGCCGCCTTGACCACGGCGGCGAACGGTACCCGCCGCGGCACCGCGCTACGGTTCGGAGATGTTCGAGCGATTCACCGAGCGCGCCCGTCAGGCGGTGGTGCTCGCGCAGGACGAAGCGCGGGGATTCAGGCACAACTACATCGGCACCGAGCACCTTCTCCTCGGACTCCTGCGCGAAGAGGACGGGCTTGCCGCAAGGGTGCTCGAGTCGCTCGAGATCGACCTCGTGGAGGTTCGAGCGCAGGTCGCGGGGATCGTCGGCCGGGGCGACGAGGTCGCGAGCGGGCAGATCCCGTTCACTCCGCGTGCCAAGAAAGTGCTCGAGTTGTCGCTCCGTGAGGCGCTCTCCCTCGGGCACAACTACATCGGCACCGAGCACGTCCTGCTCGGCCTCGTTCGCGAGAACGAAGGGGTTGCCGCTCGGATCCTGCTCGACCTCGGCGCCGACGCCGAAAAGATCCGCGACCGGATCATCCAGATGCTCTCGAGGCCCCGCCGGGCGGACGAGGCCGCTTCCACGGAACGGATGGGCGTGAGCTCCGTCACGCCGTCGCGATGGCTATACCGGGCTGAACCGGCGCAGTGGCGCTTCCGCGTCGAGCCCGTATCGACGGACGACGACTCGGAGCTTCCGGCGCTCCTCGAGCGGCTCGGTACCGAGGGATGGCAGCTGGCGGCGGCGTTGCCCGGCCCGGACGGGGCCAACCTGATCTTCCAGACGCCAACCGAGCCGTGGCAAGGCAAGCGCAGGTCGGTGAGCTTCGACACGGTGCCGCCGGGGCCGACGGTCGAAGAGCTTGCAGGGGCCCTCGGAGTCCCGGTGCCGGCGATCCTCGTTGCTCTCAGCAGGCTCGGTGTGGCGAAACCCCCCGACCAACCCCTCACCGACGTCGAGATTCAACTCCTCGCCCGGGCCTTTGACCGCGCCGTCGTGATCGACCGCCCCGACGGCCCCGAATCGGGAGCTGTATTAATGAGCGCATGTAAGCGCTCGAGTGGGGCTTGGCGGCCGAGGCTGCGGTGTGGTCGTTGGCGATTGTAGAAGTCGAGCCAGCCAGTGAGTGCACGGCCTCGTTCGTTGCTGTTGCCGTAGATCGCTCCGTAGGCCCAGCCGCCGAGCATGGTGCGGATGAAGCGCTCTGCTTTCCCGTTGGTGCGGGGCCGGTAGGGGCGGGTGCGGAGATGCTTGATTCCGAGTGCTTTGCAAGCGAGCGCGTGGATCGTTGAGCGGTAGGCGGAGCCGTTGTCGGTCATCAGCCGCTCGACCCTGATCCCGAAGGCGGCGAAGTGGGCGACCGCTCGGCGGAGGAAGCCGACCGCGGTCACGGCCTTCTCGTCGTCGAGGACTTCGGCGTAGGCGAGTCGGGTCGCGTCGTCGATCGCGACGTGTACGTATTCCCAGCCGAGGTCGTAGGCTCGACGATGGTGGCCACCAGCCGAGACGCGTCCTGTGACGCGGTGGCCTGGCCTGCCGATTCGGCCGAGCTTCTGCCTAGAGCACGTCGAGGAGCACGAATCCGAAGAACGCGACGCTGATCACGCCGTTCATCGTGAAGAACGCTGCGTCGAGCCGACGGAGGTCGCCCGGCCGGACCAGCGAGTGCTCCCACGCGAGCAACCCGGCGACTGCCGCGACGCCGGCCCAGTAGAAGGCGTCCACGTCCAGGCCGAGGCCCGCAGCGACCAGGAACGCCACCGTCGCGATGTGCATCAGCCGGGCGCCGAGAAAGGCGCCGCGTTCGCCGAAGCGGACGGCCCAGGAATGGAGCCCCTGGGCGCGGTCGATCTCCACGTCGAACAGCGAATAGAAGATGTCGAAGCCGGCGACCCACGTGGCGACGGCACCGCCGAGCGCCCACGCCTCCCACGGGAGCTTGCCGGTGATCGCCACCCAGCCGCCCACCGGCGCGAGGCCGTCGACCGCACCGAGCCAGAGATGGCAGAGCCAGGTGAAGCGCTTGAGGTAGGGGTAGATCACGAACGCGGCGACCGGGATCGGCCAGAGCCAGCGGACGACCGGGTTCAGCTGCCAGACCGCGATCAGGAACACGACGAGCGAGCCGAGACAGAAGGCGACGACCTTGGTCGTCGTGAGCGCCCCCGAGGGAAGCTCCCGGCCGGCCGTGCGCGGGTTTCGCGCATCGATTCCTGCGTCGATCAGGCGGTTGAGCGCCATCGCGAGCGCGCGGGCGCCGGCCATCGCGACCGTGATCCACAGGAGGTCGTGGGCCGAGGGCACGGCGTCGATCGAGAGGAACGCGCCGACATAGGCGAACGGCAGCGCGAAGATCGTGTGCTCGACCTTGATCAGCCTGGCGAACAGGCGGGCATTCGCGACCGCCGTCATGCGGTGCGACCGCCACGAGTTGCGAAGCCCGGCGTAGAGATGTCGAGCGGACGCACTAGGTGTTCTGGTGATCGGTGGCCGTTTGCCCGTCGGTTAACAGGCGCAGCGCGTGAGTAAGCGCGGGCCGCAGCACCGCATATCCATCCCGGCAGGCCCCCGGCGAGCCGGCGAGGTTCACGACGAGCGCCGTCCCGACCGTGCCGGCGAGGGCGCGCGAGAGAAGGCCGTGGGGTGTCTTCGAGATCGCGTCGGCGCGGATTGCCTCGGAGATCCCGGGTGCCTCGCGCTCGAGCACCGTGCGCGTCGCCTCGGGGGTCACGTCGCGGGCCGCGAGGCCCGTGCCGCCCGTCGTCAGCACGAGCGCGTTGTCGGACGCAAGGTCGGCGATCGCACGCGCGATCTCGTCGCGCTCGTCCGCAACGAGCCGGCGGATCACCTCGAAACCGTCGGCGAGGAGGAGCTCCTCGAGCGTGTCGCCGCTGACGTCATCGGCCTCGCCTCGTGAAACGCGGTCGGAGACGGTGAGAACTCCTGCTTTCAGGGCTCGTCCTTCGTCTTCTCGACGAGCGTGATCTCGGTGATGACCATGCCCTTGTCGATCGCCTTCGCCATGTCATAGACGGTCAGGCCCGCGACCGCAACGGCGGTCAGCGCCTCCATTTCGACGCCGGTCTGTGCCGTCGTCTCGGCCGAGGCGACGATCTCGACCCGACCCTCGCCGATCTCGAGCTCGACTCCGACATGCGAGAGCGGCAGCGGGTGGCAGAGCGGGATCAGGCTGCTCGTCGCCTTCGCGGCCATGATCCCCGCGAGCTCGGCGGTTGTGAGCGCGTCGCCTTTCGGCAGCTCGCGAAGGCGGCGGGCGGTCTCGGGCGCCATCAGCACTGCACCCCTCGCGATCGCCCGGCGCCGAAGCGGCGGCTTGTGGCCGACATCGACCATCCTGACCGTCCCGGAGGTCTCGTCGACGTGCGAAAGCTCGCTCACGGCCCGATTCTATGCGGCGCGAAGCTCCTTGCTACGGGCGCGAGCCCAGGATCACCGGAATCACGCGAGTCTGGCCGTTCCGGATGATCGTGAACCACGCGGCCTCGCCCGGCACCATCCGCTCGGCCACGAGACGCGCGACGTCGTCGGAGTTGGAGACCGGGTTGCCGTCGATCGCCACGATCACGTCGCCGCCGAGCGTCAGCCGCTGGCTCTGCCAGATGAGCGTGCGCGTCCCCCGAAGGAGCCCGCCGCGCGCGGCCGGCCCGCCGGCCGCGACCGAGCTCACGATCGCACCGCGCTTCACCGGATAGTCGAACGCCTTTGCGATCGCCGGCGTCAGATCCTCGGTCTCGAGGCCGAGGTAGGCGTAGGCGACATGGCCCGAGACGAGGAGCTGCTGGAGTGAGCGCTTGGCGGAGTCGATCGGCACCGCGAAGCCGACGCCCTCGAATCCCGAGTCGGGGCTGGCGCGAAGCTGCGCGTTGATCCCGATCGCGTCGCCGGCCGCGTCGATCAGCGGGCCCCCGGAGTTACCACGGTTGATCGGGGCATCGGTCTGGATCGCGTCGAAGAGATTGTACGGCGTCGTCAGCGAGGGGATCGTCCGGTCGACTCCGGAGATCACGCCGACCGAGAGCGAGGTCTGGGCGCCGAAGGGCGAGCCGATCGCCGCCACCGGGGCGCCCACCGAGAGCGAGGAGGAGTCGCCGAGCGGCACCGGCACGAGCACGTGCGCGCCAGGCGGGACGCGGAGCACCCCGACATCGTCATACGGATCCCAGCCGACGATGTGGGCGCGAACGCGGTCGCCGTCGGCGAACTGGACGTAGACCGCATGGGCCGCGGCGGAGAGCGTCGTCGAATGCTCGGCCGACACGATCACATGAGCCGCGGTGAGCACGATCCCGGCGCGGTCGACCACGAAGCCGGAGCCTTCCTCGAGGGACGCGCCGGCCGGCTTGCCGCGGAAGTACGAGAACACGGTGACGACCCCCGGGGAGCGCTCGGCGAAGATTCGCTGCGGCGAGAAGCCGTTCGCAACGACGGGCTTCGCGATCACGACCGTGGTCGGCAGCGACGCGCGCACGAGGGGCTCGCGCACGATCACCTGGGAGCTCCCGCCGGCCCAGTCCGAGCTCTCGACGGCGAAGAGGACCCCTCCCGCGCCCGCGAGCGCAGCAAGCAGGCAGAGCGCGACTACGAGAGCCGGACGCATACCCCCGGCATGTAAGCAGGTTCGGCGCAGGAGCTCATCCCGTTCGTGCAGGGGCGAGGGCGGCGGGACGGGGCGATTCGTCGGCCGGGAGCACGAGCGTGAACCGGGTGGCTCCGGGCCGCGACTCGAGCTCGAGGTGCCCGTCCATCAGCTCCGCGAGCTCCCTCGCGATCGCCAGCCCGAGCCCGCTGCCGGAGGCGATCGACCCGCCGAGCCGGTAGAAACGGTCGAACACGGCCTGCGTCGATTCGGCCGGAATGCCGGGGCCGTCGTCCTCGACCACGAGCGAGGCGGTGCCGCCGCTCTCCTCGATCGAGATTGAGACGGTGGTGCCGGGCGGCGTGTGCACGACGGCGTTGTCGATCAGAATGCGGCCGATCTGGAGCACGCGCGCCTCGTCGGCCAGGGTGTGGACGGCCGCGGGCGCGAGCAGCTCGAGCGCGTGCCCGGCTGCGCGGGCGCGCGGCCCGAGCTCGGTCGCGAGCTCGTCGCCGACCATCGCCAGGTCGAACACCTCGTCGGTGACCGCCAGCCGCCCCGCATCGAGACGCGACAGATCGAGCAGGTCGCTCGCGAGCTTCGTCAACCGCTTCACCTGGCCGCGCATCGAGGCCAGGAACTCCTCCCGGGTCTCGGCGTCGAGGTTCTCGTCGGTGTCGAGCAGCTCCAGGAAGCCGGCGAGCGAGAAGAGCGGCGTCCGCAGCTCGTGCGAGGCGTTGGCGATGAACTCGCCGCGGGCGCGATCGAGCGAGGCGAGCCTCAGCCGCATCTGCTCGAAGGCGCGCGCCAGCTGGCCGAGCTCGTCCGGTGCGCTATCCGACACCGGCTCGTCGAAATGCCCGTCTGCGATCCGTTCCGCGGCGACCTCCAGCCGCCGGATCCGGCGCGCAAAGAGCGTTGCGAGCCCGTAGCCGAGCACGATCGCGAAGATCGTGGCCGCAACCACCGCCAACAGCACCCTCCGTCGGACGACCGAGAGCGAGGTCAGGTCGCTGTGGAGCGGGCTCGAGACGAGCAGCACCGATCCCCCCTTCAGCGCGACGGCGGCCTCGGCGTAGGTCGAGCCGTCGCGGTTGACCGCGCTCGAAACGGCTCCCCGGCTGCGCTCGGCGCGACGGACGAGCGGATCGTGCTCGATGTCGACGGAGGTGCCGCCGTTCGAGTCGGCAACGGGCTCACCGAGCGCTGCGCTGAAGATTGCGACTCTTGCCCCACCGGCGACCGGGAGCGCCTCGTCCTCGATCCACTCGGCGCTCGGAAAGACCTCGCCGGGCCCGGGGCGGGGCTTCGCGGCGATCAGGGCGACCGTGTGAGACATGTCCTTCAGTCGCGTGTCGACGAGCGAGCTCCGGTAGGAGGAGACGACGATCAGATAGACGATCGCGAGGGCACCACCGACGACGACGAGCAGCGCGAGTGCGAGTCGCCCTCCGACGGTGCTGAGCGGGTTCACCGGTCGCGGAAGCGGTACCCGACGCTGCGGACGGTGAGGATGAACTCGGGGTTCCGGGAGTCGCGCTCGAGCTTCTCACGGAGATGTCGCACGTGGACGTCGATCGTGCGCGGGTCGCGGAACTCGGCGCTTCCCCAGAGCGCTTCGAGCAGCATCCGCCGCGAGAACACGCGCCCCGGCCGGGCCGCGAGCCGCGCGAGGAGCTCGAACTCGACGTAGGTGAGCTGGACGCTCCGCCCGTCGACCTCGACCGCGCGCCGCGAGACGTCGATCGTGAGCCCGTCGGCCGAGATGAGCTGCGCGTCGCCGCCGTCGGGCTCGTGGCGTGGAGCCCGGGCGCGGCGAAGCAGCGCCCGCGTCCGGGAACGGAACTCGCGGATCGAGAACGGCTTCGTGACGTAGTCGTCGGCGCCGAGCTCGAGCCCGAGCACCTTGTCGAGCTCGTCGTCGCGCGCGGTGAGCATGATGATCGGCACGGAGCTTCGAGCCCGCAGCTGCTTGCAGACCTCGAGCCCGTCGAGCTTCGGAAGCATGATGTCCAGCACGACCAGATCCACCGGCGACTCGTCGAAGCGGCGCAGCGCCTCCTCGCCGTCGGCGGCGAGGATCACCTCGTAGCCGTCGCGCTCCAGGGGGAAGCTGAGCACCTTCCGCACGGCCTCGTCGTCGTCGACGAGCAGGATGGTGGAGGAGTCAGTCATGGGTTATCCGGTCGCCTGCCGGACGGTCTGAGCTTCCCGGCTTCTTACTATACCTCTGAATGAGCGGCCTCCCAGCCCTCGGTTCGGCGGCGCCGGCCGCGTCGTGGTTCGATCGCCCGCCCGATCAACGGCAGGCTCTACTGGACCTCCGCGCTCGTCGCCCTGATCCCGCTGATCCTGCTCTCGGTGACGGTCGCGGCGCCCGCGCCGCTGGCGAAGCCGATCCTCCCCGGCTCGTTCGACACGGGCTCGGCGCTGACGCTGGCCCGCGACCTCTCGACCGGCTACCCGAACCGGCCGCCTGGCAGCGCGGGAGCAATCGGCGCCGCGAGCTGGTTCACCGATCAGCTCCCGATGGGGGTCTACGGATTGCAGACGCACGTTTCCACGTGGAAACAGCGCGTCCCGGGGCTCGGCGCGGTGAAGCTCCGGAACATCACCGCGCTCGTTCCGAGCAAGTCACCGGAGACGGTCGTGGTGATGGCACATCGCGACGACACCGGCGCCGGGCCCGGCGCCAACGACAACGCGAGCGGAACAGCAGCGCTGATCGAGCTCGCCCGCGCCTACGCGCAGCCGCTGAGCGACGGCTCGGCCCCGGTCAGCTCGGGCCGGCAGGATCGTCTTCCTCTCAACCGACGGCGGGGCCTTCGGCGCGCTCGGGGCGGCTCACTTCCTGAAGACCTCGCCGTTGCGCAAGCACATCGTCGCCGTGATCAACCTCGATGCGATCGCCGGGCCGGGGAAGCCGGCGATCGAGCTCGGCGGCGACACGCCACGCTCGCCGAACGCGAGCCTCGTCGCCACGGCGGTCGCCCGCGTCGCCGAGCAGACGGGCGCGGCGCCGGAGCACGTCAGCTTCTTCGGACAGCTACTCGATCTGGCCTTCCCGTTCACGCCTCTACGAGCAGGGCCCGTTCGTCTCCGACGGCATTCCCGCAGTCACGATCACGACGGGAGGTGACCGGCCGCCTCCGGCGTTCGGCGACAATGCCGCCGGGATCGACACGGAGCGGCTCGGTCAGCTCGGCGCCGCCGCCCAGCAGCTTCTGGGCTCGCTCGATACGGGACTGGAGCTCGCGCCGAGCACCCGGAGCTACGTGTGGGTCGGCGGGCGGTTCATCCGAGGTTGGGCGATCGAGTTGCTTCTCGTCGCGCTGCTCGTCCCATACGCCGTCTGCGTCGTCGACCTCTACGCCCGCTGCCGTCGGCTGCGGATCTCGCTGCGGGCGGCCGGGGGCGCGCTCCGCAGCCGCCTCCTGTTCTGGCTCTTCGTGGGCCTCGCCTTCACGTGCTTTCGTCTCCTGGGGGCATGGCCGTCCGGCCCCGCACGGCCGCCGAATCCGGCGAACGGCGGTCGCCGACGACTGGCCCGTGCCGACCCTCGTCCTGTTGTGCGTCCTCCTCGTGCTCGGATGGGTGCTCACCCGGGCGCGCTTGGCCGTGAGGCGGCCGGTGACGCCGGAAGAGGAGCTCGCGGGTTACACGGTCGCGCTGCTCGAGCTGCTCGTCGTCGCGCTCCTGATCGCGGCCACGAACCCGTTCGCGCTGATCTTTGCGCTGCCGGCGCTGAACGTCTGGTTGTGGCTGCCGCAGATCCGCATCGCGCGCCCACCTGTGCGCCTTGCGCTCTTCGCGCGTCGGCCTGGTCGGGCCGGCGCTGCTCGTCTTCTCGCTCGCGTGGCGCTACGGGATCGGGCTCGACGCTCCCTGGTACCTGCTCGAGCTCGTCGGGACTCGGCTACGTCTCGCCGGCCGGCTTCGCGATCGCCCTGGCCGGGGCCGCCGGCGCCTGCCAGCTCGCGGTTGCCGCGGCCGGGCGGTATGCGCCCTATCCGGACGCGAGCGAGCGCGGGCCGCGCGGGCCGTTCCGCGAAGCCGTCCGCGCGGTGGTGCTCGCGAGCCGGTCGCCGGCGACGCACTAGCCGCTTCGCTGCCGCCGGCCTCTACAGGCTGAGGTAGCTCACAGCCGTGCCGGCCTCGAGCTCGCCCTCGCCGTGCGGGATCAGCACGAGCGCATCGGCCGTTGCGGCCCGTGCGATCATGTGGGATTCCTGGCCGGTCAACGGTGAGATCACGATCTCCCCGCTCTCGACCGCGGTTCTCGAGCGCAGGAGCGAGTCGCGATCGACCATCTTCACCGCCCGGCCGAGGCGAGCCCGGACGAAAGACCGGCCTCGGCTTCGCGAGGCCCTGTAGCGCAAGCAGGGCCGGGCGCACGAAGAGCTCGAACCCGACGAGCGAGGAGACCGGGTTGCCCGGCAGCCCGAAGACGAGCGTCCGGCCCTCGACCCCGAACGCGATCGGCTTGCCGGGCCGCACCGCCACGCGCCAGAACACCTCCTCGACCCCGAGCTCTGCCTCGGTCGCGCGCACGAGGTCGTAGACACCCACCGAGACGCCGCCGCTCGTCACGAGCACGTCGGCTTCGAGACCGCGCTCGATCGCCTCGCGGGTCGCCGCGGCGTCGTCTGAACGGGCGGGAGCCGCTCGACGGTGGCGCCGGTGCTGCGGATCTGGGTCGCGAGGATCACGCCGTTCGCGTCGTAGATCTCCCCGCGTGCGAGCGGCTCCCCGGCGGAGCGAAGCTCCGAACCCGTGACGGCCAGCACGATCCGCGGCCGGCGATGGCAGCGGACGCGTCGTCACCCCGGCAGCCGCAAGGGCGCCCGAGCTGGACCGGCCCGAGCCGCACGCCTGCCGCGACGACCGGGTCGCCGCTGACGAGATCGCCGCCGCGCGCCCGGACGTTCGCCCCTGCTCTCACCTCACCGGGAACGACGACGGACGCCGTCACGCTCCTCGACGTCCTCGATCGGCACGACGGCGTCGGCCCCATCCGGAACGACACCCCCGGTCGCGATCGCCATCGCCTCGCCCTGCTCGAGCGCCCGTTCGGCCGGCCGGCCGGCCGGCGATCCTCGCGACGACGGGAAGCGTGGCGGGAGCATCGCCCGAGCGGAGCGCGAAGCCGTCCATCGCCGAGGCGGGAAACGACGGCAGATCGACTCCTGCGGCCGCGCGGCTCGGCAAGCACCCGCCCGGCGGCCTCTTCGAGCGCCACCTCCTCGGGCTCGAGCGGCTCCACGTGGTCCAGCACGAGCTCGAGCGCCTCGGCGATCGTCAGCAGCCCGGTCATGCCGGAGACGATAGACACCGCGGCTGCTCCCCGCGGCGGGGCCGACCCACGCCGAGTCGCGTCGTGCCCGCAGATCTCTCCGGGCCTGTCGTGGGCCGCGTCAGTGGACGCCGCGCTGGGCCGGCGGTTGCTTCGGGTTCGGGGCGACCGGGACCTTGGCGGGGGTGACGGCGGTCGTCGTCGTCGTCGGAGCCGCCGGTGGCGGGGCAACGGGAATATCCAGGTAGCCCCAGTAGCCTTTCTGGAACGGCTCGTAGACTCGGATACGAGCTCGGGGTGAGGAACTGCCGGGCGGGCAGGTTCTTCTCCGCCGCGTCCATGTAAAGATGCCAGATCGGCACCGGGAAGGTCGCGCCCGTGACCTCCTCGCCGTGCACGTCGGTCATCGGGATCTCGCCGCGCGGGTATCCCATCCAGACGACGGTCGAGAAATCACGCGTGTAGCCGTCGAACCAGGCGTCGGTGAAGTCCGAGGTCGTGCCGGTCTTGCCGGCGTTCGGGATGGACGCCGTCGCTCGAGCCGGCCCCGGTTCCGTACTGCGCATTTGCGGCGAGCACCTGGTTCACCTGCCAGGCGACGCCCTGCGGCATCACGCGCTTCGCCTGCGGCCTTCCCCAGCCGGCGGTCGTGTCGACCTTCCCGTTCGGGAGGATCACCTTCCGGATCGCGGTCGGCTTCGCGTAGATCCCGCCGGCGGCGAAGGTGGCGTAGGCGGCTGCCATGTCGAGCGGGCGAGACCGAGAGCGAACCGAGCCCGATCGAGGCGACGGGCTTCTGGCCTGCGAAGTTCACGCCCAGCTTCTGCGCCAGCTTGTAGACCGTGTCGGGCCCGACGTCGAGTGTGAGCTGCGCGTAGACCGTGTTGTCGGAGCGGAGAGTCGCGTTCGTGATCGAGATCGAGCCTGCATAGGTGTGGTCGAAGGTGGTCACCTCCCACGGCTTGCCGGCCTTGTAGTCGTCGATGCACCACGGCCCGGTCGTGCAGGTGAACGGCGCCGAGGTCGTAGTAGGTGTTGTTGGGGTCGATCCCCTTCTCGATCGCGGCCGTGAGCACGAAGGTCTTGAACGTCGATCCGGCCTGGCGGGCGGACTGGGAGGTCAGGTTGAACTCGTTGTGCTTCTTTCCCGGGATCACGGCGGTCATGGCGCGGATCGCACCCGTGCCCGGCGTCACCGAGACGATCGCGGCGGCCGGGTCGTCCGACTCGTCGAGCGTCTCGCGGATCGCCGAGTTCGCGTCGACCTGGAGCCTTGGCTCGATCGTCGTATAGACCCGCAGCCCGCCGTCGCGCACGACGTTCGCGCCGTACACGTCCTCGAGCTCGTCGATCACGTACGAGAAGAAGTACGGTTGCTTGATCCGCGTGTAGATCCGCCCGGGCTTCAGCTGGAGTTTCTGCTTCACCGCCCAGCGGAACTGCTTGCGCGTGATCGCGTGCGCGGTGAGCATCGCGCGGAGCACCTCCTTGCGGCGGATCAGCGCGGCTTTCGGGTTCACCAGCGGGTCGTAGATCGACGGCGCCTGAGGCAGCCCGGCGATCAGCGCGGCCTGCGCGAGGTTGAGGTTCCGGGCATGGCGCGAGAAGTAGGTCTCGGCGGCGGCCTCGACCCCGTAGGCGTGATTGCCGTAGTACACGGTGTTCAGGTAGGTCTGGAGGATCCGTGCCTTCGACCAGCGGTCGCTCAGCTTGATCGCGAGGCACGCCTCCTTGATCTTCCTGTCCAAGGTCTGCTCGCGGCCTGTGTACATGTTGCGGACGAGCTGCTGGGTGATCGTCGAGCCGCCCTCGACGACCTTCCCGGCGCTGAGATCGGTCCACATCGCACGCGCGATCCCCACATAGTCGATCCCGCCGTGCTCGTAGAAGCGCCTGTCCTCGACCGAGACGGTGGCGGCGGGGAGCCAGGCGCTCATCCGCTTCAGGGCGACCGGGCTCCGGTTGCGGTCGGCCGGGATCGAGCCCAGGAACGAGCCGTCGGCGGCGTAGACGAAGGTGTTCGCCCCGATGTTCACGGGTTTCAGGCTCGAGAGGCTGCACGACTCCGAGAACGCTGCGGTGGCGCCGAAACCGGCGACGACGATGCCGACGGCGAGCACGACCGACACGACGAGCACGACCACGACGTTGCGCCTGCGACGGCGCCTACGCTCCGCCCGCTTGCGCTTGCGGTTCCGGACGAGCCTGACGACTGCCTCGGAATCCCCGGCGCGGGCCATGCCGGATTCTACTCTCCGGCGCCGGAGATCCCTGCCTCGCGCAGCTCATCGGCGACGTCGAGGCGCAGATCGCTCTGGGCACGCCCGATCGGCACGCCCGTCTCGACGAAGCGGCGCACGGCGACCGTCGCCGCTCCCTCGCCGAGGCGCGTGACAACGGTCTCGTCCGAGTGCCGGTCGAGCGCGGAGACCACGGTGCGAAGATCGACTCCGAGCGGCACCTGCACGGAGATCTCAGCCAGCCGGCGGTCGTTGCGGATCGTCGAGTTGCGCACGGTCCTCGAGACGAGCATCTCGTTCGGGATCACGAGCCTGTCCGAATCCGGCGTCCGCACCCAGGTGTAGATCAGCCCGACCTCCTCGACGACGCCGCGGGTGCCGTCGAACTCGATCTCGTCGCCGAGCCTGATCGGCTGGGTGAAGGCGATCAGCAGCCCGGCGATGAAGTTCCCGATCGTGCGCTGCGCCGCAAAGCCGAGCACGAGCCCGATCACGGCCGAAGAGGCGAGGATCCCGGCGGCGATTCCGCGCACCTGCGGGATCACGAGCAGCGCGGAGACGACGCCGATGAAGACGATCGACCAGAGGATCGACTGGCGCAGGATCCTGTAGCGCGTGATCGTGCCGGGCTGGAGGTGTCGCCTGGCAAGCCGCCGGTCGACGAGCTTCGCGATCACGAAGGAGGCGACGATTGCGAGCAGCGCGATGCCGAGCCGGACCCAGAGCTCGTGCGTCATGGTCGCGCCGCCGGCGGGAGGGCGCTGTTAACCTCGAAGGAAGTGAACGTGCAGTCAGCCACGGCGCCCGCGCCGCATCTTAGGGCTCCCGGCGACACCGACGGGAAGCTCGCGGGCTGGCTCGCGCTCATCGGCACGATCATCGCGCTCAACTACCTCGGCAACTACGCCGTGACGACGAGCAAGCAGTCCGCGCAGGCGGCGCTCTACAACTACTCGACGGCCGTCTTCGCCGCGATCGTCTACGCCTTGATGCTCGGGATCGTGTTCCTGATCGCCGGCTACCGGCCGGGCTCGGTGAACTGGCGCGCGGGCTGGAGGCCCGTGCTGCTCGCCTGGCGGCGTCCACGGACGAGTTGGCTCGTCGCGCTCGGCCTCGCCGTGGTCGTGCTGATCGTGTCGGGGATCCTGATCGGGCTGATGGACCCGTTCCTCCACGGCGGCCGCGAACAGGGGATCGTGCCAAAGCACTGGATGCCCTCGCACGCGGGCGCCTTCGCCGCGAACTGGGTGGTCGTGGCCGGGGTGGCGCCGTTCGTCGAGGAGACGACGTTCCGGGGGCTCGGCTATTCGCTCTTCACTCGCTGGGGCGCCTGGGTCGCGATCGTCGCGACCGGGCTCCTGTTCGCGGCGAGCCACGGACTGCTCCAGGCCTTCCCCGAGCTCGCAACGCTCGGTTTCGGCCTGGCGTGGCTGCGCTCACGGGTGGACAGCGTCTTTCCGGGGATGCTCGTGCATTGCGCATTCAACAGCTTCGCGCTTGCCAGCGTGCTCTGGCACTGAGCCGGCGCGTTGGGGGGCGTTCGCGTCGTACGAGCTGACGCCGGGAGCTCCCCGCCGGGCTTCTCCGCGTGAATCGGGGCGCGCATCTCGCCTTTCGACCCGGTTAAGGCCGCCACGCCGTCCATCCCTTCCCGTGCCGGATGGACGGCTCGTCCCGCTTGCTCGACCCGCGCGGTCGACCCCTGGGCCCTACTGCAGCGGCTCCACGATCGTGAGCGAGTTTCCCTCGGGGTCGCGCAACCGGAACATCGGCGGCACCGGATCGCCCCAGCGTGCGATCTCCGAATCGACGTCGGCCCCGGCCGCGACGAGCGCAGCGTGGTCGGCGTCGATGTCGCCCGACGAGAGCACGATCCCGGTGTCGGTCGGCGAGGGCGTCGTCCCCTCCATCGGCGGGGTGAGCGCGATCGACGTGGGCGCTCCTGCCGGCGCGACCTCGATCCACCGCATCTTCCCGTCCGCGAACTTCATGTCGGTACGCAGCTCGAGCCCGAGCGTCCCGACGTAGAACTCCAGCGCCTTGTCCTGGTCGGCCGTCACGACCGCAACGCGGCCGACTTCGGTGATGTGCATGTTCTCAGACATCTCGTCTCCTTTTCTCGCTTGCCGGAAGTAGTAACGCTTCGACCGCTGCCCGCGGGGAATCTCATCGGCGCAGGGCGATTTTCACGTGGAATCGGGGCTGCTCTACCGATCGAGCACCCGACCCGCACGACGGCTCCTCGAGCCCCGTGCCACCGAGACAGTCCCCCCTTCTGCCACGACGCCGGGCGCAGGAACAGACGACTGCGCGAGCGTTACGACGCTCGGCGCGGCGGCTCAGTCTTCGTCTTCTTCGACCTCGGCCTCGGCCTCGGCGAAATCCTCTGCCGAGACGCGGTCGAGGAACTTCTTGAACTCGTCGACGATGTCGTCCTCACTGACGTCTTCGCTGTCGAACTCGATCGCCGACTCCTCGATCACGTCGTCTGCGGCGTAGATCGGAGCCTGAGCGCGGACCGCGACGGCGATCGCGTCGGAGGAGCGTGAGTCGATCTCGAGCTCCGAGCCGTCGTGCTGGATCGTGATCGAGGCGTGAAAGGTGTTCTCGCGGAGCTCGGTCACGGTGACGCGGAGCACCTCGACCTCGAGCTCGTTCAGGATGTTCACGAGCAGGTCGTGCGTGAGCGGCCGCGGGGCACTTGCGCCCTGGAGCTTCATCAGGATCGCCGCCGCCTCGGGGTGTCCGATCCAGATCGGGAGGTACTTGTTCCCCTCCGCAGTCTTCAACAGGACGATCGGCTGCTTGCCGACGAGGTCGAACGAGACCCCATAAATCGACATCTCGACCATCGCCCTTCCAGCTTACCCGCCGTTCACGGCCTCGGAACGCTCGCTACACTGACCGACCGTTACCGTCGCGCAAGCGGCGGCGCGGGCGATTAGCTCAGTTGGTTAGAGCGCCGCTCTGATAAGGCGGAGGTCCGTGGTTCGAATCCACGATCGCCCATCGCTCACGCTCACGGCGGGGCAGGCAGTGGCGCGAGCACCGGCCACGCCGGCACTCGCGCCCCCTGCGAAGCTGAGCTCAGGCGGCCGGCGGTGCGCCGATGGCCTGCTCGTCGGCCTCTTCCGCCGCGAGGACGCCGATCGCGATCAGGTCCGCGGGGTGGATCCACGCATCCGCGAGGTGGAACCCGTTCGCGTTGCCGATCGCCTCGCGAAGGCCGATCGCCCAACGGTGCTCGATCAGGGCGACCGCGGCAGCGGTGTTGTTCGGGATCGAGTCGTCGACGTACCAGGCGCCCCGCTCCGGATCGGACACGCTTTCCTGGAGGGCGGCGGCACCGACAACAGCGCCGGCCTCCATGCTCTCGTCGTCCCCGCCCATGCCGAAGCCGACGAGGGCGCCGACGACCGCGCCGAAGCCTTCGAGCTCCTCCTCGGTCATGTCGGTGTGCTGGTAGCGCTCGAGATTCCCGTCCTCGTCCTTGCGCATCACGAGGAGGTCGATCAGGCGGATCACGTCGTTCTCCCGCAGCTTCTTCAGCTCGCCGAGGATCTCGCCGTTGAACTGCGGGTCGTCGAAACCGACGACCAGGATCTGGACTGGGCCCAGTGCCATGCGTTCCCCTTTCCTTTTTTCAGCCGGAGATGACCTTGGCCTTCGCGGCTTCGAACTCCGCGTCGGTCAGGACACCCTGGGTCTTCAGTGTCTGGAGCTCCTGCAGCCTCGTCACCATGTCGGTGGACGGGGCGACCGGCGGTGCGGCCGCCGGTGGCGGCGGCGGCGGCGCGGCGGCGGCCTGCTGGGCCTCGAGCTGGGCGATCCGCGCGCTCTGGTCCTGCTCCTGCATCTGGGCCTCGGCCGAATGCTGGCCTGCCTTGTTGGCCACATAGGCGGTGCCGCCGATCATCGCGGCGGCCGCGAGCGGCCTTCGTCGTCTCATGAACATGTCGTCTCCTCCTTCGGGGCAAGCTCGAACGCCGAGCACGTTACAAGAAGGCGGGCGGCCGCGGTCAGCTCGTTGTCGCAGCCGCCAACACAGCGAGGACGCGGGCCGGGGTCATCGGCCCCTACGCGTTCAGACGCTCGTTTGCGGCGGCGCGGCGAGCTGCTCGAGCGCCTCTGCAAGCTGCTCGAGATCGTGCTCGTCGTTCCATACGACCTCGACCTTGCCCGGCGCGACCCGAACGTCGAGGCCGGTCAGCCGTTCGAAGCCGGCCCGGAGCCGCCGCGCGAGCGCAGGATCGACCGCCGGCTTCGTCCGCGGCTTCGTCTTCGCGCCCGACCAGCGAGCAGCACGCTCGGCCGCCCGCACGGACATCCCCTGCGCCACGATCTTCCGCGCGAAGCGCCGGCGCTCCGCGTGATCGGGGACCGCGAGGACCGCCCGGGCATGTCCCTCGGAGAGCTCCCCGCGCTCCACCATCGCGAGCACGTCGTCTGAGAGCTCGAGGAGCCGCAGCTTGTTGGAGACCGCCGGCTTCGAGCGGCCGACCCGCTCGGAGACCTCGCCGAGCGACAGCTCGAACTCGTCGATCAACACCGAGTAGCCACGTGCCTCCTCGATTGGCGAGAGGTTCTCCCTGGCCACGTTCTCGACCAGGCCGAGGAGCAGCGTGTCGCGGTCGCCGGCCTCGCGGATCAGTGCAGGCACCGTCGGCAGCCCGGCCTCGCGGGAAGCGCGCCAGCGGCGCTCGCCTGCGATCAGCTCGTAGCCGCCTTCGAGCCGGGGCCGTAGCACGACAGGCTGGACGACTCCCTGGCTCCGGATCGAGTCGGCGAGGCCGGCCGTCGAGGAGTGATCGAAACGCCGGCGCGGCTGGCGCGGGTTCGCGTGAATCTGCTCGATCGGCACGTGCGCGAGCTCGACGCTCGAGGCGCCGCCGATCAGCACCTCGAAGCCGCGGCCGAGCCCGCGGCGGGGGCTAGCTGCGTTCGACAAGCTCCATCGCCACCTTCCAGTAGGCCTCGGCGCCCCGGGAGCGCCTGTCGTAGTGGGTGATCGGCAGCCCGTGGCTCGGCGCCTCCGCGACGCGAACCGAACGGGGGACAACGGTCTCGAAAACGAGATTCCCGAAGTGGCGCCTGACCTCGCGCTCGACGTCGGCAGCGAGGTTCGTGCGCGAATCGGTCATCGTGATCAACACACCGCCGACCGCGAGGCGAGCGTTGAGCCGCACCTTGATCAGGTTGATCGAGCGCATCAGCTGCGCGAGCCCCTCGAGGGCGTAGTACTCGGCCTGAACCGGAACGATCACCCGGTCGGCGGCCGCAAGCGCGTTCACCGTGAGCGGGCCGAGCGAGGGCGGACAGTCCAGGAGCACGAAGTTGAAGCCCTGCGCGGTGGAGAGCGAGGCCGCCAGGAACCCCTCCCCGTCCGCGCGCCGCGAGAGCTCGACGGCGGCGCCCGCGAGCTCGGGCTTCGACGGGATCAGGAAGAGATTCGGGAACGCCGTCTGCTTCGCGAGCTCCCCGACGGTGGCCCCGTCGAGGAGGTCGTAGCTGGAGGTGCCGTTCGCCTTCATCCCCAGGCCCGACGTCGCATTCGCCTGCGGGTCGAGATCGACCACGAGCGCGCGCTCGCCGGCCTCGGCGAGGCACGCCGCGAGGTTGACCGTGGTCGTCGTCTTGCCGACGCCGCCCTTCTGGTTCGCAAACGCATAGACCCGACCCGCGGGCGAGCCTCCAAGGGGCCTAGGGTCCATGCGCTCAGGGTAGTGGCGGGCTAGGACAGAGGCCGCTTGCGAGCAACGCCGGTGCGGCGCGGGAAGCCGGCCGGAGTGGGGCCGAGCTTTCGAAGCACCGCCAGCCCCGGCGGGGAGTCGGCAAGCTCGGCGGCGAGCTGCTGCGCCGCGCGTGTGAGCACGTCGAGATCGGCGCTCTCGCCGATCCAGAGCACGGCAGCTCCGCCCTCCCGGACGAGCGGCAGGCACCACTCCGCCGCGACCGGTGGTGCAGCGAGTGCCTTGGCGAGTGCGAGGCCGGCCCAGTCGAGCTCCTGTTCCTCCGCACGTCCCCGGAGGACGCGCGCGTTTGCGGGCGCCCACTGCTCGAGAAAGTCGCACTTGCGGCCGTCGGCGTCGAGGAGCACCACCTCGCGCTCCGGAAACATGAGCGCGATCGGGATGCCCGGCGACCCGTTCCCCGAGCCCACATCGACGACCGGGCCCTCGTACTGCTCGACCACCGGAAGCGCGGCAAGCGCGTTGTCGAGCAGGAACGACCGCGCGGAAGGCAGGTCGAGCGCGGTCAGGCCCGGCGTCGCGACGACCGCGCGAAGCCATTCCTCCGCCGCAGGAACCGCGTCTACCCCGCCGGCTCGACGACGACGTAACGGTTCGGCTCGTCGCCCTCGCTCGAGGTCGTCACGTCCTCGTGCGCCTCGAGCGAGGTGTGCACGATCTTCCGCTCGGCCGAGCTCATCGGCTCCAGCTCGACCCGCGAGCCGGTACGAACCGCCTCCTCGGCACTGCGAAGGGCAAGCGCCTCGAGCGTCCGCCGACGGCGATCCCGGTATCCCGCCGCGTCCACGACGACCTCTCGCCGTTCTTCCCCGGACCCGCCCGCGATCGCGGCCGCCAGCACCTGGACGGCGTCGATCGTCTGGCCGTGGCGGCCGATCAGGAGACCGAGGTCGTCCCCGAGGCAGGTCGCCGCGAGCCCGCCGTCGGACTCCTCGACCACGATCCGGCAGCGGACGCCGATCGCGGAGGTGATGTGGAGGAGCAGATCGCGGAGCGAGGCGGCGGCTGCGCTCTCGTCGATCGCCGCCGGAGCGAGCTCGGGGGAGCCTTCCGCGGAGGCGTCGATCGCCGCGACGACCCGGGCCGGCGTGTAGCCGACCCCGAGTAGGCCCCGCTCGCCCTCGGAGAGCACCTGGAAGCGGACAGCGGCCTTGTCGAGCCCGGGAACCGCCAGCTCGAGCTCGCGCAACGCACGCCATTTCGCCTCCGAGACGGTCTCGCCGGTCGCCTCGACCGTCCGCTCGGAGCTCACTTCCTGCCGGTGCCCTTGTTCCGCTTGACTCGGCGTGGCTGCGCCGGGCCCTTCCGCGGTGCCGGCTTCGGCGTCTCGGTCTTCGCCCCGTTCTCCGAGCTGCCGTTCTCCGGGGCAACGGCGGGCGCCCGTGACGAGCGCTTCGGACCCGTTTCCGGCGCGGGCGCGGTCTTCGGGACGAGCCGGCGGGTGACGAGGCCCTGGCCGACCGTCCACAGGTTCGTCGTCACCCAGTAGATCAAGAGGCCGACCTTGAAGTGCGCGATCACCGTGATGAAGACGAGCGGCAGCAGCATCATGATCCGCCGCTGCGTCTTGTCCATCTGCTGCGACATGAAGTAGGTCGAGGAGATCTGGCTCGCGGCGTAGACGAAGAGCAGCACGAAACCGGACCAGTGCGAGTCGGCCTTCGCGGTGATGTCGGGCACGAAGTGGAGCCACGAGAGGTCCGAGCCGGGCGGGACGTGCTTCGAGAAGTTCTTCAGCACGAGGTAGAGCGAGATGAACACCGGCGCCTGGGCGAGCAGCGGCAGGCAGGAGGCCGCGGGGTTGATCTTGTTCTCCTTGTAGAACGCCATCATCGCCTCGTTCTGCTTGGCGCGGTCGCCCTTGTACTTCCGCTGGATCTCCTTCATCTCCGGCGCATGCTTCTGGAGTGCCTGCATCGAGTGGATCTGCTTCACGGTCAGCGGCACGAGCAGGATCCGCACGCAGATCGTGGTACCGACGATCGCCCAGGCCCAGCTGACTCCGAGGTGGTAGTGGAACTGGTCGAGCACCCAGCGAACCGCGTTCTCGAGCGGCTGGAGGATGCTGAAGACGAGCATGGCGGCTCCGATCACGGGTGGTCCACTCCGCCGTGCGACCAGGGGTTACAGCGCAGCAGGCGCCATGCGGCCTTACCCGATCCCTTCACGAGGCCGTATTTCCGCAACGCTGCGATCGCGTAGGCCGAGCAGCTCGGATGGAACTTGCACGTGCCCGCCGGCACGAGCAGGCCGAACGTGTAGCGGTAGAGATACACGAGGCCGACTCCGGCCGAGGCGGGAGTCGAACGGAGCCGGGTGAGGGTCATGCCCGCGCCTTCCCAAGCACCTCGTCCACGCGCTCGCCGAGCCATTCGAAGCCACGGCTCTCCGCCGCCTCCGGGAGCCCGGGGCGAACCACGAGGACGTAGTCGTTCTCCGCCGAGACGCTCCCGCCGCCGAGACGGGCCCGCCAGATCTCGCGGAGCTGCCGCTTCATCCGGTTGCGGACGACGCTCGAGCCGGCGGCCTTCGGCACGGCAAGCCCGAGGCGCGGCTCGGCGGGAACGTGCTCGTCGCTCCTCGAGAACCAGTAGAGCGTGAGGAACCGCGTCGAGACCGAGCGCCCCTGCCGGTAGACCGCGTCGAAGTCGCGAGAGCGAGAAAGGCGGTGCTTGCGCTGCACGACCGCTAGGCCGAGAGGCGCTTGCGGCCCTTCGCGCGGCGTGCCTTCAGGATCGCGCGGCCGGCACGGGTCTTCATCCGTGATCGGAATCCGTGCTTACGCTTCCGCTTGCGGACGTTTGGCTGATAGGTGCGTTTCATCTGTGGCGCTCCGGCGGAGGCGACCCCGTGGCCTAGCCGAACGGCCAGTATAGTCGGCGCGCGCCGGGTCACGGTTGTCCACAGGAGGGCCGGGGCGGAAAGTCGTGGAAAGTGCGGCCGAACGAGAACGGGATCATGCGCTTTCCACACCTGTGGACAGACGTGTGGAGAGCCGGTTTTCCCTGCATATCGACCACTTTTGAGGTCGATCCGGCCTGCGAAATCCTCATTGAACCCAGCGCCGGGACGGTGCTATCCTCGCCGCCGCCCTGCCCGACCGAAGGAGAGCGCTGAACGCGTGGTGAACCCGAACGAGCTGACTGCCGAAAGCCTCTGGAGCGAAGTGTCGGCCCGTTTGCGGGGGACCCTCAACGAGAAGACCTTCCGCAACTGGTTCGGCGAGGTCTCTGCGGTCCGGCTCGACGACGAGACCTTCGTGCTCGCCGTCCCGACCGACCTGACCCGCGAATGGATCGAGGGCCGCTTTGCCGACCTCATTCGCGCAGGGGTGACGGACGCCGCGGGTACCGAGCGCCGGCTCGAGCTCGTCGTCGTCGAGCCGCCGGCGCTGAGGCCTCCCGTCAGGCCGCCCGCCGACGGCGCCCCGATCAACCCGAAGTACACGTTCGACTCCTTCGTGATCGGCTCCTCGAATCGCTTTGCCCACGCCGCGGCGCTCGCGATCGCAGAAGCGCCGGCGCAGGCGTACAACCCGCTCTTCATCTACGGCCACACCGGCCTCGGGAAGACTCACCTCCTGCACGCGGTCGCGAACTACATCGGGCTCCACTCCTCATCCCTCGGCGTCCGCTACGTCACCTCCGAGACGTTCATGAACGACTTCATCAACTCGCTCCGCGACAAGCGGATCGAGGGCTTCAAGCAGCGTTACCGGGCCTACGACGTCCTCCTGATCGACGACGTGCAGTTCTTCGAGCACAAGGAGCGGATCCAAGAGGAATTCTTCCACACCTTCAACTCGCTGCACGAGGCCGGCCGGCAGATCGTGATGAGCTCCGACCGGCCGCCGCGCGACATCCAGACGCTCGAGGACCGGCTGAGATCTCGCTTCGAATGGGGCCTCATCACAGACATCCAGCCGCCCGACCTCGAGACGCGGATCGCGATCCTCCGGCGCAAGGTGAAGTACGACCGGATCGAGATCGGCGACGAGGAGGTGCTCACGCACATCGCGAGCCGCGTGACGACGAACATCCGCGAGCTCGAGGGCGCGCTCACCCGGGTCGTCGCGTTCGCCTCGCTCACCGGCCGTTTCATGGACGTCGAGCTCGCCCAGGACGTGCTCCGTGACGTCTTCCCGCAGGGAGAGGCGGCGGTCGTCTCGATCGAGCGGATCCAGGAGCTCGTCTGCGATCGCTTCGGAGTCACCCTGGCCGAGCTGACGAGCGAGCGGCGATCGCAGAGCATCGTCTACCCGCGGCAGGTCGCGATGTACCTGTCGCGCGAGCTCACCGACTCGTCGCTGCCGAAGATCGGCAAGCACTTCGGCGGCCGCGACCACACGACCGTGATCCACGCAACCTCGAAAATCGCCCGTCTGATCAAGGAGGACAGGTCTGTGTACAACCTCGTCCAGGAACTCACAGCACGTGTGAAACAGGCTCGCTGAACGATGGGCCCTGTTCAGAAGCCCGATCTCTCCACCGTCTGGTCCCACAGCCAGAATGCCGTCTGCGACACGCAACGCGCCTCTTGTCCCGATGACTCACACCCTTATCACTACTACTGTTTTTCAAATTCATGATTGACTCAGAAACAGTGACCCTGGAAGTGTTGAAAGTCTCCGTTCCGCGCGATCTTTTCGCCGAGCGCGTCTCCGTGGTCGCGCGTGCGCTCTCGACCCGGGCGTCGGTGCTCGTGCTGGGCGGCATGCAGCTGCGCGCCGGCGAGGGGATACTCGAGCTCGCTGCGACCGACATGGAGCTCTCGCTCCGCGCGTCGGTCGAAGCGGATGTCTCGGGCGCAGGAACCGTGATCGTGCCGGGGCGCCTGCTCCTCGACATCGCCCGCTCGCTGCCCGAGCCCGAGGCGAGGCTCGAGCACCTGGCCGACGAGTCGGTGCTCGTGATCACGAGCGGCTCTGCGAGCTACCGCATCCACACCTATTCGGCCGAGGACTTCCCGAATCTTCCGGATCTCGGTGCGGCTGCGCTGCAGCAGGTCGACGGCGAGGCGCTCCTCTCCACGATCGGCCGCGTCTCGAAGTCGGCCTCGCGGGACGAAAGCCGGCCGGTCTTGACGGGTGTCTTCGTCAGCTTCGAGGGCGAGAAGCTCGTGATGGCCGCGACTGACTCCTACCGGCTCGCGGTCAAGGAGACGGCGGCCCCGGGGCCCCTCCCCGCGCTCGAGGCGATCATCCCGGCTCGAGCGCTGCAGGAGCTGCAACGGATCGCCGGCTCGTCCGACAACGTCGAGCTTGCGCTGCAGGAGAACCATGTCGTCTTCGGTGCCGGCGATGTCTGGTTGACCTCGCGCCGGATCGACGGGCAATTCCCGAACTACCGCCAGCTCCTGCCCGAGCAGTTCGAGCACGAGCTCGAGCTCCCGCGCGAGGAGCTCCTCGACGTCGTGCGGCGTGTCGGCCTGCTCGCGCAGCGCAACTCGCCGCTCCGGCTCCGCTTTGCCGAGGGCGAGCTGACGGTTTCGGCACGCACCCAGGACGTGGGCGAGGCCCGTGAGAGCCTGCCGGCGCCGTACTCGGCGGACGCGCTCGAGATCGGCTTCAACGCAGAGTTCCTCCGTGACGGGCTCGACTCGATCGACTCCTCGACTGTGCGGGTCAAGCTGATCAGCCCGCTCCGCCCCGCAGTGCTGCAAGGGGAGAGCCCGGACTACACGTACCTGATCATGCCGATCCGGCTCGCCGGCTGACCGCCGACGCGCTCGTCGTTCGCGACGTCACGCTCCGGGATTTCCGGTCGTATGCCTCGCTCGAGCTCGTGCTCTCGCCGGGGATCGTGCTCGTCGTCGGCGACAACGGGGCCGGGAAGACGAACCTGCTCGAGGCGATGCACGTCGGGACGCAGGGCTTTTCGCCGCGGACGCGGGCAGACATCCGGATGATCCGCTCGGGCGAGAGCGCCGCGATGGTCGGGCTCAGACTCTCGCGGGCTGGAGTCCCGCATCAGGTGAGGGTGAAGCTCGCGGCCGGCGCAGGCAAGTCGGCCGAGCTCGACGGCTCACGGCTTGCTTCCGCGGAATCGCTCCGCCGGGAGTTCCCGACGCTCGTCTTCACGCCCGACCGGCTTGCGGTCGTAAAGGGCGGCCCCGCCGTGCGGCGCGCCTACCTCGACCGGGTGCTCGGTCGGCTGTTCCCACCGCGAGCCGGGCTACCCCAGGAGTATGCGGCTGCGCTCACCCAGCGAAACGCCTCGCTCCGCCGCGTGCAGCTCTCGCTGTCGCCTCGTGACGCGCTCGCCCCCTGGACGGAACGCGTCGCTTCGCTCGGCGGCCTCCTCGTGGAGGCGCGCCGCGAGACGGCAGCCTCGCTCGAGCCGGGATTTCGCGATCGCCTCGCGGAGTTCGGCCTCGCGGGGGGCACACTCGTCTACGAGGGCGAGCCGGCACCGGAGGCCGAGCTCGAGGCGCGCCTCGATTCGGACATCCAGCGCGGAACGACGGGGGTCGGGCCTCACCTGCACGACCTCGTGATCTCCGCCGGTAGCGACCTGCGTGGGTTCGGCTCCCAGGGCGAGCAGCGGCTCGGGGTTCTCTCCCTGCTCCTGGCGGAGGCGGCGCTGCTCTCTCCAGCGCCGCTTCTGCTCCTCGACGATGTTCTCTCCGAGCTCGACTCGCGCCGCCGCACGGTTCTGGCTGCGTCCGTCGCCGGGCTCGGGCAGACCGTGATCACGACAACCCACGCCTCGCAGCTTCCCGCCGAGCCGAGCCAGATCGTGGAGGTGAGCCCTGGATCGGCTGTCTGACGCGGTTCGCTCCGAGCTCGCCCGGTTCGGCCCCCAGGGCGGCCTCGGCGAGCTGATCGACCGCTGGCCGGGGGCGGTCGGCCCTGCAATCGCGCGGAACGCATGGCCCTCCCGCATCGCCCGTGACGGGACGTTGCACGTGAACACGGCCGACTCGGTCTGGGCGTTCGAGCTTACGCAGCAGGCAACCGAGATCGCGGCTCGACTCGGGGTCGAAACGGTACGATTCACTCCAGGTCCACTGGCCGGGGGAGACCACGAAACGGCTCCGATTCCGGTCAGGAAGCCTTCGCCGGAAGAGGTTCGCGAGGCAGCCGGGCTCGCGGCCGGGATCGAGGACGCAAAGCTTCGCGAAAGTGTCGAAAGAGCGGCGAGTTTGAGCATCGCGAAACGTCCGTCAGACCGGCCGCTTTGATACACTTAAGTTAGCCAGCAAAACCGCCGTTTTGCAGGCTTTTCCTCTTTGAAAGGACACATGTCGGCTACAGCCTCAGACGCCTCCTATTCCGCGAAGGACATCCAGGTTCTCGAAGGCCTCGAACCGGTCCGGCTCAGACCGGGGATGTACATCGGCTCGACCGGTCTTCGCGGCCTCCACCACCTCGTCTACGAGGTGGTCGACAACGCCGTCGACGAGGCGATGGCAGGCCAGAACGACTGGATCGACGTGACGATCCATCCGGACAACTCCATCACCGTGGTCGATCGCGGCCGCGGCATCCCCGTCGACGTGGTCGAGGGGACGGGCCTGCCCGGGCTCACCGTCGTGCTCACGAAGCTTCACGCCGGCGGCAAGTTCGGGGGCGACGGCTACAAGGTCTCCGGCGGCCTGCACGGTGTCGGCGTCTCCGTCGTGAACGCGCTCTCGGAGTGGCTCGAAGCCACCGTCGTGCGCGACGGCAAGGTGTATCGCCAGGAGTTCGCGCGCGGTGTGCCGCAGGGGGAGATGCAGGTGATCGGCGAGTCCGTCGGCAGCGGCACGACGATCCGCTTCCTTCCCGACTCCGAGATCTTCGAGGAGACCGAGTTCTCGGCCTCGACGCTCGTCCAGCGCCTCCGCGAGACGGCGTTCCTCACGAAGGGGCTCCGGATCGGGCTCACCGACGAGCGCGTAGGCGGTACGAGTGTGGAGTTTCAGTACGACGGCGGGATCAAGGACTTCGTCGAGTACATCAACGAGTCGAAGGACGCGATCCACCGTCACATCGCGTACTTCGAGAACGAGACGGAGGACGGCTACGTGGAGGTGGCGATGCAGTGGAACACCTCCTATCAGGAGTCCGTGTTCTCGTTCGCCAACAACATCCACACGATCGAAGGCGGCACGCACACGCAGGGTTTCCGAGCAGCGCTCACGACGACGCTCAAGCGCTACGCCGTCGATCACAACATGCTGAAGAAGGACGAGGACCTCGAGGGCGAGGACGTCCGCGAGGGGCTCGCCGCCGTGATCTCGGTGAAGCTCACGAACCCGCAGTTCGAGGGCCAGACGAAGTCGAAGCTCGGCAACCCCGGGATCGCGCGTCTCGTGCAGACGACGGTCAACGCGAAGCTCGCCCAGTACCTCGAGGAGAACCCGACGGACGCACGCCAGATCGTGAACAAGGCGATCGCGGCCTCGCGAGCCCGCGTCGCTGCGCGGAAGGCCCGGGAGGTCAGCCGCAAGAGCGCCCTCTCGGGCGGAGGGCTCCCGGGAAAGCTCGCCGACTGCCAGCTGTCGGATCCCGAGCGCTGCGAGCTCTTCATCGTCGAGGGTGACTCGGCCGGCGGCTCGGCCAAGCAGGGCCGCGACCGGAGCTTCCAGGCGATCCTGCCGCTGCGCGGCAAGATCATCAACAGCGAGAAGAACCGGATCAACAAGGTGCTCTCGAACACCGAGATCCAGGCGATCATCACCGCGACCGGGGTCGGGATCGGCGACGAGTTCGACATCGAAAAGCTCCGCTATCACCGCGTGATCGTGATGACGGACGCCGACGTCGACGGTTCGCACATCCGGACGCTGATCCTGACCTTCCTGTACCGCCAGATGCCCGAGCTGATCGAGAACGGGCACGTTTACATCGCTGCGGCCCCGCTCTACAAGGTGAAGCTCGGGAACCAGGAGTTCTACTTCGAGAAGGACGCGCAGCTCGAGGACCTCCTCGCGCGCGAGCGGATCCCCCAGGTGAAGGTCACCGACCGCGACGGCAGCGAGGTCAAGTGGACCGAGACGCGCTGGCAGCGGTTCACGAAGGAGTTCGCGCAGTACGACGGGTACTCGGCCCGCCTCCGCGGCGACTTCGGAATCCCCGCGGCGGAGCTGATGGTGAAGCATCGCCTCGTCGAGCATCCGATCGAGTCCGACGACCAGGTCGCAGCCGCGATCGCGGCGATCGAGCCGAACGGCTACGAGCTCTCGATCGCAGGGCGTGACGACAGTGACACGGAGGGTGGGGGCTTCCAGATCCAGGTCGTCGAGACCGAGACGAGCACCGCGCGGACGATCAACGTTCCGGTCGAGCTGCTCGGCTCGCCGATCTACGGGCACGTCCGAAAGGCCTACGCCCGGCTCACCGAGCTCGTCGGGTTGCCGCCGTTCACGGTCACGATCGGCAAGGAGACCGAGGTCGCCGAGACCTTCGACGCCCTCCGCACGAAGGTCATGGACGCCGCCAAGCACGGGATCCAGCTCTCGCGCTTCAAGGGGCTCGGCGAGATGAACGCCGAGCAGCTCTGGGACACGACGATGGACCCGGCCCGCCGGCTCCTGATCCGCGTCGATGTCGAAGACGTCCCCGCCGCCGACCGGGTGTTCTCGATGCTGATGGGCGACCAGGTCGAGCCTCGGCGCCTGTTCATCGAGGAGAACGCGAAAGACGTGAAGTTCCTTGACGTCTAGGAGCGAGTCGAATGTCTGAGACCGAGACGGGCAGCCTCGGCGGCGGCCGCATCGAGTCGCGCGAGCTCGAGCAGGAGATGCGCACGAGCTTCCTCGACTACGCGATGTCGGTCATCGTCTCCCGCGCACTTCCCGACGTCCGCGACGGGCTGAAGCCGGTCCATCGCCGCGTGCTCTACTCGATGTGGGCGAACGGCAACCGCCCCGGCCGCCCGTACGTGAAGTCCGCGAACATCGTCGGCTACGTGATGGGCAACCATCACCCGCACGGCGACCTCGCGATCTACGACACCCTCGTCCGGCTCGCGCAGCCGTTCTCGCTGCGTTACCCGGTCGTCGACGGCCAGGGCAACTTCGGCTCGATCGACGACGATCCGCCTGCCGCGATGAGATACACGGAGGCGCGGCTGGCGAAGCTCGCTGAGGAGATGCTCTCCGAGCTCGACTCGAACACCGTCGACTTCGGGCCGAACTACGACGAGTCGAAGCAGGAGCCGCTCGTGCTGCCGGCGCGGTTCCCGAACCTGCTCGTGAACGGGTCGGCCGGGATCGCGGTCGGGATGGCGACGAACATGCCGCCCCACCACCTCGGCGAGACGATCGACGCGGTCGTCGCGCTGATCGACGACCCTGCCGCGAACGTCGAGACGCTGATGCGTCACATCAAGGGCCCGGACTTCCCGACCGGCGCGATCATCGTCGGCCGCTCGGGGATTCGCGACGCCTATCGCACCGGCCGCGGCCGTGTCGTCATGCGGGCGCGGGCGCACATCGAGGAGCTGCGCGGCGGCAAGAGCGCGATCATCGTCACCGAGCTTCCGTACGGCGTCAAGAAGGGCGGCGACAGCGGTGTGATCAAGAAGATCGCCGACCTCGTGCACGAGAAGGTGCTGACCGAGGTCTCCGACGTCGCCGACCACAGCGACCGCTCCGGGATGCGGATCCAGATCGAGCTCAAGCGCGACGCGGTTCCCCAGGTCGCGCTGAACAAGCTCTTCAAGCACACGACCCTCCAGACGACCTTCGGCTACAACGCGGTCGCGCTGGTCGACGGCGTCCCGAAGACGCTCTCGCTGCTCGAGCAGGTCACGCACTACCTGGCTTTCCAGCGCGAGATCGTCACGCGGCGCTCCCAGTTCGAGCTGCGCCAGGCCGAGCGCCGAGCCCACATCCTCCGCGGCTACCTGATCGCGCTCGACAACCTCGACGCGGTGATCTCGCTGATCCGCGCCGCGCGCGACACCGAGGAGGCGCGCTCCCAGTTGATCGCCCGCTTCGAGCTCTCCGAGCTCCAGGCGAACGCGATCCTCGAGCTGCGGCTCGCCCGGCTCACCGGCCTCGCGCGCAGGGAGGTCGAGGACGAGTACGCCGACCTGATGGAGCGGATCGGCGAGCTGCGCGAGCTGCTCGGCTCCGAGGCGAACATCGACGCACTGATCAGGCAGGAGCTGCTCGAGATCAAGGAGACCTACAGCCGGGGCGACGACCGCCGGACGGAGATCGTCGCGGCCGAGGAGGAGCTCGAGCTCGAGGACATGATCGCCGACGAGAAGATGGCGATCGCGATCACGCGCTCCGGTTACATCAAGCGCCTCTCGCCGACCGCCTATCGCGAGCAGCGCCGCGGCGGGATCGGGGTGATGGGGATGGACCTCAAGGACGAGGACTACATCGAGCACCTGTTCGTCGCCTCGACCCACGACTTCCTGCTTTTCTTCACGTCCGTCGGCAAGGTCTACCGGCTCAAGGTGCACGAGCTGCCGCTCGGCTCCCGCCAGTCGAAGGGCCGCGCGCTCGTGAACCTGCTCCCCTTCAGGCAGGGTGAGCAGGTGCGGGCCGTGATCCAGACGCGCAACTTCACCGAGGCCGAGTACCTGCTCTGCGCGACGAAGAACGGCGTCGTGAAGAAGACGAAGCTCGAGGAGTACAACACGCCGCTCAAGGCGGACGGGATCATCGCGATCAAGATGCGAGACGGCGACGAGCTCGTCGCCGTCCGCCACTGCTCGAGCGGCGACGACATCCTGCTCGTCTCGCGCAAGGGCCAGGCGATCCGCTTCTCCGAGGCCGACGCCCGCGCGATGGGACGCGCGACCGAGGGGGTTCGAGGGATGACGCTTCGCGGCGACGACGCCGTCATCGCGGCCGAGATCGCAAAGGATGACTCCGACCTGCTCGTCGTGACCGAGAACGGCTACGGCAAGCGGACGCGCGTCTCCGAGTACCCGCGCAAGGGCCGCGGCGGGATGGGTGTCCAGACGATCAAGCTGACCGAGGCCCGCGGGTATCTCGCGGGAGCGCGCGTGGTGCGGGACGGCTACCAGGTGATGCTGATCTCGACGGGCGGCACGGTGATCAAGATGCCGGTCGAGGACGTCAAGCGTCTCGGCCGCTCGACGCAGGGCGTGATCGTGATGCGGCTCCGCGGCGACAACGACCTCGTCTCCACGCTTGCGCCGGTCGTCGAGGGAGACGACGATCCGGTCGAGCAGGCGGCCGACGACGTTCAGGGCGTGGTCTACGGTGAGCTCGCGCCGGATGGCGCCGATCTCGACGACGACGACATCGAGCCCGGCGACGAGGACCCGAGCGACGAGGACGTCCTGCCCGACGACGAGGAGCCCTCGATCGAATAGCGGACACCGCTCCGCTTACCCCGGCCGCAGGTTACAGTCGCAGCCGGGGGAGGGACAAGCGGAGGGATCGCGAGATGGGACAGCGGGAGCGCGGCGAGGTCGGGTTGGAGCCGGTCGACGTCGCGGCGCACATCGGCCGGGTCGAGCTCTACCTCGGGCAGGTCTGCAAGCTGACGGGCATCTCGAAGATGCAGCTCGACTACTGGACGAACAGGGCGCAGATCCCGACGCGCGGAAAGAAGCAGCGGCTCTACGACATGGACGCAGTCGAGACCGTGATGCTGATCAAGCAGGGCAAGGACAAGGGGCTGAACCTCGCGGCCGCGATCGACGCCGCGCGGCGCTTTCGCGAAGAGCGGTCGCGCTAGCCCTGGGCCGGCGGCTCGGCCGGAGGCGGCACTCCGGTTGCCGCGGCAACCGAGCCCTTCGGCAGGAACAGCGAGATGATGTCGATCGGCGCCGGGAACACGATCGTCGTCGCGGGCGACGAGCTGATCTCGATCAGCGTCTGCAGGTAGCGCAACTGCAACGCGATCGGGTGCTGCTCGATCACGAGCGCCGCGTCCTTGAGGCGCTCCGAGGCCTGGAACTCGCCCTCAGCCGCGATCACCTTCGCGCGCCGCTCGCGCTCGGCCTCGGCCTGGCGGGCCATCGCGCGCTGCATGCTCTGCGGGATCTCGACGTCCTTCACCTCGACGATCGAGACCTTGATCCCCCAGGGCGCGGTCTGCTCGTCGATGATCCCCTGAAGGATCCCGTTGATCTTGTCCCGCTCGGCGAGAAGCTCGTCGAGCGAGTGCTGGCCGAGCACCGACCGCAGCGTGAGCTGGGCGCTCTGGGACGTCGCGACCATGTAGTTCTCGATCTGGACGATCGCGGCCTTCGGGTCGACGATCCGGAAGTACGCGACGGCGTTCACCCGCACCGGCACGTTGTCCTTCGTGATCACTTCCTGCGGCGGGATGTTCAGCGTGATCGTGCGCAGGTCGACCTTGACCATCTTGTCGACGATGGGAATCAGGATGAAGAGCCCCGGACCCTTCGGCTCCGGCAGCAGCCGCCCGAACCGGAAGACGATCGCGCGCTCGTACTCGCGCGCCACCTTGACCGCCGCCAGCAGGAGCACGACCACGATGAAAACGACGACTGCGATCGCGATCAGGGCGGCGGCCACGACTCGATCCTACTCTTACCGCGGGTTCAAACCGGATGCACCCGGAGCACGAGCCCGTCCTGGGCCTCGACCTCGACCTGCTGGCCCGCGCGGAGCGGCTCTTCTGCCAGTGCCTTCCAGAGCTCGCCGTGCACGTACACGAGCCCGCCCGCCCGCGCGATGCCCTGCATCCCGACGATCTCGTCGGGCGCGACTGCCGGCCGGCGCCGGCGAATCGCGATCGCCTTCGAGATCACCCACGCGACCCCGCCGCCAATCACGAGCGTGAGCGCGACCACGAACACGGGCGAGGTCGTGTAGGTCCCCGATGAGTCGTTCACGAGCGTGGCGAGGCCGAACCCGAGCGCGATCAGCCCGGCGACCGTCAAGGCGCCGTGCGTCGGAACCATCGTGTCGACTGCGAGCAGGCCGAGCCCGAGCACGACGAGGCCGGCGGCGGTCCATGAGATCGGGAGGACCGCCAGGCCGAACAGTGCGAGCAGCAGCGAGACCGCGCCGAGGGCTCCCGGCAGCACGATCCCCGGATGGAAGACCTCGAAGGCGATCCCGGCGATCCCCGCGAGGAAGAGCAGCGAGAGGAGGTTCGGGTTGAGGATCGTCGAGAGGAACCTGGTGACAACCCCCGGGCTGTCGTCGACGATCTCGGCATTCGCCGTGTGGAGTTTCAGCCCCGCGGGCACCGTCGTCTCGCCGTCGATCTTGTCGAGCAGCGCCGGCAGCGTCGCGGCGGTCGTGTCGATCACGTGCAGCTTCAGCGCCTCGGCGGCCGTCAGGTTCGAGGCGACCCGCACCGCCTTGTTCGCCCAGGCGGCGTTTCGCCCGTGCGTCGTCGCGAGCCCGCGGAGCGAGGCCGCGGCGTCGTTGATGATCTTCCGCCGCAGGTCGCTGCCGATGTTCGAGCCGGAGCCGTCGATCGGCGTCGAGGAGCCGATGTTCGTCTCCGGCGCCATCGCGAGCACGTCTGCGGCCTCGGAGATCCAGACCCCGGCTGACGCGGCGCGCGCGCCGTTCGGGGAGACATAGACGATCACCGGCGTCCCCTCGCCGCTCAGCTGAAGCTCCTTCTGGACGATCTTGCGCTCGGAGTCCTCGAGCCCGCCCGGCGTGTCGAGGACGATCACCGCTGCGGCATAATGGCCCGAGTGGGCCTTGTCGAGCTGGTGGTCGAGCCAGCTCTCGGTGACCGGGTTCACGTCCTGGACGAAATGGATCGCAAGCACGCGCGGCGCCGTATCGCTCGGGGTCGACCCGGCACCCGGAACCGCGATCGCGGCGAGCACGAGCGACAGGAGCAGGACGGCCTTTACGTACGCGGCCTTCACGAGCTTCAGTGTAGGCCCGTCTCGGCCCAGCGGTCGTATCCCTGCTCGAGACGGTCGAGGATCTCGACCAGCAGCTCGAGGCGGTCTCGATCGACGGCCCCGGCCCCCGGCCACGGCGGCTCGCCGACGTTGACGCCGACCCCGAGCACGACGTGCCCGGAGGCCTCGGCGAGGATCCCGGCGACCTTCCTCTCGTCGACGAGGACGTCGTTCGGATGCTTGATCCGAGCCTCGGGCCCGATCGCGCCCGCGACGGCCCCCGCCGCGACGAGCGTCAGCTCCGGCCAGCGGGCGACCGGCGCCTCGGGCCGGAGCACGACCGAGAACGAGAGGCCCACGCCAGCCTCGTCGACCCAGACCCGACCGAGCCGTCCCCGTCCCGCCGTCTGGTGCTCGGCCAGCGCGACCGTGCCGTGCACCGCATCGTCTTCCGGCATCGTCTGGGTCGACGGGGTCTCGACCGCGTACAGATAGGGCCGCCCGAAGCTCCCGCGCAACCGGGGCACGACGATCTCTGGCACAAGCCTCACGCCGTCTACAGTGTGCCCGCCGTGCAACCCCCCTCTTCGCAGGGCCGTCGGACGACCCGTGGTGAACCCTTCGGCGGCACAGCTCTCGCCTACGACCGCCTCTCCGACGCGATTCTCGTAACGCGCGCCAAGGCCGGCGACGCGGCCGCGCTCGCTGCGCTCTGCGAGCGCTATGCCCCCCGCGTCGAGAGGATCGCGCTCCATCTTCTGCGCGACCCCGAGGACGCACGCGATGCAGCACAGGACTCGCTCGCGAAGCTCGTCGTCAGGATCCGCCAGTTCCGTGGCGAGTCGCAGTTCTCGACCTGGTTGCACCGGCTCGTCGTGAACACCTGTAAGGACTTCGCCCAGGCGCGGGCGGTCCAACGGACCGAGCCGCTCCTCGCCGACGAGCGCCCCGCGCGGGACGGCGACCCGGTGGCGGCGCTGGCCGCCTCGGAGACGCGCCGCGAGCTCGGCCGCTGCCTTGCCGAGCTTCCGCCGGCACAGGCGACCGTGGTCGCGCTCAAGGACGCCTTCGATCTCGGATTCGCCGAGATCTCCTCGGCAACCGGCCTGCCGGTGGGGACGGCGAAGTGCTATGCCCACCGCGGCCGGGCGACGATGCGGTCGCGGCTCTCGGCATGACGGCAACCCTCGGCAAGGCCGAGATCGAGCGGATCATCCCGCATCGCGATCCATTCCTGCTCGTAGACGAGGTTCGCGAGCTCACCCCGGGCGAGCGCGTGCTCGCCCGGCGGAGGGTCACCGAGGCCGACTGTGCCGGCCACTTTCCCGGCAATCCGATCATGCCGGGCGTGAAGATGGTCGAGGCGCTCGCCCAGTGTGGCGCGATCGCGGTTCTCTCGCTCCCGGAGAACGAGGGGCGGCTGGTCCTCTTCGCCGGGATCGACGACGTTCGCTTCAAGCGGATCGTGAAGCCGGGCGAGGTACTCGAGCTTCTCTGTGAGGTCGAGGTCGTGCGCGGCCCGATCGGCAAGGGGAAGGTGCGGGCGACGGTTGACGGCGAGCTCGCGGTTCGCGGCACGCTGTCCTTCGCGGTGGCGCCCGCATGATCGGCCGCACGACAGGCGGGCCGGTCTCGATCACGGGGCTCGGCTACCACGTGCCCTCGCGGATCGTCACGAACGACGAGCTCGCCGAGATCGTGGACACCTCCGACGAGTGGATCGCAACGCGGACGGGGATCCGGGAGCGGCGGATCGCGGCGGAGAGCGAAGCGATGTCCGACCTCGCGATTCCGGCGGCGCGGGCCGCGCTCGCACAGGCAGGCGTGAAGCCGCGGGAGCTCGACCTGATCGTCGTCGCGACGATCACGCCCGACATGATGTTCCCGGCCACCGCGGCCATCGTCGCGGACGCGCTCGGAAGCAGCGACGCGGCGGCCTATGACCTCTCGGCCGGATGCACCGGGTTCATGTACGCGCTTGCGCAAGCGCACGCAATGATCGCGGCAGGGCTCGCCAACCGCGCGCTCGTCGTCGGAGGAGACATCCTCTCGCGGACGCTCGACTGGACGGACCGCTCGACGCTCGTGCTCTTCGGCGACGGCGCGGGGGCCGTCGTGCTCGAGCACGTCGACGAAGGCGGCTTCCTCGGGTTCGAGCTCGGCGCCGACGGTTCCGGTGGCCGCGAGCTCCACTATCCCGGAAGCGGCTCGCGGCTTCCCGTAAACGGCGACCGCGAGTTCCTGCAGATGAACGGCCGCGAGGTCTTCAAGTTTGCGACCCGCGTGCTCGTCAGCTCGGCGGAGGCGGTCCTCGCGCACTGCGGGCTCACGGTCGATGATGTGGATGTGTACGTTCCGCATCAGGCGAACGTGCGCATCATCGACCACGCTGTCCGCAAACTAGGCTTCCCCAAGGAGAAAGTCGTGATCAACGTCGATCGATACGGAAACACCTCGTCGGGCTCGATCCCCCTCGCGCTGGCCGATGCCGCGAGGGACGGTCGTCTGCGGCCCGGGAGCCTGGTCCTGATGACAGGGATGGGTGCCGGCCTCACCTGGGGCTCTGCGCTCATGCGCTGGACACAACCGACGAATGGAGCAATCGAATGAGCAAGCTGGCGTTCATGTTCCCGGGTCAGGGCTCGTTCGAGCCGGGCATGGGACGCGAGATCGCGGAGGCCTCACCCGAGGCGATGGCCGTCTACGAAGCAGGCAGCCTGGCTTCCGGCCTCGACCTGCGGAGACTCTGCTTCACCGGGACCTCGGAGGAGCTCAGACCGACCGCGGTGCAGCAGCCGGCCCTCGTCGCGACGAGCCTCGCGATCGACGCGGCGCTCCGCGCGCGCGGGATCAGGCCCGACTACGTCGTCGGCCATTCGGTCGGCGAGTACTCCGCTCTCGGCTCCGCCGGGTCGCTCGACGTGAGCGAGACGCTCAGCCTCGTCCGCGAGCGCGGCCTCGCGACCGCCGCCGCCGCCGATGCCCGTCCCGGGTCGATGGCCGCGATCCTCGGGCTCGCAGACGAGGCTGTCGAGGCGCTCTGCAAGAAGATCCACAACGTGTGGCCGGCGAACTACAACTGCCCGGGTCAGCTCGTGATCTCCGGCGAGACCGAGGCGGTCGAGGAGGCATGCGACGAAGCGCAGCGCGAAGGGGCGCGCCGTGCCGTCCGGCTGAAGGTCTCGGGCGCCTTCCACTCGCCCCTCGTCGAGCTCGCCGCCGAGCGCCTGCGGCCTGCGATCGACAAGATCGACTTCAAGGTGCCGACCGCCCACTTCGTCTCGACGGTGTCCGCCAAGCTCGAGGACGCGACCCGGTTCCGCTCCCTGCTCGTCGAGCAGCTCACCGCGCCGGTCAAGTTCACCCAGGCTGCACGAGAGATGATCGGCGGCGGCGTGACGACGTTCGTGGAGGTGGGGCC
This sequence comes from uncultured Actinomycetota bacterium, assembly GCA_963766565.1. Taxonomy (GTDB): domain Bacteria; phylum Actinomycetota; class Thermoleophilia; order Gaiellales; family Gaiellaceae; genus PALSA-600. The sequence goes on from CAVYAQ010000002.1 coordinate 235,484, forward strand.
GGGCAACGTGCTGAGCGGTTTACTGAAGAGGATCGACAGCTCCGTGAAGGCGATCTCGGTCAACGACCTGAAGTCGCTCGACGCGGCCGCGCACGAGCTTGGCTGAGTTCTGCTCCCTGGAGGGGAAGACGGCTCTCGTCACCGGTGGCTCCCGCGGGATCGGTCATGCGATCGCGGCTGAGCTCGCCCGCGCAGGTGCGGAGGTCATCGTCGGCTACAACTCCGGCGCCGAGGCGGCCGCAGCGGTCGCGGCCGAGATCGGCGGGCGGGCGGTGCAGGCCGATGTCTCGACTGCGGCCGATGCAGTGCGGCTCGTCGAGGAGGCGGGCGACCTCGACATCCTCGTGAACAACGCCGGGGTCACCCGCGACGGGCTGCTCGCCCGGATGTCCGACGACGACTGGCGTCTCGTGATCGAGACGAATCTCAGCTCCGTCTTCTACACCTGCCGCGCCGTCACGAGGCCGATGATGAAGAAGCGCGCCGGCGCGATCGTGAACGTCGGCTCGATCGTCGGGCTTCACGGCAACTTCGGGCAGACGAACTACGGGGCTGCGAAGGCCGGGATCATCGGCTTCACGAAGTCGCTCGCCCGCGAGCTCGGGTCGCGCGGCGTACGCGCCAACGTGGTCGCTCCCGGCTACGTAAGGACGCGGCTGACAGAGGTGATCCCCGAGGAGGGCAAGGCGCTGATGCTCGCGAACACGCCCCTCGGGCGGCTCGGCGAACCGGATGACGTGGCCGGGGCGGTACGGTTTCTCTGTTCGGACGAGGCGGCTTTCATCACGGGCGAGGTTCTGCTCGTGGACGGCGGACTGGGGATGTAGATGGTAGGAGGGAACGGTCATAGGCGTGTGGTCGTCACCGGGCTCGGGCTCGTCTCTTCGCTCGGGCTCGATGCGGAGACGAGCTGGAAGACACTGATCGCGGGGGAGTCCGGCGCAGACGAGATCACCCTGTTCGACCACAGCGACTACCCCGTGCACTTCGCCTGCGAGCTGAAGGGCTTCGAGCCGACTGACTGGGTCGACCACAAGTCGGCGCGGCGGATGGACCGCTTCGCGCAGATGATCCTCGCGGCAGCACGCCAGGCCGAGCAGGATTCGGGGATCGAGATCGCGGCCGAGCCGGAGCGCGTGGGCGCGTCGGTCGCCACGGGCATCGGCGGTCTCGGCTCGTTCCAGGATTGCTACGACGTGCTGCGCGATCGCGGCCCCGCCAGGCTGAGCCCGTTCTCGATCCCCTGCATCATCCCGAACATGGGCGCCGGCTGGGTCTCGATCGAGCTCGGCACCAAGGGCCCCTTGATGAGCCAGTGCACGGCGTGTGCGGCGGCGAACATGGCGATCGGAGACGCCCTCGACGCGATCCGCCTCGGCCGTGTGGACGTGATGCTCGCCGGCGGCAGCGAGGCGCCCGTGACGAGAGTCGGGATCGCCGGCTTCGACGCGATGCGCGCGCTGTCTCGCCGCAACGACGATCCGAAGCGGGCGTCGCGGCCGTTCGACGGCGGCCGCGACGGGCTCGTGATGGGCGAGGCGGCCGGCATCGTCGTGCTCGAGGAGCTCGAGCGGGCGAAGTCCCGCGGCGCGAAGATCTACGCGGAGCTCCTCGGCTACGGGATGTCGGCGGACGCGCAGCACATGACCGAGCCGGACCCGACCGGCCAGAGCCCCGCCCGCGCGATGCGCGCGGCGCTGCTCGACGCCGGCATCGAGGCGACCGAGATCGGATACGTGAACGCGCACGCGACCTCGACGCCGCTCGGGGATGCGGCCGAGACGAAGGTGATCAAGGTCGCGCTCGGAGAGGAACACGCCCGCCGCACTCCGGTCTCCTCGACGAAGGGCGCCACGGGCCACTGCTTCGGAGCCGCGGGCGCGATCGAGGCGATCTTCACGACCCTTGCGCTCCGCGACCGGATCGTCCCGCCGACGATCAACATGGAGGAGCCGGACCCCGCGTGTGATCTCGACTACGTCCCGAACGTCGCCCGCGAGGTGCCGGAGCTGACGACGGCGCTCTCGAACTCGTTCGGCTTCGGCGGGCACAACGCGTCGATCATCCTGCGCCGCTGGGAGGAGTCCTGAGCAAGCAGCGGTGGGCGACGTTCGATTGCTACGGGACCCTGATCGACTGGAACGCGGGGATCCGGGCCGAGCTCGAACGGCTGTTCGGCGACGGCGAGGACGAGTCGAACGATCTCCTCGCGCGCTACCACGCGCTCGAGCCCGAGCTTCAGCGCGACGGGAAGCTCACCTACCGCGAGGTGATGACCGAGGCGATGCGGCAGCTCGGCGCGCCCGAGGGCGAAGAGGGCGGCCTTGCCGACTCGCTGCCGAGCTGGGAGCCCTTCCCCGAGGTTCACGACGCGCTTGCCGAGGCCCGTGAGCGCGGCTGGAAGCTCGCGATCCTCTCGAACTCCGACGCCGACCTGATCGCCGCCTCCGAGGCGTCGATCGGCGTGCCGTTCGACGAGACCGTGGTCGCCTCGGAGATCCATTCGTACAAGCCGGCAGTCATGCACTTCCTTGAGTTCCAGGCGCGGACGCTCGTCGACCGCAACCGGCAGGTCCATGTGGGCGCGAGCGTCTACCACGACATCATTCCTGCGAACACGCTTCGAATTCCGAGCATCTGGATCAACCGGCTCGACGAGCATCCGGCGGCGAGCCCTGCGCGGATGCTCCCCGACCTCACGGAGCTGCCGGACACGCTCGATGAGCTCAGGCCCGTCTCATCGGTGCCGGCCTGATCCGGGTCGCCGCTGCAACCGGCAGGCCTCCGCGCGGGTCTAACATCAAATCGCTCCGATGACCGAAACCAGAATCGACGTGAAGGTCGAGCAGGTGGAGAGCGCGCCGGCCGAGAAGAAGCACCCGAACACCTGCCCGGGCTGCGGGTCGCATTTCCGCGACGACGAGCTCGAAGCAGCGCTGCACGTCTGCGGCCAGTGCGGGCACCACTTCCGCATGCCCGCGCGCGCACGCATCGCCTGGCTCGCGGATCCCGGCTCGTTCGCCGAGGATGCCGAGGAGATCCATTCGGCCGACCCCCTCCAGTTCTACGACCTGAGGGCCTACACCGAGCGGATCGCCGAGGCCGAGCTGAACACCGGCCTCTCGGACGCCATGGTCGTCGGCGCGGCGACGCTCGAGGGGAGGCCCCTGGAGCTGGCGGTGATGGACTTCTTCTTCATGGGAGGCTCGATGGGGAGCGCGGTTGGCGAGAAGTTCGTTCGCGCCGCCGACGCCGCGATCGCAGCCGGGATCCCGCTCCTGCTCGTCACGAGCTCGGGCGGCGCGCGGATGCAGGAAGGGATCCTCTCGCTGATGCAGCTCCCGAAGACGATCGCCGCGATCGACGAGCTCCATGAGGCCGGGCTGCCGTTGTTCTGCCTGCTCGCTGACCCGACGACGGGCGGAGCGATGGCGAGCTTCGCAACGCTCGGCGACGTGATCGTCGCCGAGCCCGGCGCCCTCCTTGCCTTCACGGGCCCGCGCGTCGTTCAGGAGCTCGTGAAGGAGAAGCTCTCCGACGACTTCGGCCGCTCCGAGCAGCATCTCCGCTACGGGCAGATCGACGCCATCGTTCCCCGATCAGGGCAGCGCCCCTACCTGGCGCGCCTCCTTCGGCTCTTTGCCCGGTGAGGCCGAGCGCACGCTGCGGGAGCGGCTCGGCAGGCTGAAGAGCCTGCCGCTCCTCCACCGCACGAACGTCGCGAGCGAGGAACGGCGGCTCAACAAGCGGCTGGATTCGATCTCCCGCGTGGATGCGTCCGAGGACGAGATCTGGGAGTTCGTCGAGCTCGCCCGGCACCCGGAGCGTCCTTACACCCTCGACTACGTCGAACGGATCCTCGAGGACTGGGTCGAGCTTCGCGGCGACCGGGGCCGAATGGACGACGGGGCGATCGTCGCCGGGCTCGGCAAATTCGAGGGCCGTACGGTCGCCCTCGTCGGCCATCAGAAGGGCCGCGATCTCAAAGAGCGGATCGCCCGTCAGTACGGGATGCCGAGCCCGGAGGGATATGCGAAGGCGATCCGGGTGATGGAGCTCGCCGACCGCTTCGGCTTCCCCGTGATCACCCTGATCGACACCCCGGGAGCGTTCCCGGGGGTCGCGGCCGAGCAGCACGGCCAAGGGGGCGCGATCGCGCGCTCCCAGGCACGGATGCTGTCTTTGACCGTGCCGACGGTCGCCTGCGTGATCGGCGAGGGCGGCTCCGGCGGCGCGCTCGCACTGGCCGTCTCCGACCGGGTGCTGATGCAGGAGAACGCGATCTACTCGGTGATCACGCCGGAGGGCTGCGCGATGATCCTCTGGCGCGATCGCGAGGAGAAGAAGAAGGCTGCTGCGGCGTTCAAGCCGGATGCGTTCCACTGCTACGAGCTCGGCGTCGTCGACGGGATCGTCTCCGAGCCTCGCGGCGGCGCGCAGGACGACCCCGATGCCGCCGCGGCCAGCCTCGCGCAGGCCCTCGCCGGCGCTCTCCAGGAGCTCGAAGGCCGGTCGCCGGCAGAGCTTCGGCGGACACGCCGCGCGAAGTTCCGGGCGATGGGCGTGTTCAACTGACGGCCGCGCCCGCAGCGTGCTTCTCCACATCGTCCACAGGGTTTTCAACCATGTATTGACAGGGTGTTAACGGGAGACGACTGAACGGTGGCGAAGCTCGATCCGTACAGGGCAAAACGCGGCCGCCCGACGCCCGAGCCGTTCGGCGGGTCTCCTCGGGGCGAGAAGCCGGTCTTCGTCGTCCAGCGGCATCAGGCGCGCTCCCTCCACTACGACTTCCGGCTCGAGCGCGACGGTGTGTTCGCCTCCTGGGCGGTGCCGAAGGGCGTTCCGCTGGAGGAGGGCCAGAAGGCGCTCGCGGTCCACGTCGAGGATCACCCGCTCGACTACGGATCCTTCGAGGGCGAGATCCCGAAGGGCTCCTACGGCGCCGGCACCGTCGAGATCTGGGACCGGGGCACCTATGAGCTCCTCGAGGACAAGCCAGACGGGGGCCTCAAGGTGCGGCTTCACGGAGAGCGCTTCCAGGGGGTGTGGACGCTCGTGCCGGCTCACCTCGACGGCAAGGAGCAGAACTGGCTCCTGATCCGAAGCCGCGACGCCGACTACCCGGCACAGGCAGCGGCCGCTAGCCGCCACGAGCCGATGCTCGCAACGCTCGCGGACGAGGTGCCGAAGGGGAAGCAGTGGCTCTACGAGGTGAAGTTCGACGGATACCGGGCGCTTGCGTACCTGAGCGACGGCAGGTGCGAGCTGCGTTCGCGGACCGGCAAGGACCTCACGGGCCGCTTCGAAGCGGTTGCCAAAGCAGTGCCCCGCGCCGTTTCAGCCCACGACGCCGTCGTCGACGGCGAGGTCGTCGCGCTCGACGAGGACAGCCGGCCGAGCTTCTCGGCCATGCAGCAAGGCTCGGCCAAGCTCGTCTACTACGTTTTCGATCTTCTCGAAGCCGACGGGGAATCGCTTGTCGCCTCCTCGCTCGAAGCGCGTCGCGAGCGGCTGGGGCAGCTGCTCGACCACAGGAGCCGAACCGTGCTCCTGTCCGAGGCCTTCGATGACGGCGACGCGTTGTTCAAGGCCGTCTCCTCGCAGAAGCTCGAGGGCATCATGGCCAAGCGACGGGACTCGCGATATCTCGAAGGGCGGCGGTCACGTGACTGGCTGAAGGTCAAGGCGACGGGCCGGCAGGAGTTCGTGATCGCCGGGTACACCCGAGGCACCGGCGCGCGGGCAGCGACCTTCGGCGCGCTCGTTCTCGCGGTGAACGACGGCGGCGAGCTCCGCTACGCCGGAAACGTCGGCACCGGGTTCGACGACCGGGAGATCCGGCGGCTCCTGCAGCTGCTCGCCCCGCTCAAACGGAAGGACCCCCCGTTCGCCGAGGCCCCCAGGATGGCCCGCGTTCGCCGCGGAGATGTGACCTGGGTCGAGCCGAGGCTCGTCGCCGAGGTTGCGTTCAGCGAATGGACGCACGACGGGCACGTCCGGCAGCCTTCGTACAAAGGCCTGCGCGAGGACAAGCCTGCGGCCGAGGTACGCCACGAACGACCGACCGCCGAGGTGATCCGCTCGGGAGCGCGCGAGCTCTCGTTGTCCAACCTGGACAAGCTTTTCTGGCCAGAGGAGGGAATCACCAAGGGGGACCTCGTCGCCTACTACCGTGCCGTGGCGCCGCTCCTCGTCCCACACCTGCGAGACCGGCCGTTCACGATGCGGCGCTACCCCGACGGCGCCTTCGGCAAGGCGTTCTTCCAGAAGGACGCGCCCTCGCACATGCCCGAGTGGATCAAGCGGTACCGCACCGTCGTCACGCAGCGCACGGGCGGCGAGCGCGAGATCGAGCTTCCGCTCGTGAACGACGAGCTCTCGCTCCTCTGGATGGCGAGCATGGGCTGCATCGACATGAACCCGTGGTACTCACGGGTCGACAGGCCGGACCGCCCCGACTTCGTCCTCTTCGACCTCGATCCGACTCCCGAGGTGCCGTGGCCACAGACGATCGAGGTCGCACTGATCCTGAAGGGCCTCCTGGACGGCCTGGGCCTCGCTGCATTCGCGAAGACCTCCGGCGGCAAGGGCGTCCACATCCTCGTCCCGATCGACCGGCGCTCGACCTACGACGACACGCGGAGCTTCGCCGAGCACATCGCCGGCACGATCGCGGGCGCCTACCCGAAGCTCGCGACGACCGCCTGGGCGAAGTCGAAGCGCCGTGGCGTGCTGATCGACGCCAACCAGAACGGCATGGGCAAGACGATCGCCTCGGTGTACTCGGTACGCCCCCATCCGGGCGCGCCGGTCTCGACCCCCGTCGCCTGGGAGGAGGTCAACGAGAAGCTCGACCCGCACTCGTTCACGATGGGCGCCGTGCTCGACCGCGTCGCGAAGCATGGCGACCTGTTCGAGGGAGTGCTGACGACGCGGCAGTCGCTCGGTAAGGCGCTTCGCGCTCTCGGATAGAGCGCGTGCCCGTCACCCGGCGAATGGATGCGACGGGAGCCCGCAGCTTCCCGTGCGGGCCGAGAAGACGCCACCGCTCATGTCGTGTCCGAGACGTTCCGAGCTCGAGCGGGCGGTCGTGATGTAGAGGATGTCGAGCTCCGGCCCTCCGAACGCACAGCTCGTCGGGCGCGCGGGGGGAACGCCGACGATCCCGGCAAGTTCTCCGGCCGGGGTGTACTTGCGGACGGCCGAGCCGTCCCAGAGCGCAACCCAGATGCAGCCGTCCGCGTCGACGGTGAGGCCGTCCGGATGGCCGACGCCGTCCTCGATCGCCACGAGCTGCCGACGGCCCGAGATCGTGCCCAGGGCGGCGTCGAAATCGAACGCCTCGACGACGTGCTGCGGCGTGTCCACGTAGTACATGACCGTCTCGTCGGGGCTCCAGCCGATCCCGTTGGAGATCGTGATCCCGGTCAGCATCGTCGCCAGCTCGCCGCCGGGCGAGAGCCGGTAGAGCGAGCCGATCGGCTCGTCCTCGGTGATGCTCATCGTTCCCGCCCAGAACCGCCCCGCCGAGTCGCAGGCTCCGTCGTTCATCCTCGTCTCCGGGCTGTCGGCCTCGACCGGAGCAAGCCAGCGAAGCGCACCGCCGTCCTCGTCCACGGCGGCGAACCCGTCCCGGAGGGCAAGCGCGAAGCCGCCCGACGTCCTCGGCACCGCCGCCCCGACGGGCTGCCCGGCGCGAAACGACCTGTCCGTCCCGGTCGCCGGGTCGAACCGATGCACCGCGCCGGCCGGGATGTCGACCCAGACGAGCTCGCCGGCCGCAGTGTCCCAGTGGGGCCCCTCGCCGAGCTCCGCTCGGCTCTCGAGCACGAGCTCGGCGGCCCAGTGCGGGATCCCGCGGCCCGCCATCGAGCTCAGGCGGCGATGACCGGATTCGTGATCGACCCGATCCCGTCGACCTCGACCGTGATCTCGTCGCCCGGCTGCAGCCAGACCTTCGGATCGCGGAAAGCGCCGACGCCGGCGGGCGTGCCCGTAAGGATCAGGTCGCCCGGCTCGAGGGTGATCGCCTGCGTGATGAACGCGATGATCTCGGCGACCCCGAAGACCATGTTCGCGGTCGTCGAATCCTGCATCGTCTCGCCGTTCAGGATCGCCCGGACCGCGAGCGTCTGCGGGTCGGGCACCTCGTCCGCAGGCACGAGCTCACCGACGGGAAGGAACGTGTCGAGCGATTTCCCGCGCACCCACTGGCCGTCGCCGAACTGGAGGTCGCGGCCGGAAACGTCGTTTGCGACGACGTAGCCGCGGACGAAGCCGAGGGCGTCCTCGACCGAGACGCCCGACGCGCGGCGGTCGATCACGACCCCGAGCTCGGCCTCGTAGTCGACGTGCTTCGAGATCTCGGGAAGCCGGATCGGCTCGCCGGGCCCGATCAGCGTGTTCGGCCACTTGGCGAAGAGCAGGGGCCTGTCGGGCAGCGCCACGCCCTGTTCCTCGGCGTGGTCTCGGTAGTTGAGCCCGACGCACACGATCTTCTGGGGACGGTCGATCATGGCCGGGAGCTTACGTGGTCAGCGTCCACTGCACTCTCCACGTAGGACCGCGGGAACGCGCCGGCTGCGATCCAGCCGCCGTCGACGTAGAGCGTCTGCCCGGTTACCTGCGCCGCGTCGTCGGAGGCCAGGAAGACCACGGGGCCGACCATCTCACCCGGTTCGGCGATCCGGCCGAGGGGGATCAGCGGCGCCCACGCCTCCGCGTAGTGCGGGTCGTCACGCAGGTTCCGCTCGACGTTCGTCGCTCCCGGGGCGATGCCGTTGACGCGGATGCCGAGAGGGGCGAGCTCGCAGGCGAGCTGAACCGTGAGCGAGTCGATCCCGCCCTTGCTCGCCCCATATGCGGAGAGGCCCGTGAGACCGCGGTGGGCGACGACGCTCGAGATGTTCACGATCGCGCCGCCGCTGGCGCGCAGAAGCGGAACGGCGGCGGTGGAGCAGAAGAAGGTCCCCTTCAGGTTCGTGCCGATCACGCGGTCCCAGGTCGCCTCATCCGGGGCAGCGAGATCGATCCATCCCGTCACACCCGCACAGTTGACGAGAACGTCGAGCCTGTCGAGGCGGGCGAACATCTCCTCGATCTGGGAGGTGCTGGAGATGTCGTAGGCGAGGGCGAGCCCGCGGCGATCGGCGGGAACCGCCTCGAGGGTCGACTCCGGCCGCTCGAGGTCGTTGGCGTGAACCACAGCTCCTTCACCGGCGAGCCCTTCCGCGAGTGCCCGGCCGATCCCGGTCGCGGCTCCGGTGACGAGGGCGACCTTGCCGGCAAGCCGGACGCTCATCGTGTCACCGCTCCCTCCGAGGCAGGCCCGACGCTGCGCGCGTACTTCGCGAGGACGCCTCGCTCGACGCGCGAGGTACGCGGACCGCGGAGCTCCGCACGCGCCGACAGCTCCTCCGCCGTCAGCTCGACCTCGAGCAGGCGTGCCTCTATGTCGACGGTGACGATGTCGCCGTCGCGGAGGAGGCCGATCGGGCCGTCGTGCGCTGCTTCCGGTGCCACATGGCCGACCATCAGGCCGCGGGTCGCTCCGCTGAAGCGGCCGTCCGTGACGAGAGCCACGTGCTCGCCGAGCCCGCGACCTGCGATCGCCGCAGTGATCGAGAGCAGCTCCGGCATCCCCGGGCCGCCCGCTGGGCCTTCCCCGCGCACGACGACGACGTCCCCGGGCGCGACACGGCCGCTCTCGACCGCGCTGCGGCAATCGGCTTCCGTGTCGAAGACGCGCGCAGGCCCGCGATGGAGCGGCCGCTCGTGACCGGCCAGCTTCACCACGGCTCCCGCAGGCGCGAGGTTCCCGCGGAGCACCCGAAGTGCGCCGCCTTCCTGAAACGATCTCCCGGCTGCTGCGATCACGTCGCCGTCAGGCGGCGGGGCAGTGGCGGCGATCTCGCCGATCGTCCTGCCGTCGACGGTCAGGGCGCCGGGCGCCAGGTGCTCGAGGAGCCGGCGGGCGAGCGCAGGTGTGCCGCCTGCGCGCTGCAGGTCGGCGGCCACGTGCGGCCCTCCCGGTGAGAGCTGCGTCACCCGCGGAGTCGAGCGCGAGAGCCGGTCGAAGTCCTCGAGGCGGAGCTCGACACCTGCTTCGTCGGCGATCGCGAGCAGGTGCAGCACGGCATTCGTCGAGCCGCCGGTCCCGGCGACGCCGACGATCGCGTTTGCGAACGACTCGGGCGCGAGGTACGACGAGGGCCTCGCCCCGCGGGAGACGACGTCCATGACGAGCCGTCCCGCCGCCTCGGCCGAAGCGGCCTTCGCGGGATCGTCCGCCAGCAATCCGCCGGCGCCCGCGGGCGCGAGACCCAGGAAGTCGCCGGCGACGGCCATGGTGTTCGCCGTGAACTGTCCCGCACAGGCGCCGATCCCGGGACACGCCTCGCGTTCGAGCTCGTCGAGCTCCTCCCGCGAGATGGCTCCTGCCTCGAAGGCGCCGACCGCTTCCCACACCTCCTTGATCGTGACCTGGCGACCGCGGTGCGAACCCGCGGCCGCGGCGCCCGAGTAGAAGAGGAACCCTGGAACGTCGAGCCGGACGAGCGCCATCAGCGCCCCGGGAACGGTCTTGTCGCACGCTGCCAGGCAGATCAGGCCGTCGAAGGGCTGGCTGCGGCCGACGAGCTCGATCGAGTCGGCGATCACCTCGCGGCTGACGAGCGAGGCCCTCATCCCGAGCGTGCCCTGGGTGAGGTTGTCGGACACCGCGATCGTTCCGAACTCGAGGGGAGTCCCGCCCGCCGCTCGGATCCCCTCGGCGACATGGGCCGCGAGCCGGCGCTGGCCGAGGTTGCACGGCATCGTCCCCGTCCACGTGGTCGCGATCCCGATCAGCGGCCGGGCCCAGTCCTTCTCGCCCAGGCCCATCGCCCGCAGATGGGCTCTTGCCCCGGCACGGCCGGGATCGGAGACGAGGTCAGCGTTCGCGAGCTCGGGCACCCCGCGATCCTATTCACCGTTGCGGTCTAGGATCGGCACGTGATGCGCGACCGGATCCTCGTGACCGGAGCCCACGGCTGCATCGGCGCCTGGGTCGTGCACGAGCTCGTCCGGGCCGGCCGCGAGGTCATGACGTTCGACCTCTCGGCAGATCCTCGGCGGCTGCGGCTGCTACTTGGCGAAGAAGCGGATGCGGTTCCCCACATCCAGGGCGACATCGCGGATCCCGTGGCGCTCGGCGAGGCGGTGGGCCGGCACGGCCCGGGCAGGATCATCCATCTCGCGGCGCTCCAGATTCCGTTCGTACGAGCCGATCCGCTGCTCGGGGCCCGCGTGAACGTGGTCGGCACGGTGAACGTGTTCGAGGTCGCGAAGGAGCGCGGTCTCGGGCCGGTCGTCTATGCGTCGTCGATCGCGGCGCTTGCGCCGGACGGCAGCGAGACCGCTCCACCGAGCACGCTCTACGGCGTGTTCAAGCGCGCCAACGAGCAGGCGGCAGGCGTGTACTTCGCCGAAAGCGGGGTGTCCAGCGTCGGTCTGCGCCCGCACACCGTCTACGGGATCGGCCGGGACCAGGGGGTGACCTCCGCGCCGACCACGGCGATGCTGGCCGCGGTCGCGGGAGTTCGGTACCGGATCCCGTACGGCGGCGCCGGCCAGCTCCAGCTCGCCCGCGACGTCGCGCGGGCCTTCATCGCCGCCTCCGACGCGGCGCCGGAGGGCGCGTCCGTCCACAACCTCCCGGGCCGCCGCACGGCGATCTCCGAGCTCGTCGAGCTGATCGGCGTCGCCGAGATCGGGTTCGAGGGCGTCCCGTTGCTCCTGCCGGAGGAAGCCGATTCGAGCTCGTTCACGGCGCTCGTCTCCGGCTTCGCGGAGACGCCCCTCCCCGAAGGGGTGGAGCAGACGATGGAGCGCTTCTCGGAACTGCTCGACGCGGGGCTCGTAAGCCCTCCCGCCGGTTGACAAGCTCCCGGGTCGGCCCTGCCGCTGCGCTCAGGCCGGGAACCGGGGCGCTTCCGCGTGGACGAGCTCGTAGACGGTCGCTCGGAGGCAACGCGTCCATCCGCGTCGTGCATTAGCCCTCGCCGCACTCCGCGAGGTGCCTTGCCCCACATCGGTTAAAGCCCCCACCCGGGTGGGGAATCAACCCGCCACCCTCGAGATCGATTGTAGGCAGCAAGAGGCCCGGCGTCTGTACCAGGTTTGGAACGCTTTCTCCACAGGCCTCGGTTCCGGACCGGGCCCGGTCTCGTCGGCTGAACGGCGCGCTCGGGTCAGGCTGCGGATTCCGCTCACGACAAGGTCACGAACGTCCCGCCGAAGGCCGTCGGCGCACCTTCGAGTCACGAGGCGACCCGGAGCCGCTCCAGCAGCTCGTGCGAGCCGGCCTTGTCGAGCATGTCGTTCAGGTTGCCGCACTTCGGGCTCTGGACGCACGACGGGCAGCCGTCGTGGCATGGGCATGCCGCAACCATGCGTGCGGTGTCGGCGACCCAGCCCTCGAACTGCTCGAAGCCGCGCTCGGTGATCCCGACGCCGCCCGGATGACCGTCGTAGACGAAGATCGTGGGACGGCCCGTGTCCTGGTGCAGGTTCGTCGAGAGGCCCCCGATGTCCCAGCGATCGCACATCGCCCAGAGCGGCAGCATCGCGATCAGTGCGTGCTCGGAGGCGTGGAGCGTGCCGAGGAGCTTCGGCATCACGTCGAGCTCGCGAAGCTGCTCGGGCTCGGGGCAGAACCAGATCGCCTCGGTCTCGAACGAGCTCGGCGGGCAGTCGAGAGGGACGAGCTCGATCCGCTCCTGGGAGGCGATCGTCTTGCGCTCGTAGCCGACGACCCGATCCGTGACCTCCACCTCGCCGAAGACGAGCTCGAGCCCCGCGCGGCGCTCCACGCGGCGCGGACCGAGGACCGCGGTGTCGGTCTCTCGCTTCGGCTGCGTGTACCAGTCGCCGCGGAACGGTTCCACGACCGCGCGCATCATGCGCTCGTCGAGCTCGCCGACGAGATAGGACTCGCCGGCGTGCAGGTACACCGCGCCCGCGTGCACGGTCGAGTACGCGCGCGAGCGCTCGACGTAACCGAGCACGGAGCCGGTCGAGGAGTCGACGACGGTGAACGAATCGGGATCGGCCGAGCGCAGGCCGACGGCGGCTGCGGGCGTCGTCTTCCCCGCCCAGACAATGCCGCGCGGGGTCTGCCGGAGCTCGGGATCGACCTTCGCGGCCGCGATCGCCTCGTCGCCGAGGAGACCCGAGTCCTCCTGCGTGATCGGCGCCTCGTAGGCGGCCGCACGGACGTGGCCCGCGAGCACGCGCGGGTTCGCGTGGTCGAGGATGGCCGCCTCGACCCGGCGCCCGAGCAGCCGGTCGGGCTCGCGCACGAAGTACTGGTCGAGAGCGTCCTCGGTTGCGACGAGAACGGCGAGCCCATGTCCGCGCCGTCCGGCGCGGCCCCATTGCTGACGAAGCGAGGCGACCGTGCCCGGGAAGCCCACGGAGATCACCGCATCGAGCAGGCCGATGTCGATCCCGAGCTCGAGCGCGTCGGTCGAGGAGACGCCGAGCAGCTCTCCTTCCGAGAGCCGCCGCTCGATCTCCCGCCGCTGAGCGGCCGTGTAGCCGGCGCGGTAGGGCGAGAGCCGCGAGTCGTCGCCAAGGCGCTCGGCGGTGAAGCGATGGATCAGCTCGGCCGCCTTGCGGCTCTTGGCGAAGGTCAGCGTGCGCAGCCCGCGCTCGACGAACCCAGCCTGGAGCTTCGCCGCCTCGGCGAGCGCCGAGCCGCGAAGGCCGAGCTCGACGTCGAGGAGCGGCGGGTTCCAGAGCACGACCGTGCGTTCGGCACGGGGGGCGCCGTCGTCCCCGATCACGGTCACCGGGTCGCCGAGGAGCCGCTCGCCGAGCTCGCCGGGGTTCGCGATCGTGGCGGTAGCGAGCAGGAACTGCGGATCCGAGCCGTAGATCCGCGCGATCCGCCGCAGCCGGCGGATCACGTTCGCCACGTGGGAGCCGAAGATCCCGCGGTAGACGTGCGCCTCGTCGAGGACGACGTAGCGCAGGTTCGCGAGCACGTCGCCCCAGCGCTCGTGGTTCGGCAGCAGGCCGATGTGGACCATGTCCGGATTCGTCAGGATCGCGTTCGCCCACTTGCGGATCTGCCACCGCTGCTCGGTCGGCGTGTCGCCGTCGTAGATCGCCGGCCGCAGCTTCGGCACGCGCAGCGCGTTCAGCGTCCGGAACTGATCCTGGGCGAGCGCCTTCGTGGGATAGAGGTAGAGCACGCGGTTTCGTGGCGCTCGTACGAGCGAGTCGAGCACCGGGAGGTTGAAGGCGAGCGTCTTCCCCGAGGCGGTGCCGGTCGTGACGAGGAGGTGCTCCCCGCGGCCGGCGGCCTCCCACGCGGAGCGCTGGTGGAGGTAGAGCGACTCCACCCCGACCGCTTCGCGGACGCGTGGGTCGAGCTTGTCCGGGAGCGGGGCAGTGCGGGCCTCGCGTCGTCCTTCCTCGCGGCGATGGGCGAGCTCCTCGCCCTCGAGCAGGTCTTCGGGGATGCGAAGGCCGACGCTCAGAGCGAGAACAGTACGCGGAGCCGGTCTTCCACGGCCGCAAGCGTGGCCTCGCCGACGCTGCCCCACCGCCGAATCAAGCGTTCGGTGGAGATCGCCCGCCCGGTAAGCTCCGGCTACCGGGGTGCCCCAGGTCGGGGCTGAGATCACACCCGTCGAACCTGATCCGGGTCATGCCGGCGAAGGGAGTGAGCGTGCGAGTTCCAAGGGCACTGACGATTGCAACCTCCGACAGCGGCGGCGGCGCAGGGATCCAGGCCGATCTGAAGGCCTTTGGTGCCGCCGGCGTCTACGGAACCTCCGTGCTCGTCGCGCTCACGGCCCAGAACACCACGGCTGTCACGGCAATCCACGAGCTCCCGCCGCCGTTCGTTGTCGCGCAGCTCCAAGCGGTGTTCTCGGATATCGGCGTCGACGCGGCCAAGACCGGCATGCTCTTCTCCCGCCGGTTGATCGAGACGGTCGCCCGCTTCCTCGAGGCGAACAGGGTGCCCCTGGTGGTCGATCCGGTGATGGTCGCAAGCAGCGGTGCGGAGCTGCTGGAGCCCGATGCGGTGGACGTTCTCGTCGAGCGGCTGTTCCCGCTCGCCACCGTGGTCACGCCGAACGTGCCGGAAGCCGTCGCGCTCGCCGGCTTCGACGGTCCGCCGCACGCGCTGGCGGAGCGGCTCCACGAGCTCGGGGCGCCGGCCGTGATCGTGACCGGCGGGCACGGGGAAAGCCACTCGGACCTGCTCTTCGACGGCCGCCGGCACATCGAGATCCCCGTCGAGCGTCATGACGTGGCGGCCACCCACGGCGCCGGCTGCACGCACTCCGCCACGCTGGCAGCGCTACTTGCTCGGGGCGAGACGCTCGAGCAGGCTGCCCGCGGAGCCGCTCTCGCCGCGTCCAGGGCGGTGCGCAACGGCCTCGTCGAGATCGGCGGCGGCGATGGGCCCGTGGACATCCTCGACCTGAAGGGAGCAGCATGATCGCAAGCACTGCCGGAGAGTCCCTGCGGCTCTTGCGGGAGCGGCGCCCGCTCGTGCACCACATCACGAACTACGTCGTGATGAACGAGACCGCGAACGCCACCCTGGCGCTCGGCGCGCTTCCCGTGATGGCGCACGCACCGGAGGAGGTCTCGGAGATGGTGAAGCTTGCCGGGGCGCTCGTCCTGAACATCGGCACGCTTTCGTCCGACTGGGTCGAATCGATGCTGGCCGCGGGCTGGGCCGCGAACTCCGATGGCGTGCCGGTCTTGCTCGATCCCGTCGGGGCAGGGGCGACGGCGTTCCGGACGGACGCAGCCAAGCGGATTCTCGACCAGGTCGAGGTGTCGGTCGTGCGCGGGAACGCCGGTGAGGTCGCGACGCTCGTCGGGGTCGAAGCCGAGGTGCGCGGCGTCGAGTCGGTCGGCGCCGGGGCCGAGCCGTCGGTGCTTGCGGAGCAGGCCGCGAAGATGCTCGGCCTCGTCGTCTCCGTGACAGGCCCTGTCGATCATGTCTCCGACGGGGAGCGGACGGTCGCGATCTCGAACGGCGATCCGATGATGGCGAGGATCACAGGCACGGGCTGCATGTCGAGCGCGATCACCGGCTGCTTTCTCACCGTTGCCGGGTCGGCGTTCGAGGCTGCGGTCGGCGCGCTTGTCGCCTTCGGAGTCGCCGGGGAGGACGCGGCGAGGGATGCCAAGGGCCCCGGAAGCTTCCACGTGAACCTCTACGACGCGCTCGCGGCGCTCGATCCGGCGACCCTCGACGCGAGGGCTCGCCTCGCGTGAGGGTGCACGCGATCGTGGCCGATCTGGGGACCGCCCGGCGGGCGGTCCGAGCGGGCGCGACCGTGATCCAGCTCCGCGTCAAAGGGTCGACGGCCGAGGTGGTTGCCCGCGGCGCCGGGTTTCGGGGGCTCCCGGCGACGTTCCTTGTCAACGACGATGTCGAGGCGGCGCTCGAGTTGTCGGCCGACGGCGTGCATCTCGGACAGGCGGATTCGGGCGCCGAGCTGGCGAGGCGCACCGGGCTGATTCTCGGGAGGTCGGCCACCAGCTTCGAGGAGGCGGCCGACGCCGACGCCGATTACCTCGGGGTCGGGCCGGTCTGGGAGACGCCGTCGAAGGCCGACGCAGCACCGGCGCTCGGGCTCGCGGAGCTCGGCCGAATCTGCTCGGCCGTCACGGCACCCGTGATCGCGATCGGCGGAATCGACGCCTCGAACGCCGGCGCGTGCATCCGGGCCGGAGCCGCGGGAGTGGCCGTCGTCCGTGCGGCGACCGACCCGGAGCTCGCGAGGGAGGTCGATGAGGCTCTCCGAGCTCGGTGAGCTCGGCCTCCTCGCCGAGCTCGAGCGGCGCGGCCTCGTCTCGGGGGTCGAGAACGACGCCGCGGCGTTCGCGGGCGGTCTCGTCGTCACGCAGGACGCACTCGTCGAAGGGGTGCACTTCCGCCTCGACTGGATCTCGTGGCGCGAGCTCGGGTTCCGCGCCGCCGCGGTGAATCTCAGCGATCTCGCCGCCTCCGGCGCGGAGCCGGAGGCACTGATCGTCACGCTGGCGCTGCCGGGCGGAGCCGACGTCGATGACGTCTACGCACTCTACGAAGGGATCGTTGAGGCGGGAGTGCGCATAGCGGGAGGCGACACGACCGCGTCGCCGGCGGCGCTCGTCTCGATCACTGCGATCGGATATGCCGACCGGATCCCGGGCCGCGGCGGGGCGAAGGCAGGGGATCTGCTCGTGGTCACAGGCCCGCTCGGCGGCGCCGGGGCGGCCTTCCGTGCGGGCGGCTACCTCCGGCCGCCGGTGCGGATCGAAGAGGGCAAGCGGCTTGCCCGTACCGCTCATGCGCTGCTCGACCTCTCCGACGGCCTCGCGATCGACGCGGCCCACCTAGCACGCCGTTCCGGCGTGCGGTGCGTGATCGAGCTCGAGAAGGTCCCGCTCGCCGGCGGGGCGGTCGTGGGCGACCTCGGGTTCGGCGAGGACTACGAGCTGCTGGCCGCGGTCGAAGACGCGTCAGGATTCACCGTGGTCGGCAGCGTCGAGGCAGGCGGAGGGGTCGAGCTGCTGCGAGGCGGCGAGCCCTGCGCACTGAGTGGCTTCGAGCACTTCCACGACCCGCCGTAGTCGCGCACCGGTCGGTCCGGAGGGCGTGTCGTCAGGCGAGATCCGGTTTCGCGAGCTCGCCGTGCTCGAGCTCGAGCATCAGCTTGCGGAGGAGCCCGTTCAACTGATGCTGCTCGCGCTTCGTGAGCGCGCTCGCGATCAGCTTCTCCTTGATCGCCTGGGCGTTCGTCGACTCGACCCAGGACTGCTCCCCGTCGGCGGTCATCTCCACCCGCACGCCGCGCCGGTCACGCGGATCGGGATGGCGGCGGACGAGGCCGTCGCGCTCGAGTCGATCGATTCTGTTCGTCATCGCGCCGCTCGAGAGCTCGAGGCTCGCCGAGAGCTCGCCGGGTGTCGAGGTGCGCTCCGGCGCGCGGCGAAGCTTGCAGAGCAGCTTCCATTCTCCGTAGCTCAGGCCGTGCTCGTCGAGCGTGTCCTCCATCACGAGCCGCAGGCGCCGCTCGATTCCCTGGATGCGCTCGACGATTCCCTCGACGTCGAGATCGAGGTCGGGGAGGTCGCCGCAAAGCTCCTCGAGCCGCTCGTCGACGTGATCCGTGGCGGGGCGGGCTGTCGTTGACATGTTTCCAGTATAAACCTCTTGACGTGGAGAGACAAGGGCTATAGTATCTCGAGATCGAGTTACTTTGGATTGAAGGATAACGGGAGAGGGAGGCGAGAATGACGAGCATGCTGAACGAGCCGATAGCGCTGAACATCCTGATCGAGGCACGCCTCGAACAGCTCCGTGGAGGCCGGGTGCAGCCCCGCCGCAGCCGCTTGCCTCGGCGGAACTAGAGAAAACGCTCGAAGACCCGGCGAAAATGGGCCGCCGGGCGGGCGCCGATCACGGTCTCGCTCGGCTCGCCGCCCGCGAACAGGATCACCGTCGGGATCGAGAGCACGTCGTAGCGGGAGGCGGCGATCGGGTTCGCGTCGATGTCGAACTTCACGAACTCGATCCGGTCGGTTTCCTCGGCAAGCTCCTCGAGCGCTTTCGTGACCGCCTTGCACGGCCCGCACCACGGGGCCCAGAAGTCGACGGCGACGGGCCGCTCCGCGCGGAGAACGTCGGTCTCGAAGCTCGTATCGGTGACGTCCCGCACGATTCCAGGCTACAGACGGCCCCTGAGCGCGCGATATCGCAGCGCGGGCACCTTCCAGATCGCCTCGAGCACGATCGACTTGCTCATCTTCGAGTAGCCGTGCTCGCGGTCCGAGAAGGAGATCGGCACCTCGACGACCTTGAAGCCTGCGCGGAGGACGCGATAGGTGGTCTCGATCTGAAACGCATAGCCCTTCGACCCGATCGCGTCGAGATCCACCGTCTCGAGGACGCGCGAGCGAAAGCACTTGAAGCCGCCGGTCAGGTCGCGGAGCCTGCTCGAGAGCCAGAGCTGCGCATAGATGTTGCCGCCGAGCGAGATGAACCGCCGCGTTGCGCCCCAGTTCGGGATCGCGCCCCCCGGCACGTAGCGCGACCCGAGCACCAGATCGGCGCCCGCTTCCGCAGCGGCGATCAGCTCCGGTACTGCGGCGGGGTCGTGCGAGAAGTCGCAGTCCATCTCGAGCACGAGCTCGGCGCCGTCGGCGAGAGCACGGCGAAATCCCGCGATATAGGCCGGGCCGAGCCCTTCCTTGCGCGGACGGTGGAGAACGCCGACGAAGGGAAGCTCCGTGGCCAGCTCGTCGGCGAGCTCGCCCGTGCCGTCGGGGGAGGCATCGTCGACTACGAGGACGCGGTCGCCCTCCCGAAGCACCTTCTGGAGCGCGCGGACCATCGGCTCGAGGTTCTCGAGCTCGTTGTACGTCGGCAGGCAGACCGTCGCGCGCACCGGTGGAGTGTGGCTGAAACGAGCGTGTCTATGATCGGGCAGTGGCTAAGGCTCCGCTAAGCAACGGCGAGCTTCCACGGAACGTGGAGCTCGCCGGGCAGTTCGATCTGCTCGCCGACCTGATGGAGCTGGAGGGCAGCGATCCGTTCCGCATTGCCGCCTACCGCCGCGCGGCGGCACGGATTCGCGAGACCGGCAGCTCGGTCGCCCAGCTCGCGCTCGACGGGCGTGCCAAGGAGCTCCAGGGCATCGGCAAGACGATCGAGGAGAAGATCGTCCAGGTCGTCGAGGACGGCGAGATCCACGCGCTCACGAAGCGCAAGGAGGAGGTGCCCGAAGAGGTGGCAAGCTTCCTCCGCCTCCCGGGGCTCGGGCCGAAGACGGCGCGGCGGATCTGGAAAGAGCTCGGAATCACGACCGTTACAGGCCTGCGCGAGGCGGCCGAGAATCAGCGGCTTCGCGATCTCGGCGGGCTCGGGGCGAAGTCCGAGGAGCGGATCCTCGTTGCGCTCGCCAAGCCGCAGGCCACCGAAGGGCCTCGGCGCGCGCTGCTCGGGGACGTTCTGCCGCGACTGCGCGAGGTCGCCGGGGTGATCGCCGCACATCCCGCCGCGGTCGAGGTGTCGATCGCGGGCTCGGCCCGTCGCTACCGCGAGACCGTCCGCGACCTCGACCTGATCGCCACGGCGACCGATGCGCCCGCCCTGATCGCCGCATTCTGCGAGCAGCCGTGGGTCGTCGAGGTGGCCGCGCGCGGCGAGACGAAGGCCACCGTGATCGGGCAGGACGGGCTCCGCTTCGATCTCCGCGTGGTCCCGCCCGAGGCCTACGGAAGCCTGCTCCAGCACTTCACGGGGTCGAAGGACCACAACGTCGCGCTCCGGGAGGGGGCCCAGCGGCAGGGGCTCTCGGTATCGGAGTACGGCGTGACCGAGGTCGAGACGGGGACGGTTCACGCGTTCGCGAGCGAGGAGGAGGTCTACGCCTTCCTCGGCTACGCGTGGATCCCGCCCGAGCTGCGCGAGAACTGTGGTGAGCTCGAAGCCGCCCGGGTCGGCTCGCTTCCCGAGCTCGTCTCGCTCGGCGACCTTCGCGGCGATCTGCACACCCACACTACGTGGTCGGACGGCAAGGACACCCTCGAGGCGATGGTCGCCGAGGCAATCCATCTCGGTTACAGCTACTACGCGATCTGCGACCACTCCCACCGGCTGCGCGGCGGCCGTCTCGCGCAGCAGGCCGAGGCGATCGACCGTCTCGCGAGGCGGGTGCCGATCCGGTTGCTGAAGGGGATGGAGGTCAACATCCGGGTCAACGGAGAGCTCGATGTGGCCGATTCAGAGCTCGCAGGGCTCGACTGGGTGGTCGCCTCGGCCCACAGCTCGTTCGACAGGGACCCGACCGACCGCGTGCTCGCGGCGATGGAGAACCCGTACGTCGACTGCATCGGGCATCTGACGGGCCGCAAGATCGGCCGACGCACTCCGGCGGCGATCGAGCTCGAGCGCGTGATCGAGAAGGCAATCGAGACGGGCACGTTCCTCGAGATCAACTCACAGCCGGACCGCCTCGACCTCAGAGACGTCCATGCGCGGGCGGCGCGCGAGGCGGGGCTGAAGCTCGTGATCGACTCCGACGCCCACCAGACGGCGGCCCTCCACTACGTCGAGCTCGGCGTCGGTCAGGCTCGCCGGGCGTGGCTGACGAAGGCGGACGTCGTGAACACGCACACGTGGGAGCAGGTCGAGGCTCTGCGGAAGCGGCGTCCCGCATGACCTTCACCGAGGATCTCGCGGCCGCCTCGGACTGGGTCGTCTCCTACCTCGAGACCGCCGGCGAGCGCCCCGTGGTCGCAGCCGTCTCTCCCGGCGAGATCGCGGCGCGCCTGCCGGCCTCGCCGCCCGAAGGGCCCGAGCCGTTCGCCGACATGCTCCGCGACCTCGATGAGATCGTCATGCCGGGGCTCACGCTCTGGAACCACCCGCGGTTCTTCGCCTACTTCGCGAACACGGGCTCCGAGCCCGGGATCCTGGCGGAGCTCCTGACCGCGGCGCTCAACGTGAATGCGATGGCCTGGCTCACCTCGCCCGCGGCGACGGAGCTCGAGCAGGTCGTGCTCGACTGGCTCGCCCAGCTCCTCGGGCTGCCCGAAGGCCTGCACGGGCACATCGAGGACACTGCGTCGACCTCGACGCTCGCCGCTCTCGCCGCGGCCCGGACGATCCGGCCCGGGGGCGTCGTGTACGGCTCCGAGCAGGCGCACTTCTCGGTCGAGAAGGCGGCGCGGATCCTCGGGCTCGAATACCGGAGGGTTCCGGTCGACGCCGAGTTCCGGATGCTCCCCGACTTCCCCTTCCGCGACGCAACCGCCGTCGTTGCTACGGTCGGCAGCACCTCGTCGACCTCCGTCGACCCGGTGCGAGAGCTCGGTGTGCGCTGCCGGGAGGCGGGTGTCTGGCTCCACGTCGACGCCGCCTACGCAGGCTCGGCGGCCGTGTGCCCGGAGCTTCGCTGGTGCCTCGACGGGGCCGAGCACGCAGACTCGATCGTCGTGAACCCGCACAAATGGCTCTTCACCCCGGTGGACTGCTCGACGCTCTGGACGAGCCGACCCGAGGCGCTCCATGCCGCGTTTGCGGCGCACGGCGACTACCTGTCCGCCACGGAGGGAGCCGTCGACTTCCGTTCCTACGGCCCGGCCCTCGGGCGTCGGTTCCGAGCGCTCAAGCTGTGGATGGTGCTGCGCTGGTACGGCCGTGAGGGGCTGCAGGCCCTGATCCGCGAGCACGTCCGTCTCGCCGCCCTGTTCGAGCAGTGGGTGCAGGCGGAGCCGGGCTGGTCGCTCTCGGCGCCCAGGCACTTCTCCACGGTCTGCTTCAGGCACGAGAGCGCCGACAACGACGAGCTCGCACGCCGCGCCTGCGAGAGCGGTCAGATCTTCGTGGCGACGACGAAGCTCCGAGGCGAGAGCGTGATCCGCCTCGCGATCGGCAATGCCTACACGACCGAGGACGACGTCCGGATTGCGTGGGAGGTGCTGCGCGCCTGCGCGGCGTGATCTTCGACCTGTGGGACACTCTCGTCGAGTGGCCCGTCCGCGAGGCCGAGGTGCTCCGGGAGCGGCTCGCGGCGCTCGTCTCGGTCTCCGACGAGGAGTTCGCGGACCGCTGGAGCCGTAGCTACCGCCCCGCTTCCACCGGGCCCCTCGCCGCGGTATACCGGGAGCTCGGGATCCCGCACGAGCACGTCGAAGGCGAGGTCGTCGCCCGCCACGAGTTCGGCCGGCGCGTGCTCCGCCCGCGCCCGGGTGCCACCCGCGCCCTCGCGGCCCTTCGCGCCGACGGGCTCAGGCTCGCGGTCCTCTCGGTCTGCTCCGAGGAGGTGCCGGCGGTCTGGGCCGAGACCGAGCTCGCAGGGCTCTTCGACGTCGAGACCTTCTCGTCCGACTGCGGCCTGATGAAGCCGGAGCCCGAGATCTACCTTCGCACCGCCGCCGCGCTCGGGGTCGAGCCGGGTGACTGCCTGTTCGTGGGCGACGGCGCGAACGACGAGCTCCGCGGCGCCGAGCGCGTCGGGATGACGCCCGTGCTCTTCCTGCCCGCGGGGCAGATCACGCCGTGGCCCGAGGTGCGTGAATGGGCCGGTCTGCGTGTCACGTCAATCGAGGAGGTACGAGAGCTGTGCTGATCACGACCATGAACGACCTTCCCGGCTATGCGATCGACGAGGTCTACGGCGAGGTGTTCGGGCTCACGGTCCGCTCGCGGAACGTCGGCTCGACGTTCGGGGCAGGGCTGAAGTCGCTCGTCGGCGGCGAGCTCAAGGGGATGACGAAGTCGCTCTCGGACAGCCGGCTCGACGTGATCGCCAGGATGACCGAGGAGGCCGAGGCGAAGGGGGCGAACGCGGTCGTCGCGATGCGCTTCGACACCTCGGAGATGGGCGGCACGTGGACCGAGATCTGCGCCTACGGCACGGCCGTCCGCGCGCACAAGGTGTGAGCAAGGCGCCCTGACGCGCGGCGGTGTCGTCGGCCGATCCGAGGCGCCCTCGGCAGCCCGAAGGGAGACGTTCGTGAAGGTCGAGCCCGGCCGCCGTGCGCCGTCTGCTTGCGCTGGGTAAGGGACCGGCTCCGGCGCGGTCGCAATAATGATCCGGTCGTGTGGATTCGCGTCATGTCCGGAGCCGCAGTTGTCGCCGCGGCCGCCGCTACCGGAGGCGCGCTGGCCGCGACGCCGCTTGCCTCGTCCGGCGCGACCGCTTCGGCGAAGGCCCTCGCGGTCAGGATCGTCTTCCCGACCGGGCGCGTCGTCGGCTCGGAGCTCGCCGCGGCCGGCACCACCGAGAGCGCGGCGTCCCAGAGCTATGTGTATCCCGCCGACGGCTCGGTGATCGTCACCGGCGACACGAAGGCCAGCGTGGTGACGAAGCACGGGAGCACCGCGACCGCGAGCTCGACGAGCTCCGCTTCGAACATCTCGCTCTTCGACGGCGAGATCACCGCGGACTCGGCCGCGGCGCATGCCTCGGCGAGCGGCGGCACGAGGCAGGCCGGTGGAGCGTTCGGCGGGACGAGCGTCTCGAACCTCCAGGCACTCGGCCGGCCCCATGCCTTCGGGCGGGCGGGGCTCGGCGACTGGGGCTATCTGGTGATCGCGCACCATACGGCGACGCGGACGTCCGGGTTCGCGACGCGCGGCTACGAAGGCGTCTCGATCGCCCTCGACGTCCAGCTCGTGACCGGCCACGGCGGCCTGCCCGCCGGAACGGAGATCGAGGTCGGCTACGCAGAGACCTCGTCGGCAACAGCGCCGCCCGTGATCGCAGACGCCGGCCCGGTCTCAGGCGATGCGCCTCGGCTCCTGCCGCCCGCGACGGGACCGCTGATCGGCATTCCGCAGGAGGTAGAGCCGCCGCTGACCGCGGCCCCGTACGTGTACCCGGTCTATGGCCCCGCCTCGTCTCTCGATGCGTACGGAAACGCGAAGGAGGACAACGCCTACCAGCACGGGGTCGATATCTTCGGCGGGCTCGGCCAGCCGCTCGTCGCAGCCGCGTCCGGCACGCTCTACTCGGTTGGTTGGAACCACGCCTCCGGCAACCGCCTCTGGCTGCGCGACCGCCAGGGCAACCAGTTCCTCTACGCCCACCTCTCGGCGTTCTCGAACCTCACCGCGAACGGGGCAAACGTCCGAGCGGGCCAGGTGATCGGCTTCATGGGCGACACCGGGAACTCCGGAGGGCTTGCGACGCATCTCCACTTCGAGGTGCACCCGGTCTCGATGCTGTTCCTCGGGTTCGACGGCGCCGTCGACCCCTCGCCCTACCTCGCCTCGTGGCGACACATCGCCAGCATTGCCTTCCCCGTCACGACGGGATGGGCCCCGAAGGTTCCGGGGACCATCCGCGCCCCGGAACCCGGTGTCGTCCCGCTCGGGGCCGCCGACATCTCGACCGCCGACGGCCTCGACCCGGCGTCGCTACGCCGTTTCTTCGCCCGAGGCCGGGCGGCTAGCCCTTGCCGTTCGACCCCGACGAGTGCATGCCGACCCCGCCGGACGAGATCAGGTCGCGGATGAAACGCCGCGTCTCCGCCCCGGTCACCGGGTTGAAGAGGATCCCGAGCGCGATGCCTGCGACGAGCAGCGTTCCTGCGCGCCCGCGGGCGGCTTCGCGCTTGCCCTGGAGGCGATCGCCTGCGCTCCGGAGGTCGTCGATCGCCTCGCGCAGCTTGTCGCGGATGTCGTCGTCGGTCGCTACCCGGCTCGCCAGCACCATCGGCTTGTCCTTGTCCTCGATCAACTCGCCGTACAGGTCACGGGCCGTCGCAAACGCCCGCATCACCTCGGCGCGCAGCCGCTCGTCGTTCATTGCCCGCTCGACGTACGGCCGCACCGTGTCGGCCTTCGTGAGCAGAGTTTCTTTTGCTTTTGCCTTCGCCATCAGCTTCGGCTCCTTTCGCAGTCGTCCGCGCGGGGCTCGCCCCCGGGCGTGGCCGGTCGCGGCCATCTGCCTCCTGGTGTACCCAATCCTGACAGGATGCGGGGGGTCGCCGTCGAGCGACGTGCAGACCGTGCAGGGACAGGGATTCCGCTTCGAGGTACCGGCCAACTGGAACGTCGTGCGCAAGACCGACTCGGTCGCGGCGAGCGACGGCAAGGTGGATCTCGTCCAGATCCAGCATTTCAAGCTCGAGAAGCCTTACCGCACCGCGATCTTCGCGAAGGCCGCCCGCGAGCTGGACGGGGTGGCGGCGCAGATCGCCGTCCAGAATCACGGGAAGGTCGAGACCAGGGCCACCCGGGAGGTCGGCGGCCGCAAGACCCGCTACTACCGGATCGCCTACGGCCCCGGCAAGATCGAGGAGATCGCGTTCGTGCTCATCGATCGCGACGAGTACCAGGTGCTCTGCCGCCGTCCCTCCTCCGCGCCCGACACGAACTGCGCCGCGCTCCTCTCGAGCTTCGCCCTCGCGCCTACTTGACGACGACCGGGAACGCGGCTTCCGCGTCGCGCGTCGCGGGCCGCTCGCCTCGCCGGAACGGAATGCCGCAGGATGGGCCCGCGCTGTTATTGCGATCAGACCGGCCGAAGGGGCATGTCCGAAGAGGCCGCCCCGCGGTCTCATTCGCTGTCAGTTTTCGGGGACCCACCTCCCGCCCCTGATGCCGTCGAGGCTACCCCGAAAGGTGTGACGTGTCTGTACCGGTTTGTCCACCGTGACTCGAGCCGGGAGCTCTCCACCGCGAGGCGGCCGGCAGGGGTGTAGGCAACGGGGCTAGTCGGCGCTTGCCGCCTGGCGCTCGACCGCTGTCAAGCCTCGGCGCGCTCGGCTCGGGCGGGTGCCCGCGAACGCGGCCGCGAACACATCCTCGATCGTGTCCGCCGGGATGAACTCGAGGCCGTTCCGGGTCTCGGGTGGGAGCTCGCCGAGGTCCTTCTCGTTCTCGCGCGGCAGGATGATGCGCTTGAGCCCGGCGCGCTGGGCGGCGAGCGACTTCTCGCGGATGCCGCCGATCGGTAGCACCTGCCCGGTGAGCGTGATCTCGCCCGTCATTCCCACGTCGTCTGCGACGCGTTCGTTCCGGATCAAGGAAGCGATCGCGGTTGCGATTGTCACGCCCGCTGACGGCCCGTCCTTCGGCACCGCTCCCGCCGGGACATGGATGTGCAGGTCGTGGCTCTCGAACCAGTCGTCGGGCACACCGAGCTGCGCGGTGTGGGAGCGGACCCACGAGAGCGCCGCGCTGGCCGACTCCTTCATCACGTCGCCGAGCTGGCCCGTGATCGTCAGCTTGCCCTTGCCCGGATACGCGGTCGCCTCGATGAAGAGAACGTCGCCGCCCGCCGGGGTGTAAGCGAGGCCGGTCGCGACGCCCGCCTGGGACGTCCGGCGCCGCACCTCGCCCGAGAACCGCCGCGGCCCGAGCCATTCACGGAGGCGCTTGTCGTCGACGCGCGTCTTCTGGGTCTTCCCCTTGGCCACCTGGGTCGCGGCTTTGCGGCATACGTCTGCGAGCCGCCGCTCGAGGCTCCGAACGCCGGCCTCGCGCGTGTACTCGCGGATGATCGTCCGCAGCACCGTGTCCGAAAGGGTCAGTTGCGAGCGCTTGAGCCCCGCCGCTTTGAGCTGCTTCGGGAGCAGGTAGCGCTTCGCGATCGCGAGCTTCTCGGCCTCGGTATAGCCCGACAGCTCGATCGTGTCCATGCGGTCGAGCAGCGGCCCCGGGATCGTGTCGAGCGTGTTCGCGGTGCAGATGAAGAGCACCTTCGAGAGGTCGAACGGCAGGTCGAGGTAGTGGTCGCGGAACGTCCTGTTCTGCTCGGGATCGAGCACCTCGAGCATCGCGCTCGACGGGTCGCCGCGGTAGTCCGAGCCCATCTTGTCGATCTCGTCGATCAGGATCACGGGGTTGCGCGACTCGGCGTCGCGGAGCGAGCGGATGATCGTCCCCGGCAGCGCGCCGATGTAGGTGCGCCGGTGGCCGCGGATCTCGGACTCGTCGCGCACGCCGCCGACCGACATCCGGACGAACTTCCGGCCGAGCGCCCTCGCGATCGAGTGTCCGAGCGAGGTCTTGCCGACGCCGGGGGGGCCGACAAAGCAGAGGATCTGACCCGAGATCTCGTTCCGGAGCTTCGCGACCGCGAGGTGCTCCACGATTCGCTCCTTCACCTTGTCGAGGTCGAAGTGGTCGGCGTCGAGCACCTGGCGGGCGTTGTCGAGATCGAGGTTGTCCTCGGTCGACACCTCCCACGGCAGCGTGATGATCCACTCGAGGTAGGAGCGGATCACGCCGTACTCGGCGGCCGCGGTCGGCAGCCGCTCGAGCCGCCCGAGCTCGCGGTCGGCGGCCTTGCGCACGTCCTCGGGGAGCGCGAGCGCCGCGAGCCGCTCGCGGAGCTCGTTCACCTCGGCCTGCTCGGGATCGCCCTCGCCGAGCTCGGCCTGGATCGCCTTCAGCTGCTGGCGCAGGAAATACTCCCGCTGCCCTTTCTCCATCTCCGACTGAACCTGCGACTGGATCTTCGAGCCGAGCTCGAGCACCTCGACCTCGCGTGAGAGGATTGCAGAGATGCGGCGGAGCCGCTTCTCGACGTCGGGCTCCTCGAGCAGCTCCTGGCGTTCCGCGGTCGGAATCGTCCGCAGCGTCGAGGCGACGAGACTCGCAAGCGCGCTCGGATCGTCGACGTTCGTCGCCGCGAGCTGGAGCTCGGCCGGCAGATACGGCGCGAGGCCGATGATCTGCGCGAACAGGCCCTGGACGTTCCGGGTCAGGGCCTCCACCTCCGGTGTGTCGTCGTTCGTGTCGGGGAGCGCGGCGAATTCCCCGACGAGGTAGGGCTCGCTGTCGATCGGATCGACGAGCTGGACCCGGTGGAGGCCGCCGACGAGGATCCGGAGCGTCCCGTCGGGGATCTTGATCATCTTGTGAACGACCGCAACCGTTCCGACCTCGTGGATGTCGTCGAAGCCGGGCGAGTCGATCGAGGCGTCGCGCGCGGTGACGAGTGCGAGGAAGCGGTCGCCGGCCACGACGTCGTCGATCAGGCGGATCGAGCGCTCCTGCCCGATCGCGAGCGGCACCATCGACTGCGGGAAGACGACCGTGTCCTTCAGCGCCAGGATCGGCAGCGTCGCCGGGAGCGCGATCTCCGTCTGGGTGTCGTCCGGGATCTCGAAGCCGAAGTCCGTCATGCGTGCTCCACCGCGATCGTGTATCGGGCTCTCGGTAGCGGCTTGTCGGCGATCGGCAGCGAGATCGTCACGATCCCGTGCTCGTACCTGGCGTTCGCGCGGTCGGGATCGACGTCCTCGGCGAGCCGCACCTGGCGTGAGAACTGGCCATACTCGATCTCCATCTGCTGGTAGACGCGGCCGTCGGCGCGCTCCCGCGACCGCTCGCCGGCGATCAGGAGCATCCGCTCGCTGACGACGATCGTGAGCGACTCGGGATCGATTCCCGGCACCTCGACCGTCACCGTGAGCTCGTGCGGATCCTCCGTGTGGTAGCTGTCCACGTTCGGGCGGAAGCCGCGGCGAGGGCCCGCGAAGCGCGGAACCTGCCAGAGCTCCGAGAAGAGCTCCTCGATCTCGGCCTGGATGCGCTCGTGGCTCGGCTTGTCTCGCGGCGCCATCCGCATAACCGTATCCACTCGCTAGGTTTGGCCGATGGCTCGGTGGACGAGGTTCGTGATCCGGCATCGCCGTTCCGTTCTTGCGGCATGGATCGTCGCACTCGTCCTCGGCGGGTTTGCGAGCTCGAAGCTCTCGGCGATCCTCTCGAATACCTTCTCCGTGCCCGGGACGCAGTCCGAGCAGGTTCGCGAGGTTCTCCAGCAGCATTTCGGCGACCGCTCGGACGGTGCCTTCACGATCGTCTTCGCGCTCTCGCCGAAGGCGGCCGCGAGCCCGGCGGCGACGCAGGCGGGGCTCACCGCTGCGGTCAGGCGGGCCGCGGCCGTCGTCCCGAGCGGGTCGCCGGCCAACTTCAACATTGCCCACACGGCCGGCGGAACGACCGTGGTCTACGGCGATGTCGATTCGACGCTCGACCTCGCCAAGGCCAAGGGCTACACCGATCAGGTACGCGCCGCGCTCGGGCATCCGCGCGGCGTCTCGCGGGTGTACGTCACGGGCGCCGCCGCGATCCAGCACGACCTCGACCCGGTCTTCAACCGCGACCTGAGGCACGGCGAGCTCCTGATCGCGCTCCCGATCGCGCTCCTCGTGCTGTTCTTCGTCTTCGGGCTCTCCTGGGCGGTCACGATCCCGCTCGTCTT
The DNA here is from genome assembly GCA_963766565.1 of uncultured Actinomycetota bacterium. Lineage (GTDB taxonomy): Bacteria > Actinomycetota > Thermoleophilia > Gaiellales > Gaiellaceae > PALSA-600. Next base: position 265,219 of record CAVYAQ010000002.1, read on the forward strand.
CGCCGCCTGCACGATCAGCGGCACCCTCGGGATCGTCTACGGCGCCGCGAGCGTCTGGGCGACACCGACCTACGCCACGAATCTCGTACAGCTGATCGGGCTCGGGATCGCCGTGGACTACTCGCTCCTGATCGTCTACCGCTTCAGGGAAGAGGTCGCGCTCGGGAAGGGCAAGGACGACGCGATCGTGCGGACGATGGAGACGGCCGGACGCGCCGTCGTCTTCTCGGGGATCGCCGTCGCGCTCGGGCTCGCTCTGCTCGTCGCGATCCCGGTGCCGTTCATCCGGATGCTCGGCGTGGCCGGGTTCCTGATCCCGATCGTCTCGATCATCGGCGCGGTGACGCTCCAGCCGGTTCTGCTCAGCTACTACGGCCGCCGTGGGACGGTGCGCCGCCGGGTCATGCCGGGCACGCCGAGCGGTCCGGAGCACGGCTTCTGGGCCGGTCTCGCGAGAACGATCATGCGGCGGCCGCTCGTCTTCCTGCTGGCCGGAACGGCAGTGCTCGTCGCGATGGCGATCCCGGCGTTCTGGATCCAGCTCACACCCGGCTCGACGTTCGGGATCCCGCGGACGTCCGACTCGGTGCGCGGCTTCGACCTGCTGCGGAAGGCGGTGGGCGACGGAGCGGTCGCGCCGGCCCAGATCCTCGTCGAGGCGAAGTCCGGCTCGGTGCTCTCACCGGAGACGAAGGCTGCCGTCGCGCGGCTCGTCGCCTCGCTCGAGCGGGATCCGGAGGTGGCGAAGGTCTACGCCGAGCTCGGGCCGCGCTTCGTCGACCCGAGCCGCCGCTTCCGGCAGGTGCTCGTCGCCGGCCGCCACGACTACGGCTTCCCGCAGGAGCAGGCACTCGTGAAGCGGATCCGTTCGAACCTCGTTCCCGCAGCCGGCTTCCCGACGACGGCGCAGGTGCTCGTCGGCGGCGGGCCGGGCCAGGGGGTCGACTTCCTGCACCAGGCCTACACCTATTTCGTGCCGCTGATCCTGGCCGTGCTCGTCCTCACCTACTTCCTGCTGATGCGGGCCTTCCGCTCGCTGCTCCTGCCGCTGAAGGCGGTGCTCCTGAACCTGCTCTCGGTGGCCGCGGCTTACGGGATGCTCGTCGTCTTCTTCCGCTTCGGCCTCGGCCAGACGCTGTTCGGGCTCTACCAGTTCGGCCAGGTCGAGGGCTGGATCCCGATCTTCCTGTTCGCGATGCTCTTCGGGCTCTCGATGGACTACGAGGTGTTTCTCGTCACGCGGATGCGCGAGAGCTGGGACGAGGGAGCGGACAACGAGACCGCGGTTGCGCACGGGCTCGAGCGCACGGGCCGGATCATCACCGCGGCGGCGATCATCATGTGCGCCGCCTTCTCGGGGTTCGTCGCCGGCAGCATCGTCGGGCTGCAGGAGTTCGGCCTCGGCCTCGCGGTCGCGATCTTCGTGGATGCGACGATCGTGCGCTGCATCCTCGTCCCGAGCATGATGGCGATCCTCGGCCGCTGGAACTGGTGGCTCCCTGCCTGGGCCGCGCGGATCGTCTTCGTCGATCCCTCGCCGCTCGACGACCGAGCCGGCCGTCGCCGGTCGACGGCGGGGCGCCTCGGGGAGGCACAGCCGCTGTAGCATCGCCACGGTTTCATGAAGGGCCTCATCTGCGCAGGCGGAACAGCCACCCGGCTCGAGGAGCTGACCCGCGTCACGAACAAGCACCTGCTGCCGGTGGGCCGCTGGCCGATGGTCTACTACCCGCTCCAGCTCCTGCAGCGGGCCGGGGTGAGCGAGGTCCTGCTCGTCACGGGCAAGCAACACGCCGGCGACTTCATCGACCTGCTCGGCGACGGCCGCGTTCGTTCACGGTCCTCGGACGACACGCTCTTCGAGCTCGACCTCACCTACAAGGTGCAGGTCGAGCCGGGCGGGATCGCGCAGGTCGTGGGCATGGCGCGCGACTTCGCCCGGGGCGAGAAGCTCGTCGTCTGTCTCGGCGACAACATCTTCGAGAACGCGCAGGCCGAGGCGATCGCCGCGTGGGGAGACGGGGCGCTCGTCTTCGTGTCCGAGGTCGACGATCCGGTGAGCTTCGGGGTCGTCGCCTACGACGACGAAGGTGGGGTCGCAGACATCGTCGAGAAGGCGGGAGTGGTCGACATGCGCTACCCCGAGCCGCCCTCGCGCGATGCGGTCGTCGGGCTCTACTGCTACCCACCGGACGTGTTCGAGGTGATCGACACGCTCTCGCCTTCTGGTCGCGGCGAGCTCGAGATCACAGACGTCAACCGGGCCTACGCGGCCCGCGGCGAGCTGAGCGTCGAGCGTGTCGAGGGCTGGTGGCACGACGGCGGCAAGCACTGGGGCGACCTCGCCGAGGTCGGGCGCCTGATCGAGCAAACCGGTGTGAACAAGGTCGGGGGCGGCGGATGATCGTCCAGCGCTTCCCGCTCGCCCGACACGAGGACGAGCGGGGCTGGTTCACCGAGCTCGCGCGCGCCAGCGCGCTGCCGAAGCCGTTCCTGCAGGCGAACCTCGCCCGGTCGCGGCAAGGGGTGATCCGCGGGCTGCACTTCCACGAGCGCGGACAGGACGACCTCTTCGTCTGCCTGCAGGGGATGGTGCGCGTGGTCGTGCTCGACCTCGAGACGGGCGAGCGCTTCAGCGAGGACATCGGCGAGGAGAACCCGGTCGCGATCTACGTTCCGGGCCGCTGTGCGCACGGCTACGAAGCGCTCACCGACTGCCTCTTCTGTTACCTCGTGACCGAGGAATACGATCCCGCCGACCCCGACGAGCACGGCATCCCCTGGGACGACCCCCGCGTCGTCGACCTCTGGAGCACGCGATCGCCGCTTCTCTCAGAGCGGGACAGGGCCGCGGCGTCCTGATCACCGGCGCCGGCGGGCAGCTCGGCCACTCACTGGCCGAGCAGTTCCCGGGCGCGACGGCGCTCACGCGGGAGGCCTGGGACGTTCGCTTTCCGGCGCCGGCCGGTATCGAGCCCGAGCTCGTTCTTCACGCGGCGGCGTGGACGAACGTGGACGGAGCCGAGGACGACCCCCAGGGAGCGGCGGCGGTGAACGTCGGCGGGACGCGGAACGTGGCGGCGCTCGGCGCTCCCTTCGTCTATTTCTCCTCCGACTACGTGTTCGACGGCGCGAAGCGCGAGCCGTACGTCGAGTCCGACGCGGCCGATCCGCTCGGTGCCTACGGCCGGAGGAAGCTGCACGGCGAGGCGGCGGCCGGCGGGAGGCCTGGATCGTCCGCTCCTCCTGGCTCTTCGGCCCGACCGGCCAAAACTTCGTGCGGACGATGCTTCGGCTCGGCCGCGAGCGCGACGAGGTCTCGGTCGTCGACGACCAGCGCGGCTGCCCGACCTACGCGGGCCATCTCGCCTCGGCGATCGCCGAGGTAGTGGAGCTGCCGTTCGGCCTCTACCACCTCGCCGCCTCGGGCGAGTGCACATGGGCGGAGTTCGCGGCGGCGATCTTCGAGGAGGCGGGCATCGCCTGCCGCGTCCGCCGGATCTCGACCGCCGAGTTCGGCGCGAAGGCGCCGCGTCCCGCGTACTCGGTCATGCGCTCGGAGAAGGGCGCACCCGAGCTCCCGCAGTGGCGCGAAGGCCTGCGCGAGTGCCTGCGCGTAGGCTGAGCGCTGATCCGGAAAATCGCCGATGCGCGTGCTCGTCACAGGCGGCGCCGGCTTCATCGGCTCGCACTTCGTCCGCCGCCTCGAGGCCGCCGGGGACGAGGTCGTCGTGCTCGACAAGCTGACCTACGCCGGGAACCGAGCGAACCTCGCAGACGTCAGTCACGAGTTCCACCAGGGCGACATCGCAGATCACCGGGCCGTCGAGAACGGCCGCGGCCGGGTGCGACGCGATCGTGAACTTCGCCGCCGAGACCCATGTCGACCGCTCGATCAGCGGCCCGGCGGAGTTCATCGTCACCGATGTCCTCGGCACCCAGGTGCTCCTCGACCACGTCCGTCAGCACGAGATCCGCCTCGTGCAGGTCTCGACCGACGAGGTATACGGTGACGTCCCGGCCGGCGCCGCCGCCTGCACCGAGGACGCCCCGCTCCGGCCGTCGAGCCCCTACTCGGCGTCGAAGGCCGGCGGCGACATGCAGGTACTCGCCTACGTTCGCACCTACGGGGTCGATGCCTGCATCACCCGTGGCGCGAACAACTACGGCTCGCGCCAGTACCCGGAGAAGTTCCTGCCGCTCTTCATCACGAATGCGTTCGACGGCGATCCGCTGCCGGTCTACGGCGACGGCCGCCAGCGCCGCGAATGGCTCCACGCCGACGACTACAGCGCCGCGATCGAGCTCGTCATGCGCAAGGCCCCGGCGGGCGAGGTCTACAACGTCGGCGGCCAGGAGTGCGAGAACATGGACGTCGTCCGGCGGATCCTCGACCTGACCGGCGCCTCACCCGATCTCGTCAGGCACGTCAAGGACCGCCCGGGTCACGATCGCCGCTACGCCGTCGACTCCTCGAAGGCGATGGCGCTCGGCTGGAAGCCGGCGCACTCGTTCAGACGGGCGGCCTCGAGGAGACCGTCGAGTGGTACCGCGAGCACCGCCGCTGGTGGGAGCCGATCAAGTCGGGCGAGTTCCGCGACTACTACGACGACCAGTACGGCGAGCTCTCCCGCTGAATGGGGCCACCCGAAAGGGGCAGGAGGCCCGCGGGGCGCGCTGCTACGGTGCGCGATGGTCCGGCGGGCATTCGCAGCGGCGACCATTGCGGCGCTCGGGCTCGGCGGCGTCGCTTCGGCGGCCCTCTTCTCGGCGCCGTCGTCGGCGCCCCCGCCAGCCGCGACGAGCGTTACCGACGCGACGAGCACCGATTCGAGCGTGATCGTGCTCACCGGTCACGGTTACGGCCACGGGATCGGGATGGGCCAGTGGGGGGCCTACGGCTACGCCCTCCACGGCTGGAGTGCGGCGAGGATCCTCGCCCACTACTACACGGGCACGACCATAGGGCAGGACGCGACGAAGGTCGTGCGCGTGCTGCTCGCCGACGACGAGGCAGCGGTGACGGTCGGCTCGCCGGCGCCGTGGAAGCTCGTCGACGGGGCCGGGGCGCGGATGAAGCTTCCCGCCGGCACGCTCACGGTTCCGCCCTCGCTCGAGCTCCACGGCCGAAGCTCGTGCCGCCGCTCACCCTGAAGGCCGGGACCGACCCGCTCGAGCTCGGCGGTGTCGCCTACCACGGCTCGTTCGTCGTCGGCTCCGACGGGAAATCGCTGCAGGTCGTGAACGACGTCGCGGATGCAGGACTACCTCAACGGCGTGGTCGCCGAGGAAGTCCCGCCGGGATGGCCCGCTGCCGCGCTCCAGGCGCAGGCGATCGTCTCTCGCTCGTTCGTCGTCTCGCAGCTCGGGTCGGTCGCCGCCGCGAGCCCGTTCGACGTATACGGCGACAGCCGCAGCCAAGTCTACGGCGGGATCCAGGGCGAGACGCCGGCGACGACCCAGGCCGTGAAGCAGACGGCGCACCAGGTCGTCCTCTATCAGGGAAAGGTGGCGACTCACGTACTTCTCCTCGAGCTCCGGGGGCGAGACGGCCTCCGCCGCCGAAGCGGACGGCACGGCGATTCCCTATCTCGTCTCGGTGCCCGACCCCTGGGACGTCTACTCGCCCAACCACGACTGGGGGCCCGTGCTCATGAGCTCGACTGCCGTCGGCAAGGCGCTCGGGCTTCACTCGCCGCTGTCGGATTTCCAGATGACGACGGGCGGCTCGGGCCACGTCGCCTCGTTGACGGCAACGGGCGCCGGCCAGAAGGTGACGATGACCGGAGCCCAGGTGCGCGACGCGCTCGCGCTGAAGTCGAGCTGGTTCCAGCTCGGCTGGCTCGAGCTGCAGGCCCCGCGTGACAAGGTGCGCCCGGGCACGGTCGTCGAGCTCACCGGGATCGCGAAGGGCCTCGCAGGGGTCACGCTCGAGTCGCGGACGGCCGGAAGGGGATGGGAGCCGGTGGGGCCGGTCACACCCGATTCCGGCGGAGCGTTCTCGATCGATGTGAGCCCGCAGGTCACGACCTCCTACCGGCTGGCGTCCGGCACGGTGGCCGCCGCAACCGCCCAGGTGGCGGTCACGCGTAGCTGACGATTCCGCGCCGACCCACGGCGGCTCGTGGCACGTACCGTGTCCTCTAACCGCTCGTGAGCAAACCTCTCCTCGCCCTGATCGTCGCCGCCCTTTGCGTTCCGGCGCATGCCTTTGGTGCCGACTGGGCGGTCGGTACGAGGCCCGGCGGGATCGCGGCGCTCAGGGCGCAGCTCCCTGATGCGTCGGTGCTCGTCCCGGGCCGCACGCTGCTCGTCCACGGGGCCAGGCCCCGGGTGGCAGGTGCCGCCTACATCTCGAACCTGGGAGCTTCGCGCCGATCGCTCGCCTTCGCGAACACCGAGCCGGATGCCTCGCAGGAGTGGTACCTGACGGCCGACAACGCATGGGCGCACTGGGCCGATCCGCCGAATCTCGCCCCGGTCAAGGTCGCGGTGATCGACTCCGGGATCGACGCCTCGCACCCTGAGTTCGCGGGCCGGGTGCTCGGCGGGATCTCCTATGTCGGCGGCGACTGGCGTACCGATACATGCGGCCACGGCACGTTCGTCGCGGGTGAGATTGCCGCGAATCCCTCCAACAACGTCGGCATCGCCGGCCTCGCGTTCAACGCCGAGCTTCTCGTCGCGAAGGTCGTCGAGCCCGACTGCAACGTCTCGACAGAAGGCGAGGTGAAGGCGATCAGGTGGGCGGTCGCGAACGGCGCGCGTGTGATCAATCTCTCGATCGGGGGGACGCGGGACCCGGCGGAGCCCGATCTCGACTCGTTCTCACCGGCCGAGGAGTCGGCGGTCGAGTACGCGTACTCGAAGGGCGTGCTCGTCGTCGCCGCCGTCGGGAACGGAACCCAGACGCCGAAGATCCCCTGGCCCTATGCCGACTACCCGGCTGCGCTCCCGCACGTGCTCGGCGTCGCCGCCCTCCGCCAGAACGGCTCGGTGCCCGACTTCTCGAATCGCGACAAGCAGTACGTCGACATCGCGGCGCCGGGCGCCGCGATCTTCTCGACGATCCCGCGGAACCTGGTAGACGCCTCGATCGGCGGCTGCGCGGGAGTTGCGTACTCGAACTGTGGGCCATCCGAGTTCCAGGAGGGAATCGGGACGTCGTTCGCTGCTCCCCAGGTGACCGCTGCCGCCGCCTTGCTGCTCGGGATCGATCCGAGGCTGAAAGCGGATCAGCTCGAGTGGCTGCTCGAGCGCTCCGCCACCGACGCGAGCCCCGCGACGGGGTGCGCTGCCTGCCCTGTCGGCCGGGACTCGCTCACCGGGTTCGGCGATCTCGACATCTCGGCGGCGATCGATCTGCTCGGCGACGAGCACAACCTGCCGACGCCGGACATCATGGAGCCGAACGACGATGCCGGCACGATGGCCCACCCGTTCGGGCCGCCCCGCGCGATCACCGCGACACTCGACTACTGGGACGATCCGGTGGACGTCTACTCGATCAAGCTCGCCGCGGGAGAGGAGCTGTTCGCCCGCCTCGGCACCGCCTCGGTCGTGCCCAACTCGCTGCTTCTGTGGAAACCCGGAACGGTTCATGTGAGCGGGCCGGCCCGCAGCCTGCTCCCGAACCGCGCCGCACTCTCGTCCAGCATCGCCGGCCAGCAGCGTCTGGGCTATCTGGCGCCCGTGGCCGGGACGTACTACCTCGAAGTGAAGGACGGGGGGCCTCGCGGCAGCCCGACCGCTACCAGCTCTCCGTCGCGATCCGCAAGTCCACCCGGACGCCTTCTTAGCTCCTAGTCCTCGAGCAGCTCCTCGGCGGCCACGTCCCGCAGCCTGCGGGCGGGGTTGCCGACGACGAGCGTCCGGGGTGGAACGTCCCTCGTGACGACAGCCCCGGCGCCGACGAAGGCCTCCTCGCCGATCTCCACGGCCGGGCAGAGCACAGCGCCGGCCCCGACCCGCGCCCCGCGCCGGATCGTAGGGCCTTCGATCAGCTCGCGCCTGCGCTCTGTGCGGCCCATGAAGTTGTCGTTCGAGGTGACGACGCAGGGAGCGATGAAGACGTGCTCCTCGAGCGTCGAGTATGCGGTGATGTAGGCGCCGGCCTGGATCTTCGTCATCGCGCCCACCGTCGTGTCGTTCTCGATCAGCGAGCCGCGCCCGAGGACGACGTCGTCGCCCACCGTCACGCGCTCGCGCACGCACGACTGGTCGCCGAGGATCACGCGCGCGCCGACCTTCGAGCCGGCGAAGACGACGGCGCCCGTCGAGACGATCGTCCCGTCGCCGAGCTCCGCGGGCGGAAGCGGCTCGCGCTTCGCGGTCGATCGCGGCGAGAGCGTCGGCTGCTTGCCGACGACGGCGCCCTCGAGGACCTTCACCCCCTCGCCGAGGACGGTGCCCGGATAGACGATCGCGGTCTCGTGAACCTCGGTGGTCACGCCGGCCGGCCGGTCTCGAGCGAGGTCTGGAGCTGCTCCAGCACCCGCACGACGGCGACCCCGTCGCGAGCCTCCACGCCTGTGCCTCCCTCGCGCACGAGCCGCAGGAAGTGCGAGAGCTCGAGCCGCAGCGGCTCGTCGCTCGGGATCTTGGGGCTGAGGATGTCGCCGGTCCGCGTCTGCCACTCACCGAAGGTTCCCGCGGGCTGCTCGGGCCATTTCTCGTAGATCGTCACCTTGCGCTCGAGCTCCATGTCGTCGAACACCGCCATCTTGTCGCGCCCCACCACCGTCAGCTTCCGCATCTTGTGCGGGTCGAGCCACGAGAGATGGAGGTGTGCGATCTTGCCGCTCGGAAAGCGCAGGAAGCAGAAGACGACGTCCTCGACGCCGGGGTTCAGGAACGCGTTCCCCTGGGCCCACGCCTCAGACGGTTCCTCGCCGACGAGGTGGAGGATCACCGAGAGGTCGTGCACGCCGAGCGACCAGAGCGCGTTCTCGTCCTTCCGGATCGTGCCGAGGTTCTGGCGGTTCCCGTAGATGCAGAGGACGTCGCCGAGGTCGCCGGTATCGACGAGCTCCTTCAGCTTGCGCACGCCCGGGTGGTAGAGGAGCAGGTGGCCCGGCATCAGTACGAGGCCCCGGTCCTCGGAGATCGCGACGAGCTCCTCCATCTCCGCGGCGCGCATCGCCGGCGGTTTTTCGACGAAGACGTGCTTGCCGGCCTCGAGCGCCTGCTTCGCAAGCGCATAGTGGGTCGGGACCGGCGTCGCGATCACGACCGCTTCGAGGTCGGGGTCGGCGAGGAGCTCCTCGTAGGAGCCGGTGGCGATCGCGTTCGGGAAGCGGCGCGCGAACGTTGCGCGCCGCTCGTCTCCGGTCTCGCAGATCCAGGAGAGCTCGGCGAGCGCGTCGAGGTTGCGGACGAGGTTCTGGCCCCACGCGCCGAGCCCGATCTGAGCGACCCGGACCGGGTCGGTGCCTAGAGCTTCCATACCTTGCCTTCGCTCTCGTGCCCGCGCGTCGCGTTCCTGAAGTCGACGACGACGTTCGACCGGCGGACGAGCTCTGCGTAGTCGATCGAGGTGTGTGCGGTGACGATCGCGACGCAGTCGTAGTCCTCGGGCACGAGCTCGGCCGAGGTCATCCCGTCGAACTCGGGGACGTGGGGGTCGTGGTAGGAGACCTCGGCGCCGGCGGTGCGCAGTAGCTCGATCAGCTTCTCGGCCGGTGTCTCCCGCGCGTCGCCGATGTCGGCCTTGTAGGCCACACCCGAGATCAGGATCTTCGAGCCGGAGACCGACTTCCGAAGCCCGTGGTTCAGCGCCTGCGAGATCACCGAGCGGCAGAAGTACGGCATGTTGTTGTTGACCTCGCCGGCGAGCTCGATGAAGCGCGCCGAGAAGTCGTACTCCCGCGCCTTCCACGAGAGGTAGTACGGGTCGAGCGGGATGCAGTGCCCGCCGAGCCCCGGGCCCGGCTGGAACGACTGGAAGCCGAACGGCTTCGTCGCAGCGGCCTCGACGACCTCCCAGACGTCGATCCCCATCCTGTCGCAAAGCTGGGCGAGCTCGTTCACGAGCGCGATGTTGACCGAGCGGTAGATGTTCTCGAGCAGCTTCGTCAGCTCCGCCGACTCCGGCGCCGAGAGCTCGTGCACGGTGTCGACAGCCGTCCGGTAGACGGCCGCGGCCGCGGCGGTGCAGGCGGGGGTGAGCCCACCGACGATCTTGGGCGTCGTCTTCGTCGTCCAGTCGGTGCGGCCGGGGTCGACGCGTTCGGGCGACATCGCGAGGTTGAAGTCCTCGCCGGCGGTGAGACCGCTGACCTCTTCGAGGATCGGCTTCACGATCTCGCGGGTCGTGCCCGGGTAGGTCGTCGATTCGAGCACGACGATCTGGCCCGGCTGGAGCACCGCGCCGATCGCGCGTGCGGCGGTCTTCACGTAGGTGAGGTCGGGCTCGCGCTGCTTCGTCAGCGGCGTCGGGAGCGCGATCAGGATCGCGCCTGCGCCCTTGAGCTCGTCGTAGTCCGTCGTCGCGGCAATGCGTCCGGCCGTGACGTGCTCGGCAAGCGATTCGGAAGGTACGTCCTCGATGTGGCTCCGGCCGGCGTTGATCCCGTCGACGAGCTCGGGGACCACGTCGACGACGAGCGCGCTTCTGCCCGCTTCGGCGAAGGTCTGGGCCAGCGGCAGGCCGACATAGCCGGCGCCGACGATGGCAACGTCCCAGGTCCGGCTCACGGCGAGGAAGCGTACAGAGCGGCTGCGATCCGGCCGCTCGCCCTACCGTCGCCGTAGAGCACGGGCGCGTCGTCGGGAAAGGACGCGTTCGCGATCGCGGCGCCGAGCCCGCTCGGATCGGCCGGGTCGACGAGCACGTTCGCGCCGGCGTGAACGGTGTCGATCCACTCGGTGTTCGGGCGGAGGGTGACGCAGGGCATCCGGAGCCAGTAGGCCTCCTTCTGAAGCCCGCCCGAGTCGGTGACGATCACCTCGGCGCTCTGGGCGAGCCCCAGCAGCTCGAGGTAGCCGAGCGGCACCGTCACGAGGATGTTTGCGGCGGGCCGTATCGCATGGGCCTCCATCACGGCGCGCGTCCGCGGGTGGGCGGGGAAGATGGAAGGTCGACCGACTGCGTTCAGCTCCGAGATGAGCCGGCGGAGCTGCTCTGGCTCGACATTCGCCTGCCGGTGGATCGTGACGAGGTCGAACCGGTGGGGCGCAGCGAGCTCGTCGAGCACCGCTGCCGCCCGCTCCCGCGCGATCGGCGCGAAGAGCCTCGTCGCGTCGGCCATCACGTCGCCGACGACCTCGATCCGCCCCTCAGCGCTTTCAGTCCGCAGCTGCGAGGCCGAGCGCTCGTCAGGGCAGAGGAGGAGCATGGAGAGCCGGTCGACCGTGATCCGGTTGCGTTCCTCCGGCATCGTCAGGTCGAAGCTCCGGAGCCCCGCCTCGACGTGTGCGAGCGGCGTCTCGCCCGCCGCCTGGGCCCCCGCGAGCGTCGAGTTCGTATCCCCGAAGACGACGACCCAGTCGGGCTCCTCGGTCGTGACCGCCTCCCTGATCCCGGGCACCATCGCCGCCGGATCCGACGATCCGACCCCCAGCCGGTACCGCGGCTCGCCTAGCCCGAGCTCCTCGAAGAAGACACCCGAGAGCTCCCGGTCGTAGTGCTGGCCGGTGTGCAACACGACCTCCTCGACCCCGGCCTCCGCGAAGGCCGCCGAGAGCGGCGCCGACTTGATGAACTGAGGCCTGTTCCCGACAACGGTCAGCACGCGCATCCCGGCTACCCTCCTCATCGGGCTAGACTATGGCCCCCTGCGGGCCGTTAGCTCAGTTGGTAGAGCAGGGGACTCTTAATCCCAAGGTCGAAGGTTCGAATCCTTCACGGCCCATTCGAACCCGTGCTGCCAGGCGGAATTGGCTTGGTTTGTCCGGGACGGGTGTGTCAAGAAGGCCCGGGAAGCCTCGGTGGTCCGAGGACCGTCTCGCGCAGCCACACGGCCGTGATCGCGAGCGGCGTGGCAAGCAAGGCGACGATCACGAACAGCACGACGATCGTCCGTCTCATGCCTACATCGTCCACACCGGACAGGTGTGCCGCAAACCGGGCTACTGCAGAGCTTCGCCGCCGCTCGAGCCGCAGTTCGGCGTACCTGCCGGGACGGGGAGGCCACAGGTGACATCCTCGACCCACTCCGGGCTCTTCTTCGGCCGCTTCAGGTCGTGGGCGACGACCTGGCAGACGAGGTGGAGGGGCGGCTGGAGCGTGTACCCGGGCGGCGGCGCGCACGTGACGGTCACCGGGTCGTAGACACCCTGCACGAGGAGCTTGGTCGCGACGTTCAGCGCCAGCTCACGCTGGATGCCGGCGACGGTCGGCGGCGCGCTCTGGGCCGGCCGGAGAGACCTGTTCAGGACGTACACACCGGCGGCGAGGAAGGCCACGAGGAGCAGTCCCCTCGCGATCGTCCGGGTGGCCATGCGACATACTTGCACGCTCCGATGGCGAACCCGGAGACTACGACGGCGGCCTCCCGAGCCCCGCATCGACGCCGGACCGCCAGGATCGTCGTCGTGGCGCTCCTCGCGTGCGTCGTGGCCTGGACGGGCGGCAGGAATCTCTTCCCGATCGCGCGAGACGGCTACCACGGAGCGAAGCACCCGGGCGACCGAATCGTCGACTCCGACCTCGACCCGCTGACGTACTTCGCATCGACCCGCGTGCTCTCGGGCGCGCGCGCGATCATCCCGCCCAGCGAGTCGTACGCGATCGTGCTCGGTCGGGCGAAGCCGGCCTTCTCGGCGCTCCCGGGACCCGCTCTGAAGCTCAACCCGGCGACGATGCGGCTGGCCTTCAAGCTCTGGCTGCTGCCGCGCTCCCTTGTCCCTCTCGCACGTGCTCAGTGGGTGATTGCCTACGACATGCCGCCCGGGGACCTCGGCGTCAAGGCGGCCGAGACGGTCAACCTGGGGCCCGATTCCACGCTGGTCAAGGTGGCGGGGAGATGAGCTTCCCGCTCGGGCTGGCAGTGCTCGACGCGCTTCTCCCGATCGTGGGTGCTTCGTTTCTCGCGCTGTTCGGCGTGGCGGATTCCCTCGGCGCCGGCGTCCGGCTGCTCGGCCTGGCGTATCTGACGGGGTGGGCACTGCTCGGAGTCGTGATGTCGCTGTTGTTGATGGCCGGCCTCTCGCTGAGCGTGGCGAGCATCGCGGTCGTCGCGGCGGTGCTGTTCCTGGTCTGCGCCGTCTGGGCCCGGCGACGGCCCGTGGCTTTGCTCGGGCGTCCGCGCATTCCTTCCTCGCGGGTGGACGTCTGGGTCAGCCGCATCGGGGCGGTCGTCCTCTGTGTCGGCGGGGCCGCCGCGGTGGTGGTTGCGATTCGCGGCGAGTGGAATCCCGCCCACGACTTCGACGCGCTCTTCTTCTACCTGCCGAGAGCCGACTCGATCTCGACTACGCACGGCCTCCACGCGGCGCTGTGGCGCCAGTTTCCGCACCCTGAGTATCCGCCGCTCTTCCCGGTGACGACCGCGGCGATCTTCGTCTTCGCCGGCTTCCACCCGTCCCTGCAGCCGTTCCAGCAAACCCTGCTCGGGCTCGCGTTCCTGCTCGGCATGCTCGGAATGCTCGACCGCGTCGCGCCCCGCAGGTTCTCGGTGCCGTCGCTGACGCTGCTCGCGACGACGCCGTGGTTCTGGGGCTCGCTTCAGTCTCTCTTGCCCGACCAGACCGTGGCGTACCTGATCGCCGCCGCCGCGCTCGCGTGTGCGTTGTGGCTGCTCGAGCCGCACCCGGCCTGGCTCGCACTCGGAACGTTGTTTCTCGCAGCGGGGACGCTGACGAAGCTCGAGGGCATGCTCTCCGCGGTCACCCTGGCGGCGGTCGTGGTCGTCACGTCGCTCCTTCACTTCGGGCGCCGCGGCGCACCGGCCGCGCTGCTCCTGCTCGGCCCGGCCACGATCGTCTTCTGGCGTATCTGGCTGCATGCGAACGGGCTTCGCGGCACCTCCTCGGTCTATACGCTCTCGGACGCCGTCGATCCGACCTACCTCGATCACCGCGTAGCTCGCCTCCGGTACGCAGCACGCATGATGACGGTGTTCTGGGCGGGGATGCTCTCCGAGGCGACGCCGCTGGCCCGGTTCGGAACCTCGTGGAGAGTCGAGGCTTGGCTGCTCGGCATCGCACTCGCCGTACTGCTGGTCTTCGCAGCCCGTTCGTCGCGGGCAGTCGCCGCCGCAGTCGCCTGCTGGCTCGTGCTCGCCTTCGCAGGCCTCGCCATGATCTACTGGATCGGCCGGATCCCCGTGGTCGTGTACGTGGCGGAATCGGCCGACCGCGTCGAGGAGACACCACTGATGGTCACGCTGACGCTCCTCCCTCTGCTGCTCGCCCTGGCTGTCCGGATCGTCCCTGGGCGGTCCGCCGTGGCAAGCCGCGTAAAATTGGACCGAGCCGACCAGCCCGCCCCCATGGTCGAGTCGGCGCCCCCGTAGCTCAGTGGATAGAGCAGCGTTTCCTAAATCGCTTTGCCCTGAGTCGCCTCCGGTGTGGGCGCTCCCCGGAGTCTGAGCAAATCCATAAGAAAACCCTGCAGCTGGGCCGTTTTGATTGGCTCACTGATAGCTGGAGGGCGATGTCGCTCGAGGGCGATGTGCTCGGCGCTCTCGTCGCGCTTGTCTACGCAGGCGCCAGACGCTCACACGCCGCCCTGCAGTCCGATCGATCTCGATGGTTGCTGCGAGAGGCAACGCTCAGAGTCAACGGAAGGTCGATAAGGGCTGTTGCAGCGGCTCAGGTGACGGCGCTCGAGGTCCGGTCAAGTACTGGTCGCGGCCTCGATCAGGCGCCGCGTCTGCTCTGCCTGGGGCAGGCTCTCCTTGCGCTCGAAGAGTTCGAGCGCCTCGTGGAGCCGCTCGCTGGCCTCGTCGTGCTCGCTGCACGCGGCGAGCACGTAGGCGAGCGCCAGTCGGGCTTCGGCGCGTAGCGTGAGGAAGTCGGTGGTTTCGGCGAGCGCGAGCGCCTCGTGGCCAAGTTGACGCGCCTCGGTGAGCTCTCCTCGTCTCGCGAGGATCTGCGCTCGCGCGGCGCGCGAGCGCACTTGTGGGTCGACGTCGTCGGAAGTCGCGAGCTCCGCGGATTCGATGAGAACCTCTTCGGCCTCCTCGTCGCGGCCCATCCGCTGCAGCGCATCACCCAGCAACGTTCCGATCGTCGTTCGAAAGCCCGCCTCGCCGATTGCGCCAAGCCGGTCGAAGCCGTCTCGAAACTCCCGTTCGGCAGCGCCGAGTTGATCGGCCAGCAGTTCGAGCCCACCCGAGTTGATCGTGAAGGCTGCTCGAAGTGTCGACATTCCGAGCTCGTCGCAGAGCCGGCCCAACTCGGCCAGGTGCCCGCGCCCACGCTCGAACTCGGCTGCAAAGCCCTCGAGGTAGGCAGCGCACGAGAGCCACCAGATTCGGTTGTAGACCATGTCGCGGAGCTCGGGAGGGTTCGCCTCGAGCGCGGCGCGGAACTCGCTTGCGGATGAAGGTACCGAACAGCTTCGCCGCCCACGACCAGTTCAGGCATTCCTGTGCCCGCGGGAGGTCTCCGATGCGGAGCGCCAATTCGAATGCCCGCTGCAGTGTCTCCCCTCCGTCGCGGGCGTGGCCGCTCCAGAACTGATGACGTCCCGCGAGGTCGAGGACGCCGGCGAGCGGCTCGTCCGCGCCGAGCCGCTCCAGGACCAGAACCGCCTCGTTCGCGAGCTTCTGCACGCGTTCGCTCGTGGCGGCCGGCTCACCGACGTTGGTCGCCACGTGCTCACGCCACACAACGGCGACGGCTGCGGCGGCCTCGTCGCCGTTCTCGTGCGCCTGTTCGATCGCCTCGTCGAGAAGGAGCGCGGCCTGCGCCATGTCCCCGCTGACGGTGAGTGCCTCGGCGAGCTCGGGGATGATCGCGAGCCGGCGTGTCGGGTCCAGCTCGGCTGCTCGCCCGAGGAGCCTGGCAGCGGCATGATTGTCGCCTCGAAAGCGGGCTCGGTGCCCGCCGCTTTCGAGTAACGAAGAAGCACGCGCTGCGAGGAGCTCGCCGTTCACATCCACCGGGCCGAGCTCGGAGAGGTAGCGGTATGACTGCTCCAGGTGGTAGCCGACGATCTCGTCGCGCTCGACGAGATCGCCGCCGCGCTCCTCGAGCCACGTGGCGAACCGTTCGTGGAGGCCGGCCCGGGTTGCCTTCGGAAGCGCGTCGTAGGCGGCGTCACGAATCAGCAGGTGCCGGAAGCGATACGCGTCCTCCGAGGCCAGCTGCGGGCGATCCGGCCGCACGAGGTCCTTGCGAACGAGACCCACGAGCTGACGCACGACTGGTTCCGGGCTCTGTGCAAGCGACTCGACCGCGCCTCGGTGGAAGAGCTGGCCTTCGATCGAGCCGCGTTCGAGCACCTCGCGCTCACCGACGTCGAGCGCCTCGAGTCTGGCCGTGAGCAGCGCCTTGATCGTCGCCGGCACTTCGACGTCGCGGTCGCTCGAGTCACGAACCATGGCGACCATCTCCTCGAGGAAGAGGGGGTTCCCCTGTGCGGCGGCGCGAACGCGACCGTCGAGCCCAGGAGTGAGCTCCGCCCGCCCGAGCAGCCGTGCGATCAGCTCGTCGACGTCGCCGGCGCCAAGCGGCTCGAGCACCATCGCGGTTGCGTTCCGCTTGCCTCTGCCCCAGTCGGGCCGGCCGTCGAGCAACTCGGGCCGTGCAAGACAAAGGAGGAGAATCGGCGCGCCGTGTGAGAGGTCGGCGATGTGCTCCACCAGGTCGAGAAATGCCGGCTCACCCCAGTGGATGTCGTCGAAGACCGCGACGATCGGGCGTTCGGCAGCGGCCGTCTCGAGCAGCTTCCGTGTCGCCCACACGATCTCTCCGGGCGTCGCAGCCGGCCCCTCGCCGAGGAGTGCGCCGATCGCGGGTGCAACGGCCGGGTCGGTGCGCAGCGGTCCGGCTACGTCGTCGAGTTGCTTCACGACTTCCACTACCGGCCAGTAGGTGACGCCTTCCCCGTAGGAAAGGCACCGTCCTGCGACGACTCTCGCATCGGCGCGGGCGAGGAATTCGCGGGAGAGCCGTGACTTTCCGACGCCGGCCGCGCCAAGGACAGTAACGATTGCGCAGTTCCCATCTTGGGTGACCCGTGCGAAAGCCTCGTCGAGAAGCTCGAGCTCGGCCGCGCGTCCCACGATCGGGGCGTCGAGGTCGCGCGTGTGACCAGGCGCCCCGGCCTTGATTGCGACCAGCCGAAAGGCGGGGACAGGCCGGCTCTTGCCCTTCAGAGCGAGCGGATCGAGCGTCTCGACTTCGACCGCGTCGCGAGCGAGGACGAGCGTCTCGGCGCCGAGCAAGATCTCGCCCGGCGCAGCGGCGCCCTGCAGCCGCGCCGCGACGTTGATCGCGTCGCCGGTCGCGAGCCGCTCCTCTGTACCCGTGACCACCTCGCCTGTCGTGACCCCGATCCGGAGCTCGAGCGTTGCCCCGAAGTCGCGCCGGAGCCCCTCGTTGAGGCGGTCGAGGCCGGCGCGCAGCTCGGCGGCGGCGCGCACCGCGCGAACGGCGTCGTCCTCGTGCACGACCGGAACGCCGAAGATGGCCATCACCGCGTCGCCGATGAACTTCTCGACGGTGCCGCCGTGACGCTCGATCACCGCGCGAGCTTCGTCGAAGTAGCGCGCGAGAATCTGCCTGAAGCTCTCGGCGTCGAGCCGTTCGCCGAGCTCTGTCGATCCGGTGACGTCGCAGAAGAGCACCGTCACCGTCTTGCGCAGCTCGCGCGGCCGCTGCGGAGCCGACACGGCGGCTCCGCACGCATCGCAGAAGCGGGCCCCGTCCCGGTTCTGGGCGCCGCACGCCGCACACGCAGTCATCGCCGCAGGCTATCGCCCGTGCGATCACACCCCGAGGGCAGGGCCGGTGGCGGATACCCGGCCCGCTTGACGCGGGCATGGTATCCGTCAATGCCAGGTTTTAGCCTTGAGCCTTGAGTCCGGCGGAGGTCCAGTGTTCGCTCGTCAGTGACCGGCGATGAAACCGAGCGCCCCGGACGTGGTGAAGGTGAATGAGGCGTAGATGTCGTAATGGCCCATTGGTAGAGGGATGCTGTTGACATCCCTGCCCGAGCCGGTGCCGAAGGGGCAGTCGAGGGTTCCGCCGATGTTCAGCTGGACGGCCTGGTAGGTCGGGGTGGCCGACATGGGTTGCTTGGTCACCGTGGCTGCAGCGGCGCCGGTCGAGCCGTCGCCGTATTCGCAGAAGTCAGTCGGCGCACTTGCGGTTTGGTCTTGCGTGAGCAAGAGGCGCGGCCAGAAGGTGACCGTGCCGGAGCCGTCCCACAACACCGCCGCTTGTATCGCAACGGCGCAGCGCGCCTGGCTGGCGCTGCACGACATCCGGAACGAGCCGCCGGTCGTGTCGCCGACGGGCGATCCGAGCGGTGTCGAGTACACGGCCCACGTCGCGGTCGAAGTCCCGCGAGTCACATCCACGGCGGCAACGCCGTACTCTGCTGCCGCAGTGGCGAGCCTGCCGCCGGGATACTCGTCGAGCCCCGGTTGCGACCTACGCAAATCCGTGAAGAGGCCGCGGAGTGCCGGTTCTCTTGCGCCTACGGTGTGCCGCGGTCACAATCCCGGCGTGGGCCGCGGCCGAGCCGCCAGGGAGACAGCGACCGCTCCTCTCGTGAAGAGCCTGGGGCCGGATGTGCCGACGCCGGTGGATCTCCCGAAGCCGGAGGTTCCGCCGGCCCGGGCGCTCGCCGTGCAGTTCCTCGACACCGCGGGGATGCTCGGCCTTCAGGAGGCGGTTGGCAACGCCGCGACGAGCCGCCTCGTCGAGGCCGGGCAGCCGGCGCTCGGACGATCGCCGCTCCAGCGCGACCTGCCGAGCGGGGAGGAGTACGACACCGCCCGCAGAGCCAAGCAGGACTGGGTCAGCCAGGGGCTGCGGGGCCCGGAGAACTTCCGCTCCTCGACCGGGCTCGGGGGGTTCAACGTCAGCTACGGCCCCAACAACCAGGAGCTATGGGTCAATCTGAAGGGCGGCGTCGACTTCGAGGACGGCATCGAGCTCTTCCTGGGAATGTTCGCGACCGCGAACCAGGGGACGGCTCCGGTCCAGGCTGCGGCGCAGGCGATCAACCGGCTTCCGCGGGCTCAGCGCGCCGCCGCGGTCGCCCCGTGGCAGTGGTCGGGCGGCGACAAGGCGTCGTTCATCCGCGACTTCCAGAACGCGGTGCACGACGCCTGGAACGCGCGGTACGAGTTCCACTGCACGAAGCACTACTGGGAGGACCTCGGGTCGACCGTGAACGTCGAGGTCGACATCCACGAGGGCGACAAGGGCGGCGACGACCACATGAAGCTGAAGACGTTCAAGATCGCGCCGAACGCGCAGGCCGGCGGCGTCGGGCTGGTCGAATCGGGCACCGGCGGCTCGCAGGACAACACGATGACGATCAACTCGACCGACGTGACCGCGCGGAACGACATCGTGCTCAACGCGACCGCCGCCTTCACGCCCGGGCAGGCCGCGATGGACGCAGCGAACACCCAGATCCTCACCAACTTCGGCACCACGTTCAAGAGCGGCGGAGGCCCGCGTTGCGGCACCTGCGGCAAGGAGATCGCAGGGTTGGCCGGAACCCCGATCCACGCCAAGATCCAGGGAAGCGGAGACGACCCTCAGGCGAGCGCGCAGGCGCGGTTCACCTTCATCACGGGGATCCTCCAACCGCTGATGAACACGGCACCCCAGTTCGAGTTCGACGGCAACGGCGACGGGATCTCGCTCGTCGTCGGCAGCGGCGCGCAGCAGGTTGTCGCCGCTCACGAGGCCGGGCACATGTTCGGACTCGACGACGAGTACGACCAGCAGTTCGGAGCCACGCGCCCGGCGGCGGGAGGCGCCCTCGCCGACACGACCCTCGGCACGAGCCAGGGCCTTCCAGGCCCCGTCGCCGAGAACACCGACTCGATCATGTCGGTCGGCGCCGCAGTCAAGCCCCAGCACTACATCACCTTCCTCGAGGCGCTCAAGCACGTGACCGGGATGCAGGAGTGGACTCTCGGGCCGGCGCCCGGGGTTGTCCCGCCGGGCGTCGACGGGCCGCAGCCCCGGGAGAACCAGGGCGCGCCGGGAACACGGCCGCAAGAGCCCGCGACCGCGGTCGCCTAGGCCGATGAGCGAACCACCGGAGGGCGAGCTCCTGGTCGAGCTGCAGCGCGAGGACTACGCCCAGCGCGTCAATCGCGACGGTCACGTGTGGGAGCTGACGGACGTCTCGGCCAGGTTCGAGGGCGGCGAGTGGCATTTCGACACTCAGCCGCGCGTCTGGCGCCCGGTTGTCTTGCTGCCGCCCGAGGCCGTGAGCTCGTTCGAGGAGACGATCCGGCGCGACGGCATGATGGACGCTCCGGCGCGGATCGAGCCCGAGGGAACCGTGAGCGATGCGCGCCCGGTCACCTGGGCGTTCGAGCTCGACGGGAGGCAGCACACGGTCGAGCTGCTGGGCGGGGCCGTGCAGCCGGAGCCGTTCGCCTCGCTCGAGCGCGCGATCCAGCTCGCCGTCGCGGAGGCGCTCGACCGGGAGAGCGGTCCGTCGTAGGAAGGCGCCGGCGCGACTCGGCACGCTGACCTCAGGCCGACGCTACGGTGAAGGTAATCGGCAACAGAGCGGTCTCCGTCAGGGCCGCTCGCTACCGTCCGGCTCATGCTGCTGGCCGTCAGCGTCCTCTCGGACCTCCTCGTCCCGATCGTGCTCGCGTTCGCCGGCACGGCCGTCGCCGCGCTCTGGCCGTCGATCCAGGCCTACCGCCGCCGCCGGCGGCTCACCGGGCTCGTCAAGCGGGAGCTCCGCGAGATCGGGCCGCTCGAGCCCGCCGAGGGGAAGGACTGGTGGGAGCATCTCGACAAGCGGTTCATCCACGAGGAGTTCTTCCGCCGCGAGAACGTCGTCGACAACCGCGACTTCCTGCTCAGCCTCCCGCCGAGCCTCGTCTATCACGCCAGCCAACTCTGGATCGCCTACGACAAGCAGGACCTCGATCAGTGGCGCTGGCACCTGCGGCGGTTGATCGAGGACAAAGAGCTCGCGGGCGCGCTCTCGACGAAGGAGTCACGCCACGCGCTCGAGCGCTGGGATCACTTCGCGAAGGACGGACCCACGGCCGAAAAAGCCGCTCCCACCGCACTGCCGGCCCCCAAGAGGTGACGCGGGAAGCTACGCGGCGCGCCGCGTCGTCGCAAGCAGCGCGTCGAGAGCCGCCGAGCATGCGGCCTCCAGCAGCCGCGCCGCCTCCTCGCGCGCATCGAGCCGGGCCGCGGCGAGCGCACCCGCCTCGTCGCCCCGATGCTCCCAGATGAACTCGTCGAAGCCGGCGACGGCGCAGCGCTCCACGTGCCAGAGCGCCTCGT
The DNA here is from genome assembly GCA_963766565.1 of uncultured Actinomycetota bacterium. Classification (GTDB taxonomy): domain Bacteria; phylum Actinomycetota; class Thermoleophilia; order Gaiellales; family Gaiellaceae; genus PALSA-600. The sequence goes on from CAVYAQ010000002.1 coordinate 286,618, forward strand.
CGATCGACGAGGCGAGCATCGCCTCGGCCCGCTCTGCGAATCGCTCGACCGAACGGGCATCCCGCGAGCCGCCCGTGACCGCGCGCCAGGCGAGCTCGCGTGCGAGACCTTGCCAGCTCGAGCCTCGGCAGCGATGACGGATCGCAGCGGTGAGTGCTTCTTCGGCAATCTGCTCGCCGGCGCCCTGAGGCATCGGAGCTGCTGAGACCTCCACGGCACAGGATGATCGCCGCCGCACCGGACGGCCCGGCCCGTCGGACGGCCCGAAGTGCATGAGCAGCGGGGGAGCGTGGCCGGATTTGGGAACTGACTACGTGACGATTGAGACAACCGAAGCGCTGATTCAACGGTTCGCCGGAAGCCGTTTGTGACAATCGAGTAGGGTTCGGAGCGGTGCGTCGGGGTTCCGTCTTCCAGCTCGTAATGATCGGCGTCGCGGCAGGTGCGATCGCTACTTGCGTGGCCGTTTTCGTCCCGTGGCTGCCGACGCCCGCGTCCCGGCAGGCCGGTCGAATCGACTTCGTCTACTGGTTCGCGACCTGGATCTCGCTCTTCATCTTCTCGGTCGTCGTCGCGATCATGGTCTACGCGATGATCAACTTCCGTGCCGCCTCGCCGGACGACTGGTCGGACGGCCCGCCCGTGCACGGGAACACGAGGATCGAGATCATCTGGACGATCATCCCAGCCGTACTCGTCACCTCCGTCGCGATCGTGAGTGCGATCGTGCTCGCCGAAAACGGCAAGGCAGGCACCAACCCACTCGTGGTGAAGGTGACCGCCGAACAGTTCTTCTGGCAGTTCACGTACCCGAACAAGAAGACCTACCCGATCCTGCGGCTGCCCATCAACCGTCCCGTGAAGCTCGAGATCACCGCCGACGACGTGATCCATTCCTTCTGGGTCGCCCAGTTCGGGCAGAAGCAGGACGCCCTTCCGGGCCAAACGAACGAGCTCGTGATCACCCCGGATCGCACGGGCACCTACGCCGTGATCTGCACGGAGCTCTGCGGGCTCGGGCACGCCCTGATGCGAAGCCAGGCCGTGGTCATGAAGGCCGGTGCGTACAACTCCTGGTATGCGAGCACGTTGAGCGCTCCGACACCGCCCACCACGGGTGGCGGAACGGCGATCGCGACGGCGGTCTTCAAGAACAACGGCTGCTCGGCCTGCCACACCTTCAAGGCGATCCCCGGCGCGACCGGTACTGTCGGCCCCTCGCTGGACGATCTGTCGGCGTCCGCGAAGGCGGCGGGACAGCCGCTTCCGGCCTTCATCAAGCAGTCGATCGTCGACCCCAACGCTGTGATCACCAAGGGCTACCAGCCGAACGTGATGCCCCAGGACTTCGGAACGACAATGACCGCGACCCAGATCAACGCGCTCGTCGCGTTTCTGGCAGCGAACACGAAATAGCGAGGAAGCGCAGATGACAGACACAGCCACCATCGCCCAAGCCCCCGCCGACGATAGCCATTCCTCGAACGGACACGACTCGCCGCCCCCGCCGCCGACCGGGATCCACCGGTTCACGGGCCCGGGCTGGCTCAGGGCCCTCTGGACGACGCCGCTCGTCGGCTTCGCCGGGCTCGGCCTCGTCGTCTTCATCCGCTACCTGGCTCACTGGCAGCCGTACTGGTACAGCGTCCCGCTCGTCACCGTGGCCACGGTCACCTTCCCGTTCGGTTTGCTGATCGGGATCGGCAGCTTCGATTACTGGGCCTACTACTTCTCGGGCAAGCCGACCCGTCCCGAGGACCACACCGGCCACGGCGCGCGCAAGTGGCAGGACTACTTCCGCCCGAACACCGACCACAAGGTGATCGGCGTCCAGTACCTCGCGACGACGATGACGTTCTTCGTGATCGGCGGCTTCCTGGCGATGCTCTTCCGCGCCGAGCTCGCACGGCCGGGCGACCAGTACTTCAACCCACAGACGTTCAACGTGCTGATCTCGGAGCATGCCGCGCTGATGATCTTCGGCGTCGTCGTCCCGGTCTTCGCGGGCCTCGGAAACTTCGTGATCCCGCTGATGATCGGCTCCGCCGACATGGCGTTCCCGCGTCTGAACGCGCTCTCGTTCTGGCTGCTCCCGATCGGCGGCATCGTCATGCTCGTCGGGATGGTCACTCCCGGCGGCGGGCCCTCCGCCGGCTGGACGTGCTACGCGCCGCTCTGCTCCCACCAGCCGCTCGGCCAGGTGTTCTTCAACATGGGCGTGCAGTGGGCGGGTGCGAGCTCGATCCTCACCGCCCTCAACTTCCTCGTGACCATCATCACGATGCGGGCGCCGGGAATGACGTTCTGGCGGATGCCGCTGCTCGTGTGGGCGAACTTCTCGACCTCGACGCTCGTCGTGCTCGCGACGCCGTTCATCGCGGGCTCGCAGTTCTTCGTCCTCTTCGACCGCGTGATGCACACGAACTTCTTCGAACCGGCGGGGGGCGGCTACGCGCTGGGCTACCAGCACATCTTCTGGTTCTACTCCCACCCGGCCGTCTACATCATGATCCTGCCCGGCTTCGGGATCATCAGCGAGGTCGTCGCCGTGATGTCGAGAAAACCGATCTTCGGCTATCGCCTGATGGCGCTGAGCCTGCTCGCGATCCTCGTCCTCGGCTTCTCGGTCTGGGCACACCACATGTTCGTCGCCGGGATGGCGCCGTGGCTGCGAGTGCCGATGATGGTCACCACCCTCCTGATCGCAGTGCCGACCGGGATCAAGATCTTCTCGTGGGTGGCGACGCTCTGGGACGGGAAGATCCACTTCACGACCCCGATGCTCTGGGCGATCGGCTTCATCGCGATGTTCACGATCGGCGGTCTCTCGGGCATCTACCTCGGCTCGGTGCCGATCGACATCCACGCCAGCGATACGTACTTCATCGTCGCCCATATCCACTACGTGCTCTTCGGCGGCTCGATCTTCACGGTCTTCTGCGGGATCTACTACTGGTACCCGAAGATGACCGGCCGGATGTACAACGAGAAGCTCGGGAAGCTCCATTTCTGGCTGACCTTCATCGGCTTCAACGTCACGTTCTTCCCGATGCACTACATCGGCCTCCAGGGGATGCCGCGTCGCGTCGCCGACTACGCCAGCCGCTTCGCGGACTTCAACCTCTTCATCTCGATCGCCTCTTTCGCCCTCGGTGCCTCGACCGTGGTGTTCCTCTACAACATGATCTGGTCCTGGAAGTACGGCCCCGAGGCCGGCGACAACCCGTGGCACGCGCTGACGCTCGAGTGGCAGGTCAGCTCGCCGCCGCCGATCTTCAACTTCGACGAGATCCCGCAGGTCGTCGGTGGCCCGTATGAATACGGCGTTCCCGGCGCCCGCCACGCGATCCTGAACGGCGCCAACGTTCCCGAGCCGGTTCCCTCCGGGCACTGACGGCTTGATCCACGTGCTCGTGATCGCGAATGAGACAGCCGCTTCAGCCGCAGTGCTCGACGCCCTGCGCGAGCGCGCGGCGACCGACGACATTCACGTCACGGTGATCGCGCCCGTGACCGAGCCGCAGCACGGCTACGTCGTCTATGAGGACACGCGCAGGGCCTCGGCCGGGCGCCGGCTCGAGAAGACTCTCGCCGGGCTACGCGCAGCCTCGATCCCTGCCCAGGGCTTCGTCGTCGAGACGAGCCCGGTGCAGGCGGCGAAGGATGCGCTCGAGCAGCTCGAGCCGGCGCCGAACGAGATCATCGTCTCGACCCACCCCGCTCAGCGCTCCGGCTGGACTCGCCGCGACGTCGTCGGGGAGATCACGAAGGCTGCGGGCGGGCTGCCGGTCCGCCACATCGTCGCCGGCGACGACGATCCGGTCGAGCTCCAGCGGAACGTCCTCGTGGTCGCGAACGAGACCGTGATCTCGAAAGAGCTCCTCGACCGTGTCCGCGAGCGTGCCGAAAAGGGGCCGGCGAGCTTCCTGATCGTGGCGCCGCAGTCGAGCGATGTGCCGAGCCCCGAGGCCGCGCGGCGACTTCGCCGCGCGCTCTCCGAGCTCCGGTCGGAGGGGATAGAGGCGCACGGCCAGGTCGTCCACCCGGATCCGTACACATCGGCGATGGAGGCGATCCACGACGAGCGCGTCGACGAGATCATCGTCTCGACGTTCCCGAGCGCGCGGTCCGGCTGGCTTCGCCGCGATCTGATCGAGCGGCTGCGCAGCGACGCCGGCATCCCGGTCGAGCACATCGTGTCCGAAGGAAGCGCGGAATGAGCGCTCACGCAGAGCCGCTCGGGCACGGTCCCGGCCCTGCCGCGCATCACGGCGGCAACGCGAACGAGCATCCGCCCCCGATCCACTACAGCTCCCGGATCCATCCGGTGATCGTCGGGATCTTTCTCTTCATCGGCTCGGAGATCATGCTCTTCGGCTCGTTCTTCACGGCCTACTTCTTCGTCCGGGTCGTGTATCGGCAGGCGAATCCCGGGCCGTGGCCGCCCTACATGCCGGGCACCCACATCCAGTTCGAGCGGCCCTGGTTCCTCGCGCTCGTGAACACGTTCATCCTCGTCACCTCGAGCTTCACGATGCACTGGGCGACGACGGCGTGCAAGAAGGGCAACCGCGCCGGGCTCTGCGCCGGGATGGTGCTGACGCTCCTCCTCGGCTCGACGTTCCTGCTCACCCAGGTGGTCGAGTACCACCGGATCGGCTTCAACACGAGCGACACGGCGTTCGCCGCGACGTTCTTCGGGCTCACGGGCCTCCACGCCTGCCACGTCTTCATCGGGCTCACGATCCTCCTCTGTATGACGATCCGAGCCTTCCGGGGGCATTTCAGTCCCGAGGCGCACGAGGGGCTCGAGGTCGGCGGGATCTACTGGCACTTCGTCGACGTGATGTGGATCGTCGTCTACGTGACCGTCTACATCCTGTAGCCGTCTTCAGTAGAGCCGTTTCTGCAGGCGGCGTTTTCTGCAAGACTTCAAGCGCGCATGCGCAACCCGTTCAAGACCGAGGCTGCGGCGTTCCGGTTCCTGATGTTGACGATCGGCTACTTCGGCCTGATCGGAATCGCATCGGTGATCAACAAATGGGCGGGGCTCGCCGTGTTCCTGCTGCTCACGGGTGGAGTCGTCGCCTGGTGGCTCTCGGCGCGAAGCGCCCACGAGAAGCCGCTGAAGCAGCAGCCCGCACCGCGAGGGCCCGGCGAGAAGCGCCTGCTCGTCGTCGCAAACGAGACGGTCGGCGGCGCGGAGCTCCTCGACCGGCTGAAGCGCGATGCCGGCGGGGCGAATACGGAGGTTCTCGTCGTCGTGCCGGCGCTGAATTCCCCGCTCAAGCACTGGGTCTCCGACGAGGACGGCGCGCGCAGTGCCGCCAGGGAGCGGCTCGAGGCCTCACTCGAGGCGATGCGCGCCGCCGGGATCTCGGCGCGCGGCGAGATCGGCGACGGCGACCCGCTGCAGGCGATCGAGGATGCCCTCCGCACCTTCGCTCCGGACGAGCTCGTGATCTCCACTCACCCGGAGGGCCGATCGCACTGGCTCGAGCGCGGCGTCGTCGAGGCGGCCGAGGAGCGTTACGCGATTCCCGTCACCCACGTCGTCGTCGACCTCGAAGCGGCGAATACCACCGATCCGTCGCCCACGGCAGACGCGCGACGGCCATCTGCCTGAGCGCTCGAGGCTAGTTCGGGATCTTGTACGTGCCCGGCGGGATCTGGCACTTCGGCTCGGCCGAGCAGAGCGCGACGTAAACTGCGATGTCCTTCGCGTCCTGGCCGTGCGCGAGATTCGCGGTCATCCCGGGAACCCCTGTGCTCGGCTTCGTGTCCGGGTAGGCGATCTGGCCACGTACCACGTCGGTGATCGTCGAGATGTGGAAGCCCTGGTCCTTGTCCGGGCCGAAGGCGTCGTCGAGGTTCGGCCCGATCGTGCCGCTCGTCCCTGCGTTCGCCAGCGTGTGGCAACCGCCGCACTTCGACACGAAGAGGGCCTTGCCGTTCGTCGGGTTGCCCTGGGTCACGTGGGCGACGGCGCCGCAACCGGCAACGATGAGCGCCGTTGCGGCGAGAAGTGTCAGGATGGCTGGGCGCACGTCGACGTCTGTGTCAGAGGGGTTTCCAAGGCGGCCGGAGCGGCGACCTGAACCACGCGCTGAGTCTATCCAGGCGCTCCGGCGGCCGTCCGGAGAACCGTCGGGCGAAGGCGGCTAGCCGGAGGTAGTCGTCGTGCCGGCTGAGGTCGAGGCTGCTGCGCTCTGCTGGGCCTCGGCTGCCTTCAGCGCCTTGCGCGCCGCGGGCGCCTCGGAGTCGGTCGGCGCCAGCTTCAGGAAGGCCTTGTACGCGGCGATCTCGGTCTTCGTGTCGGACGCGTCGGTCGCCGCGCCCGCAAGGGTCAACTGCGCTGGAGCGTACTGCGGGTTGAGCTTGACGACCTGCTTGTAGACCGCCAGCCGCTCCGAGAGGTAGTTCAGAATCTGGCTGTACTCGTTGCTCGTCGCCGACGAGGTCTGGCTTGTGACGGCGCTCGTAAGCGGGTTCGTGACCGTTGCGAGGGCCTCGCCGAGCTTGGAGGAGGACTTCGGAACGAGAATCGGGGTCGGCGAGAGCGCCTGTGTGCGCTGCTGCGAGGCGGAGTAGAGGTTCTCCCAGTCCTGGGCCCGCTGGGTGTAGATGCCCGCCAGCTGGTTCAGGGCGTCCGCGTCCTTCGGCTTCAGCGTCGTGTAGGTCTTGAGTGCCGTCGCCGCGTCGTCGAGCTTCTGGTCGGCCTGGAGCTTGTTCGCGTAAGCGAGCCACGCCGCAGCGTCCTTCGGATGCTCGACGGTCTTCTTCTGAAGCGAGGAGAGCGAGGAGCCGCTTGCGGAAGTCCCGCTGAAGAAGTTCTGGACGATCTGGCTGATGCCCGTCGAGCCCGAGCCGACACCGAGGAAGACGAACGTCAGGACGAAGACCGCTGCCATCAGCACGAACAGCACCTTCGCATGGGTGCGGAGCCTGCCGAAGAAGAGCTGTTCCTCGTATGCGGGGCGCTTGTGGCGCTTCGGCGCGACGGCAGCGTGAGCTACGCCAGCATTTGCCGGCGGGCGACGCTTGCGATGCTGCGTACCTCTTGCCACGGGCTCTCCTCTTGACGGTAGCGAATCTCACCCTCGACGACGCTCGCGACCACGCCCGAGGGTGAACCTGCGTATACCGCTGCGACGGACGGATCTTCAACGGGATCGTACGGACTTCCGGCAACAGAGAGGACGATCAGGTCGGCGCGCTTGCCGGGAGTGAGGCTGCCGAGCTCGTTCTCGAGCCCGAGCGCGCCCGCGGAGCCGAGTGTCGCGAGTCTCAGTGCGTCGGGTGCGCTGAGGGCATCCGGGCGGCGCTCGAGGGCGCGTGCGGCGCTCACGGCGGCCCGCATCTCGTCCCAGGGGTCGAAGGACGGAGTCGAGGCCGGCGAGTCGGTGCCGAGCCCTACGCGGATCCCGGCGCGCGTCAGCTCGCCGAGCGGCGCGACGCCGCAGCCGAGCAGGGCGTTCGAGCGTGGGCAATGGGCAACCGGCACGTCCGCGCCGGCGAGGACTGAGATCTCGCTGTCGTCGAGCGCGACGCAGTGCGCGCAGAGGAGCTCCGGGCAGAGCACCTCGGCGAGGGTCGCGACCGCTCGCTTGCCCGTCGGCGCGACGAGGACATCGCGTGCCGGCTCGAGCGAGCCGGTGCCGTACTCGAGCCACTCGTTCTCGCCGTCGCTCTCGGCGAGGTGCGTGCCCACCGGGATCCCGAGCGAGAGGCAGTACCGGTAGACGTCGAGCGAGCAGGTGTAGGGGGCGTGAGGTGAGATCCCGATCCGAACGAGGTCGGACTCCGACACGTCCGCGCGGAGGTGCTCGAACCGCTCTGCGGCCGCGGCAGGGTCTTCGCCGAAGACCTCGAGGTAGACGATCGCCCGGAGTCCGAGCGCGCTCGCCGCATCCGCGGCCGCGCCCGAGAAGCTGTAGTCGGCCGTCGTCGTGATCCCGGCCGCCAGCGAGTCCGCGACCCCGCGGCGGGCGATCGAGACCATCTCGCTGCGGCCGAGCTTCCGCTTCCGCGCGATGTGGGTGCCGAGCCAGGCGCCGAACGGCTCACCGTCGCCGAATCCGGCATAGACGGCGTACTCGAGGTGCGAGTGGGCGTTCACGATGCCCGGCAGGATGATCGCGCCCTCGTGGTGGTCGTCGACGCGCCCGGCGCCGACCTCCACGATCCGGCCGTCCTCCCAGGCGACGAAGCCGTTCTCGAGCGGGGGACCGTCGACCGGGACGACCCAGCCGCCGGAAACGGCCTGCCTCAAAGCTCGAGGGCAGGCTTGACTAATCGAGTCGCGCGGCGGTCGAGCAGCGCGCAGAGGAGGATCGAGCCCTCGAACAGGATGAACAGCGGGAGCGCCTGGAGGACGGTCGTGACCGGGTCGACGCTCGGCGCGACGGCCATTCCGACGACGCCCAACCCGAAGTAGGCGATCCGGCGGTTCTTCCGCAGCTTGTTCGTGGTGATGATGCGGAGCCGCGTCAGGCCGATCAGGAACACCGGCAGCTCGAACACGATCATCATCGCGAACAGGACGTGGACGCAGAAGCTCAGATACTGCTTGGCCTGCGGCACGTATGTGAACTGGTCCTTGTTGAAGTTCGTCAGGAAGTTGAGTGCATGTGGCAGGACGATGAAGTAGCCGAAGGCGAGGCCGCCCACCGCGAGCACGGCCGCCAGGGCGGCCAGCCACTTCAGGAGCGTCGTCCTCGCGGTTGCGACCGCGGGGATGAAGTACGCCCAGGCCTGCCAGATGATGATCGGCAAGGTGACGGCCGCGCCGAAGTAGATCGCAACCCACAGGGTGGTCGTGAACCCCTCGACCGGCGAGAGGTAGACGAGCTTCTTGCGTTCGTCGGCCGGGAGGTCCAGCAGCAGCCAGTTGATCAGCTGGTGGTGGATCGCGAACCCGATGACCGTCCCGATCGTGACCGCGCCGATGACGATGAAGAGTCGCTGGCGTAGCTCGTCGAGGTGTTCGACGATCGACGCCTCTTCCCCGTGATCGAGGCGACGCGGAAGCCTGAGCCGCGGCACCCTTACCCCTCCTCGAGCCCTCTTAGGAGACGGGCTCGGTCTCCTGCTCGGGCGCGACCTGAGCCGGAGCTGCGACCTGAGCCGGAGGAGCAGGCACCGGCTGCGCGGGCACCGGCTGTGCCGGTACCGGCTGGGCCGGCATCACAGGAGCGGCGGCCGTCGGCGGAGGCGGCGGAAGCTCCGAGTGCGTCTCGACCTTGGTTGCGTCCTGGATCCCGGTGACGGAGTCCTTGAACTCCCTCATGCCGACGCCGAGTGAACGGCCGATCTCGGGAAGCCGCTTCGCCCCGAAGAGCAGGAGCGCGAGAACCAAGAGAAAGACGAGGTGAATCGGTTGAAGTAGTCCTGTTCCCATGTCATCGATCGTACCACACCCCCTCTCACCTGCCGTGTCCGGCCCGGGCCGTGGACATGGCCCTTTTGTCAGGTCCGCCTGAGCCCGCATGCGGCCTGACGCGGGCTACCATGGTGGTGTCGCTCACAGAGCGTGCCCAGGTTGTTACGGGGAACGGCACCGCCTGGCGAACTATTCGGAGGAGCTTTCTTTGCCGCTACTGGAACTGAAGAACCTGCACGTCTCGCTCGAGGACGGAACCGAGATCGTGAAGGGCGTCGATCTCGCCGTCGACACGAACGAGGTGCACGCGATCATGGGCCCGAACGGGTCCGGGAAGTCGACGCTCTCCTACGCGATCGCCGGCCATCCTGCCTACAAGGTGACCGAGGGCCAGATCCTGCTCGACGGCGTCGACATCACCGAGGCGGGCGCCGACGAGCGCGCACAGCAGGGGCTCTTCCTGGCGTTCCAGTACCCGCAGGCGATCCCCGGCGTGAGGGTCACCGAGTTCCTGCGCACGGCGATCAACGCGATCCGCAAGTCGAAGGCAGGGGCCGAGGATCCGATCCCGGTGCGCGAGTTCCGCGAGGAGCTCTTCAAGCAGATGGACAGGCTCAAGGTCTCGCGAGAGCTCGCATCGCGCTACTTGAACGACGGGTTCTCCGGCGGAGAGAAGAAGCGCGTCGAGATCCTGCAGATGGCAATGCTGAAGCCGCGCATGGCGGTCCTCGACGAGACCGACTCGGGGCTCGACATCGATGCGCTGAAGGTCGTGGCGGGCGGCGTCAAGGAGCTCGTCAGTCCTGCGATGGGCGCAGTGGTGATCACCCACTACAAGCGAATTCTGAACTACATCGAGCCGGACCACGTTCACGTGTTCGTCGACGGGAAGATCGTGAAGTCCGGAGGGCCGGAGCTCGCCGATAAGCTGGAGGAGTTCGGCTACGAGCAGTGGGGCGGGAACGGAACCCAGGCGAATGGAGGCGAGGCAAATGGCAGCCATTGAGGACATCCGCACGGAGAGCGAGGAGCCGGAGGTGCGCAGTTCCCCGAAGGCGAATGAGGCTCTCGAGAACGAGAACGAGATCGTCCGCGAGATCGGCTCGGACTACGCCGAGAAGTACGGGTTCTCGAATCCGGATGCTGCCGGGGACTACTTCTTCAAGTCGGGCCGCGGCCTCTCGCACGAGCTCGTCGAGGCGATCGCCGAGCACAAGAACGAGCCCGAGTGGATGCGGAAGTTCCGCCACACCTCGCTCGACTACTTCCTCGCACGCGAGTTGCCGACGTGGGGCGGCGACGTCTCGGGCATCGACTTCGAGAACATCTTCTACTACATCAAGCCGACCGAGAAGCAGGCGAACTCCTGGGAGGATCTGCCGGCCGACATCAAGGACACCTGGGACAAGCTCGGTATCCCCGAGGCGGAGAAGAAGCACCTCGCCGGGGTCGGCGCCCAGTACGAGTCCGAGGTCGTCTACCACAAGGTTCAGGAGGAGCTCGAGAAGCAGGGCGTGCTGTTCCTCGACATGGACTCGGGGCTGCGCGAGCACGAGGAGCTCGTGAAGCAGTACTTCGGGACGATCATCCCGCAGAACGACAACAAGTTCGCGGCGCTGAACTCGGCGGTCTGGTCGGGCGGATCGTTCATCTACGTGCCGAAGGGCGTGAAGATCGAGCTGCCGCTGCAGGCCTACTTCCGGATCAACGCGGAGAACATGGGCCAGTTCGAGCGCACGCTGATCATCGTCGACGAGGGCGCCTACGTGCACTACGTCGAGGGTTGCACCGCCCCGATCTACTCGTCCGACTCGCTTCACTCGGCGGTCGTCGAGATCATCGTCAAGAAGGGCGGCCGCTGCCGCTACACGACGATCCAGAACTGGTCGACGAACGTCTACAACCTCGTCACCAAGCGCGCCGTCGCCTACGAGGACGCGACGATGGAGTGGGTCGACGGGAACCTCGGCTCGAAGCTGACGATGAAGTACCCCGCGATCTGGCTGATGGGGCCCCGCGCGCACGGCGAGGTGCTCTCGATCGCATTCGCCGGCGCAGGACAGCACCAGGACGCGGGCGGCAAGGTCGTCCACGTCGCGCCGGACACGACCTCGGTGATCACCTCGAAGTCGATCTCCAAGAACGGCGGCCGCGCCGGCTACCGCGGGCTGCTCCAGGTGGCCGACGGCGCCACGGGGTCGAAGTCGAAGGTCGTCTGCGACGCGCTCATCCTCGACGAGGACTCACGCTCGGACACCTACCCCTACATCCAGATCGACGAGGACAACGTCGACATCGGACACGAGGCGACCGTCTCCAAGATCGGCGAGGAGCAGCTCTTCTACCTGATGTCGCGCGGGCTCACCGAGGCGCAGGCGAGCGCGATGGTCGTCTCCGGGTTCGTGGAGCCAATCGTGAAGGAGCTCCCACTCGAGTACGCGATCGAGATGAACCGGCTGATCGAGCTGCAAATGGAGGGCTCGGTTGGCTAGAGCGGAGGCGGCAGCCCGTTACGCGGAGCTGCCGGTCCCCGACACAACCGAGGAGGCCTGGCGGTTCACCGACCTCCGCGGCTTCGACCCGGACTCGTTCGCGCAGGGCTCATTCAAGGCGGGCTCGAACGGCTCCGCCCGGGCGGAGGCTCCGGCGCAGCTTCTCGACCTCGATGTCGCGGGAATGGCCGTCGTCACCGAGGCGGGAATCGAGATCGAGCGGGCGCCCGAGGGCATCCGCTTCGAGGCCTTGACCGAGGACGACCCGCGGCTCTACTCGCTCGTCGGCTGGGAGGAGAAGTTCGCGGCTCACAATGCGGCGGTCTGGACGCACGGGCTGCTCGTGCATGTTCCGAAGGGCGTCGAGCTCGAGAAGCCCCTGTACGTGCGGATCGCCGGCTCGGTCGACAACGGCGCCCTGTTCTTCCGGCTGCTCGTCGTCGCCGAGGAGCGATCGCGGTTCACGCTGATCGAGGAGTACGTGTCCGCGCGGCCCGATCTGGCGGCGTACTCGAACGCGGTCGCCGAGCTCTTCGTCGGGCAGGCGGCGAAGCTCGAGTATGTCTCGATCCAGAACCTCTCGCAGGAGACCTACCACTTCGCCTCACACCACGCGCGGGTCGAGCGCGACGGCGAGCTCGACTGGGTCGCGGGCGGGTTCGGGTCGAAGCGCGGGAAGATCCGGATCCAGAACGACCTCAACGGCCCAGGTGCGACCTCGCGCGTGACCGGCGCCTATTTCGCCGACGGCAACCAGCACCTCGACTACGACACCTTCCAGGAGCACATCGCCCCCTCGACCGAGTCGGACTTCGCGTTCAAGGGCGCGCTCCGTGGGCATGCCCATGCGGTCTGGCGGGGGATGATCCGCGTCGAGGAGGCAGCCCAGAAGACGAACGCCTACCAGGAGAACCGCAACCTGCTGCTCTCAGAGGACGCGCACGCCGACTCGATCCCCGGTCTCGAGATCCTCGCGAACGACGTCCGCTGCACGCACGGCGCCACGATCGGACGGGTCAACCGCGAGGAGCTCTTCTACCTGATGGCGCGAGGCCTCCCGCGCGCCGAGGCCGAGCGGCTGATCGTGCGCGGGTTCTTCCAGGACATCCTCGACCGGATCGAGCTCGAACCGGTTCGCGAGGCGCTCGGCGCCGCGCTCGAGGCCCGCATTCCACAGCCCGCCTGAGCCGCCGTAGCGGCCGTGATCCTGCCGGGGGGCACCTTGCCCGGGTTCGCCGTAATCGGTGGAGAAACCGGTACCCGCGCGTCACACCTTGCCGGGTAGCCTCGACGGCATTGGGGCGGGAGGCGGGTCTCCCGAAAAGCACAGTCAGCCGGCTCTGCCGTCCGCGTGCTCCGGCTGGAGCGTTCTCCGGCTGGAGCGCGGATCTGCCAGCTCGGGCCGTCTAGAACGGGAACGTCCGCCGGGACGCATCGATCCAGGTCGCGTCGGCCTCGGGGTCCCGAGAGGAGTAGAGGATTCGGGCGAACTCAAGGCTTGTGAGATCAATCGCGACGCCGGGCCCACGTCCGTGGAGGGCGACGAAATCCTTGCCGCCCGGGAAGCGCCAGGTGCCGACGGCAAGCGATTTCCCCAGAGTGATCCCCGGCGAGCGCATCCCGCGAAGCTCGCCCCACGGGTCGTCCACCGTCCGCACCGCGCGCACGGCGTCGAGCGGGATCCGGGCGTCGCCGTGCACGAAGCCGCTGCGGCGCTCGACGAGCGAGAGCCGGAGCACGAGCGTTCCCTCGTAGATGTCGATCCGCGCCATCGGCTAGCGAGGCGGGTGGATCGGGCTCGGGTGGATCCCCTTCTGCATCGACGGGTAGCCGCAGGCAGGTGCGACGCCGACGCCGCCGAGGCCCTGAAGCGGGCCGAAGCGGTGCATCTGCTTTCCGTTGGGGTGCACGTAGATATCGACCGACACGATCCTGTCGATCTTCTTCCGATGGACGAGGCCGATGATCTGGGCGGGGGTCGGGTTGTCGAGGGTGTCCGTCAGCATCTCGATGACCGGGTCGCCGTCGATGTCGTTCGCGGGCGGCGTCGGAGCGAGGTACCCCTCCGGCATCCGGAACCAGAAGCCGCTCTCCGCCTGCCAGAGCGTCGAGTTGTCGAGGTAGCCGAACGGGAAGATCGCGACATTCTCCCCCTTCGGGATGCAGAGCTTGTAGAGGCCCTCGGTGAAGAACGGCCAGCGCTCGGGATGGTTGCGGTAGGCCGCCTGCGAGAGGTCGGGGACGAGCGCAGCGACGGCGAGCGCGGGGAGCGCCCAGCGCACCCAGCCGCTGCGGCCGGCGGTCCAGAGCGCCACGATCACGGCCGCCCCGAGCGAGCCGTAGAGCGCGAACCGCGTCGGCAGGACGTTGTCGAGAACCGGAAGCCTTGCGACCTCGCGCCAGGGGAGCCACGCCTCGATCCGGCCCCGCCACACGATGCCGGTACCGAGCGTCAGGAACACCGCGACGGCGAGCACGGCGAGCAGGTAGCGAGCGAGCCGCGATCGCCGCACGCCTGTCGAATACCAGACGATGATCGCGAGGGTGGGCAGCCCGAGGTAAGCGCCGGCCTCGGAGTCGCTTCCGCGGAAGTGGTCGGAGATCGAGGCGAACCACGAACCACCGAACCAGATGAGATGGGTGGGAAGCAGGAAGTTCGCCACGTCGCCGTCGAAGCTCGCCGGGTCGTTGATCGACTGGCTCTGGAAGCCGGTCACGGCGTAGGCGAGGAGCGGGGATGCGACGAGGACCGCGACGCCGATCGCAGCGAGCAAGGGCCGGAAGGCCGCTCGCAGCCGCTGCCGCGTCGCCGGGAGGATCCAGTACGCGAGTGCGAGTGCCAGTGCGAGCACGAGCGCCGCAGTCACGACGAGCTCGGTCGAGAGCCAGAACTCGAGGCCGAAGAGCAGGCCGAGGCGCCACCCGAATCCCCTTCCGCCGAGCTCCCCTTGGAGGTAGCGGATTGTCGCGAGTGCGATCAGAGGCAGCAGGAAGACGGCTGTCATGTGCAGGTGGCCCTCCTGCTGGCCGAGCATGTAGCTCGAGAACCCGAAGAGATAGCCGCCGACGAGCGAAGCCCAGAGCGAGCGGGTCACGTGGCGGCACAGGAGGTAGGCAGTCCAGGCCGAGAGGGCCGGGACCAGCAGGGCCGCGAGGTTGTACGAGACGGCCGGGCCGAAGATCGCCGTGAACGGGGCGAACAGGAACGAGAGGCCCGGCACGGTCGTCGCCCAGACGAGATCGATCCCCGTCGGGGCATAGATCGCATGACTGACGAACGGGTTCTGCCACGTCTCGAGCGCGTGCAGGTACCACGCGAACGACCAGACGAAGATCTGTGGGTCGCGGCCGTAGCCGATCAGGTAGCGCCCGGGATGCGAGGCGATCGGGCGCCCGAAGTAGAGGAACGAGACGGCGCAGTACCCGAGCAGCACGATGGCGCTCGTCAGTGCCCGTCTATTCACGGGCCGATGCTACGGGAGGCAGTTCCCGAGCCGTTCAGGCGCGGGTCAGCGGCTTGTACCTGATCCGGTGAGGCTCGAGTGCCTCGGCGCCGCGGGTCTCGGTGACCCACTCGGCGTACTCGCCCCAGGTCCCTTCGAACCACGTGACCTGCGAGTCGCCCTCGAAGGCGAGGACGTGCGTGGCGACCCGGTCGAGGAACCAGCGGTCGTGGGTGATCACGACGGCGCACCCGGCGAAGTCGAGGAGCGCCTCTTCGAGCGCGCGTAGCGTGTCCACGTCGAGGTCGTTCGTCGGCTCGTCGAGGAGCAGGACGTTCCCGCCGCTCTTCAGGAGCTTCGCGAGATGGACGCGGTTGCGCTCGCCGCCCGAGAGCTGGCCGACCGGCTTCTGCTGGTCGCCGCCGCGGAAGTTGAACCAGCTCGTGTACTGGCGCGAGTTGATCTCCTTCTTGCCGAGCTCGATCACGTCGTGGCCGCCGCTGATCTCCTTCCAGACCGTGTTCTTGGGGTCGAGGTCGCCGCGCGACTGGTCGACGTAAGCGAGTTGCACCGTGTCGCCAAGCCTGAGCTGTCCAGCGTCGGGCTGCTCCTCGCCGGCGATCATGCGGAACAGCGTCGTCTTGCCGGCCCCGTTCGGGCCGATCACGCCGACGATCCCGGCCGGCGGCAGCGAGAACGAGAGCTCGTCGAAGAGCAGGCGATCGCCGAAGCCCTTCGCGAGGCCCTCTGCCTCGATCACGAGGTCGCCGAGGCGCGGGCCGGGCGGGATGTGGATCTCGACCTTGTCGAGTCTCACATCCTGCTCGTCGGCGAGGAGCTTCTCGTAGGCGCCGAGTCGCGCCTTCGACTTGGCGTGGCGCGCCCTCGGGCTCATCCGCACCCATTCGAGCTCGCGGGCGAGCGTGCGGCGGCGTGCAGATTCCTGCTTCTCCTCCACGGCCAGACGAGCCTGTTTCTGCTCGAGCCACGACGAGTAGTTCCCCTGGAAGGGAATGCCGCGGCCACGGTCGAGCTCGAGGATCCAGCCTGCGACGTTGTCGAGGAAGTAGCGGTCGTGGGTGACCGCGATCACGGCGCCTTTGTAGTCAGCTAGAAAACGTTCGAGCCAGTAGACCGACTCCGCGTCGAGGTGGTTCGTCGGCTCGTCCAGGAGGAGCAGGTCGGGCGCGGAGAGCAGCAGGCTGCAGAGCGCAACGCGTCGGCGCTCGCCGCCTGAGAGCGTCGCCACGTCGCGGTCGCCGTCAGGGAGCCGCAGCGCATCCATCGCACGGTCGAGGGTCGCGTCGAGCGACCAGGCGTCGCGGCGGTCGATCTCGTCCTGGACCTTCGCCTGGTCGGCGAGCAGCACGTCGTAATCGGCGTCAGGCTCGGCGAAGGCGGCGGAGATCGCGTTGAAGCGATCGAGGAGGTCGCGGAGCTCGCGGACGCCGTCCTCGACGTTCCCGCGGACGTCCTTGGCCGGATCGAGGTCGGGCTCCTGCTCGAGCAGCGCCACGCTGGCGCCGGGAGCGAGCTGGGCCTCGCCGCTCGAGGTCTCCTCGCGCCCTGCCATGATCCGGAGGAGCGTCGACTTCCCCGATCCGTTCGGCCCGAGCACGCCGATCTTCGCCCCGTGGAAGAACGAAAGCGAGATATCCGCAAGCACCTGGCGGTCCGTTCCGAAGAACTTGTTCGCCTTGTACATCGAGTAGACGTATTCAGACATGCATCTCTCCAGATTTGCTCTCGGACCCGCCGAAGTTCTTTTCCCCAGGTCGCCTCGGCTTCCAGCGCTTCGATCGGGGTCAGGTTACGCAACGAAACCGAGACGCCGGTTGAACATACGTGTCACAGACAACACCAAACCCGAGTAACGACGGCGTCCGCGAGGGCTCGAAAGCGGGGACAGGTACTGCCTCAACCGTGTGACAGCCAGTCCACAGGCTCCTAGGAAAACGGCTCTTCCGGGAGCCGGGAGCCGGGGCGCGGAGGCGGCTCGATACAGTGGTTCCATGGCGGTCAGGGTGCAACCGGTGCTGGATGCGGCGAAACTGCGCGCAGATTTTCCGATCTTCGAGCAGAGATTCCACGGGAAGCCGCTCGCGTACCTCAACTCGGCCGCGACCTCTCAGAAACCGCGCCAGGTGCTCGACGCGATGACGGAGTTCTACGAGACGTCGTACTCGAACGTCCATCGCGGCGTCTACGAGCTCGGGGAGCGTGCCACTGCGGGGCTGGAAGGCGCACGCGAGAAGGTGCGTGCGTTCGTGAACGCACCGACCGAGCGCGAGATCATCTTCGTCCGCAACGCGACCGAGGGCCTCAACCTCGTCGCCTACGCCTACGGGCTCGCCCGTCTCGGCCCCGGCGACGTCGTGCTTGCGACACAGCTCGAGCACCATTCGAACTTCGTGCCCTGGCAGTACGTCGCGACCCGTACGGGCGCGGCGTTCCGGATCATTCCGATCGACGACAACGGTGACCTGCAGCTCGACGCGGTCGCCGACCTGGAGAACGTGAAGGTAGTCGCGGCGAACGTCGTCTCGAACTCGCTCGGCACGATCGGCGACACGAGGCGCCTCGCCGACTGGACACACGAGCGCGGCGCGATCCTGACCTGCGACGCCGCCCAGGCCGCCCCGCACGTCCGCCTGGACGTGCAGGCGCTCGGCGCCGACTTCGTTTCCGCCTCCGGACACAAGATGCTCGGCCCGAGCGGGATCGGCTTCCTCTGGGGCCGCACGGAGCTCCTGCTCGAGATGGAGCCGTTCCTGCTCGGCGGCCACATGATCCGTAACGTCGGCGACGAGAAGACGACCTGGGGAGAGCTCCCGTCGAAGTTCGAGGCCGGCACCTCGCCGGTCGCCGAAGCGGTCGGCCTCGGCGCCGCGATCGACTACCTCGACGCAGTCGGCCTCGAGGCGATCGAGGCACACGAGCACAAGCTCGCGGCCTACGCCCTCGACGCCCTCGGAGAGATCCCCGGGATCACGCTCTACGGCCCGCCGCCCGATCGCCGCGCTGGGATCGTGATGTTCAACGTCGAAGGCGTACATCCGCACGACATGGCGCAGATCCTCGACCTCGACGGGATCGCGATCCGCGCCGGCCATCACTGCTGCCAGCCGCTGATGCGCAAGCTCGGCGTTCCGGCGACGAACCGTGCGAGCTTCTACCTCTACACCGTGCCCGAGGAGATCGACCGGCTCGTCTTCGGCGTCCGCAAGGCGAAGGAGCTGATGAGCTGATGGCGGAGTTCGACGATCTCTACCGCGAGGTCATCCTCGATCACTACAAGAACCCGCACAACTACGGCCTACTCGACCCGCATGACGCACAGGCCGAGGGCCAGAACCCGCTCTGCGGCGACGAAGTCACGGTCTCGATCAGGTTCTCCGAGGACGGCGAGACGATCGACGAGATCGGATTCGAGGGCCGCGGCTGCGCGATCTCGCAGGCCGCCACCTCGATGCTCACCGATCTCGTGAAGGGGAAGACCGCGGCCGAGGTCGCCGCGCTCCCGAAGGAGGAGATCCTCGACGAGGTGGGGATCCCGCTCACCCCGGTCCGGATGAAGTGCGCGATCCTCGGGCTCGGCGTGGTGAAGGTCGCGCTCAACCGCTCGAAGGGAACGCCCCTGCCGGCGGAATGGCAGGGCCTCGAAATTGCCTGAGCTCACCGTGGCTCCGCTCGAGGAGCTGCCGCCGGGCGCCATGAAGCTGGTCGAGCACGAGCCGTACCGCGTGGGTATCTATAACTGCGCCGGGAAGCTGCATGCGATCGAGGATCGCTGCTCTCACGACGACGGGCCGCTCTGCCTCGGCAACTGGGACGAGGAGGCGTGCACGGTGGTCTGCCCGAGGCACGGCGCGAGCTTCGATCTCGAGAGCGGCAGAGCGCTCTCGCTCCCCGCGTACCTGCCGGTGAGGACGTTCCCGGTGCGGGTCGACGAGGGCATGGTCGTGGTCGAGCTTGACGGCTGAGCCGGTACGCTGCTGGCCGGCCACGGACGCGGACTACATCCGCTACCACGACGAGGAATGGGGCCGCCCGGTCCGCGACGAGCGCGGCATCTACGAGCGGCTGTGCCTGGAGGGGTTCCAGTCCGGCCTCTCGTGGCTGACGATCCTGCGGAAGCGGCCCGCGTTCCGTGAGGCGTTCGCAGGGTTCGACCCCGAGCAGGTGGCTGCCTTCGGCGAGAGAGAGATCGAGCGGCTGCTCGGAGACGCCGGAATCGTCCGCCATCGCGGCAAGATCGAGGCTGCGATCGCGAATGCCCGCGCCACGCTTGGGCTCCGCGACGCCGGCGAGCCGCTCGAAGTGCTCTTCTGGGCTCACGCCCCTGCCAATCCGAGCGTTCCCCGCTCGGCGGCCGAGTGGCGGGCGACGACGCCGGAGTCAGTCGAGCTGGCGAAGCGCCTCCGCAAGGCGGGGTTCCGGTTCGTAGGCCCGACGACGGTGTACGCCGCCATGCAAGCATGCGGCGTGGTGAACGACCATCTCGCCGACTGCTGGGTCCGCGCCGACGTCGAACGCGAGCGCGCTTGATCGACGATCGTGTCCGCGCCGTCCTCCGGCGGCTCGAGCTGGAGACCGAGGCCGAGGAGGGCCGGGGGCTGCCGGTCGAGGAGCGCTCCCTCCAGGTGGCGCCCACGAGCGGAGCGTTCTTGTTCGCGCTCTGTTCGGGCCAGCCGGGATGTGAGGTGCTCGAGATCGGAGGTTCGCGCGGATACTCGACGATCTGGCTCGGCGCAGCGGCGCGCCTCCACGGTGGCCATGTGATCTCGCTCGAGGCCAACCCGGTCAAGCTCGAGGCGTCGGCCCGGAACATCGCCGAGGCCGGGCTCGACGACTGGATCGAGGTGATCCCGGGAGATGCATTCGCGAGTCTCGAGCGCCTCGACGGCCCCTACGACGTCGTGTTCCTGGACGCGTGGAAGGACGACTACGAGGCGCTGTTCGAGCTTGCCCGTGCGCGTGTCGAGACCGGTGCGCTGATCGTCGCCGACAACGTCCTCTCGCATGCCGCACTCGCCGCGTATTCGGCCGCCCGCCAGTCCGATCCGAACCTCGTCAGCGTCACGATTCCGATGGACAACGGGTTGGAACTGACGTCCGTCTTGACCGACGGGCTACTATCCGATTAACCGCGGAAAGGAGGTGGTCCGGTAGATGGAGATTTCCAGTACGGGCAGTGGAGGTACTGGCTCGTAGGGGCGTATCCCCGGGACCTGAAGGGGAATCGTCTAGCCAGCGTGGGGGATATCGCGCCATGAGATATCGCACGAGCGCGCCGCCGGATCCGAGTAAGTCGGTCGGTCGGAAGCGCCCCTACGAAATCCAAAGTCAGTAACCGAGAGGAGGTCGCCCGAGTGGGCGGCCTCCTCTTTTTTTGCAGCGTCCACGTCGGGCCGGTGTGGAGGAGCTGTCACAGAGTTGGTACCCACACGCGGCCGCCGGTTCCGTAGAACCGGATCTCGAGGGTGGCGGGTTGGCTTCCCCACCCAGGGTGGGGCGCGCTCTGGGGTCCTGCTCGCGGGCTGCTCGGAGCCCGGTTCCGCGGGGGTGTTCGGCGACGGTGTTCGGCGACGGTACGGGGCGGCTAGGAGACGTGCGGGCTCGGGAGGCTGACCGGGAGAGGGCCGGCTCGGTTCGGTAGGCTGCCTCAGTGGCTGCTACCCGGGTGATCGAGCTGAAGACGGAGGTACCCGGGCCGCGCTCGCGCGAGATCGGCGAACGGATCGCCGCTGCAGTGGCCCGTCCGCTCGCGATCACCTTCCCGGTGGTCGCCGCCTCGGCCCGCGGCGCGACGTTGACCGATGTCGACGGCAACACGTTCATCGACTTCGCGGGCGGGGTCGGGTGCCTGAACGTCGGCCACAGTCATCCGGAGGTGGTCGCGGCCGCTCACGAGCAACTCGACCGCTTCACCCACACCGATTTCACGGTCGTCCCCTACGAGTCGTATGCCACGCTCGCAGAACGGCTTGCCGAGCGGGCCCCGATCTCCGGCCCGGTCAAGGGCGCGTTCTTCAACTCAGGCGCCGAGGCCGTCGAGAACGCCGTCAAGTTTGCCCGGGCTTTCACCGGACGCCCGGCAGTGATCGGCTTCGAAGGTGGCTTCCACGGCCGCACGATGCTCTCTCTGTCCCTCACCTCGAAGGTACACCCATACAAGGCCGGCCTCGGTCCGTTCGCGCCCGAGGTCTACCGCGTCCCGTTCCCGTACGCCTACCGCGGCGTGTCGGTCGAAGCTGCACTCGGCGCGCTCGAGCGTGCGCTCACCACGATGGTCGCCGCCGAGTCCGTTGCCGCGATCGTGCTCGAGCCGGTGCAGGGCGAAGGAGGCTTCATCGTCGCGCCGCCCGAGTTCGTCGCCGGTGTTCGGCGGCTCTGCGACGGCCACGGGATCGTGCTCGTCGCCGACGAGGTTCAGACGGGCTTCGGCCGCACCGGTCGATTTTTCGCAATGGAGCACACCGGCATCGAGCCGGACCTGATCTGCGTCGCGAAGTCGATCGCGGCCGGCCTCCCGCTCTCGGGCGTACTCGGCCGGGCCGAGATCATGGACGCGCCCGCGGTTGGGGGAGTCGGCGGCACGTATGTCGGCAACCCGGTCGCCCTGGCCTCCGCGCTCGCCGTACTCGAAGTGATCGACGACGAAGGTCTCGTCGAGCGCTCTGCGGCGATGGGCGAAGTCATTCGCGCGCGGATGCTCGGGTGGCAGGAGCGCTGGCCCGCGATCGGCGAGGTGCGGGGCCTCGGTTCGATGCTGGCGATCGAGCTCGTCGCGGACCCGGCGACGAGGAAGCCGGCGAAAGAGCTCGCGAACCGCGTGACCGCGGAGGCCCTGAACCGTGGCTTGCTGCTGATCACGTGCGGCGTGTACGGAAACTGCATCCGCGTGCTCGTGCCGCTCGTGATCCCGGACGCGGAGCTCGAGGAAGCACTCGGCGTCTGGGAAGAGGCGCTCGAAGCCGTGCTCGGCTGAGGAGGTTCCCACGACCCTGATGGCCGGCGACGTGGTCGCGGACCGCTACGAGCTCAACGAGGTCGTCGGGTCCGGAGGCATGTCGAGCGTCTATCGGGCCCACGACAGGGTGCTCGAGCGGACAGTCGCGCTGAAGGTCCTGCACGAACGGCTCGTCCCACAAACCGATGTCGTCGAGCGGTTCTCGCGCGAGGCGAAGCTCGTCGCAGGGCTCTCGCACCACAACATCGTTGCAGTGATCGACCGCGGCGAATACGGTGGCACCCCGTTCATCGTTCTCGAGTACGTCGCGGGCGAGAACCTCAAGCAGCTCGTCGGCCGCCAGGGCCCGCTCTCGGTCGAGCGCGCCTTGGAGCTCACGATCGAGATCGCGGAAGGCCTCGCGTTCGCCCACCAGAAGGGATTCGTTCATCGCGATGTCAAGCCGCAGAACGTCTTGCTCAACGGCAAGGGCGAGGCGAAGGTGACCGACTTCGGGATCGCTCGCCCGCTCGAGGCGCAGGAGGGCGAGACCCAGACCGGCACGGTGCTCGGGACCTGCGACTACATCTCGCCCGAGCAGGCGCAGGGTCGCCGGGTCGACGAGCGCACCGACATCTATTCGCTCGGGATCGTCCTCTACGAGCTGCTCACGGGACACGTGCCGTTCACCGGCGAGAACTTCGTCGCGGTCGCGATGCAGCACATCAACGCACCGCCGCCGCCCGTCACGCTCGAGCGCCCGGAGGTTCCGAGCCGAGTCGAGGCAGCGATCGAGAAGGCGCTCGCAAAGGACCCCTCCGACAGGCTCGAGACGATGGCCGCCTTCGCCGCCGAGCTCGAGGACTGTCTCGTCGAACTGCGGGCCGGCGAGAACACCGGAGCCACTGGAGTGCTCCCGGTTGTTGCGCCCGACCGGTCGAGCCCGCCGAAGCCGCGCCGCCCGCGCAGACGCCGCCGCGCCTTGATTGCGGCGGCAGCGATCGTGATCGTCGCCTGTGCCGCGGGCGCGGCGATCCTGATCGTGGGCGACAACGACGGCCCGACCGGTACCGGGGGCGGCGGCGGTCCTCCGCGTCCGCTCTCCCTGACCGCCGTCGACTCGTGGGATCCCTACGGCGACCACCACGAAAACAGCGGGACGATCGGCTACGCGACCGACGGTGACCCGACGACGTACTGGTCCACCGAGAGCTACTACAACCCGGCAACGGGCCCTTTCGCAAACAAGCCGGGCGTGGGGATCATTCTCGCCGCGACAGCCCCGGTGAAAGCTCGGACGCTCACGATCACCTCGACCACTCCCGGCTACACCGCCGTGATCCAGACCGGCCCCGGCCCCTCGGGGCCGTTCACAGACGACTCCTCCTCCCAGACAGGCAGCTCGGTTACGACCTTCCACCTGAAAGGAACCGAGTCGCGCTACTACCTGATCTGGCTGACCGATCGCGGCGACAACGGCTCCGTCCACATCAACGGGGTCACCGCCACGCAGTCGGGCTGACGCCTCACGTCCCGGCGGTTCGGCCGGAATACACCGAACGACCCACAGACGGCGCGGCCCCCAGTTCGTACAATTGCTCTCGAGGGTGGCGGGGATGGCTCCCCACCCAGGGTGGGGGCCCGTTCACCCAGGGTGGGGGCCCGTTTGGCGGGGCCCGTTTGGACATGGCCCGCTCGAACGACGAGGCCCGTTCGGACGGTGGGTGCTGCCTTTGCGAGGCGGCCTCAGTACTCGAGCGCGGCGCGTCGTTCGTGGCGTTCGAGAGCAAGCTCAATCAGGCGCTCGAGGAGGTCGCCGTACCCGATGCCCGAGGCATCGAAGAGCTTCGCGTAAACGCTCGTCTCGGTGAAGCCGGGGATCGTGTTCAGCTCGTTGACGAGCACCTCGCCGTCCAAGCGGACGAACATGTCGACCCGGGCCATCCCCTCGCACTCGATCGCGGTGAACGCACGCACGGCGAGCTCCTGAGCGCGGGCCAGTTGATCCGGGGACACGCGTGCGGGTACGACGAGCTTCATCTCGCCCTCGTCGTACTTCGCCTCGTAGTCGTACCATTCGTTGTGCTCGACGACGATCTCGCCCGGAATCGACGCGACCGGGTCGCGGTTGCCGAGGACGCCGACCTCGACCTCGACGCCGTCCACGAACTCCTCGACGAGCACCTTCTCGTCATGGCGGAAGGCGAGCGCGACCGCTGCCTCGAGCTCCGCGTCGTTGTGGGCCTTCGAGATCCCGACCGACGAGCCGAGCCGGGCCGGCTTCACGAAGACGGGATAGCCGTAGGGGTTCCGGGCCGGCTCGCCGGAGCGGAGCGTCGTATTGCGGGTGACAGGTATGCCGTTGTCCCGCATCACCGACTTGAAGAGGTCCTTGTCCATCGCGAGCGCCGAGGCCGCGACGCCGGCGCCGACGTACGGGACGCCGGCCAGCTCGAGCAGGCCCTGGACGGTGCCGTCCTCGCCGAAGGGCCCATGGAGGACTGGGAACACGACGTCCGCTTCTGCGAGGCTCGCGACGACGGCCCGGCCCGGGAGCCCTTCGAGCGCCATGCCGGGAGCTCCGTCGGCTACCGGCGGCGCAAGCTCCCATTTGCCTGCGGCTCCGATCTCGATCGCGAGCACCTCGGAGCCTCCGGCGGTGAGGGCCGCGACGACACTCCGGGCCGACGCGGCCGACACCTCACGCTCGCTCGAGCGCCCGCCCGAGAGAACAGCTATTCGCCGTCTCAAGGAGACGTGATCGGCGGTGCAGCCGGCGGGGTCGCGGTTGTCGTCGCCCCCTGAACCGGCGTCGTCGGGGTGGTCGGGGTCGTCGCGGTTGTCGTCGTGGTGGCGGGCGTCGTGGTGGCGCGGTCGGCGCGGTGGCGGCCGGCGTGGTCGTGGTACCGGTGGTCGTGGTACCGGTGGTCGTGGTCTCAGTGCTCGCCGGCGGCGGCGGCGCGGTCACCAGGTGACCGACGTTGATCGTGACCGTCGCGTTCTGCTGGATCTTCTTCCCGCCCGGCGGGTCCTGGGCGAGGACGAGCTTGTCCTGGGTCGGGTCGGTCACGTCCTGCTGCACGACGGAGACCGAGAAGCCGTCGGACTGGAGGAGCTGGGTCGCGTTCGTCTGGTCGTCGCCGGTGACCGAAGGAACCGCAACGAGCTGCGGGCCCGTGGAGACCTCGAGCGTCACCGTTGAGCCAGCCGTCGCCGAGGTACCGCCTCCCGGATCCTGCGAGACGACGTTTCCGGCCGGCTCAGAGCTCGCTGTATCGACCCGTACGACCTTGAAGCCTGCGCCCTTGAGTGCGCCGGCGGCATTCGCATACGGCTCGCCGGTGACTGTGGGCACGCCGGTCTGCCTGGGCCCGGTCGAGACGTTGAGCACGACCTGGGAGCCGACGAGCACGGTCGTATCCGCGGGCGGCGACGAGGCGGTCACGTTGCCGCTCGGCACGGTTCCCGACGGAACGTCGTGGACGATCGACCGCAGGCCGTTGCTCTGGAGCTCCGCCTGGGCCTGCGAGGCCGGCAAGTTCACGACCGAGGGCACGGTGGTCTTCGGCTTGCCGCTCGATACGGTCAGGGTCACCGTCGTCTGCTTGGCCACCCGCACACCGGGGCTCGGGTTCTGGTTGACCACGAGCTTGGCCGCAACCGTCGAGCTCGGGCTGTTCACGACATGGGTCAGCAGTCCCTGCTGGTGGAGGATGTACTCCGCGTTGTCCACCGGCGTCTGCACGACGTTCGTCACGGCCACGGTCTTGTTCGTGTCGATCGCGGTGTTGACGCGCTGGTAGATCAGGTAGCCGCCGGCGGCGAGCACCGCCACCGCGAACAGGCCGAGGATCATGGGCCAGCGCGAGCGCCGGCGCCCACCGTCTTCGTAGTAGGACGGCGGCCTGTAGGGAGGTGGCGCGGGCGGCGGGGTCACCGCCTCGCGCGGGACGATCGAGGTCATCGCCGAGGAGATGCCGCTGCCCGCAAGCACGCTCGTCATCGCCTCCTCGGTGCGGTTCGAGACCGAGGCGCCGCGCGCGACACGCGCGAGGTCGGCGTCCATCTCCTCGGCTGAGGAGTAGCGATCCGCGGGATCCTTCGCGAGTGCGCGCATCACCACGGCGTCGAGGTCGTGCGAGACCTCGGGGCGCAGCTTGGACGGCGGTTCGGGGATCGCGGAGAGGTGCTTCATCGCGATCTCCACCGCGGCATCGCCCGTGAACGGCACCTTCCCGGTGAGCATCTCGTACAGCACGATCCCGAGCGAGTAGAGGTCGGAGCGCTGGTCGACGGGCTTCCCGCGCGCCTGCTCGGGCGAGAGGTACTGCGCGGTGCCGACGATCGAGCCGGCCTCGGTCATCTGCGACGCACCGGAGCGCGCGATCCCGAAGTCGGTGACCTTGACGTTCCAGTCGGGGCTCACGATCACGTTGTGCGGCTTGATGTCGCGGTGCACGATCTCGTGCTTGTGCGCCTCGGAGAGGGCGCTCAGGATCTCGCGGGCGAACTTGATCGCCGTCAGGGGCGGGGTCGGGCCCTTGCGCACGAGGAGCTCCTTCAGCGTCGGCCCGTCGAGGTACTCCATCGCGATGTAGTAGGTGCCCTCCGCCTGGCCGCGGTCGTAGATCCGCACGATGTGGGGATGGCTCAGCCCGGCGGCATTCCGCGCCTCGCGCTTGAACCGCTCGACGAACTGCTCGTCGCGCGAGTGGCGCTCGTCGAGCATCTTCAACGCCACCTTGCGCCCGAGCTCCTCGTCTTCTGCCAGGTACACCTCGGCCATCCCGCCGGAGCCGAGCTTGCGCACGATCTTGTAGCGCCCGTCGAACAGGGTGCCGATGAGCCGATCTTCCACCTCAGTCGCCATTCTTCCCCTCCTTCGACGCAACGGGAAGGATCGCCTGCATCAGCCGCTTCGCAATCGGCGCCGCCATCGGCGCCGCCGAAGCCGTTGTTCTGATTCTCCACGAGGACGGCGCCGGCGACGACCGGATTGTTCGCCGGGGCAAAGAAGATGAACCACGCGTCGTAGACGGTGTTGCAGGAGCAGGTCTCCGCGGTGCCGGTCTTGCCCGCGACGACGACCCCCGGGATCTGCGCCTCGTGCCGGTGCCGGCCTGGACGACCTCGACCATCATGTTCTTCAGCGCTCCGGCAGTCGAGGGCTTCGTCGCGACCCGCCAGACGTGTGGATGGAGCTTCTTGATCGTCTTCCCGCTCGGTGAGGTGATCTTCTTGATCAGCGTCGGCGCCATCTCGACGCCCTTGTTCGCAACGGCGGAGGCAACGAGCGCCATCTGGAGCGGGGTCGCGAGCATCTTGTCCTGCCCGAAGGCGAGGCGGCCCGGGTCGACGAGGGAGTAGCCCGCCGGCGTCTTCGGGTCGAACAGCTTGCCGTTCACGTAGAGCCCCGAGGCCGAGATCGCGTCTGACGGCACCTCGAGCGGCGGCACCGAGTAGAAGCCGAAGTCCTTCGCCTCGTCGAGGATCCGCTTCGCACCGAGCTTGATCCCGATGTTGCAGAAGACGGCGTTGATCGAGTGCTGGAAGGCCTCGACCAGGTTCACCTCGCCGAAGGCCTCGGGGCCGCTCTGGTCGAGGGCGTTCTTGATCTCCTTGCCGTATTCGGTGCAGTAGCCGGGATCGTAGAAGGGCGAGCTCAGGTTGTAGACGTGGTTGTCGAGCGCCGCCGCGGCCGTGATCGTCTTGAACGTCGAGCCGGGCGGGTAGAGGCCCTGCGTGGCCCGGTTGAGGAGAGGCGAGGCCGCCTCCGGCGGGCATGGGCTCTTCGTGGCCTGAATCCGCGCATAGCCCGCCGGCTTCTCGACCAGGTTCGGGTCGAAGCCGGGCGAGGAGGCCATCGCGTCGACGGCGCCCGTCTTCGGATTCAGGAGCACGGCCGCGCCGCAGCTCGACTTCAGCAGGTTCTGAGCGAGCCACTGCACTCCGGGATGGATCGTGAGCTCGACGTCGTTACCCTTGATCGTCGTCCCCTTCAGGCGCGAGCCGACCGTGTCGAGGACAGTCCCGAGGTCGGCGTTCGCGCCCGTCAGGTAGCTGTTCTGCGTCTCCTCGATCCCGGTGCGGGAGCGGCTCTGGGTCGAGTACCCGACAACCTGCGAGGCGAGGCCGTGGGTCGGGTAGGTGCGGAAGTAGAGGGTCTGGCCGCCCGACTTCTTCTTCACGTTCGTCGCCAGCACCTTGCCGTTCGAGGCGAGGATCTTCCCGCGGTCGATCGAGAACTGCGCGACGCGCTGGATCTCGTTGTCCTCGCGCGCGGCGAGGCCGGCCGAGGCCCAGGTCTGCCAGTAGGTCGTCGCGACGATCAGCGAGGCGAGCAGCGCGAGCGCCACGAGTGCGACCTGCGAGATACGGCGATTCATGTTCACGAGACGGAGTTCGCCCTGTGGGAGACGAGGAGCAGCCCCGCGAGTAACAGGAAGTTCGCCACGATCGAGGAGCCGCCGTAGGAGACAAACGGCAGGGTGATCCCGGTCAGCGGGATGACCCGGTCGATCCCCCCGACGATCGTGAAGGTCTGGAGCGCGAAGCCGAAGGTGAGGCCCGCGGCGAGGAGCTTCGAGAAGCCGTCGTCGACACGGATCGCGACCTTCATCCCCCGGGCGGCGAAGACCATGAACACCAGGAGCAGCGCCGAGACGCCGACCAGTCCGAGCTCCTGCGCGAGCGCCGAGAAGATGAAGTCCGTGTTCACGTCGGGGATCAGCGGCGTTCCGCCCGTCGTCGTGAAGGTCCCTTTCCCGAGGCCGGTGCCGCCGAAGCCGCCGGCGGCGATCGAGTAGAGGGACTTCACGAGCTGGTAGCTCTGGCAGTCCTGCCGCAGAGACAGGGTACCGGTGGAGGGGCAGAAGACCTTGTGGGTGGACCAGGGGGAGAGCCAGTTCGTCACCCGCTCGGCCACATGCGGGATCCGCTGGTCGGCGACGAAGCCGCCGGCGGCGAAGAGCCCGAGCCCCAGCAGGACGTACCAGAGGCGGCCGGTCGCGATGTAGAGCATGGCGATGAAGATCCCGAAATAGAGCAGCGCCGAGCCGAGGTCGTTCGTGGCGACGAGCACCAGCATCGTCGCGGCCCAGATCACGAGCAGCGGGCCGAGGTCCTTGAGCCGCCCCTGCGCGAGCACCTCGCGCTTCTCGCGCAGGTAGCCGGCGAGGAAGATGATCAGGAAGACCTTGGAAAGCTCGCCCGGCTGGAATTGCAGGCCGCCGACGTGCACCCAGAGCCTCGCGCCGTTCACGGTCTCGCCGAGCCCCGGTACGCGCGGCAGGAAGAGCAGCGCGATCGCGCCGACACCGAACAGGTACTTGTACGACTCGAGCACGCGGTAGTCGCGGCGAAGCCCGATCAGCGCCGCGGCGAACACGGCGACGCCGATCACGACCCACAGCCCCTGCTTGAACGCGTCGCTCGGCCCGAGCCGGTAGATCTCGGTCAGCCCGACCGCTGTCAAGAGCCCGGTGATCGGCAGCAGGTAGGGGTCGGCCCTCGGGACGGTCGCCCGCGCGACCAGGTGGGCGACGAAGTAGAGGCCGATGAAGAGGCCGGCATAGGTGAGCGATCCCCAGCCGATCACCGCCTGCCGTGCGATGTAGACGCTCGCGAAGCCGAGGCCGGTAAGCGCGCCGACGGCGATGAGGTAGCCGAGTTCCCTGTTTCTCTCAGTCATCGTCAGGAGCCCGCCACAACCGTCGTTGTAGCGAGCGAGGTCATCTCGGGAGCGCGTCGAGTACGAGTAAGACGATCGCCACGGCCAAAAGGACGATCACGAGCAGGGCGACGGCGACCCGGACGGGTGAGGCCTTCTCCTCGGGAGCGGCCTCCGGCTCCTCGCCGGCAGGCGAGGCCTCCGCCTCGTCGTCGGCAACGGGTGCGACCGCGGGCCACGCCGTCGTCAGGTCGCGCCCGGTCTCGCTCGGCCCCGTCTCGCTCGGTCGCATCTCGTTCGGCCCGGTCTCGCTCCGGGCGGTTGCAAGCGGGATCGCTGCGATCGGGACGGTCGGTGCCTCCTCGGGAGCCGGTTCCGAGGCCGCCGCCGCGGCCGCCGCCGCCGCTGCCGCGCCGCGCCGCCGCCGCGGCCACGGCTGGAGTCGTCGCGGACGCGTCGGGCCGGTTGGCATCGAGCGCCTTCTGGAGCTCGTCGGCCGTCAGGACCATCGTCACCTCGGCCGGCACGGCCTCCGGGAGCCTGACGTCGTCCTCCGGATGAAGCGTGTCTTCGAGATCGGGGTCGGGCACAGGCGCCGTGGCGGGCACCGGCTCGCCGTGGCCGGCTTCGCTCTCGGCGACGGCGAAGAGGATCGCCGTGATGTTGTCGTCCCCGCCGCGGTCGTTCGCGGCCTTGATCAGCGCGTGTGTGGCCGCGTCGAGTTGGGTGGCGTTTCGGCGGAGGATCCCGGCGATCGTTTCGGGGTCGACCATCGTCGTCAGGCCGTCGGAGCAGAGCAGGAAGATGTCGCCGTCGCGCGCCTCGACCGTGAAGACGTCGACATCGACGTCAGGCTCCGTGCCGAGGGCGCGGGTGATCACGGAGCGCTGCGGGTGGACCGCCGCCTCCTCGGGTGTGAGCTCGCCGCGGCGCACGAGCTCGCCGACGAGCGAATGATCGTCGGTGAGCTGCTCGAGCTCGCCGTCACGCAGCCGGTAGGCGCGCGAGTCCCCGACATGTCCGATCGCGAGCGTGCCGTCGGCCTGGAGCATCGCGACGGTCATCGTCGTGCCCATCCCCGAAGCGGTCGAATCGACCGAGGCGCGCTCGTGCACGCGCAGATTCGCCGCCTTGATCAGGGCGACGACGCGCTCCTTGCCACCGACCGAGGGATCGAACACCGTCTCGCGCACCGTGTCTGCCGCGAGCTCGGAGGCGACCTCTCCCGCCTGGGCGCCGCCCATCCCGTCGGCGACCGCGAATACCGGCGGCGCGGCGACGAAGTTGTCCTCGTTGTGGCGCCGTTTCCGGCCCACGTTCGATTCCGCCGAGGATCCCGCGACTCTCATCAACGAGACAGCCTCTCAACCCGACGGCCGTATCATCTCTCGAACCTCAGGTCGGTCTCGCCGACCCGGACGACGTCGCCGGGTACGAGTCGCCTGCCGCTCTCGAGCCGGATCCCGTTCACGAACGTCCCGTTCGTCGAGCCCACGTCCTCGACCCAGACCCCGTCGCGGCGAGGCTCGAAGCGAGCATGGCGCGAGGAGGCGAACTCGTCGCCCTCGAGTGGAAGATCGTTGGCGTCGCTCCGCCCGACCGTCAGCGCGGTCGAGTCGATCGTGTAGACGTCGCCCTCTCCCAGTGCGTGGCTCTCGACGACGACGAGCCGGCCGTGCTCCCGGCCGAGCGGCTGGGCGAGCAGCGCCGAGGCCTGTTGGGGTGAGAGGATCATTGATTCCTGTGGTAGCCGGAGGTCGCGTGAGGCGGAGCGGACGATCCGCCAGATGAACAGATACAGGAGAACGAGGAAGGCAATCTTGAGGACAAGGAGAGTGGTCTCGACTCCAACCGAAGCCTCCGGCACCGTCTTAGCACGCCTTCTCGCGACTGTTTCCGTGACCGGCGAGACGCAGGAGTAGCGCATCCAACGTTTGGCGCGGCCGCACTAACGGAGCCTCTGCGAGTAGCTGAGCTCGGTGGTGCCGAGCATGAACCGCATCCCGTCGGTGAGCGCGAGCTCCTTCACGCGCTTCCCGTCGAGCTCGATCCCGTTCGTGGACTCGAGATCGAAGATCTTGTAGCCGGCGCCGTCGGGCCGGATCTCCGCGTGGCGACGCGAGACGTTCGGGTCGGAGAGGCGGATGTCGCAGTCCTTCGAGCGGCCGAGGACCATCGTTCGGCTACCCAGGTCGTACGTCTCGGCGCCCACGGTGAGCGTGGCGATCTCGTGCGGGGTGTCGTCCTCGATCGGCGGCGGAAGCGGCGGCGCCTTGTAGACCATCGTCTCGCTCTGCTGCTCTTCCCCTAGCTCGCGGTCACCCGCTGGAGCTCCGGCCGGCGGGCGGGGCCCGCGGACGAGCCGCACGGCGATCCCGAACTCGCCGACGTCGAGGTCGTCGTCGGTCTCGAGCTTCACCTGCGGCGAGGTGAGCAGGACGTAGCGCTCTCGCCGGGCGTGCTCGGTGAGGTAGTCCCCGAGCTCTTCGCAGAGCTTGTCCTCGTAGCCCTCGAACTGGTCGCGATCGGAGCCCGAGAGATAGATCGTGTACTCGTTCGGCACGTACACGCGCGACACCGAGACGTTGCGGTGGTCGTCCATCTCCTTCACGAGCTTGCGCGCGAGCTCGACCGGCTGCACGTTCGAGCGGAAGGCACGGCCGAACACCCCCTCGAAGAGGGACTCGAGCTTGGATTCGAGCGACCGCAGTACGCTCATGTCAGCAACCAGTTCAGCAACCCGTTTCCTCGGCAGAAAGTGTAGAGGCGCCATCTTCGGCCCCGGTTACGCTGCGGCCGTGATCAAGTACATCGGGTCGAAGCGAACGCTCGTGCCGCTGATCCGGAGCCTCGCTGCGCGGCTGCCGGTGCGCTCGGCCTGCGACCTCTTCGCGGGCACGACCCGGGTCGGGCAGGCCTTGCGGGGTCTCGGGCTCCAGGTTCATTCGAACGACCTCGCGACCTATTCCGAGGTGATGGCCCAGGCCTACATCGTCGCGGACGGGACGCTCGACGTCGCCCGCCTCGCCCGGATCGCCGCCGAGCTCGAGGCGCTCCCCGGCCGCGAGGGCTACTTCACGGAGGCGTTCTGCCGCCGGGCGCGCTACTTCCAGCCGGAAAACGGGGCGCGGATCGACGCGATGCGCGAGGCGATCGACCGCTACGAGCTCTCGCCGGTCGAGCGGGGTGTGCTGCTGACGGCGCTCCTCGAGGCGGCAGACCGGGTCGACAGCACGACCGGCCTGCAGATGGCCTATCTGAAGGACTGGGCCCCCCGCTCCTACAACGAGCTCTCGCTTCGGCTCCCGGCCGCGGTCGCCGGCCCCGCGGGCACGGTGTCCCGGCTCGACGCAAATGCCCTCGCTCCGCAGCTCGACGTCGACCTCGTCTACGTCGACCCGCCCTACAACCAGCATTCGTTCTTCTCGAACTACCACGTCTGGGAGACCCTCGTGCGCTGGGACGCGCCCGAGAGCTACGGGATCGCGAACAAGCGCGTCGACTGCCGCGAGCGGAGAAGCGCCTACAACTCCAAGCGCTCGGCGCCCGCTGTCTTCGCCGAGCTGCTCTCGGCGCTTCCGGCCCGCTGGCTTCTCGTCTCGGTCTCGAACGAGGGTTTCCACGATGTCGAGGAGCTCGGCGGGCTGCTCGGCGAGCTCGGGCGGGTCGGGCGCATCGACGTCGATTCGAAACGCTACGTCGGGGCCCAGATCGGGATCTACAACCCCTCCGGCGAGAAGGTCGGCGCTGTCTCGCGCCTGCGCAACAGGGAGACCCTCTTCCTGGTCGGGCCCGACCGCTCGCTGGTCGAGACGGTCGCCGGAGGTGTCGCCGGCTCGGTCCCGGTGAGGAAGGCCGCGGTGATCAACGCTGCGGCGGCGAGCGGGAGGAACGGCGACGCCGGCGCCCCGAGCGCGGTAGCGGCGAGCAGCGCCGCGCCTGCGCCGGCGGCGATCCAGGGCCCTCGTCCCCGCAGGTAGGGGAGCGCGACCGCCGCCGCGGCCAGGACGACGGCCTGGCCGAGCACGACCGGATGCGCCTCGAGCGGGCGCCACAGAGCGGCGGCGACCGCCGTCGGGCGGTTGCTGCCCGTGATCCCGAGGCCGAGCGGCGCCGGTACCCCCGCGAAGGGGAGATCCTCGTGGCGCAGTCCCGCGACGAGCACGGCGAGAAGGGCGCCCGCGGCGGCCTGGACCGCGCGGCGCGTCGGTCCGCGCGCGAACTGGGCGGCGATCGGGAGCAGGGCAAGCCCCGCGAGCGGCCCGAGGAGCGGGGCCAAGACGAGCGCGATGTTGCCGCGGGGGTCGCTCCAGGTGAGCGCGATCCATGCCGCCCCGAGCACGGCGAAGAGGACGGCGAGCCCGAGCGAGATGTTCGCGAGCGGGAAGAACGTCACCGCCAAGGCGAACGCGAAGGCGGCGCGGGGAAACGCGAAGCCGAGTGCGGCGGCGGCGATCGTGAGCCCGGCCGGCCAGCCCACGGGGTAGAAGGGCAGCGCGGCGGCGACCCATCCGGTCCAGGCCGCGGCCGCGACGGCGGGAGCGAGGCGCTCCTTCGCGAGCCCGAGAATCCGGGCCTGGGAGACCCCGGACGGAGCCCGCTTGTCGGCCGTGCCGGGAATCCGCTTCCGCTTCCGCGGGTCGCCGCGGAGCTCTGCGGCGAGCCTGCCGGCCGACGGCCGCTGCTCGGGATCGGGATCGAGCCCGCTCGCGATGGCGGCAAGGAGCGGCGCCGGGAGATCCGGCCGGAGCTCTTCGAGCGGCGGCGCGCCGGCCCGGATCCGCCGGGTGGTGCCTGCGGCGTTGCTGCTGCGGAACGGGTGGCGTCCCGCGAGTGCCTCCCAGAGGATGACGCCGACGCCCCACACATCGGCGGCGGCGGTGGCCGTCTCTCCGGCCAGGCGCTCGGGGGAGACATAGGTCAGGGTCCCCGGAACGTCGCCGACGGCGGTGAGCGTGTCGAACTCGGCCATCTGGGCCAGGCCGAAGTCGAGAAGGCGCATGTCGATCCCGTCCCCCTCCGCGAGCAGCACGTTGGACGGCTTGACGTCGCGATGGACGATCCCCTTCCGGTGGGCATGCGCCAGGGCGTCGAGCACCTGGGCGGCCGCCTCGACCGCTTCGTCGTCGTTCAGCTCGCGGGCGTCGAGAGCGTGGCGCAGCGTCCGTCCCGGCACGTACTCGTATGCGATGTAGATATGGCTCGAGTCGCGCGCCAGCGCGTAGATCCTTTGGCAGCGGGGATGCCGGAGCGCAGCCGCGGCACGAGCCTCGCGCTCGGCGCGCTCGGCGACCCGGCCCTCCCGCACCACCATCTTCAAGGCGACGTCCAGCCCGTTTCGCTCGTCACGCGCGAGCCACACATGGCCCATCCCGCCCGAGCCGAGCGGCCGAAGGGCGCGGTATCGTCCGAGTATCAGGTCGGTTGCGAGAGCGGTGGAAGCCACGTTCGGTTCTACTTCGCGCCGAGGTGAACTCCTTTCGCGGCCGAGCCACGCGGTAGATTCGACCTAGGCATGGTCCCACCCGACGACATGGCCCCAGGAGACGACGACATCCAGTTCGATTTCTTCGACGAGGAGCCGCCGACCGCCGAGGCGGCCTCGCCATCGCGGGTCCGCGTGCCGCGGCGACCGCGGCGGCGCGTCCGGAACGGCGGTAGTGGCGGTGGAGGCGGTGGAGGTGGCGCCCACACGCTGCTCGGGCCGATCGGGCGCCTCGCCTTCGTCGTCTTCGTGATCATCGGGATCGCCCTCCTGTTCGCGCTCCTGATCGCCTCGTGCACGGAGTCGAAGCACAGCGGGTATGCGAACTACATGAGTGACGTCACCACGATCGGGATGCAGTCGGCAAGCAACGGCAGGCAGACGATCTCGGCGCTCACGACGCCGGGCCTCACCGCCGCGCAGATCGCGACGAAGCTCACGAACATCGCGTCAGAGGAGCAGCAGAACGTCGACTCGGCGCAGAAGCTCTCTCCGCCGGGGAAGCTGCGGAGCGAGGACGCGAACATGATCCAGGCGCTTCAGCTCCGTGTGAGCGGTGTGAACGGCCTCTCGAAGGCGTTCGCGAGCGCGGGCACAGGGGCGAAGCAGAGCCTCGTCGCGCTCGACATCGTCCAGCAGACCTACCGCTTGCTCGCGAGCGACGTGATGTGGGACGACCTCTTCCAGGCGCCCTCGGAGCAGGTCCTCACGGACGAGAACGTCCATGGGGTCACGGTGCCCTCGTCCCACTTCCTCGCCGAGCCCGAGCTCGTGATCACGACGCGTGCCGTCACCTCTCTGCTCAACCGGATCAACCCGAGCTCGAGCAGTCCGAGCGGCGGCGCGGCCGGCCTCCACGGAACGAACATCGTCTCGACCGCCGCGCTCCCGAACGGGCCCGGCGGCACCTCCGAGACGCTCAGCGAAGGAAGCCTCAACACGGTTACCTCGAGCTCGAGCCTGGCCTTCCAGGTCACGATCCACAACGGCGGGATCTCCCAGGAGGTGCAGGTGAAGGTCACGCTCGTGATCGACAGGCCGTCGCCGAAGAGCCCGATCACGAAGACCGAGACGGTCCAGCTGATCGACCCGGGCCAGGATCAGACGGTGACCTTCAGCGACATCGGGGACGTGCCGTTTGCCTCACAGACGAAGGTCACGGTCGACGTTGCAGCCGTGCCTCACGAGACGAACCTCTCGAACAACTCGGCCCAGTACCAGGTCATCTTCTCGCTGCCCTAAGTGCGGGCTCTGCAGACGTCCGACGCGATACTCACGTGTGCTGTCGCCCGCACCGGATGTAGGTCGACCGCTACGCGACTCGCAGCTCGGCCGGGCGCCGAGCCCCGCTTCGAGGGGCCGCACGCGGTCGGCGGCGCCGGGGTCCGAGTGGAGCGGGCGCGCCGAAGATGAACCTGTCGGGGAACGTTGCCGCAGTTCTCGCCGTTCTCGGGATCCTGCTCGGGGCGGCGGGGGCCGTCGTCGCCGCCATCGCCTGGGTTCGTGTCCGGCGTCTGCGTGACGCGCAACGGACGCTCGTCGGCGGCGGCCGGAAAGACCTCGTCGAGTTCACCGTCTCGCTCCAGTCGCGGATCGACGACCTCCACCGCGCGGTCGACGAGGTCGCGGCCGGGCTCGCGCGGGTCGACCGCCGCGTCGACGACACCGTGGCGAACACCGCGATCGTTCGTTACGACGCCTACGAGGACACCGGGGGCCACCAGTCCGCGTCGCTCGCCCTGCTCGACGCAGCGCGGAGCGGCGTCGTGATCACGGCGATCCAGGGCCGCGACTACGCGCGGAT
Organism: uncultured Actinomycetota bacterium; assembly: GCA_963766565.1. Taxonomy (GTDB): domain Bacteria; phylum Actinomycetota; class Thermoleophilia; order Gaiellales; family Gaiellaceae; genus PALSA-600. The sequence continues at coordinate 323,845 of CAVYAQ010000002.1, forward strand.
CTACATGAAGGAGATCGACCGCGGTCAGCCCGCCGTCCCGCTCTCCCCCGAGGAGCAGCAGGCCGTCGAGCGCGCGATGGGCCGTTGACGCGGCCCGAGGGCCGCGTTGGGACCGTTGAGGGGGTCCGGTACTTTTCAGGGGCGGTGCAACAGGTTCTCGTGCTCAACGCAAGCTTCGAGCCGCTCAACGTGTGCTCGCTGCGGCGCGCGCACGTGCTCGTCTACAAAGGGAAGGCGGAGGTGGTCGAAGAGCTGGACCGACCACTTTGCTCGGCCGCGGCGCGGTTTCCGTGGCCACACGTCATCCGGCTCCTCTCCTACGTCCGGGTTCCGCGGATCGTTCAGCGGAAGATCTCGCGACGCGCACTCTTCGCGCGTGACGGATGGCGCTGCGTCTACTGCGGCACCGCAGGCGGCCGCCTGACCCTCGACCACGTGATCCCCCGCTCCCGGGGCGGCGGCTCGGTTTGGGAGAACGTCGTCACCTCCTGCGCGCCGTGCAACCTCCGGAAGGGCAACCGCCTGCTTCACGAGGTCCATATGGAGCTCGCCCATCCGCCCCGCCCGCCGGCCCCGGTGCTCTTCATCCGGCTCGCCGCGCCGAAGATCCCGCAGCGGTGGGAGCAGTACCTCGCGGCCTACGGCGCGACCGCAGCCTGACCGATCAGGAAGACGGGGTGGTCAGGTGCGATCCGTGAGAGCTCGCTCGCGGCCGCCTGCGCACCGACGCCCTCGAAGAAGCGGCCGACCTCCCAGCCGAAGCGGCGCAGGTACTCGCGGATGACGGGCTCCTTCGCGGTGTCCGGAACCTCCGTCGCCAGGGCTCGGTGCGCCGAGCTTCAGCTCCCAGATCCCGATCCGTCGAGCCCGCTCGGCGTAGGCGGTGAGGTCCGCCTCGAACGATGCATGCAGCGTCGAGATCTCCGAGATCGAGGGGAGCGGCTCGTTCACCGCCCGAATCTCCGCGCGATCCGGTCGGCGGGGCTCGGCCGGAGCAACTCGCCCGCGACGAGCGTTCCCGATCCGGCACCGAGCCCGGGGCCGGGCCAGGTGCTCGCGCCGATCTGCCACAGCGCGCCGACCGGTGTGCGGTGCCCGGGCTGCCCGGGGAACGGCCGCCAGAGGAAGTTCTGGTCGAGCCCGAGCGCGCCGGCGTACGGGTCGCCTCGCTCGAGGTTTTGGTTCGCGGCTTGCAGGTCGGCGGGCGAGAGCGCCGTCCGCGCAATGACGGCCGAGTCGAGGTTCGCGATGTGCCTCGCAAGCCGCTCCTGGATCCGGTCGGCATAGGCCTCGCGGAGGACCTCGGTCCAGGTTCCGTCGCCGGTGTCGAGCTCGCCCGCGGCGTCGCCCCTGACCTGCCAGGGCAGCTCCTGGAGCTGGATCCAGAGCAGCCCGGCGCCCTCCGGCGCCCGGCTCGGATCCATCGTCAGCGGCTGACCGCAGACGACGGTCGCCTCGGCCGGGAGCAGCCCGCGCTCGGCTTCGTTTACCGCGCGCGAGACGCCGTCGAGGCCCGAAGTGAGGTGCACGATCGCCGTTTTCGCGAGCCGCTCGTCGCCGCGCCACTCCGGCGGCTCCGAGAGGGCGAAGTGGATCTGCATCTCGGAGCGCCCGTAGCGGAAGCGCCTCCCCGCCGCCGCGACTGGATCGCGCGGATCGCCGAGCAGGCGTCCGTAGAGCTGGGTCGGGGTGACGCCGGCGATCACCGCGCGCTCCGCCGTCAAGAGCTCTCCCTCGCCCGTTCGTACCCCGGTCGCCCGTCCCGACTCGACGGCGATCGACGCGACCTCGGTCTCCAGGCGGCACTCGCCGCCGTGGTCGCGAATCAGCTGGACGAGCGCCTCGGGGAGCTTCGCCCCTCCGCCTCGGGGAACCGGCATCCCGCCCTCCTGCACGGCGAAGGCGATCACCTGGGCCATGAAGCCGGAGGTGGCCGAGTCGGGCCCGAGTCCCGTGTGGAGCACCCACGGGGCGATCAGGCCGCGGACGGCGTCCGACTCGAAGTCGTCCGCGAGCCAGTCGCGGGCCGAGATCAGGACATTGCCGGCGAACTCATGAAGGCCGCGGCGGCCGAGCCTCCGCAGCGCCTTCGCGAACAGGGCGGCGCCGGCGCGCGACCAGAGCTCGGTCCCGAGCGTCCCGAAGGCGAGGTCGACGTTCGGCACGAACCGGTCGAGGAAGGCCTGCCAGGCGGCGCCGTCGCCGGGGGCGTGCCGCTCGAACTCCTTGCGGTTCGCCGCGACCGAGCGCAGCAGGAAGGCGGCCTCGCCCTCGTCGGAGGCACTTGCGGTGGGGAGGTCGGTGTTCAAGTACTCGAGCCCCCGGCTCGCGAGGTCGTCCCCGAGGAGGGCATGCGCCGGCCCGCCGACCCACAGCGGATGCCAGGCGGAGAAGACGTCGTGGTGGAAGCCGGGCGCGGTCAGCTCCGCCGTCTTGATCGCCCCTCCGAACCAGTCGTTGCGCTCGAGCACGCAGACGCTCCAGCCGGACCTGGCGAGGAGCGCCGCGCAGGCGAGCGAGTTGATCCCGCTGCCGATCAGGACGGCGTCGAACCGGGACTGCGACCGGCCGCTCACCGCACCACCCTAACCGCCTTCTTCGCAGGCAAGGCCGCATGTACGTCTCGTCGGTCGCCTGAGACCGGAAACGGGTCGGCCGGTGGTCTCTACGCGGCGGGGCCGAGCCGGCGCCAGAGGTTCTCGACCATCCTGCTCACGCCCGGGTTGTCGGCGGTGCCGCTGAAGTTCAGGACGCCGGCGTCGAAGACCTCGGCGCCGTTTGGCGCCTTGTAGTGCGTCATCTGGCCGGTCTGGCCGGGCCCGAAGATGTTCCTCGCCTCGGCGAGCACCTGCACGCCGGGCGGTGAGGCCGGGTCGAGCGCGTCGACCTCGATCCCGTAGGTACCGAAGCTCGACCCGTTCGCGAACCCGGTGCCCTCGAAGAGCCACGGCGCATGTTCGGCACCGGTCACCGTGAGCGGCATGTTCTTGTACCGGCCCTGGTACCAGTTCAAGTACTGGGAGCCGATCATGCGTGCTTCGGGCCGGCCGAGGTCGCGCCAGCGCCAGCGCCCGTGCATCGTGTCCCCGTGCTTCTCGACCTTGTAGAAGAAGTTGTTCGCCGAGAGGAACATCAGGTTCCCGCCGAGGGCCTGGTAGCGCTCGACCACGTCGTAGGTGTGGTCCGTGACGTACTCCTCGTGACCCGAGAAGACGACGAGATCGTAGAGCCGGCGCAGCTCCTCGCCGGTCGGCATCGCCTCGAGGTCGTCGTCCGAGACCACATCGGCGCGGTGCCCCGAGTGGGCGAACCATCGCATGAAGCCCATGTCGTAGTCGCGGTAATGCGGCGGCGGCCCGCCGAGGAAGGGCCGGGTGAGATCGACGTGCTGGACGTCGAGGTTCGCATACCAGCTCGCCCCGTAGCGGAGGTTGTAGGCGCCCCAGGTGTTCGTCGGGTGGACGACGAGGGTGCGTGCGGCACCGAGCTTCGCCGGGCGCACGACAAACGGTGCGTACCCGGTTTGCCCGTGGCGGTCCTGGAGGTAGACGAAGTGGAGCCCTGTGTGCAGCGAGCCGACGCCGATCTGCAGGGCCCCACGGCCGCCGTGCCACCGGAGAGACTGCAAGGGACCGACGGGCATGCCGCCCATCCCCTTGTGCGCCTTCGTCGGCTCGAGGCCGGCACGCATCAGCTGGAGCGAGAGCCCGCGCGCCGCCGTCTGGACGACGAGCTCCGCCGTCTCGCCGGGGGAGTAGCTGCGCTTCAGGAAGCCGGCTTCGATCGTGCCGGGCGGATCGAGGAAGCGGGCCGAGTCGGCGGCCTCGCTCGCACCCCCCGCCTCGAGCACCACGAGCCCTGAAACCGCGAGCGCGCCGGCCAGGAAGCCGCGGCGGCTCAGCATGCCTGCCTCGCTCGCTTCAGAATCCCGGTGCATCACACATCCCCTTGTCAACCCTACCGCGGGACCTCGGGCCGCGGCAGTGCGGGGTAGTCTTCGTGTCGACCGACCAAGGGAGTGCCCGTGGGTTTGCTCGTCGTTACCGGAGGGACGCTGACCTGCACGATGGGAGCGATGCCCGCAACGTTCGCGGCCACCGGGGTCACGGTGCAGGGAGGGACGCCGGCCGGGGTCGTCACCGACATCTCGATGGCCAGCATTCCCACTTTCGGGATGTGTATGTCACCCGCGAATCCTCAGGTCGCCGCGGCCACGAGCGCTGCGCTGGGCGTGCTGACCCCTCAGCCGTGCATCCCGGTGATCGCGAGCCCCTGGGCGCCGGGCTCGCTCAAGGTGACGATCAATGAGGTCCCCGCACTCGACAGCGCCTCGACGTGCATGTGCACCTGGGCCGGCACGGTCACGGTCAGCTCGCCGGGCCAGGAATCGGTCACCGTCTAGTCTCCCCGGATCCCCCGCTGGGCCCGCGCGTCCGGTCCAGGCGGTGAGCCCCGTCTCGGCGCTCTCTCGGGCGGCGACCGACTAGGTTCTCGGCGTGCGGACGACCTGGACCCTGGCGGCGCTGATCGGCGTCGTGACCGTCGCCGCCGGGGTCTCGCACTACGCGGGCGCGTCGACCGCCCTCACGTTCGTCCTCTCGACGCTCGCGCTCGCCGGGCTCGCCTGGCTCGTCTCGTTCTCGACCGAGCAGGTCGGCGAGCGCTTCGGGCCGGCCGTGACGGGGGTCATGCAGTCGACGCTCGGCAATCTGCCCGAGTTCTTCGTCGTCATGTTCGCTCTCTCCGCCGGCGAGCTCGTGATCGCCCAGACCGCGATCGTCGGGTCCATCTTCGCGAACGCGCTGCTCGTGCTCGGGATCGTCGTCATCGCCGGCTGCCGCCAGAGCTCCGACGGGATCATGCGGTTCTCGGTCGCATTACCGAAGGACAACGCGATCCTGATGATGCTCGCGAGCTTCCTGATCGTGATCATCGGCATCTCCGCCGCGAGCAACGATCCCGCCTCGCATCACATCGAGGCGATCTCGATCGCAGGCGCGATCGCGCTGCTCGTGACCTACACCGTCTGGATCGTCCACTACATCCGCGGGGACGAGCGCGGTCTGCCCTCGCAGGGCAAGCCCAGGATCTCGATGACGGTCTCCATCGTCCTGCTCGCCGTCACGGGGGTCGGTGCCGCCTTCGTCTCGGACTGGTTCGTCGATTCCCTTTCACCGACGATGGCCCGGATCGGGGTCCCCCAGGCCTTCGCCGGCCTCGTGATCGTCGCGATCGCGGGCAACGCGGTCGAGAACACGACAGGTGTCGTGCTCGCGCTGAAGGGCAAGTCCGACCTGGCGATCTCGGTCGTCAAGAACTCCGTAGCCCAGATCACCGCATTCCTGTTCCCCGCGCTCGTGCTCGCCTCCCTCTTCTTCGCGACCCGCCTGACCTTCCAGCTCGCCCCGGTCTTCATCGGCGCTCTCGCGCTGACGGGGATCGCGCTCTGGCAGATCACGAGTGACGGCGAGGCGACGCCGTTCGAAGGGGTCGCGCTCGTCTCGCTCTATCTGATCCTCGCGGTGCTCACCTGGTACGAGTAGCGGCGCGAGTCGGTGCGCCGGCGACGTCCCTTCGACCCACGTTCCTCGTCTGGTCGCGCCCTGCGTCCCGGAGCTCGTCAACCCTGAATCAGGGAATAGGAACGGGGCCGTAACCGCCGCCGCCGGGCGTCTCGATCGTGATCTCGTCTCCAGCTTCCAGCTCGAGCGTCAGCTTGGCAGGGAGCTCCGCGCCGTTTCGAAGGTTGCGGCCGGGCAGGCCGTCGGCGCCGCCCGAGGCGCCCTGCGGAGCCTGCGCGCGGCGCTCGCTGAGCCGCGAGCAACGGCAGTCCTCGAGCACTCGGATCGTACGGATGACGCCGTCACCTCGAGGAGCCCGTTCGTCGCGACCGTCGTCCCGTGGGTGAAGCGCTGTAGGCCCCCCGCGCCGAGCGCCGCTGCCGCCGCCAGTACCGACTTTTCCTGTCGCGTCGCGGTCGGCAGCTTGACGGAGGCCACGCGTCCGTCCGCGACGAGCACCGCGTCGGTGAACGTGCCCCCGACGTCGATCCCGAGCAGCCTCATCTTCCTCCTGAGTCTAGGTCGCCCCCTGCTCCGGGTCGGGGGTTCGGCCGTCATTACGCTGCCGTTGTGGCCCACGGCGGAACCGCTCATCTGGGTGTCTGGCGCGGCGCCGCACTCTATGTCGGCGCGCTGATCGGGCCCGGCGTGCTGCTCGTTCCCTCGCTCGCAGTTGCGGCGGCGGGCCCTGCGTCGATCCTCGCGTGGGCCGGGCTGCTCGTCCTCTCCGCGCCGCTCGCAATCGCGTTCGCCGCTCTGGGAGTCAGGCACCCGGTCGCCGGCGGCGTCTCGGCGTACGTTCGCGAAGGGTTCGGGCCCGATGCAGCCGCGGTGACCGGCGCCTGGTTCCTCGCGGCGGTGCTGCTCGGCGCCCCGGCCGTGTCTCTGATCGGCGGCTACTACGTTGCCGATCTCTCCGGTTCGGGCCCGGGAGTCGCGGCTTCCGTGGGGCTCGCGATGTTCGTGGTCGTGCTCCTCGCGAACACGCTCGGACTTCGCGTGTCGTCCGGGTTCCAGCTCGGGCTCTCGTCGGTTCTCCTCGCCGTGATGGTGGTCGCGATCGCGGTTGCCCTCCCCTCGCGGGCCGGAGGCAACTGGGCCCCGTTCGCGCCGCACGGCTGGTGGGCGGCGGGAACGGCGGCTAGCATCCTCGTCTGGCTGTTCGTGGGGTGGGAGGCGGTGGCCCAGCTTGCAGGGGAGTTCTCCGATCCGGTACGCGAGCTTCCGAGGGCGATGGCGATCGCATTCGGCGCGGTCACGGTCGTCTATGTCGGGCTCGCGGTGGCGACGATCGCCGTCGGCGGGGTCGGCGGCTCACGTGTCCCGCTCGCGGATCTGATCGCAGTCGGCTTCGGCCGGGCCGGTCGCGACGCTACGGCGGTGCTGGCCGTGGCGCTGACGATGGGAACGATGAACGTCTACATCGGTGGTGCAGCGAAGCTCACGGCGGCGCTCGTCGACGAGCGGGCGCTGCCGGGCTTCCTCGGCGCCGGTGCTCGCGAGCGCAGCATTCCGCGCCGGCCGCTCGTCGCGATCGGAATCGTGGGCGTGGTGCTCCTCGGCGCGCTCGTCGCGGGGGTCGGCAACACCGACGATCTCGTCCGGGCGACCTCCGCGTGCTTCGTCGCCGTGTACATCCTGGCGCTCGGCTCGGCGGTGCGGATCCTCGACGCCGGCGCACGAGCGGCAGCCCTGGCCGCGCTCCTGCTCGTGACGGCGGTTGCGGTGTTCTCGTCGTTCTTCCTGCTCGTTCCGCTCACGGTGGCGGCGCTCGCACTTGTCCTTCGCCACGCGCTCCGCCCCGATCGGAGAGGGGTCCTGACGACCTCCGGCTGAGGACAGTTTCTCGTGGTTGCGCCGCCCGGGGCCTCTCGTTGGAGCTAACCGGACGGAAAGAGGGGCGAGCGCGGGTCGAGCAGGCGGGCATGGGCGTAGCTCTGGGAGGCGAGCACGGGCTCGCCGAGGGCGGTCTCGATCCGGGAGGCGACGAGCCACGGCTGCCAGTCGTCCCGATCGCGGGTGATCGCCTTGGCGATCTCCTCGCGTGCCTTTGCGAGGGCGCCTCCGCTCTCGTCGACGAGAGCAAGCTGGAGGTAGGGCGTTGCGGCCCAGGGCTCGAGCTTCGCGGCGGCCAGAGCGTGCCTGCGAGCACCGGCGAGACGGCCGTGGCGCGCCTCGGCCTGACTCCGTCCGAGCTCGACGTCGGCCAGCAGGACAACGCCCTCGGCGGCGAGGACGGCGCAGGCTGCGAGCGCAAGCACGGCAGCGACCCGGCGTTCCGGGTGACGGCTTCGTCCGGGCGCTTCGGGCAGCGTCGCAGGCCCGTTCAGCAGGCCGAGGACGGCGATGCCCGCGATCGTGACCGCGGTGAGCTCCCACATCCAGTCGATCGCCGCGCCGGCGACGTACACCGCGAACGCTCCGAGAAGTGCGGCGGCGGCGCCGCGGCGCGGGCCCGACAACCGCCGTAGGCGGGCGGCGCCCACGGCGGCGCCGGCTCCGATCGCGCCGGTCAGGAGCGCGAAGCCGACGATTCCGAGCTCCCCGAGGGTTTCGAGGAAGAGTGAGTGGGCGTCTTTGACGTAGTAGCGAAACGACGCGTGCCGGGCCCACCAGGACGCGAACGATCCCGCCCCGGCTCCCTCGAGCGGTGCGCTCTCGAACTCGTGGACCGACGCCGTCCAGAACTGCCACCGCCCGCTGCCGCTACCGCTCAGCAGGTGGTCGCTCACGGCGTTTCCCTGGACGCTCGCCGGGGCCGTCGGCGGCAGCCGGCTGAAGTGTCGAAGCGACCAGCCCTCGGCCCCCGCTGCCGCCAGGCATGCCACGAGGACGAAGACGGCGCCGGCCACACGGAGCGGCCGCGATGGGCGCGGCAGGCGGGGGGCGAGTGCGACCGCCGCCTCCACGGCCGCCGCGAGGACCGCGCAGGCCACGAGCAGCAGCACGGCTGCCCGGTGGCCTTCGCGATGCGCCGCCGCCGAGCCCAGCGGGCCGTCCACGAGCGCATGCTGCGACCTGAGCACCAGCACGGAGAGCGCAAAGCCGGCTCCGGCCGCGGTGAGCGCGAAGCAGGCGGCGACGCGGCGGGGCTGCGCGGCGACGAAGACCACGGCGCCGCACGCGAGCGCGGCGATTGCGCCCCGCGACGAGCTCAGATAGATGACCGCGCCGATCGCCGGGAATGCAGCCGCCGCCGCGGGCCGGCGGATCCGGCCCCCGTCCAGCATCCAGAAGAGCAGGAGCGGAAACGCGAGCGCCACGAAGATCGCGAGGCCGTTCCAGTATCCGAGTGGGAAGCTCAAGCGCGTGCTCGCGGTCGGCAGGAGCTCGGGAAGCCCACGCCCGGGGAACGAGCCGGGGAAGAGCCTGCTCACGAGTGCGACCCCGGCGATCGCGAGCACCCCCAGCACGAGCCCGTCGAGCCAGTGAACGAGCCGGGTCGGGGCGGAGCTCACGACGGCAAGGACGTAGACGCCGAGGTAGAGCGCCGAGCGGTCGAACTCCGAGACAGCGTTCTCGGCGCTCGGAGCCCAGGCGCTCGAGGCGAGGTCCCAGCAGGCGAAGCCGGCAAGCAGCACGCCCACGGCGATCGCCCCGCGCGGGACGCGGCGCCGCGGCCAGATGCCGAGGGCGATTCCTACGACGATCGTCCACCAGACGGCAATCGCGATCGTGCTCCGGCTCTGGAGCGAATATGCGCCGTTGTCGTAGGCGGCTGCGAAGAGCGAGATGCCGAGTGCGGCGCCGGTCGCGAGAGCGATCGCCTCCGGCGCCCTCCCGCCTCGGGGCACGGCGCCCGCCGCGCGGCCCGTCTCAGGATCGGCGGCCACTGCGGCCGCCGACGACGGCGGCGATGCCGAGCGCGGCCGTCAGTGCGAGAAGCACCCCGCCGAGCACGACGGCTCCGCTCCCACCCGCTGTCACGGCGTCGGCGACTGCGCCGAGCACGGAGCCGGGGCCGCCTCCCGACGTCGAGTCGCCGCCCACCGCGGCGGCCGCGTCGCCGCCGGCGGTCGGCACGAGCTCGACATACTCGCTCACCGCCGAGCTCGCCGACGACGCCCGGGTCGAGGTGCGCGGAACGGGGCTTCCAAACGGTTGGTAGGCCCTGTCCGGCGGGCTCACGAGACCGAAGGGCAGTGAGCTCTCGCCGTCCGCGGCGAGCACGGCGCGCAAGGGCCCACGTTTCCTCGTGGTCAGCTCGGCGGAGAAGATGCCGACACGGTTTGCCTCGAGTCGTGCGACGAGCGACCAGCCGCCCGGGCCGTGCTGCTCGATACGGACCGCCCCCGGCTTGCCGGCCGGAGCTCGGCCCCAGACCGAGATCGACTTTCCGGCGGGAAACGCGACGAACGGGAAGCGAAACGCGGTGAACGCGGGCTTCGGGCGGTCGCGGGCGAGCGAGGGGCCGCGGTAGAAGAGCCCCGACTGGTACGGGCTGGACGCGAACGGCTCGTCGCGGAGCGTGAACCAGGTGACGAGGCTGACGCCTGAGCTCCACATCTCATAGAGGGCCTGGGCAACCCAGCGGCCTTCGAGGGCCGCCGGCAACCCGCCGGGATCCGGCGGGTCGCTGTCCCACGAGAACTCGGTCACCCAGAATGCGGGCGGGCGCGGCGAGGCGACGTCCCCGGAGCCGGCGGCCTTGTCGAGCACCGCCTTCATCTCGGGCAGCTCGGCGACAGAGACATCGCCGGCGTGGGTGGCGACGTGCGTCGGGCCGCCGGCCGTGTACGGGTCGGTCGACCAGACGTCGAAATGAACGGGGTCATGGCAGGCCGGATGTGTGTCGACGCAGAGCACGCTGCGCATGAAGTCGAGCGGGGCGATCGAGGTCGAGATCCCGAACGGCGCGAGGCCGCCGGCGACAACCTCGTTCCCGGGCACCGAGTGGGCCTCGGCCGCGAACGCGTTCACGAGCGTCCGGTACCACGCCGCCGTCCCCGGCTTGTCGCTGCGAGACGCGACCTTGTTCGGCTCGTTCCACGCCTGCCAGAAGCGGACGCGGGGCAGCCCTTCGAACCGGCCCGAGTAACGGCGCACCGCCGCAAGCGCGAAGGCCCGATAGTCCGCTGGGTCGGGGCGGACGGCGCCGTCGATGCGCTCGAACGCCCAGGTCGGAGCCCCCGCGATGTAGACGAGCGGCTCGAGCCCGTGCGCGCGGACGGCGCGAAGCTCGCTATCGAGGCTCGACCAGTTGTAGGCACGGCTCGCGGGATCGGCCGCGGCTGAGTCGCTCGGCCGTTTGAGCGGCGCCACCTCGTTCCAGAAGAGCGGGATCTTGATTGCGCCCACCCCGGCTGCGACGGCGTGGTTCAGGGCTACGCCCGCGTCCGGGCCGGTGAACGAGACCGGGTCGACGATCGCGGTCTCGAGCGGACGGCCGCCCGGCGCTGCGGGGGCCGCCTCACCCATCGCCGCGAGGGTCAGTGCGGCGAGGAACGCGACGAGCACCGCCACGCAGAACGCCCTCCCAACGGCAGAGGGTGGAGGCACGGCAGTCTGATCGGCCCGCGGGTCCATTGCGAGAAGCGGCGTGCGGCCGGGGCCGACGATCGCCGACCGCAGATGATAGCCGTGCGGGCTTCTGCAACGGGAGCCTAGGCGTTTCTTAGCTCGTGTTCAGGATAGGCTGCTGGAATCCCACACCGACGAAGCCTGGGGGATGAGATGTTCGGGGAGTGCGGAGGTCGACCGCGGCATGGTTCCGCCCAGGCTCGGGCTCGGGGGTGTGCACGCCGCTCCCTGTGTAGCCTGAACAGAAAGCGGGTAGCACCCTCGCTGCCGAACGGCCGACCTTCGATCCCGCCACGTCAACGTATAGAGCGACCACCACGCGTTCGAGGAGAGGCGTGAGCGCGCGCCCTCTCGAACTACCGCTGCACGCGGTCGGGGCCGTCGTCCCGGCCCACGACGAGCCGCGCCCCGCGCCCCGCTTCTGGTCGGCCCGCGACCCTCTTCGCCGCCGGATGCTGGCGCTGGCCGACGTCGCAACAGCTCTGGTGGTCTGCCTCTCGCTCGCCGTGTTCGGGCCGGGCCTCAGCGCCGCGGCCGTCGCGCTCCTCTTCGTGCCCGTCTGGATCGTCGCCGCGAAGCTCTACGGGCTCTACGACCGCGACCATCGCTCGCTCAGGCACCTGACGGTCGACGAGCTGCCGGTGATCCTGGTGTGGACGATCACGTGCCTCGCGGGCCTCGCGGTCTTCCTCGAGAGCACGGGCCTCGGAGGTCTGACCGCCGCCGCCGCGACCCATGCGCTCGTCCTCGTGCTCGCAGCCTCGCTCCTGCTCCGCAGCCTGGCGCGCTTCGCGTGGCGGCGGCTGACCCCCCCGGAGCGCATCGCCGTCGTCGGCAGCGACGGGCTCGCCCACTCGGTGAGGCGGAAGCTGGAGCTCTTCGCCGACATGCACGCCTCCGTGGTCGCGGAGTACCCGTCGATCGGCACGCCGGGGCAGGGAGGCCGGCTGCCCGCCGCCGACCGGATCATCGTCGCCCTCGAGACGATCGACGAGGCACTGATCGCAGACCTCGTCGCGGCGTGCCGCCGCGGGAACGTGAAGCTGAGCATCGTTCCCCCGGCCCGCGGGATCTTCGGCACCGCGGCGCAGCTCCACCATGTCGCCGACCTGCCGGTGATCGAGTACAACACCTGGGACGTCTCGCGCTCGACACTGCTCCTGAAGCGGTTGCTCGATCTCGTGATCGCGGGCGCGATGCTCGTGCTCACGGCGCCGGTGTTCGCGGCCGTCTACCTGGCCGTCCGGCTGAGCGGGCCAGGGCCGGCGTTCTACGTCCAGACGCGGGCAGGGCTCCATGGCCGGCCGTTCGCGATGTTCAAGTTCCGCACGATGCGCGCCGACGCCGAGGCCCTGCTGCCGGCGCTCGTCCAGTTCGATGCGCTCGACGAGCCGTCGTTCAAGCTCCGTGCCGATCCCCGCGTCACCGGCGTCGGCCGCTTCCTGCGCCGGACGAGCCTCGACGAGCTCCCGCAGCTCCTGAACGTGCTGAAGGGCGACATGAGCCTTGTCGGGCCACGTCCCGAGCAGGTCGAGCTGGTCGAGCGCTACCGCTCCGAGCACCGCGTGAGGCTCGGGGTGAAGCCCGGGCTGACGGGCCCGATGCAGGTGTTCGGCCGCGGCCGGTTGAGCTTCGACGAGCGCCTCGCCGTCGAGCGCGACTACATCGAGAACCTCTCGATCTCGCGCGACCTCCGGATCCTCGCGCTCACGATCCCCTCCGTCTTGCAGGGTCGCGGGGCGTATTGAGCACCGGCCTCGACACAGCGTCGTACATCGCGCCGAGCACCGGGCTCGGCGACCGTCTCGCCCGTGAGGCCCGCATCGTGCAGGTGCTCGCGCGCGCGGAGTTCAAGCTCAAGTACGCAGGGTCGATCCTCGGCTATCTCTGGTCGCTTGCCAAGCCGATGGCGTACTTCACGGTGCTGCTCGTCGTCTTCCAGAGCGTCTTCAAGGAGGGGATCAACCACTACCCGCTCTACCTGCTGATCGGGATCGTCCTCAACACCTTCCTCGTCGACGCCGTCGGCCTGACGCTCCCATCGCTCGTCTCGAACGGGCCGACGATCCGGCGGATCTCGTTCGCCCCGGTCGTGATCCCCCTCTCGACCTCGTTGGCCGCCGCGATGACGTTCCTCGTGAACTGCGTCGTCGTCGGCGTCTTCCTCGCGGTCGGCGGCATCGTCCCGCGGGCCGAATGGATTCTCGTGCTCCCGCTGCTCGTCGAGATGTACCTGTTCGTCTTCGCGCTCGGCCTGATCCTCTCGACCCTGTACGTCCGCTTCCGCGACGTCGGGCAGATCTGGGAGGTGATGGCGATGCTCCTCTTCTTCTCGGCGCCGATCATGTACCCGATCACCCAGCTCCCCGAGTGGGCGCAGCGGATCGTCAGCCTGAATCCCTTCGTGCAGGTGATGCAGGACCTTCGCACGGTGCTGCTCGGCGGGAGCGCCACCGCCGACGGCGCCGAACCGCTCGCCGACGGCCAGCTCATTCCGGTGTTGATCGCCTTCGCCCTGCTCGTGGTGGCTCTCGTCGTCTACCGGCGCGAACGGCTGCGCTTCGCGGAGCGGGCATGACGGCGATCGAGGCAACGAGAGTCTCGAAGACCTTCTGGATCCCACACGAGCAGCGGGCGCGGCTGAAGGAATACTTCGCTCACCCGCTGCGGCGCGTCGCCTACGAGCGAAACGACGTGCTGCGCGACGTCTCCTTCGAGGTCGCCGAAGGCGAGTTCTTCGGGGTGGTCGGCCCGAACGGAAGCGGCAAGAGCACCCTCCTGAAGGTACTCGCCGGAATCTATCGGGCAGACACCGGGCGCGTACGGATCTCGGGCCGGCTCTCTCCGTTCATCGAGCTCGGCGTGGGCTTCAACCCCGAGTTCAGCGCGCGCACGAACATCGAGATCAACGGGATGCTGATGGGGCTCACACGCCGCCAGGTGGCCGAGCGGTTCGACGCGATCCTCGACTTCGCAGGGCTCGAGCGCTTCGTCGACCAGCAGCTGAAGAACTACTCGTCGGGAATGCTGCTGCGGCTCGCTTACTCGGTCGCGATCCAGGTGCCGTCCGAGATCCTCCTGCTCGACGAAGCGCTCGCGGTCGGCGACGCCGAGTTCCAGGAGAAGTGCTTCGACACCTTCGAGACGATGCGCGCCGAGGGCAAGACGGTGATCCTCGTCAGTCATGATCTCGGTGCCGTCAGCCGCTTCTGCGACCGCGCGCTCCTCTTGCGCAGCGGCGAGGTCGTCGCGATCGGCGAGCCCGACGACGTGATCGACGCCTACCGCCCCGAGCTCCTGGAGGTCGTTTAGGTGGTGCTCTCGGTGATCGTCGTCGCGTTCGGCAAGGACGAGCTCTTCGCGGAGTGCCTCGATCTGGTCGAAAGCGCGCTCGCGTGGGTGGAGGGCGGCGCGGAGCTCCTGGTCGTTCTGAACCGCGCTTCGCCGGCGACGCGTGAGCGGCTCGCCTCCTCGCCGGCGATCACGGTCGAGGGCAGTCCCGAGCTCGGGTACGCCGGGGCGGTCGAGCTCGGCCTCACGGTCGCCCGCGGCGAGTGGATCGCACTCGTGAACGACGACTGTCTCGTGGAGCGTGGCGCGCTCGTCGAGCTGCTCGCCGCGGGCAGGAGCTCCGCGGCCATCGGCTCGGTCGCCGCCCAGATTCGCTTCGCCGATCGTCCGGGAACGATCAACTCCGCGGGGATCGAGCTCGACCGGCTCGGGATCGCGCGCGAGCGCCGCCTCGGGGAGCCGGCGGAGCTCGTCGAGCAGGGCTTCGTCGATGTCGGCGGCGCGAGCGGGACGCTCGGCCTGTTCCGGCGCGCCATGCTCGACGACGTCGGCGGGTTCGACCCGACGTTCTTCGCCTACCTGGAGGATGCCGACCTCGCCTGGCGCGCACGGATGGCCGGCTGGCGCTGCGTGCTCGCGCCGCGGGCGATCGCACTGCACCATCACTCCGCGACTCTCGGCCACCGCTCGGACGCCAAGCATCGCCTGGTCGGCCGAAACCGGGTGCGGATGCTCGCGAAGAACGCAACCGCTCGTGGGCTTTGCGCGGGCCTCGCCCCGATCGTCGCCTACGACCTCCTCTACGTCGCCCACGGCGCCGTCACCGGCTGGACGCTCACGCCGCTCGCCGGCCGGCTCGAGGGGCTCTCCGAGTGGCGGCGCTACCGGGCGGCAGGCCGCGCCGGGCGCCGCGAGCTCGTGCTGCCGCGGTCGCCCGGTCTGCGCGCGGCCCTCGCTCGCAACCGCGTCTACCGGTCCCGTCCGGTGTGAGGCGAATGGAGGGATTCGCGCCACTTCGGCACCCGATCGTCTTCGAGCTCCCGGACCGGCTCACCGACGTCGAGAGCTGGCATGCCCACGTGCCGTTTGCGTTCTTCGCCGTCGCCGCGCTCCGGCCCGCGACGATCGTCGAGCTCGGGACCTGGAAGGGCGACTCCTACTGCGCTTTCTGCCAGGCAGTCGCCTCGCTCGAGCTTCCGGCTCGCTGCCACGCCGTCGACACGTGGGCGGGTGACGTCCACACCGGACCGTACGGGCCGGAAGTGCTCGAGGAGCTCCGCGGCTACCACGACCCGCTGTACGGATCGTTCTCGGAGCTCCGGCAGGAGACGTTCGACGAGGCGGTGGCTGCGTTCGGCGACGGATCGGTCGACCTGCTCCACATCGACGGCTCCCATCGCTACGAGGACGTGGCCCACGATCTCGCGACGTGGCTGCCGAAGCTCGGCGACCACGGCGTCGTGCTGCTGCACGACACGCACGTGCGGGAGCCCGAGTTCGGGGTCTGGCGGCTCTGGGAGGAGCTCTCGCCGCACTACCCGTCCTTCGCCTTCAACCACGGGCATGGACTCGGAGTGCTCGCGGTCGGAGCCTCCGTCGACGCGGGGTTCATGGAGTTCCTGGACGCCGCCCATCGCGGCCCGGCGACGGCGTCGTTCTTCGCCGCCCTCGGCAGCCGCATCGCCGAGCCCGCACGGCTGCGGCTGACTCTGGCGGGGGCCGAGCAGCGGCTCGCGACGCGCGAGGCCGAGCTGGCGACGGTGGGCGCGGCGTTGGAGCAGGCGGACCTGGCCGCGAAAGACCTCGGGCTCGAGCGCGACGACGCGAGGGCGGCGGCGGAGAAACACCGGCAAGCGCGAGAGCGTGCCGATGCGCAAGCCGAGAAGCTCCGGCAGGAACGCGACCGGGCGGAGGCCCAGGTTCGGGCGCGCGAGCACGACCTCACCGACATCCTCCGCTCGCCGTCCTGGCGGATGACGGCCCCGCTCCGCTCGGCAAAGCAGGAGCTCCACCGGGCCCGCTATCTCGGCGAGCGGGCCCGCCGCAGGCGGTCCGGAGCCGCGCTCGCGCGTGCAGTCCAACGCCCTACTCCCGCGGCCACGGTCGAGCTGACCTATCGGCCCCTCGTCTCGGTCGTCACCCCCGTCTACAACACGGGCCCGAAGTGGCTCGAAGCGGCCGTCGAGTCCGTCCGCGCCCAGACCTACCGGCAATGGCAGCTCTGCCTAGCCGACGACGGCTCCACGAACGAGGCGACGCTTGCCTACCTACGCTCGCTCGACGGCGACCCGTCGATCGCGGTGAGCCATGGCGAGAACGGCGGGATCGCGGCGGCGACGAACCGGGCGCTGAGCGCCGCCGCAGGCGAGTTCGTCGCGTTTCTCGATCACGACGACGAGCTCGACCCGGATGCGCTGCTCGAGTGCGTCCGCCGCCTCAACGAGAAGCCGGGGACGGACATCGTCTACACCGACGAGGACAAGGTCGATCGGCGCGGCAGGAGGAGCGAGCCCTTCTTCAAGCCCGACTGGTCGCCCGAGCTCTTCCGTGGGGTGATGTACGTCGGCCACCTCCTCTGCGTGCGCCGCTCGCTCGTCGAGGATGCGGGCGGGGCGGACTCCGCGTTCGACGGGGTCCAGGACTACGAGCTGATGCTGCGGCTGTCCGAGCGAACGACCCGCATCGAGCACGTCCCGCGCATCCTCTACCACTGGCGGAAGCTGCCGGGAAGCATCGCCGCCGCGACCGACGCCAAGGACGGGATTCCGGAGCTCCAGGCCGCCGCGGTCACTGCACACCTGGAGCGGACCGGGGTTGCCGCATTCGCACGGCCGCACCCGATGCTGCCTCACCGGACGACCCTTCATCCCAGACCGCGTCCGCGCTGGCCGGGCGTCACGGTGATCGTGCCGACGCGCGACGCTCCCGTGCAGCTCGCCCGGTGCCTGGCCTCGCTCTTCTCGCGGACGACCTATCCGAGCTTCACGGTGCTGCTCGTCGACAACGGGACGACCGATCCGGACGCGCTGCGGTCGATCGAGGAATACCCGGTCGAGGTACTCCCGTTCGACGAGCCGTTCAACTTCTCGCGTGCGAACAATCTCGGTGTCAACCGGGCGCGTGGCGAGTACGTCGTTCTGCTCAACAACGACACGGAGATCCGGACGCCCGAGTGGCTCGAGGTGCTCGTCTCGCTGGCCGAAGCCGATGGGGTCGGGGCGGTCGGGCCGCTCCTCGTCTACCCGGACGACTCGGTGCAGCATGCCGGGGTCGTGCTCGGGATCCGGGGGACCGCCGACCACATCATGCGCGGCTTCCCGGCCGCTGCCGACGGGTACGCAGGGTCGCTCTCCTGCACGCGCGAGGTCTCGGCGGTCACGGGGGCGTGCCTCACGATCGGCCGGGGCCTCTACGAGGAGGTAGGCGGGCTCGACGAGCGCTTCGCGACGCACTACCAGGACGTCGATCTCTGCCTGCGCCTGCGGCGGCTCGGCCGGCGGAACCTGTATACGCCGCGCGCAGTCGTGAGGCACGACGAGGGCGCCACCCGCGGGGATCACTACGACCGGCTCGACCGTGCGCTGCTGCTCGACGCCTGGGGCGAGACGATCGCGGGCGGCGACCCCTACTACAGCCGGTGGCTCTCGCTCGAGGGCGCGGATTACCGGCCGGTCGCCGCATGAACGTGCTGTTCGTCAACTACCACGACTTCAGCTCGAACAGCGCCGTCCACATCTGCAACCTGGCCTCGCAGCTCGTCGAGGCCGGCGTCGGTTGTGCGGTCGCGGTCCCGGGAGATCCACGCACGGTCACACTGCTCGGCGACCAGCCGTTCGCGACGCTCGATTTCGCCGGAGCGCGGAATGGAGCACTGCGGTTTCCCGACGGCAAGCCGCCCACGCTCGTTCATGCCTGGACGCCGCGGGAATCGGTTCGACGGCTGACCGAGGAGCTCAGCACCCGCCACGGCTGCCCGTATGTCGTGCACCTCGAGGACAACGAGGACGCGATCACAGCCTCCCGGCTCGGGCTCACGCTCGAGGAGCTGCACGCAAGGCCGGTCGGCCAGGTTCCCGAGACGCTCGCGCACCCCGTGCGGATGCGGGAGCTCCTCGCGGATGCGGCCGGGATGACGGTGATCATCGACCGGCTGCTCGAGTTCCGGGCAGACGGCGTGCCGGCCGAGATCGTCTGGCCCGCCTACGAACCGGAGCTGTTCACCGACGAGCCCGCCGACGCCGAGCTCCGGCGCCGGCTCGGGATCGCCGACGATGAGTCCGTTCTCGTCTATCCCGGCAACGTCCACGACGCGAATGCCGCCGAGATGCGAAGCCTCTACCTCGCGGTCGCGGCGCTGAACCGCTCGGGGCGCCGTGCGAGGCTCGTGAGGCTCGGCCGTGACTTCGTCCGCTTCGTCGAGCCCGAGCTCCGCGAGCTCCACGACCACGTCGTTCACCTTCCGCTGCTGCCCCGGTCGGAGGTAGCGAGGCACATGCGGCTCGCCGACGTGCTCGTGCAGCCCGGGCGCCCGGATGCGTTCAACGACTACCGCTTCCCCTCGAAGCTTCCCGAGTTCTTCGCCTGCGGGCGTCCGGTCGTGCTTCCGGAGACGAACCTCGGCCGGTACGTCGCCGACGGGGAGGACTGCCTCCTGCTCCGGCGCGGCGACGCGCTCGAGATTGCGGCGGCGGTCGAGCGGATCCTCGCCGACGACGAGCTGCGCGAGCGGCTCGGTCGCGGCGCCCGCGACTTCGCCGAACGGACCTTCAGCTGGCCGGAGAGCGCCGAGAAGCTGCTCGGGCTCTACGAGCGAGCGCTCGCGTCCGAGCCGCGTCCGCACTCCCTCGGCGTTCCGGTGCGCCTCGACGCCATGGCTCCTCCCGGCCGCCTCGGGTATGCGACCGTGCGCGACTATTGCGACTCGGCCGAGCGCCTGCCCGCACTCGTTCGTTCCGGAGATCTCAAGGATGCCCAGCGCCCCTGGGTGCTGAAGGCGGTCGCGGCCACGGCTCCGCCCGGCGCGCGCCTGCTCGAGGTCGGCGCGGGCGAGCCGATCGTCGCGAGCATGCTCTGCGCGCTCGGATACGACGTGACGGTGATCGACCCCTACGACGGCCGCGATCGCGGCCCGACCGGTCTCGACTCCCTGCGCTCGACCTACCCCGGAGTCCGGTTCGTGCGCGGCCTCTATCCCGAGGAGATCCCGGACGAGGAGCGGTTCGACTGCGTCTACTCGATCTCGGTGCTCGAGCACCTGCCCGCCTCCGCGATCGAGCGGACGTGCGCCGCGCTGCTCGAGCACACGGATTCTGGAGGCTTCACGATCCACGCCGTCGACCACGTGCTGCTCGGCGCCGGCGACGCCGACCACCGCGCGCGGCTCGGCCTCGCCACGGCCGCGCTCGGGATCGCCGAGCCGGAGCTCGACGCACTGCTCGAGCGCCTGGCGGACGATCCGGACGCCTACTTCCTCTCGGCGGAGGGCCATAACCGCTGGCGGGGCCCGACGCCCTACGAACGGTTCCCGATGCGGCGTTGCGTCTCGATCGAGCTCAGCATCCCGGGGCGCGGATGAGCGAGGCATCCGGGATCGATGTCGGGATCGTCGCCTACCGGAGCCGCGAGCTCCTGCGCGCCTGCCTCGCCTCGCTGCTCGACAACCCTCCCGCGCGTCCGCTGCGGATCGTCGTCGTCGACAACGACTCGCGCGACGGGACGGTCGAGCTCGTACGGGCTCTGCCGGGCGTCGAGCTCGTCGAGGCCGGGGGGAACCTCGGCTTCGCCGCCGCGACGAACCTCGCGCTTCGGCGCGGCGAGGCCCCCTACTTCCTGGCCCTGAACCCGGACACGCGCGTTCCGCCCGGGGCGCTCGATCCACTGGTGCGGCTGATGGACGCCGACGGCGCGATCGGGATCTGCGGCTGCCGGCTCGAGCGCGAGGACGGCAGCTTCGACCACGCCGCCCGCCGTGCCTTTCCGACGCCTCTCGGTGCGCTCGGCCACTTCACGGGCCTCGGCCGCCGCGCCGGTGCTCCGGCGGCGCTCGCGCAATACCGGGCCCCCGACGTCGAGCACGGGCCGGTCGACGCGGTCAACGGCGCGTTCATGCTGATGCGGCGGGGGATGCTCGATGAGCTCGGCGGGTTCGACGAGGGCTACTGGCTCTACATGGAGGATCTCGACCTCTGCTTCCGCGCCCGGGAGGCCGGCTGGGTGACCTGGTACGAGCCCTCCGTCACCGTCACCCATGTGAAGGGCGGCTCGTCGGGGCGCAATCGCGGCCTGCGCGCCAACTACGCATTCCATTACGGGATGTATCGCTTCTATCGTAAGCACTACGCCGCCCCGCGCCGACGCACGCTCAACGCGACCGTCTACGCCGGTATCGCCGCCAAGCTCGCCGTCTCCTCGAGCCGAAGCGCCTTCAGCAGGCACCTGCTCGGCCGCAACTGAGACTCTCGCATTCTTAGCCGCGGTTCAGGTCTCTGCTGCTGCAATATGCGGCACGGCAACCAAGGGGGTACGCCGGGATGATTCGGACTGCAAAGTGGTTCACTCGCCTCAGGCGGGAGTCCCGGCCGCGAGAGCTCGGCATCATGGATCGGCATCCGAGAACGCCCGCGGAGCTCGAGCAAGCGTTCCGGGAGGGTTTCCACCCGCGCTGTGGCCCGTCCGTCGGGGTGGAGGAGGAGCTGATCCTCGTCGATCCCGTGTCGCTCATGCCGGAGGAGGCGATCGACTGGGCGCTCGGCCGGCTCGGCGCCGACTCGTTCGCGCCCGAGCTCCGGGCCGCGCAGGTCGAGCTCGTGACCGCGCCCGCATCGAGCGTCGGCCCCGTTCTCTCCGAGCTCAGGACGAGCCGGGCGCGGCTCCTCGACGCGCTTGGCGGTCGTCTCCGCCTCATCGCAGCCGGCGGCCATCCGGCTCTTGCGCACCCCGTGGCCGTCACGAATCGTCCCCGCTATTTGGGAATCGGGAGCGAGTGCTCGTGGGCGATGCGCCGGGGCTTGACGTGCGCGGTGCACGTTCACGTCGGTCTCGACGACCCGGACGAGGCCCTCGGCGTCTACAACGCGGCGCGGTCGTACCTGCCCGAGCTTGCCGCGCTCGCCGCCAACTCGCCCTTCTTCGAGGGAGCTGACAGCGGTCTCGCCTCGAGCCGCCTGAAGCTGACGGAGGACCTGCCGCGCTCGGGCATCCCGCCTGCGTTCGGTTCCTGGCGCGAGTACGCGGAGTTCGTCGCGTGGGGCACGCGCGCCGGCCTCTTCCCCGATCCCACCTATCTCTGGTGGGACCTCCGGTTGCGGCCCGAGCTCGGAACGCTCGAGTTCAGGATCGCCGACGTCCAGACCTCCCTGGATTGTGCGGGCGCCATCGCCGCCATCTGCCAGGCCCTCGTCGCTGCACTCGAGGAGCGTCTGCGGGAAGGAGAGCTGCTGCCCGTGCAGCCGGCGCACGTGCTTGCCGAGAATCGTTGGCGCGCGCTGCGAGACGGCCTCTCGGCAGAGCTCGCCGATCCCGAGACGGGGCTTCCCGAGACTGCCAGGTACCGGCTCGGCAGGCTGCTCGGGGAGCTCGAGTCACACGCTCAGCGGCTCGGCTCCGAGCGCGAGCTCGCCCACGCCTGGCGGCTTCTCGCCAGGAACGGCGCCGACCGCCAGCGTGAGGTCGCCGCCGACGGAGGCGTGCTGGGACTGCTCGAATGGCTCGCCGACTGCACCGAGGCCCCCGCTGGAAGCGCCGAGCCGATCCCTCCGTCGGCCGGCGAGCCGCTCGAAGGCGCCGTGCTCCCTCTCTGACCGGCCGCCGCCCGCTCGCGCGGAGCGGTGTCCGCGGCCACCTCCATGACTCGGAGCCGGCGTAAACGGAGAACGGCGCGGCCGGGAAGCCGGCACCGCTCGCAACGTCGATCGCGGTATCCCCTGCCGCAACCGACGCCGCGAGCGTTGTGCTTGCCGCGAGAAGCGGTACGACGTCCTGCTGAATACAGCCCCGCCTGTGCCAACTCCGCAACCCGCGAGACCCGCATGGAAGTGCCGGGCCGGGCTGCCGGCGTCGGCTGCTCATCGGCGGAGATCGCACTGAGGCCTTCCTTGGCCGCGGTCCGCCCCACGGTCCCCGTGACCTCGTGCTTCTCTCGTCTTCACGCACCGCCATCGCTCCCCAGACGTTGCGCCGCAGACTGCCGCGGAGTGTAACCACGGGCGCGCCGGCGAGTGGTGACGATTTCGGATCTGCTAGGAGGCGCTGGCGCGCCGTTCCCAGCGGTCGTTCCAGGTCTCGCGGGCGAGCGAGGAGATCAATGCACGCCGAAGCAGCCGCCGGTCGCGGGAGCGGCCGAGGATGTTGACGCGGAAGAGATGCTCCCCGATCGGCACCTCGACCGCCGTCTCCGTCGCGGGCAGGGTCACGGAGTCGAGCTGGACGTAACTGCCGCGGGGGTCAGGGCGCTCGCTGAAGCGGACCTCCCATTCGACGACGGCAGGCACGGGCTCCCAGGCAAGCGTGAGCCGATCGCCGTCGGCACCCCGCTGCACGTCCATGTTGGCGACGATCGTCGGCCGGATCCGCAGGCGAGACCTGAGCCCCCGCGCCGGCCGCGAAGCCGGTGCAGGCGGAGTGGCGGGCTCTCTTTCGCGGGCAAGAAGCGAGCGTGCGCGAACGACCGAGGAAACCCGGGCGAGTTGCTCCAGCGCCTCGCGCTCCGCCTGCTCGAGCGCCGCGCTCGATGCGAGCCTGCGTGCGGCGAGCTCACGCTTCGTCGCCGCACGAACACGCTGCTCGAGCCCGTCGAGCGTCGGCTCACGGCCCGCGGCGACCTGCGCGCGAGCCTCGTCGAGGATCTTCGTGTAGGCACGGTCGAGGGCGGCGAGCTCGTCACCGCCGCGCTCGCCGTCCCTCCGTCCGGAAGCTTCCATCGCGAGAGAATGGCGAAACTCGATGAGCGGGTGCTCGAGAGGTGGAGACAGTCAGGGCCGCGCGACGCGAGGCCGCGCTCACCAGCGCTGGTGCACCAGGGGCGCGATCCGCGTCGAGTACAGCTCGGCGACGGCCTGCTGGACGGGCTCGGGAAGAGGCGGAAGCTCGGCGGCGCTCGCGTTCACACGAGCCTGATGTGGTGTCCTCGCGCCGGGGATCACGGTCGAGACATCGGGGAAATCGAGGATCCAGCGAAGCGCAAGCTGCGTCAGCGTCAGCTCGGCAGACGTGAGCCCCCTGAGCTCCTCGACCGCCTCGAGTCCGAGGTCGAGATCCACCCCGGAGAAGGTCTCGCCGACGTCGAAGGCCTCACCGTGCCGGTTGAAGTTGCGGTGGTCGTCCACGGCGAACCGCGACTCGCGGGAGAGCTTGCCGGTGAGGAGCCCGGAGGCGAGCGGCACGCGCGCGATCACGCCGACATCCCGCCTCCGCGCCTCGCCGAAGAGGAGCTCGGCGGGGCGCTGACGGAAGAGGTTGAAGATGATCTGCACCGTCGAGACGTTCGGGTACTCGATCGCCTTCAGCGCCTCTTCGACCTTCTCCACGCTCACGCCGTAGGCGCGAACGAGCCGTTCCTCGACCAGGCGATCGCACGCCTCGAACACCGACGGCGTGTAGTAGGCCTCCCACGGCGGGCAGTGCAGCTGCACGAGGTCGACCGTTTCGACGCCGAGGTGCTCCCGAGAGCGCTCGAGCCAGCCGCGGAGCTTCTCGTAGCTCAGGTTCGCAAGGTCGAGTGGCGCTGCGCGGCCGAACTTCGTCGCGACGACGAGCGGCTCGTCACGCTCGCGAAGGAGTCGCCCGATCAGCTGCTCCGAGCGGCCGTCGCCGTAGACGTCTGCGGTATCGAAGAACGTGACACCTGCATCGACCGCCGCGTGCATCGCGGCGAGCGACTCTCCGTCGTCGGTGTCACCCCAGCTTCCGCCGACCGCCCACGCGCCGAATCCGACCTCGGACGCGACGAGCCCGCTCTTGCCGAGCCTTCTCGCTTCCATCGGCTAGGCCGCCGGTCGGCCGGGCGCCGGCAGGTCACCGTGGTCGATGAGCCACGTCAGGGACTCCCGCACTGCCTCGAGCGAGGTGTAGCGGGGCGCATACCCGAGCAGCCTTCTCGCTTTCTCGATCGAATGGCAGGGACTGCGGGCGATGTGCTCCCAGGTGGCGGTCGCGTCGTCGGCGGACACCGTCTCCCGCCACTGCTCCCATGCGGCGAAGGTCAGCCGGGCGGGCCGGCCGAACCATTCTGCGATCGACTCCGCATAGCCCCGCAGGGTGAGAGCCGCCGGCGAGACGACGTTGAAGCTTTCGCCTAGGCCGGCACCGCGGTTCTGGATCGCGAGGACGAAGGCCTGTGCGACATCGTCCGCGTGAACGTGATGGAGCGTTTCCATCCCGAGGTTCGGAAGGCTGAGTTCGTCGCCGCCGGCCAGGCGCTCGAAGACCGCGAGGTTGAGGTTCGCGGCCGGGTTGATCGGCACCCAGCCGGGCCCGACGATCATCCCGGGGTGGAGAACGGTCGCGGGAAAGCCGGAGCGGTGCGCCTCGCGGAGCAGGAGCGCCTCGATCTTCGCCTTGCGGATCCCGTACTCGCCGAAAGGCCGGCGCGGCTCCGACTCGGTCGTCGGGGCCACGTGCGTCGGCCCGTGAATCCACACGGTTCCGCAATGAAGGAAATGGCCCACGCGGCCGCGCAGGGACTCGACGAGTGCGAAGGTGCTCTCGGGCGTGAAGCCGATCAGGTCGACGACGACATCGGGCTCGAGCTCGCGGACGCGCGCGCCGAACGTGCCGGCGCCATCCTCCGCATCGCGATCCGCAATGACGGCCGTGACCTTTTCCCAGGCCGCGTCTGGCTGGTAGGGACGGCGCTCGTTGCGGCTGATCACCGCGACGTCGTGTCCTGCCCGGACGAGGCGCGGTACGAGAAAGGTCCCGATGTGGCCGGAGCCACCGATGACGACGATCCTCATGACTCAGTAGAAGCTGACGTCCCAGCGATGCCGGTGGAGGATCTCGAGCTGCGTGCCGTCCAAGGGCCCGGCCTCGATCGCCTTCGCGTTCCTCTCGGCGTTCAGCGTCGAGCGCATCCCCGGGATCGCCGTCGTCACCGCCGCATGGCTCAGGCAGAACCTGAGCGCAATCTCGGCCATCCGCTCGACGGGAACGTCGAGATCCGCTGCGATCGCCTGCACCCGCTCCCAGACTTCACGCTTGCGGTCGCCCGCGAAGTACCTGTTCCGGAAGTCTCCCTCGGGGAATGTCGTCTCCGGACGGATTCGGCCGGTGAGCGCGCCCTCGTCGAAGGGAACCCTGACGATGACGCCGACGCTCGCCGCCACGGTCGCGGCAAAGAGCTCGTCCTCGGGGCTCTGATCGAAGATGTTGTAGATCAGCTGGACCGTGTCGAGCGCGCCGGAGCGGACGAGCCGGAGGACGCTCTCGGGCTGATGGTCGTTGATCGACACGCCGAAGAAGCGGATCTTCCCCTCGCGCTTGAGCTCGGTCACGGCTTCGAGCCAGTCTCCCTGGTCGACCCACTCGTCCGACCAGACGTGGAACTGCTGGACGTCGATCGTCTCGAGGCCGAGGTTCGCGAGGCTCCGCTCCGTGCACGAACGGATCCAAGCGGCCGGGTAGGCCTCCTTCGCATGGACGCCGGGCCGCGCCGGCCACTGCCTGTTTCGGGGCGGGATCTTGCTCGACACGTACACGGTCTCTGCCGCCTGGCGAGCTGCGGCTCCCACGAGCTCCTCGCTGTGACCGTCGCCGTACCCGTAGGCCGTATCGATGAAGTTGACGCCGAGCTCGATCGCCCGCCGCAGCGCCCGCAGGGACTCGGCGTCGTCGGCGCCGATCCACATCGTCCCCCCGATCCCCCACGCACCGTAGCCGAGCTCGGAGACCGAGAGCCCCGTCCTGCCGAGCGTCCGGCGGCGCATCGCGCCGGTGCTGCCCTCAGAGGACATTTCGCCAGGTGAAGGTGGGCTCGTAGCCGAGCATCGCCCGTGCCTTGTCGATTCCGAGCAGCGTCTCGTGCTCGCCGAGAGGCTTCCGAACGGGGACGCCCGGGAAGACCTCGGCCATCAGCCCGCTGCTCGACCGGTTCATGACGGTGTCTGCGGCGGCGATGACGAACGTCTCTGCTCCCGCGAGCTCCGCCTCGAGCGCACGCCTGGTGCTCTGGCCGACGTGGCTCTCGTCGACATAGCTCCAGAGATTCCACTTGCGGGCATGTGGGTCGTCCCAGAAGGAAGGGAACCGCTCGTAGTCGGCGCGCTCCATGATGTTCGAGTAGCGAAGGCCGACGAACGGGATCCCCGTCCAGCGGTTGAACTGCCGTGCCATCTCCTCGCCGAGCACCTTCGACAGCGCATAGGAGCTTTCGGGCCGCGTCTCGTGCTGCTCGTCGATCGGCGCGTAGGCCGGCGGTTCGTCGAAGGGGAGCCCGAGCGTCGTCTCGCTCGAGGCCCACACGACACGCTCGAGGCGCAGGCGGGCGGCGGCGGCGAAGACGGCATGGGTCGAGGTGATGTTCGTGCGGAAGACGACATCGGGCGTCGCGTGAACCGGGGACGGAATCGCGGCAAGGTGGACGACGGCCTGGATCCCGGGCAGGCGCTCCCCGCCCCCGAGCGCCTCGAGCGCCTCGCCGAAGTCGGTGAGATCGGCGGCCAGGAATGGAGCCGGCGAGTCCGGGGAGCTCGACTCTGCTGACGGCACGCGATCGATGTTGAGCACCTCGTGGCCGTGTTCGAGGAGCTCCCGGATGACGGCCCTGCCGGCCTTGCCGCTACCCCCCGTCACGGCGACCTTCATCGGCTCAGGACTGTCTGGGAACCCAGACGCGCATCGAGGTGTCGCCGCGATTGCCCCAGGCGTAATAGGGCGTCGCACGCACCGGCAGGGTCTGCGCGCCGTCCACGAGCTGCCCTCCGAGCTCCTGATACGGCCAGCCCGCCGGAGGAGGCGATGTCTGTGCCCGGCCCTCCAGACGAAGGGCGACAACGGTATCGCCCGAGATGTCCAGGCCCGGCTCCTCGCTGACGGGCGCCGAGGGATCGATCGAGATCGACCGCAGGTTCACCGTCGCCGGAAGGTCGATTCCCTCGACGCAGTAGACGAGCGGTCCACGCTCGAACGCGACACAACCGCGCGCGGCATCGATCTCACCGGCGGCAGCGACGGCGCGTGGCCGCAGGGGGAGCTCGAGCCGGATGTCGTCGCCGGTGGACCACTCCCGACGCACCCTGAGGTAGCCGTCAGCGCCCGGCTCGACGCCGACGGCACTGCCGTTGACCGCGCAATCCGAGCCGACCGCCCAGCTCGGGATGCGCAGGGCAAGCTCGAGCGGCCCGGCCGGGGCCGCGACAACGCGAATCGCGACGCCGCCCGCGAACGGATAGCCGGTCTCGAGCTCGAGCTCGAGCGCACCGGCACCGCCCAGCTCCTCGCGGATCCGGCCGCCCATGTACTGGTGGATCTGCACACCTTCGTCCGTCCGCGTGGCCACGTAGTGATCGAGGCTTGCGAGCAGGCGCATGATGTTCGGCGGGCAGCAGGCGCAGTTGTACCAGGCCTCCCTGGAGGATGGCTCGCGCGACTGGAGCGGGTTGACGTAGAAGAAGCTCGTCCCGTCGAGGCCGAGGCCGGAGAGGAATCCGTTGTAGAGCGTGCGCTCCATCAGCTCTGCGTACCTCGAGTCTCCCGTGAGGAGCAGCAGCCGCCAGTTCCACATGATCGAGGCGATCGCGGCACAGGTCTCGCAGTACCCGCGGTCCGGAGGCAGCTCGTAGGCATCGCCGAAGGCCTCGTCGACATGCCTGGAGCCGATCCCGCCGGTGAGGTACGTCTTGCTCGAGACCATGTCGCGCCACTGGGCGTGGATCGGGGCGAGGAGCGCCTCACGGCCCGTCTCGGTGTAGACGTCGGTCGCCCCGGCAAGCAGGTACAAGGCCCGTACGGCGTGGCCCCGGATCGTCATCGCGTCGTCGAAGGGGACATCGTCCTGGAAGTAGGAGGGGCCGAAGCCGCGCCAGCGCAGCGACGAGCGCCCGCGCCTTCCGATCAGGTCGGCGGCGAGCTCGAGGAGGCGACGGTCGCCGTTTGTCCGGTAGAGCTCCACGAGCGCCGTCTCGATCTCGGGATGCCCGGGGACGTACTCCGGTGGGAGCGCGTCGGCGAGCATCGAGGCAAAGCGGTTCGCGATCGCTCCGAGGCCCCCCGTCTCGCCTCGCGTGCGCGTGTCCGCGACCGACGCCTGGATCAGGTGGCCCGCGCAGTAGAGCTCGTGGGCCATCGCAGGATCGGCGAAGCGCCGGCCTTTCTCGACGACCTGGATATAGGAGTTCACATAGCCGTCGGGCTCCTGCGCCGCCGCGATCAGCTCGACGCTCGACGCGAGAAAGCGCTCCTGCTCGGGATCGCGGCCGTGGGCCCGCTCCCAGCCGATCGCCTCGAGCACCTTGTAGAGGTCCGAGTCGCGGAACTGCGGCAGCTGGTAGGCCGCCTTCGAGTTGCCGGCCGCGATGCGGAAGTTCTCGATCGTGCCGCTCTCCTCGAGCATCTTCATCCCGTAGGGGATCGTCACCTGCCGGTTGCGGTGCTGCCGCTCGCCCCAGAATCCGCCGCGGATCTCGACGGAGCCGTCGAGGATCGGCTGGACGGCGAGCCTCTGCCCCTCGACCGGGATGACCGGGCCGGCGGTCACGAGCCCTCCTCGTCGCGGCCCGAGTCCCGCGCTCCGGCGCCCACGAGCACGGGCGGCGCGGGCCCGGTCGACTCGCGGATCACGAGCTCGCCTCCGACCAGGTGCTGGTGAAGCGGGCCCGTCTCCCCTCCGAGCCGCTCGATCAGCATCTCCGCCGCAACCCGGCCGGCCTCGAACGCGGGCCACTCGACACAGGTCAGCGCCGGGGTGAGCATCTCCGCGAACTGCGAGGCGACGATCGAGACGATCGAGAAGTCGTCGGGCACGTGCAGGTCCGCGCTGCGCAGCGCACCGAGCAGGCCGGTGAACTGCCAACCGGTCGTGATCGCGGCCGTGCACTCCGGCTCCGACCGCAGCAGCTCGGCTGCCACCTCGTACGCTTCGCTCGGCGTGTGCGGGGACGGGAGCTGGATGCCCCGGATGTCGAGCTCGGCCGCGGTCTCTTCGAAGGCGTCGCGCGCGATCAGCGCGGAGGTGTAGCCGGCGTCGATCTGGTCCTGCGGGAAGTTGAAGAGCGCAACGGTCTGATGCCCGAGCTCGGCGAGATGCCGGAGGCTCTTTCGCACCGCCTCGCCGTAGTCGATGTCGACGAAGCTGATTCCGCTTGTGTCGCCCGTTCGCCCGATCAGCGTGAACGAGTGCCCACTCGCCTCGAGTGCCTCGACCCTCGGGTCGTCGGTGAGGATCTCCATCAGGATCACGCCGTCCGCGCGTCCGGCCGCGAGCAGGCGAACGATGTCCTCGGGCGCTGTCGGCGAGGTGATGAGCAGGAGCGAGTAGTCGCTCGCGCTCGTGGCCTGGGTGGCCCCGGCGACGAATGTCTGCTGGATCGGGACGAGGTCCCAGTGCGGGGAGGGAAGGAAGAGCGCGATCGTATGGGACGCGCCGCTCGCGAGCGCCCGCGCCGGGCCGTGCGGGTGGTAGTCGAGGTCGGCGACAGCCTGGAGCACCTTCGCGCGGGCTTCGTCCGAGATCGCACGCTTGCCGCTCAGGGCATACGAGACCGTGCTCAGCGCGACGCCTGCGCGCTCGGCGATCTGGGCCATGGTTGCGGGTTTCTCGGGTTTCATCGCGATCGATTCTCTTGCTAACGGTAGACGTCTCTTCCCCGTCTCCATCTTGACTCGGTAAGTCAGGGCTGTTACCGTCGAAGCGCTTCGCGAAGCGCTTCGACGGATGAGAATACCGGAGAAGACAGTAGTTGTCGTTCCATTCCGCTAGTGGGAGGTTGGCAATGAGGCGAAAATATTTGAAGTCAGCTGTCGTGGCGGTCATGGCAACGGGACTGCTGACCATGACGGGGATCTCGGCCGCGTCGAATACGAAGTCGGCGGCAGCGCCGGCGTTCGGCGTCAACGCGACGGGCACGGTCCAGTTCTGGGCCAGAGACGCAACGGACGCTGTTCCGAACGGGTTGGTGAAGGAGTTCAACGCGACGCATCCCAACCTGAAGATCGTGCTCCATCTGACGTCGCCGAACGACGACACGAGCCAGCTCGCCGCGGCGATCCGCGCCGGCGACCCGCCGGACCTCGTGGGCCTCAACGACATCGACGTCCCGGAGTTCGAGCACGAAGGCGCGCTCCTCGACATCACGAAGTACGTGAATGCCCTGAGCTACAAGTCGGCGCTGAGCCCGGGCCACTTGAAGCTGGCGACTGTCGGAAGTACATACTACGGCGTTCCGTACCTCGGAGACTTCTCGGTGCTCTGGTACAACACGAAGCTCTTCAAGGAGGCCGGGATCTCCGGCCCGCCGACGACGTTCGCGGCGATGGCGGCCGATTCCAAGAAAATCGCCGCCCTCAGCACTCCGAGCAAGCCGATCTACGGCCTCTCGTTCGCCGGAGCCTGCCAGGGATGCCTCGGGTTCGTGATGCTTCCGGACATCTGGGCAAGCGGCCAGCACCTGCTCGTCGGCCCGCTCGGCAAGCAGAACGCGAACATCCAGAACAACAAGCCGCTCGCCTCGCTGCTCACCGCCTACCAGCAGATCTGGGCGGGCAAGCAGGCACCGGCGGCCGACCAGACCCAGAACGGCAGCACCTGGGGTCAGGACTTCGGGCAGGGGAACGTCGGAATGCTTCCGGGTGACTACGGGTTCTTCAACACGTTCCTCAAGGAGAAGCTCCCCGCGAGCGACTTCATGGACGCGCCGCTCCCGTCGATGAACGGCGGCCACGGCAGCACGTTCGACGGCGGCGACGACTTCGTGATCCCCGCCAAGGCCAAGAACGCCTCCGGTGCCTGGGAGGTCGCGCAGTGGTTCCTCGCGAAGGCCCAGCAGAGCAAGTACCCGGGCCTCGGAGACTCGCCGGTGCGCAACGACATCATCACCCCGGCGTTCCTCGCCAAGTACCCGTACGAGAAGGTGCCGCTCGACACCCTCAAGTACGGCTCGGTCGAGTACACGCTCGCCTACGACCAGGTGTTCAACGAGCCCGGCTCGCCTTGGAGCAAGATGTTCGACGAGGCCGTCTTCAGCGGTAACGTCGCAGGGGCGCTCAAGAGCGGGCAGAGCGGGATCCAGTCAACCCTCGACTCCGTCGGCGGGTAGTCACGCTTCAGGCGCCGCGGCCCGGAGCTCCGGGTCGCGGCGCTTCCCTTTCCGTGCTTCAATCGGCGATGTCCCTGACCCTGCGGCCCAGACCGCGGGCCTGGATCGGAGGTGGTGAGGAGGGTGGCAACGCCTGCTAGCGCAGTAAGGGCACCGTCGCCCGGGGGCAACGTGCCCTCCGTTTCCGGCCGCCCGCCTCGCCCGTCGCGGGCGCGCGCACGTCGCGAGGCCCGTGCCGGCTACCTGCTCATCGCTCCGGCGCTCTTCATCGTCGGCCTCTTCGTTCTGTACCCCCTTGGCTACGGGACGTACATCTCGTTCACGAACTGGCCGCTCCTCGGGCCTTATCACTACGTCGGCACGGCGAACTACAGCGCCCTGCGCGACAACTCGACCTTCACCGAGTCGATCAAGTTCACGCTGAAGTACACGGCGATCGTGACCGGCCCGATCCTTGTGATCGGGTACCTGCTCGCATGCTTCGTCCGGTCGAACCGGTTCGGCTCGACGTTCTTCCGGACGTGTTTCTTCCTGCCGTTCATCATCGGCCTCACCACCTTGAGCTTCCTCACCTACGTCGAGCTGCAGCCGGGCTTCGGCACGGTCAACGTCCTGCTCTCGAAGCTCGGGATCGTGGGAATCGACACACCCTGGACTGCGAAAACGGACTACGCGCTCGCGGCGATCTGCGTGATGGTCATCTGGTTCGCGTCCGGGCTGACGATGATGCTGCTGATGGCCGGGATGCAGAGCATCCCCGAGCAGCTCTACGAATCCGCGGGTGTCGACGGCGCCACCTGGTGGCAGCGGGAGCGGATGATCACGATCCCGTTGCTGAAGCGCTCGATCGCGCTCAGCCTCGTGATCTCGGTCGTCGGCTCGCTGCTCGCCTTCAACCAGTTCTTCATCATCACCGACGGCGGCCCCGGCACGAGCACCCAGAGCATCGTGATGCAGATCTACGAGACCTTCAACGCCAACTTCAACGTGGGCACCGCGAGCGCGATGTCGATCGTCCTCGTCGTCGTCGTCGGGTTCATCACGTTCGTCCAGATCCGCTTCCTGCGAGCAGACGATGCCTGAGCAGGCCGCGAGCGGGATCCCAGAGCGCCCCCGGCGGCTGCCGGAGGGCACAGCCCTCTACCTCGTCGCCGGGACGATGATCAGCGCGATCTTCGTGGTGCCGCTCCTCTGGGAGCTGCTGCGCTCGTTCCAGGCGCCGGGAGAGATCGTCGCCAAACCGTCCCTGAAGAGCTTCTCCCACCTCGGCTTCGGCAACTACACGACGCTCTTCCGCACCGACGGGATCCTCAAGAACGTGGAGAACAGCCTGATCGTGGCCGTCGCGACGGCCACGCTCACCGCCGTCGTCGCGACGCTTGCCGGCTACGGCTTCGGCCGCTTCAAGTTCCGTGGGTCCGGGCTCGCCTTCGCCCTGGTGCTGCTCGCCTTCATGATCCCGTTCCAGGCGGTTCTGACGCCGCTCTTCCTCGAGTTGCACGACCTCGGGTTGCTGAACAGCCTCGTGGGCCTGACGCTCTTCTACACGGCGTTCAATCTTCCGTTCGGCACTTATCTGATGCGGAACACCTTCCAGCAGATACCGAACGAGCTCACCGATGCCGCGAAGGTCGACGGCGCGGGGGTGATGACCACGCTCACGAAGGTCCTGCGGCCGCTGATCGTCCCCGGCGTCGCAACGACCGTCCTCTACGCCTTCCTGTTCTCGTGGACGGAGTTCCTCGGCGCGCTGACCTTCACCACGAAGGACTCGGTCTACACGCTGCCCGTCGCACTCGTGAACGTGGAGGCGAGCGACACCTACGGCCAGATCGACTACGGCGTCCTCGTCGCCGGGGCAGTCGTCGCGATGATCCCGTGCGTGATCATCTACGTCGCGCTCCAGCGCTTCTACGTGCGCGGCCTCGTCTCGGGCGCGGTCAAGGGCTAGGGCTCGCCGTGGCGACGATCAGCCTCGAGCAGGTCACGAAGATCTACCCGAACGGCTTCCAGGCCATCCACGAGCTCGACCTCGCGGTGGCAGACGGCGAGTTCATGGTGCTCGTCGGCCCCTCCGGGTGCGGGAAGACGACGGCGCTGCGGATGGTCGCCGGCCTCGAGGACATCACTTACGGGAACCTGCGCATCGGCGACCGGATCGTGAACGACGCCTCGCCGAGGGAGCGCGACGTCGCGATGGTGTTCCAGAACTACTCCCTGTACCCGCACATGACGGTTGCGGCGAACATCGGCTTTGCGCTGAGGCTGCAGAAGCTGCCGAAGGCCGTGATCAAGCAGAGGGTCGATGACACGGTCGAGCTGCTCGGGCTCACCGAGTGCGTCGGGCAGAAGCCCGGCCGGCTCTCGGGCGGTCAGCGCCAGCGAGTCGCGATGGGCCGGGCGATCGTGCGGGAGCCCAGCGTGTTCCTGATGGACGAGCCGCTCTCGAACCTCGACGCGAAGCTCCGCGTGCAGATGCGAACCGAGGTGCTGCGTATCCAGCGCCGGCTCGGAGTCGCGACGCTCTACGTCACGCACGACCAGACCGAGGCGATGACGATGGGCGACCGGGTCGCCGTGCTCCACTCGGGCCTGCTCCAGCAGCTCGCCCCGCCCCAGGCTCTCTACAACCGGCCCACGAATCTGTTCGTCGCCTCGTTCATGGGCTCCCCTGCGATGAACCTGTACGAGGGATCCGTGTCAGGCCCCGCCGAAAAGCTCGTCGTCACGCTCGGGTCCCAGTGGCTGACGCTGCCGCCCGAGGCCGCGAAGCGCAAGCCCGCCCTCGTCGGGGGCGACGGCCGCCGCGTCATCGTCGGTGTCAGGCCCGAGCATCTGAGTCTCGGAGCCACCGAGGAGGGTCGCGCGCTGACCGCGGACGTGGAGCTCGTCGAGGCGCTCGGAAACGAGCTCCTCGTCCACTTCGTGACGGATGCGAAGGCGGCCCGTCCCGATCGCAGCCTCGTCTCGGCCGACGACCCCGTTCTCGCGGGCGGCGAGGTCGCAGGCGAGGCGGTCGCGAACGGGGTCTCGCGCGTCGACCCGCGCTCGCACGTGAAGGCAGGAGACCGTGTGAGCTTCGCCGTCGAGGTCGGGGCTCTTCACTTCTTCGACCCGCAGACCGGCGCGACCCTCGACGAGAGCGGCGCTTGACCGGGAAGGCGCTCCCCTTCGAGCTCTGGTTCGTCGCGGGCAGCCAGCACCTCTACGGGGAGGAGGCGATCGCCCGGGTCGACGTGCATGCGGCGGAGGTTGCGGCGGCGCTCGATGCCGCGGCGCCGATGCCGGTTCGTGTCGTCCACAAGCAGGTCGTGACGACCTCCGAGGCGATCCGCGGGCTCTGCCTCGAGGCGAACAGCGCGGATGCGTGTGCCGGCCTCGTCGTCTGGATGCACACGTTCTCGCCGGCAAGGATGTGGATCGCCGGGCTCGCCGCCCTGCAGAAGCCGCTCCTGCACCTCCACACACAGTTCAACCGCAAGCTCCCGTGGGCGGAGATCGACATGGATTTCATGAATCTGAACCAGGCGGCCCACGGCGACCGCGAGCACGGATTCCTCGAGACTCGCATGTCCCGGCGCCGGAAGACCGTCGCCGGGCACTGGCAGGATCCGGTCCTCGTCGAGCGGGTCGCCGGGTGGGCACGGGCAGCTTGCGGCTGGCACGAGGCACAGCGGCTCAAGGTCGCGCGGTTCGGCGACAACATGCGCGACGTCGCGGTCACCGAGGGCGACAAGGTCGAGGCACAGCTGCGTTTCGGCTTCACTGTGAACGGCTACGGCGTCGGCGAGCTCGTGGATGCGGTAGGGGCCGTCCCGGCCGATACGGTCGAGCGCCTCCTCGAGGACTACGAGCAGAGCTACGAGCTCGCGCCCGAGCTCGCAAGCACCGGGCCGCGCCGCGGATCGCTCGTCGAGGCGGCGCGGATCGAGGCGGGACTGCGGGAATTCCTCGAGCACGGCGGCTTCGGTGCGTTCACCGATACGTTCGAGGATCTCCATGGTCTCGCCCAGCTGCCCGGGATCGCCGCGCAGCGGTTGATGGCCGATGGGTTCGGCTTCGGCGCCGAGGGCGACTGGAAAACCGCCGCGCTCGTCCGGATCCTGAAGACCATGGCCTCGGGGCTTCCCGGCGGAACCTCGTTCATGGAGGACTACACCTACGACTTCTCCTCCGGCGGCCCGCTCGTGCTCGGCGCGCACATGCTCGAGCTCTGCCCCTCGATCGCCGCCGGCATGCCGTCCTGCGAGATCCATCCGCTGTCGATCGGCGGGCGCGACGAACCGGTCCGGCTCGTCTTCACGGCCGCACCGGGTCCTGCGGTCGTCGTCTGCCTGCTCGATCTCGGCGACCGCTTCCGGCTGGTCGCGAACGAGGTCGACGTGGTCGCCCCGCCGGCGCCGCTTCCGAAGCTCCCGGTTGCCCGCGCCGTCTGGAAGCCGAAGCCGGACTTCGAGACCGCGGCCGAGGCGTGGCTCGAGGCCGGGGGCTCGCACCACACGGTCTTCACGAGTGCGCTCGGGATCGAGCCGCTGAGCGACTTGGCCGAGATGGCCGGCGTCGAGCTGCTCGTGATCGACGGCCGAACCGACGGTCGCGACTTCCGCAACGAGCTGCGCTGGAACCAGGCCTACTACCGCCTCGCGCGGGGGCTGTAGCCGCGTCGGCCATGAACCACGGGGAGCTACGCAAGCGCGTCCTCGAGGCGAACCTCGCGATCGTCGAGGCCGGCCTCGTCACGCTCACCTTCGGCAACGTGAGCGAGATCGATCGGGATGCCGGGGTGATAGCGATCAAGCCGAGCGGCGTCCCGTACGACGAGCTCGACGTGGAGTCGATCGTCGTCGTCGAGCTCGCCGGCGGCGAGGTGGTCGAAAGCGGGCTCAGGCCGTCCTCCGACGCGCCGACGCACCTCGTGCTCTACCACCGCTTCGAAACCGTCGGGGGGATCGTCCACACGCACTCGACCTGCGCGACGGCCTGGGCCCAGGCCGCGCTCGAGCTCCCCTGCTTCGGGACGACCCATGCAGACCACTTCGGCGGGCCGGTTCCCGTGACGCGCCCACTGACGGCGGCGGAGATCGCTGGGGCGTACGAAGCCAACACGGGGGAGGTGATCGTCGAGGCGATCGAGGCGCGGCGGCTCGACCCGCTCGAGATGCCCGCCGCACTCGTCCGCTCCCACGGTCCGTTCGCGTGGGGTGCCGACGCCGGCGGCGCCGTCGAGAACGCGATCGCGCTCGAAGCGGTGGCGGAGCTCGCCTCCCGCACGCTCGCGCTGCGACTCGACACCCCCGGGATCGATCCTGCCCTGCTCGAGCGGCACTTCCGGCGCAAGCACGGCGTCGCCGCCTACTACGGCCAGCGGTGAAGGCCACGGCGTCGTGACGGGCGAGGCCTACACGGTCGGAATCGACTTCGGCACCGAGTCGGGTCGTGCCGTGCTCGTCGACTGCGCGGACGGCCGCGAGTGCGGCTCGAAGGTGTACGACTACGAGCACGGCGTCATCGACGAGCGGCTCCCGGCACCCCACGAAGGCGTCGAGCTCGAGCCGGATTGGGCGTTGCAGGACCCGGCGGACTACGTGCGGACGCTGCAGCACACCGTTCGGGCTCTGCTCGAAGAGACGGGTGTCGACCCGGCACAGGTGATCGGAATCGGGATCGACTTCACGGCGTGCACGATGCTTCCGACCCTCGCCGACGGAACACCGCTCTGTGAGGTCGCCGAGCTCCGGGCGAGCCCGCACGCCTGGGTGAAGCTCTGGAAGCACCATGCAGCTCAGCCCGAGGCCGACCGGATCAACGCGGTCGCCGTCGAGCGTGGAGAGCCGTGGCTCCGTCGTTACGGCGGCCGGATCTCAGCCGAATGGTTCTTCGCCAAGGCGCTCCAGATCCTGGACGAGGCACCGGAGCTCTACGCCCGCGCCGGCCGCCTGATCGATGCCGGCGACTGGATCGTCTGGCAGCTGACCGGGGTAGAGACCCGCTCGAGCTGCACCGCGGGCTACAAGGCGATGTGGTCGAAGCACGACGGCTTCCCCGAAGACGCGTACTTCGCCGCTCTCGACCCGAGGTTCGAGCACGTCGTCGACGACAAGCTCTCGCGGCAGATCCTTCCGATCGGCAGCCTCGCCGGCGGCCTTGCCGAGCAGGCCGCGGCGTGGACGGGCCTCCTCGCCGGCACGCCGGTGGCGGTCGCGAACGTCGATGCCCACGTCTCCGCGCCTGCGGTCACGGTCACCCAGCCCGGCACGCTCGTCGCGATCATGGGCACGAGCATCTGCCACATCCTCCTCGGCGCGGAGCTCACCGATGTCGGCGGGATGTGCGGCGTCGTCGAGGACGGCGTCGTCCCGGGTCTCTTCGGCTACGAGGCGGGCCAGTCGGCCGTCGGCGACATCTTCGCCTGGTTCGTCGAGAACGCGGTGCCGCGCTCCTACCATGAGCTCGCGGCGACGCGCGGCATCGACGTCCACGAGTTGCTGGAGCGGGAAGCCGCCGGGTTGCGGCCGGGGGAGAGTGGGCTGCTCGCGCTCGACTGGTGGAACGGCAACCGCTCGGTGCTCGTCGACGCCGACCTGCGAGGACTGCTCGTCGGGATGACGCTCGCGACGCGGGCGCCCGAGATCTACCGCGCCCTGATCGAGGCGACGGCCTTCGGGACGAGGGTGATCATCGAGGCATTCGAGAGCGCAGGCGTGAAGGTGAACGAGGTTGCCGCGTGTGGCGGGCTTCCCGAGCGCAACAAGCTCCTGATGCAGATCTACGCCGACGTGACGGGGCGCAGGTTCACGGTCGGGGCGTCCAGGCAGGCGCCGGCGCTCGGCTCGGCGATCTTCGGCGCGGTCGTCGCCGGCGCGGCTCGGGGCGGCTACGACTCGATCGTCGATGCCTCCCGGACGATGGGCCGCCTGAGCGACGAGTCGTACATCCCGGATCCCGATTGTCACGCAACCTACGACCTGCTCTACCGCGAGTACGTGACGCTTCACGATCTCTTCGGCCGCGGCGGTGAGGACGTGATGCGGCGGCTGAAGCGGATTCAGCTGGCGGCCCTCGCCTCGGATCGCTGAGTCGTGACGTCGATCTCGCGGCGGCCGTTCGGGGCGGCGCCGGACGGCAGGCCCGTCGAGCTCGTGACGGTCGCGAACGCTGCGGGCGTCGAGCTCGCCCTGCTCGGCTACGGCGCGGCTGTGGCACGGCTCGTCACCCCCGACCGGGACGGGAAGCGCGCCAACATCGCTCTTGGCTTCTCCTCGCTTGCCGGCTACGTCGAGCACACCGGCCACTACTTCGGCGCCACGGTCGGGCGGTACGCGAACCGGATCGCCGGGGGGCGATTCACGCTTGGAGGCGAGCTCGTTCAGCTTCCCACGAACGATGGACGGAACTCGCTCCACGGCGGGCCGAACGGCTTCGACAGGCACGCATGGGATATCGTCGCGAGCCTCGCCCGGCCCGAGGAAGCGCGCGTCAGCTTCCGGCGCGTGAGCGCCGGCGGCGAGATGGGGTACCCCGGCACGCTCGAGGCCGAAGTGGCATACACCCTCACCGAGGGCTCCTCGCTCCGGATCGACTATCGAGCGACGACGGACAGACCGACCGTGATCAACCTCACGAACCACACGCTCTGGAATCTCGCCGGCGAGGGCGCCGGGACGATCGAGGACCACGTGCTCACGCTCAACGCACGTCGCTACACTCCGATCGACGAGGAGCTCGTCCCGACCGGCGAGATCGCACCCGTGGCCGGGACGGCGCTCGATTTCAGGGTTCGGACGCCGATCGGCCTGCGGGCCGACGACGACTTCGACCAGTTGACCCTCGCCGGCGGCTACGACCACAACTTCGTCCTCGACCGGGACGGCGCAACTTCACTCGAGCCTGCTGCGAGGCTCGAGGAGCCCAGCAGCGGCCGCGTGCTCGAGGTGCAGACGACCGAGCCCGGATTACAGCTCTACTCGGGCAACTTCCTCGACGGGAGCCTGACGGGCACAAGCGGTCGCCGCTACGGGTTCCGCGGCGGCATCGCGCTCGAGACGCAGCATTTCCCGGATTCGCCGAACCGGGAGGAGTTCCCCTCGACGGTGCTGCAACCCGGCGAGGTCTTCGCCTCGTCCACTGTGTACCGCTTCGGAATCCAGAGCCCCTGACGCCCCGGTTGCCTCACGTCCAGTGCCAGCGCTGATCTTCGACTGCGACGGTGTGCTCGCAGAGACCGAGCGCCACCTTCATCTGCCGGCGTTCAACCTTGCCTTCGCAGAGCTCGGCGTGCCGCTGCAATGGTCGGATGCCGAGTACCGGGAGAGACTGCTCGTCGCCGGCGGCAAGGAGCGGATCGCGTCTGCCTTCACGCCCGAGTTCACGGCCGCCCACGGCCTGCCGACGGATCAGGCCCAGCGGCAAGAGCTCTTCGAGCGCCTCCACGCC
The DNA here is from genome assembly GCA_963766565.1 of uncultured Actinomycetota bacterium. Taxonomy (GTDB): domain Bacteria; phylum Actinomycetota; class Thermoleophilia; order Gaiellales; family Gaiellaceae; genus PALSA-600. The sequence continues at coordinate 363,896 of CAVYAQ010000002.1, forward strand.
CGGAAGACGGAGATCTTCCGCGCGTTGCTCGAGACCCATCCGCTACCGCCCCGTCCCGGGATCGTCCGCCTGATCGCCGCCGCCGACGGCGCCGGCTGGAGAGTCGCGGTCGCCTCGACCTCTGCCGAGAAGGCCGTCCGGGCCGTAGTGATGCGGCTCCTCGGGGCGGCGCTCGCGGAGCGGATGGCGATCTTCGCGGGCGACATCGTCAGCGCGAAGAAGCCCGACCCGGAGATCTACGAGCTCGCCGTTGCTCGGCTCGGGGTGAACAAGGGCGAGACAGTGGTCGTCGAGGACTCGCGCAACGGCCTCTTGGCGGCAACCGGCGCAGGGCTCGCCTGCGTGGTCACGGTCAGCGACTACAGCGCAAACGAGGACTTCTCCGAGGCGACGGTCGTGCTCTCGAGCCTCGGCGACCCCGGCGAGCCGCTGGCGGTGATCGCGAGCCGGACGGCGGTTCCACGCGGTGACTACATGAGGCTGCAGGATCTCGAAGAGATCCTCGCTGGCGCCGGGGACTACTAGACGCGCGAGCGATTCGAGTAGCCCCGCCGCGGCCGGGACCTTGCGGTCATGGTCACCTGATCGCTGCCACCCGCAGCTCGTGCTCGAACTTGCGCCAGCTCTGCACGCGCTCAGGCCGGAGCGCCCCCGACTCGACGGCGGCGAGCACCGCGCAGCCGGGCTCATGAGTGTGGATGCAGTCGCTGAAACGACACTCGCCGGTGAGCTCGTCGATGTCGGCGAAGGCCTCGTCGAGGCCGCCCGCCGGCCCGGACAGGTGCAAGTCGCGCAGCCCGGGCATGTCGATGACCGCTCCACCGCCGGGTAGGAGGATCAACTGGCGGAGGCTCGTCGTGTGCCGCCCCTGGTCGCCGGCCCCGGTTTCGCCGGTTGCCATCAGCTCGCCTCCGGCGAGGCGGTTCACGAGCGTCGATTTACCGACGCCGCTCGAGCCCAGCAGCACCGCGGTCGCTCCCGGTTCGATGCGGGCCCGCAACCGCTCGCAGCCGGCGCCCGAGCGCGCACTGACGACGTGGACCGGCACACCGGGCGCGACCGCCTCGACCTGCCTGACGAACGTCCGGGGATCGTCGGAGCGGTCGGCCTTCGTGAGCACGATCTCCGGCTTCGAGCCACTTCCCCAGATCGCGACGAGACACCGCTCGATCCACTCGAGGTCGACCTCGGCGGCGAGCGAGCCGACGAGAAGCGCCAGGTCGATATTGGCGACCAGCGTTTGCGTAGGGGCCGAGCCCCGGCCGGCCGCCCGAACGAGGGCCGTTCGCCGCGGCAGCACCGACCAGACCGCTCCGCCCGCGATCCCAACCCAGTCGCCGACAGCGACATCGGCGGGGGCAAAGCCCGACCCGCCGGGCGCGGGAGTGCGCACGACACCCGCGGCGGTGTAGAGGTCGATGGCGCCCCGGTGAACGGCGATCACGCGGGCCGGCTCGAGGCCGGGCTCGAGGGCGTCGCGCCACCGAGCGCTCCAGCCGAGCTCGCTCAGGTCAAGAGGGCGCAGCGGCGGTCTTCCCGCGCCCGCGGCGACCGCAACTGCCTGGCGAGGGCTCATTTGCCACGGGACGTCTTCTTCACCTTGGACGTCTTCTTCGTCGCCGCCTTGGCCGCCGGGTTCAGCGGTGTTCCGGCGGCTACCGCCCTGAGCTTCTGCTTTCTCGTCGGCATCGAGCTCACGCCTTCCCGAGCAGGCGCTTCCAGAACGGGGCGGTCTTCGTTTCGCTCGCTGGGGCCGGGGCGGGTGCCGTTGCAGGAGCAGCGGCCTCCGGCCTGACGCTCGGAGTCTCGGTCATGGTCGCACCATCGATTCTGCGGACAAAGCCGCATAGACGGAGACGTGAGTCCAACCTTCGCGACCGGGCTGAAACGCCACTCGGCCGCTCACGCCCTACCGCGGAGTACCTCGAGTGTAGAGCAATCCCGGTGCTGAGAGCGGTCTTCGAGCCGTTGTCCGCCGCGGGTCCAGGCGCGCGGCAGGCGCCTCAGCCGGGTGATCCGGCGCCCTCCCACGCGCGGAAGGCGCCGACAAAGGCGTTCGAGTTGCTGCCGAGCGTCGCCTTCGGGGGAAGCTCTTCGAGCTTCGCGGCGTTGCCCCCGCCGATCACGATCGAGTCCGGCTCGAAGGCCGCGGTCAGCGCCTCGACGGCCTCGAAGACGAGCTCCTGCCACTTCCTGCGGCCGAACTCCTTCCGGCCGCGCTCGCCGAGATAGTCTTCGAACGTCCTCTTCTTGAAGGGGAGATGCGCCAGCTCCATCGGCTGCACGACGCCGTCGGCCACGAGCGCCGAGCCGAGGCCGGTTCCGAGGCCGAGGAAGAGCATCGTCCCGCCCTCGTAGCTTCCGAGCGCTTGCATGGCGGCGTCGTTCATCACCTTCGTCGGCACGCCGAAGGCGGACTCGAAGTCGAAGCCGACCCAGCCCTGGCCCAGGTTGAAGGGCTCGGTGACGACCCGGCCGTTGTGCACGGGCGCCGGCACGCCGACCGTGACGACGTCGAAGCGCCAGCCGTCCGCCGCCTCGAGTGCCGAGGAGACCATCTCACCCGGAGTGAGCGTCGGCCCCGAAGGCACGCGGCGCCGTTCGGTCTCGCCGCTCACGAGCACCTTCACATGCGACCCACCCACATCGACCGCAAGAACTGCCCGGTGCTCGGTCATCACCCGTCACCCTAGCTCGCTCCGAGATCGTCGCCCGGGTGTCCGTTCCGCCTTTCAGCAGCTCGGCGTGACCGGATGTGCGGCAGGTCCGATCGGCACCCGGTACCTGACTGCGAGCTTGCGCAGGGCGGCGCGGTAGAGCTGCATATCGGCGTGCGTCCAGTCGCCGTGGGTCTGGCAGCGCCACGGGGCATAGAGCTCGCGGTGGTAGGGGCTCGTGAGGCTCTCGCTGTGCCCGATCACGTTCCGGAGCTGGATGTGGAACGTCTGCATCAGCCACACGGTGAGCGCGAGCGACGAGGCGAGCTGACGCGGGTCGTCCAGAATCTGCTGGTCACTCCCCCCAACGTGCTCGATCCCGATCGCCGTGTAGTTGAGGCCGACTGTGTGGCGGCACATCGTCGTCAGCGGCACGAGCTGGTAGATCGTCCCGTCGGTGTCGATCACGAAGTGGGCGCAGTCTCCGGGGAGCTCGTTCAGCTCGGGATCGGGTGCATCCGACGCGAAGGTGTTCCAGGCCGAGGAGAACGAATCGCTTGCCGTGTAGTGCTCGACGATCACTCGTGGGCGGACGAGCTTCCAGGTGTCGATCCCGTAGTGCCGTTCGGCGTAGGCCGCCATCTCGGCTCGGCGCCTGGCGTCGAACGGGATCGGCTTGTTGACGATGTGCGGCCTCGGCGCGTCCGCGGTCGGCTCGGCGGCTGCCACGGCCGCGGGCAGGGACGCGAGCAGCACGACCGCGGCCACGCGGCTCAATGAGCGGAGAGCCATGCCTTCAGCTTCTGGATGCGCTCGTATGCCGCGAGGAGCGTGGGCCGGCCGAGCCGATGTGACCGCGCAGCCTGCAGGAGCACGGCGTAGGCCTGCTTGCTGAGCGACTCGCTGTCGGAGTAGAGAAGGACGTCGTCACCGGCCCGGAGCGCACGCACGGGCGCGTCCGGATACCGGGCGATTGCCGGCGCCGTCATCGTGTCGGTGATCACGACGCCGACGAATCCGAGCTGTCCGCGAAGGATGCCCGAGACGATCTTCGGCGAGAGTGCGGCCGGCAGCCGCGCCGGGTCGAGCGCCGGATATTCGGCATTCGAGACCATCACGAGCTTGACGCCGCTGCCCACGGCGGCCCGGAACGAAACGAGCCGCCGCTCGAGCCCGGCCTTCGAGGTCGGGACGACGACGACCGCTACGTCCGTATTGCCGGGTGCCGTCCCGAGCCCGGGGAAGTGCTTGCCGGTGGCAGCGACCCCGGCCGACTGGAGGCCCGAGGCGAACGCCGAGCCGAGCTTCGCGGTCGTCGCCGCATCGGAGCTGAAGATCCGACTCCCGAGGAACGAGCTCGATGCGTCGCCGACATCGAGGACGGGTGCGAGATCGACGTCGACCCCGACACCCCGCAGGTACTTGCCGGTCGCGCGCCCCTGCTCCCGTACGGCCTGAGCGCCGAGGGTCGCGCCCATCGTCTCCGCGGAGGAGGCCGGTGGGGCGGCGGGGAGGCGCTTCACCTCGCCGCCCTCCTGATCGGTTGCGATCAGGAGCGGCGGGTTGCCGCCCGCTTTCGCGGCGGCCTGGAGCCGGGCGATCACAGCGGCAAGGGCCGACGGGGTCGTGATGTTGCCCCCGAAGATGATCACGCCGCCGAGCTCGCCTCGCCCGACCCGGGCAAGCAGGTCGGCGCTCGGGACCGTGCCGTCCATCGCGCCCATGAGCGTCTGGCCGACGAGGCTTGCGAGAGGCGGCGTCTGGCCGCCCGATCCGGAGGACGCGCCTGCAAGAAGGGCTGCGATGCCTACCGCGACGACGGCCGCCGACACTCTCTGGGCAGCGCGGGGCATCCCTCGATTGTTCCACGCGGCGTCCAGCGGGCCAGATTTCGCCATCATCCGGCCGCCGTTCGGTTTATGCTCGCGAGTACCCGTCCGACCGGACGGGCTGCCCGGCAACGACACGGAAAGCAGGGAGACAAAACAATGGATGCGCTGATGAAGCAATCTCGCGAGGCGCAGGGCATGCTCGTCGGGACGGCTCTCTTCATTATTCTCTCGTTCTTCGGTTGGCAGGCGGCGAGTACGGACACGCCCCTCGGCTCAATCAGCGTCAGCTTCAGCCTCTGGCACAGCTTCTACGGTGTGATCATCGCGCTGATCGCGATCTTGCTGCTCGCCTGGGAGCTCATCCGGGCGCTCGACGTCAAGATCGAGTTTCTCTCAGGGGTCGAACCCGGTGTGATCTCGACCGGGCTCGCCGTCGCCCTCGGCGTCCTGACGATCATCCTCTTCCTCGACTGGAGCCAGATCAGGGCGTGGCCGGAGTATGTCGGGACGCTGCTCGCGATCGGGATCGCGGTGCTCGCAGTCCTCCGCGCGAGGAAGGAAGGCGTCGGGATGCCGGCGATGCCGTCCGGGATCTCGGTCGGCGGAGGCGGGGCGGCTGCTGCCTCTGCAGGAACCGCGGCCCCTGCGGCCTCTGCTGCGACCCCGCCGCCGCCACCGCCGGCCCCGCCGGCAGCATCGGTCGTGGATCCCGTTCCGGCGCCCGCCGAGGACCCCGCACCCGCGGACACGGCCCCGGATGAGCGCGCCGAGGTCTGACCCTCGCGTCTCGCCCGACGTCGGCAAGAGGTAGTCCCTACGGGCGCCCGGGAAACCGGGCGTCCGTCGTTTCGCGTGGTGTCGGATGCGGTTTCGATCCTCGTCTTCGTCACGATCGGCCTGCTTTCCCACCACGGCGGCGTATCGCTCCGCGGATATGCCAGAGATGCGCTGCCGTTCCTCGGCTGCTGGTTTGCTGCGGCTTTCGCCTTCGGTCTCTACACCCGTGGCGGCCCGGGCCGGCTCGCCGCGACGTGGGCCGTCGGCGTTCCGGCGGCGGTGCTCGTGCGGGCGCTCGTTCTCGGGCGGCCGCTCGGCGGCAAGGAGCTCGCGTTCCTTCTCGTCTCCCTGATCACGATCGGCGTGCTCGTCGTTGCCTTCCGCGCGCTCGTCAGGCTGCTCGAGTGGCGGATGAGCCGCGCTGCTCCATGATCGCGTCGATCAGCCCGTACTCGATCGCCTCCTGCGGTGACATGAACCGGTCACGGTCGATGTCGGCCATCACCTGCTCGACATCGCGGCCCGAGTGCCTCGAGATGATCTCGGCCATCTGCCGCGTCAGCTCGAGGATCTCGCGCGCCGCGATCTGGATGTCGGCGGGCGTGCCGCGGAACCCGCCGGACCCCTGGTGGATCATGATCTTCGCGTTCGGCAGGGCATAGCGCTTGCCGGCCGCACCGCCGCACAGCACCATCGCGGCCGCCGACATCCCCATCCCCAGGCAGACGGTCGCGACGTCCGGCTTCACGTATTGCATTGCGTCGTAGATCGCCATCCCGGCGTAGGCGACCCCGCCGGGCGAGTTCACGTAGAGCCAGATGTCCTTCTCGGAATCCTCCGCCTCGAGGAAGAGGAGCTGCGCCGCGATCAGGTTCGCGACCGAGTCGTCGACCTCCTGGCCGAGGAAGACGATGCGCTCCCGCAGGAGCCGTGAGTAGATGTCGAACGAGCGCTCGCGCGCACCTTCCGCCTCGAGCACCATCGGGATGACCTGTCCGACCACCATGAGCACCTCCTGTAACGTGCAACCGGAAGGTTGCCACTATAGCGCAACCATGGAGTTGCGCGTGAGGGGAGGGCGTCATGATCCGCAAGGAGATCCTGCTTCCGGCGAGCCGCGACGAGGTCTGGTCGGCGCTCACCGACCCGGAGGAGCTCGAGCGCTGGTTCGCAAACGACGTCGAGCTCGATCTGCGGCCGGGCGGCGGCGCCCACTTCCGCTGGGGGAACGGCGAGTTCCGTCACGCGACGATCACCGCGATCGAGCCCGGCGAGCGCCTGGCATTCGAGTGGGAGGGCGAGGGAGAGGTCGAGTTCACCCTCGCCGACGACGCCGTCGGCACGCTGCTGACGGTCGTCGAGACCTCCCCGGCCTGGACGACGGCGCTCGGCCTCCAGGCAAGCGCCATGGCGTATGCCTGAGCCGGGAGACGATTCTCTGGGCCAGGTCTTCTCGGCCCTCGCCGACCCGAGCCGGCGTCATCTTCTCGGCTTCCTTGCCGACCACGGCACGGCGACTGCGACCGAGCTGACCGGCGAGCTGCCGATGACCCGGCAGGCTGTCTCGAAGCACCTTACGACCCTCAGCGACGCGGGCCTCGTCTCGGCCGAACGCGCGGGCCGCGAGCTGCGCTACCGACTCACCGCGGCGGGCACGGAGTGGGACGGGCGCCTCGACGCGCTCCGCCGCCACCTGGAGCGGGATCGCTAGGTTTCGCGCGATGGCGAGCGGACTGAGATGAGCGGGCTCTACGACCTCGTATCCGATTTGCCGCTCGAGCTCGAGAGCGTCTCCTTCGAGCTCGCCGAGCTCGCCGTCTCGCCAGAGTTCAAGCGACGGACGACGACCGTCAAGCTCGCGGGCGGCGGGATGGCGGGAGTCGGTGAGGACGTCACCTACGACCCCGCCGAGCACGACGCCGAGCGGTGGCCGCGGCTAGAGCTCCAGGGCGACTGGACGCTCGACTCCCTCTCGAAGCAGCTCGACGTCAACGACCTCTTCCCGGCGGGCGCCCCGGACCAGGCCGCCTACCTCGACTACCGCCGCTGGGCCTTCGAGTCGGCGGCACTCGACCTGGCGCTGCAACAGGCCGGCCGCTCGTTTGCCGATGCCGTGGGCCGGGAGGCGCGGCCGCTGACCTTCGTTTCCTCGACCCGCGCCTCGCCCTCCCTCTGGCTCGCAATGTATCCCGGCCTCCGCTTCAAGCTCGACCCCCTTCCCGAGTGGACCGACGAGCACGTGGCCGAGCTGGCCGCGGGGGGCAACGTCGACGTGGTCGACCTCAAGGGCGCCTACCACGGCACCACAGTCGACAATCCTCCGAATCCCGTGCTCTACCGGCGCGTCGCCGAGGGCTTCCCCGACGCGTGGATCGAAGATCCCGCGCTCGACCTCGAGACCGACGTCGTGCTCGAGCCGCACCGCGCCCGGATCACCTGGGACGCTCCGATCCACTCCTGGGCGGACGTGGAAGCGCTCCCGTTCGCCCCGCGCTGCCTCAACTCGAAGCCGTCCCGCTTCGGTTCGGTCGAGCGGCTCTTCGAGTTCTACGACCGCACGGCCGAGAACGGGATCTCGCTCTACGGGGGCGGCCAGTTCGAGCTCGGCGTCGGCCGTGGCCAGATCCAGCTGCTCGCCGCGATCTTTCATCCCGACGGCCCGAACGACGTCGCTCCCGGCGGCTACAACGCGCCCGAGCCGGTGCCCGGGCTTCCGGAGAGCCCGCTCGACCCGAGCCCGACGCGAACCGGCTTCCGGCGCGCAGTATCCTGAGCGCCGATGCGCATCCCGCTCCTGACCGCGGCCTTCTGCAGCATCGCCCTCTGCAGCTTCGGGGCCGCAGAAGCCTCGGGCGGAGCCGGGGCGTCCGATCCGTGCGTCCTGATCACGACGAGCGATGCCTCGATGGCCCTCGGCGGGACCCCGCCCAAGGCGAAGTCGAGGACCGTCGGCCTCTTCCGCAGCTGCACCTACGCGGTCGAGAAGAAGACGATGATCGTGCAGACGCGCAAGCTCGCGAGCCAGTCGGGCTTCGACAAGATCGCCAAGGCGACCAAGGGCGTCGTCCTCCCGATCCAGGGCATCGGTGCCGACGCCTGGTCGGCAAACGGGAGGGTTCTGCTCGCATGGAAGAACGGCACCGAGATCACGATGTCCTTCGTCGGCGTCGAGCCTTTCGTCGCGACCCAACAGGCACTCGCAAAGACCGCGCTCGGCAGGCTCTGAAGGGCCGACGTCCGCAGCGAACGCGCGCTGCTGTCTAATCGGGGTATCACCCTGGGCTCCGGGCTCGGAGCCGGGTCTCGGAGCTCTCAGGCGTCAGGGCGGAACGCCAGCAGCTCCGCGCCGTTGGCCCGGAGCCAGTCGCGCTGAGCCCTCCAGCCGGGTCGGCGCTCCGCGACGAGATGCCAGAACCGCGGTGAGTGGTTGGGCTCGCGGAGGTGGCAGAGCTCGTGCACGACGACGTAGTCGAGCACCTCGAACGGGGCCAGCACGAGCCGCCAGTTGAACGAGAGCGTGCCCCGGGCCGAGCACGATCCCCACCGGGTGCGCTGGCCGCGGACCTCGATCCGAGCGAAGGAGACGCCGAGCGCCTCTGCCTCCTCGTCGGCGACCATCTTCACGAGCTCACGGGCCGCGCGGCGGGCCTCCTGCTCGGAGACGGCATGGGCCTCGAGCCCGAGGAGCGGCACCTGGCGGGCGCGCTCGCGGGCGATCCACTCGCGATGCGAATCGAGCACTGCGTCGATCGCCGCGACAGGCATGCGGTAGGGCACCGTCAGCCTCGGCGTCTCCCCCAGGGGACGATCAGCCGCCAGCGCCTTGCCCGGCGGGAGCGGTGGATCTCGACGCGCTCGTCCACGCTGCGGACGCTAGAGATCGGCTCGGCGGTCGGCCTTGACGAGCGCCCGCCGGAGAGCCGGCTCGTCGATCCGCGCGAACGCCTCGTCCCACGTGACCCATTCGGCGGCGTGCACCTCCCCCACATCCGGCGAGAGCTCCCCCGCGGCGACGACCTCGAACCGCAGGTCGAGGTGGTAGTGCTCGTCCCACGGGACCCAGTGGACATCGACGTCGAGGAGCTCCGGCCGCGCGAGCCGAACCTCGAGCCCGGTCTCCTCGGCGGCCTCGCGCACGGCCCCGGCTGCCACCGTCTCGTCGCCGGGCTCGAGGTGGCCGCCCGGTTGGAACCACCTGCCGCTTTTTCTGTGGTGGACGAGAAGCGTGCGCTCATCCGCCTCGTCGACGACGATCGCCGAGGCGGTGAAGTGCGCCTCCGGCTGCTCCCGCGAGAGGGGCCGCTCGAGGCTCGTCGCCCAGGCCCGCATGCGCTCGAGGTCGGCCGCCTCCTGCTCGTCTGCGGGCTCGTGGGCCGCGAGCAGCGCCGCCAGTGCCTCGCGCGTCACTCGTACTGGAGCGCAGCGAGCACGTTCAGCTTCGACGCACGCCGGGCCGGGAAGATCGCGGCCACGATTCCGGCGATCACGGCGGCGATCACGAACGCGATCAGCTGCCCGACCGGCAGCGCGAACGCGGAGAAGCCGATCGCCTGTCCGATCAGGACCGCGAGCACGATCCCGAGCGGCAGCCCGAGCGCCGCGCCGATCAGCGAGGTCACGACCGACTCGTGCCGGATCATCCGCCGCACCTGAATCCGGGTCATGCCAACGGCCCGCAGCATTCCGAGCTCGCGCGTCCGCTCGAACACGGTCAGGACGAGTGTGTTCACGATCCCGAAAATCGAGATCAGCACGGAGAGCCCGAGCAGGACGAACAGCAGATTCAGGAGGATGTCGATTCCCTGCTCCTGGCTCTTTTCGAACTGCTGCTCGGTCTGGATCTTCGCATCGGGGAAGTTCTGGAGCGTCGCATTCAGGAGCGCCGTGTTCTCGGGCGTCACCCCGCCCTTGATGTTGATCAGGCTGAACACGTTCTGTGGGTTGGGGTAGTTGGCGTCGAACTTCTCCGACGAGGTCGTGACCGACCCGAACGGCGACCCACCGGCCGGCACCTTGAAGATCCCGTTCACCCGCAGGTTCAGGACCTTTGCGTACGGCGTGAGCACGTGGAGCGGCGAGCCGACGGCGAGGTCGTGCTTCTTCGCGAATGACTCGCTCACGACTGCGCCGGTGTTCCCGAGCGTCTCGAGCGTCGCCTGCGAGCCCTCCTTCCAGGGCACGGTCAGGACTTTCGAGATCCCGGGATCGACCGCCGTCACGTCGAACTGGTCGCCGAACTCCTTGCCGCGGCCCGCACGGACGCCCGCCGCCGTCGTCACCTCGGGCAGCTTCCGCACCGCGACGACCGAGGAGATGTCCGTCGGCGTGAACCCGTTCTGCGAGGTCAACGCGTAATCGGCGTTGAACTGCTTCGTGACCGCGCTCTCGAACGTCGATTTGAGGCCGGCCGCGAGCACCGCGACGAAGGTGACGAGCGCGAGCCCGATCATCAACGCGGCGGCCGCGAGCGCGGTGCGGCTCGGATTCCGCTGCACGTTTCGCTCGGCGAGGCTGTTGGCTGTCCGGTCGCGCATCACGCGGGGGAACGCCGGACGCTTGCGGAACGGCCGCGCGATCAGCCAGAAGAGCAGTGTCAGCGGGTAGACGATCACCGAGAGCGCGACCACCGACCAGGTCGCCACGGGATCGACCGCCCTGGTGATCGGCTTCACGACCCGGGGTGCGACGATCGCGACGCCCACGAAGACGAAGAGCACGCCGACGCCGAGCGCGACGAGCCGAAGGCCGCCGGAGAACACGAACCCGAGGCTGCCGCCGAGGATCCCGAACACGCCGATCGCGATCACGGTCACAGCGACGAGGGGCGCGTAACCGGCAAACCGGCTCGGCGGCAGGACCGACCCTTCGCGAACGGCCGCGATCGGCGGTACGCGAGTCGAGCGGAACGCAGGCCAGAGAGAGGCGAGCAGCGTCACGCCGATCCCGATCCCGAGCGAGACGACGACCGTCCGCGGAGCGAACACGATCCCGCTCGTCGGCAGGTCGATCCCGGCCGCCGAGAAGAGCGCGTTCAGCCCCTGGGCGAGCAGGACGCCGAGGAAAAGGCCGACGATCGAGGCGAGGACGCCGATCACGAGCGACTCGAGCAGCACGGATCCCAGCACCTGATTCCGCGTCGCGCCGATCGTCCGCAGGGTGGCGAGCTCGCGTGTCCGCTGCGCGATCGTGATCGAGAGCGTGTTCACGATCACGAACCCTCCGACGAACAGGGCGACGAAGCCGAACGCGAGGAGGAACTTCTGCAGGATCGAGAGGAACGAGGTGGTGTCGCTCGCCTCCTGCTTGGCCTGCTGCTCGCCGGTCTTGACCTGCGCCGTCGAGGGCAGGATCGCCTGGATCTCGGCGAGGAGCCTGTCCGTCGACATCGCTGCCGTCTTCGAGACCCGGATCTCGTCGAGCTGCCCTTCCTTCTGGAACAGCTTCTGCGCCGTCGGGAGATCGAAGATCGCGAGCGTGGCTCCCCCGATCGACGCGACCCCTCCCAGCTCTGCGATCCCGACGATCTTGAACGGCCGCGTCGGGCCGTGGACCGAGACGCCGATCGGCTCGCCGATCGTGTAGTGCTTGGCTTTCGCCGTTCCGGCGTCGATCGCAACCTCGTCCGGCGCGACCGGCCAGCGGCCGCTCACGAGCGTCAACGGGTTGAAGAGCTCGTCGCGCGGGTTGACGCTGAAGCCGAGGTTCGGCGCGCCGCCGCTCGAGATCGATTTCCCGTCGCGGCCGACGAGATGCGTCTGGTCGTACTCGACGCCGCCGACCGCGTCCTGGACTCCCGAGAGGCCCTTGATCTGTGTGAGCAGCGATTCCGGGATCGAGGGGGCGGTCGTGTCGTTCGAGTTGCCGAAGAGGGTCTTCCCGCTCACGACCGCGTCGGCGTTCTGGAACGACACGGTGAAGATCGAGTCGAAGCCCTTCTTGATCGTGTCGGTCAGGACGTAGGTCCCGGAGACCATCGCGACGCCGAGGATGATCGCAAACGCGGTCAGGAGCGCCCGGAGCTTCCGCCCGGCGAGCCCCTTCAACGAGACGCGGATCACGCAGTCAGGTGGTTGATCACGTCGAGGATCTCCGCCGGCTCGCTGCGTGCGCGCTCGTCGGCGATCAACCCGTCACTCAGGAAGAGGATTCTTCCGGCGATCGCGGCGGCGGCCGCGTCATGGGTGACCATCACGGTGGTCTGCCCGTAGTCCTCGGTCGCAGAGCGGAGGAGCTCCAGGATCTCGTGGCTCGTGGCCGAGTCGAGGTTCCCGGTCGGCTCGTCCGCGAGCACGACCGACGGCCGCGAGACGAGCGCACGCGCGATCGCGACCCGCTGCTGCTGACCGCCGGAGAGCTCGGCCGGCCGGTGGCTTCGGCGATCGGCGATCCCGAGCCGCTTCAGCAGGTCCTCCAGGAACTCCTTGTCGGGCTTCACGCCTGCGATCGAGAGCGGCAGGACGACGTTCTCCTCTGCGGTCAGCATCGGGAGCAGGTTGAAGAACTGGAACACGAACCCGATGTGCTCGCGCCGAAGCAGCGTGACCTCGCGGTCGCTGAGCGAGCCGATGTCCTGTCCGGCGATCGTGACGTGCCCGCTCGTCGGCACGTCGAGCGCCGCGAGGATGTGCATCAGCGTCGACTTTCCGGAGCCCGAGGGCCCCATCACCGCGACGAGCTCGCCCGGGTTCACCTGCAGCGAGACGCCGCGCAACGCGTCGACCGCCGTCTCGCCGTGCCCGTAGCGGCGGGTCACATCGGTGGCGGTGACGACGGGCCCGGCAGGCGCCACGTGTCCGTCAGTGCTCACTGCTGCCCGAGACTACCGGCAGGAACCGGGCCCGCGCCGCGGGGAAGGTCAGGAAGCGACGCCGGCGAAGCGCGGGATGAGCTCGCTGCCGTACGCGGCGAGCGTCTCTTCCTGGGCGTTCGTCATCAGGTAGACGTTGAACTGGTCGACGCCCACGGCCTCGAGCTGCTGCAGCTTCGTCAGGCAGGCCTCGGCCGAGCCGATCACGCAGAAGCGGTCGCAGATCTCGTCGGTGACGAAGGCGCCGTGGGCGGCGCCGACGCGGGAGTGGTCCTTGTAGTCGTAGCCCTTGCGGGTCTTCACGAAGTCGGTCAGCTCCGCTGGGATGTCGGAGTCCCAGCCGTAGCGCTCGATCAGGTCCATCACGTGGTTCGAGACCATCGCCGGGAACCAGCGCACCTCTTCGCGGCAGGCGGCGAGGTCGTCGGAGACCTTCGAGGGCGCGCCGACGATGCACTCGAGCGCGGCGGGGTCACGGCCGGCCTTCTCGGCCGACTCCCGCGCTGTCGCCATGATCCACTCGATGATCACGGGATCGGCGAGCTGGATGATCACGCCGTCGGACACTCGGCCGGCGACGGCGAGCGCCTTCGGGCCGTAGCCTGCGACGTACATCGGGATCGGAGGCTCCTTCAGCGCCCAGGTGAGCTCGAGCTCCTTGCCGCACCATTCGACCCGATCGCCGTTCATCAGCGCCTTGATCATCCGGCAGGCCTCCTCGAACTCGGCCATCTTCACCGGCTGCTGGCCGATCACGCGCCGCGCCGAGTCCCCGCGACCGATGCCCATCACCATCCGCCCGCCGGAGATGTCGTGCAGCGTCGCGTAGGCGCTCGCGAGCACGGTCGGCTCCCGCGTCCCCGGGTTCGTGACGAAGTGCCCGAGCTTCAGCTTCGAGGTCGCGTTCGCAGCAAGGGCGAGCAGCGGGATCGACTCCTGCCAGAGGATGTGCGAGTCGTACGTCCAGCCGTACTCGAACCCCTCCTTCTCGGCGAGCTCGAGCAGCTCGAGAAAGCGGTCGAACGGCGGATCGGGTAGGACCGTGACGCCGAAGCTGATAGCCACGAGTGCAATCTAACCTTCTGACATGCAGCGTGCCGGAGCAGATCATTTGACCGCGGCCGGATCACTGCGGTCGAGCACCGGAGCCGGGCTCCGCCCGGCGGGAGGCTCGGAGACGGCTGAGGCGCGATGGAGGAGGGGGGTCGTAGGGGAACCTCGTTGGTTCCCCCACGGTTCATGAAGATCATCTGTACAGGCCTGAACTACGCCGAGCACATTCGCGAGCAGGGAATGGAGCCGCCCGCCGAGCCGCTGCTCTTCGGGAAGTTCACGAACACGCTGATCGGGCCCGGCGAGGCGATCGTGCTGCCGCCCGAGGCGACCCATACCGACGCCGAGGCGGAGCTCGCAGTCGAGATCGGGCGGAGCGGCCGCCGCATCGCGGAGGACGACGTGCTCGACTTCGTTGCCGGCTACCGCTGCGCCAACGATGTGTCCGCGCGGAACCTCCAGTACGGCGACAAGCAGTGGACGCGCGGGAAGGGCTTCGACACGTTCTGCCCGCTCGGCGACCGGCTGGTCCCGGTCTCCGAGCTCGGGGACGGCTCGGGGCTGCGCGTCGTCCAGCGGCTGAACGGCGAGCTCTTCCAGGACGGGAGTACGTCCGACCTCGTGTTCAGCGTCCGCCGCCTCGTCTCCTTCGCCTCCGCCGTCTTCACGCTCGAGCCCGGGGACCTGATCCTCACCGGCACCCCGCCCGGGGTCGGCTACGCGCGGACCCCGCCGGTCTCCCTGAAGGCGGGCGACCTGGTCGAGATCGAGATCGAGGGGATCGGCGTGCTCGCGAACCCCGTGGTCGACGAGCTCTGAGCCCTCCTGGCTAGGCGCCTTCCTTCTCCCTGGCCCGCCGCTCGTCCCCGGCAACGCGCTTCTCTGCAAGCTCGCGCAGGTGCGCGGCGTTCTTCAGCATGCGCTCGCGGGCCTCGAAGTCAGCTTTCGTCAGCTTCCTCTTCGCCATCCTCTTCACCTCCTCCCAGCAGGATCTCGGTCCTCCCGAGCGATAGGACGATGTCGCTGATTCCGAAGAGCAGCGCCGTGACTTCGCTCCGACAGATCAACTCTTCATCCACGCTCGAAACTCTGCCTGGCTGTCGGCGAGCCCACAAGACGCCGTTACGGCCGTGTCTCAACCGGCGAGCCAGGCGAGCGTCTTCGACGCCAGCCTGTCGAGCGCGCGAACCGAGAGCTCGAGATGAGCCGGCGCCGTGTCCTCGAGCTTCGTGTGCGAGAGCCCGCGGAGGCTCTGGACGAAGAGCATCACCGTCGGCACACCGGCCTGTGAGACCTCGGCGGCGTCGTGGAGCGGCCCGGACGGCAGCCGGTGCGAGCTGCCGGCGACCTCGAGGATCGCCTCCTCGGCGAAGCCGATCAGCGTCTCGTCGAACGGGATCGGCTCGATCCTCCAGATCCGTTCCCACTCGACCTCGAGGCTCTCCTCCTGGGCGAAGCGCCCGCAGGCCGCTTCGGCGGCGGCGAGCATCGAGGCGAGCGTGGCGCGGTCGAGGTGCCGCTGGTCGAGGAGCTGCTCGGCGGTCTCGACCACCGAGGTGACGATCCCCGGCTTGCACACGAGGCTGCCGGAGGTGCAGACCGCGCCGCCGCCCGCGTCCGCAGCGATCTTGCGGAGTTCGAGCGCGAGCTTTGCCGCCCCGGCGAGCGCGTCGCGGCGCTTGTCCATCGGCGTCGAGCCCGCGTGTGCGGCCTGGCCGCGCCAGGTAATGCGCGAGCGCTCGACGCCGAAGGTGCCGATCACGACGCCGAGCGGAAGGTTCATCGACTCGAGCACCGGGCCCTGCTCGATGTGCAGCTCGAGGTAGGCCCCGGCCCCTTCAAGCTGTGAGCGCGCCTCGATCGCGCGGTCGAGCTCGACACCGTGCTCGCGGAGCGCCTCCGGGAGCGCGATGCCGTCGCGGTCCGTGAGCTTGCGGAGCTCGTCCTGGTCGCTCATCGAGCCTGCGGCGGCAGACGAGCCGAACAGCGACCGGCCGAAGCGCGCCCCCTCCTCGTCGGCCCAGTTCACGAGGCGAACGGGTACCGGCGGGGTGCCTTCATCGGCGATCCGGCGCAGCACCTCCATCCCGGCCACGACGTTCAGCGCACCGTCGAGCCACCCGCCGTTCGGAACGGAGTCGAGATGTCCGCCGATCAGGAGCGGCCGGTCGCCCTCGCCAAGGGTGAACCACTGGTTGCCGGCCTCGTCGATCTCCTCCCGCGCGCCGGTCCGGGCGAGGCCGCGCCGCAGCCATTCGCGGGCGCTCTCCCACGTGTCCGTCCACGCGACGCGCTGGGCTCCCTCTCCGTCGCTCGTCAGCTCGGCGAGCTCCACGAGCTCCGCGACCGTACGGGCTGGGTCGAGCGGCATGGGGCGATCCTAACGAGGTCCTGGGCCGAGGGCCGCACGGACGAGGCGCCCGGTCTAGGATTTCGCACGTCGACCGAAGGAGGAGCCGTGTCCGTGCTGATCAAGGGTGGCCGCGTCGTCACCGCGTCCGACGACTACATCGCCGACGTCTTCATCGAGCGCGACAGGGTGACGCTGATCGGCGAGTCCCTCGACCACGACGCCGACCGTGTGATCGACGCCCGGGGCAAGCTGGTGCTGCCGGGCTGCGTCGATCCACACACGCATCTCGACATGCCCTTCGGCGGCACGGTCACGATCGACGATGTCGAGTCGGGCCAGACGGCGGCGGCGTTCGGCGGCACGACCTGCCACGTCGACTTCTGCATCCAGGCCGCCGGGCAGACCTTCGCCGAGGCGCTCTCCGACTGGCACGCCAAGGCGGAAGGCAAGCAGCTGATCGACATGGGCTACCACATTGCGGTCACGGATCTCTCCGCGCCGGGCGCCCTCGACGAGCTCGCCGGATTGCCCGACCAGGGCGTGACCTCGTACAAGCTCTTCATGGCCTACAAGGGCACGCTGATGGTCGACGACGAGACGCTCTTCCGCACGATGCAGGTGGCGGCGCGGACGGGCGCGCTCGTGATGGTTCACGCCGAGAACGGTGATGCGATCGACGTGCTCGTGAAGGAGGCGCTCGCCGCCGGGCACACCGAGCCGTGGTGGCACGCGAAGACGCGGCCGCCCGAGACCGAGGGCGAGGCGACGAACCGCGCGATCCAGCTCGCGCACGTCGCGGGCTCGCCGCTCTACGTCGTCCATGTCTCGTGCAAGGAATCGGTCGAGCCGATCGCGCTCGCCCGTGCGAAGGGATGGAACGTCTTCGGCGAGAGCTGCACGCAGTACTTCTTCATCGACTACACCTTCCTCGAGCGGCCGAGCTTCGAGGGCGCGAAGTACGTGTACACGCCGCCGCCGCGCGACAAGGCGAACCAGGAGGTGCTGTGGGACGCGGTGCGGACGGACACGCTGTCGGTGATCTCGACGGACCACTGCGCGTTCAGCTGGGATGGGCAGAAGTCACTCGGCCGCGATGACTTCTCGAAGATCCCGAACGGCGGGCCAGGGCTCGAGAACCGGCTGCAGATGATCTACACCTTCGGCGTTCGCGAGGGCCGGATCGGGCTGAACCGGATGGTGGAGCTGCTCGCCACGAACCCGGCGAAGCTCTTCGGCCTCTACCCGCGGAAGGGCACCCTGGCCGTCGGCTCCGACGCCGACATCGTCATCTACGACCCGGAGCAGCGCACGACGATCTCGGCGGCCACCCACCACTCCCGGATCGACTACTCGCTGTACGAGGGCACCGAGGTCGTCGGCGTCCCCGAGCTCGTGCTCCTGCGCGGGAACGTGCTCGTGGAGAACGGGGAGCTCGTCGCTTCGCCCGGGATCGGGCAGTACGTCGCGCGGGCGAAGTTCGGTGAGGAACTGGCAGCCAGAGGGCGAGAGATCACCGCGTTTTCAGGGTAGGCCGGAACGGAGTATCAGGCACGGCGTTTCAGGCGGTACCTGACCCCGCCTCGCCGCGTCCGAGACCAGGCGAGGTGCAGGAGTTTCTCCAAAAGCCGTTCCACATCCGTCTCACCGCTGTTCCACTTCTGTTCCGGTACCTGACCCCGCTTTTCGACCCTCGGAAACGTCCGCCTGGGTTACGTGTGCTGGGCGTGAAGCCGGTGAGCTACTTGTGGGTCGAGGTGTAGACGAAAGCAGCGACGTTCTGGATCGCGGTCGGCGTGAGCACGTTCTTGTACGCGGTCATCTGGGTCGTGTACTTGGCCGCTGCCGCCTTCGACATCACCGACGCACCGCCGTTCGTGATCGCCTTGATGATCACGGCCTCGGTCAGCGCCGTCTTGTCGAGATTCGGGCCGATGGTGCCGACCGACCTCGCGGCCCGGAGCGTGTGGCACACACCGCAGGTTTGGACGAAGATCGGCTTCCCTGCCTTCGCATTGCCGACGACCTTCGGCGAAGCGAGCGCCAATGCCGCGGCAGGTATGCCCACCGCGATCGTCAGTGCCGCCGCGGCAGCCGAAAGCCTCTGGCCTGCCGACCAGGTCGAAAGTGCCCTCGTTTTCACCACCGCAAGTATTCCCGCGCGCCGAGGGCTCCCTGGTTACTGCGGTGTAAGGATTCTGAAACCGACTCCGGCTCCCGGCAAGCGACATCGGATCTCCGAAACTCCGACGACGAGAGGCAGGAAGGGGACAGCACGAGGAAGAGCGCTACCCGAGCGCATCCTCGAGCGCCGCCCGCAGGCCGCGGTAGCGGAACTCGAAGCCGTCGAGCTTCCGCGAGACCGCGCGCTGGCCGTGAAGCAAGAGGTCGGCCTGCTCGCCCAGCAGAAGCCTCAGCGCGAACGCCGGCGCCGGGGCGAGCGAGGGCCGATGCAGCACGGCTCCGAGCTCGCGGGCCGCCTCTCGCTGGCGGAGCTGCTGCGGCGCGACGGCATCGAGCGGGCCGCTGAGCGCCTCGCTGTCGATCGCGAGCCGGTAGAGGCGGACGAGGTCGTCCACGTGCACCCACGGGAACCACTGCCTGCCGCTCCCTGCGCGCCCGCCGACGAAGAACCGGAAGGGGACCGCCATCAGCCTCACGGCATCGGCGCCGGGGCCGATCACGAGCGACGTCCGCACTGCGACTTGCCGGATCGGAGCCTTCGCCGCCTCGAGCTCCCACGCGACGCAGACACGGGCCAGGAACGAGCTCCCCGGGGGAGAGAGCTCATCGACGAGAGCATCCCCCGTGTTCCCGGCGTAATCGATGCCGGACGCCGAGACGAAGACTGCGGGCCGCAGCTTTGCCGATTCGATCGCCTGCACGAGCGTGCGGGTCGTAGTCGCCCGGCTCGCAAGGATCGACTTCTTGCGAGCGTCCGTCCAGCGGATGCTCCCGATCGACGTGCCCGCAAGGTTCACTACCACGTCCGACCCGTCGACCGCCTCGGCGACGTCGTCCCACGAGACCGCGCCGTCGCCGGGGCTCCGCGAGACCGTGGTGACCTCGTGGCCGTCGGCCCGCAGCGACTCGACGAGTGCGCGGCCGACGTATCCCGACCCTCCACCGACCACCACCCTCACTGCTGATCTTCTACCACTTCGGGTCGCCCGAAGATCTTCTCCTCACCGCGCTCTGCCAGGCGACCAGGGAACTGGGTCGAGCTCGCCCCTCGCCTCGCTGCTCCGCGCCGCTCAACTCTCGAGGTAGCCCCACTTCGCCAGCGAGCGATGCAGCGCCGCGACGAACCTCGCACCGCTCGGCCAGAACCCCGATCCGTTCAGGTAGCCCTTCGGAAGTGCGCTCGCGAGCTCCGTATTGCATGCCTCCTTCTGCCCGAGCAGGTACTCGTCGGCGCACCAGGCCGAGACGAGGCCGCGCACGTCCGAGTCTGCGGACTTGCCCCGTCCTGCGACGTAGGTGTGCCACCACATCGCCGCGTCCTTCTTGATCAGTTCGGGCCGCGTGCGCGTGATGTTCGTGAGCACGCCGTTCGTGTTGATCGTCCAGAGCTGGATCGGGAGGCCGGAGCCGGCAAAGGCCGTGAACGCGTATGCAAACCGGTCGTCGGCGGAGAGAA
The DNA here is from genome assembly GCA_963766565.1 of uncultured Actinomycetota bacterium. GTDB lineage: Bacteria > Actinomycetota > Thermoleophilia > Gaiellales > Gaiellaceae > PALSA-600. The sequence continues at coordinate 384,012 of CAVYAQ010000002.1, forward strand.
TCACGGTGCTCCCGTCATGGCGCTGGAACTCGTAGCCCGGGTCGCCGAAGTTGTGGAAGACGGCGCGACCGGGATGCGCCCCGTCGACGAGCACGATCAGCGCCTCGAAGCAGCAATGCGCGCCGCCCGTGTAGAAGTCGACGACCGCCTCCGGCAGGCTTCCGCCCCAGACGTTCTGCAGCGAGAGGATGTGCTTCGAGGCGATCCCGCAGCGGTCGAGGGAGCAGAGATCGTGGTCGTAAACCGTCTTGCCCGCGTTCTTCACGACGAGCTGCATGTCTCGGAACGAGTAGGCGCCGAAGCTCTCCTTGCGTTCCTGGAAGCTCAGCGTCGCCTCGATCCCGGCACGGCTCTTCTGCTGGACGACCTGCTCCCAGGCCGCGGGAGTCGCCGCTCCGGCCGGCGCGGCGGCGAAGACGGCCGCGAGCGCGGCCAGGCAGAGAAGGCGGGTCACTGGGCCCGAGTCGCCTGGGCTCGAGTCACCTCGTTTGGGGGAAGCCGAGGTCGACCTTCGAGGTTGCCGGATCCGGCCAGCGCGAGGTGACGACCTTCGTGCGGGTGTAGAAGTCGATCCCCTCGGGCCCGTAGATGTGGCGATCCCCGAAGAGGCTCGCCTTCCAGCCTCCGAAGGAGTAATAGGCGACCGGAACGGGGATCGGCACGTTGATCCCCACCATCCCCGCCTGGACGTCGAACTCGAACTGCCTGGCGACGCCGCCGTCGCGAGTGAAGATCGCGGTGCCGTTGCCGTAGGGGTTCTCGTTGACGAGCCTGATCGCGTCCTCGTAGGTCGCGACCCGGGTGACGCCGAGGACCGGGCCGAAGATCTCGTCCTCGTAGTTGTCCATCCCGGGCTCGACATGGTCGATCAGCGATGGCCCGAGGAAGAAGCCGTCCCCGGCCGGCGCGCTCTTGCGGCCGTCCACGACCACCGTTGCCCCCTCCGCCGGCGCGCGCTCGACATAGGAGGCGACCTTGTCGCGATGCTCGCGCGTGATCAGCGGCCCCATCTCGGCTCCGTCCTCGAGGCCGGGGGAGACCTTGACCGCCGGAATCCGCGCCTCGATAGCCTGCACGAGGTCGTCGGCGACCCCGCCCACGGCGACGAGCATCGAGACGGCCATGCACCGCTCGCCGGCCGAGCCGTATCCCGCGGAGACGGCGGCGTCGGCGGCCATCTCGATGTCGGCGTCGGGCAGGACGATCATGTGATTCTTCGCCCCGCCGAGTGCCTGGCAGCGCTTGCCGGCTGCAGTTGCGGTCTCGTAGACGTAGCGGGCGACCGGGGTGGAGCCGACGAATGAGATCGCGGCGATGTCGGAGTGCGCGAGGAGCGAGTCGACGGCTGTCTTGTCGCCGTGCACCACGTTGAAGACGCCTTCCGGAACCCCGGCCTCGGCGAGGAGCTCGGCGGTGAGCACCGAGGCGGAGGGGTCCTTCTCGGACGGCTTGAGCACGAATGTGTTCCCGCAGGCGAGGGCCGGGGCCCACATCCACATCGGGACCATCGCGGGGAAGTTGAACGGCGTGATGCCCGCGACCACGCCGAGTGGCTGGCGGATCGAGTACACGTCGACCCCGGTCGAGGCCTGCTCCGTATAGCCGCCTTTCAGGAGCGTCGGGATCCCGCAGCAGAACTCGATCACCTCGAGCCCGCGCGCGACCTCGCCCATCGCGTCGGAGAGCACCTTGCCGTGCTCGGCGGTGAGGAGACGCGCGAGGTCCTCGCGATGGCCGTTGAAGAGCTCGCGGATCCGGAAGAAGAGCTCGGCACGGCGCCCAACCGACAGCGCGCGCCAGGCGGGGAAGGCGGCCTTTGCCGTCTGGACCGCCGCGTCGACCTCTTCGGGCGAGGCGAAGTCGACGGCACCGGTCTGGCGCCCGGTCGCCGGATCGAAGACGGGCCCGGAGCGGCCCGAGGCCCCTGCACGGCGCCGGCCGCCGATCCAGTGGTTGATCGCCTTCGTTGCCTGCGGCGCTTCGATCAGCCCCGTCATCGCCCCTCCTTCGTCGTCTCTCGGGAGGTTATCGCGCCGCTAGTTTCCCGGCGTGAACGAGAACGAGGCGGAGCCGCTACTCGAGCTGGCGGAGGAGCCGGGGCTCTGGCTCCCAGACGAGCCGAGGCTGAACGTCTTCCGCGCCGAGAGCTTCGCGTTCGTCACCTACGGCCGCTCGGCCTGGGTGCAGCGCCTCCGGCTCGGCGAGGCCGACCCGGCGCAGGTCGTCGCTCGCATCGAAGAGTTGCTCGCGCTGAGGGGCCTCGAAGAGGCGACCTGGTGGCTCGGTGAGCTCACGACGCCCGAAACCCTCGCCGGCGAGCTCGTCGCGCTCGGCCTCGAGCCCGACGACCCGCCGGAGATGACGTCGCTCACGATCGGCAGCGCTCCAGCCGTCGAGGCCACGGTCGAGGTGCGGCGCGTCGCGACCGTCGCCGAGGCGCTCGTTGCGAGCGAGCTCGACTGGGCGTGCTTCGGCGTCCCCGAGGAGGAGCGGGCACGGCGTCGGGACGAGGTTGCGGCCGCCTGGTCCTTGCTCGAGGCCGGCGGGTTGCAGACCACCTACCTCGCCTACGAGGGCGGCGAGCCGGTCGGCTTCGCACGTGCGGTCTTCACCCCTCGCGCCGGCTTGCTCCTCGGCGGGGCGACACTTCCCTCCGCGCGCGGCCACGGCGTCTATACCTCTCTCGTCCACGCCCGCTGGGCCGAGGCCGTCGAGCGGGGAACCCCCCGGATCGCGGTGAGCGCCGGCCCGATGTCGGCGCCGATCCTCGAGCGCCTCGGCTTCGAGCCGATCGGCCGCGTTCGGCTTCTTCGCCAACGGCTCTGACAGGCTACGCCGGCGCTCTCGGATCGCGTCAACCACCGGAAGGCCGACGATCGAAACGACCCGGACCGGGTGTCGATACGATCCGGTCCATGGCCACCGTCGAGTCCAATCCGCAGCTCGGACAGCAGATCGTCGACGACGCGAAGCGCTACGTCCTCTATTCCTGGTCCGTCCAGGACGCGATCTCGCCGATCGCCGTCGCGGGCGCTGAGGGACGCTACTTCTGGGACTACGAAGGCAAGCGCTACCTCGATTTCGCCTCGCAGCTCGTGAACGTCTCGATCGGGTACGGCCATCCGAAGCTCGTCGCCGCGATCAAGGAACAGGCCGAGACGCTCGCCACGATCGGCCCGCCGATGGCGACCGAGTCGCGCTCGCGGCTCGGGAAGCTGCTCGCCGAAGTCACCCCGGGCGACCTCTCGTACTCGTTCTTCACGAACGGCGGCACCGAGGCGAATGAGAACGCGATCAAGCTGGCGCGCTGGTACACCGGACGCCAGAAGATCGTCGCCCGGTACCGCAGCTATCACGGTGCGACCGCGGGCTCGATGACGCTCACCGGCGACCCTCGTCGCTGGCCCGCCGAGCCGGGAATCCCCGGCGTCGTGCGGCTGCTCGACCCGTACACCTACCGGTGCCCGGCCGGCCATCCAGATCCCTGCCCGGTCTGCACCGGCGCGCCTCACCTCGAGGAGATCCTCATGTACGAGGGCCCCGAGACGGTCGCTGCGGTGATCATCGAGACGATCACCGGGACGAACGGGATCATCGTCCCGCCGGACGGCTATCTGCAGTCGATCCGCGAGGTCTGCGACCGCTACGGGATCCTGCTGATCGCAGACGAGGTGATGGCCGGCTTCGGCCGCACGGGCAAGTGGTTCGCGGTCGACAACTGGGACGTCGTACCGGACATCATCACGATGGCGAAGGGGATCAACTCGGGCTATGTCCCACTCGGCGCGATGACCGTGAGCCCAAAGCTCGCCGACTTCATCCGCCCGAAGTTCTTCGCCGGCGGCCTCACCTATTCCGGCCATCCGCTCGCCTGCGCCTCCGCCGTGGCGTCGATCGAGGCTTTCCAGGAGGAAGGGATCGTCGAGAACGCTGCTGTGATGGGCGACGTCTTCCGGGTCGAGCTCGACCGGCTCGCCGCGAAGCACGAGTCGGTGGGCGAGGTTCGCGGGCTCGGCTGCTTCTGGGGGCTCGAGCTCGTCAAGAGCCGGGAGACGCGCGAGCCGCTCGTGCCCTTCAACGGGTCAGGGGAGGCGGCGAAGCCCGTGGCCGCGCTCTCGAAGCATGCGCTCGGAAAGGGCCTCTACCTGATGAGCCACTGGAACGTGGTCATGGTCTGCCCGCCGCTCACGATCACCCGTGAGGAGCTCGACGAGGGGATCGCGATCCTCGACGAGGCGCTCTCGATCGCCGACGAGTTCGTCGGTTAGACGGGCCGCGGACGCCGGGCCCGCCACTCGTCGAGCAGCCTTCGTTCGAGATCCGGGTCGAGCCCGGCAGGCGGCCGGGTCCAGCCGAAGAGCCCCGTCTCGCCGGGAGCGTCGGCCTCGGCGAGGACGGCCCGGATCGTCTCTTCGATCGGCCTGAACGTGAGGCCGGAGGCGGTTGCCCTGGAGATGTCGATCGTCGGGTAACCGTCGTCGCCACCCGGCACCCAAAGCGGCAGCTCCGAGTACGGAACGACTTCGTGCTCGACGAGGAACTCATCGTCGACCCAGGTGAATCGAGCGTCGGCCGCCGTCACTGCACGGCACTCCGCGAGCAGTCGACCCATCGTCAGCGGCTCGCCGGGCCCCGCGGCGTTGAACACACCCGTCGTGCCGGCCTCGGCGAGCCTGATCGTCCACTCGGCGAGGTCCCGAGCGTCGATTAGCCAGATGCGAGTCTCCGGCCGTCCCGGCGCGAGTACTTCTCCACCTCGCGCGACCCTGCGGGGCCAGTAGCTGAAACGGCCCGAGTAGTCGTGGGCGCCGACGATCAGTCCGGGCCGGACGATCAGCGCCGCCTCGGGAAACGCGGAGGTGACGGCTTCCTCACAAAGCGTCTTCAGCCCTCCGTATTCGCGGTTCAGGTCGCGGCTCTCCGGATCCGCAGGCCGGCGGGTCGCCGTGGTCTCGGTGAGCGCCGGGGCGTCTTCGTAGACCGAGATCGTCGAGACGAAGACATAGAGGCCGACCCGGCCCGCGAGGAGCTCCGCCGCCGCGCGGACGACCGACGGGAAGTAGCCGCTCGTGTCGATCACCGCGTCGAACTCTCGATTCCGAAGCAGCGAGAGCTCGGACTCTCGATCGCCGACGAGGTGCTCCACCCCGGGGAAGAGGTCAGGATTCGTCCTTCCGCGGGTGAAGAGGGTCGGCTCGTGACCTGCCGCAACTGCCGCCTCGACGACGGCCCGGCCGAGAAACGCAGTGCCGCCGAGCAGGAGCAGCCGCACGCGGGCAGCCTAGTTGAAGGTGGCACGACGCTAGCTCTCGCAATTGTTAAGGCGCATCGGGCACGCAACGGGCATCATTAGGTCGATGAGCCCGCTTCCGCCTCCAGGCGCGCCCGCTGCGCCGCCTCCAGGCGGCTCCACCGCCCCGCCTCCCGCTGCGACTCCCGAGAAGCCGGCCGGCTTCGGGCTCGAGTTCCGCTTTGCTCTGATCTACGGGGTGCTCGCGACGATCCTCGTCGCGTCCATCGTCGGCGTCGTCCTGATCGCACGCGAGGGCTCACCCCCGAAGCCGCCGGCGTGGTCGACCTGGCGCCCGGCCTCGGCAAGCAGTTCGGTGATGACGAGCGAGATCGCCGCGCACGTCTCGAACCAGTACAAGCTGAACAAGGCGGGTGCCCCGCTCCTCGCGATTGTGCCGAGCGCGCCCGAGGGCACCGCGGGAACCACGGTGACCCCGGTGTCGACGATCGGCTTCCTGACGTCCGCCACCGCGACGTCCTGCTGTGCGCGCGTCGTCTCCACGACCGACAATCTCCAGGTCCAGCTCTGCGGCCTCGGCACCCGCTGTTCGATCACGCGCGGAGTCGCCTCCGCCGACCGGGGCCGCCTCGTGCGGCGAGAGGCACTCGAGCTCGCGCTCTACACGTTCAAGTACGTGCCGAACGTGAACGCGATGATCGCTTACATCCCACCGCAGGCGGGGACGAACCAGACCACGCTGCTGTACCTCGAGCGGAGCAACCTCCAGGCCGAGCTCGACAAACCGATCTCGCAGACGCTCCCGCTCACGACACCGCCGCTGCCGACGAGCCCGGATCCCCGCGAGAGCGGGACAATCGACAGGTTGACCAACCCGGTCGAGTTCTCCCTCATCCAGTACAAGAATCTCGGCGACGGGACGCAGGCGCTCATCCTCAGCCCGACCACGGGCTGATTCAGCGAAAGAGGTCGCGGTCCGCCGGGATCACGAGCTCGGTCGCGGCGCCGTCCCCCGCGAGCCGAAGGCCGCGCACGATCACCACGGGCAGCCCGTCGGCCTTCGACGTCCGGACGAGGTCCGCGGCGGCGGCGATCTCGTCGGCAAGCGCTACCTGAGTTGTCCGTAGAGGGATTCCCGCACGATCCTGGGTCCCGCGAAGGTCGAGTAGCGGCGCCAGGCCGGCGACGCCGATCGCGACATCGGTCGTCCCACGTCGAAACGGACGGCCGAAGGAATCCGTGACGATCACCGCGAGCCGAACACCGGCGAGCTCTCCGAGAGCCGGACCTGATCCGCCTGGCACTCGCGTCGGGATCGAGCGGGAGCAGGATCAGGGTGTCCGGCTCGGCCGCGTTCGAGTGATCGACCCCTGCCGAGGCGCAAACGAACCCATGGCGGGTCTCCGCGATCACCAGCCCGTCTCGCGAGCGCACGACGCGCGCGGTTTCCCGCAGGATCGCCTCGAGCTGTCTCAGGTCCGTTCCCGCCCCGGCAAGCTTGCGCGCTCGCTCACTCGGGTCGATCCCATCGAGGCTCACGACCCGGCCCTCGAGCTTGGAGACGACCTTCTGTGCGACGACGACGACATCACCGTCCCGCAGCTCGAGAGCGGCGGCGATCATCGCTTCGAGGTCGTCCCCCTCTTCGATCTCCGGAAGCCCATCGACCGGGAAGATCTCGATCACGGGTGCGGCCTCTCCGGAGGCGCGGAGCGGGACCCGCGCGATCTGTCGGCCTTAGAGCTGGAACCGAAATGAGCCTTGAGTCGCTCGGCCGCGCTGGACGGCGCGCTGACGGCGTCCTCGGTCGCGGCAATAGGACAACTATTGCCGGCTCCCTGCGTCCTTGAAGCGCACTCGTCCATCACGCCCGATCGACGAAGCTCATTCCGGTTCCAGCTCTTAGGCCGCCCGGGGATGCCGGGTTTCGGGTTGAACGTCGCGAGAAGGCGCACTAGGGAGAGATATCGGTGACGACGATTCCGGTGTGCGCGCGGTAGCGGCGGTTCAGGTTCACGATCACTGCGGTCAGTCCTTCCAGCGTGCGGGCGTTCGCCAGAGGGCCTGCGTCGAGCGCGCGACCTGCCACGACACTGGCCGCAAGGGCCAACGCGAGCTCCTTCGCCGCATCGTCGTCGCCGCAGACGAGCGCGTCCTCCTTCGGGGGAGCCGTGTCGAGGTTCGCGGCCGCAATCGAATGGAGCCCGGCTACGACCGGGCCGGCGACGAGGTCCTGGATACGCTCGGCGAGCGATCTGGCGTCCGGATCGGGGCGAACGCCGTCGCGCGAGAACTTCAGATCGCTCGCGACCGAGAGGAGCGGTGTCGTACCGAGCGCGACCGCAACGGAGCGGGCGGTCTCGAGGGCCGCATCCGCCTTCACCGCGAGTACGGCCAGGCCGGCGTCGGCCACCGCGTGGTCGTTCGTCGCGCCCTGGACACCCGAGCCGAGCTCCGCGGCGGTGATCCTCGCCCGGGCCTCGTCCCTCGAGCCGATCACCACTTCGTCCCCGGCATCGGCGAGCCGGACTGCGAGCGCGCGCCCGAAGCTGCCGGTGCCGCCCAGGATCGCGATCCTCATGCGAGGGCGGAGGCGGCGCCGATGACCGCGTGGACGAGGCGGCTACGCGCGTCGTCGTCGGACATCAACGTTCGAGCGGCGACCAGGCGCACGCCGTCGGGGAGCTCGCCCGCACCTCCGTCGCCCACATCCCGCTCGTCGATCACGAGCGCGTCGATCAGGGCGGGATAGCAGCTCGCGACCTCGGCAGGGCCCGTGCCTCCGGCGAGGCGTGCGAGCATCCGGTCGGCGGGGCCCTTCACGGCTCGGCCGCCGATCAGCGGGCTCACCGCGACACAGGGCGCCTGGCGGCGTTCGAGCGCCGCGCGAATCGGCTCGACGGCCAGAATCGGCCCGATCGAGACGTAGGGGTTGCTCGGCGCGATCACGATCAGCTCCGCCGCCTCGATCGCCTCGAGCACGCCCGGGGCCGGTTTCGCATCGGCGGCGCCGGTGTAGTGGAGCGCGTCCACCTCGTCGCGATGGCCGCGTGCGACGAACCACTCCTGGAAAGGGAACGTGCCGGCCGGGGTCTCGACGAACGTCCGTAGCGGATCGTCCGTTGCGGGGAGCAGATCACTTCCGAGCCCCAGTGCCCGCGCAAGCCTTGCCATGATCCCGGAGAGCGGGACACCTTCCCGGAGGAGCTGCGTCCGGACGAGGTGGAGGCCGAGGTCGCGATCGCCGAGGCGGAACCAGGCATCTCCACCCATCGCCTCGACGGTTTCGAGCGCGTTCCAGGTCTCGCCCGCGCGGCCCCAGCCTCGCTCGTCGTCGGCGAGGCCGGTGAGCGCATAGAGGACGCTGTCGAGGTCGGGTGAGACATGAAGGCCGAGAATCTCGATGTCGTCCCCTACGTTGCCTATGATGGTTACGTTGTCTACGTCGACTACAGAGACGACTCCGCGCAGGAACCGCGCACCACCGACGCCGCCCGAGAGGACGGTCGTCTTCACGCGGCGGCTCCCATTCGCAGCAAGGTGAGGACGCTGCGCGTGTGGGGTCCGAGCCGCGGCCGGAGCCGCTCGAGGTCGGCGACCGTGTCCACGTCGTCTATGAGATTCGGCGCGTCCACTCTCCGGGAGGGGGCGAGCGCAGCGAAGCGATCCGCGCTTCCGGGCCCGTAGGAGGGCACGAACTGCGCGGGAGTCGAGAGCGCGATCGCGTTCGTCGTCCCGTCGGCCGCGGGAGCGAGCGCGAGCCCCTGGTCGGGAACGGCCCCCGCAAGCGCGAGTAGGTCCCGTGCGGTGACACAAGCGAGGTCCGCGTTGACGACGAGCAGCGGCCCTGCGCCGGGCGAGGCGACGGCGGCCGCATCGAGCCCGGCACGGACGGCAGCTCCCTGACCGCCGCCCGGATCGGCGACGAGGGTCGCCTCCCGCGTGTCGGTGCCCTCCGCTGCGACGACGAAGGTCGGCCCGACCGCAACGCAGGCGGCGAGCACGTCGCGGAGCATCGCCTCGGAGATTGCCTCGCGGGCTTCACGCGGAAGAGAGCCGAGCCGGCTCTTGCCTCTCGCCCCGCGGAAGGGAACGACTAGCGACGGCATCCGCCCGGACACTACCGCCCCGTACCGAGCGGCGGCGTGCTGCTCATTGCGTAATGGCATGCGGCCCGGTGTGCTCAGCCAACGCCTGGTGAGTGCTCGACCCACTCGCGAAGGTCGAACCAGTGCGACGCGCGGAGGGCCTCGGCGACCGCCGGATCGGTGTGCTCGGCGAAGAACACGTGGCTCGCGGGGTCGCAGCAGATCGCGACAGAGTCGAGGTCGACGGCTTCGAGGTTCACAAGCGCGTCCGCGGGAAGCTGCGCCTCGCGGAGCGTGAAGTGCTTGAACTGGAGCTCGGGCGCGAGCTCCATCAACTGAGGCCATTCTGGGCAGGAGCGTGAGCTCATTCCGGCTATCCGATTGGCGCGGAAGCGGCAATCTCCTGCACGCTCCAGCGCCCTTCGAGCAAGACCGCCCCGGTCTCCGTTCCTCCGGGAAAGACGAGAAAGCGAATCGCATCGTCCTGCAGGTGCAGGAGGCCGCCGCCCTTCGCGTCGATGAGGGCACAGCGGAGATGGAACTGTCCGTCGGCGAGCGGTAGGCGGTCGATCTCGAAGCGGAGGATGCGCTCGCCTGCGGCCGCTCCCCAACCGAGGCCCTCGGTCGAGGCGACCACTCCTCCGAGAACGGTGCCGTTGTTGTCGCGCAGCTCGAGCGAGACCCGCGGAGGCTCGAGCCCCGAATCGCAGGCGACGACGAGCTCGACGGCCACCGCCTCGCCCGAGGCGAAGGCAGGCCGCGCCTGGCCGTCGGCGTCGAGTAGCCGTGCCGAGACGATCTGCGCCTCACCGCTTCCCCATTCGCGCAATCCCGCTGCGAGCTCGTCCGGACTACGCTCGTCTGCGAGCAGGCTCCGGTATTTCGAGATCGCGTCACCGGTGTCGCCGTCGAAGACCCGGGCTCCGTCGCGGAGCAGCACAGCGCGATCGCAGAGCCGCTCGACGGCCTGGGCGTCATGGGAGACGAACACGATCGTGCCGCCCCGCCCCTTGAACTCGTGGATCTTCCCGAAGCACTTGCGCTGGAACTCCTCGTCACCGACCGCGAATACCTCGTCGAGGAGGAGCACGTCGGCCTGAATGTGTGCGGCGACCGAGAAGCCGAGCCGCATGTACATACCGGACGAGTACGTGCGCACCGGTAGGTCGATGAACCGTTCCAGCTCGGCGAACGCGACGATCTCGTCCATCAACTCACGGACGCGTGCCCGGGAGAGCCCGTGGATCGAGCCGTTCAGGTAGACGTTCTCGCGCCCCGTGAAGTCCTGGTGGAATCCGGCACCGAGCTCGAGAAGCGAGCCGACTCGCCCCCCACTGCGATCCGGCCCGAGGACGGCTTGAAGATTCCCGAGATCAGCTTCAGCAGCGTCGTCTTGCCGGAGCCGTTACGGCCGACGAGCCCGAGTGCCTCGCCGGGCTCGACCTCGAGCGTGACGTCGCGAAGGGCCCAGACCTCGTTCACGGGCGCGCGCCGGCGCCGCGCGACAACCGTGTCTTTGAGCGTCCGATAGGGACGTTCCGAGACCCGGAAGCGCTGCGACACCCGGTCGACGATGATCTTCCCAGGGCTCGTCATCGTGAATCGGGGCCGGCGAGAGCGCGGTTCACGATCTGGGCCAGCACGTCGACGAAACCGGGCTCGGCGTTCGGCATCTGGATCCGATCGAGCTCCATCCCGAGCTCGCCGGCACGTTCCTGTGCTTCGATGTCGAGATCCCAGCGGATCTCCAGATGATCGGACACGAACCCGACGGGACAGATGAGGACCTTGTCCGTGCCGGCCTCGTGGAGGGCCGTGAGATGGTCGAGGATGTCCGGTCCGAGCCATGGCTCGCCGGTCGGAGACTCACTCTGGAACGAGAACGACCAGTCGTGCAGGCCGGCGGCGTCGGCGACGAGCCTCGAGGTCTCGAGCAGCTGGTCGCGGTACGGATCGCCCAGCTCGAGAATCCGCGCCGGGAGTGAATGGGCCGTGAAGACGACGTGGCGGTCGGTGCCGCGGACGCGTTCGGCGAGGAACGCCACGAAGCCTGCATCGTCGTGCCAGCTCTCGACGAACTCGAGCGCCGCTTTGCCGTCGAGCGCACCTTCGAGCTGCTCGCGGTAGCCCTGGATCGAGAGCGCCGAGTAGTGCGGGGCCAGCACGAGCCCGACAACGGTGTCCGCACCTGCGCCGACAGCGTCCTTCGCAGCCTCGTCGATGTGCGGAGCCCAGTGCTTCATCCCGGTGAACACCGGCAACGCCAGCGCGTCGGACAGCCGGGCGCGCGTCTCCTCGGTGATCGCATTCAGCGGGTTCGAGTCCTCGATCCCGAGCCGACGGTAGCGGCTGACGAGATCTGCGAGATGCTCCGCCGCGATCGGCCGCCCTGCGCGGATATCGGCGTAGTACGCCGGCACATCCTCGAGACGCTCCGGCGACCCGTATGCCATCAGTACGACCGCAGCGCTCACAGGGAAAACGCTACCCCACGACGCTCGCGTCGCCGGTTGTGGAACGACGTACCTTCACCGGCTGTGGAACAACCGGTACCCGCGCGTCACACCTGTCCCGCTAGCCTCGACGGCATTGGGGCGGGAGGTGGGGGCCCGGAAAAGTGACAGCCGGGAAACTCGAGCGGCCGTTCCTGGTGCTCGAAGGCGCCACTGAAGCCTGATCCGCGTTGGCAGGTGGCGGCGGGCTTCCGCCCGATTTACCGTGTGCCTAGCTGCTTCGAAGCGATGCGAGCCGGTCGCGCAGGCTGTCCGACATCGGCTCGTCGGTCGCGACTCGCACGAAGTGGCGGAGCTGCTCCTCGAAGCGGTAGCGCTTCTCGCAGGGAGGGCACGCGGCGAGATGGTCGCGGGCCTCGGCGACCTCGACGTCGGTGAGCATCCCGTCGATGTAGGGCTGCATCATCGATTCGCAGTCTCCGCAATCGCATCCCATTACGCTGTCACCGCCTTGTCGGCTAGCCGTTGCTTGAGGATCCGTCGGCCGCGATGCAGCCGGGACATCACCGTTCCGACCGGGATGTCGAGGATCTGGGCGGCGTCGGCGTAGGAGAACTCACCAATGTCGACGAGAACGATCGCATCCCGGAAATCGTGTGGGACCTCGGCGAGGGCCTCGACCACCGAGTTCTGTGACAGCCGCTCGATCACGCGCTCCTCGTCTGGGTTCGCGTCGGGAAGCGTCGACTCCAGCTTGTTGTAGAGGAAGTAGTCGCCTTCCTCGAGCGGCTGGCTGTCCGGAGTGCGCTGCGAGCGCCGTCCGCGGTCGATGTTCAGGTTCGTGAGGATCCTCAGCAGCCACGCTCGGAGGTTTGTTCCAGGCTGGTACTGCTGCCAGGCGCGGAACGCGCGGGCGTACGTGTCCTGCACGAGATCCTCGGCTTCCTCGCGGGATCCAGAGAGCCTCCGCGCGACGCGGTATACCTGGTCGCTCAACTCGAGCGCTTCTTCCTCGAAGCGAACACGGTCACGCTCAACCTCCGCGATGCGGCGGGCTTCGGCGGCTGTCGGGGCCCTTTCGCTCACTCGACAGGCCACCCTATCAATGGTTCTAACGACATCCGGCTCCCCGGGATTCCCTACTCGTAGACCAAGCTTCGGTCGTACGCTCAGACCGGCTGCTGCTCGCGGAAGCCGCCGCGGGCGAGCGCCGCGACGAGCGAGTCGCGCGTCGTCACATCGTCGTCCCAGCTCAGGGTGACCTCACCGGCGAGCGTCGCATTCGCCGACTCGAGCCCATCGTGTCCCTTGAGCACGTGACCGAGCCGTGCCATGCACCGCTCGCAGCGGATCCCACGTACCTGGAACGTGTCGCTGACGACGGCCACCTACTGCGCTCTCACGCCGTGAACAGGCCGACCCGCCGCGATCCATGCGTAATACGACGCGGACGGGCCGTAATCGGAGCGGTAGCCCACGATCCGCGGGTTTCGGCCGACGTTCTTCGCCTGCCCGGCATGCCGCAGCAGGTTCGGGTCGTCGTTTTCCTGCCAGACGAGGATCAGATGCGCCGCGGTCATGAAATCGGCCACGTACGTGCATCCCGATGCGGGGCACGGGAACGGGTCGGTCCGGACGCAGAACCATCCGTTCCGACTTTCGGAGTCGTCATCGATCCATAACTCGTCGTCCTCCGAGCGGACGGCGGTTTCCTCGAAGACGATCGAGCCCCTCTCCACGCGAACAGGGTACCCGCCGAAGGCCGAAACGGGAATCGCAATCACTCCTACGTTGTGAAGCCGCTCGACGGATTGCGTCGCGCCACGCTCGCGGAAGACCATCCGTACCATCGGCGTCGTGCAGATCGAGCGCCTCGAAGCCGGGGACGAAGCCGTGGTCCTGGCCGGCGCGGAGCTCTTCGACAACCCCCCGACGCTTGCATGGGTCGCGAGGTTCCTCTCGAGCGCCGGTCATCACCTGCTCGTCGCGCTCGCCGAGGGCTCGACCCCAATCGGGTTCGTCAGCGGCGTCGAGACGACACATCCCGACAAGGGAACCGAGATGTTTCTGTACGAGCTCAGCGTCCACCCGGATCACCGCCGACGCGGCGTCGGCCGAGCGCTCGTCGAATCGCTCGCGGAGCTGGCACGGCGAAACGGCTGCTACGGGATGTGGGTCGGAACTGAGCGCGAGAACGCCGCGGCGCTCGCCACCTACCGCGCAGCAGGGGCAGCGGGCCCCGAGCCGTGCGTCGTCTTCAGCTGGACGTTCGCTCCGGAGGAGCGCGAGCCCGTGGCTCCGCCGGCACCCCGCGCTTCGTCATGACCACGCGCTCGAATCGTTTCGCCGAGGTGCCGAGCTCGGCGAGGGATCGTCGCGCCTCAGCGACTGAGGACCGCCCGCCCGGCCTTCCGAGCTGTCACTAGCTCCTCTGTCAAGTTGGGGTGTCGGGGATGAGGGTGGCGTCGGTTTCGAGGGCCCGGTAGACGACGTCTGAGAGGCGTCGTTTGAGGATGCGGAGGGCTTCGAGGCCTCCGTCGCCGTTGGCGCGGCGGCGGGCGATCATTGCTTGCGCGGGTGGGTGGCAGCGAGCCTTGGGTGAGAGCGATTCTGTGCAGAGCGGCGTTGAGTTGGCGGTTGCCGCTGCGGCTGAGTCGGTGTCGGGCTCTGTTCGATGACCAGACCGGGAGCGGCGCCGTGCCGTTGTGGCGGGCGTAGGCGTCTTTGTGTTTGAAGCGATTGACGCCGGCGGTTTCGCCGACGATCTTCGCGGCTGTCAGGGAGCCACAGCCGCGGATCGCGACCAGGGAGGGGGCAATGTGTTCGACGAGCGCGGTGATCTCCTTCTCGAGTGCGGCGATCGAGGTCGTGAGAGCGAGGCAGCGCTCGGCGAGTTCGCGTGCGAGCCGGGCTACGGTGCCTTCGCTGTCGGCGAGGCGGATCAGGAGCTTGTCGAGGTTGCGGACGTGGCTCAGTGATCGCGCCTTTGGCTCAACGCTCGGGTCGAGCTCGTGGAGATGCCAGCGCAGACGGCTAATAATGCGGGTTCGCTCCGCGACCAGGTCTTCACGATGGTCAACGAGGAGGCGTATCTCCCGGTCTTTCCCATCGAGCTGGGCCGTCGGAAGATCGGGCTCGCGTAGCGCCGCCCGCGCTATAGCGAGCGCGTCGATCGGATCAGACTTGCCGTAGCCGCGGGCACTGTCACGGGTGTTTGCCATCAGCTTCGGGGGCACCCTGACAATCCGTTCGCCTGCCGCGAGCAGATCTCGCTCGAGCCGCCGCGAGAGATGGCGGCAGTCCTCGACCGCCCAGACCAGCTGCTCGTCACGCTCACGCGCCCACGCGAGTAGTCCGAGGTGATCAGCCGTAGTGGTACCGAACGTCTTGACCGCGAGCTGCCGTCCCCGCTCGTCAGCGATCACCGCAGTGTGGCTGCGCTTGTGCGCATCAATCCCGATCGTCAACATTGCCAGTAGCTCCTTCCGTCAGTCGAGGGAGTAATGGCGGACCGGTCGGCAGGCAGATCCCAGTAGGGGCGAAGCCACGCTCCTCTCAAGCCACGACGGCCGGTCCGTCGCGTCTCGCAGGCCGCACGACTGACAAAAGCCACGAAGGCAATTTTGAATGGAAAGCGAGCCAGCAAGACCCGCTCAGAATGACACTGGGTTATTTCGGGTACCCACCTCCCGCCCCAATGCCGTCGAGGCTACCGGGGAAGGTGTGACGCGCGGGTACCAGTTGTTCCACGGGGCGGCCCGGTGCTCCGGGCATCGCGGCGAAGGAGAAAAAATGGCCGCGACCCGGGCAGGCATGCGGGTCGCGGCCATCTCGTCCGGCGGGCCGCGCTGGCTAGACGGCTCCGCCGGGGTCGGGCCCCAAGCCTTGCAGGGGCCCAATCTTTCCTCGAGCTCAGCCGGGTGGCCGACCCAGCTTCACGTGGACAGTCCTTTCCTTGTCTCCCCTCCAGATCCGGAGGGCAAGCCTGTCGCCGGGTTTCATTGTCTCGATCACGTCCCGGAGTTGCGACTCGCTCGCGACCGGTGTCCCGTTTGCGGCAACGATGATGTCGCCGCCGATCAGATAGGACTCGCCCGCAACGAGGACGGAGGTGCGCCCGGCCTCAAGGCCGGCGCGCGCTGCACCTGTCCCGGGTGTGACGGCCTGAACCATCAGCCCGTAGTCGCAAGGCAGCGCGAACGCGCGCGCGAGCGCGGTATCGACCGGCTGGACATCGATCCCGAGGAAGGCATGCTGCACCTTTCCGGTCGCAAGCAGTTGTGCCACCACCGTCTTCACGGTGTCGATCGGGATCGCGAAGCCGATCCCGTCCCCGGCGGAGCTCGTGACCCGCGTCCCGAGCTGCGAGCTGAGCCCGATCACCTGACCGCGGGCGTTGATCACGGGGCCTCCGGAGTTGTCACGGTTGACTGCGACCGTCTGGATCGTGTGCGAGGCCGAGGAGCTCGCGGAGTCGATCCCGTGCTGGACCGCGCTCACGATGCCGACCGTCGCCGTCCGGTCGAGGCTCAGCGTGTTCCCGATTGCGACCACCGGATCCCCGACCTGAACCTGGTCCGAGTCCCCGAGCGGGAGCGGACTGAAGGAGCGCGAGTGAGCCGCCACCTGCAAGACGGCGACATCCGTCGCCGGATCCTGACCGACGAGCCTTGCGTCGAGCTGGTGGGTGCCCGAGAAGCTCACACGGAGGCCCGGAGCGCCCGAGATCACCCGGTTGCTCGTGACGATGTGTCCCGCCTTGTCGATCACGAAGCCCGAGCCCAGCGCCTCGCCCGTCAGCGAAGTCGACTGCCGCCTGCCCGAATCGTCGATCTGGACGACCCCCGGGGAGTCGAGGCGGTAGATCTGCTCGACCGAGAGGTTGCCGCTCCCCGCCGACGGGGTTGTTCCGCCCGGCTGCGGCGTGCCGGACGTGATCTGCTGAATGGTCGTCGACGCGTCGAGATGGCCGGTCAGCGCTGCGCCGGCGAGCGCGAGCCCTGCGCCGACGCCTGCTGCTGTAGCCCAGACGCCCCCACGGATGATGTCCCCCTGCTGCATCCCCTACGGTTATATCGACGGATTCCGGCAGGCCCGAGACGGCTCGATTAACGGTCGAGTTAAGCGGAGCCGCGCCTTCCCGGCGCAACCTTTGCTTGACTCCCGGGTATGAGCGCACTGACCATCGCCGGCAAAACCTACGAGCTCACCCGCATCGATGCGCTCGACGGTGTAGAGCCGAGACGCCTGCCGTACTCGCTCCGCGTGCTGCTCGAAAACGTGCTCCGGTCGGGCGACGAGGCAGGCGCGCGTGCGGTCGCGGCATGGGATCCGTATGCCGACCCCGCACACGAGATCTCGTTCTTCCCGTCCCGCGTGCTCCTCCAGGACTTCACCGGCGTACCGGCCGTGGTCGACCTCGCCGCGATGCGCAACGCGCTTGCGGGCCTCGGCGGCGACCCAGCGCGGATCAACCCGCTGATCCCGGCCGAGCTCGTGATCGACCATTCCGTGCAGGTCGACGAGTTCGCCTCGCGTCTCGCCTTCGCCCGCAACGTCGAGCTCGAGGTCGAGCGGAACCGCGAGCGCTACTCGTTCCTGCGCTGGGGGCAGGCTTCGCTCCGCGACTTCAAGGTCGTCCCGCCGGGCACCGGGATCGTCCACCAGGTGAACCTCGAGTACCTGGCGCGCGTGATCGAGAGCCGCGACGGGGCGGCGTTTCCGGACACGGTCGTCGGGCTGGACTCCCACACGACGATGGTGAACGGGCTCGGCGTGCTCGGCTGGGGTGTCGGCGGGATCGAGGCGGAGGCGGCTCTGCTCGGCGAAGCGCTGTCGATGCTCGTGCCCCAGGTCGTCGGCTTCCACCTGCGGGGTCGCCTGCGCGAAGGAGCGACCGCGACCGACCTCGTGCTCACGGTGGTCGAGCTGCTGCGCCACACCGGCGTCGTCGGGAAGTTCGTCGAGTACTTCGGACCCGGAGTCTCCGGGCTCACGGTCGCCGATCGCGCGACGCTCGGGAACATGTCGCCGGAATACGGCGCGACGTGCGGCTTCTTCCCGGTCGACCAGCTGACGCTCGACTACCTGCGCCTGACCGGGCGCGCCGAGTCGCGCGTCGCCCTCGTCGAGGCCTACTGCCGCGAGAACCTCCTCTGGCACGAGCCGGACGCTCATCCGGAGTACTCGCAGGTGGTGGAGCTCGACCTGGACGAGGTCGAGCCGTCGATCGCCGGGCCTCGACGCCCGCAGGACAGGGTGCCGCTCGCGCGCGCGAAGCAATCGTTTCTCGAGGCGCTCCCGACCTTCGGGGTGGAGCTCGACGAGGACGGCGCGCTCGCCGAGACGTTCCCGGCGAGTGATTCGACGACCGAGCAGGCGCCGGGCGGGCATGAGGTCATCGAGCCAGAACACGCGGCGGTCGCCGTGGCACCCATGCCGCGAGCGAGGCCGGTGCGAGTCTCGATCGACGGAGCCGAGCACGAGCTCGGGCACGGCACAGTCGTGATCGCGGCGATCACCTCGTGCACGAACACCTCGAACCCGCAGGTGATGGTCGCGGCGGGCCTCCTCGCCAAACGTGCGGTCGAGCTCGGGCTCCGGCGGGCGCCGTGGGTGAAGACCTCGCTCGCGCCGGGCTCGAAGGTCGTGACCGAGTACTACGAGCGGGCCGGGCTGCAGATCTGCCTCGATCGACTGGGCTTCAACACCGTCGGATACGGCTGCACGACCTGCATCGGCAACTCGGGCCCGCTGCTTCCCGAGGTCTCGGCGGCGATCGCCGAGGGCGACCTCGTGGCGTGCGCCGTGCTTTCCGGGAACCGCAACTTCGAGGCGCGGATCCATCCGGAGGTGAAGGCGAACTACCTCGCCTCGCCGCCGCTCGTCGTCGCCTATGCGCTCGCCGGTCGGATCGATCTCGACCTCGTGAACGAGCCGCTCGGAGTCGCCGAGGACGGGAGCGACGTCTTCCTGCGCGATCTCTGGCCGAGCGCCGCCGAGATCGGCGAGACGATCGCCTCGTCCGTCCGCGGCGAGATGTTCACGAACACCTACGCCGAGGTCTTCACCGGCGACGAGAGCTGGCGCAGCCTCGAGTCGATCGCGGGCGATCTCTATGCCTGGGATCCTGCCTCGACCTACGTGCGCCAGCCCCCGTATTTCGACGGGTTGAGCCTCGAGCCGACCGCGGTGGCGGATCTCCACGGCGCCCGCTGTCTCGTCTCGCTCGGCGATTCCGTCACGACCGACCACATCTCGCCGGCCGGCTCGATCAAGGCCGACTCGCCGGCCGGCCGCTACCTCACCGAGCATGGGGTCGAGCGCAGGGACTTCAACTCCTACGGTGCACGCCGCGGCAACCACGAGGTGATGATCCGCGGCACGTTCGCGAACCTGCGCCTGAAGAACCTCCTCGTCCCCGGTTCGGAAGGCACCTGGACGAAGCACTTACCGGGCGGCGAGGAGATGACCATCTTCGAGGCCTCCGAGCGCTACCTCGCCGAGGGAACGCCTCTCGTCGTGCTCGCCGGCAAGGAGTACGGGTCAGGCTCGAGCCGCGACTGGGCTGCGAAGGGCCCGGGTCTCCTCGGGGTGAAGGCCGTCCTTGCCGAGAGCTACGAGCGCATCCATCGCTCGAACCTCCTGATGATGGGGATCCTGCCGCTCCAGTACCGCCAGGGCGACTCGCGCGAATCCCTCGGCCTGAGCGGCGAGGAGGAATTCTCGATCGAGGGCATCCTCGGCGGTGACGCCCCCGAGGTCACGGTCAAGCGCGGACGAGAAGGCCTTCACTGCGATCCTCCGGCTCGACACCCCGAAAGAGCGCGACTACCTGAAGCACGGCGGGATCCTGAAGTACGTGCTCAGGAAGATCGCGTCACAACCGGCCTGATCGCGCCGGGCCGCCACCGGCCTTCTCCGCGCGGCGCCGAGCCAATCCGTGGCCCTGAGCTGGCCGGCTAGCCGTCCGAGATGCGCGCGAGGTACGGATTCGTCTTCGTCGCCGCCGCGACGAAGGACGAGACCAGCCGCAGCTGCGGCCAGGTCATCCGCTTCACGACGAGCTCATGACCGCCGAACTGCTCGGTGACGGCGACGATGGAGAGGTTGAACGGCACGTCGAGGTCGTTGAAGCTCGGGCCGCCGTCGGTACCGAGGCCCTTGTCACTGCCGAATCCAGCGGCGAGGGCGGCGGTCAGCGCGTGGCACTGACCGCAGTACTTGCGGTAGAGCGCCTTTCCTTGCGCGAGGTTCACTCCCGCGAGAGTGGTGCTCGACGATGTGCCACCGGCGGCCGAGGACTGCGCGGCCGTCGAGCCATGCGCAGCCATGGCGCAACCAACGGCGAGCGCCGCAAGAACCGCAGCGACCGGAACGAAAATGGCAAGACGAAGGCGTACTGTCAACCCGCAAACAAGATAGCCCGTTGCCGGGCGAGTGTCGCCGGAGAATCCTCCTGAGCGAGCAGCTGAGACTCGCGCGCGACCATCCGCCACAGGGTCGTCGACGGCTCGTCTACTCTTGCGGAACCGGGGTGCCGCTAGCGGCTGAGATCAGACCCGTCGAACCTGATCCGGATCATGCCGGCGAAGGGAGAGGCCCGTGAAGGACGCACCGCAGTGGGGCATCGAGCCCGTTCCGCAGAGACTCCGCCTGCTCGGGACGTTCGACGGCTTCCTGCTCTGGGCGAACCTCTCGGTGTCGCTGCTCGTGATCGTGGCGGGGGCGCTCCTCGTGCTGCCTTTCTCGGAGGGCGGCCTGGCGCTGTCGCTGCCCGTCGCGATCGGCGCGATCGCCGCGGCTGCGGTCGTCGGGAACCTGATGCTCGGCCTCGGCGGGCTGATCGGCGCCGATGCCCGCGTGCCGTCGATGGTGCTGATGCGTGCGCCGCTCGGACATCGCGGCTCGTACGCCCCGACCGCGCTCAACATCGTGCAGTGCCTCGGCTGGTCGGTCTTCGAGCTGATCGTGATCGCGACCGGCGCGAGCGCGCTCTCTCACCAGGTGCTCGGATTCGGCGGCACGGTGTTCTGGAAGCTCCTGTTCGGCGTCGTCGCGGCGATACTCGCGCTCCTCGGGCCGGTCGGCTTCGTCCGCCGGTACGTCCGCAAGTTTGCGGTCTGGGTCGTGATCGCGTCACTGCTCTACCTGTCGTGGTGGTCGCTGCACGACCAGCACGTCGACGCTCTCTGGCACCGGTCGGGCTCGCATGCGTTCTGGCCGGGATTCGATCTCGTCCTTGCAAGCATCATCTCGTGGACGCCGCTCGTCGCCGACTACACCCGCTTCTCGAAGAGCCGCGCCGCGGGATTCTGGGGCTCGGGCCTCGGCTACTTCGTGCCGACGATCCCGCTCTTCGGGCTCGGGGCCGTGATCGCGATGTCGCGCCACATCGGCGACGCCCCCGGGCTCCTGACTGCGATCGCGGCCGGGGGCGCGGCGAGCCTCCTCGCGCTGCTGGCGCTCACAGTGGACGAGAGCGACGAAGCGTTCGCGAATGTCTACTCGGGCGCCGTCTCGCTGCAGAACCTGCTGCCCGACGTGCCCCAGCGCCTGCTCGTGGCCGCGACTGCGGTCGTCGCGACGGTGGGGGCGCTGCTCGTAGACCTGCGGAACTACCAGCCGTTCCTGTTCCTGCTCGGGTCGTTCTTCGTTCCGCTCTTCGGGGTGCTACTCGCCGATTGGCTCCTGGCCGGGTGCCGGTACCTGCCGCGGGACGTCTTCTCGCCGCCGGCGCTGCGCGTATGGCCGCTCGCCTCGTGGCTGGCCGGGTTCTGCCTCTACCAGTGGCTCTACCCGGAAGGGCCGGCCTGGTGGACGCGGCTCGTGGCGCACACCGATCCACATGCGCTGCCCTGGGGAGGCGCTTCGCTCCCGAGCTTCGCGGCCGCGTTCGTGCTGACCTCCGCCGCGGGGCTCCTCGCCCGTCGTCCGGCCCTGGTCCGCGCGTGATCGCAGTTCTCGGAAACCTCTCGCGCGACTTCCTGCCCGGGCAGCCGCCGCGGACGGGCGGGGGCCCGTTCCACGCGGCGCGCGCGCTTCAGCAGCTCGACACGCCGGCGGTCGTCTACGCGCGCTGCGCCGTCGCCGACCGGCCGGAGCTCTTGCCCGCGCTCGTCGCGCTCGGCTCGCAGGTGCGATATGTGCCGGGCGAGGCAACGGCGAGCTTCGAGATGTCCTACGACGGCGACCGGCGGGAGATGACGGTGCGGGGGCTCGGCGACACCTGGGCTCCAGCCGACGTCCCGTCGCTGCCCGGGGAGGTTCGCTGGGTGCATCTGGCACCACTCGCGCGGAGCGACTTCCCGGCCGAGACGCTCGCCGCTGCGGCGACCCGCGGGCGGCAGCTGTCACTGGACGGCCAGGGGCTCGTCCGGCCCTCCCGGACCGGGCCGCTCGTCCTGGACGCCGACTTCGACCCCGATCTCCTCCGCCACCTCACGGTGCTGAAGCTGAACGACGAGGAGGCCGAGGTGATCGGCGACCCGCAACGGCTCGGCATCCGCGAGCTGCTCCTCACCCACGGCGCGCGCGGGGCGACTGTTGTCGCGGACGGATACGTCCACGAGGTGCCGGCATTTCCGCTCGAGGGCGATCCGACCGGGGCCGGCGACGGCTTCTGCGTCGCGTACCTTGCGGGTCGCTCAGCGGGCCTCGGGCCGGCCGCCGCGGGCCGACGGGCGACGGCGGTGGTCGCGGCGATGATGGCGGCGACACCGTGAGCACGCTGCTCGCCGCGACGGCCGGTGGCCTCTTCGCGATCGACCTCGAGAGCGGCGAGCTCGAGCCCGGGGAGCCCTTCGAGCCGGCCCCGCCGCCGAGCCTCAATCTCCCGCGAGTGGTCGCGGCAGCGGAGGGAGGATCGACCGTGGTGGCTGTCGTCGATGCGCGGCCGCCGATGCTCGTGTCGCACGACGCCGGGATGACGTGGCGTGAGTCGGGCCGCGGGCTTCCGCCCGGTGTCGCGGTCGCGGTTGCCGGTTCGAACCCCGATCTCCTCGTCTATGCGGCGCGGAACCGGCTGTACGTCTCGCGGAACGGCGGGATCTTCTGGACGGCTCTCGAGCTCGAGCTGCCCGAGATCGCCGCGGTCGGGTTCAGGGAATCCTGAACTCGCCGCGTGCGACGACGACGGCGCAGCCGCCGACTCGCACCCGATCGATCCGGTCGCCCTCTCCCTCGGTAACCGCATAGAGCTTCGAGGGGCGGCCGAGCTCGGTGCCCTGGCTGATCTCGATCTCCTCGCCGAAGCGGATCCGGCCGTGTCGCGCGAGGTGGATCGCGAGCGGCCCCGCGGCGGAACCTGTCGCCGCGTCCTCGGGGACACCGGCGCCGGGAACGAACACCCGGGTCTTCCAGCGACTGCCCTCGGCCGAGAAGCAGTTGACGCCGGCGTCGGTGAGGTTTGCGACCGCGCGGAAATCGGGATCGAGTGTCGCGACCTGCTCCGGCGAGTCGAGCTCGATGTAGACGTGCTTCGGGCCGAGGTGGTACAGCTCGACGGGCAGTCCCGAGCGTTCGACGCCGATTGCAGCGAGGAGCTCGCCGGCCCTCTCGAAGCTCTCCCAGGGCGGAATCGGCTGCTCCATCCAGCCGAAGACGATCCGTGCGCCCTCGCGTGCGAGCTCGACGGGCACGACTCCGGCTCCGGTCGCGAGCCGGATCACGACTTTCTGGAGCGGCAACCCGAGCACGAATGCGCTGCCGAGCACCGGATGGCCTGCGAAGGGCAACTCGTTGTCCGGGGTGAAGATGCGGATCCGGACATCCGCATCCTCGGCGTGTGCCGGCAGCACGAACACCGTCTCCGCAAACGCCATCTCCTTCGCGAGCGCTTGCATCGTCAGCGGATCGAGGTCGCGCGCGTCGGTGAACACCGCGAGCTGGTTCCCGGTCAGCGGCGTGTCGGTGAAGACATCGGCCACGACGTAGCGGAGCTGACGCACAGCCCGACTCTAAATCATCGCCGACCGGCGGCAGGCGCCCGCTCACGTGCTGCGCACTACGCTTGCCAGTCGTGTTGGTGATCCTCGTTCGTCACGCCAAGGCCGCGCCCGGACAGCCCGATGAGCTGCGGCCGCTCACCCCCTCCGGTCTCGAGGCGGCGCGTCTGCTCGGGCTCCTGCTCGCGGAGCGGAACCCCGATGCGATCGTCTCGAGCCCGCTTCTGCGCGCGCGGGAGACGGCCGAGGCTCTTGCCTCGGCGGCGGGTCTCGAGGCGCGGGTGAGCGAAGGCCTCGCTCCGGGTGCGACCGCGTCAACCCTGCGGGCTGCGGTGGACGGCCTGGGCGAGACGGTGATCGCGGTCGGTCACCAGCCCGACTGCAGCGAGATCGTGCTCGCCCTCACGGGCCGGGAGGTCTCGTTCCCGACCGCCGGCTTTGCGGAGCTCGAGCTGTGACAGCCGCCGTTTCGGTCTCGGGCCTCGTCAAGAGCTACGGCTCGCACGAGGCGGTCAAGGGGATCGACTTCGAGATCGGCACCGGCGAGGTATTCGGGCTGCTCGGGCCGAACGGGGCAGGGAAGACGACCACGATCGAGATCCTCGAGGGCTATCGCGAGCGGGACGGCGGCCGGGTCGAGGTGCTCGGCCTCGATCCAGCGCGCGCCAACCGCGCCTGGCGGGACCGGCTCGGGGTCGTGCTCCAGTCCTCCTCGCTCTATCCGAACCTAACTGTTCGCGAGAGCCTTCGCGTGTTCGGAGGCTACTTCGACGAGCGCCGCGACATCGACGAGGTTGTCGAGATCATCGGCCTCACCGACAAGGCAGACTCGCGCTGCCGAACGCTCTCGGGAGGGCAGAAGCGCCGTCTCGACCTCGGGCTCGCGCTGATCGGCAACCCGGAGCTCGTCTTCCTCGACGAGCCGACGACGGGCTTCGACCCCGGTGCCCGCCGCGCCGCCTGGGAGACGATCCGGAACCTCCGCTCGCTCGGCACGACGATCCTGCTCACGACGCATTACCTCGACGAGGCCGAGCAGCTCGCCGATCGCGTTGCGGTGCTGCGCGAGGGACGGATCGTGCGCGAGGGCTCGCCGGCCGAGCTGACCGGCGAGGGCAACGTGACCGAGATCCGCTACCGCCGCGACGGCGAGCTCGTCTTCGAGCACACGACCGAGCCGACGAATCGCCTGTACGCGCTGACGGCCGAGGCGGTCGAGCGCGGCGAGGAGCTCGAAGAGCTGGAAGTCCGCCGGCCCACGCTCGAGGACGTCTACCTGGAGCTCACGGCCGAGCCGGTTGCAGAAGACGAATGAGGCTGTTCTACCACGAGCTCCGCGCCCAGCAACTGCTGTTCTGGCGCAATCGCGAGGCTGCGATCTTCACCTTCTTCCTGCCGGTGATCTTCTTCCTGATCTTCGCGTCGGTGTACGGGAACGACCGGATCACGAAGGAGGGCGGGATCCGCGCCGCCGCGTTCCTCGAGGCCGGGATGATCGGCTACGGCGTCGCCGCGACGTGCTTCGCGGGGCTCGGGATCACGCTCGTGATCCGCCGCGAGTCGGGCGTGATGAAGCGCATCCGCGCCACGCCGCTCCCTCCGACCACCTACCTGTTCGCGATCCTCACCTCCACGTTCATCGTGTTCGTGATCGAGGCGGGCATCATCATCGTCCTCGGCCGGCTCTTCTTCAGCGTGCGGGTGCCCGAGAATGTGCTGTCGCTGGTGGTGCTGCTCGTGATCGGGGCGCTGTGCTTCGCTGCGATGGGAATCGGGATCAGCGGCTTCGTCCGCTCGGCGGAGGGCTCGTCGGCCGTGATCAACGCCGTCTACCTGCCGATGGCGATCATCTCCGGCACGTTCTTCACCCCGAAGGACTACCCGGACTTCCTGCGGGTGATCGCCGAGATCCTCCCGCTCACCCACTTCACCGAGATCACCCGTGACGTAATGGTGCGAGACGAGCACATCTGGTCTGACAGCGGCGCGCTCGCGGTCGTCCTGCTCTGGGGCGCGATCGGCCTCGTGTTCGCGCTACGCAAGTTCAAGTGGCAGCCGGTGGACGCGCTCTAGAGTCTCGTCATGTACACGCCGGCACACTTCGCCGTGGATGCCGAGGCCGCAGCGCAGTTCCTCTCGCAGGTCGAGGCCGCCGATCTCGTGACCATGACCGAGGACGGCATGACTGCGACGTTCATGCCGATGCTCTACGCGCCCGACCTCGGTGATCGCGGCTCGATGCTCGGCCACGTCGCGCGGAAGAACGACCAGTGGAAACGGCCGGCGATCGGCGAAGCGCTGGTGATCGC
Organism: uncultured Actinomycetota bacterium; assembly: GCA_963766565.1. GTDB lineage: Bacteria > Actinomycetota > Thermoleophilia > Gaiellales > Gaiellaceae > PALSA-600. The sequence goes on from CAVYAQ010000002.1 coordinate 410,058, forward strand.
CCACGGCGAAGATGCCTATGTTCACCCGGGGTGGTACCCGTCCAAAGCCGAGCACGGCAGGGTCGTTCCCACCTGGAACTACACGACCGCCCACATCTTCGGTGAGCTCCGGATCCACGACGACGTCGCGTGGGTCGACGCGATCGTTCGCCGCCTGACGGCTCGCCAGGAAGCCGGCCGCGCCCATCCGTGGAGCGTCGACGACGCTCCGAAGGCCTTCCACGAGGGCCAGCTGCGGGCGATTGTCGGGATCGAGCTCGCGATCACGCGGGTCGAGGCGAAGTTCAAGATGAGTCAGAACCAGAAGGACGCGAACATCGACGGGGTTGTCGAGGGCCTCATGGCGGACGGCCGGGAGAAAACCGCTGAGACTGTTGAGCGCCTCCGGCCCAAGCGTGCGGCGAGCTCCTGAGACGGTGATTCCGCCTGCGAGAGAGGCGCGGTCAGGTGGGCTGCCACAGCTCGATGCGATTACCTTTCCGGATCGGTCACCCAGCCGAATCGACCAACGCCCTCCATCTCCTGCGTCTCTCCGGCGACGTCCGCGCGCTTGCTGCCACTATCCCGTCAGGACGGTGATCGGTGTCTCTTGAGGCCCATCGATCTTCAACCACGACCCTTCGGTCGCGTGTGAGCACCAGCGCGCCACCTCGGCGATCGCGGTCAGATCCCAGTCGAACTCCGGCAGCTCGCTGGTCGTTCGAATGCTCGTCAGCTCCACTGCGAGCTGAGCCGCCTGCCGCTTGTCCAACTCGCGCCGCCCGTGGACGTCGAGTGACGAGAGCAGGCCGAGCGCCATCCGCTCGCCGGTTGCCAGGATCCGCGCGAACGTCTCGACCGAGAGAACGTGCTTGCGATACACCGATCTCCGTCTCGAGCCCCGGAACGCGCGGATCTCGATCGCCTCGCTCCCCATAGCCCTCAACCTACCGAGAGCGTTACGTCCCGAGGCTCGTCAGCCGCCCGGACGATTTGCCGGAACGTCTTAGCTGAGTCGCCGAAGGGGCCGCTTGCGCCACAGCCGCGACAACAGATACGTCGGCACGAGCCAGACGACCAGGAACCCCGCGAGCTCGGGGAGCGTCGCGCCGTGAATGAGGAGCGTCAGCGCGAAGACGACGACGAGCACGAAGCTGAAGAGCAGCCACGCTCCCGTGAACAACACGAGCGATGCGCCGTGGATGACGGTCTTCATCACCCCGTGCGCCGCCGCGCGCGGCAGGCCGTCGCATGAACGCCGGAGCTCCTCTCGGGAACGCGAATGCAGCACGAGCTCGGTGCGTTCGGCCAGCTCCTCGAGCGTCAGCCGTCCCCGGACGAAGTGCTCGCGCAAAGAGATCAGCGTTCGCTCACGCTCGCTGTCGCCCGCGAGGACCATGCCGAGAATCGTAACCACAGACGCACGGCCTGCGTGTCTTCGACGCCGACGAGACCGTGCTCGTGACGCATCCCGAAGAGGAGGCTCACTGGGTGGAGCACCAGCTGGTCGAGCGGCGCGTCCAAGCCGGCCGCCGCAGCCTGACCGCTACTCCGGCTCAGGGCCGCTCGAACCTGGCGTCTCTACCGCCTCGACCCACTTCGCGTGTCGCCGGGCGGCCCAGTCCTCGCGCACCCAGCCGCGGGTGATCCCGTTCAGCGAGTGGCGCGTCCGTGGGTAGATCACAGCGAGCCCGAGGTGCCCGACGAAGAGGATCAGCGAGACGTACATCAGGTAGTCGTGGACGAGCAGGGCGTTCGCGAGCCGGAAGCGCGTGTCGCGCTCGCCGTACCAGAGGAAGAATCCGCTGACCGCAAACAGGATCGCGAATGCCGCCGTCACGATCGTGTTCAGCTTCTGGCCCGCGTTCAGCCGTCCCTGCGGAGCGTGGCGCCCGAGTAGCCACGAGCGGTCGTCGTCGTCGAAGTACTCGACCTCGTGCACCGTGCGCCGGAGCGAGCGGCGGTCGCCGACCAAGACGACGAGCACGAGCGCGATCGCCCACGCGAGCGCGGTGTAGATGTGGATCGTCTTCAAAAGCGGCCGCCGCCCGACCGCCTCCGCGAGGCTCGGCAAGTACAGGCAAAGCCCGGAGACGAGCAGCACGCAGAACGCCGTCGCGTGCACCCAGTGCACCGTCCGCTCGGTGCGGCTCCAGCGCCGGATGCGGCGCGGTTCAGATGCCGTAGCCATTCGAGTGGCCGACCCACGCGTCCTGGTCGTAGCCGAGGCCTTCCCAGTACCCGGTCGGCTGGTCGGCGACGAGCTCGATCTTCGAGAGCCACTTCACGCCCTTGTAGCCGTACATCTCCGGGATCACGACCCGGGCGGGCGAGCCATGCGGGCGCGAGAGAGGCTGCCCGTCCATCCCGAGGGCGAGCATCACGTCGTGGAGCTCCACCTGCTTCGTCGTGAGTGAGTCATTGTAGGGCACCTCGAGCGAGTCGAAGCGAAGCGCCTTCGCCTCGGGCAACGGCTCGACGAGGTCGAGCAGGTGCTTGAAGCGGACGCCCGACCAGCGCACATCGTGCACCGTCCAGCCGGTGACGCAGTGGAATGTCGAGACCTGGTGGGACTGCGGGAGCGCGAGCAGCTCGTCGTAGGTGAACGTCCGGGGCTTCCGCACGAGCCCGCTGATCTCGAGCTGGTAGTTCTTCGGATCGAAGATCGGCATCGACCCGGAGATCGTGTAGATCCGCCAGCCTCCGACCGGGAACAGGTTCCCGACGAGCTGCGAGAAGGCCGAGGTGACCGGCGAGAGGACGTTGCTGACACGGGCTGCCCAGACGAAGGAGGTCGCACCGCCCGCGAGAAGCAGCAGGAACGCCCGCCTCCCGTACGGCTTCGCGCCCTGCTCGGGAGAGCTCATGCACTCACGGTACTCCGCTTCGGTGCCGCCTGGGTCTCGCAGGCCTTGCGAGGATCTCGACGAGGCCGAGCACGAGCAGCACTCCGAGTGTGTACTCGACGATGAGCCGGCTCGTGATGTGGTGCGAGTCGAGCACGAGGAGGAGACCGAGAATCACGGCGACCGTGCGGAGCACCGGCTTGTTCGCGGCGACCCACTTCGAGGTGGCGCTCGCGCCGACGACCTCGTCGGTGATGCCGCCGGCGGTGCGGAGCGTGGCGCCTCTCACCGCTGCGGCGGCGCGTGATGGGCCGGCGGCGATCGCTGCGACCGTCGCGAGCACACCGCCGAGCGCGGTGAGCTCGAACCAGAGGCGAAGATCCGAGAGCACGGTGTTGTAGAGCGCCCGTGCGGCGGCCTGCGGCACGTCGGGCGCGACCACGTGATGGCTGTAGACGTAGCGTCCGGCGACGATCGCGAGGAGCCCTCCGACACCCGCGACCATCAGCGAGATTCCAGCGCGGAGCAGCGTCCGTCGCCGCTCGCGTGAGATCGCGAAGGCGAGCCCGTAGAGGAGGAGCGCGAGGATCGGCAGCCCGAGCGCGAGCGCCTTCAGCAGCTTCACCCCGTTCCGGGCCCGGTGGAGCGACTCCGGCTTCGCGATCACGATTCCTCGCTGGAGCTCGGCGGTGCCGAGCTTGTCGAACGCGTGGATTCCGGCGTCGCCGAGCGCGGTCCGCGCGGCGAGGACCGCGTTCGAGAGGTTGATGTCGACGCTCCCGTCGGGGCTGATGAACTGGCTCTTCTTCCCCTCGAGCGCGGCGACGAGCGCCTCGTGCGCCTGCGTGTTCGCCTGGACCCAGATCACCCGGAACGCCGACGTACGCAGGAAGCGCTCGATCGTCTGCTGCGTGTACGAGCGCAGCCCGGCGTCGAGGGTCTTCCCGAGGAAGCTCGCCCTTCCGGGGAGGACGGTCTTCGTCGAGAGGTTCGCCTTCGCATAGAGCGCATCGGTGATCTGCGCGGCGACGGCGGAGACGATCGCGGGGTTCGAGGCGAGCGGTGTGACCGTGTGGACGTACCTGTGCGTGACGAGCACCTCGTCGCGCAGCCAGACCGCGGTGAGCGCGAGCGGCGTCACGATCGTGGCGGCGATCAGCAGCACCGCCACGGTCTTCCGCCACCGGACTCGTTTGCTCACGCCTACATCGTCCCACCTCGCGGCGAGGCCGGGCGCTCGACGGGTCGGAGCGCTCAGGCAGTATGCGCGGAACCATGGGCGAGCTTTTCCTGAAGCACGGGTCCTGGGAGCAGGTGACGCCGGAGTCTGCCGATTGGAATCACCTCTCCTTCGGCGTGCGGGCCGCGTCGTTCTCTGCGGAAACCGATCAGAGCGAAGTCGTGCTCGTCGTCCTCGGTGGCCGCTGCGCCGTCGAATCGGGGAGCGAGCGGTTCGAGCTAGGGGAACGCAGCGAGGTGTTCGGCGGGATGCCGTGGGCGCTCTACCTGCCGCGAGATACGGCGTACTCGGTGACCGGAGCCGGCACCTTCGAGTTGGCGATCTGCGGCGCTCGCTGCGAGCGGCGGCGCGAGCCCGTGTTGATCCGGCCCGAGGACGTCGAGATCGAGGTCCGTGGAGCCGGCAACGCGACCCGCCAGATCAACCACATCGTGAAGCCGTCGTTCCCGGCGGAGCGCCTGCTCGTGGTCGAGGCCTTCACCCCGGCGGGTAACTGGTCGAGCTACCCGCCGCACAAGCACGACGCGGACAACCCTCCGCACGAGGTTGTCCTCGAGGAGACCTACTACTACCGGACGGCAGCTCCCGAGGCCTTTGCCGTTCAGCGCCTGTACAGCCCCGAGCACGGCGTGGACATGACCGAGACCGTCCGCCACGGCGATCTGATGCTCGTGCCGTTCGGCTACCACACGGTTGCGGCCGCCCACGGGTACGACCTCTATTACCTGAACGCTCTTGCGGGAGACCATCGTTCGATGGCCGCCGCCGACGATCCGGCCTTTGCCTGGATCCGCTCCTCCTGGGATGGGCTCGAGCCTGACCCGCGCGTTCCCCTGGTTCAATAGGTCGAGCAGTTCAGTGAGCTGAGCGCTGCCCGGGATCCGGAAGCATGATCTCGCGGATGACCGCGACGAGCTCGTGGTAGGACGAGATGAATGCGCGGAGCGTTCTGACAGTGGGCCCGAACTCGTCGAACTCACCCGGCGCGAGCCCGTCCGGCTCGAACGCGCGCCTGAAGTCCGGAAAGAGCCGCCGGAGCTGCTCGAGCGCCTCGGCGGGAACGGGATCGTCGATCCGTGAGCGCACCTCGATTCCCGAGGCGTTGATCGCTCTCTGCCACTTCGCCGGGATCGTGAGGACGACGTCTCCTCCGATCAGCTCCGACCAGTGGCGTTCGCTTCGATAGGCGGCGGCCAGAAGCCGGGTGCGGTAGCCGCGCTCGCGATAGAGCCCGACTGCCCGCTTGAAGCAGGCGATTCCGGCCCAGGATGTCGACCCCGGGGTCACGGCGAGCCCGTCCCGTTCGGCGACCACGCCCAGCCAGTCGTCCAGCCGGCCCAGCATGATCGTGCAAACCGGCGACGGCAACGACGGGTCGCCCCCGGCGTCGGCGAGCCGGCGAAGGCCCCGCTCGACAGCCTCGGCGACGGCGAGCGCCTGCGCCACCGTGAAGCTCACGGTGGCGTTGATGCTCACTCCGGCCGCGGTCACCTCTTCGATCGCGCGGATCCCGGCGAGAGTCGCCGGGATCTTGACCTGCATGTTCGGCGCCAGCGTGCTGAAGCGAAGACCCTGCGCGACGATCCGCTCCGTGTCGCGATACAGCCTCGGATCGGTCTGGATCGAGAGGCGGCCCTTCAGCCCGCGTTCACGCTCGAAGATCGGTTCGAGGAGCTGCGCCCCTCGCTCCGCCATCTCCTCGATCAGCCTCCAGGTGACCTCGTCCTCCGTCCAGGTCGGGTTGCCGGCGACGATCTGCTCGATCCGCTCCCGCCAGAGGTGGAACTCCTTCGCGAGCACCTCGCCGACGATCGTCGGGTTCGTAGTGGCGCCGGTAGCGCCGTGGGCGATCGCATAGGTGAGCTCGTCGATGGAGCACGAGTCGTTCCAGAAATCGGTCGCCGTCGTCGCCACCGTTTTCAGCAACGGGCTCTCCTGACCGTGCTCCGACGGAGGAGCTGCGCTAGCCACCTGACGCGACGGCTCACGCATCGGCAAGTCCCTGCTCACGCTCGGTGCACTTTGACGGATCGGGAAAGCGTTCCCATAGTCGGTTCGATCACCGGAGCGCGCTGCTCCTGACGGCGCCTCGGAGCATACAACGGCGCCGACGCAACGGTTCGAGCGTACGCGGGGCCTCGGGGTGACCTCGCATTTCAGAACGCGGGGCCCCAAACGGTACGGTTGAGCCGAACGCCCCCGTAGCTCAGTGGATAGAGCAGCGGTTTCCTAAACCGCGTGCACAAGTTCGATTCTTGTCGGGGGCACTTCCGATCTACCGCCGAGCGATCGAGGACGGTGACCTGGCCGCCAACCTACGACCTCTACGGCAAGCTCATGCCCGGCTCGGAGGCGGAAGTATCCGCGCTCGTCGATGCGTACCTCGACCGAGCCGACACAGCCGCGCGACTCGGCCAGCTCGAGGATGACGCATGAGCGTTCGCGTGTTACATTGGAACACACGCTTATGAGAGAGCGCTTCGACATCGATGCGCTCGACCCGGATGATCCGTTCGAGATCGACGATGACAACTTGCCTCACCTTGCAAAGCAGGCGCCGTTCACGGCAGAGGACGCTCTCGACGCATGGGCGTTCGGCGATCCGCTCTTCTACCCGGCAGCTGAGGATGGATCGGCGGACTGACTGATGGTCGCCCGGCTCCCCAAAGGGATCGTGGTGGTGCCGCTCGCCCCAGCGCGCGCCGACGATCTTCGCAAGTGCCGACCGACAGGGATCTACGAGCCGAGCCGTGCGCTTGTTGCAAGGTTCGAGGAGGACTCCCGGCCATGAGTGATCGCGAGGCATTCAACTACTACGACGACCCGAGCAAGCGCGAGCCCGCGGAGGGTCCACCGCGCCGACGGCGGGAACGGGCCCTCACACAACACGTGCCCATCCGATTCCCGGCGTCAACGGTCGCGGCCGTGCGCGAGCTTGCCGACGCTGACGGTTTGTCCGTGAGCGCGTGGATTCGCCACACCGTCGAGCGGGAAGTCGGCAGACGCGCCGCCCCAGAACTCCCGGCGAAAACACCTACGGATGCTCGCGCCGCCGTCGACCGCCTACGACACGATCTCGCCGAACTTGCCGCGGCGCTCGATCGCGGCGAGTCGCACTGACGAACTCCTCGCCGTGTTGCCCGGTCAACTTCGTCGGAGCGTTACGGCGAACTGGGCTGATCGGCTCAGATCGGGTAGCGAGCGGCGCTCTTCTCGAGCCAACACTCGAGCCCGGTCCTCGCGTTACCGTGCAACTTCATCCGGATCCTCCTTGGGACTGAGTGGCTTCGACACCCCCAGCCTCCAGGGAGACCCGGATGAACAACGTCCTTAGGAACTACATCTAGCCGATCGAGGAGGAGGCCCCGCGGCGGCGGGCCTCTCTCCTCGGTCAGTGTCGGGCGCGGAGAGGGACGGGCGAGCCGTGGATCTGGCCGGCGAGCACGCGCCTGACCCGGGTCGCTAGGCGGGCTGCGAGGTCGAGCGTCTGCCTGCGCAGCCCGATGCCGTCGGTGGCCGTCACGAATACCGCTCCGAGCAGGTCGCCCGATCGGAAGACGACGTCGCCGACGTAGTAGAGGGGCTGCGTCGCGTGTCGGTAGGTGAGCTCGAACGCGAAGGTGCCATCGCCGACGCGGGCCCGGAACGGGGACACGGTGACCGTGACCCCGTTTGGCTGCCGCCCCGTCAGCTTCCGCGTCACGCCGCGCCAGAAGGCGAGGCCACGGGTCGCCGTCGGCCGGTCGCGGTAGAGCTCGGCGATCGTCTGCACGCCGAGCAGCGCGTGCAGCGTCTGCGGGACGATCGCGTTCGGAAGGAAGTAGTCGAGCGTATAGCCGGCAATCCGGCCGCGCTTCGCGAGGTCGGCCGCGGTGAAGCCGTGGCCCGCGTTGCGGGCGGCGTCGGAATTCGAGACGACGCCGGAATCGGTCGCGAGCCGAAGCGCGGCGGCGCCCGGTTCGAGCTCGCTCCTCGGGAGCGGCATCAGGTCGAGCCGCCCCCGCCCGGCAGCCGAGGCGGCCGGGCACAGCGCAGCCGCCGTGAGGACGAGCGCGACAACGCACCTCATCGGCGCACGGTATCTGCGGATCGACATCGGCTTTGGAGCTCGACGGCGATTGTGAGCTACCGAGAGCGGACGTCAACGGTAGCTAGCACAGACAAGACACGCATCGCGTCTTACTGTCGCGCGTAGCCGACCAATGTCGAAACTAGCTGTAAATCGCCGCTTTTCAGCGTCCCTGACGCGTCGTCGCCGACTGTCGCGCGTGGTCGCCTCGAGCCGTATGGATGCCAGGGCTTCGCGCCGATCCGTTGGCCCCCGAACACGACCGACGACCAGGACCTAGACCCGAGCCCAACTCAGGCCGCGACACCCCGGACATCGAGGGGATAGGATCACGCGCGTGGTTGACGGCTCTCTTGACCCGGCAGACGACGCCGGAATAGCCGCTGTTGGTCGACCCGACGCCCCGACGGCGATCGAAGACGCCCGCGGGGGTCTCCAGGCCCTACGAGGCCGTCTCACCGGCCAGATCGTGCTTCCGGGCGATTCCGAGTGGGACGAGGCTCGCCAGGCCTGGAATCTCGCGGTCGATCAGAGGCCGTTCGCGGTCGCGTTGGTCGACTCCGTCGATGACGTCGTCAAGGTTGTCGAGTTCGCGCGTGCTCATGGTCTTCGGATCGCGCCGCAGGGAACCGGCCATGGGGCCTCGGCGCTCGCGGTGCTAGATGACACGATCCTCGTGAAGACGACACGCTTACGCGGCGTCGAGATCGACGCCGGCGCCCATCGCGCGCGGATCGAGGCCGGAGCGCTCTGGGAGGATGTCGTCGAGCCCGCGGCCGACCAGGGGTTCGTCGTTCTCCATGGTTCCTCTCCCGACGTTGGCGTGGTCGGCTACACGCTGGGGGGCGGCATGGGCTGGCTGGCACGGAGCCGAGGGCTCGCGGCCAACAGCGTGACCGCGGTCGAGCTCGTCACCGCCGAGGGCAGGTTCGTCCGGCTGGACGACGAGAACGAGCCCGATCTCTTCTGGGCCGTCCGGGGCGGCGGCGGCAGCTTCGGAGTCGTGACGGCGCTCGAGCTCGAGCTGTACTCCACGCCCGAGCTGTACGCAGGCGCGATGTTCTGGCCCGTCGAGCGGGCAGCCGAGGTGCTGCGCCGCTGGCGCGACTGGACCGAGACGGCGCCGGACGAGATCACGTCGGTTGGCCGGATCCTTCATTTCCCGCCGTTTCCCGATGTTCCGGAGCCGATGCGGGGCAAGAGCTTCGTGATCTTCGAGGCAGTCTTCGTCGGCCCGGAGAGCGACGGCGCCGCGCTGGTCGCGCCGCTGCGAGAGCTCGACCCGGCGATGGACACCTTCGCCGCCGTGGGACCCAAGGCTCTTCAGCACCTGCACATGGACCCGCCCCACCCCGTTCCGGGCGTCGGCGACGGCCTCTTCCTGGAGCGGTTGCCCGACGAGGCGATCGACGCGTTCGTCCAGACGGCCGTCCCACCGCTGATCTCGATCGAGCTCCGGCAGCTCGGCGGCGCGATGGCGAGCCCGGCGGAGCGCCACGGCGCGGTCGGGACGCTCGATGCCGGCTACGTGGCGTTCGCAGTGGGGATGGCGCCGAGCCCGGAGGCCGCCGCCGCGGTCCACGAGGCAGTCGATCGGGTGAAGGCCGGTCTCGCCCCCTGGGAGTCCGCGCGAACGTATTTCAACTTCGCCGAGCGGCAGGTCGGAGGCGCGCGGCTCTACCCCTTGAAGACCTACACCTACCAGCGGTTGCGCAAAATCAGGGCCACGCACGACGCCGGCGAGCTGTTCGTCTCCAACCACCCGATCCCACCGGCCGCCGTCATCGAGGTGTCGCGGATTGCGAGCGCGCCTCTGTTCGTCGACCTCCCCGCCGCCGAGCTCGACGCGCTCGCGGCGGCGATGGGAGAGGCCGAGGTCGACGCGGGCACCGAGGTCGTCACGGTCGACGAGTCCGGATCAACCGTCTACGTGATCGAAGAAGGCGAGGCCGAGGTCCTAGGTGCCGGCGGCCCGACACCCGTGACCCTCGGCCCAGGCGACACCTTCGGCGAGATCGCGCTCCTCGTGACAGCGGGACAACGAACCGCCACGGTCGTCGCCCGGACACCGATGAGACTCCTCGCGCTCTCCGGCCCGGACTTCGAACGCATCCGGGGAGATATCCCCGAGCTCGAGCGCTCCCTGCGCCGCCTCGGACTCGAGCGCGCCTCGCGGTAGATCCCGCCGGCCCCTTCAGGGCTGAGGCAAATCGGCGAGCGGCAGAGCTGAGGCTGCATGGGGCGTCTCACTCGCTGCAGGCTCAAATCGTGTCAAGCGAAGGTTGACGCCGCGACGAGCCAGGCGACCTTGGCGCACCGCAGATCCCGCCGATGTGCCGCTCGAGTTGCTGCGTCTCCGCATGTGGACCGCATCAGCGGGCCTAAAGGCGGCCCAGCCACACTGTTACGGAGCAGCAGTTCGAATTCCGCCGTCCGCGTCAACAGGTCAGGAACAGCTGCCAGCTCGGCCGGGATCGGGAGGTTCGCCGGACAGATCGCGCTCGGCGGAGTCGCCTTGCACCTCGTCAAAACGGCCGACAGTTCCTCGACGGGAGGTGCCGCTTCGGCACGGCGCCCCTCCTCACCATCTCCGCGCCAGACTTGACCGCGGGCCTGAGGTGATGGGGGCAGTCGACAACCTTTCCTGGTGGCGAGAACTGCACCGATTACTACACCCCGCTGCACGACCATTGTTCGATCAACGCGGCCACCTCGACGCCTGGCTCCGCTCGAATTGCGCGACTCGCGCCGGCGGATACCCTGGCGACGTGGGGTTCAGGGCGGTGGTCGTGTCGGGCATGGTGCTAGCGGCCTCGACAGTCGCGGCGCTCGGCGGACATGCACCGCGTGCCGATGTGAATGCGTACGACCTCTACTCGAGCTACCCGAACGCGCAGCTCTTTTCGGGTTACTTCCTTCGCGGCGTCAACCAATACGGCTCTGCGACGTCGACGTCGGGACCGCAGCGAACGAGCCTCTGGTTCCAGCCGGTCGGGAACGGCGCGTTTAGGCAGTTCAACACGATGCCCTATCGGGACTGCCACTGGGATCTGCTCCGCTGGCAGCCGGGAAAGAACGGTCGGCTCGTTTACCTCGAGACCCAGGCCGACTGCTACTCGGACCACACGGACATCACGTTCCGCCCCGGTATCGCGTTCATGCCGAAGACCTGGAGGCGGCGCGAACGCTGGTCAGACCGCGGCGTTTCGAACACCGTCTTCTCCGATGACGGGGTTGCCGTCTGCAGCGGGACGAACACGTGGCGATCGCGTGTCGTCGGTCTGTCGCGAATGCAAAACGGCGAGATCGCGGTACACACGCAAACCAACGAGACACAACAGTTCACCGCCGTCGCGGGTGCCCCGAGCTCGAGTTCCTGCCCTCCTGGCCGGGTCACATCGTTCGGGTGGCAGGAGAACTTCTTCGTCGGTCGCGGCCTCACCGTGCGGCGAGGAGACGGAACGTCGTCAGGGTCGGGTACCGGACTGCTGCGCAGCATGGGCGGAACGTGGGCCGCGACGAACGGCGTCGGGCACCCCCAATGGGATTCCGTGTTCGCGAGTTGGCTCGCGATGCCGCCGGCGGACGCAGGCAGCGTAGCGACGACGACCGAACGCGTCGCACCCGGATCGACCGAAAACACAATCACGGTCGTCTACACGGCTCCGAGCAGTGGTGTGCGAGCCGGGTCGCTGACGATCGACGTCCCGCCCGGCTGGACACCACCGGTCACGACGGACACGGCCGGCTGCACCACGGCGACAAACGGCGCCGTCACCACGAGTGGGCAAACGATCGAGGTGTCGCTGACTCTCCCGCCAAACGGCCGGACTGTCGTCAGCTATGGCGCAACACTCGGTGGGCCGTGCGCACCAGCCGACGGCGCAACCGCGCCGGCGACCACCGGAGCCCCGATCTGGCAGGCGCAAGTAAGGCTCGGCCCGGGTCCGACTGTCACGAACCTGGCGACGTCGTTCACGATCGACGTCGACGGCTAGCCCGAAGAATAACCGACCTTCACGGCGGGTGCCGTTCACCGGAATCAAGGCGGCGCCCGGACAAGGACTCCGTCCTCCGTTGCCGTCAATCCTCCAACCGATGGGAACACACACGTTTGGCAAGCCGATGGCGGCGCCAAATTCGCTGGCGTGCGGTTACCCGCGCCAATGGTTGACCTGTTTGCAGGGGCAGGGGACTTGGGCACCTGGATCGATCCGGTCGACGATGTCCGGCACGACCGACGGCTCGACTCCGCCACGCTCCTGCGCAAGCCGACGCGCCTCTTCGTACACCGCCGTCAGGTCATCGAGGAGTCGGCACGAGGCGCCCTGCTCCTTAATCAAGGCGAACTTCTGAAGGGACTGGTAGAAGCAGGCCTGACGGGATGAACGGGAGCCCGAGGAACCGTGCGAAGTAGGCCTCGGAGATCCCGGTAGAGCCGCTCGGGGCCTCGACGATCGTCGTCCGCTCAATGATCCAGCTGTCGCACGGCCGTAGAGGAACAGAGATCGCGCGAGCCCGTGCTTGAGCGACCCCGTCGGGTGGACCGACTCATCCTCGAGGTAAAAGTCAATCCCCACTCTGCCCGGAGGGGAAACGCGCGAAGATGCGTGTCGGCCGTGCGGTTGGCGTCGGACTCGAGACGGGCGACAGCCTCCCTGGCCCGGGTCGTCGAGCCGAGCCGCTCACTGCGGAGGTGGGGCGTGGACAGCGGCTCGAGTCTGTCTCGATGCGGGCCGTCGGGCGCGGAACCAAACGGCAGGGCCGGCGTCTGTTGGCATTCCGAGGACGAAGGTGGTACAAACGGCGGACCCAGATGGAATTCCGCGTCCTCGGGCCGCTCGAGATCCTTGTCGATGGGCGTCTCGTGCCGATTCCGAGGCGCAAGCACAGGTCGTTGCTTGCGGTCCTCCTGATGCACGCGCGAGAGCCTCGTTCGAGAGATCGGCTTGTCGACGACCTCTGGGGTGAAAATCCGCCGGCGACGGCCCGCGGCGCGCTCCAGAACTACGTCTCGCAGCTGCGAGGGCTCCTCGGGGCCCAGCGAATCGTGACGGATCCGGCAGGCTACGCGCTCGACGTCGACGACGACCAGCTCGACCTCGGCCGGTTCAGGCGGCTGGTCCAGGAGTCCCGTGACGCGACCGCGGCGGCCGAGCGGTCACGGAAGGCGCGCGAGGCACTAGCGCTCTGGCGGGGCCCGCCGCTTCCGGACCTGGTCTACGAGCCGTTCGCCGTGCTCGAGCTGCCGCTCCTCGAGGAGGAACGCCTGAGCGTCTACAAGGAGTTGGTCGACGCCGAGCTCGAGCTCGGCCGCCACGAGTCGATCGTCGACGAGATCGAGGCGCTGGTCGCCTCGAATCGATACGACGAGCGCCTGCGCCGGCAGCTCATGCTCGCCCTGTACCGGGCGGGCAGGCAGGCCGACGCACTCGAGGTGTTTCGCGCCGCCAGGCAGCTACTCGTCGACGAGCTCGGTATCGAGCCGGGACGCGAGCTGCGCGCGCTCGAGCGGGAGATCCTCGAGCAGGACCCGTCGCTCGACCTCCCAAGCGCGCCGCTCCAGGCCGACGCCCCGTCCAGGAAGACGGTGACGATTCTCTTTGCCGGCCTTCCGGAGTCGCGGGCGGGAACCGATCCCGAGGCGCTCCACCTCCGGCAGCGGCGGTTTCACGACTCCGTGAAAGCGGCGGTCGAATATCACGGCGGAACGGTCGAGCGCACCGGGGAGCTCGCGATGGCCATCTTCGGCGTGCCCGCTGCGAACGAGGACGACTCCCTCCGAGCCGTCCGCGCCGCCCTCGCGACGCAGAAGACTGCGAACGCCGAGGCGAAGCTCGGGATCGACACCGGCGAGGTCTTCGTCGCCGGGGACCGGGACGGAACGAGCGTCAGCGGCGACGCCGTGACCATCGCGCGCCGACTCGAGCAGCTGGCATCGCCCGGCGAGATCCTGCTCGGCGCGAACACGGTGCGCCTCGTCCGCGACGCGCTGAAGGTCGCGCCTGCCGGTCGAGCGAGGTCGGGCGCACCTGACGGGCCGTTTCGACTTGTCGCCCTCGAGGAGCGCGCCGCCGACGCCGGCCGCCGCCACGACACGCCGCTGATCGGCCGGCTTCCCGAGCTTGCCGAGCTGCTGCGGACGTTCGGCGAAGCCCGAGACGGGCGCAGGTACCGGTCAGCGACGGTGGTGGGCGAGGCAGGGATCGGTAAGACCCGGCTCGCACGCGAGCTGATTCGCTCGCTTCGAAGCGAGGCGACCGTCCTCGTCGGCCGGTGTGTCTCCTACGGCGAGGGCGCCACCTATCTTCCGGTGGCAGAGATGGTCGCCCAGGCAGGCGGAAAGCTCGAGTCGATCATCGGAGGCTCGTCGTCGACCGGTGTCGAGCTGTCCGCCCTCAGGAGCTTCTTCGCTTCGGTCGCCGGCGAACGGCCTGCGGTGCTCGTCTTCGAGGACATTCACTGGGCCGAGCCGACGCTGCTCGAACTCATCGACCATCTGGGTGACCGGCTGGAGGCCCCGATCTTCGTCCTCTGTCTCGCCCGGCCGGAGGCTGCTCGCCTGCGATCGCTGCCCGGCGCGTCGATCGTGCTGAAGCGGCTCGACGACGCACAGACCTACGAGCTCGTCCGCTCGCTCGGCGGAAGCCCCGACTCCCAGATCACCGCCGGGATCGTCGCCATCGCCGAGGGGAACCCGCTCTACGCCGAGCAGCTGCTCGCCTACGCGGGCGAGACGGGCACCCTGGAGTCCGTTCCGGCCTCGCTCGAGGCGCTGCTCGCGAGCCGCTTCGACAGACTGGGCCTCAGGGAACGACAGCTACTGCAGAGAGCGGCACTCGTCGGTCGCGAATTCTCGGCGGGCATCGTCTCGAGCCTCGGCCCGACCGAGCTGGCGGGGTCGATCGACGCGCTCCTGGAGCGGGCGGTGCAGGCGGGATTCATCGAAGCCTCGACCGCAGGGTTCCGGTTCCACCACGTCCTCATGCGGGAGGTCGTCTATGCATCGCTACCCAAGTCCGACCGCGCCGAGCTGCACGAGCGCGTCGCCGACTTGATCGGGTCGGGTCAGGACGAGCTGGTGGGACACCATCTCGAACAGGCGGCATCCTGTCGCGCCGCCCTCGATCCTGCCGACGGCCGCGCCGCCCGGCTCGCGGTAGCCGCGGGTTTTCGCCTCGGCGCCGCGGGGCTCAGGGCGTGGCGCCGAGGCGATGCGCCGGCAGCCGTCAACCTTCTCGGCCGCGCCGTCGCGCTTCTCGGGGAAGACGACCCCTTCCGGCTCGAGCTGATGTGCGAGCTCGGCGTCGCCCTGCGCGGCGGCGGCGACCTGGGAAAAGCTGAGAGCGTTCTCGCCGAGGCCGCAGTCCTCGGCTCCCGTAGTCGCCAGCGCCGCTTCGAGATCCGCGCCCGCCTCGAGCTCGAAAACGTCCGACTCTTCAGCCAACCCGGAGGACAAGCCGACCGCGTGCTCGAGCTTGCAGGCGAGGCAGTGCCTGTCTTCGACGCACTCGACGACCACCACGGGCTCGCAAGGGCCTGGCGTCTGACTGCCTTCGTCGAGGGCGCGATGCGCTGCCGATACGCCGCGTCCGCCGAGGCCGCGGAGCGCGCGCTCGCTCACGAACGCGAGACCGGGTGGTCGACGGCGGCGATCCTCGGGGAGCTCGGCGCGGCGCTGCTCTACGGGCCGACCCCGGTGCCGGCCGCCGTCGGCCGCTGCGAGTCGCTCCTCGGCGACGCGGATCTCGGAGGCCAGGCAAACCTGCTTCCGTTTCTCGCCAACCTGGAGGCCATGTATGAGCGTTTCGACGTCGCCCGGCGCCTCCTCGATCGGGCCGAGGCGCTCTACGCGGAGCTCGGCCAGGGGGTGTACGCCGCGCCAGCCTGTTCCGCGCGCCGTGCCGAGGTCGAGCTTCTCGCGGGCAACACGCTCGCCGCTTCGGAGACACTCCGAAACGGCTACGCGGTCCTGGAGCGGACGGGGGATCGAGCGAGTCTCGCGACGTTCGCGGCCGCCCTGGCGGAAGTGTCGCTCCGGAGCGCTCGCCGGCAGGACGCACGCTCATGGGCCCGGGTGGCCGAGGAACTCGGTTCGGCCGACGATGTGCCGACGCAGTTCCTCACCCGTGCCGTCCGGGCGAAGCTGCTTGCCATCGACGGCGAAAAAGCGGCGGCCGAGGCGCTCGCTCGTGGGGCGGCGGCCCTCTCGGGCGAGACGGACAGCCTGAGTCAGCGCGCGGACGTGAACCTGGACCTCGCCGCGGTGCTGCGGATGTGTGGCCGCCGTCAACCCGCGACGGCGGCAGGCGAGGCCGCGCTCGAGCTCTACGAACAGAAAGGGAACCTCCCCGGCGCCGTCCGCGCACGCCGTTTTCTCGCAGCGCCCGCGCCCGTGTGAGTCGGCCCGGGTGCGAGGGGCCCCTGTACGTGCCGCAGCGCCGAGGGGATCGGGACCGAAGCTCCTCGGCCGCGTGCACACTTTTGACCGAGGATGAGGGCGCTCGGTCGCGAAAAACACCGCTGATGGAAAGACGTTCGTTCACGAGCAGCGCCGCGGCGTTCGTCGGGGCCCTGCTGGCAGCTTCCGCAGCTTTGGCGGCCGTACAGGCATCGAGGGCCGCGGGCGATGCACCTCAGCGGTGTCCGGTCTGGGCGGCCTCCTCGCCGGCAAAGGGGGCGGCCTCGGTTTCCTACGCCGCCCAGGGCGTCGCCGTCGGGCCGACGAGAGCGATGGTGCGAGCGCACGTCGCTCCGGTCTTCGGTGCGGCTGTGGTCGTCCAGTACGGCAGGGGGAGCTCCTACCTTGCCTGCACCCCGGTCGAGCAGACTGGGCAGGGCGGGGCTCGACTCGATCAGAGCCTGCTCGTGAAGGGACTTCTCCCGGATACCACCTATCGCTTCCGGGTCGTCGCGAAGACTCGAGCCGGCGTCGTTTTCGGAGGCGCCCGAAGGTTTCGCACACTCGCGGCCGGACACGTCCCGCAAGGGGTCGAGGTGGGGTCAGTCGCAATCGGAGGCATGTCGAGCGACGCGGCCCGCGCAGTCCTCGACCGGCCGCTTGCCGCCGCCCTCCGGGTGAGCTACGCCGGTGCCTACTGGAATGTGAGCCGCGCCAAGCTCGGAGCACGGCTCGACCTCCGGGGCACGTTGCGAGCCGCGCTCACCGCGTCGCCCGGCACGCTGCTCCCGCCGCTGAAGCTGGCAGTGGATCCGGCAAGCGTGAACGCCTATGTGTCCTCGCTCGAGAAGCGCTGGAGCCGCACCGGCGCCGCGGCCGCCGTCGGGCTGGCGGGGAGCCACGCCGTGATCACGCCGGTGCAGGGGGCGGTTGCGATCCAGACGAGGAAGATGGCCGGACTGATAACTCGTCAGCTCGTCACCGGCAGCCGAGGAGTGATCCCGCTGGCAGTCGTGCGGAAGGCGCCGCCGAAGTCGGGAAGCCTGGCGCAGAAGGCCGTCGTCGTGCGGATCGGGTCTCAGACGTTGACGGCATACCTGAACGGCCGAGCGGTGTTGAAAACCCCGGTGACGACCGGCCGTCCGGCCCTTCCGACCCCGATCGGGAGCTACTTCGTCCACTACCGCGCCAGTCCCTACACGTTCACCTCGCCCTGGCCTCCGGGAAGCGCCTACTACTACCCGCCGACCACAGTTACATGGGCGATGTACTTCTTCGACAACGACTTCCTACACGACGACCCGGGCGAGCCGGCCGATGCCTACGGCGCCGGCTCCAACTACGGCGGGTACGCCAGCCACGGCTGCGTGCACGTGCCTCACTCGGTCATGGCCTGGCTCTACAACTGGCTGCCCGTGGGCGCGCCGGTCATCGTCTCGCAGACCTGACCTCCCTCGGCGACGAGGCTGTGCGACCGTGACCGCGCCGATCGCAGCCGGCAGCGGGAGGCCGATTCGGCTTGGTCTTCCATGTCGCGCCGACGGCGTAATGTATAGATTTCTGCATCAGGTCTAAGGAGGGATCCGGCCCTCAGGGTGTCTATGAAGCAACCCGAGCCCAGCCCTCTACTCCACACCTACTTTCGGCGCCAGGCAACCGCAACGCCCGACGGGGTTGCAGTTCACGATCGAGGTGCGACGGTCCAGTACGAGGAGCTCGCCCACCGAGCGGCTCGACTCGCCGGCGCCCTTCGCTCCGGCGGAATCGGTCCGGGCCGGTACGTCGGGCTCCATCTCGAGCGCTCGATCGACTCGATCGTCGCCACCCTTGCGATCCTGGATACCGGCGCCGCGGTGGTGCCGTTGCCGCCGTCCGACCCGGAGTCGCGACGCCGGGAGATCCTCGACTTCTCGGGCCTCGACGCTGTAATCGACGGCCCGGCGACGCCGATCGGCCACCTCTATCGAGGTCCCGTCTTCCAAGCCGAGACCGCGACCGGCGCCGCGCTCGCTACGCCGGAACTGGTGGATCCCGACGCTCCTGCGTTCGTACTCTGCTCGTCGGGGTCGACCGGGACGCCCAAGTTGATCGTACGGAGTCACCGTTCGTTTTTTCACCGGCTTCAGTGGACATGGAGTCGGGTTCAGTTCCAGCCGGGCGAACGGTGCTGCCAGAAATCTCACATGACGACTACCCACTCGATCTACGAGCTGTTCGAGCCGTTGCTCGCCGGTGTTCCGGTCACCGTGATTCCCGATGCCGGTGTTCGTGACCTGGAGGGCTTCTGGGACACGATCCGCGCCGAGGGCGTTACCCGCCTCCTCCTCGTCCCGTCGCTTCTCCGGGCCTCCCTCGACATGCCCGAGTTTTCCGCGCCCCCCTTCCGGAGCTTGACATTGATGGGGGAAGCCGTGGACGGCGCGCTCGCGGATTCGGCCGTCAGCGCATTCGCAGCGACGCCGTCGATCGTTTCGATCTATGGGAGTACGGAGGCGAGCTCGACGCTCGTTGCCGACCTACGGGCGACCCGGCCGGCCGGCGAAGCGCCCGCACTCGGCGTCCCCCTCGACGACACGATCGAGGCCGTCGTGCTCGACGATGCTCTTCGGCCCGTCCCAGACGGGGAGCCCGGGATGCTCTACGTCGCCGGTCCCCCGCTGTTCACCGAATACTTCAAGGATCCCGCCGCGACGGCGGCGGCGTTTGCAGAGTGCGCGGACGGCCGCCGCCGCTTTCGAACGGACGATGTGGTGCGCCGAGACGGGAACGGGAGCCTTCACTTCGTGGGGCGGACCGGCGACACCGTGAAGGTTCGCGGCTTCCGGGTCGATCTCCGCGAAGTAGAAGCGGCCCTGGCCGCAGCGCCCGGCGTCCGCCACGCCGCCGCAGTGCCCGTCGAGAACGGCCTGGTGGCGTTCGTTGCGCCGGCCACCGTTGTGAGATCGGAGGTCGCCCGCGCTCTCGAGGATCGCCTGCCGACCCAGATGATTCCTTCTGCCGTCGTTGCGCTCGATGAGTTCCCCCGGGCCGCAAACGGCAAGATCGATCGGCGCCGCCTTGCGACCGACTGGGCGGCTCGCCCGGCCGTTAGCGAGGAAACCTTCGGCACGGAAACGGAGCGCCTCATCGCCGCCGAATGGCGGGAGCTTCTGCCTTCCGCTGCGATCGCGCCGTCGACCAGCTTCTTCGAGGCGGGAGGCACGTCGCTCACGGTTTTCGCAGCCGTGCACCGGCTTCGCGCGGCTCTTGGCCTGACCCGAGAGCAGCTGACCCACCTGTCGATCTACAAGTATCCCACGGTCGAGGCCCTCGCCCGGCACCTGGACGAGGTCGCCCAGGGTGCGCCTGAGGCGGCCGACGCCGCCACGGGTATCGTCGTCTCGCTCAAGGCAGGCGCCGACATCGCTCTCGACCCGGTCTTCCTCATCGCAGTGGCAGGTGGTGGGCTCGGGGCGTATGACAAGGTCGTCTCCCGCCTTACCGGTTCATACCCGGTACTCGGGATTCGCGATCCCTTCCTGTGGAACGGCCGCGACCCCACCGCCGGTTTTGACACCTGGGTCGACTGCTACCTCGAAGCGATCCGGGCGAGTCAGCCGAACGGGCCCTACCGGATCGTGGCCTACTCTTCGGCGGGCGCCTTCGGATACGAGATCGCCCGCCGCCTTCAGCAGGGCGGCGCCGCGGTCACGCGGCTCGTCCTGGTGGATCCGGTCCCTCTCGACAGCGCTTCTTTGTGGCGCTACGGCTTCTGGGCACTTCGGGCGCGCCGGCTGCCGCCGACCCTGGTGCCTCCCGTTCTCGCCGTCGGCCGTCTTCGCGGCCTCATCCCCGCTGCCGTGCACGAAAGAGGATCCCGGTCCAGGGAACCGCGCCGCGATCCGGTTGAGTTCGCGCGCTTTGCAGACGAGGTTCGCCGCGACCCAGGCCACCTCCAACAGCTCTCGGCGGTCCTCGAGTTGACCAGCGGGCTCCCACTCTCGTTGAGCGAGACAGAACTCGCGGCCACGCCGCCCGAGGGCTATGTCGGGCTGCTGGTCGAGCGTTTTCGGCAGGCGTCCTACGAGATCGATCCTGATGTGCTCGACCGCATGGTGGTCCAGTACGTACTCCAGGTCCGAGCCCAGCAGAACTATCGGCTCCGGCCCTTCGATGGGGAGGCCGTCCTCGTCACGCCTGCCAGTCCATACGCCGGGTTTCTTGCGGTCCAGCTGGGGCCGTACCTCCGCCGGTCCGACGCACGCGTCCTGCCCTTGGGGGTTCCCTCCGAACGCGCTCGCGAGCTCACCCGGATCCTCCCGGCCTCGTGGAGGCCCCACTTCCTCTGCATGCGGGATGACACTTTCACCGAGGCGCTTGCGGCCGAGCTCGACCGGTTGCTCGTCCAGTGACAGCTCTGCCGGGGCGTCCGTAGAGGCTGTCGGCAGATGTCGCCGGAAGGCAGGTTGACGCAGCTCGGGATCAGCTCGGATGAGCCGACCGGGGGGCTACGAGAAGCTTCAAGTACGGGGCGTCGGCCGTGGCTGGCAGGCGAAGATGGAACTGGTGAGATCGTCCAGAACGCGCAACTGGGGAAGCCGGCTCGGACTCCTGCTGATGGGGGCCGGACTGCTCATGCTCGCGTGGGCGGTTCTCGTCTGGCGCTGGGAGGACCCGTTCACGGCTCTCTATACGACGTACGAGCAGCATGAGCTAGCGCGGTCGTACAACAACCGCGTGCGGGAGTTCAAAGCCGCACCTCCACCGTTGGCAGCCGCTTCCCGGCCGCTCGCGTCGGGCAGCGGTCTACCGACGGCGCAGCGTCTCGAGTCGGAGAAGCGCGTTATCGCAGCTGTTGCCCGCCGCTATCGCCTGGCCTCGCACGAGGGCGAGCCACTCGGAAGGATCATCGTGCCGAGGCTTGGCCTCGACATGCTGTTCGTCGACGGCACCGCCAGTTCGTCGCTCGAAAAAGGTCCGGGGCGCGACCTGGAGACGTTCATGCCGGGCGAGAACCGTCTGGTCTACGTCGCCGGGCATCGCACGACGTTCCTGGCTCCATTCTCGAATATCGACAAACTGAGGCAGGGTGACCGAATCACCCTCCAGCTCCCGTACGCGACGTTCGTCTACCGCGTCACCCATCACGTCATCGTTCCTTCGAACGACATGGCCGTCCTCCGTACTGGTGACCGCGAACTGCTGGCGCTTCAGGCATGCCACCCCCGCTTCTTCGCAACCCACCGCTACATCGTCTATGCGGTGCCGGTCGAGGTGATGCCCAGGCAGGGCCTCGGGCGGTCGTACTCACCCGAGAAGCGACAGGCTCCAGTGTCGACTCCGCGTCCTTGACCAACCGCGGCTGCGCAGGATTTGCAGCTCGCAAGACCCACGGTCGCGTGCTAGAGCGCCAACCGCGCGAGGTAGACGGTGCCGAGGACGACGGCGACCACGATCAGGCTATGGAGGAGCACGGTAAACCACCAGTGCAGCGCACGGATCGCGGGGTGGGTGCCGTCGTCTTCCCCTGGCCCCGTCCCCGCCGCGACGGCGTCGATGATCTCGACGGACGCAGCCGTCGCCGGCGCTGCCTTCCAGGGATCGACCGGGGGCGCGCTTCTGCGCGGCATCGTCTCGAACTCCTCCTGCATCCGGCGGAGCTCAGCTGCTCGCAGGGCTGGGTCGACGAGAACCAGCTCAGGGGAGATTGGACCGATCGCCGTATGCAACACCTCTCCGTATCGGCGCGACATTCCGCCGGGTTGAGCGTCCCTCGCAGTCGGATGCCGCCCTTCAGTGCCTCCTAACACAACGTTCGCCGAGACGCGCCAAGTGCCTTCCCGTGGACACCGTTCCCGAGGAGCAAGCTACCGAACGGTGGGAGCATGGGGACGGGTTCGTCACTCCACGTGGTTTCTGGCCGACTAGGCTAGGCCAGAGTCAGTTTGACCCGAGGCCGAGCATGAGCAAACCGCAAGACAAGCACGTTCCTGTCGTCGTCCTCGGTCTCGGCCTGAGCGCACTCGGGACGGTCCGAAGTCTCGGGCGGGCGGGGCTCGAGCCCTACATCGTCTGTCCCAAGGGAGACTTCGCCGACCTGTCCCGGTGGGTGCGGGGACGTGTCCTGCGAATCAGCGATTCCGTCGATTCCGCGGCGCTGGCGGCCGGACTCGAGCGGGCGAGCCTCACGAATGCGGTGCTGCTCCCGTGTACCGATACCTGGGCACAGGTCGTTTCGCAGCTTTCCGAGGCACCCGGGTATTCGTTCTACACGAGCGCACCCGATGCGGCTGTTGTCGACGTCCTGGTGGACAAGCTGCGATTCGCAGAGACGGTTTCGAAGCTCGATGTCCCACACCCGCCGACGATCGCGGTGGACGACGAGGAGCAACTCGACGAGACCGCACTGGACGGCTACTTCCTGAAGCCGCGCCACTCGCAGCTCTTTGCGAACAAGTACCACCGAAAGGCGTTGACGTTCACCAACCTCGACGAGGCTCGTCAGGCTTACCGGATGATCGCGGGCGTCGGGCCGGGCGCCGTGCTTCAGGAGTACATTCCAGGGCCCCCGACGTGCCATTACTTCGTCGACGGATTCGTCGATCGGAACGGGGAGATCGCGGCTCTGTTCGCACGCCGCCGAATTCGGATGTTCCCACTCGACTTCGGCAACAGCACGCTGATGGAGAGCGTGCCGCTCGACGAGGTTCCGGGTGCGGTCGAGAGCCTCTCGAAGCTCCTCCCCGGAGTCGGATATCGCGGCATCTTCAGCGCCGAGTTCAAGCTCGACCCACGCGACAACCTGTTCAAGATTCTCGAGGTGAACTCCCGTCCCTGGTGGTACATCGAGTTCGCGACGCTCTGCGGCGTGAACGTCAGCCTCCTGGCATACCGTGACGCTCTCGGGCTCGAGGTGCCTCGTGTCACGACCTACGCGGTGGGAGAGCGATGCGTGCTGCTGCCCCAGGATGTACGTGCATTTCGAGCGCTCCGGCGCTCAGGCGAGCTCTCGCTCCTTGCCTGGATCCGCTCGTGGCTCGGAGCGAAGGCGGCGATCTTCGAGCTCGGCGATCCCCTGCCGTCGGTTTCGCTGCCGTTGTTCGCGGTGCGCCGATTCGCCCGGCTCCACGGAGAGACGTGAACGAGGTCGGGGCGACTCGTCTGAAGAGCCTCGCGGGCGAGCAGGGTGCAAGAAGCAGCCCACGGTTGAATGCCTCGGCGCCGACGGCACGACATTCTGGCCCGAGCCGTGGCCGGTCGAGTCGCCGCCGCACTCGCGGCAGCTGATGGTAGGGCTCACGACCGCAGCCGACGCGCTTTGCCGCGCTTTGACGGCACGCGGTGTCGAGCACATCTTCGGCGTCCCTGGAACCCAGTCGATCGACCTCTGGGAGGCGTTGCGGCGGATAGGGGCCCCGCAGCCGCTCGTCGCTACGAACGAGCTCTCAGCAGGATTCATGGCCAACGGCTATGCACGGGCTTCGGGACGAGTCGGAGTCATCGCGACGATCCCTGGGCCGGGTTTCACCTTCGCCCTGACCCCGGTGGCGGAGGCGCGCCTCGACTCGGTTCCCATCTTGCTGATCGTCGGCGCGGCAGCTCGGCGGGACGATGGAGCTCCCGCACTTCAGGCGATTCCTCAGGTCGAGATGGCGAGGCCGCTCGTCAAGGCCGTGATCGAGGTTGGCTCGATCGAGCAGATCGATTCCGCGGTTGGGGAGGCACTACGACTGGCCGGTCAGGGAGAGCCCGGGCCGGTGGTGCTCGAAGTCCCCGAATCCGTCCTCGGCGCGCCTTCCGGCCGGACTCGAGAGACGCCCGCAGCTCCTGAGCCGCCGTCGGAGCGGCCGGCCGGGCTCGACGAGGCAGCCGAACGCGTCGCCGGGGCCAGCCGCCCTCTGCTCTTCTGCGGTCAGGGCGCGCAGGGAGCGGCCGACCTGGTCGGGGAGCTCGCCGCGAAGCTCCGGGCTCCTGTGCTGACCACGACCTCTGGACGCGGCGTGGTCTCCGAGGCGTCCCCCTGGAGCCTCGTGTTCGACTCTCCCGGGGTGCCCACATCTTCTCTGAACGAGCTGCTCGACGAGTCGGATCTCGTCCTCGCGCTCGGAGTCAAGTTCTCCCACAACGGCTCGTTCGGGTTCACCCTTCGTGTCGCGCCCGAGAAGCTGATCCGCGTCGACACCTCGGAGCTTCGCTCTCCGGCCTACCCGGCGAGCCTCGAGCTCGAGGCGGACGTCGCCGACGCAGCCCGCCGGGTCATAGAGGCGATCCTCGACGGGCCCGTGAGCCTCTGGCAGGAAGCCGAGGTGGAGGCCTGGCGCGAGCGCCTGGCTAAAGTCGGCAAGGCGGTCGCCGAGCCTCAACTCGGCGGACGCTCGCCCGCATCGTTCTTTGCCGATCTGCGCCGGGTAATGCCGGAGACCGCAGTGCTCACGACGGACTCCGGGTACCACCAGTACATGGTTCGGCGACACCAGCAGGTACTGGCCCCGCGGACGCTTCTCGTGCCGACGAACTTCCAGTCGATGGGCTTCGGGCTGCCGGCCGCGATCGGCGCCGCCCTCTCGACCGGTGGGGTTGCGGCCGCGGTCATCGGCGATGGGGGCTTCGCGATCGGGGGGCTCGAGCTCGCAACTGCCGTCCGCGCCGGGATTCCCCTGGTCGTGATCGTGTTCGTGGACGGCTCGTACGGCCTCATCCGGCTCCAGCAGCTCAGGCGGACGGGACACACCAGTGGAGTCGATCTCCCGCCGATCGACCTCAGCTCGATCGCACGCGCCGTCGGCGCGGGCCACATCAGGGTCGAGGGCGAGGATGCATTTCCCGCCCTCGCCGCCGCATTCGACTCCGGCGGGGTGACCGTCGTCGAGGTGCCCGTCGAACATTCGAGCGATCTCGAGCGCGCGCGCCGCCGAGGGTTGGCTACCTCGACCGCGCAGTCGGTGCTCGGCCCGCGCATCTCGAAGCGGCTGCTCGACTCGGCACGCCGCCGCCGGGCCTAGCTACCGTGCGGCGGCCGTGATCTGGTCAGTCGCGGATCTTCGAGGCCTCGAAGCCGTTGTCGTCGAGCCGTTGGAGATCGTCTATGCCTACGTGTCGCTCGAAGGCGAGCCGTCCGGCGACGACGAGGCGCTGCTCGACGACGAAGAAGCGGAGCGATCGCGACGTTTTGCCCATTCGATCGACCGCAATCGATTCATTCTTGCCCATGCGGCCCTGCGCATCATTCTTGCCCGCTCTCTCGGGATCCTCCCGACGGAGGTGGCCTACGAGAGCGGCCGCAACGGTAAGCCGCTCCTCGCCCCGAGTGATCTCCCGTTGCAGTTCAATCTTTCCCACTCGCAGGCAGTCGGCCTGGTGGCTGTGAGTCGAGAGCGAGCCCTGGGGGTCGACATCGAGCACGTGCGCGAGCTGGCCGACATGCTCGAGATTGCCGACCAGCAGTTCGCCGTCGAGGAGGCACGACAGCTTCGAGCGCTGCCGCAGGCCGAGCGACGGCCCGCCTTCTTCCGCTGCTGGACACGCAAGGAGGCGGTGATCAAGGTGCACGGCGACGGATTGGGCTACCCGCTCGACAGCTTCGAGGTGGATCTCGCGGCGGGATCGATATCGGCTCTCAGGCGATATGCCGGTCGACCCGGGGATGAGGTCGCGTTGTCCTTGCGCGACCTGGCCTCGCCGATTGGCTACGTTGCCGCGGGCGCGGTCGCAGTCCCAGCGGGCACCCAGATCACCTGGCGGGAGTTGCCCGTGCCGACCGGAAGGTTCACGGGACCGGTGTTGTGATCTCTGACGACGTCGCGCATTCCCGGGAAACAGGGATCGGGAGACGATCGTCTAACATCGGCCCGTGAGGCGTGCGCTGGCCACGATAGGCACGGGTGCGATGGAACCGGTGCTTTGCCAGGCTCTGCGGACGTTCGTCCCGTACTCCCAGCGGCACGGGTACGAGTTGCGGATCGGAATGGGAGAGAGCGAGGGTCGGCCGCCGGCCTGGGCGAAGGTGCTGTTTCTCAGGGAGCTTCTTCGTAAGTACGAGGAGGTCCTCTGGCTCGATGCGGACGTCGTGATTCTCGACCCAACCGAGGATCTCGCCGATCACGTCCCGCCGAGCGCCTATCAGGCGTTGGTGGAGAAGCGATTCGAGAACCGCATCTGGGTGAACAGCGGCGTCTGGTTCCTGCGTGCCGACGAACGATCGGACAAGTTCCTTCAAGGCGTGTGGGATTCCACCGATTACATCGATCACCCCTGGTGGGAGAACACCCCAATCCTCGAGATGCTCGGTTATCCCATCGACGCCCCGGGGCCAAGAAGCGCCTCGCCATGGTCAGAGGGAACGCAGATCCTGCCGGAGGACTGGAATGTGCAGGTGGATACGCACGGCCTACGCCGATGCAGGATCCGGCACTACTCGGGACAAACGAACGAGCGCCGGGAGCAATGGATGCGCGCTGATGCGGATCGCGCGACGGGACGTCGAACGTGGGTCACCGGTGCAAGCAGGCGTTGGGCAATACGTCACGTCCCCAGTTCGCCTTCGGACCTCGCCGGACGGCTACGGCGCCGCGCGCTGATCGCCGCGAACCGTCCCACCGTCTGATCGACTGCGATTCGCGCCCGCTGCTCGGCGAGACGCCGACCTGTTCCACCGTTCCGGATGGAGATCATCTCGGCTGGAGGGCGGGTGACCCATCGCATCAGGTTCGAGCCTCGGTCTTCGCTCCCGCGCAAAGGCTCTGGCTAGGCTAGATGAGCCATGCTCGCGGAGGGAGAAGCCCAAGATCAACCACCGAACGCGCGAACTCCCTGGCCGCTGGTGGACGGCGAGGGTCGGGAGCTGATCGCGGCCGGACGCGTTCAGGAGGCAATCGAGCTCTATCTTCGTGCAATCGATCTCGAACAACCCTCACCCGAGAAATGCGTTCGACTCGCCGAGGTGTACACCCTCGCCGGCGAGCCGGCCGAGGCGGTGCGGTGGGCGCTCAGGGTGGTCGATGCAGGGGACGACTTCGTCGCTTGGCAGGCAGCGGCGAACATCTGCGAGGACAGCCTGAATGCTGCCGCAGTCGAGACGCGGGCGAGCACCAGGGTCGCCGTCCTCGGGAGCTTCACGACGAGCCAGCTCACGGCGGCCCTGCAGTTCGCCGCGCTCCGACTCGGAATCAGGCTCGAGGTCTACGAGTGCGGCTATGGCCAGTACCGACAGGAGGTCCTGTCTCCCGAGAGCGGGCTCTACGACTTCGCTCCCGATCTCGTCCTCCTCACGGTGCACGAGGCCGACCTGGAGCTCCCGGAGCTGAGCGACGCCCCGCAGGAGGCGATCGAAGCCGAGCTGGAGCGGTGGACGGGACTCTGGCAGGTCCTCTCCGGCAGGCTCGATGCGACAGTGGTTCAGTTCGCCTTCGCCACCCCGGCCGAGGCGCCTGTGGGCCACCTTTCGCTCCGTCTCCCCGGCTCCCGTTTCTCGATGATCCAGGCTCTCAACCTGCGTCTCGGCGAGGCGGCCGCCAACACCGTGCTGCTCATCGACTGCGACCGCCTTTCGGGGCTGTTTGGCAAGCGTGCATGGATAGAGCCGCGTTACTGGTACATGTCCAAGCAGGGGATCGCCCTTCGTGCTGTGCCGTTCGTTGCCCGCCACGTGGCGGCGGTGATCGGCGCGGCCCTGGGATTGACGAGGAAGTGCGTCGTCCTCGATCTCGACAACACCCTCTGGGGAGGGGTCATCGGGGAGGATGGCCTGGAAAATATTCGTGTCGGCGGCGACGCGCGCGGCGAGGCCTACGCGGCGTTCCAGGAGTACCTCTTGAAGCTGAAACAGCGAGGAACCCTCCTCGCTGTGTGCTCGAAGAACAACGATGCGGACGCTCGCGAGCCGTTCGAGCGTCTGCCGGACATGCGTCTCCAGCTCGACGACTTCGCGGTCTTCGTCGCGAACTGGGAGACGAAGCCGAACCAGATCCGGGCAGTTGCCGCTGACCTCGACCTGGGACTGGACTCGCTCGTCTTCCTCGATGACAACCCTGCAGAGCGACAGGCTGTCCGCCAGCAGCTCCCCGAGGTCGACATCGTCCCGCTGGGCCCAGATCCGTCGACGTACGTGCGCGCGCTCTCCGACTACCTCGGCCTCGAGCCGGCGCGATTCACTGCTGAGGATGCGACCCGGACGAAGCTGTACCGGGCGCGCGCCGAGATCATGTCCGCGCAGTCGAGCGCAACCACCCTCGAGGACTTCTACCGTTCCCTCGAGATGCGGCTGAGAACCTCGCCGTTCACCGACGTCGACCTGCCGCGCATCGCGCAACTCGTCGGAAAGACAAACCAGTTCAACCTGACCACGCGCCGTCACGGCATCGAGCGGCTGCGTGCCTTCACGGACGACCCCGAGTGCGTGCACCTCGCCTTCCGCCTCAGCGACCGGTTCGTCGACCACGGCCTCATTGCCGTGTTGATCGCGTTCGTGCGAGGTGTCGATCTCGAGATCGACACGTTCCTGATGAGCTGCCGGGTCATCGGCCGAACGGTGGAAGTCGCGATGCTCGAGCAGCTGGCCAAGCGCGCTACCGAGCGCGGCGTCGCAAATCTCCGTGGGACCTTCGTCGCCACCCCGAAGAACGCTGTCGCCGCGGAGGTCTACCCGACGCTCGGCTTCTCGCCGGTCGAAAAGCCGGCTGGCGACGCGTCCTGGGTTTACGACTTGCGATCACAGCCGCCGATCCGGAGCGATTTCGTCGAGGCGGATGAGGCCTTCGAGGTCGCGACGTGATCGATCCGCGCCTGGAGGAGATCGTTCGCACCGTTTTCGCGGCGCCGAATGTCGTTGTCCGGGAGGAGACGACCCCGGTCGATATTCCCAACTGGGACTCGCTCAGGCTCGTCAACCTCATCTTCGCGATCGAAGAGCGCTTCCACGTGCAGCTCGACACCGACGAGCTCATGCAGGCTGCGAATTTCGGCGAATTGCAACAACTCATCTCGAGGCGGGCGAACGAAGGTTGAGCATGCGCAGGAAACGCCGCTCGAGCAGACCGGACATGCACCGACCCGATTCAGGCCAAAAGGCGCGGGTCTGCCTGATCCAACTGCTCACGTAGGCCGGTCGGTTCGCCGATACCCTGAATTTCATGGGGAAGACACGTGTTGTCGACTCATACGAGCCCTCGCCGATGCAGGAGGGCATGCTCTTCCACGCCCTCCTCGAGGAAGACACAGGCGTCAATCACGAGCAGATCCTCTTCAGCGTCCACGGCGTCTTCGACGCTGACGCTTTCGCCGCGGCGTTCCATGAGGTTGCGGCGCGACACCCGATCCTGCGCACCCGGTTTTCCTATGACACCGCGGGCCGCCCCATTCAGGAGGTCGTCGAAGCTGTAGAGATCCCCCTCAGGCGCGTCGATCTCACCGCAGTCGACCCGTCGGGCCGCTCACGACGATTCGAGGAGATCGTCTCGAGCGACCTCGCCGAGCCCATCGACTTGGGTCGCGCGCCCGCCATGCGGCTGAATGTCGTGGAGTGGAGCGAGGACGAGCACCGCGTTCTCTGGACGTATCACCACGCGTTGCTCGATGGGCGGTCGCTCGAACTCGTGCTCGAAGAGGTCTTCGAGCTCTACCAGGCCGTGACGGCCGGGCGCGAGCTCGAGCTTCCGGTCAGGCGTCCGTACCGGGACTACATCGAGTACCTCCGCGGCCTCGATCTCACCGCAGCCGAGGCTTACTGGCGGCGTCAGCTCTCGGGCTTCACGACGCCGACATCCGTCGGTATCGACCGTGCAGCAGCGCCCTCTGAGGAACGATCGCAAGCGTCCCAGGGCATCTCGGAACGTCGGCTGTCACTGGAGACCACTGCCGGTCTGCGCGAGTTCGCCGCAGCCCAGGGAGGGTTGCTCCCCGTGACGCTCAACACGCTCGTCCAGGCCGCCTGGGCCGTGCTCCTGCAGCGATACAGCGGCGAGGACGACGTGGTCTTCGGCGCCACGCGTGCTGGTCGTCCTTCGGTCTTCCCCGACGCCGGCGAGATGGTCGGGCTCTTCATCAACACGCTGCCCCTACGCGCGAACGTCGACCCGGACCGTCCGCTCGGCGAGCTCCTGGACGACCTCCGCGCATTGCAGTTCAAGCTCAGGGAATACGAGCACACGCCTCTTGCGAAGATCCAGGGATGGAGCGATGCGCCCCGCGGCACCCCGCTCTTCGACACGATCCTGGTGTACGAGCACAGCAGTCCCGGTACGACACTGCGGGAGCTTGATCCGACGGGCTCGTGGGGAGCCTCGGTGCAGCACGAGCAGACGAACTACCCGCTTACGCTCGTCGTCTACGGCGACGAGGAGATGCAGCTACGGCTCGAGAACGACCGCTCTCGCATCGACGACGCTGCGGCAGCGCGCATGCTGGAGCACCTCGTGTCGATCCTCACGGCAATGCCAGGGGACGTCGAGCGGCGGCTCCACGAGCTGCCGTTGTTGTCGGGTGTGGAGTTGTCTGGTTTGGGTGTGGGTGGGGTTGGGTTGGTGGGTGGTGGGGTTGGTGGGTGTTTGCATGAGCGGTTTGAGGGGTGGGTTGGGTTGGGTTCGGAGCGGGTGGCTGTGGTGTGTGGTGGGGAGTCGTTGTCGTTTGGGGAGCTTGATCGGTTGGCGAATGGGTTGGCGTTGAGGTTGCGGGGGTTGGGGGTTGGGCCTGATGTGGTGGTTGGGTTGCGGTGTGAGCGGGGGTTGGGTGTGGTGGTTGGGGTGTTGGGGGTGTTGAAGGCGGGTGGTGCGTATTTGCCGTTGGATCCGGCGTATCCGCGTGAGCGGGTGGAGTTCATGTTGGAGGATTCGGGGGTTGGGGTGGTGGTGACGGAGCCGGGGTTTGTGGGTGATTTTGAGGGTTCGGGGGTTGAGTTGGTGTTGGTGGGTGGGTGTGGGGAGGCGGTTGAGGGGCCGGTGTCGGGTGTGGGGCCGGAGAATTTGGCGTATGTGATCTATACGTCGGGTTCGACGGGGCGGCCGAAGGGGGTGTTGGTCAGTCATCGCAACGTGACGCGGTTGTTCGATTCGACTGAGGGGTGGTTTGGGTTTGACGAGTCGGATGTGTGGGCGTTGTTTCATTCGTATGCGTTTGATTTTTCGGTGTGGGAGTTGTGGGGTGCGTTGTTGTATGGGGGCCGGGTTGTGGTTGTTCCGTATTGGGTGAGTCGTTCGCCGGAGGAGTTCCGTGAGTTGGTGGTGGCTGAGGGTGTGACGGTGTTGAATCAGACACCGACGGCGTTTCGGCAGTTCGTTGCGGCTGATGCGGGGGCGGGGTCGCCGGGGGTGGGTGCGCTTCGGTATGTGATCTTTGGTGGGGAGGCGCTCGAGCTGTCGAGTTTGCGGCCGTGGTTTGAGCGGTACGGGGATCGGCGGCCGCGGCTTGTGAATATGTATGGGATCACCGAGACGACGGTGCATGTGACCTATCGGCCGCTCGGGCTTCCCGATCTGGACGCGGGCGTGGGCAGCGTGATCGGTGTTCCGCTTCCTGATCTGCGGGTGTTGTTGTTGGACGGGCGTGGTGCGCCGGTCCCGGTCGGGGTTGCGGGCGAGATCTATGTCGGTGGGGCGGGGGTCTCGCGTGGCTACCTGAACCGGCCGGAGTTGACGGCCGAACGGTTCGTCGCCGACCCGTTCGGCGGGCCCGGGACGCTGTATCGCAGCGGTGATCTTGCCCGCCGCTTGGAGAACGGCGAGCTCGAGTACCTCGGCCGGATCGATGATCAGGTCAAGATCCACGGGTTCCGGATCGAGCTCGGCGAGATCGAGGCGGTGCTGAACCAGCAGCCCGGCGTGAGCGATGCCGTTGTCGTCGTCCGCGAAGACAGCCCCGACGACAAACGCCTCGTCGCTTATATCGTCGCGCCGGGCCGGGCCGCAGCTCTGGCCGGCGCCCTCAAAGACGCGCTCAAGACGCAACTCCCTCCGTACATGGTCCCCGCCTGGATCATCCCGATCGAAACGCTTCCGCTCACGGCCAACGGGAAGCTCGACCGTAACGCGCTTCCCGCCCCCGACCACACTCACCGCGAGACCACAACCCCGCACACCGCCCCCCACACCCCGACCGAGCACGCGCTCGCCGAGATCTGGGCCGACGTCCTCAACACACCCCAGATCAGCACCACCGACAACTTCTTCGAACTCGGCGGCGACTCTATCCTCACGATCCAGATCATCGCGCGGAGCCGCCAGGCGGGCTTGCGTTTCACCCCGCTCGACCTTGCGAAGCGACCGACGATCGCAGAGCTCGCGGAGGTGGTCGAATCGAGCGCCCCGCCGGCGGAGGTTGGTCGCGGGCCCGTCGCGGGCCCGATGCATCCAACGCCGATTCAGAGCTGGTTCTTCGAACAGCGATTCGCCGATCCGAACCACTGGAACCAGGCCTTTCTGCTCGAGACACCGCCTGGCCTGGATCTCGAGTTGCTCCAGAAGTCCCTGGCGCATGTCATGGGGCACCACGACGCGCTCCGGCTGCGCGTCGCCTGGCACGAAGGGCAGGCGACGATAGGCCACGACGCGCACGCGCCCGTTCCGAAGATCGTGCGCTTCGATCTCACAGACGTGGATCCGGACGACCATGCCGGACGCATCGAGGAAGCAGCGACGACGGCTCAGTCGCAGCTCGATCTCGGAAGCGGCCCATTGTTTGCCGCGATCTTCTTCGATCGCGGTGCTGCTGCCCGTGGCCGCCTGTTCCTCGCCGTGCACCATCTCGCCGTGGACGGCGTGTCGTGGCGGATCCTCGTCGAGGATCTCGAGGCGGCCTACACAGCGCTCTCGACTCAGTCCCCGGTGGAGCTGCCTCCCCGGACAGCCTCGTTCCAGGACTGGGCCGGGGCGCTGGCCGACTACGCGGCAACCGCCGACCTGAAAGAGTCGCTGACCCGATGGCTGGAGATCGAGGCCGGGGATGAAACGCTGCCGGTGGAGAGGCCCGCGCACGGCGCCAACACCGAGTCGAGCGCCCGATCGATGATCGTCTCGCTCAGCCGCGACGAGACAAACGAGCTGCTACAGCGCGTGCCCGCTGCCTACAGGACACAGATCAACGACGTTCTGCTCACTGCCCTCGCGATCGCACTGCGGGGCTGGACCGGACGCGATGTCCACCGGATCGACATGGAAGGGCATGGCCGGGAGGAGCTCGTCGCCCCGCTCGACGTGTCGCGAACCGTCGGCTGGTTCACCACCCTCTACCCCGTGAAGCTCGATCTCGAAGGCGTCACGGATGAAGGCGCGGCCTTGAAGCGGGTAAAAGAGGCACTACGTGGGATCCCGGAGAAGGGCCTCAGCCACGGCGTGCTGCGTTACGGCCCTGTCGATCCCGCCGAGGGCCGGAAGCTTGGCGGTGGCCGCTCGGAGCTCTTGTTCAACTACCTCGGTCAGTTCGATCAGGTCGTCGCGGGCTCGGACATGTTTCGCTTCGCCGAGGAGCCGACCGGTGCCTGGCACGGGGCTACCAACGAGCGCACTCATCGCCTGGAGGTGCTCGCCGCCGTCCACGATGGCTGCTTCGAGGCCCGCTGGATCTATGGTCGCGAGCGAGATCGAGAGGAGACCGTCAGGCGCGTAGCCGAGGACTTCGTCGGCGCTCTGCGGAACCTGATCGATCACTGCACACAGCCCGGGGTGTCCGGTCGCACTCCCTCGGACTTCCCCCTTTCCCGCCTCGACCAGGATGCACTGGATCGGATCGTCGCACGGTATCCAGGCCTGGAGGACGTCTACCCGCTCTCCCCGATGCAGGCGCTCTTCCTCTCGATGGAGGCGGGCAGCTCCGGGCTCGGGTTCGAGCAGTGGGTATTCCGGCTTCGCGGGCCCTTGGATGCAGCGGCGCTCCGCGCGGCGTGGGAGGCCACGGCGGCACGTCACGGGATACTCCGCACAGCGTTCGTGAGCGATGGTCGGTCCGAACCGATGCAGGTCGTCCAGCGAGAGGCCGTGCTTCCGTGGAGGCAGGAAGACTGGAGCGCCGCGGACGCATCCCGTCGAGAAGATGACCTGCGTACGCTCCTGCGTGGCGACCGGGAGGGCGTCTTCGATGTCGGCGTGGCGCCCCTGAGCCGCGTGACGCTGATTCGGCTGTCCGAGGACGAGCACCAGCTCGTCTGGAGCACGCACCACCTCTACGTCGACGGCTGGTCCTGGCCGCTGATCTTCGCTGACGTGGCCGCGGCGTACGAAGCACGACTGGAAGGGCTGGATGCCCGGTTCGGCCAGGCGGCCCAGTACCGCGCCTACGTCGGCTGGCTCCAAGAGGCTGCGCCCGATTCGGGCGAGTTCTGGAAGGAACGCCTGGCGGGCTTCGCGTCGCCCACACCGCTGCCGTTCGAGCCGTCGACGGAGCAGCCTCCGGGGCACGAGCCTCGCGAGGTGTCGGCGCTCGTCGATGTGGCGACCACCGCGGCGCTCCAGAGCCTCGCCCGTGAACGTCGAATCACGCTCAATACGTTGGTCCAGGGCTCCTGGGCCATCCTGCTCGGCCATCTCAGCGGCCGGAACGAGGTCACCTTCGGCGCAGCGTTCTCCGGCCGACCGCCTGAGCTTCCCGGCATCGAGACACTCGTGGGCCCGTGCGTGAGCAACCTGCCTGTACGTGTGCCGCTCGAACCGAGCCAGGCGGCTGCTGCCTGGCTCGCCCAGGTGCACGAGAACAACCTCGAGCTCGCGCAGCACCAGTACGCCTCACTCTCCGATATCCAGCGTTGGGCCGAGGTCCCCTTGAGGCTCCGCCTGTTCGACAGCCTCGTGGTCTTCCAGAACTACCAGGTGGACGAGGCGGTACTTCGCTGGGGCGAGGTTCACCTCGAGCAGGTTGCGTCACCAGACGACACCGCTTATCCGCTCACGCTCACCGTGACACCGGGCGACGCAATCCGGTTGAAGCTCTCCGGTCAAGCGGGCCTTTTCGCTCCCACAACGCTCGCGATGATGGGCGACGGACTCGTAACGGTGCTCTCCGGCCTCGTCGGGCAGCCCGCCTCGTCGATTGCCGAGATCGGGGATCTCCTACCGGCTTCTGCGAGAGGCGTCGCCGCCGAGGCGGTGGCGGCAGGCGCAAGACGGCGCCAGGCCCCCTACGTCGCCCCGGGCACCGAGATGGAGCAGGCCGTTGCCGCAGTCTGGGAGGAGCTGTTCCAGGTCGACCGGGTGGGTGTCGAGGACAACTTCTTCGAGCTCGGCGGCCATTCTCTCCTCCTGCTCGAGGCGCACGTTCGCCTCCGGGAGCAGGTGAAGGACGACCTGCCGGTTGTCGCCCTGCTGCAGTACCCGACGGTCCGCGCGCTCGCGCGTTATCTGAGCAACGGAGAGTCGTCGCGGGCGGCGCTCGACGCCGTCCGTGACCGAGCCGTCCTGCAGCGCCAGGCACTCTCCCGACAGCGAAAGATCCAGGGCAAGAGGTAGCCGATGCCGTATTCCGACTCCTACGACGTCGACGACGGCATCGCGATCGTCGGGCTGGCCGGTCGCTTCCCGGGCGCGAGGGACGTGGATGCGTTCTGGGCGAATCTCGTCGAAGGACGGGAGACGATCTCATCGTTCACCGACGACGAGCTCGACCCCGCCGGCGCCGACGAGCTCGAAGCGCGCCGGCAACCGGGCTATGTGCGCTCGCGGGGAATCCTGGACGACGTCGAGCTGTTCGATGCGGAGTTCTTCGGGATCAACCCCGCCGAGGCGGCGATCCTCGACCCGCAGCAGCGCGTCTTCATGGAGACCGCGTGGGAGGCGTTGGAGAGAGCCGGGTACGACCCCCGGGCCTTCGAAGGCGAGGTCGGTGTCTTTGCGGGGATGAGCAACAACACCTACTGGCTCCAGAACCTCGCGGCGCGGCGCGACGTGACGGATGTTGTCGGCCCGGCGCTGACGATGATGGGGAACGAGAAGGACTACCTCGCTACGAGAGTGGCCTACAAGCTCGATCTGCGGGGTCCCGCGCTGAACCTCCAGACCGCGTGTTCGACCTCCCTCGTCGCCGTCATCGCCGCCGTCCAGAGCCTTCAGACCTACGGGTGTGACATGGCGCTCGCCGGCGGGGTCTCGGTCACGCTGCCTCAGAAGCGGGGCTATCTCTTTCAGGAAGGCGGGATCATCTCTCCGGACGGTCATTGCCGGACCTTCGACGCACACGCCGCGGGCACGGTCTTCAGCAACGGCGTCGGGGTCGTGACGCTGAGGCGATTGACCGATGCGCTCGAGGCGGGCGACACGATCTACGCGGTGATCAAGGGAGCCGGAATGAACAACGACGGCTCCTCGAGATTGAGCTTCACGGCGCCGAGCGTCGACGGGCAAGCCGCCGCGATCGCGCAGGCTCAGGCGCTCGCGGGAATCGACCCCAGGACGATCTCGTACGTGGAAGCCCACGGAACGGCGACACCACTTGGCGACCCGGTCGAGGTCGCCGCGCTGACGCAGGCATTTCGTGCCGGAGGGGCGATCGAGACCGGGTTCTGCTCGATCGGCTCGGTCAAGAGCAACATCGGCCATCTCGACGCCGCCGCGGGCGTCGCCGGACTGATCAAGACGGCACTTGCGTTGCACCACAAGACGATTCCTCCGACCCTTCACTTCACTACTCCCAACCCGAAGCTCGACCTCGAGAGCTCACCGTTCCGGGTGGCCACATCGCTGTCCCCGTGGCAGCCCGCGGACGGCGAGCCGCGGCGGGCGGGCGTCAGCTCCTTCGGTGCCGGCGGGACGAATGCCCACGTGGTGCTCGAGGAAGCCCCTGCGGGCCCTCCCCCGACCGTCGAGGGCTCTGAGCAGCTGATCGTGCTGTCGGGCCGGACCGGGACCGCTCTCGATGCCGCCGCATCGAGGCTACGGGACCATCTCGAAGACCACCCCGAGCTCGCGCTGGCCGACGTCGCGTTCACGCTCGGGACCGGCCGGAGGCGATTCCCCCATCGCCGGGCGCTCGTGGCACGCGGACATGACGAGGCGGTGGTGCTTCTCGGCACACCCGAGAGCGGAGCGACCGGCTCCAGCACGGTCTCGGATGCACCCGTCGCGTTCCTCTTCCCGGGGCAGGGCGCGCAATCGGTCGAGATGGCCCGCGCGCTTTACGATCGCGATCCAGCCTTTCACGCCGACGTGGATGAGTGTGCGGAGGTCCTCCATCCCCTGCTGAAGCTCGACCTCCGCGACGTTCTCTATCCACCGCAGGGCCAGGAGGCGCTCGCTGAGCAGCGGCTGGGCCAGACGGCCGTCACGCAACCCGCCCTGTTCGTGATCGAGTACGCGCTGGCTCAGGCATGGCGTCGTCTCGGAGTCGAACCGGACGGGATGATCGGCCATTCCGTCGGGGAGTACGTCGCCGCCTGCCTCGCAGGGGTATTCACGCGCGACGATGCGCTGCGGCTCGTTGCCGAGCGCGGCCGGCTGATCCAGGAGCTTCCCGGAGGGACGATGCTCGCCGTACGAGCCACCGCCGACGACGTACGTGCATTGCTGCCCGCGACCCTCGACATCGCCGGAGAGAACTCCCCGAGCCAGACCGTCGTCTCAGGCGAATCCGCCGCCGTGGAGCAGTTCGAAATGCTGCTCTCGGAGCACCAGCTTGCCTCTCGCCGCCTCGCGACCTCGCATGCATTTCACTCCTCGATGATGGACACGATCCTCGAGGCTTTCGCGCAGGTTGTCGAATCGACACCTCGGGCGACCCCGGTGCGCCCCTGGGTCTCGAGTCTCACAGGCGACTGGATCACGAACGAACAGGCCGGCGACAGCGCCTACTGGGTCGAGCAGCTCCGTCGGCCCGTCCGTTTCGCGATCGGAATCGCCAGGCTCCTGGAAGGCTCGGCACGGTTGACGCTCGAAGTAGGCCCCGGACGACAGCTCACCGGCCTGACGAAGCAGACCGTCCCGGACCGCCCGTCCGGCGTGGCCACGCTCACGGACGGAGCTGGGCCTTCGTCGCTCCTCGAGCCCGCCGGCAGACTGTGGATCGCAGGCGCCGCGCTCGACTGGAAGCGGATTCATCCCGGGCACCGGCTCCGCGTTCCGCTCCCGACCTATCCGTTCGAACGCAAGCGCCACTGGGTCGACGGCGTCGCAGTACCACCGGCCGCGCCCGCTCTTGCGCCCACCCTCGACAATGATTTCCGGGAGGACGAGATGACCGTCGCCACGCAACAGGTCGGTGTTGGAGGCAAGGCAGCCCTGGTCGAGCGCCTGCAGGGGCTCTTCGCCGACCTCTCGGGTTTGGATCGCGCAAGCCTCGGCTCCGAAATCCACTTCCTCGAGCTCGGGCTCGATTCGCTCTTCCTCACGCAGGCGGCGCTACAGCTGCAAAAGACGTTCGGTGTGAAGGTGTCGTTCCGCCAGCTGCTCGACGAGCTCTCGACGATCGACGCGCTCGCGGCCTACCTGTTGACGATGCTGCCCGCCGAGGGCGGCCCGTCGTCTGCGGCACCCGCCGTGCCGGCGGCGCCGGCTCGAGCTCTGGTGGCGGCGATTCCCGCAGAAGCAGCGACGGCGGCCCGCCAGGTCGAGGCGCCTGTCCTTTCTCCGGTTGTGGCTTTCGGCCCGTACCGTCCGCCCGCCAGGGACGCAGGCGGCGGTCTCACGCCTGAGCAGGACCGCGCGCTGGCTTCGTTCGTCGAGCGCTACACGCAACGCACGGCCGGCTCCAAGCGCTCGACCGCCGCAAACCGCCTCCATCTCGCCGATCCGCGTACGGTTGCCGGATTCCGTCCCGTGTGGAAGGAGATCGTGTACCCGATCGTCAGCGTGCGTTCCGCAGGCTCGCGGATCTGGGACGTCGACGGGAACGAGTACATCGATCTCACGAACGGCTTCGGCACGATCATGTTCGGCCACAATCCGGCCTTCATCCGCGAAGCGCTGGAGGCCCAGCTGAAGGAGGGCATCGAGACCGGCCCGCAGACACTGCTCGCCGGCGAGGTGGCCGAGCGCGTTGCTGCGATGGTAGGGACCGAACGCGTGGGGTTCTGCAACACGGGCTCGGAGGCGGTCACCGCCGCGATCCGGCTCGCGCGCACGGTCACCGGCCGCGAGAAGATCGCGATGTTCGCCGGCGCCTATCACGGAATCTTCGACGAGGTTCTCGTCCGCCCAACCCCCAGGGGCTCGATGCCGATCGCGCCCGGTGTGCCGCTGAACATGGTCGACAACGTCGTCGTGCTCGACTGGGCGAGCCCAGATGCCCTCGACTACCTCGAGCAGCACGGCAGCGAGCTTGCGGCCGTGCTCGTCGAGCCCGTCCAGAGCCGCCGTCCCGACGTGCAGCCTCGCGAATTCCTTCACGGCGTGCGCGCCGTGACCGAGCGCACGGGCACGGCGCTCGTCTTCGACGAGGTGGTCACGGGCTTTCGGGCCCATCCGGGCGGCGCTCAGGCGATCTTCGGCATCCGCGCCGACATCACCACATACGGAAAGGTGATCGGAGGGGGCCTGCCGATCGGCCTCGTCTCGGGCCGGCGCGAGTACATGGACGCACTCGACGGTGGCGCGTGGCAATACGGCGACGATTCGTTCCCGGAGGTCGGCGTCACGTTCTTCGCCGGGACCTTCGTCCGCCATCCGCTCGTCCTGGCCGCGGCTCGCGCCGTGATCGGCCGCCTCGAGGCGGAGGGACCCGACCTGCAGCGGGAGCTGAACGTTCGCACCGCCGCCTTCGTCGCGCGCCTCGAGGGGCATGCCCGAAGCGTCGGGGCGCCCGTCCACATCCCTCATTTCAGCTCGTGGATGTTCGTCAACTTCCCGGGCGACGTCCCGAACGCGCCCCTGTTCCACGCGATGATGCGGGACAGGGGTGTGCACATCTGGGAGGGCCGCGCATGGTTCCTCACGACGGAGCACAGTGACGACGATCTCGAGCGCGTCTTTCAGGCCTTCTGCGAGACGATCGCCGAGCTGCAGGCAGGCGACTTGCTGCCCGGCGATTCCGGATCCGTGGTCAACGGAGCCAGGCGCGGAAAGGACGCGGAGGGTCGCGACGCGTGGTTCGTGCCAGATCCGGAGCGTCCCGGGAAGTACCTCCAGGTCGAGGAACAGGCCGTCCGTGGCTGACGGCCGGCCCACGCTCCGGCCGGTCGATTTCGACCCGTTCGCACAGACGGCCGAACCAGAAGTTCGGCTTCCGCTGACTGCGCCCCAGGCGGAGATGTGGACGGCCGCGGCCATGGATCGCGAGGCGAACTGCTCGTACAACCAGTGC
Source organism: uncultured Actinomycetota bacterium (assembly GCA_963766565.1). Classification (GTDB taxonomy): domain Bacteria; phylum Actinomycetota; class Thermoleophilia; order Gaiellales; family Gaiellaceae; genus PALSA-600. Next base: position 450,776 of record CAVYAQ010000002.1, read on the forward strand.
TTCGTGTTCGAGCTCAACGGGCCGCTGCGGGTCGAATCGCTCGGCGCCGCGCTCGATCAGGTGGTCAATCGCCACGACGGGCTTCGGGTCGTGATCGCACCGGACGGAACGAGCCAGACGATCCGCCCTCCCTTCTCGGTGCAGTTGCCGGTTCACGACCTGTCGTCGCTCGACCCGGCGGCGCGGACGTCGGAGATCGAAGCCCTGGCGCGCCGCGAGTGCGAGACGCCGTTCGACCTCGCGGAGGGGCCGCTCATTCGAGCGTTCGTCGTGCGCGAGAGCGGCGAGCGTCATCGGTTCGTGCTCACCGTGCATCACATCGTGTGCGACGGCTGGTCGTCCGCGGTCCTGTTCACGGATCTGTCGTTGTTCTACGTGGCCGACCGGATCGGGATCCCAGCTCAGCTCGGTAGTCCAGCTTCGTACCGGGACTACGTGACGGCGCAGACGAGCGACGATCACCTCGCCGCCGCGACCGCCGACGAAGATCAGTGGGCCGCGCGGTACCCCGATGGGGCGCCCGTGCTCGACCTGCCGCTCGCCCGTAGGTCCGTGAACAAGACCTATCGAAGCAGCCGCGAGGAGCTTCGGATCGACAGCGAGCTCGTCGCGATGCTCAAGCGGACGGGTGCGCGATCGGGCGCCACGCTGTTCGCGACACTGCTCGCGGCCTATGAGGTGCTCCTGTCGCGGTTGTCCGGCCAGTCGGATCTCGTCGTGGGCGTTCCCTTTGCCGGACAGCACCGGCTCGATGACTCCGACCTCGTCGCCCACTGCGTCAGCACCGTGCCCTTGCGAGCCTCGCTCGACCCCGAGCTCCCTCTGGCCGAGCACCTCCGTGCCGTCGGCCGCGATCTCGCCTGGGCGCAAGAGCACTCGCTGCTCACATTCGGGAGCCTCGTGCGGAGGTTGAATCTCCCCCGCGACCCGAGCCGCACTCCGCTTGTCTCCACCACGTTCGCGATCGACAAGCTCGGAGCTCCGTTCGATTTCGGTGACGTGACCATTGAGTCGTTGGCCACGCCGAGGGCCTATTCGAACTTCGAGCTTCAGGTGAACGTGGTGGACAACGGGTCGGACCTGCTGGTCGAATGCGACTTCAACGCAGATCTCTTCACCGAGACGACCATGCGCCGGTGGCTCTCACACTACGAGAACCTGCTGCGAGAGATCGTTGCCCGCCCCGATGACCGCGTCGGGGAGCTGCCGTTGTTGTCGGGTGTGGAGTTGTCTGGTTTGGGTGTGGGTGGGGTTGGGTTGGTGGGTGGTGGGGTTGGTGGGTGTTTGCATGAGCGGTTTGAGGGGTGGGTTGGGTTGGGTTCGGAGCGGGTGGCTGTGGTGTGTGGTGGGGAGTCGTTGTCGTTTGGGGAGCTTGATCGGTTGGCGAATGGGTTGGCGTTGAGGTTGCGGGGGTTGGGGGTTGGGCCTGATGTGGTGGTTGGGTTGCGGTGTGAGCGGGGGTTGGGTGTGGTGGTTGGGGTGTTGGGGGTGTTGAAGGCGGGTGGTGCGTATTTGCCGTTGGATCCGGCGTATCCGCGTGAGCGGGTGGAGTTCATGTTGGAGGATTCGGGGGTTGGGGTGGTGGTGACGGAGCCGGGGTTTGTGGGTGATTTTGAGGGTTCGGGGGTTGAGTTGGTGTTGGTGGGTGGGTGTGGGGAGGCGGTTGAGGGGCCGGTGTCGGGTGTGGGGCCGGAGAATTTGGCGTATGTGATCTATACGTCGGGTTCGACGGGGCGGCCGAAGGGGGTGTTGGTCAGTCATCGCAACGTGACGCGGTTGTTCGATTCGACTGAGGGGTGGTTTGGGTTTGACGAGTCGGATGTGTGGGCGTTGTTTCATTCGTATGCGTTTGATTTTTCGGTGTGGGAGTTGTGGGGTGCGTTGTTGTATGGGGGCCGGGTTGTGGTTGTTCCGTATTGGGTGAGTCGTTCGCCGGAGGAGTTCCGTGAGTTGGTGGTGGCTGAGGGTGTGACGGTGTTGAATCAGACACCGACGGCGTTTCGGCAGTTCGTTGCGGCTGATGCGGGGGCGGGGTCGCCGGGGGTGGGTGCGCTTCGGTATGTGATCTTTGGTGGGGAGGCGCTCGAGCTGTCGAGTTTGCGGCCGTGGTTTGAGCGGTACGGGGATCGGCGGCCGCGGCTTGTGAATATGTATGGGATCACCGAGACGACGGTGCATGTGACCTATCGGCCGCTCGGGCTTCCCGATCTGGACGCGGGCGTGGGCAGCGTGATCGGTGTTCCGCTTCCTGATCTGCGGGTGTTGTTGTTGGACGGGCGTGGTGCGCCGGTCCCGGTCGGGGTTGCGGGCGAGATCTATGTCGGTGGGGCGGGGGTCTCGCGTGGCTACCTGAACCGGCCGGAGTTGACGGCCGAACGGTTCGTCGCCGACCCGTTCGGCGGGCCCGGGACGCTGTATCGCAGCGGTGATCTTGCCCGCCGCTTGGAGAACGGCGAGCTCGAGTACCTCGGCCGGATCGATGATCAGGTCAAGATCCACGGGTTCCGGATCGAGCTCGGCGAGATCGAGGCGGTGCTGAACCAGCAGCCCGGCGTGAGCGATGCCGTTGTCGTCGTCCGCGAAGACAGCCCCGACGACAAACGCCTCGTCGCTTATATCGTCGCGCCGGGCCGGGCCGCAGCTCTGGCCGGCGCCCTCAAAGACGCGCTCAAGACGCAACTCCCTCCGTACATGGTCCCCGCCTGGATCATCCCGATCGAAACGCTTCCGCTCACGGCCAACGGGAAGCTCGACCGTAACGCGCTTCCCGCCCCCGACCACACTCACCGCGAGACCACAACCCCGCACACCGCCCCCCACACCCCGACCGAGCACGCGCTCGCCGAGATCTGGGCCGACGTCCTCAACACACCCCAGATCAGCACCACCGACAACTTCTTCGAACTCGGCGGCGACTCGCTGAAGGCCGCTCAGATCGTGACCGCGATTCGCTCGACCTTCGGAGTCGACGCCGGGATGCGGCATCTGTGGGAACGGCCGACGATTGCAGGATTGGCCGAGCTCATCGATCTTCTCGCCGTTTCCGTCTCCGGTGTCCCCGTGGTGACGAGCGGTGAGCGTGAGGAGATAGAGCTATGACGACGCGCACGAGTACCACCGAGTTCCTCGCGACGCTGCGGGAGCGCGAGATCCGGCTCTGGGCCGAGGACGGCCAGCTCAAGTGCGATGCGCCGCCTGGAGTCCTCGACGAGGATCTGCGGGCCGAGCTCGTCGCCCGCAAGCAGGAGCTCCTGAGCATCATCGGGGACGCCGAGGCGACCCTCTCCGGCCCACGCTCGATTGTGCCGCTCAAGACGACGGGGGAGTACCCGCCTCTCTTCGCCCGACCGGGCCACAACGGCGACGTCTTCTGCTACCGGGCCCTGGCCGGGTATCTCGACGCGCGCCGGCCGCTCTACGGGGTCGAGCCCAAGGGTCTCGATGGAAGTCCGCCCGCCGAGACGGTCGAGGAAATCGCGAGGTACGAGGTCGAGCAGATACGGTCATTCCAGCCGGAAGGCCCCTACTTCATCGCGGGGTATTGCGCTGGCGGCAGCGTCGCGTACGAGTCGGCGAGGCAGCTCGCCCTCGAAGGGGCCGAGGTGGCGCGACTCGTGATGTTCGCCAGTCCCTTCCCGACTGCTTATCGTGCGAGCGGCCCGCGAGTTCAGCTGCGCTCGCTCGGGCATCGCGCAAGACTCCACACAGCTCGCGTCGCCTCCGGCTCGTTCTCGGAGGGTCTCGGGTATCTCAGAGAACACGGGAAGGACCGCGTGCTGAGGACCGTGAAGCCCAACGATCCCGCGATCGCCAACAGGCGCCGGGTCGAGGCTGCGACCGTGGCCGCCGTAGAGCAGTACGAGCCCGGTCCGTACGGCGGGCGCGTCGACATCTTCCTGCCGAACGAGGCGTGGCGGCATTCCGGCGACCTGACCGACGAATGGAAGAACGTCGCGGAGCACGTGGTCGAGCACATAGGGCCTGATGAATGCAACGGGGACACCATGCTCCTCGAGCCGTACGTACGGGCGCTCGCCGACCTCCTCAATCCTTCTCTAGGCGATGAAAGGGGCCACGATGAAGCTGAATGACCAAATCGACCGCCGCTCGGGTCTGAGTGCCGACGAGTTCGAGCGTGAGTATCTGGAGCCGCTGCGCCCCGTGATCGTGACCGACGCCATCACTCACTGGCGCGCGCTTGGTCGCTGGAGCCCGCAGTTCTTCAAGCAGGAATACGGCCGGCTCAACGTCACGGTGGACAACGAGACGATGAGTCTCGGCGACCTCGTCGATCGCGTCGAGGCCTCGTCGAGTGAGAGCCCGGCGCCGTATCTTCGTAACCAAGCCCTGTCGGAATGGCCGCCGGAGCTCCTCGCCGACGTGCTTCCGATGCCGGACTGCACCCGGCCGAACTGGTTCGAGAGCCGCCTCTTCCCGTCCCGTCGGAAGATGACGTCAATCGAGGCGTACATCGGAGGCGCGGGCGCCCAATTCCCCGTGCTCCACTGGGACGGACTGCACACGCACGCATATTTGATGCAGCTGTACGGGGACAAGGAATACATCGTGTTCGACCCCGACCAGACCGAGTTCATGTACCCGCGGGACGGCGGGAACATCTCCGAGATCGCCGACGTCCTCGAGCCCGATCTCGAGAGGTTCCCCCTGTACGATCGCGCTCAGGGCACCCGTTTCCAGCTCCATCCCGGCGAGATGCTCTTCGTTCCTTCCGGATGGTGGCACACTGCGCGGATCCTCAACCCGTCGGTCACGGTCTCGATCAACGGGCTCAATCGACCGAACGGGGCGACCTTCCGGCACGACTACTGCGAGCAGATCTCGCACCAGTCGACGGTAGCCGCCCACGCTGTCAACGCCGTAATCCTGGTTGGAGGGGCGACCCGTCTCTTCGAGCACTTCTGAGCGGGCTGCCCGGGAGGCTGGACGATGCCGCCGTATCCGGAAAGAACTTCTGAAGCGCACCGGTTTCGGGCCGGAGACCAAGTCGTCGTGCGGTCTCCGGCAGAGATCCTGGCGACCCTCGAGGCCGACGGCACCCTGGCGGGCCTACCGTTCATGCCCGAGATGCTGGACTGGTGCGGAAAGACCTTTCGGGTCGAGCGTCGAGCCGAGAAAACCTGCATGGCGTTGTCGGTTCCCGATCATCCCAACCGACGTTTCGCAGGGAACGATGTCGTCGTCCTACAAGGTCCACGCTGCGACGGGGCCTCTCACGACGGGTGCAGTCGTGGCTGCAAGATTTTCTGGAAAGAAGCCTGGTTACGACCCTCGAGCTCGGTTGAGGGTGCTGTCGACGTTTCGACGCAGGGTCCACCTTCCGCTTTCGACTTGCCTTCTTCGCTCAAGACGAAGTCGGATGACAGCCATTACTTTTGCCAGTCCACCGAGCTGTTCAAGGCCACAGAGGAGTTTCCAGGGAATAAAAAGCTGTGGAGATTACGGATCATGGCTCGCGAGATCGAGAACGGCGACCGTTCCGTGCCGGAAATGATCAGATTGTCGACCTTGTGGCTTTCGCAGATAGCCCTCCGAAAGATTCGAGGGGACAAGTGGCTACGCGGTCCGCACGAACGGGCTCCTGTGGTGTCACTGGGTCTCAATCCGGGCGATGCAGTCCGAATCAAGAGCCGCGAAGAGATCGAAGCGACACTCGATAAACGGAGGCGCAATAGAGGTCTTGGAATATGTCTGGAAATGCTGCGGTTGTGCGGAGGCACGGCCGAAGTCGAGCAGCGCGTCGAGCGAATCATCCTCGAGGAGACTGGAGAGATGAGGGAGATACGTGACACCGTCTCGCTCAAGAACGTACGCGCTCCCGGCAAGAAGCTCGCGCTGAGTGAACTCGGCTGTCTGTGCGCAAACGAGATCGGCGACTGTCCCCGAGGCGAGACGATGTACTGGCGCGAGATCTGGCTGGAGCGAGCCGGCGGCGATGGCGAAGCGCGAGGCGGGACGGCGTCCCCGCAGCTCAGTTCCGGCCGCTCCGAAGGCGACTGAACGGGGCGAACCCGCGCGTGTAGACGCGCTGGAGCCGGCTGGACTGCTTCAGCGCGAGCCGCATCCTGATCGAGGCAAGCTGCTGCCGAGCTGCTACAGCACCGACGAGGTTTTGTTCGAGACCGACCGCCTCGAATAGAGGCTCATGGCGGTCGGCGAGCTCGAGCTTGTAGCGTTCGGTTCCGCCCAGGAATTCCACCCGCGTGAGTCCTTCGTCGGAGGCCTGACGGAGGGTTTCGAGTGTGGCGATGAGACCCGGAGAGAGGCGCGAGAGCTCTGGGTCGAAGCCGAGTCGATGCACGACCATCGTCCCGCCGACGACGAAGAAGTAGTGGAAGGCAACCGGTCGGTCGTCAACGCGCATGAGGACGATTCGCAGGACCCCATCGGGGGCGAGCCGGCGGAGAGCGGCGCGATGGAACTGACGCCCTTCCTCCGTGCCGAAGGTCGATCCGTCAGGACGTCCCTGCCAGCGGAGGCTGTGCAGGCGAAATGCGATCTCGAGCATCGGCTCGAGCTCTTCGCGAGTGCGGCCCACGCTGAACTCGACGGGGCCGAGCTCGCTGAACTGGCGCAGGCGCCGCCGGTGAAGATTGCGTCTCTTCGAGCTCGTCTTCGCCGCGTACGCGGCCTCCCATCCGTCTGCCATGAGGAGCACAGGCGCTTCTGCCCGCTCGATCAGCGGAACGTCACTCACTGCTCCGAGGATCGACACCTCCGGTAGCCCGAAGAGGTCGACATAGTCGAAAGGCTGCCTACGGATCTCGTCGAGGAGCCACAGTGCCGTCGACTGCGGCTCACCTTCGGCGATCAACAGATCGGCGAGCGCAGATTCGTGCCCACCCAGGAAACGGGCGACCCTGACGCCATGGGTTCGGCGCACGAAGAGCGGCGCTGCCCCTACGAGGCGTCCGTTGCGGCGCGCGATGACCACCGTGAGCTGACCGGACCGTCCGTAGTGGCGCCACCACTCGACGAGCCAGCCGTGGAGGAGGAATGGGCTCGGTCTCGGCATCGCCTCCACCAGGTGATCCCACTCGCCCGCGAGTGACTCGAGAGCCTCCTCGGTTCGAAGCGTCTCGATGCGAAGCCCCGTGGCCGTCTCGCCGTCACTCACGGGCTGATGATAGGCAGCACCGACCGATACCGGTTCGACGAGTCCCGGAACCGAAACGAAACTGGGTCGCTGCCGACGCCGGAACCCACCTCGCGCTCATGCGTACCGGCGGCGGAGCCGAGCTCTCCTTCGTTGGAGCTCGAGCCTGGAGGGACGGTCGAGGGCGCCGGCGAGCTTCGCCTCGAAGTCGGACCTGCCGTCGCGCCATCTGATCATCGTACGGCGAAGGTCGCCGAGCTCCACCCCGCCGGGATTGACACCTGGGCTTGTGGAGACGCCGGCGCGAAAACCGGCGGCGAGCACCGCGGCCAGCTCCCGGTCCCCGTAGATTCCCGCCGGATAGGCGAAGCTCGTGAGCGCGTACGGCAGATGAGTCTCGAGCCGTTTCTTCGCTCCAGCGATCTCCTCCTCGAGCTGGGCGTCGCCGATCGCCGTCAAGCGCGGATGGGTCATAGAGTGCCCCTGCAGGTCGACCAGGCCGGTTGCGAGCACGTCCGGTATGTCCTCCACGCCCAGGGCGGGCGGCGGCGCCGGGTGCCAGTCGAACGACCGGCGGCCTTCGAGGATGTCACCGACGACGAAGATCGTGGCCGGAATCTGCAGATCCTCGAGCACGGGTAGGGCATGCTCGAGCACGTCCCGGTATCCGTCGTCGAAGGTCACGCAAACGTATCGGCCCTCGATCGGCTCCTCGAGCAAGTCCAATGCGGCGTCGAGGCGGATCGGCGTTGCGCCCGACGCGACCATCAGCTCCATGTGCTGTCGGAACTGGGACGGACTGACCGCGTACACATCCCGGTCGTGGGCGACGCGGTGATAACCGAAGATCCGTATCCCCTCCCACGTGGGCAGACGGCGAAGCCGCGACGCCTCGATGCGGGCGCGCTGGTGAAGGCGGGTGGCACGGTAGTACGGCTTCGGCTTGGTGCCGGGAACCCGAGACCCCTGCCATGCGAGCTCGAGCAGCATCTCCTCGATGCGAGCGAGCATCGGCTCGACAGCGAACTGCCGCTCGACGAGTTGCCGCCCGGCCTGCGCGCGGCGCAGGGCCTGCTCAGGGTTCGACGCGCAGGCAATGATGGCCGCTGCGAGTGCCTGCTCGTCCTCCGCGGGTACGAGCCACCCTGTCTCGCCGTCGATGACTGCCGACGGTATGCCCCCGACCCGGGTTGCAACGACCGGGCGCTCGAGCGCCAAGGCCTCGAGTGCGACGACGGGAAGCCCCTCCCGACGCGATGGAAGAACGACGATATCCGCCGCGGCGAGATACGGCAATGCATTCCGAAGGAAGCCGGTGAAGTGGACGCGGTCTCCGACTCCGCACGCCATTGCAAGCTGCCTGTTCGTCTCGAGCAGGCGACCACTGCCGACTACTGTCAGGCCGGCATCCGGTAGCTGCCCCTCCATTCTTGCGAGTGCCCGGATCAACACGTCAACACCCTTCGGGTCCTCCTGGCGCGCGACGCAGCACAGGCTCGGCCGACCCGCGATCTCGACGGGGTCGGTGGGGACTGCGTTGGCGCGGATCTGCTCGACGTCGACGCCCGGGCTCAGGATCTCGATCGGCGGCGCCCAGGCGTGGCGGCGAAGGCCCGCCGCCGAAGCCTCCGAGACGGCGGTCAGTTTGACGTTAGCCGCTCGCAAGAGCAGCGAGGCAAGGGGCTCGTCAGAGCGACTGATGCCGTGGACGGTGACGAGTAGAGGCACCTTCGCGGAGGCGAGCCTGGCGACCAGCGCGGCGGTCACAGACTGCGCATGCACCACGTCCGGGCGAAACTCGCCTTCGAGGGCGCGGAATGCACTTACCCATTCGCGCAGGGTCCAGGGGCGGAGCGGCGTCTCGCTCAGTCGGGCGAGCTCCACTCCCGAGCCGCGCATCTGATCGGCGATCGCGTCCGTCACACCGTAGGCAAGTCCGACCTGGTGGCCGCGACGACGCATGCCCACCGCATAGGTCGACACAAGCCGCTCCGCGCCGCCCATTCCTAGCGTCGGTGTGAGAAAGAGAACGCGCAACGAGTCTGACGACTAGGCGGCCGGTCGGGCCGGCGCTTGGAGCAGGCGGTCAGCGAGTATGCCGGCGGCGACGGCCAGTGCCGGGACCGTGTACATGAGGACGCGCATCTCGAGCCCAATGTTGGCGAGTACCGCGTAGGGGGCGATCGCGAGCAGCGCAACGCCGAGGGATTCCCAGAACAGCGACGGGAGACGACCGATCCGCCGCACGCGACGTCCGGCCCAGACGCACGCGAACACGATCACCAGCCCCACGAGGACAAATGAGAGCTTCCAGGCGTTCGAGCGTTGATTCTTGCCGAGAACCGCCACCGCAGCGCCGCGCGGCACGACCTGGGAGGCGACCAGTTTCGCCGCCACCTTCGGATAGCCGAGAACGAACCGCTTCAGAGCTACGCTCGGCCCCAGGTAGTCGAGGTAGTACTGGCTCCAAGAGAGGTGAATCGGCGGATCGACTCCGGACGGAGTCGCATATTCGGCCCGGACGGCGGCCGTCTGCTCCTGCTTCCAGTAATAGGTCGAGTTGATGTTGGCGTTGTACAGGAGCTCGCCGTGACGGTGGTCGTTTGCCAACAGCCAGGGCCCGCTCAGAACCACGATCGCGATCGCTGCGAGCACCGGCGCGTACCAGGTGACTCGACGAAGGATGCAGTACAACAACGTCAATCCGGCGGCGAAAGTGGCGAGCTCCCATCTGATCACCGACAGGAGGCCGATCGGGACAGCGATGAGTGCCGCACCGCGAAACGTTCTCGGTCGGCAGAGCAGAAAGGTCAGAAACACGAAAAAGAGAAGCATGCAAAGATCCTCGCGAAGCCCTCGCGATGCCTCGCGATTGGTTTGCGCGCTTACAGCCAGGATCGCAAGGGCAATGATTGCCGCCCGCTCCGAGAGGTGTCGCATCGTGATGAGGCGCCGGAGCAGTAACCACGCGACGGGAAGCGCGACGATCGAGATGAGGACCGTGAAGATCCGAAGCGAGTGCGCCCCGTACCCGAACGGCCCGGTGGCAATCTTCACCAGCGCTCGCCACAGTGGCTCCCGGAAGCTCGCGGACCACGGATGGGCAAACGAATACCGCCGCGCCAGCAGCTCGTACTCTCCGGCGTCGAGGTCGAGCGGCCGGTTCCAGGTGACCGCGAGGACGATCGCTCTGAGCAGCACGCCGATGCCGATGATCCAGAGGACCACCGGAGGCCACCGCGAGCGCAGCGTTGCCTGCTGAGTTCGTCTCGACACCTTAGGTTGACCCGTCATCAGCTCAGGTTGCCCAATCATCACCTCAGCTTGACCCATGATCATCGTTCTACGCACTAACCGGTCGGCCTGTCCGATGCTGGACGTTCGACGCGACGGCGGTCGTCACGGGGAAGCTCGCGCTCTAACCCGATCGCGTCAGCCGCGCAAAGAGCGCGAGGCGTTCTTCTTCCTTGACGGCCGCCGAGACCTGTTGTGAGATCTCGGGGCGTGCGACGCGGCGACCCTTGACCTCGGTCACGAAGCTGTGGATCCGGTCGAGGTTGTCCACGACGTTCCTCTCGGCATTCGGCAGCCGGAGGAGGAACCACGGGTCCGACCCGATGAAGTCGGTGTCCTCATGACCCATAACGACCGGAAGCCCGTAGGCAAGGTACCGCCTGACTTTGAGCGCACAGGCTTCGTTCATCCGCTTTCGATGGAGCGCGAGCGTGCCGAGGGCGACATCCGCTTCGGCGAGGATCGGCTCGTAGCGGTCGGCGCTGAGGAACCCATGGCACGTGACGTTCGTCCGCGAGTGGTGCGGCTCCACACCGATGAGATCGAACTCCCAATCCGGCGAGGCCTCCGCGAGCGAGAAGATCTTGTCGACCCCCTGCCAGTAGGAGCGGTCGCCGAGGTACGCGAGCCTCGGGCTGGAGCGAGTGGGAGCGGGCAACGGGTCGATGCCGTCGAGCTCGATGCCGTTCGAGATCACCTCGACTTCTGGAGGTCGTTGCCCTCCGCGTAAGCCTCCCGCCAGCTCGTGTGTCACGCACACGGCAGCAGCTGCGCGACGCATGATCAGCTGTCGCTGAGCGCGCTCGTACAGCGCCGCTGTCGTGGAACGCGCTCGAGCCTCGGCCTGGGCATCGGAGTTGATCTCCACAACGGTCGGGAAACGCCGCATCAGCCGGAGTGGCGGAGGAAGGAAGAAGTCGTAACGAAGGTAAACGAGGTCGGGGCCGTACCGGCGAATCGCGGCGAGAAGCGAGCGCGTTGCGCTCGTCCGCTCGACCATTCCCTCGAAGAGGAAGGTCCGTTCAGGGGTCGCAAGGCTCGACGCTCCGGGTGGCGCTGGGCTGAGGAGGAAGAGCTCTGCGTCGTGACCGGAGGAACGCCAGAGCGCGAGCTGAGACGCGATCTTCTGGCTCACTCCGTCACCCTCACGCGGGTTCCAGTAGCAGAGATAGCTGATCCTCATCGCTGGATTCGCGGGGCGCTGTTGGAAAGAGGTGCGTCCACCTGCTCACTATAGTGAGGCGATGGTCCGGCGCTCGGTGCTGCTCAACATGCTCGGGCAGTACGGAATATTGTTCATCGGATTTGTGCCATCGATTCTCGTTGCGCGATGGCTCGGTCCATCCGGACAGGGCCTCCTGGCCGTTATCGGGACCACCAGCGGAATCGCATTCATACTGACGAACCTGGGGCTGCCGATGGCGGTCTGGTATTGGGCCAGCAAGAGGACCCGCCGACCGGTGCGCTCTTGGGGAACAGCCTCGCATACGCTGCCGTGCTAACCATCGTGCTCGTTCCGCTGGCCTGGATCTTCCGGGATCAGCTCGGCGATCTCTTCGCCGACGGCTATAACGGGAATGCCTGGGCGATCGCCGCACTGGGGATTCCCATCTCGTTCCTCGACTGGACCACTCACAACCAGGTCCTCGGCGCGTTGCGATTTGGCTACTACAACGCGCTGCTCCTGCTTCAGAAGCTCGTCTACGTCATTGCGGTCATTCTTCTGGTTCGAGTCCTCGATTCGGGCGTATCAGGTGTTTTCCTCGCTGGGATTGCGGGCTCCCTGCTCGTAATCGGTGGTTCGTTACGCGTCATTCTCGCAAGGGCCTGGCCGAAGCTCGATCTCGAGCTTGGCCGTCGGCTGTTCTCCTACGGCGCCCGTACGCAGGTCGGTGGCATTTTTCAATACTTGAACTCCAGATTCGACGTAATTATTCTTCAGTTTTTTCGTCCACTGTCATCTGTCGGCTACTACGTGATCGCTGAATCGCTCGCAGAGCTCGTGATGGTCATTACGCGATCGTTTCAATCGAGCATCATGCCGCTCGTCACGAGAGATGTCGACGACGACAACAGCCAGGAGACGAGATCGGAGATGCTGTTACGCCATCATGGGGTTGTTTCTGCATTTGCGTTGATCGTAAACGCGTTTGTAGCGCCTTTTTTGATTCTCTTTGCGTATGGATCCGTGTACTACAAGGCGCTCCTACCATTCTTCATCATCCTTCCTGGAATATGGTTCCTGGGCAGCGGCCTCGTGATCGCCAACGACTTGAACGCAAGGAACCGGCCCGGGCTTTCGTCGACACTCTCGGGCCTGGCGGTTTGCCTGACCGTTGTTTTCGATCTGATCCTGATCCCCCCGTTCGGCGTCCCGGGGGCGGCCGTTGCGTCGTTGATCGCGTACACGGTGTTCGGTATCGCGTCATTCGTGACGGTGAGCAGACTCACCGGGATCAGGGTCCGGAATCTCGTCCCACGGCGGTCGGACTTCGCGCTCTACGTTGCGTTTGCTCGCCGAATTGGAGCCCGGGTCACGTCGTCGCGCCGAGCAGCGACCGGAGAAGACGTATGACCCTCGTCGTCGAGTGCGGACCCGAGCACAGCTCCGAGAGGCGTTACGTGATCGATGTCCTCTTCGGGACATTTCTCGGTCTCGACTACCGCATCACCGAGAGCGAGCGCGGAGACGTCCTCATTCGCCTCGTCGGCGACGACCGGCGAATGCTCGTGATTTCCGACGTGCTCTTCTCGGCCGCCGAGTCGCTCCTCGATCCGTCCGTGCTGCCGGGGAGCCCGCTCGCATGGTGCGGGCGAACCGAGTTTCCGGGAGCGACGGTTCTTGGCGATTTGCCGGTGCTGTACGGTGGTCCGACCAGCAAAGGCTCCTTCGTTGCGGTTGATCCGGAGCGGGTGGAGTTGGGGCTCGATGTGCTCGGCGGTTCCTTCGTGATGCTCACGCGGCTCGAGGAGGCCGGCGACGGAGCGCGCGATCACCATGCGCGCTTTCCGGCGACCGCGTCGCTCGCGCAGCGGAACGGTTTCCTCGATCGCCCCGTCGTGAACGAGTACGCAGAGGTCTTGTGGTGGGCGCTGACGCGACTGTGGCCCCGCCTCGAGCGTAGGACGCGGCAGTTTCGCCTCTTGCCGACGCACGACGTCGACTGGCCGTTCTATTCACGCGGAGTGCTGAGCAGGTCGATACGGGCCGCCACTTCGGATGTCGTCCAACGGCGCAACTACGGGCTGGCTGCGGCACGGCTCCGTTCCGCGTACGCGGTCCGCCGCTCCGGGCAAGCTGCCGATCCGTGCAACACCTTCGATTTCCTCATGGCTGAGAGTGAGGGACGTGGGTTGCGGAGCGCCTTCTACTTCATGACCGCCCACACACACCCGACGTTCGACGGCGACTACTCGATCGACGATCCTTGGATCCGTGAACTGATCGGGACGATCGCTCGACGCGGTCACGAGGTTGGATTGCACCCCAGCTACGGCACGTACCTCGACGGCCCGGCCCTCGCATCCGAGTTCCAGCTGCTTCGTCGTGCGTGCGAGGAAGAGGGAATCGATCAGGTCGCGTTCGGCGGGCGGCAGCACTTCCTCCGCTGGGCCAACCCCTTCACCTGGCGCAACTGGGACGACGCCGGCCTCAGCTATGACTCGACGCTCGGCTACCCTGAGGCAAGCGGGTTCCGGTCCGGGACATGCTACGAGTACCCGGTCTTCGACCTCCAGCAACGGAAAGCGTTGAGGCTCGTTGAGCGACCGTTGATCGCAATGGAGGCCACGGCCATCAACTATCAAGGGCTGGCGCTCGAGGAGGCTGCGCAGGAGATGCGACGCCTCAGGGAGCTGTGCCGGACGTTCGACGGGGACTTCGCATTTCTCTGGCACAACAACCGGTTGGCGGCCGACGAGGAACGCCGGGCTTACGTTGCGATCCTCGACCCCTAGCCCGGCCATGCCCAGGTTGCGTGTGCGGACCGTCCGGAGGGAGAACCACCACTACCGGCTCGGGATCGATCTCGGCCAGAGCAATGCGACGTTCGTCCCCCGCACGATGACGCTTCGGCGCGTCGCGGGCTGGATGCAGGCCTTCGCCGTCGTTCCCGAGCCCGGCTACGACCTCGTGCACTCCGTCAACGCCGTCCCCCTGCTCACGCGCCGTCCGTACGTGATCTCGTTCGAGAACTACCTGCCCCGCGTGCCGGAGGACACCTATATCGGCTGGCTCGAGCACGCGCTCCAGCGCCGGCTGCTGCGTGACATCCGGAAGGGCAAGTGCCTGGCGCTGCTCGCGATGTCGGACTACGCACGGAGGCAGTTCCGTTGGCAGAACCGGTCGTTCGACGGACGCGAAGCGCTCGAGTCTCGAATGCGCGTGCTCTATCCGTCGATCGACATCGCCGAGGACACGCCAAAACCGCATTCACCCCGCATCAACCTCCTTTTCGTCGGATTCAACTTCATGGGCAAGGGCGGGCCGGCTCTGGTCCGTGCGCACAGGCGCCTCCGCGCCGAGGGGCTGCCGGTCGACACCACCGTGGTGTCGACGCTCCACTGGACCGAGGACGACTTCCTTGGCCCGCCGTCGCGCTCGTACGTCGACCAGGAGCTCGAAGGGCTTGCCACCGAGGGCGTCACCCATCACGCCCACCTGCCGAACGACCAGGTGCTGAGGCTCATGCGCGCCGCTGACTACTTCGTCCTTCCGACGCTGCACGACACCTTCGGGTATGTCGCCGTGGAGGCGCTTTCGCGCGGGACTCCCGTCATCGCGACGAACACATGCGCGCTCCCCGAGATCGTCGATGACGGCGGCTGCGGCTTCCTGCTCCCCTTCGAGCTCGACGACCGCGTCGGAAGATGGCGCTACTTGCATCAGACCCACGATCCGGCCTATCTCCAACACTTCGACGATGCGATCGAGCTTCTCGCAACGGGCATCGTCGATGCGGTCAGGCGCGCCTGGGACCAGCGCCAGGACTACGAAGCGATGAGTGCGGCTGCACTCGACCGCGTTCGCACCCGCTTCTCGAGAACCTACGCCCGGGACACGCTCGAAGAGATCTACGAGCTCGCCCGAAGTTGAACGCAGCGAGAGTCGCTACCTCGCCCTGATGAGACGTCCGCCTGCGGAGGTCGCTTGCCATGAGAGCGTCAGCCCGATCCCGAGCCCCGCGGCAAGCCAGATCCCACCATCCCCGGAGATGTCACCGGTCAGCATCGCGGAGGTCAACGATGAGACATAGAGCGCGAACAGAATGCTCGCCCGCGATCTCGTCTCCCCGGTGCTGCCTCGCCACAGCCGCAGGATCAGCGCTCCGCCGGCCACGAGCAGTCCAACGGTCAATGCAAGCCCCGCGATGCCCAACTCCGCGGCGACCTCGAGCAAGATGTTGTGCGGATACTTTTCCGCGCAGGCCGGGCCCGTACAGGCCGAGTCTTGTGTCTCGGCGGCAAAGGAGCCCGTCCCGGCACCCAGGATCGGATGGTTCACGAACGTGTGCCACGCGCTGCTCCAAAGCTGCGAGCGTCCGTTTCCGTTGAGGCCGGACGCCGTCCCGGTGAGGGCGGACAGCGCACGATTCGACGCACTCTGCGGGACGATCTGGTTCACGGCAACCCAGGCGATCGCAAATACCAGGAAGAGTCGAAGGATGCGCACGACCGAGGTTCGGGACCTCGCAAGGAGCACCAAGAGGACGAGGAGACCGAGCGCACCTCCTAGCACGGGCCCCCGCGACCCCGAAGCGAGCAAGGCGATGAGCGTCACCGGCAGGAGAATCGTTGCGACGAGCCTTTGCCAGCGCTGCTCCGCCCTGAGCATCAGGTAGGTAGCGACCATCAGCCCCTCTGCACCCTGGGCTCCGAGCGCGATGACGTTCTCGAGCTGAGACCCGTAGCGCCCCGCGGCCGTGGGGCCCGGCCCACCGAGGGTCCGAAGCACGAGAATGCCGCTCAATGCGTCGATCGCCAGCAGGAGCAGAAGGAACAGGTCGAATTGCTTCGGTCGCCGGCCCAGAAAGATGCCGGCAACGAGGAGCATGAGATTGCCGATGAGGAAGACCTGGAGCTTGAAGTCGGCGTACCCGAGATCGAGCGATGCGGACCGGCGGAAGAGCATCAACGCGAAGAGAGCGGCGGACAGGAAGACGAACGTCGACGAGAGCGCCTTGCGGAGATCGCCGTCCATCTCGCCACGCGACGCGGAGACGAGGACGGCGAGCACGAGCCAGGCGAAGAGAATCAGGGGGGCGCCGCTCTTCGGGAACGGATCCCGGCCGAGGATCGCGATCACAGGCGCAGCAAAACCGGCGAGACCGACCGGCCAGGCAACTGACCGGCAACCGCTGAGCACGAGGAGGAAGGCAGCCGCCACGACGACGGCCAGTCCGGCGTGAAGCGACAGCTCCGCTCCGACTACGACCACAGGAAGGAATGCCCAGAGCAGGAATCGCTCTCGGCGGAAGGTGAGCGCCAAACGACTCAGGGCTAGCATCCTGGATGATCCGTCGGCAGAGACAAGACGGATCTAAAGTAGCGAACCGTCGGGAGCGGCTCAGGTCGCGTGCAGGGCGGCACCCTCACGGGCACCGCCCCGACTCAACGACGAAGCTGTCCTGAACCGGCGTGGCGAGAGTCGTTGCTCTCGATCGGAACACCCTGTTGTCAACGCGCCCCGAGATCCGGCGCCGTGCCGCAGTAGTGCCAGAAGGCACCGTCGCAGCTACTGGAGTAGGAGACTCCGCTGACCGAGGCGGTCCCCGCATTCAGGACCGGGGAGCCACTCGACGGCGCCAGGTCAGGCGCCGCTGAGAGCCCGGGCGACACGTGCTTGTCGCCGGTGCCGGACGGGATGTTGGATGAAGCGCCGTACCAGTCGTTGCTGTACTCGGCACAGGTGGCACAACCTCGATAAGCACTGCCATACGTGCCCGTGAACACGTTGTTGGCGACCGTGACATGCGCCACCGTGATCTCCGAGACGTTCACCGCCTCATCAGCACTGGCCATCTGGGCGGTGTTCGAGGCGAAGACGACGTTGATTCCGGTTGGCGCACCGGAGTCGTTCGTTCCCGCGTAGTAGAAGGCAAATCCCGTGATGTTCCACATCCGGTTGTAGCCGATCACGTCCAACCCGGAGTTCGACGGATCCTCAGGGAAGAAGCTCACTCCGTACTCGGTGTCGTGAAGCAGGTTGCCCATCACGCGGGCACCCGCATAGCGCAGCGAGATCGCGGATCCGTTCGTCTGGTCCGAGATGTCGTTGTTCGTGATCGTCATGTTCGGGCCCTTGGCATAGATGCCGTGCTTCCCGTAGTTGAGACTCGTATTCCACCCCGTATCGGTGATCGTGTTGGAGTCGATCGTCGTCTGGGAGCCCATCACGAGCAGGCCGGAGTCACCGATATGACGGAACGTGTTCCCCGAGATCGTCCAGCTGCTGTCCTGCGGCTGATTCTCCAGGCCTGCGTAGGGCGAGTCGTGTACGACCGAGTTCTGCAGAGCGATATCGCTCACGCCCCCGCCCGAACCTGAGCTCGAGAAGACGATCCCGCCGGACGAGCTGAGGTCGAGGTTATCGAACACGAGGTCGTGGTCCCCTGCAGGCAGCCACACGGCACCGGCGGAATTGGTGATCAAAGCCCTTCCCGTGCCGTAGCTGCCGAAGGTGATCGGAGCCGAGGGCGTGCCCGACACGCTCGGCATCAACGCCGAGTCGCTGAAGGTCGCGCCACCCTGGAACAAGACGGTGGCGCCGGCTGCGAGGCTGGTGCGGTTCACCTTCGCGATGGTGCGCCACGGCAGTGCTGACGTCCCCGCGTTCGAATCAGAGCCCGACGAGCTCACATAGAAGGTCGGCCCTGTGCTCGGGAGCGACGCCGGAGCCGAGCCGGAGGGCGGGGTTGGAACGGAGATCGGTGCAGAGCCGCTCGGTGTCCCGGAGTCGCTCGGAGTTCCTGAGCCGCTCGGTGTTCCGGAGCCGCTCGGTGTTCCTGAGCCGCTCGGTGTTCCGGAGCCGCTCGGTGTTCCGGAGCCGGTGGTGCCGCCCGCGGCCGGCAGGCTGCTCGTGGTCGTCGTTGCGACGGTCGTGGTCGGCGGCGGCGCTGGTGCGACGACGGTCCATGAGGTGGAGATCTTCATCGAGGTGTTGAAGCGTGATCCCGTAACGCTGAAGCTGTGTGATCCAAGCGCCAGGTTCTGGTAGCTCGCCGAGCCGGAGCAACGTACGGCCGGTGCGGCGTCGAGGGAGCAGCGAACACTCGTGGCGTTGGAGGCGTCCCAGGCGATCTTGGCCGACGTCGAAGTCGTCGACGAAGGCGGGACGGAGGTGAACTTGAGAGACAAGACGGGCTGCCGGCTCGACTTGGTCGTGCGGGCGAGCCGTGATGCCTGGAGAGCCCGAAGCTTCAGCATTCGGACTCCCTTGTCGATGGCCGCGTGTTCCGCAACAAGACTCCCGCTGACGGTCTTGTGCGAAGCGATCGCCTTCTTCACGCCGCTCTGCGAGGCAGCCTTGTGTCCTAGGGTCAGGTTCCGCGAGGCGGGGAACGCGATTGCTCCCGAGGTCGGAAGCGAGACGACGAGGATTGCGCCAGAGATCAGCAGCGTCGCAAGGGCAGCACGACGGTCACGGAGGATGTTCTTGTGTTTTGGCATTCCCGCTGTATCGGCGGTGCTCGACATGGACCAATACCCATCAGGGGGATATTTGAATCCCCCAAATGGGCATTCGGCCGACCGCGAAAGGTCGCCCTGGCGAGGTGCTACGCGTGCTCGAAGCTCAACGCGAGACAGTTCGGGAATGTCGCTCGTCTGCGGGCGAAGAAGCGGCCGCTGTCGGCGGGCTCGGGTGCCCGGGCCCGTCGAGCACCGCGACCGCTGTCCGAACCGGGGAGTCGACGGCAGCGAGCTACCTGCTCGGGCCGCGGCTTGACCTCGCTTGCGGCCGACCGTGCCAGGCTCCGCAGCCCTCGACACCAGGAGGTGGTCGCGGCCAGGCCCATTTGCACGCTCACGCGCTGCTCCGGTTCGGCTCGTCCCGTGAACATCTTGTCCCCTCAGGATGTCCCTCACAGCCCCAGTCGCTAGATCCTGGCCTTGGAGACTATCGAACCAACCCGTTCGGGTAGGCAAACGAGGGCTGGAGCCAGGAACAATGGGTCTAGTTCTTGCCAGCGGGAATTTCGGCAGAAAAGTTGAGTTCACGCTCGGCTGCGGCCGAGACAGGAAAGGGAGTGGGGATCGTGCGGGGTGACACCGGCCGGGCGCGCATCGTGGCTTGCGAGCACGCAGGACGGGCTCTTGCTGTAGGCCTGCCGGTCGCGGTTGCAGCGATCGCGACGGGCCACTCAGCACAGCTCTCTCTGCTGATCACGCTTCTTCTCGGAGCGGCGTGGTACCTGTCGATAACTCTCAGCTTCGCCGTGAGCAAGCTCCCGCTGGCGACCCTCGGACCGCGTGTCCCGGTGGCTCGGGGTGTGTTCCTGGGCCTGCTCGTCTCGACCACCCTCGGCGTTTGGATACCAAGGGTCCACCTCGGGATCTGGACGAACCTCCTGCTCACGGGCGTGATCTTCATCACCGTGGCAGGGTGGGAGACGGTCGTGATTCGCCACTTCGTAGCTCCGGTGCGGCTTCTGCTCGTCGGGCCCACGGGCTCCTGTGCGAACGCCGTTTCCGAGCTCCGCGGCGGGACTCAGGAACGGTTCCACCTCCTCGGGATCGTCGGCGACGACGGACCACAGAATGGGGACGCATCCCTTGTCCTCGGGACGACAACGGAGTTGCAGGAAATCGTGTACGCGGTTCGTCCCGACCTGATCGCGCTCGCGCCGGGCTGCGATCGCCCTGCCATTTTCGCCCGCCTCATCGATTCCGCGTCGGCAGGATTCCGCGTTCTCGAGCTCGCCCAGCTCTACGAGTACGCGTTCGGGCGGGTACCTGTCCGCGATCTCACTCGCGCCTGGTTCATGAGCATCCTCCACCTTTACCAGCGTCCCTATTCGGCTCTGTCCAAGAGAGTCGCGGATCTGGTCGGGGCCGTTACCCTCCTCGTGCTGACGGCGCCGCTCTTTCCGATCCTCGCGTTGCTCGTCAAGACGACGCGTGGGCCCGTCCTCCTCCGACAGTCGAGGGTCGGCGAGCACGGTCGCCTCTTTTCGCTCTACAAGTTCAGGACGATGCGCCAGGACGCCGAGCTTCCGGGTAAAGCCGTATGGGCCGTTGAGAACGATCCGCGTGTAACCCCCGTCGGCCGCCTGATGCGGAGGTTCCGCCTGGACGAACTGCCGCAGGTCTGGAACGTCGTCAGGGGTGAGATGTCGATCGTGGGGCCCCGACCGGAGCGGCCGGAGTTCATGGAGCAGTTGCTCGAATCCGTCCCGTTCTGGGCGCGCCGGCACCTTGTGAAGCCAGGGATCACCGGCTGGGCGCAGGTCAATCGTGGCTATACGGCCGACGCCGAAGGCAGTCTCGACAAGCTCTCCTATGATCTCTGGTACATCCGGCACAGGAGCTTGAGCGTGGATCTCGAGATCTGCATACGCACCCTCGGCGCCGTTTTGGGCGGCGACTCCAGGGCGAAGGAACTGGCCGAGACGCCTCGGCTCGATCCGCTGGCCGATCTGCTGCATCATCCGCAGGCCTCCGGCCGGGCGCTAGAGAGCGATCTGTTGCACCATCCCCAGCCCTCCGGCCGTGCGGTAGAGATCTCGGCTGAAGCCTAGTTCGATGAGCGCTGTGTGTACGAACTGCACCTAAAGGATTCCCTGGGGAAGGTCGATGCCAGTACCATGGTTGGTGCCGGGTTTCGTCGCCTCATTTTCTTTGGATTCGAAGCAGCAACCGCCTAAGATGGAAACCCCCGTCAACGAACACTCTGACCTTCGCGACTTCCTCTCCCTGCTGGGCAGGCATGTTGCTCTGATCGTCATTGTCACGATCGCCACCGGTGTCGTGGCGTACGCGGTCTCCGCCAGACAAGCGAAGCAATACACGAGTCAGGCGACCCTGGTCTACTCGGCTTCGTCGAGTGCCGAGGACCCGGCCCGCGCTGTCGACACCATCGTCGGAGTCAGCTCGTCGACGGCCGTGCTCAGGCCGGTTGCGAGACGAGACGGGCTTTCGGTCGGCGATCTGGAGAGCGCACTCTCGGTCACGGGAAACCAGACAGCTGATCTGATCACGATTTCAGCCACCTCCGGGTCGCCGACACAGGCGGCAACCATCGCCAACAACGTCGCGGGCGCACTGGTCTCCTACAGCGAGGCCCGCCAGAAGCTCGCGCTCCAAGCGCAGATCGCAACGCTCGAGCATCAGCTCAAGGCGCTGTCGGGACGCACCGACCCGAGCTCGGTGGGAGCTGCTTCGGCCCTCCTGAGTCAGCTGGCCCAGGTCAGGGCAGAGCTCGCCGCCGATTCGACGCCCCTTTCCATCGTGACTCCGGCCACGATCCCGACGAGTCCGGCTTCGCCGCAACCGATTCACGATGCCGTGATCGGGATCTTCGTCGGCCTGGTTCTCGCCGTTCTGCTCGTGATCCTCAGAGACCGGCTCGACAGTCGTATCCGGACCATCGAGGCGGTCGAAGGGATCTATCGCACGCCCACGCTCGGGGTGATTCCCTTCGAGAAGGGCTGGCGGCGGTCCGATCGTTCCAAGGCGCTCGCCAACTTCTCCGGGCCGGGGAATTTGGCCGATGCGTATCGAACGATACGTACCAATTTCACCCTTCTCCAACCACACGGTGCCGGCAAGGCCCTCGTGGTCGTCATCACCTCCGCGACCTCGGAAGAGGGAAAGACCACGGTTGCGGCGAACCTCGCGCATGCGCTCAGCGTCACCGGCCGACGGGTGCTCGTTGTCTCGGCGGACCTCCACAACCCGACACTGCATGAGTACTTTCCGGCGGGCAGTTCTGTGAACGAGGCGGAAATCGTAAGCGCGCTCGGAAAGCGCCCCGACGACATCTCGCGGTGGGGTTCTAGACCAGAGACTGCCGGGCTCGTTCAGGTCCTCGCGGGCGAGATCGACGTACGCGAGGCAGTACGTTCCGTCCCGCTTCCCGACGCCGAGCAGGCGAACGGCGGTTCCTTGTACGTGCTGGCCGACGGCACGACGTTCTTCGATCCGGCGGCGCTCCTGAGCTCGGGCTCGATGCAGGACTTCGTCAAGGACGCGAGCGAGGAGTACGACGTCGTCGTGCTCGACACACCGCCGCTTCTGGCGAATGCCGATGCGACGCTGCTTGCGCAGGAAGCCGGCGTAGTGCTTGTCGTGGCGCGCCTCGATCACGTGACCAAGAACCAGGCTCGACGCGCTGTCCAGGTCATGGGTTCGACCGGGCTGACGCCGACGGGCGTCATCGTGACGGGCGGCGTCGAGGATGAGACCTACGGCTACCGCCACCGCTACGAGGACGATCGCCCGTCGACGAACGGCTCGAACGGCGCCCACCCGGGCGCCTGACACCCCGGTCAGGGTGAGGGTTCCACCAGTTTTGTCGTGCGGTAGCTGAGCCTGGCCGGTTTCCGAGGCCGCCCTCGATCACGAGGGAAGGGCTGCCGCCCGAGTGGCTCGAATCCTCAAGTTTGGCGGCATTCATCCGATAAGGACCGGGATGTCGACTGCTTCGCAGACGCCGAAATCGGCGGACACGAGCTTCGCCCCCGTCGTCCCGAAGCCCGTCTCGGCGACGTCCTTTCTGCGCTCGCGTGTTCTGCGGAAGCAGGTCGGGTCCGCCGTACTGATCTGGGCGACCTCGTACGCGATCTTCAGGTTCTCGTCGAGCATCGGGGTTGCGGCAGGACAGGCGGTGATCGTGTCCGTCGTCTGGCCGGCCATCGGGCAACGGGTGAGACAAGCGTTCCGCGTGATGACCTTCGCCGTCGGAGCATTCGCACGCGCTTTCACAACCTCGCTGCTCGGACTCCTGTCGATCTCGGCGCTCGCGTTCTGGCTCCCTGCCCTCGGGTTCGAACGTCGCTCGCTCGTCCTCGTCGCGCTCCTGACGGCGGCCGCGACCGGACTCTGGGACGGCCTGGTCGGCCGGGCGTCGACCGCCCCGCGGAGGGTGCTCGTCGTCGGTGCCGGCGAGTCCACGTCACGACTACTCGTCGATCTCGAGCGGGAGCCCGCCGGCGGGCTCGAGGTCATCGCGATTGTCGGCGACGCAAAGCTCGAGGCCATCCCCGACGCGCTCTACGCGGGGCCGCTTGCAAGTCTCGAGTCTACGGTTCGCCGCGTTCTGCCGGACCTCGTCGTCGTCGCCGTTCCGACAGGACGGCCGGCCGTGTTCGCGCAGCTGCTCGAGGTCGCCGACTCAGGTTTTCAGGTAGTCGGACTTCCCGAGATCTACGAATTTGCGTTCGGCAGGCTCCCGGTCGAAGATCTCACCTCCGCCTGGTTCATGAGCGTGCTCCACGCCTATCAACGTCCGAGCAACCGCCTGGTGAGGCGGGCTTTCGACCTCGTCGTCGCGGTTGTCGGGCTGCTGGTCGCGCTCCCCTTGCTGCCCACGATCGTCATCATCGTCAGAAGGACGAAGGGGCCGCTGCTCTACCGCCAGCGGCGACTCGGCGAGCATGGTCGGGAGTTCACGATGTTGAAGTTCCGTTCCATGGTTGTCGACGCCGAGGCCTCCGGCGAGGCGCGGTGGGCCTCCACGAATGACCCTCGCGTGATTCCGGGCGGGCGATTTCTTCGCCTTCTGCGCCTGGACGAGCTGCCACAGCTCTGGAACGTGCTCTGGGGCGACATGTCCATTGTCGGGCCGAGGCCCGAGCGCCCTGAGTTCGTTCAGCTCCTCAGGGCCGAGGTGCCGTTTTGGACGCAGCGCCACCTGCTGAAGCCAGGGATCACCGGCTGGGCGCAGATTCGCTCGGGCTACACCGCCGATGCGCTCGGCGCCGTCGAGAAGCTCTCGTACGACCTGTGGTATCTCCGCCACCGCAACATCCTTCTCGACGCAACGATCTGCCTGAAGACCCTTCCCCGCATGGCGATGTCCCGCGGTGCCAGGTAGCGAGCTTGCGGCGCGATCAGGACGGTGGTCTGCGCGTGATGCGGCGGAGACTGAAGCCCATGGCGACCAGGACGAGACCGGCGCCGACGATCAGCGTGAGATCGAGCCCGGTGAACGGAAGCTGGGCCCCGGACGAGGCCGGCTGCGCCGCGGCGACATGCGCGGCTGCGGTGGCAGCCTCGACGGTCGCCGGTGAGTGCGAGGTCGTCGGCTTGGACGCTCCGAGCGCCTGCTGGGTCTTGGGGCCCGTGGAGCTGTAGACCGCGTTCGAGGGCGTGCTTCCGGCAGCGAATGCCGTCGCGGAAAAAACGACAGCTGCAACCGATATCGCCGCGATCAGCAAGCGTCTCATTTATTTGCCCCAGTCCCTGAAGTACCTGCGTACTCAGAATACGAGTTTGTACGTCCGATGGCCACAGCGTCGCAGGATACTCACCGGCGGGCCACAACCGTTGGTCGAGGTCCGCGCCCCCGTTTCGGCCTAAGGGATAGTCGCGGTGAAGGCGTCAGGTCTCCTCGGCAAAAAGCCGGTCGACGGCATCCGAGTCGATGCGCCGCCCTGCTTCGAAGGTCCGTAGCACACTCCGCACGATCGGCTCGCGCGGGTTGAGCCGCCGAGCACGCTCGAGCGACGTCGCGGCGAGCCGCCTGTCTCCGGTCAGAGACGCCGCGATGCCGAGCTCGAGGTTCGCATACCAGTCTTCGGGACTGCGGGCGACCGCGTCTGCGAAGCTCGAGCGCATCTTCGGATACTGGTGGAGGCGGCTGGCGATGGCGCCGGCGACGAGGTCTGCTTGATCTGAAAGTGGGTTGAACCTGTCCGCGTGATCCAAGGTCACGTAAGCCTTGGCAGGATTCGTGCGCCACACGGCGATCGCTCGTTGGACATCATGTTCGGCGAGCCACGGCAGGGCGAGGCTCGATGCAAGTGCGAGGACCGCAACCGCAGCCGAGCCTGAGAGCGCAAGCACCACGACTCTCGACGGCTTGGCGCCAGACCGGCGGCGTGGAGCGAGCCCGCACGCGGTTCCTAGAAGCGCCAGCCCGAGCACACCCAGAGCGGGCATCTCCCACAGCCAGTCGACGAGACTGTGTATGAGCCAGACCGCCGCTCCGGCGACGAGCACGCCGGCCAGCTCCCGATTGCGCCCGGCCGGGATGCGGATGACAACGACCAGCGTGAGCGCCAGGAAGGCGACGAAGAGCGTTGACCCGATGATCCCCGTTTGCGAGAGCAGATCGACCGCGAGGCTGTGGGGATAGAGCGGCTGCTCGCTGCTGCGCCTGAGTGGGAGGTATGAGGTGAGGAAGTTATCCGTTCCCAGGCCCTGAATCGGGTGACGCTCGAACTCGATCAACCCGACCCGCCAGAAGTCGTAGCGCGCGCTTCCGAGCCCTCCGAAGTGAGATGCGCTGCCGGACGGCTCGCTCGTGTACTTGAAGCTATGCCATGCCGGGCCCAGGGAGTGCCACGGCGAAACGACGGCGGCCAGCACGACTGCAGCGACGACTGCGGCCGCGACAACGGTGACGGTGGCCACTCGGATGGTGCGCGCCGAAGGTCTCAGTCGGTTGTCGATCGATGCGAAGAGCCAGCCGGCAGCACCGGCGATTAGCGCCCAGACCAGCCCGAGATAGAGCGCATGTCTCAGCGCGTGAGTGAGCCCGTCCGGATTTGCGCCGTAGACGTCGAGCACCGGCTGGACCACCGGGGCGAATGCAAGCCCGACGAGTGCAATCGCCACGAGCGACCGCAGCCGTCCGGGGACCAGGAGCAAGAATGCCGCGGCGAAGAACGGAAGACCGAAGACGGAGCCTCGGCTCTCTGTCAGGAAGTTGAGTGTGAGGTCGATCGACGCGAGCCCGAGGGCGAGCCCGCGTGCCGGAGCCGGCAGCCACGACCGCGACGCAAGCCCGATCATGAGCCACGACAGCATCATGAAGAGCGCCGCGGTGGCATTCGGGTACCCGAGGGGCTCGGAGAGCCGCGAGCCGACCAAGAACTGCGTCGGGTCACTAGCCGAGATCGCTTGCCCGACAGTGACGACTCCTTCCGCGGAGATCACGAAGCCGGCCGCAAGGACGGACGGCCATACGGCTGTGCGGCTCGTAGGCCAGCTCGCGAGGAGCGCGAACACGAGCAGGTAGAGGAGCGCTCGATTGGACCCATTCCAGGCGTCACCCGGCGCGGCTGCCCAACCGATCGACGCGTAGCTCCAGGCCGTGTAGCCCGCCAGGCAGCCGATGGCTCCGAGCACGGTCCACGAGACGGTTGCCACCCGTCGGCTGCTCGAGAGCGCGACCGTCACGACCACCCCGAGGACGAGAAGGGCGATCGGATACCAAACGGTCTCCGCGAATCCGCCGTCTCGGACGACCATGAAGGCCGCGATCGAAAGCACGACCGCGAGTGGCGCTGCGCGGGCCGCGATCTCGGCATGCCCTCTCACCGCGTCGGACGGTGGCGGCGGCTGCTCGGCCGATCCGGTCCGCGGGAAGGGAGCTAACACCGCCGAATGATAGTCGCTGCCGAACCGCGGGCCTCTACCCTGCGGGGATGCGCCGCAGCCGTCCTCTTGTGCTCTACGTCGTGACCCTCGCCGAGGTCGGCGGTGCCCAGTCCTATGTGCGCGACCTCTTGCCTGCGGTTCGCGACGAATTCGACGTCGTGGTGGCGGCTCACGGCCAAGGCCCCCTGCGGAGCGCCGCCGCGGACCTCGGCATCCCCTTCATCCCGCTTCACCACGTGCGCCGAGCGATCTCGCCCGTGCACGATCCACTCGGGCTCGCCGAGCTCGTTCGGCTGTTCGTACGGCTGCGACCGGACATCGTCCACCTGAACAGCTCGAAGGCCGGTGTCCTCGGTCGGTTGGCTGCGGCGGGCGCGCGGGTTCCTCTCCGCGTGTTCACGGCTCACGGCTGGGCCTTCAAGGCCACAACGGGGGCGAGCGCAAAGGTCTATCTCTGGGCGGATCGTGCAGTCCGGCGGCTCACCACGATGGTGGTATGCGTCTCCGAGACCGAGCTCCGAGCCGGTATCGCCGCCGGTGTGTGTGTCGCGGTGCGGTCAACGGTGATCCCGAACGCGGTCGAGGTCGGCGCGGCCCCTCGCCGCGCGCGTGGGAGTACCGAAGCGTTACGAATCGTCAGCGTCGGGCGGCTGGCGGAGCCGAAGGACTTCTCGACGCTCGTTACGGCTTTCGCGCGACTGCCGGCGGGGACCGCTCGGCTCCGTCTCGTCGGTGACGGCCCCCTCCGCGGGCCGCTCGAGCTGCAGATCGCCGACCTCGGCCTGGACGGCTCGCTCGAGTTTGCAGGCGAGGTCGCCGACGTCGGGCCGTTCCTCGACGAGGCAGACGTATTCGTGCTCTCCAGCCGGTCCGAAGGGATGCCGCTCTCGGTTCTCGAGGCGATGGCGGCGGGCCTCCCCGTGATTGCCTCCGACGTGGGCGGGCTACGCGAGGTCGTCGTCGAGGGCGAGACGGGATTCCTCGTGCCTCCGGGCGATCCCGGCGCGCTCGCGGCCAGGCTTGCGAGTCTGGCCGGCGACTCAGACCTCCTCGAGCTACTGGGAGATGGCGGACGGCGGCGGGCCGAGGAACACTTCTCGCTTCCCCGATGGCGTGAGCGACACATCGATCTCTATCGCTCGCTCCTCGACGGGCGCGCTCGTGGTGTTCGACGGTAACGCCAGGAGGCGACGCGTAACCACGACCGGGCCGGCCGCGACGGCAGCGGTTCCCCGGTGACGACCGAGGAGGGCACGGCACGGGTGAGCCAATCTGCGAGAGCCGGATCGGCCAGGGCTCCGGCAACTGCGTCGAGTCCCGCGCGGCCGAGCTCGGAGCCGTGGGCGTCGGAGGCCGCGCAATGGACGAGCCCGGCGTCGAGGAGGGCGCGGGCGGCCTTTCGCAAGCGCGGTCCTTCGGTGCCTACGAGCGAGCCCGCGGTGACCTGGACGAGCGTTCCTGCTCGAACGATCCGCTGGATTCGGTACCGGTCCTCGCGGAGCGCGAGGCTCCGCTCCGGATGGGCCAGCATCGGCGTGATGTCGAGTGCTTGGAGCCGAAGTAGGCGCTCCTCGAAATCGATCGGGATCCCGTAGTAGGGCGTCTCGATCAGGAGATACTCCGGATTTCCGCCGAGTCCGAACCGCCGAAGCTCGTCCGGTGAGTGCTGGGTTACCTGCTCGAGCCCAACCTCCCCGCCCGGGAGAACCCGTATCGGTATGCGCTCGGCGGCGATCCGGGCTCGAACCTCGTCCAGTGCCAGGTTCATCGAGTCCGCCGTGGTCGGGAAGTCCTCCCGTACGTGAGGCGTCGCGGCGATCGCCTCGACGCCGGCGGCTGCTGCCCAACGCGCGAGCTCGGCGCTCGCATCCAGCGTTTTTACGCCGTCGTCGAGTCCGGGGAGGATGTGCGAGTGAAGGTCGATCACGACCAGGCGGTAGTCAGGATGAGTGATGTGGAGAAGGTCAGATGAGGCCGAAGCTGGCTATCGAGAGCAAGCTGAAGACAGACGGCCCACAACCGGGGAGTCCGCGACCCTTGCGAGCCGCTCTCGGATTCCCCTCGGACTATCGCTCACACGGGACGCGAGGTCTTGCCACTCTCTTTTTTGCCGTTGTACCAGCAAATTTGCTGACGGCATGTGAAGGCTGCGACACGCAGCTCGCGAATGGGCCGGAACCGACCCGTGCCTGACCGAGCCGTGTCGTTATAGAGCCGTGCTGCTACTCGGTTCCGGTGGTGTACTCGGTGATGCGGGAACAGAGCTCGCTGTCCACGTGCACCGGCTGCGTCGTGACGGGAGGCGGTAGGTACCACGACCCGGCGGCATCGAAGTCGGGCTCCGACCGGGCGGCGACCCCTGGCACCGAGCTGCCGTTCGGCACGGCGTGCTCGGTGGCCGTAACGACTTCGAGCGCGTCCGGCGACGGGACCTGGTATGCATGTTCCGGCTGCCCGACGAAGAGACGGAGGGAGCGCTGGTACCAAGGCTCGGGCTCCTTCGCCGACTGTCGTTCCTCCCAGCCTTGGCCCTCGAGCTCACGGCAGAGCTCCATCAGACGGATCTCTGCTGCCCGTGTCCGCGCGAGGCCATCGCCGCCGTTGACCCAGGGGAACCGCCCCGATAGCCCGGCCAGGTCGCCCTCAGCTCGATTCTGATAGTCGGCGGTGAACTCACCGTAGAGATATCCGCGTCGATAGCCGACCTCGCAGTATCCACGACGGTAGCCGATCTGGCATTCGACCCACCCGCCGCCGATCTGCGACTTCCCGCACCGGAGGCACAACTCCTCCTCGGGCAGGAGCGCCGCGCTACACGACCAACAGTTCACAGCCACTCCGCGGTCATCACTCGAGCCTCCGATCCCTTCAAGTCATGTTCCACAGATACGTGAATGGTGTCAAGCCTACCGTCAGACGTCAAGCGCGGACACGGCTTGCCAACGCCAGGCAGAGCTGTGGGTTGGCTCGGGCCGTTTCAGGTTGGGTGCGCCACCCTTACCGAGGGTCCTCACTCACGCTAAAATAACGTCGATGCTGGCGTTGGCGCTTTCGGTCCTTATCGGAGCGGCGTCGCACGGCACGGCCACTTCAGCGCAGGCTGCAAAGGCGACGCTCAGCACGAACTTTCCGTCGCACGGACTGGTGGTGCCCGGGCAGACGATCGGCGGCGTCGGCGTCGGGATGAGCCAGGATCAGGTCAGGGCGCGCTGGGGGAACAACTTCAGGGTCTGCCAGAGTTGCGGCAAGAACCTCGTCTGGCTCTACGTGTACCCGGGCCCGGAGCCGCTCGGGGCCGCCGTGAAGTTCAACGTTCCGAGCCCGGAGTCAGGCGGGAGCCCCGCCGCCAAGGCAGCGATCAAGGCGGAGAAGGCGGCAGACGTGGCTCAGACCGCGGAGACGAAGGCGGAGGCTGCGGCCGCCCTGGCAGCGAAGGCTGCGAAGACGAAGCACACGGCGGCGGCGAAAGCTGCAGCGGCGAAGGCCGGAGCGGCGGCGACCGCAGCCTCGGCGAATGCCAGAGCCGCGGAGGCAGCGGCTGCCACGGCCGTTGCTGCAGCCAGCAGCACGAAAGGTGGGGTCAGCGTCGCGGTATTCACGCTGGGCTCGCCCGTCGGGTGGGGCCTCAAGGGCGTGATGATGGGCGACCCGGTCTCGAACATCTACGACCTGTACGGCACTCCCGGCACGTCGAACTGCCTGGGCTATGACGCGCTCACGGTGAGGATCGGGCAGACGACGACCTCGTTCTACTCGGCCAGCGGCGTCGTCTACGGGTTCGCTCTGACCGCTCCGTCAGAGTCCCCCTGCCAGTAGCAAGCAGCCCGGCCCACACCACGGCGGGGCGTTCTCGACGTTCGAGTCGAGCGGCAGCCGACCTCGAACTGACCCAATCGCGTCATGGTGGCGGCGCCACCTCAGGGCTACCTTGGGTCTTGCGAGAGCAGCGTGAGATCCCAGGCCGACGCCGCTCCGCCCCCTTGCTGTGCGGGCCTGGATTAAGAGAGGAACATCTTGAAGAAGGGAATCATCCTGATCGCCGGGCTCGTTGCCGTGCTCGCGCTCACCTCCGGCGCATTCGCCGCGAGCCACTACCTGATCTCGTCCCCCAGTCAGATCAAGGACGGCGTCATCTCGCTTTCCAAGCTCTCACCGGCCGCGCGCAAGGACGCTGCAGGGGGACTCGAACCTCAGGGGAGTCGCCGGCGCGGCGGGCCCCAAGGGCGACCTCGGCCCGAGCGGCCCGCAGGGCCCGAAGGGTGACACCGGCTCCGGCGGCCCGCAGGGCCCGAAAGGCGACACCGGCTCCGCCGGCCCGCAGGGCGACACCGGCATCAGCGGGTACGAGGTCAGCACCTGGCGCTACTCGAAGGACGACGCCAACTCGGACATGGGCCCGGGGTACGTGGGTGTCGGAGGCGGCGCCATCGCCACGGTCGCCTGCTCGCCTGGCAAGGTTGCGCTCAGCGGCGGCTACCGGTTCACCTCCGAGGGTGACAACGGCTTCAACTCGCAGGCGCTCTCGGATGGAAGCGGCGTCATCGCGTCCTTCCCCGGTCGCATGGACTGGAGCACGAATACGGTCAAGCCGAACGACAACTCCGGCTGGATCGTGCAGGTCAACAACAAGGTGAACCTTGCTGACATGACCCTGTACGCCGTCTGCGTGAACGCCAGCTAGCGCACCAGAGAGCTCACTCGAAACCACGAAGGGCGCCGTCGACGGCGCCCTTCGGCGTTCGGGGAGGTCTGACAACGCCTGGTCGATCGGCGACACTATCCCGCGATGGCTCCAACAGTTGGCGGTCTTGCGGTCGGCGGTGACGTCGAGCGGGCGCTCGCCGGGATACCCGTCCCGAGCTACGTCCTCGACACGAGCGGGATCGTCCGTTGGATCAACCCCGCAGCCAGGCGACTCCTCGGCGACATCCGCGGCCGGCACTTCACCTCCGTCGTCGGGCCCGAGGACCGGAGCCGGGCGCAGGAGCTCTTCGCCCGCAAGGTACTCGGTACGATCGAGTCGACGGAGGCAAATGGGGTCATCGTCGCGAGCGACGGAACCCGGCATGCGCTGGAGGTCAGCGCAGTGCCCTTGATGGGCGGCGAGCGTGTGGTCGGCGTCTTCGGCTTGCTGACCGGCCCGGTCGATGACGAGGCGACCGCACTGCCTGCACACCTGACACCCCGCCAGGCCGAGGTGCTGCGCCTCCTCGAGCAGGGACGCTCGACGAAGCAGATCGCGCAGGAGCTCCACCTCAGCACGGAGACCGTGCGCAACCACGTCCGCCATCTGCTGCGAGCGCTCGGAGTGCGCACGCGTCTCGAGGCCGTCGCAGCCGTCCATCAAGGCGCAGCCTGAGCCCGCCTGAACCTAGCCGCTCTTCAACGCGGCGCGCCGGGAGAGTAGACCTACGATTGCCTATTCGCGGATCGGGAACTAGGATCCGTGGAAGGGGCGTCGAGTTCGAACACGGGGAGTTTCTTGCGCAGAGTCGCGGGTAAGAGAATGTTTGTGCGGCTTGCGACGCTCGCGGCTTGCGTTTTGGCGCTCTCGATTTCGGGAACCGCTGCCGCGGCCAAGCACGCGCAGCCCATCGTCTACACCGCGTGCATCGAGCTGACAGGCAACCCGCAGACGTTCAGAGACCTCAAGCTGCGTCAAAGCCCATGCGCGAAGAACGAGCGCAAGATCGCCTGGCCGCCGACCGCCGGATTCGCTCCACCGTCCGAGAGCAGCCCTGCCGGACCGACCGGTCCGAGTGGCGCGCCTGGGCCGGCGGGCTCGACGGGCGCCGCAGGTCCCGCCGGTGTTGCAGGGCCGGTCGGCGCTG
This sequence comes from uncultured Actinomycetota bacterium, assembly GCA_963766565.1. Classification (GTDB taxonomy): domain Bacteria; phylum Actinomycetota; class Thermoleophilia; order Gaiellales; family Gaiellaceae; genus PALSA-600. The sequence goes on from CAVYAQ010000002.1 coordinate 483,557, forward strand.
CGGGCCCTGCTGGTGCGACCGGCGCGACGGGCGCCACCGGTGCAACGGGCCCGACCGGACCTGGCGGCGGCGCCACCGGAGCCACAGGTCAAACCGGCGCAACCGGGGCGACAGGCCAGACGGGAGCCACGGGTCAGACCGGCGCCACGGGCGCAACCGGCCAGACACGGGGCGAACCGGTCAGAAGCGCGACTGGAGCGCGGGCGCAACGGGGGCCACAGGTCAGACAGGGCAACCGGACCCACGGGAGCTACCGGCACCACCGGCGCAAGCGGAGCTAACGGCGCGACCGGAATCACGGGTGAGACCGGGGCGACGGTGCGGCGGCCCGACGGGTCCCACCGGACCGATCGGCGCTACCGGTGCCACCGGAGCCACGGGGGCGAGCGGCCAGACGGGAGCCACGGTGAGACGGGCGCGACGGGTCAGACAGGTGCGACTGGAGCCGCGGGCGCAACGGGGGCCACAGGTCAGACAGGGCAACCGGAGCCACGGGAGCTACCGGCACCACCGGCGCAAGCGGAGCTAACGGCGCGACCGGAATCACGGGTGAGACCGGGGCGACGGGTGCGGGCGGCCCGACGGGTCCCACCGGACCGATCGGCGCTACCGGTGCCACCGGAGCCACGGGGGCGAGCGGCCAGACGGGAGCCACGGGTGAGACGGGCGCGACGGGTCAGACAGGTGCGACTGGAGCCGCCGGCGCAACGGGGGCCACAGGTCAGACAGGGGCAACTGGAGCCACGGGAGCTAGCGGCACCACCGGCGCTGACGGCGCGACCGGAATCACGGGAGCCTCGGGCCCTGCAGGCCCGACTGGCCCGACCGGCCTCACGGGCGCGACCGGAGCGAGTGGCGATACGGGAGCCACAGGTCAGACCGGCGCGACCGGAACCACGGGTGAGACCGGGGCGACGGGCGCCGTCGGCCCGACAGGCCCCACCGGCCCGATCGGCGCTACCGGAACCACCGGAGCCACGGGGGCGAGCGGCGAGGCGGGAGCAACGGGTCAGGCCGGGGCGACGGGCGACGCGGGCCCGACGGGCCTGACCGGTCCAACGGGCGCCACAGGAGTCACGGGCGCGACCGGAGCCACGGGGCCGGCCGGCCCCACAGGGCCTATCGGCCCGAGTGGCCCGAGTGGCCCGAGTGGCCCGAGTGGCCCGAGCGGCGCGACCGGAGCTGGCGGCACCAGCGGCCAGACCGGAGCGACCGGTGCCACAGGTCAATCCGGAGCGACCGGCGCAACGGGTCAGACGGGCGCAACGGGGATCGCTGGCCCGACAGGCCCGGCCGGCGCGACAGGCGCGAGCGGAACCACCGGAGCTAGCGGCGCGACGGGAGCTACCGGCACCAGCGGCCAGAACGGAGCCACAGGCGCGACGGGAAGCACGGGAGCCTCCGGCCCGGCAGGGCCCAGCGGCCCGAGCGGTCCTACCGGCCCAACCGCCGCGGCTGGCGCCACGGGCGCGAGCGGTCCCGCAGGCCCGACCGGTTCGACCGGCCCGACCGGTTCGACCGGCGCGACCGGCCCGACCGGTTCGAGCGGGACCATCGTTCCTGTCCAGGGCATTGCTACCGGGATTGTTACGACGAGCTCCAGTGTCTACATCTCGCTGCTCGATGGGCCATCAGCGACGGCGACGGTCCCGGCTTCCGGGAATCTGCTCGTGATCCTGACAGGCGAGCTAAGCGGAACCTCCTCGAACAATGGCGGCCCGTCCTCGACGGCTTTCATGTCAGTCAGCCTCAACGGCAGCGTTGCTTTGGACGCGAACTCGCTTCGAGTGTCAGGCGAGAATCCAGTCCGGGCGAGTATCACGGTGCTCATCACCAACCTGACCCCTGGAACCTCGATCACCTTCAGCGCCGTCTACAAGAGCGTCACGATCCCGCCCGGCGGCAACGCCACCGCAACGTTCAACGCGAGACAGATCATCGTGATCCCGGCCTAGCCGTTACGACGGCGAGTCGGCACGATCGCCGCGCCGCTGGCTTCGAGTGCGGCGCTCGCGGTTTGTTTGTGATCGGCTCGTTGGAACAGGTGGGCGTAGACGTCGAAGGTGATGCTTGGGTTGGCGTGGCCGAGTTGGCGGGAGACGAAGACGACGTTGAGGCCGTTTCCGATGAGCAGCGAGGCGAAACCGTGCCTAAGGGAGTGAAGGGTGAGCTTGCCCGGGGCGGTCAGCTCGGCAGCTTTGACGCCCACGTGAGGAAACGCGTCCTCGGATCGCGGACCTTCGTCCCGGGCCGCAGCAAAATCGGCTATCGAATCGAGATCGCGAGCCTCTCGGGCTTCTAGGGCTTGATCACGCAGGCTGCCGGCGGTGACGGCGTCTGCGGACGGGAGCCAGTCAGACTCCGCCGCCGCTTCAGAGGCATTCAGGGCGATAACCCGAGGCTCGCGACGGCGTAGGCCTGTCCCCCGATCACCTCGGGAGCCGGACGGTCGCCGAGCTCGACTTCGTCTCGCCGCCGCCGGTCGCATTCACGACAACCCTGTAGACACCACCGGCAGTGGCGGCGGCCCGCAGCTTCAGCGTCGTCATGCCGGAAGGCAGCCAGCGATGCCAACGGCTCACCACCCTGCCGCGGTTGCGAAGCGCGAGGTCGACGTGGGACTCGCGCGAGGTCGTGACGGTGACGACGAGCAGATGCTTCGAGGCCGAGAGCTTCGCCGTCGTGCCGACGGTGAACGCCGTAGCCGCCGGGGCGGCGAGCGCGAAGAGGCTCAGGTGGCGAGTGAGCACCTCGATGGTCGATCCGTTGCGTATGTAGCCGTCGGGCTGCCCCGACGGGAGGGTCTTCCCCGCCAGGAGCGGGATCGCCCGCCAGGTGACGCCGTCCTCCGAGGTCTCCGGGACGAAGCCGGCCGGGGCATGCGGGAAGTCGATCTCGAGCGCGGCCGAGAGCGAATGGACCTCGGTGCCGTCGGGAGCGGTGGCGACGATCGAAACGACGGTCGCACCCGGCCCGAGGAAGATCGAGCGCGATGTCGCCGCTATCGGGGCAATCGCAACGGTCGTGTCTGCGGGCAACGCGCCCGCCGCCCAGTCGACCGTCGCGGTGCCCGGAAGCGAGACCGAACCGGCCGTGTCCGGCTGGACACTCTTCATCACAGGCGGCGGAGTCGGGGCAGGAACGGGCACGGCGGCCGGCGTGACCCCGGCCGGAGGCGGCGGGCTGACGACCAGGATCCCGTCGCTGGAGGTGTCGTTGCCGGTCGTGCCGATGGGCTCAGAGCCGCCGGAGACGGTGACGGAGTCGGTCACGCTGTCGGCCGCCGCGTCGCCCACCGCAACGGTCACCGTGATCGCGGGATATGTGTCGCCCGCTGCCAACGAGTCGCTGCGCGTACAGGTCGCGGTCGTGACCACGCACGACCAGCCGGCGCCCGCGATCGCCGACGCGGTGAGGCCCGGCGGGAGGGTGTCGACGAGGGTAACCGTGCCCGAGGTAGCGACGAGGCCCGAGTTCCGGGCGACGATCGTGAGTGTGTCAGCGCCGTCGCCCCTCGTGAACGCTCCCGAGTGGGTTGCGGCGACCGTGAGGTCGGGAGTTCCGTCGATCTGGACGTGGAACGAGCCCGTCGCCTGGTTGCCGGCGGCGTCCGCGGCCGTGCACGAGACGAGAGTCGACTGGCCCGCGGGGAAGGTATGCGGCGCAGACGGCGTGCAGGCAATCGTCGGAGCACCGAAGTTGTCGGTGGCGCTCACGTCGGGGTACGACGAGACGAGCAGGCCCGCGTTCGTTCCGTGCGCCGAGATGTCCGACTGAAGCAGCGTCGGCGCCTCGGTGTCCAGCTTGTAGCCGTAGTCGGCCGTCGTGCTGTTGCCTGCCAGGTCGGTGCAGGTTCCCTGCGCGGTGGCGTTCGCCGTCTCGGCACTGATCGAGCTGTCACTCGAGCAGCTCGCGATCCCCGAGCCGGCATCCGAGCCGTCCCACGTGACGGTGAAGGGCGCCGCATGCCAGCCGTTCGCGTTGGCGGGAGCACTCGGGCGGGGGGTCACGACGGGCCCGGTCGTGTCGATGTCGATCCCGTTCTGGGTGTCGCTGACGCTGTTTCCGGCCAGGTCGGTGCAGGTGCCCGTGGACGACTGCCGGGCGCCGTCGCTGAGGAGCGTGTGGGAGACCGTGGCGTCCGCGGCTCCCGAGCCGCCGTCTGTGCAGTCCCAGGTCAGCGTCACGGCGGTGTCGTTCCAGCCGTTCCCGTTCGGCGTGGTGCGGCCCTCGAACGCGATCGCGGGTGCGGTCGAGTCGTACTTCACCGTGAAGCTCGCGTCGGCGCTGTTGCCCGCGGCGTCGGTGCAGCTACCGTTGAGAGTCTGGCTCGCGATGTCCGGGCCGTTGTAGATCTGCGGCGCATCGCAGGTGACGCCGCCGGAGAGCGCGTCGGTGGCGCTCCAGGTGACGGTCAGCGCGTGGTTGTACCAGCCGTTGCCATCGGCCTCGCGCGCCGGCGTCGCGGAGACGTCAGGCGGCGTCTTGTCGATCCTGATCCCGGTCACGGTGTCGTGCGACACGTTCCCGGCGTTGTCGGTGCACGTTCCGGTCGTGGACTCGTTCGGCCCTTCGCTGCCGACTGTCTGCTGAACGGCCGCGGACACGACACCTGACCCGGAGTCGGTGCACGACCAGGTCACCGTCACGTCGCCGTTGTTCCAACCGTCGGCGTTTGCCGGAGTGCGGCTGACGAAGGTGATCGTCGGAGCCGTCGCGTCGTACTCGAAGGAGAAGCTGCCGGCGGCGCTGTTTCCGGCCTTGTCGGAGCAGCTGCCGTCGAGGGTGCCGTTCGAAGTGTCGGTACCGCTGTAGCCGGGGTCGCCCGAGCAGTTGTCGATCCCGGAGAGGGCGTCGGTGCCGCCCCAGGTGACGGTGAACGGGTGGTTGTACCAGCCGTTCGCGTCGGGGCTCCGGCTGGGGCTCGGGCTCACCGTCGGCGCGGTCTTGTCGATGTCGACCGTGCCCTCGGCGTCCGTCGCCGAGTTCCCCGCGACGTCGAAGCACGTGCCCGTGACCTGCCGGCCGGCGCCCTCGGTGCTGATCGTCTGGGTGACGGTCGGCGTCTGCGGCCCGCTGCCCGTGTCGGTACATCCCCACGTGGAGGTGACGTCCGTGTTGTTCCAGCCGTTCGCATTCGGCGCGGGGGACGTGCCCTGGAATGCAATCGTCGGCGGAGTCGAGTCGAGCTGGGTGAACGTGGCCGTAATCGAGAGCGCGTAGGGACCCGACGGGGTTCCGACGAGGAGCGTGCAGCCTCCGGTCCCGTGACAGGTCTGCTGGACGCCGAGGTTGGAGGTCGACGTGCCTCCCGACCATCCCGTGAATGCCCAGCCGCTCGCCGGTGTCGCCGCGAAGGACGCATCGGAGCCGAACGCGAGCACGCCGTCGCAGAACGAGGTGCACGCGTCGAGCCCGGCCGGTGAGCTCTGGACGCTCCCCTGGCCGGAGACGGAGACGTGCACGGGCTCGCCGGAGGTGAAGTTGGCGCCCATGAACGTGTCCGACTCGATCGTGAACACGCAGGTCCGGGTCGTCTTGCCGTTGCATGGCCCGCTGCTCCACTGGAGGAAGGCGTCGTTCGCGTTCGGCGTCTCGGTGACGGTCACGACCGTGCCGCTCGTGAAGCACCGGTTCGGCCCACAGGTCGTCGGGGCCGGGCTGACGCTCACGGTGCCCGGCCCCGACGGGGTGGCGCTGAACTCGACCATGCCGGTGAAGCTCGCGGTGACCGTCGCCGGGGCAGAGACGCTCGGTGAGCACGGCGACGAGGTGCCGCTGCAGCCGGCGCCGCTCCAGCCCGAGAAGACATCGGGCGAGGTCGCATTCTCGCTCACCGAGGCTCCGGCGCCCGGCCCGAAGGCCCGGCACAGGTTCGGGCTCGCGTCGCTCCCGCAGGTAGCGAACGGGGCGCCGCCTGCCCAAGCGATCTGGCCCCCGGGGCCGACCGCGTTCACCTGGATGTCCGGCCATACGTTCGCCCCGATCGTGCGCGGGTCGTGGTCGAGCGTGACCACGCACGTCGCGCTCTCCGCCGGGCAGTCGATGCTTCCGACCGAGCCGCTGACTGCACCGTTGTCGAAGCCGACCGACGTGTAGTTGGGGTCGGCTCTCGAGGTCAGCGTGACGTTCGAACCCACGGGGAAGAGGGCATCGCACGAGCTCGCGGCCGGGCCGCAGTCGAGCCCTGACGGCGAGCTCGTGACCGTGCCGTGTGCTCCCTGCTGCACGTGGTAGTCCCAGTACGTCTTGTCGTAGGCATCGACCGTGGCGGAGCCGCTCGCGGTCAGGTCGCAGTAGTCGTCCTCTGCCTCCGGGTTGCAGCCCGACCACGAGGTGACCGAGTGGTAGTCGGCGCTCTGCGAGGGGAAGTTCACCGACGCGCGCTGCAGGAAGTAGCTCCCACCCGGCGGCAGCATGTAGACGCACGTCGCGACCGAGTACACGCAGCCGTCGGCGGCCTGGTCGTCGATGTAGGCGCCCGTGGTGTCGAAGGCCGCGATCAGCAGGTTCTGCGAGGGGCCGTTGACGTCGTTCTTGTCGACAGTGATCTCGTCGGCGAACGTCGCGGTCACGACCGTCGTGCCCGAGATCGTGATCGAGCACGACTTGTCGCCGTTCTCGCTGCAGCCGCTCCAGCTCGAGAGCACCGCCCCGTTCGTACCCGTCGGGACGAGCTTCAGCTGGTCACCGGTGTGGACGTAGTAGGTCGAGAGCGTCCCGGTGCTGACGTCCGGGCTGAGGTCGTTCGCGCCCGAGAGCACCGCCACCGAGCCGGTGCCGGAGGGCGTCGAGACGACGGTCAGGCACTCCTCGCCGGAAGGGCACGAGCTGAACACCGGCGTCACGGAGGCGCGCTGTTGGAAGGGGATCTCGCAGACGGGATCGTCGCCGCACGGGTTGAGATCCGGGTCGCCGTCCGTCACCGTCCAACCAGCGAAGAAGTAGCCCGGGTTGGGAACGGCCTGCAGGATCACGCGGTCGCTCGGCACGGGCTCGGCGATCAGCGGTTGCTGGGTCTCGGAGGTGTTGGCGAGATCGACGCAGTCGGCCGGGAACTCGAATGCTGCACATGACGAAGTCGAGGCATCCCACGTGGTGTCGCCGACCGGGATCGGGCTGAGCGTCGGGATGCTGATCGACTTCGGCGTCGACCGCGGTGTGAGCACCGTAGCCTCGACATGGCCGTTCGGGGCGTGGTCGACCTGGACGATCCACTCCTGACCGGTCTCGGAGCTCGCACCAGCGAAGCCGAAAAAGGCCATCGCGATGAAGGCGACGACCACCGGTAGGCGTTGTGCGGTACGACGCGAGCCGCGCGGCATTGCTCCCCCCTCGACAGAAGACGACGAACAGCGATCCCGTCTCGTTATCGGCAGCCGACGAGCACGACTGAACATCCCCGTAGCGAGGGCCGTGCGCTCGCGGGCGAGACCGGGGGAGCAGGGCGGTACCGTCTACCGGGAGATGGCGCACGTGAACCCCTGGCAGGCCGACAATGGGCACGCGGACCTCCGCGCGGCGATCGAGCTGCTCGAGTCGGTCGTCCGCGACCGAGGGCTCCTCGGGTCGCTCTCCGTCGAGGAGCGGACGCGCCTGCTTTCGGCCGCCGGGGAGCTCTACAACCCCGACCTCGAGGCTCGCCGGCGTGGGGTGAAGGCGGTGCGGCGGCAGGAGAAGGCGGAGCGCCGGGCGCGCGACGAGTCCGTTCTCGCCGAGACCGGGTTGCGGGTGCTTCGAGAGAGGCCGGTGTTCACGACCCCGAACGCCGAGGTGCCGCGCGGTTTCGTCCAGGAGGACCCCGACGCCGTCGAGCCCGAGCGCCGCGAGGTGGTCGAGCCGCAGCACTGCTACGTCTGCAAGCGGCACTACCTCGAGGTTCACCCGTTCTACGACCAGCTCTGCCGCTCGTGCGGCGACTTCAACTTCGCGAAGCGCGGCGAGACGGCCGATCTCGGCGGGCGCGTCGCGCTCCTTACCGGTGGGCGGGTCAAGATCGGCTACCAGGCCGGGATCAAGCTGCTCCGGGCGGGGGCGCAGCTGATCGTGACGACGCGCTTCCCGCGCGACTGCGCCGCTCGCTATGCGCGCGAGCCCGACTTCGCCGACTGGGGCGGGCGACTGGAGGTCTTCGGGCTCGACCTCCGGCACACGCCGAGCGTCGATGCGCTCTGCGCTCACGTGAATGCGACGCGGGCTCGGCTCGACTTCATCGTCAACAACGCCTGCCAGACGGTGCGGCGGCCGGCCGAGTTCTACCGGCACATGCTCGAGAGCGAGACCGCCGCCGACCGGACGATGCCGGCGCACGTCCGGCAGCTTCTCGGCGAGTACGAGCAGCTCCGCGGCAGCGGCGGCTGCGCTCGCCCGGACCGGGACCGCCGAGCTACTGCCGGGATGACCCGTCCTGCAGAGCTCTCGCAGGTACCGCTGCTTCCCGAGGATCTCGCCGGCGGCGACGGCCTCTTCCCCGGGGCGCGCTCGACGCCGATCTCCAGCAGGTCGACCTGCGCGACCGGAACTCGTGGCGGCTCCTGCTCGCCGAGGTCTCGACGGTCGAGCTGCTCGAAATCCAGCTCGTGAACGCGGTCGCCCCGTTCCTGCTGAATGCGCGGCTGAAGCCGCTGATGCTGGCGGCCCCCGAGCGCGACAAGCACATCGTCAACGTCTCGGCGGTGGAAGGGCAGTTCTACCGGCGGTTCAAGACCACGCGGCACCCGCACACGAACATGGCCAAAGCGGCGCTGAACATGATGACGAGGACGTCGGCAGCCGACTACTTCGGCGACGGGATCCACATGAACAGCGTCGACACCGGCTGGGTCAGTGACGAGGATCCGGCCGCGATCGCCGAGCGCAAGACAGCCGAGCATCGCTTTCGCCCGCCGCTCGACATCGTGGACGGCGCCGCCCGCATCCTCGATCCGATCATCGCCGGCTTCAACACCGGCGAGCACGTCTGGGGGCAGTTCCTGAAGGACTACCGGCCGACCGACTGGTGAGCGCTAGAACACGATCGTCCGGCGCCCGTCGACGAAGACGCGGTCGTCGAGGTGCCAGCGGACGGCCCGGGCGAGGACGGTCCGCTCGACGTCGCGGCCGATCCGCTCGAGCTCCTCGGCGCTCGCTCCGTGGGAGGCGCGGCTGACGTCCTGCTCGATGATCGGGCCCTCGTCGAGCTCGGCCGTCGCGTAATGCGCGGTGGCGCCGATCAGCTTCACGCCCCGGTCGTGGGCCCGGAGGTACGGGTTGCTCCCGGCGAACGCGGGCAGGAACGAGTGGTGGATGTTGATCACCGGGGCGCCGATCTGCTCGAGGAACCCGCCCGTGAGGATCTGCATGTATCGGGCCATCACGACCAGGTCGACCGTGCCCGCGAGCAGCTCGAGCTCCTGCGCCTCGGCCGCCGCTTTCGTCTCCGGCGTCACCGGGATGTGGTGGTAGGGCACCCCGAACGAGCGCGCCTCGGGCTCGAGGTCGGGATGGTTCGAGACGACGCAGACGACGTCCATCGGGAGCTCTCCCCGCCGCCAGCGCCAGAGCAGGTCGAGCAGGCAGTGGTCGGTCTTCGACGCGAACAGCGCAACCCGCTTGTGAACGTGGCTCGGAGTGAGGCGCCACGCGAGCTCGAGCTCGGCGGCGATCTCTGCCAGCCTCGCCTCGAGAGCCGGGCGCTCGCGTTCGAGCCCGGCCAGGTGGAACTCCATGCGCAGGAAGAAGCTGCCTCCCTCAGGGTCGGTCGAGAACTGATCCGAGCCGACGATGTTCGCCCCGGCCTCCGCGAGGCAGGTCGAGAGCGCCGCGACGATTCCGTGCCGGTCGCGGCACGAGACGATGAGGCGGGCGAGATCCGGGTTCGGCTCCATTCCTGTCGATCGTAAGCGGTAGCGGGCTGCAGGCGGATCGTGGAGCTCGCCGGTGGATGCAGCCCCCGCGCCGCGACTGTATTAATCGGGAGACCCGCCTCCCGCCCCAATGCCGTCGCCGCCGCCTCGTCTCGGGCACGCCCGCCCCAGGATACGCGCCACAGAACGCGGCTCCCCTGCGCCGCGGGAAGCAGGGCCCACTGCCTGCCCGAAGCTGTTAGGTGTCCTCCCGCGCCGCGAGATCCCAGGCGCGGCGTGGGCAACCGCTCGAGCATACGGGAGCGATCCGGGTCAAGGGATAGGGGCACCCGAAGCGGGGCGAACGTGCCTGGTCCGGGGGCGAGTGTAAGACGACCTGGTTACACCGCGGTAAGCCAACTCGAGGGTTAAGAGATAGGGCACCTCTCCGCGGCGCAAACGTGCCTGCGATGGGGTGGCGGTGCCGATAAAGGGACGCCCGGGTTCGGAGGTGCGGCGATGCGCGCCGAAGCTCTTCTTGAGGGGAGCCCCCGGAAAGCCCCCGGATCCTCACGGAACGCAAACGAGCGCCAGGGCGAGGACTTCGTCCAGTTCGAGCGCGTGCCCTTCGGCCACAGCGGCATCGAACGCCTCGTCGCGCTCTCCGAGCTCCGCCGCGAGCTCGTCGCGCTCGGTCGCGAACAGTGTCGGTCCGAGCTCGGCGTTGAGCCGCTCGACAGCGCCCCAGAGGAGCGCCGCTCGGCGACGGTCTCCCGACAGGGCCGCGATCACGGCCAGCTCGGCGAGACCGCCGAGGACGGTGAACATGGAGTTCCGCTGCCGTGCACGGACGAGGGCCTCGCAGCCGAGCGCCCACGCTCGCTTCACGTCGCCGCGCAGCCGGGCGATGGATGCGAGCATTCCGAGATCCCAGCCGATCCAGAGCTCGTCGTCGATCTCGCGCGCGATCCCGAGCGACTCCTCGAGCAGCTCCTGGCAGCCCGCCAAGTCGTCGCGCTCCCGGTAGGCGCCCGACAGGATGTGCAGCGACTCGACGAGCCCGAACTGGTAGCCGATCTCGCGGTTGATCGCGACGGCCTCCTCGACATAGCGCTCGCCCTCGTCGGCTCGTCCGGCGACGTAGAGCGGCGGGCCGAGCCGGGCGAGCATCCGCGCCGTACGCTTGCGGTCGTCGAGCTCGCGGCAGAGCGCCAGGCCCTCGCTGAAGAGCTCGATCGCCTGCTCGAGATCGCCGGTGAAGTAGGCTGCCCCGCCCGCCGCCGCGAGGGCGTCGGCGCGCAGCTCAGCCGGCGCGCCCGGAGCATTCAGTCCTCTGCGAAGCCAGCTGAGGCCCTCGTGGGAGCCGCGGATCCACCAATAGCGCTCGAGAGGGGCCGCGATGCGCAGAACCAGCTCCGCGTCACCGACCCCGTCTGCCCATTCGAGCGCCGCGCGAACGTTGTCGCGCTCGAGGTCGAGCTGCTTCGCCGCGGCATCGGTCTCGGCGCCGCTGAGCTGCGGCTCGGCCGCCTCCGCCAGGGAGAGCACGAGCCGTGCCTGGGCGGCGCGAAGGTCGCCGGCCTCTGCGGACTCGTCGAGCCTCTCCCGCGCGAACTCACGAATCGTCTCGAGCATCCAGAACCGCTCGAACGTGTACTGCACGAGGCTTTTTTCGACCAGCGATTGCAGGACCGCGACGTCGGCGCCGAGCACTTGCTCGGCCGCCTCCAAGGTGCAGCCGCCGCGGAAGACGGCGAGGCCGGCGAAGAGTCGCTGCTCGGCCGGCGCCAGGAGGTCGTACGACCACGCGATCGTGGCGCGCAGCGTGCGCTGGCGCGCGTCTGCGTCGCGGCCGCCCTGGAGCAGGTCGAGGCGCTGCCCAAGGCGCTCGAGGATCTGGGCCGGTGAGAGCGCGGCTGTTCGGGCGGCCGCGAGCTCGACCGCAAGGGGGAGGTTGTCGAGGCGGCGGCAGAGCTCCTCGATCGCCGGAGACGGCTCGAGCCGGGAGCGGAGGCAGAACAGCTCGATGCACTCCGGCTCGGCGAGCGGCGGCACCGGGTAGATGACCTCGCCGCGGACGCGCAGGTGCTCACGGCTCGTGACGAGCACACGGAGGTTCGGGCAACGCTCGAGCAGATCGGCGAGCCCCGGCGCTGCGTCGACAACCTGCTCGAAGTTATCGAGGAGCAGCAGCAGTTCCCGCTCTCCTACATATGACGCCAACTCCTCCTTCGCCCCGAGCGTCTCCGCGACGGCGCTAAGGACGTGAGCCGGGTCGCGTAGCGTGGCCAGGCCGACCCAGAAGACGCCGTTCGCGAACCTCGGCACCAGATCGCCGGCGGCCTCGATCGCAAGCCGAGTTTTCCCCGAGCCGCCGGGCCCGCTCAGCGTGACGAGACGGGCGCCGTCCCCGAGGAGCGAGGTGATCTCCCCCCGCTCGTGCTCCCGCCCGACGAACGACGAGACCGGCCGGGGCAGGTTCGTGTTCGAGATCGTCTTGAGCGGCGGGAACCGCTCGCTCCCGAGCTGGTACAGCCAGACCGGCTCGGAGAAGTCCTTCACCCGGTGCTCGCCGAGGTCGATGATGTTGGCGGCTGCCAGATCCCGCGTCTGCTTCGAGACGACCACCTGGCCGCCGTGGCCCGCCGCGGCGATCCGCGCCGCACGATGCAGCTCCTCGCCGACGTAGCCTTCGTCCGTCAAGAGGACCTCGCCGGTGTGGACGCCGATCCGCACGCGGATCGGCCCTCCGAGGAGCCTGTCCTGGGCTGACGCGGCAGCGGCCAAGGCGCCGTCGGCTGTCGGGAAGACGACGAAGAACGCGTCGCCCTGCGTGTCGACCTCCACACCCCCGTGCCTCGCGAACTCGTCACGCAAAACGCGGCGGTGGTCGTCGAGCGCGGCCGCATAGCCCTCGGCCCCGAACGCGCGAAGCAGCCTGGTCGAGCCCTCGATGTCGGTGAAAAGGAACGTGACCGTGCCAGCGGGCAGATCCTCGCGCACTCCAAGATCATTACCGATATCCGCGCGCCGGGATCGAGCACGCTGCCTACCTTTCCTAACCGACTTGGCGCGTGCGCAATTCACCGAGACGAAGTCGAGATGGACGCCTACAGACTCGATGCCGAGCCCCACGTGCCCAGCGGTCGCGGTCGAGGCAAAGAGCAGCGAGCGGGCCCTGCTGCGCAAAGGGGCTGACAAGAGCCGCGCCCAGGCCACGTGGGTGCTTGTAGGGGCGAAGGCTGCTGGAGCAGCCCTCGGGTTCGGCCGCGAATCAATCGGCCAGGTTCCCCGCCGGCTTTCGGCTATAGAGCGGCGTCTCGCGCGTGCATCGGCCGCAGGCACGTGATGCTCTGCAGGGGCCCCGCCGGCGTTCCAGTTCGGCACTTGGACACCGTTTCGGAACTCGTCGAGACCCGTCCCCGCGAGCGAGGGCGAGTCGATCCGCTGCCGCGCGCAGCCCTCGACGGAGTGGAGCCGTCCCTCGTGGGAGGTCTCGGAGATGAAGCGGCAGACGTCGGGGTGCATTCGCCAGGTGCGGGAGAGGAAGAGGCCGCGGTCGGCTGGGACGGTGTCGGCGCCGCCGAGGAGGTGCTCGAGCGCGCAGGCTTGCGCGCCGGGAGAGTGGATCCCCTGCGAGACCTGGGCGAGCTGTTGGGGGTAGATGCCGATGCCCTCCCTCATGCTCGCGCTCCATGCGACGGCGCAGGGTGTCTACGCGGGCTCGGGCGAGAAACTGACCATGCTGGGACGCTGGCAGATCGGCGTTCTGATCGCACCTCGCGAAGAGCGACCGTTTCGGGTCGACGTCACCGATATCGCGGTTGTGCAGTAGCGGCTGGTCGGCCACCGGCAGACGACATCCGGAACCTCTACGCTCCGACCGACACCACGACGAGAGGGGTTCGGTGAAGGCACGGGTCGTGATTCTGGGAGCAGGCTTCGGCGGGCTCGAGCTCTCGACGATGCTGTCGGAGGCGCTCGGTGACGAGGTCGACGTCACGCTCATCGATAGGAGCGACGCGTTCATCTTCGGCTACTCGAAGCTCGACGTCATGTTCGGGCGAAAGACGCTCGACTCGGTCAAGCTCCCCTACGCCGCGCTCGGAAAGCCCGGCGTCAGGTTCCTGCGGGAGACGGTCATGGCGATCGATCCCGAGGCTCGCTCGGTGACGACCGACCGCGGTGTCCACGAGGGCGACGTGCTCGTCGTCGCGCTCGGAGCCGACTATGACCTGGCGGCGACGCCCGGCCTCGCCGCGGGCGCCAACGAGTTCTATTCCGTCGCGGGCGCCTCGACGCTCCGCGAGATCCTGCCCGCCTTCGAGGGCGGTCGTGTAGTGGTCGGCGTCTGCGACGCGCCGTTCAAGTGCCCTCCCGCGCCGAGCGAATGCGCGCTCCTCCTGCACGACTACTTCACGGCGCGCGGGGTCCGGGCCGATGTCGAGTTGAAGATCGTGATCCCGTTCGGCACCCCGGTGCCGCCGTCTCCCGATACCTCCGCCGCGATCGTGGAGGCCTTCGACGAGCGGGGCATCGAATTCATCCCGACGCTCCGCGTCGACTCGATCGATCCGGCTCGTAAGGTGGCGACGCTCGACGACGGCAGCGAGCTCCCCTTCGACCTGTTCCTCGGCGTGCCGAAGCACCGTGCGCCCGACGTCGTGATCGCGAGTGGGATGACCGAGAATGGATACATCCCGGCCGACTCGCGAACGCTCGCCACGCGGTACCCCGGCGTCTATGCGATCGGCGACGTCACCACCGTCGGCGTCCCGAAGGCGGGCGTCTTCGCAGAGGGTGCCGCCAGGGCCGTCGCGAGAGCGTTGATCGCCGAGGCCCGCGGCGGGGGCGACACGGAGCCCTACGACGGGCGCGGCTCCTGCTACATCGAGTTCGGGGACGACAGGGTCGCGCGGGTCGACGTCGACTTCTATTCCGGCCCGAAGCCGACGGGAACCTTCGCGGAGCCGTCCGCTGCGATCGTGGCGGAGAAGGAGCACTTCGGCTCGAGCCGCAAGGCGCGCTGGTTCGGCTGAGCGGGCACGGCGGAAGCGCTCTCCCGGGACCGGATTGTCGACGACCCGTCACAGTTTCGTTCCAGTACCTGTCCCCGGGGTTGAATCCGCGGCCACATCCGTATTTGCAGGAGCTTTGCTGTTGTCTGTGGGCCCGTTGTTGCAGTTTCGTTGCAGCCGCGTCGCACTTCCGAGGCGGTGCCTGACCCCGCCGTTCAGGGTGCAGCCGACGCGTCTTCGAAGTGATGGTCGGACCTCGGTGGCTCTTCCCAGGAGACGAACGCCGCGATCAGATCGCGCCGGCAGCCGAAGGGCCAGACGTTCCCGTTAGGTTGGGTGGATGCGCTACCTGTTTGCGGACTGCCGGTGGACGCTCGACGATCCTGGAGCCGGGCGGCGGGCCTATGAGGCTGCGCACATTCCCGGGGCGGTGTTCGTCGATGTCGAGCGCGAGCTCAGCGGACCGGCCGGCGCGGGTGGGCGGCATCCGCTTCCCGGTGAGGACGAGTTCGCGCGAGCGATGGGCGAGGCCGGGATCGGGGACGACGTCTTCGTCGTTGCGTACGGCTCGCTTGGCGGGGCCGAGCGGTTGTGGTGGTTGCTTTCGCACTTCGGCCACGAGGAGTGTGGGGTAATCGAGCTCGAGTCCTGGCGCGGGCCTCTCAGCTCCGGGGTCGAGGCTTCCGAGCCCGCGGTCTTCTCGCCGCGCAGACGCGAGGGAGACACGATCGAGCTCGACGAGCTCGCCGCGCGGCTCGGCGACCTCGTCGTCGTCGATGCCCGGCTGCCCTCCCGTTACCGCGGCGAGCCGAACCCGGTCGACCGCGTCCCCGGACGGATTCCCGGAGCCTTGAACGCGCCATGGCCCGAGCCGTTGCCCGAGCTTCCGGCCGGAGAGCTCGTGGCGTACTGCGGCTCGGGAGTTACCGCCTGTGTGCCGTTGCACCGGCTTCATCTCGCCGGACGGGACGGAAGGCTCTATCCGGGCTCGTGGTCCGAGTGGGAGCAGCAGACCGGGCTTCCGGTCGAGCGGTCGTGAGCTAAAACGGGCTCTCAGGCGTCGTAGTAGAGGAAGAACTCAGCCGGATGGGGCCGCAGCCTCACGACGTCTGCCTCGTTCCTCCGCTTCCACTCGATCCAGGTCGAGATCAGCTCCTGGCTGAAGACGCCGCCCTTCAACAGGAAGTCGTGGTCGGCCTCGAGCGCGTCGAGTGATTCGTCGAGCGAGCCCGGGACCTGAGCGATCTCGGTATGGCTTTCCTCGAAAAGATCGAAGTCGGCGGGCTCGCCCGGGTCGAGCTTCTTCTCGATCCCGTCGAGCCCGGCCATCAGCATCGCCGAGAACGCGAGGTAGGGGTTCGCGGTCGGATCGGGGCAGCGGAACTCGATCCGCTTGGACTTCGGGGAGGCTGAGTACATCGGGATGCGGATGCACGCCGAGCGGTTGCGCTGCGAGTAGACGAGGTTGACCGGCGCCTCGTAGCCCGGGACGAGCCGGCGGTAGGAGTTCGTCGTCGGTGCGCAGAACGCGAGCAGTGCCGGGGCGTGCGTGAGGATGCCGCCGACGTAGTGACGTGCGAGCTCCGAGAGGCCGGCGTAGCCGTCCGGGTCGGCCATCAGCGTCGCACCGTCTTTCCAGAGCGACTGGTGGCAATGCATCCCGGAGCCGTTGTCGCCGAAGAGCGGCTTCGGCATGAAGGTCGCGGTCTTGCCGTGGAGCCGCGCGACGTTCTTGACGATGTACTTGTAGATCATCACCTGGTCGGCCATCCGGGTCAGCGTGCCGAAGCGCATGTCGATCTCGGACTGACCGCCCGTCGCCACCTCGTGATGGTGGAACTCACAGGGGATCCCGAGCGCCTCGAGCGCCATCACCATCTCGCTGCGCACGTCGTGGAGCGTGTCCGACGGCGGCGGCGGGAAGTACCCCTCCTTCGGGCGAATCGTGTAGCCGAGGCCGGGCGCACCCGAGTTCCAGTGGCCCTCTGCCGAGTCGACCTCGTAGTGCGCGTGATTCACGGTCATGTCGTAGGAGACCGAGTCGAAGACGAAGAATTCGCTCTCGGGGCCGAAGTAGGCGGTGTCGGCGACGCCGCTCCCGCGCAGATACTCCTCGGCGCGGCGCGCGAGGCGGCGCGGGTCCTTCGCGTAGGGCTGGAGCGTGACCGGGTCGATCACCTCGCAGAGCAGCGACATCGTCGGGTGCGCGGTATACGGGTCGAGGATCGCCGTCTCGGCCTGCGGAACGAGCAGCATGTCGCTCTGCGAGATCCCCTGCCAGCCGCGGATCGAGGAGCCGTCGAACCCGAGACCCTCCGCGAAGTGGTCGTCCTCGAGGCTCGTCAGCGGCAGTGTCATGTGCTGCCAGGAGCCGAGGAGGTCGGTGAACTTCAGGTCGACGAGCTGGACGCCCGACTTCCTGGCCCAGGTCAGCGCGTCCGCCGCCGTCGCCGCCTTGTCGCCGCCCTTCGTCAGGTACTGCTTCTCGTCCGCCATGCCGCCCTCCCGCGTGTCGTGTCGGGGACTCTAGACGCTTGCGCGCAGAGGTACCGCTACAGGAAGGTGCGGATCGACTCGCGATCGATGCGCAGCCCGATCACCTTCGAGCCACCGTCGATCTGCTCGATCGTCTCGGCGGGCACGAGGCGCCGCTTGCGCATGATCAGCCCCGAGCGAACAGAAAGCGCATCGGGCATCTCGGGCGAGGTTCCGTACATCGGGCACTCGACCTTGCCGACGATCCGCCCGCGGGCATCAGCGACGAGGTACCCGGCGGTGTAGCGGAGGTCGAGGGCAAGCGCGCTCATCTCCCGGAACCTATTCGCCCTTTGTCTTGGGATTCCCGTGTCCGGAGTAATGGCTTTGTAAAACTCTGCCGGCCCGCGACCCCGGGCCCGCGACCCGGGCGACGTTGTCGAGCGGTGACGACGAACGTTCAACCCACCTTTGCCGTCATCATCCACCAGGCGACACCGAGCGCAAGCATGTACCCGGCGGCGATCAGGCCGAGGACGGAGGGAAGCCAGCCGCTCGCGGGGCGGCGCAGCCACGAATAGGAGAGCGCCGCCGAGGCGAGCAGGACGACCATCCCCGCAAAGGCGACCGCGCTCGGGCCGCGGATCCAGCCGACCGACCCCGGGAGGCCTTCGTCCGACTTCGTCCACGATCCGAAGGTCAGCATCACGATCCAGGCCGGCACACCGACTGCGATCGTCGTGATCAGCGCGGCCCGGGCGAGCAGGCCCTGGTGTGCGAACCGCCCGGCCGTGAGGCCGAGCACGCCGAGGGTCGCGATCGCCCCGAAGAGCGTGATCGCGCCGAGGACATGCAGGAAGAGCTGGAGCTCGGGTCTCATCCGCCCGGCTTCCAGATCATCAGTGCGAGGATCGCGATCCCCGCGAGCCCGGCCCCCCAGGAGAGCGCAATCGTGAGCGGATCGCGCATCCTTGCCCGCAGCTCCGGGCTCGGGAGATCGCCGTCGGCCGTCAGCCGGATGGCGAGGCGGCGCGTCTCGCCTTCCCGCTCCCCGCCCTGGCGACCCGCGACCGACGAAGCGACGAGCAGGACGAGGGAGATCACGATCCACGGCGCCGTATAGGAGTAGCCCGCAGAATGGACGAGCCAGAGCCCGAGCACGAGGGTCAGCACCGCGCCCGCGATGATGAACGGGAGCGCGAAGCGGATCAACCCGAGGAACGCGGCCACCTCGCTCGGCCGCTCCGCCCGCTGCGCGAGCACACCGAAGATCCCGGCCATCACCGTTCCGCCCAGGAACAGGAACGCGCCCGTGACGTGCAGCGCCAGGAGCCACTGGAGGGTCGTCACGGGCGCGAAGCGTACGCTCTCGGCTTGGACGCCCGCGAACGGCACCTGAAGCTCCTGACCGACACGATCGAGGCTGTCAACTCGACCCTCGACCTCGAGGAGGTCCTCTCGCAGGTCGCGACGAAGGTCGCCGATGCGCTCCGTGCCGACGCGTGCTTCGTCTACCTCTACGACGAGCGGTCGGCCGAGCTCGTGCTGCGCGCAACTCACGGAACGCGCGTCGAGGAGATGACCCAGCGCCCGCGCATGCGGCCCGGCGAGGGGATCACGGGCTCGGCCGCCGAGGACCGGACGCCGGTGATGATCGCCGCGGAAGCGAACCTCGACCCACGCTTCAAGAATTTCCCGAACCTTCCCGAAGACGAGTACGAGTCGATCCTGGCCGTGCCGATCCTCGCCCGCGGGGTGAGGCTCGAAGGCGCGTTGAACATCCGCACGCGCCGCCCTCGGAACTTCACCGACGACGAGATCGAGCTGCTGCTCGCGATCGCGGCGCAGGTCGCGCAGTCGATCGAGCACGCGAAGCTCTATGAGGAAGCGCAGCGCCGCGTCCACGAGCTCGAGGCACTGGCGCGGATCTCGGAGGCGGTTTCCGAGGCTCTCTACCTCGAGGAGTCGCTCGAGGCGATCGTGAAGACGACGATGGACGCGCTCGCGGCGACGGGGGCTGCGCTCGTGCTCGAGGACGGCGCGATCGCCTGGCCCGAGGGTCGCGCCGACAGGCATGCAATCCGCCAGCCGCTTCGCTGGCGGGGCCGCCAGATCGGCGAGCTCGTCGCCGACCGTGCGAGCCCGTTCAACCAGCACGACCGGGAGCTGCTCGGCTCGATCGCCCAGCAGGCGGCGGTGGCGCTCGAGCACGGACGCGCGGTGATGCGCGGGGTGCTCGCCCAGGAGATCCATCACCGGGTCAAGAACAACCTCCAGACGGTCGCCTCGCTCCTGCGTCTCCAGGCCAGGGATGCGGCAAACGTCGATCCGCGGAAGGCGCTCGACGACTCGGTGAACCGGATCCTCGCGATCGCGGCCGTTCACGAGGTGCTCACCGAGCAGCGCGACGAGGACGTCGATCTCGCTGACCTCCTCGGCCGCCTGCGCGCGATGCTCGTACAGGACGTCGGCGCGGCGGGGCACGAGGTTACGGCCGAGCTCGAGCCGATCACGCTCGCCGGCAATCGCGCGACTGCGCTCGCGCTTGTCTTCTCGGAGCTGCTCGGCAACGCGTTCGAGCACGGCGGCGCGCACGTCGAGGTCTCGCTGCACGGCCGAAACGGGGACGTCGTGCTCACGATCGCAGACGACGGCGCAGGGATCCCGGCCGAGCCGACGCACGGAACCGGCCTCTCGATCGTCCGTGCGCTCGTGCGCGACGAGCTCGGCGGCACGCTCGAGCTCCGCGGCGACGAGGGCACTCGTGCCGAGGTTCGCTTCCCCGCATGAGCGGGGGATCTACACTCGCCCGGCCGATGCGCATCCTCGTTGCCGAAGACGAAACGATCATCCGCCTGGATCTCCGTGGGCTGCTCGAGAACGCGGGCTACGAGGTGGTCGCCGAGGCTCAGAACGGCGAGGAGGCGATCCGGCTCGCCCGCGAGCACGAGCCCGATCTCGCGGTGCTCGACGTGAAGATGCCGCGACTCGACGGGATCGACGCGGCGAGGCAGATCCTGGAGGAGCGACCGATCCCGATCGTGATGCTCACGGCCTTCGGCCAGCGCGAGCTCGTCGAGCGCGCTGCCGAGGCCGGCGTCTACGGGTACCTCGTGAAGCCGTTCCGCGAACAGGATCTGATCCCGGCGATCGAGACCGCGAAGGCCCGCCACGAAGAGCTGGTCGCCGTGCGAGCCGAAGCCGATTCGCTCTCCGAGGCGCTCGCGGACCGCAAGGCGATCGAGCGCGCCAAGGGATTGCTGATGGAAAAGGAGAAGCTCTCCGAGGCCGAGGCCTTCGGGCGCCTGAGGAAGGCCAGCCAGCACTCCGGCAGGCCTCTGCGCGTGATCGCCGACGCGGTGATCGATACCTTTGAACCGTCATGACCACCGCGACACCGCCGAAGGAACGCGTCCGCCGCACGGGCGGCTCCGGCACCGGTGATGCCTGGCGGGTGATCGTGCTGAACGACAGCCACAACACCTTCGAGGGCGTCGCCTTCGCGCTCGCGAACACGATCCCGGGCGTCGATTACGACGGCGGGATGCGGCTCGCGACGAAGATCCACAACTCGGGCCAGGCGATCGTCTGGTCGGGCCACCGTGAGGCCGCCGAGCTCTACCACGGCCAGCTCGAAGGCACCTACGGGCTCACGATGGCGCCGCTCGAGCGCTAGACCTCTCTCGTTTGGCGGTGATGTAGCTGTACATCGACGCCGCCTCAGGTCTGGGCCTGCTCGAACAAGGTCTCCCATTTCGCGAGCAGCGCGGCGAGGTCGTCGCGGGCGTGACGGTGGGCGGCCACGAGATCCACGTTTGTCCAGTCGTCGGCGAGCCGGCGTTCGAGCTCCGTCACGCGCACCTCGGTGCGCTCGATCTCCCGCTCCACGAGATCGATCGGCGTTGGCCCCTTCGGCACGGCGGGCTTCTGCCGCCGCTCCTTCGGCGGCTTCGGAGCGGCGACCCCGGCTGCGGCTCGGGGTCGCTTCGGCGGATGTACTCGGCCCACCCGCCGGCGTAGGAGACAATGCGGCCGTCCTCGATCGCGAGCAGCCGGCCCGAGACGGCGTCGAGGAGCGCCCGGTCGTGGGTCACGAGCAGGACGGTGCCGGGGAACGCCGCGAGCGCGTCCTCCAGCGCCTCCCGGCTTTCGAGATCGAGGTGGTTCGTCGGTTCGTCGAGCACGAGCAGGTTCGCGCCGCTTGCGACGACGAGCGCGAGCGCGAGCCGCCGCCGCTCGCCGCCCGAGAGCGCCGTCACCGGCTTCTCGTGGGCCTCCCAGCCCGAGAACAGGAACCGGCCGAGCAGCTTCTGCGCCTCGGCGCGCCGCAGCCCGGTCGCGGCGACGGTTGCGTCGAGCACCGAGCCGCGCTCGTCGAGCTCGGCCTCGTGCTGGGAGAAGTACGCGGCCTCGACGCCGTGGCCGAGCTTCACCCGGCCGGCGGCGGGCTCGCGGCGGCCGAGCACCGTCTCGAGGAGCGTTGTCTTCCCGGATCCGTTCGGCCCGACGAGCGACACGTGCTCCCCGCGTTCGAGCGCGAACGAGCCGTCCTGCACGAGCTCCTTGTCGCCGGCCTTGACCTCGAGACCCTCGGCCTCGACGACGACCCGGCCGGAACGCTTCGGCTGCAGGAACTCGAACCCGAGCGTGCGCCGCGGCCCCGCCGCGGCCTCGGGCATGCCGGCCTTCAGGCGGTCGATCTGCTTCTGCTTCGACTTCGCCTGCTTTGCCTTCGTATTCTTCGCCCCGAACCGCTCGACGAAGCGCTCGAGCTGCGCGATCTTCTCCGAGTCCCGCTCGGCCGCGCGCGCGGCGTGCTGCGCTCGCGCGGCCTGCTCGCGCCGCCACACGTGCCACTTCCCGGGGAAGTACACGGAGCGGCCGCGATCGAGCTCGAGCACCGCGGTCGTCACCGCCTCGAGGAACCAGCGGTCGTGCGCGACGAGGATCACGCCGGCGTCGACCGTGGCAAGGAAGCCCTCGAGCCATTCCAGCGTCTCGATGTCGAGGTGGTTCGTCGGCTCGTCCAGGAGCAGCAGGTCGGGCTGCGCCGCGAGCGCGCGGCCGAGCGAAGCCCTCGTCAGCTCGCCGCCCGAGAACGTCGAGAGCGGCCTGTCGAGATCAGCCTCGCTGAAGCCGAGCCCGCGTACGACCGAGGCTGCGCGGTCGCGCCAGTCGTAGCCCCCGGCATGTTCGAGACGCGCCTGCACCCCGGCGTAGCTCGCCATCGTCCTCGGCTCGTGGTCTCCCTCGGCCATCCGGCGCTCGAGCGCGCGCAGCTCCTCCTCGAACCCGATGAGATCCGCGGTGCCGCCGAGCACGTACTCGCGCAGCGGCCGGTCGCTCGAGGCGGGCGGGCGCTGATCGTGCAGCGCCACCCTGGCGCCGCGTTCCCACGCGAGCTCCCCGCCCTCGATCGACACCTCGCCGACGAGCGCGCGGAGCAGAGTGGTCTTCCCGGTGCCGTTCGCGCCCGCGAGTGCGAGGCGGTCGCGCCGCTCGACCTTGAACGAGACGCCGTCGAAGAGGGGGGCTCCCGCGAGCTCCTTGCGGAGATTGGATGCGATCAGAATGGCCACGGCTGTATTCAAGAGGAGCGGCGGCTGGCATGATCCAGTCAGCCCGTGCCGTACTGAACGGACGAAGTCGGGAACTCGCCCCGAGAAGGAGATCGGCGCATGAAGGTAGCGGTTGCGTTCGACCATCGCGGAGTTGCACTGCGCGACGCGATCATGGAAGCGCTCGAGGGTCACGAGGTGGTCGATCTCGGCACCCACAGCGCCGAGGTCAGGATCGACTACCCCGACAAGGCACTACAGGTCGGGAATGCGCTCCACGAAGGCCGGGCCGAGCGGGGCGTGATCGTGTGCGGCTCAGGCGCGGGCGCGGCGATCGCGGCCTGCAAGATCGCAGGGATCCGGGCGGCGATCTGCCACGACCTCTACAGCGCCCACCAGGCCGTCGAGCACGACGACATGAATGTCCTCTGCCTCGGCTCGGAGATCATCGGCGCTTCGGTTGCGCGCGAGCTCGTCGGCGTCTTCCTCGGGGCGCGGTTCGACGGGGGCGAACGTTACGTGGAGCGCCTGCAGAAGGTGGCCTCGATGGAAAGGAGCATGAAGGGTGACTGAATCGCGGCTCGACAAGGTTGCAGCGCGGGGGCAGTCGGTCTGGATCGACCTGCTCTCGCGCGAGTTCGTGGCGTCGGGGGAGCTCCAGCGGATGCTCGACGAGGACGCGGTGACGGGTCTTACCTCGAACCCGTCGATCTTCCAGAAGGCGATCTCCGGCGGCGGCGCCTACGACGATCAGATCCGGGAGTGCCTGGAGGAGACCGACGACCCGCGGGCGACCTTCGCCACCCTCGCCGTCACCGACGTCCAGGCCGCGTGCGACGTCTTCCGGCCTGTCTGGGAGCGGACGGACGGTGCCGACGGCTACGTCTCGCTCGAGGTCGACCCCACGCTCGCCCACGACGCGAAGGCCACCTACGAGCAGGCAGTCGAGCTGCACGGACGGGTCGACCGGCCGAACGTCTACATCAAGATCCCCGCCACGGTCGAGGGCCTCTCGGCGATCGAAGACTGCATTGCGGAGGGGATCGCGATCAACATCACGCTGATCTTCTCGCTCGAGCGTTACCGCAACGTCGCCTCGGCCTACCTCCGCGGCCTCGCGCGCCTGCAGGCCTCGGGCGGCGACCTCTCGAAGGTGCACTCGGTCGCCTCGTTCTTCGTCTCCCGCCTCGATACGGAGGCGGACGCGCGGCTCGAGAAGCTCGGCAACTCCGAGCTGCAGGGGAAGCTCGGGATCGCGAACGCGAAGCTCGCCTACAAGGAGTTCGAGGAGACGTTCGCGGGCGCGGTCTGGGATCGGTTGGCGGCGGCGGGCGCAACGAAGCAGCGGCCGCTCTGGGCCTCGACCTCGACCAAGAACCCCGCTTACCGCGACACGATGTACGTGGAGGAGCTGATCGGCCCCGACACCGTCAATACGATGCCGCTCGAGACCGTCGAGGCCTTCCAGGATCATGGCGAGGTGCGCGGCGACACGGTCCGCGAGGGGGTCGAGGAGGCCAAGACGTTCCTCGACGAGCTCGCGGAGGCCGGCGTGGACTACGACGACCTCGTCTCGATGCTCGAGACCGAAGGCGTGAAGAAGTTCGCGGACGCATTCGACGAGTTGATCGCCGGGATCGAAGCCCGGCGCGGGGAGTTGGCGGCGACTTGACGACCGAGCGGCGCGAGCTCGTTTCGCGGATCTGGTCGAGGGACCCGACGGTCTGGACCGGGAAGGACGAGGCGCGGTGGCTCGGCTGGCTCGACGAGCCGAGCCGGATGCGGGACGACGTGGGCTCGTTGCTGCGCCTCGCCGAAGACGTGGTCGAGGGGATGAACGCGGTCGTCCTCCTCGGGATGGGCGGGTCGTCGCTCGCACCCGAGGTGCTGCGCACCCTGTTTCGCGCGGAAGCCTTCCACGTGCTCGATACGACCCATCCGGCGGCGATCCGGGGGCTCGAGGCGAAGCTCGACCTCGACCGGACGCTCTTCATCTCCGCCTCGAAGTCGGGCTCGACGCTCGAGACCCGCTCGCACACCGACTACTTCTGGAAGCTCGTCCCGCGGGGCGAGCAGTGGGCCGCGATCACCGACCCCGGCTCGACTCTCGCGGCGCTCGCGGGCGAGCGGAGCTTCGCGGCGGTGGTCCCGGGCGAGCGGACGATCGGCGGCCGCTACTCGGCGCTCTCGCCCTTCGGGCTCTTCCCGGCGGCGATGATGGGGGTGGACCTCGAAGGCCTCCTCGACCGCGCGGTCGAGATGGCCGACGCCTGCCGCCTCGACGCGGGCAATCCCGGCCTCGAGCTCGGGCTGGCGCTCGGCGAGGGCTGGCGCGAGGGCCGCGACAAGGTCTGCCTCCCGGACGCGGGTGTGTTCGGGCTCTGGGTCGAGCAGCTGATTGCGGAGTCGACCGGCAAGGAGGGAAAGGGACTCGTGCCCGCCCCGGGCGTGTCCGGCGAGGGCCAGGACCGCCAGGCGCACGAGGTGCGGCTGCCGGACTCGCTCGAGCTCGGCCAGGAGTTCTTCCGCTGGGAGTTCGCGACCGCCGTCGCCGGCTCGATTCTCGGAATCAACCCGTTCGACCAGCCGGATGTGCAGGCGGCGAAGGACAAGACGAACGAGGTGCTCGCCGCCGGAGAGCCCTCGCTCGCGCCCGAGAGCTCGATCGACGAGCTGCTCGACGGCGCCGCGCCACCCGGCTACCTCTGCATCCAGGCGTTCATCGATCCCTCGGCCGAAAACGGCGAGCGGATCGACGGGCTCGCCCGCTCCCTCGGCGAGCGGACGGGCTGCGTCGTCACACGCGGCTTCGGGCCGCGGTACCTGCATTCGACGGGTCAGCTCCACAAGGGCGGCCCGAACACCGGGCGCTATCTCCAGATCGTCGAGGACTACGGCAAGGAGCTGCCGATCCCCGGCAAGCCGTTCGGCTTCGCCCGGTTGATCCGTGCCCAGGCCGCCGGCGACTTCGAATCCCTGCGCGAGCGAGGCCGGCGCGTCGCCCGTGTACAACTCGAGGAGGTCTCCTGACCATGCAGCTCGGAATGATCGGACTCGGCCGCATGGGCGGCAACATGACGACGCGGCTCACCGAGGGCGGCCACGAGGTGAAGACCTACGACCCGGGTGTCGAATCGACGGCGGCGACGCTGGAGGAGCTGCGCGACCAGCTCGACGCACCTCGTGCCTTCTGGATGATGGTGCCCGCCGGGAAGATCACCGAGGACACCTTCCAGACCCTGCTCCAGCTCGCGGGCACGGGCGACACGATCGTCGACGGCGGCAACTCGAACTTCCACGACTCCCAGCGACGCGCAGCCGCGGCAGACGCGGGCGGGATCCACTTCGTCGACGTCGGCGTCTCCGGCGGGGTCTGGGGGCTCAAGGAGGGCTACTGCCTGATGTCCGGTGGCGACAAGGAGGCCGTCTCGCGGCTCGAGCCGGTCTTCAGCACGCTCGCACCGGTGGGCGGCTACGCCTACATGGGGCCCTCGGGCGCGGGCCACTTCGTGAAGATGGTCCACAACGGGATCGAGTACGGGCTGATGCAGGCCTACGCCGAGGGCTTCGAGGTGCTCGAGAAATCCGAGTTCGACCTCGACCTGCCGGAGATCGCGGGCATCTGGCGCTACGGCTCGGTCGTGCGCTCGTGGCTCCTCGAGCTGCTCGTCGACGCATTCGAGCTCGAGGGCGGGAAGCTCGAGAAGATCAAGGGCTACGTCGAGGACTCGGGCGAGGGCCGCTGGACGATCGCCGAGGCGATCGCCGAGGACGTCCCGGTGCCGGTGATCTCGGCCGCCCTGTTCGCCCGCTTCGCCTCGCGGGAGGACGAGTCGTTCGCCGCGAAGGTCAATGCGGCGTTGCGCAACCAGTTCGGCGGGCACGCGGTGAAGTCGGCCGAATGAGCGCCGCGATCGAAGAGCTGAACCCGCTGCTCGAAGGGCTGCCCTTGCGCCGGCGTCCGGCGCCCTGCACGCTCGTGATCTTCGGCGCCTCCGGGGACCTGACCGAACGCAAGCTGATGCCGGCGCTCTACTCGCTTGCCTTCCGCCGCTTGTTGCCCGAGCATTTCGCGGTGGTCGGCGTGTCGCGATCGGACTGGACGGACGACGGCTTTCGTGAGGCGATGCGGAATGCGGTCGAACATCATGCCCGCGATCCGTTCCGCCAGGAGATCTGGGACGAGCTCGCCGACGGGATGCGCTATCTGATGCTCGACCCGACCGCCGATGACAGCTCCGCGAAGAGGCTCACGGATGCCCTCGTCGAGATCGAGACGGCGCGCGGGACGACGGGCAACCGGCTGTACTACTTCGCCGTTCCGCCGGGGGCCTTCGAGCCCCTGGTCTCGATGGTGGCGGAAGTTCCCTCCGCGCAGGGGTGGAACCGTCTCATCGTGGAGAAGCCGTTCGGGCACGACCTCGCTTCGGCGAAGGAGCTGACGGCGCTCATCGAGCAGCACTTCACCGAGAGCCAGATCTTCCGGATCGACCATTACCTCGGCAAGGAGACCGTGCAGAATCTGCTGGCGCTGCGCTTCGCGAACGGGATCTTCGAGCCGATCTGGAATCGGCAGTTCATCGACCACGTGCAGATCACCGTCGCCGAGTCGATCGGGATCGAGGGCCGCGCCGCCTTCTACGAGCACGCGGGCGCGATCCGCGACATCTTTCAGAACCACCTGCTCCAGCTGCTCGCGATCACCGCAATGGAGCCGCCGAGCGACTTCACCGCGGAATCGGTGCGCAACGAGAAGGTCAAGGTACTGCGCTCGCTGCACACGCCCGGTCCGAAGTCGGTCGTGCGCGGGCAGTACGGGCGCGGTTTCGTCGAGGGCTTCGAGGTGGTCGGCTACCGCGAGGAGAAAGGGGTGGCGCCGGACTCGACGACGGAGACGTTCGTCGCCGCGAAGCTCTTCGTCGACAACTGGCGGTGGGCGGACACCCCGTTCTACGTGCGGATGGGGAAGCGACTGCCGCGGCGCGAGACGACGATCGCGATCCAGTTCAAGCGGGCGCCGCATCCACCCTTCGAGGAGACTGCGGTCGAGGCTCTGCGGCCGAACGTGCTGCTGATCCACGTGCAGCCGGACGAGGGGCTGTCGCTCGCGATTGGCGCGAAGATGCCCGGTCAGGGGATGTCGATTCGCACCGTTCACATGGACTTTCTCTACGGGAGCGCGTTCCGCGACGGGCTGCCGGAGGCCTACGAGAGGCTGATCCTGGACGCGATGCTCGGTGACGCGACGCTGTTCACACGCTCGGACGAGATCGATGAGCAGTGGGCGATCGTCGATGCGATGGTCGCCGGGTGGTCGCGCGACCGGGCGGCGTTCCCGAACTACTCGGCCGGGACGTGGGGGCCGCCGTCGTCCGACGAGCTACTCGGCCGCGACGGCCGTTCCTGGCGCAGGCATTGACGATGGTGGCACCGGTCGTCGAAGCCTGGTCCGGAGTCGACGTCACGCTCGGGCAGGTCGAGTCCGAGCTCGCGCGACTTCGAGGAGAGTCGGCAGGAGAGATCGATCAGCCGACCCAGCGGACGAGCGTGATGACCCATGTCGCCTGGGTTCCGCCGCAGTGGCTCGACGCGGCCGAGCGGACTCTGGAGGGGATGGGCGAGCGGCATCCGTCTCGCACCGTGATTCTCGTCCCGTGCCCGGGCCTCGAGGGTGGAATCGACGCCGAGCTGTCGGTGCGCGCGTTCCCGGTCGGCGAGCGGGCCGTCGTCGGCGAGGTGATCGAGCTCTCGCTCCGAGGAGACCGCGCTCTCGCGCCGGCATCGATCGTGCTTCCGCTGGCGATCTCCGACCTACCGGTGTTCCTGCGCTGGCGCGGTGAGCCGCCGTTCGGCGAGACCCAGTGGGAGCAGCTCGTGACGGTGGCCGATCGGGTGATCGTCGACTCGTCGGAGTGGAACGAGCTCCGGTACTACGCACTGGCGGAGGACTTCGAGCGGACGGCGATCTCCGACATCGCGTGGGCGCGAACGGATGCCTGGCGGATCGAGCTCGCCTCGCGCTGGCCGGCGATCGCCGGCCAGGAGATCGCGATCCGCGGCCCCCGCGCCGAAGCCGAGCTGCTGCGCGGCTGGTTGTCCTCGCGCCTCCAGCGGACGGTGCCACCGCCCGAGCCGGCCGGGGAGCTCGGAGTGCGGCTCGACGGCGAGGACGTGCCGGCACCCGTCGAGGAGCCCCGCACGGCGAGCGACCTGCTGAGCGCCGAGCTCGACCGCCTGTCGCGGGACAGGATCTACGAGGCCGCCGTCGCCTCGACGAGCTGAGCCTCGACGAACGCGACGAGCGACTCCTCGGCGCGTTCCGGCCGGCCGAAATAGCCGAGTAACTGACCCCGCGCGATGAAGGGCCAGCAGCGCGCGTCGCCGATCACGCCGGGGTAGCTGCTCCAGGCATCGACGCGGGGGTGGCGGACGATTCCGGCTTCCGCGCGGTTGCGGGCGATGTAACGAACGGTGAGAAGAAGGTGCGCACTTGTCTTCACACGCTTTCGGCGGTACCGCTCCCGGAACAGATGCCCGCGCCGACCATGCCGTCGGTTGAACCCCTGCGCATACGTCCCGTTCAGGTACTGCATTCCGGCCGCAAGATTTGCGTCGGGAGTCGCGACCAGCATGTGGTAATGCGTGTCGAGCACCGACACGGCAAGACAGCGCCACCCGAAGCGCTTCACGGTTCGATGCATCGCCCGGACGAGCTCTTGACGGTCGCGGTCGTCCCGCACGATCGTCGCCTCGGCGACCGAATGGATCGTGACGTGATAGATCGCGTCGGGCTCCTCGTGGTGAAGCGCGCGTGCCATGAATGCCAGTGTGAGCGCTGCGAAGCCGAACCGCTAGGGCTGTGAGTGAACTGGTGCACTCTCGTTACAACCGTAAAGAGGTCTGACCCCATTACGAACCGCGGGGCCGCCGAAACCAGGAGCGCGGCGGGCTCGAACCGCGGGTGGGGCCTTTGTCAGCGGGCTTCCGCGTCCTCCGCGCCTCGCCGCTCAGGGCGCCTCCAACGTAAAGGGGTCTGACCCCGGTCTTGGCGCCGTTGGGGGCCGAGACGCCGGAGCCGCGAGGAGCGAGACGGCCGTCTGGTGGAGCGCGTGGTTCGCGGACAGATACGACTGGCCGGGCGCCGGCGGGGTGCCCTCGAAGGTGGTGCAGCGGCCGCCGGCCTCCTCGACGACGAGCTTGATCGCCGCGTAGTCCCAGAGCTGGAGGCCGGACTCGGCCGCGATCTCGATCGCTCCCTCGGCGAGGAGGCAGTGCTGCCAGAAGTCGCTGAAGCCCCTCGCGGCCCAGGCTCGTTCGACGAGTCGTGTCCAACCCGGAGGCATCTCGCCGGGTGAGGTGGTCGAGACGATCGCGTCCTCGAGCCGTTCGACCGCGGAAACGCGGATCCGCCGGCCGTCCGTGCCGGAACCTGCCCACGCGCCCGATCCGCGCTCTGCCCACCACCGCCGCCCGAGCGCCGGTGCAGAGACGACCGCGACCTCGACGCGACCTTCTCGCTCGAGCGCGAGCAGCGTCGCCCAGACCGGGACCCCGCGCACGTAGTTCTTCGTCCCGTCGATCGGGTCGACGATCCAGCGCACCTCTCCGCCGCCGTCCCCGAGCTCCTCGCCGAACACGCCTTCCCCGGGGCGCTCGCGGGCGACGAGGGCGCGGATCGCCTCCTCGGCGCCCCGATCCGCCTCGGAGACCGGGGTCAGGTCCGGCTTCGTCTCGACGCGCAGGTCGAGCGCACCGAAGCGCAACAGCGTGATCGCGTCCGCCGTGTCCGCCAACTCGTGCGCAAAAGCGAGATCGGGAGTCACGACCGCCACGGTAGTCGCAATCGCGACGAGCGATCCTCATAGGATGTCCGGATGACCGAGATGCTCGCAGCCGGGCTCGAGCGCCTCGGTACCGAAACGGCCTTCGAAGTCCTCGCCCGTGGTCGCGAGCTCGAAGCGCAGGGCCGGCGCATCATCCATCTCGAGATCGGCGAGCCGGACTTCGCGACGCCCCGCCACATCACCGAGGCCGGCGCGCGCGCACTCCTCGACGGGAACACGCACTATTGCCCGGCCCCCGGAATCCCGGCCCTGCGCGAGGCGTGCGCGGCGCATCTCTCCGAGCATCGCGGCCTGCCGATCGAGCCCGGCCGGATTCTCGTCGCGCCTGGGGCCAAGCCGTTCCTCTTCTTCGGCGTTCTCGCGACCTGTGACCCCGGCGACGAGGTGATCTACCCGAACCCGGGGTTCCCGATCTACGAGTCCGTGATCCGCTGGTCCGGAGCGACGCCGGTGCCGCTGCCGCTCTCCGAGGAGTCGGGCTTCGCGTTCAGCGCCCAGGATCTCGCCGACCGCCTGACGCCTCGCACGAAGCTCGTGATCCTCAACTCGCCGGCGAACCCGACCGGCGGGATCGTCGAGCGCGAGCTGAACGCCGAGATTGCCGAGGTGCTCGAGCGACACGACTGCTGGATCCTCTCGGACGAGGTCTACAGCGAGATGCTCTACGACGCCGAGCACGACACGATCGCGGCGCACCGTGGGCTGCTCGGGCGGACGATCCTGCTCGACGGCTTCTCGAAGACCTTCGCGATGACCGGCTGGCGGCTCGGCTACGCCGCGATGCCGGAGGAGCTCGTCGAGCCGGTCACGCGCCTGATCATCAACTCCGTGTCGTGCACCGCGCCCGCAGTGCAGCTCGCGGGCGTGGCGGCCCTGACCGGTCCGCGCGACGAGGTGAACGGGATGCTGACCGAGTTCCGCCGACGCCGCGAGGCCGTCGTCGCCGGGCTCAATGCTCTTCCCGGCGTTTCCTGCATCTCGCCGCGCGGCGCTTTCTATGCCTTCCCGAACATCTCTGCGACCGGGTTTCGCTCGAAGGAGCTGGCCGACCGGCTGCTCGCCGAGGCGGGCGTCGCCGTGCTCGCGGGGACGGCCTTCGGTTCCTATGGCGAGGGGTACCTCCGGCTCTCGTACGCGAACTCGCTCGACAACATCGAGGAGGCGCTCGAGGCGGTCGGCTCGCTCCTCGCGGAGGGGTCGGCCGCATGAAGGTGGCGGTCACGCGCCGGATCCCGGAGCCCGCGCTCGAGCTCCTCGGGGCCGAAACCGACCTCTGGATCTCGCCGCTCGATGCCCCGCTACCGACGGATGAACTGCACGCCGCGATCAGCGGTGTCGACGCAGTCGTCACCCTCCTCCATGACCGGGTGGACGACGGGTTCCTCGACGCTGCCGGCGACCAACTGCAGATCGTCGCGAACGTCGCCGTCGGCTACGACAACATCGACGTGCCCGCCTGCGCCTCGCGCTCGGTGATCGTGACGAACACGCCCGGGGTCCTCACCGACGCGACAGCGGACCTCGCAATGGCCCTGATCCTGATGACGACACGGCGCCTCGGTGAGGCCGAGCGGCTTGTGCGGGCCGGCGGCACGTGGTCATGGAGCATGTTCTTCAACCTGGGAACCGGGATCCAGGGAAAGACGCTCGGCATCGTCGGGCTCGGCCAGATCGGCAGCGCCACCGCCCGACGGGCGCGCGCGTTCGGGATGGAGATCTCCTACTCGAGCCCTCGTCGGGCCGATTCGGAGACGGAGGCCGAGCTGGCCGCGACCTACCTGCCGCTCGAAGAGCTGCTCGCGACCGCCGACGTCGTTTCCCTCCACTGCCCGCTTCGCGAGGAGACACGTCATCTGATCGGCGGCGTCGAGCTCGGGCTGATGAAGTCGTCGGCGTTCCTCGTCAACACCACGCGCGGCCCCGTGGTCGACGAGGACGCGCTCGTGCGCGCGCTCGAGCGCGGTGAGATCGCCGGCGCCGGGCTCGACGTCTACGAGCACGAGCCCGCTGTGCACCCGGGCCTGCTCGGGCTCGAGAACGCGGTGCTCCTACCGCACCTCGGTTCCGCAACGGTCGAGACGCGAACCGCGATGGCCGTGCTCGCCGCGCGGAACGTGCTCGCCGTCCTCGACGGCCTGCCGCCGCTCACGCCGGTCCGTCCGCCCGCCCCCGCACCGAGCGGGAGCGAACGCCGCTGACTTGCCGGCCGTCCACTCCGTGTGGACAAACCGGTACAGACACGTCACCCCTTTCGCGGTAGCCTCGACGGCATCAGGGGCGGGAGGTGGGTCCCCGAATCAGAGCAGCGCCACTTTCGCTTCGTCCGTTTCGGACGTGGCTGAATCGGCTAGGAGCGCGGAGGATGACCGTTGTCGGCCAGCACCGTCTCGAGGACGAGTCCCGCACCGAGCACGAGCGCGTCGTCGCCCGGCCGCCCGACGATCTGGATCGATGCCTGCAGGCCGTCGTCGGCGACGCCGCAGGGCAGCGCAAGCGCCGGCCAGCCGAGCGCGTTGAACGGGAATGTGAACCTCACGAAGCTCCCGCGGACGGCGATCTCGTCGACGTCGGCCGGCGGTGCGGCGAACGCGAGCGTCGGCGTCAGCAGAAGCTCGAACGGCGCGACTGCCTCGAGCATCTTCGCCCGGTAGGACTCGCGGAAGGCCGTCGCTCCCGCCGCCTCGGTCTCGCCGATCGCGAGGCAGCGCTCGATCTTCGGTGCGACGTTCTCGCCGTAGAGCTCGGCGTGCTCGGGATAGAGCTCGCGATGGACGTCGCCGACCTCACTCATGAAGAGCGGCTGGATCCCGCCTGCCTCTGGCAGATCGACGGGGGTGCAGCGACCAAAATGCGATGCGGCCGTGTCGAGCCTCGCGGCGACGAGCGGGTCGGCAGCGTCGAACCACGTCGTCGCCACACGGAGCTCGTCGAGCTCGACCGGGCTCACCGCAGATCCCGGCACGAGCGCTGACATCATCGCGACGCAACCGGCGACATCCCGTGCCATCGGCCCGACGTGGTCGAAGCTCGGAGCGAGCGGGAAGACGCCGTCGACGGAGACGAGGCCGTAGCTCGGTTTGAAGCCGACGATCCCGCAGCACGCCGCCGGGATCCGGATCGAGCCGCCGGTATCGGTTCCGAGCGCCGCATCCGCGAGCTCGGCGGCGAGCGCAGCCGCCGAGCCGCCGCTCGAGCCGCCTGCCGTCCGGCCCGGCGAGGACGGGTTCGGGACCGTCCCGTAATGCAGGTTCTGCGAGGTGACGCCGTAGGCGAACTCGTGCAGATTCGCCTTCCCGACGTTCGCGTAGCCCGCCTGCTCGAGCAGGCGCACGGCCTCGGCCGTCTCTGTAGGTACGTGGTCGGAGAAGACCGCCGACCCGTAGGTCGTACGCACGCCGGCTGTGTCGAAGATGTCCTTCACGGCGAGCCGGATCCCGTCGCCGGGCGGCTCGAGCTCTGTGATGAAGATCCCGTCCAGCTAGTTCACGCTGTTATAGAACAGTGCGACGAGCCAGGTGCCCGCGAACAGCAGCAGCACGAGGATCGTCAACCCGAGTGCGAGCCGGGCATTTCTCCGCGAGAGCTCGGGGCTCGGCCCGACGGCGTCGTGCATCAGGTCGGGCGGGTGCGACGCCGCGGTCCCGGCCGGCGGCGGCAGCGGCTCGGCCATCAGACGACCGCGTCCAGGGCCATCGCCACGAAGAGGAGCGCGAGGTAGATCATCGAGAAGTGGAACAGCTTCACCGCGTGCGGACGGGTCGTCTGACGCCAGAGCGAGACGGCGAGCGCTGTGAAAGCCAGCCCCAGGACGAGCGCTGAGACGCCGTAGAAGAGGCCGAAGATCCCGAACCCGACCGGCACGAGCGTCGCGACCACGAGCGCAATCGTGTAGAGCGTGATCTGTCTGGCCGTCTCGCGCTCGCCCTTGACCACGGGGAGCATCGGCACGCTCGCGTTCGCGTAGTGCTCGCGGATCATCAGCGCCAGCGCCCAGAAATGCGGCGGCGTCCAGAGGAAGATGATCCCGAACATCACGATCGCCGCCCAGCCGAGGTGGCCCGTCGCCGCCGCGTAGCCGACGAGCGGCGGCACGGCTCCGGCGGCACCGCCGATCACGATGTTCTGCGGGGTCGACCGCTTGAGCAGGCGGGTGTAGACGAGGACGTAGAAGAGGTTCCCGAGCAGCGCGAGCAGGGCGGTTGGAAGGTTCACGAGCGAGTCGAGCAGGACGAACGACGCCGCCGAGAGCGCGATCCCGAACTCGAGTGCGCGTTCCGGCGCAATGCGGCCCGAGGCGACCGGGCGCCCGGCCGTGCGCTTGCCCATCAGCTTGTCGATGTCGCGGTCGAGGTAGTGGTTCAGCGTCGCCGCACCGCCGCAGGCGAGCGCCAGCCCGATCATGGTTGCGGTGAACATCCCCCAGGCCGGGACCCCCTCGGCACCGACGAAGATTGCGGCGCCGCCGGTGAGGAGGAGTAGGGACATCACGCGAGGTTTCGTCAGGGTCACGAGATCGCGCAGGCTCCCGGCCGGTCCCGGCTCACCGCGGAACGCCTGTGCGGCGAGCACCGCCGTCGAGGCAAAGGCGAGCGACGCCATTGCGATATGGAGGTCCCGCCCGGTGAAGAGTGCGGCCGCACCGAAGAACGCGAGCGCCGCGATCGAGGCCGGCAGCAGGCGGCGCATCGCCATCGCGGCGAGGATCAGGAGCCCGACGAGCGGCGGCAGCGCGACCGCGGCGAGCAACCGGTGGGCCGTATGCCAGCCCGCCGCCCCCGAAACGACCGCGAGGGCGGTCGCAGCCACGGCCGAAGCGGCGAGGACGCGAGCCCAGGGCCCCGCGGTCAGAGCCGTCCCTCCTGCGTCAGCCGGCGGCGGAGGTCGCGAAGCGGCCTCGGGGAGATGATGTACGGGACGCGGTCGAAGTTCCATGGTGGCGGCGGAGAAGTCGTGTACCACTCGAGCGTGTCGGCGAGCCACGGGTCGTTGACCGCCCTGCGGCCCGTCCTCGCCGTCTTGATGATGTTGTAGGCGAAGACGAGCATCCCGAGCGCCATCGTGAACGCGCCGATCGACGAGATCAGGTTGTAGACCTCCCAGAGTCCGTGCTCAGGATACGTGTAGATTCGCCGCGGCATCCCGAGCAACCCGAGCAGGTGCTGGGGCATGAAGGTCAGGTTGAAGCCGACGAAGACGAGCCAGAAGTGGAGCTTCCCGAGCCGCTCGTCGAGCATCCGTCCGAAGAACTTCGGCCACCAGTAGTACAGCCCGCCGAAGATCGCGAACATCGACCCGCCGAAGAGGACGTAGTGGATGTGCGCGACGACGTAGTAGGTCTGGGTCAGTTGCCAGTCGACCGGGAACGCGGCCAGGAAGATCCCCGAGAGGCCGCCGATCGTGAACAGGCCGATGAACCCGAGTGCCCACAGCATCGGCGTGTCGAAGGAGATGTTCCCGCGCCAGAGCGTCGCGAGCCAGTTGAAGATCTTCACACCGGTCGGGACCGCGATCACCATCGAGCTGACCATGAAGAACGAGTCGACCGAGGTCGGCAGCCCGACCGCGAACATGTGGTGGCCCCACACGAGAAACGCGAGGAACGCGATCGAGACCGTCGAGTAGACGACCGCCTTGTAGCCGAAGATCGGCTTGCGCGCGAAGACCGGGATGATCTCCGAGATGATCCCCATCGCCGGCAGCACCATGATGTAGACCTCGGGGTGCCCGAAGAACCAGAACACGTGCTGGTAGAGGATCGGGCTCCCGCCGTGCAGCGGATCGAAGAAGTGCGTGCCGAAGTGGCGGTCGAGCAGCATCATCGTCAGACCGGCCGAGAGCGTCGGCAGCGCGAGCACGAGCAGCCACGCGTACGTGAGGATCGTCCACACGAAGAGCGGCATCCGCGTCCAGGTCATCCCGCGCGTGCGCATGTTCGTGATCGTCACGATGAAGTTGATCGCTCCCGCGAGCGACGACAGCGTCAGCACGTGGAGCGCGAGGATCCAGAGGTCCTGCCCGCGGCCCGGCGAATGCAGCGTCGAGAGCGTCGCGTACGACGTCCAGCCGGCCTCCGCCGCCCCGCCCTTCGCCTCGAAGCTCGCGTAGAGGATCAGGCCGCCGAGGAGGTAGAACCAGTAGGAGAGCGCGTTCAGTCGCGGGAACGCCATGTCCTGCGCGCCGATCATGAGCGGCACCAGGTAGTTCCCGAAGCCGCCGAGAATCGGGACGATGACGAGGAAGATCATCGTCGTCCCGTGGATCGTGACCGCCTGGTTGTACGCGCTCCTGACCAGGAAGTCGTTGTTCGGGACGGCGAGCTGGTAGCGGATCATCAGCGCGAGGATCCCGCCCAGCCCGAAGAAGATGAGCGCCGTCCAGAGGTAGAGGATCCCGATCCGCTTGTGGTCGACGGTCGTCAGCCAGGAGGTGATGCGCCCGCGCTTCCAGTCGCTGCGGTAGGCGATGACGGGGGTCTCAGCCGCCATTTACCCCCCCGCCGGTGCTCTGGCCGCCGCTGCTCTGCCCCTTCACGAGCTTCGAGGTGTAGGCGACGAGCGCGTCGATCTGCGCGTCCGTCCAGCCGACGCCGACCGCGGGCATCGCGCCGACGCCGTTTCGGAGGATCGTCGAGAGGTTCTTTGCGTCCTTCAGCAGCGGATTCTGGCCGAGCGCCGGGCCGACGAAGTCCTCGTCGAGCTTGTGGCAGGTCGAGCAGACGTGCACCCATTCCTCCTCGCCGAGGCCTGTCCCGGTCGGATCGGCCGCCCGGGCGTCGATGAAGGCCTCGTAATGGGCGCGGGGAACGACCTTGACCGTGGCGAGCATGACCGTGTGCTGGATCCCGCAGAGGTCGGAGCAGCGCGCGGCGTACACCCCGGCGGGCGCCTCGAACCAGGTGTGGTTCGTGCGGCCCGGAATCGCGTCGATCTTGCCGCCGAGCTTCGGTACCCACCAGCTGTGCAGGACGTCGGTCGGGGGCGCGAACACGTCCTCGTGGACGACATCGCCCGCCGGGGCGATCATCGTTCCCACCGAGATCGCACCGTTCGGATAGTGGAACATCCAGTAGAACTGCCGCCCTTCGACGCCGATCGCGGTCCGATCTGCGGCGCTCGCAGGCGGTGCGTTGGCGATGTCGGGCAGCTTGACGAAGATGAAGGCCGCGATCGCGGCGAGGATCAGCACCGGCACGACCGTCCAGAGGATCTCGAGGCGGGTCGAGCCGTGGAGCTCGAGACCATCTGCGGTGCGGGGCCGCTTCCCCCGCCGGTACTTCACGATCAAGGTGATCAGGGCACCTTCGACCCCGACGAGGACGATGACCGCGAAGACGGCGACGAAGAAGTAGCTGTCGCGGATGCTGCTCGCGCCGGGCGATGCGGAGGGTTGCGGAGCGAGCCCGCCGTTTCCGGCCAGGGCTGCCCCTGCGAGCACGGTTGCGGCGAACACCAGGGCCCCCATGCATGCGATCCCGAGTCGTAAGGCCTTGCTCCGCACGCTTCCTGGCATCGTATAGTCGATGGAGGCCAGAACACGGATCGACCTGCCCTCGCACGTGACGAGGCCGTTCGAGGTCTTCGTGAACGGTGTGCAGCAGACCGAGGGCACCGACTTCGAGGTGGTCGGGTCTGCGCTCCTCTTCACCGAGACGCTCTCGCGCGAGGGGCAGATCGGATTCTGGCGCTGGCTGCGCATGGGCCTCGGGATCGCGGGCACCTACCGCAAGAACGACACGATCGACGTCGTCTTCTCGCTGAACGGGCGGCGCATCGTCGCGACGCTCGCGGCGCCAGTCGCGGCAACGCCTGCCAAGCCCGCCGCGAGCTAAGCCCGGATCCACCGATTCGCGCGGGCGGTGCGCCCGTCTGGGCTCGCCAGGCCGCTCCCCGGCCGGACTCCGGACGCTCCGCGGCTTGCACCCGGCCGGTCCTGACGGCCCAGCCGAACGCCCCGCGATCACGCGTCTCGGTGGATCCGGGCTAACATTCGGATGTGACGGTCGACCGCATGCGCAGTGTCCTTGCAGGCCGTGGATTCGTGCTTCTCCCGGTTGCTGCGTTTGCCGTCCACCAGCTCCGCTACGAGTTGGCCTACGGCTCGCATTCGAGCGCCGCGCTCGCCGCCCAGGGTCACGGCTACCTGGATTCGATGGCGCCGTGGCTCGCGGTGCTGCTCGCGCTCGGGCTCGGCTCGTTCCTAACCCGCGTCGCGCGGGCCGCCGGCGGCCGCGTGGTGCTTCGGCCGCGGCGTTCCTTCGCCGGGCTCGCCGCGCTCGCATCGGTCGCGCTGCTCACGACCTACTCGGTGCAGGAGTGGCTCGAAGGGGTGTTCGCTGCGGGCCACCCGGCCGGCCTAGAAGGCGTGTTCGGCCATGGCGGCTACTGGGCCGTCCCGCTTTCGCTGCTCGCAGGCCTGGTCGTCGCGGCGCTCATCCGCTTCGCGTCGGCCGCCGTCGAGGTCGTCGCCCGGCTCGCGGCCCGGCGTCCGCTCCCGAGCTCGGTCTTCGCCTCTGTCCGGCCGGGGACGTTCTCGGCCGCCCTCTCCTCGCCTCTTGCCCGCCGCTCGGCGGGCCGTGCGCCTCCGGGGCTCTGCTCCTTCTAGAGCAGTTTTCCCGACTCCGCACGAAAGGAGAGCTCATGCGCGGGCCGCTCCGGCTCCGCATCGTCGCACCCGCCCTGCTCGCGGCGCTCGCGCTGCCCGGGCAGGCAGCCGCCCACGGCCGCGGCCCTACCGTCGCGCTCGACTACCGGCTGACGCTGAGCCCTGCCACCCGCGCCCTCCACGGCGTGCGCGTTCGCGTGCTCGACGGCGACCGCGACTTTCAGGTGCGAGTGAATCCAGGCGTCGACCTGCTCGTGCGCGGCGAGCTGCGCGAGCCGTTCCTGCGGATCGACTCCTCCGGGGTCTGGGTGAACGGGAGCTCTCCGACCGCGACGGCAGACCTTCTCGCCACGGGGAAGGAGCACGGCTGGATCCACCTCTCGGGCAGCCGGACGGCTGTCTGGCACGACCACCGGCTCGCGCCGCCGCCCGCAGCCCACCCCGGGCCCGCCGGGCGCTTCACGGTCGCGCTCGACGTGAACGGGAGGCCGGCTTCGATCTCCGGCACCTTCTTCCGGGTCGCAAGCCCGCCACTCTGGCCGTGGCTCCTCGCTGCTGCCGTGTTCGCGGGCGGCGTCCTCCTTGCGATGCGCCGGAGGTCGAGCCGGGCGGCACTCACGATCGGGCTCGGCGCCCTCGCCGGGCTTGCCGCGCTCGTCGAGGTGACGACCTTTGCCGTGCGCGACGCGCCGACCGGCGGGGTCGCCTGGCTTCAGCTCGTCACGGGCGTCGCGGTCGCGGCCGTCCTCGCCGGGCTGCTGATCAGGCTGCGCGGCAGGGCGCGAGTCCATGCGGCCGGTGTCGTCGGCGCCGTCGCAGCGGCGGTCAGTCTCAGCTCGCTGCCGATCTTCTGGCACGGCGTCGTGATCTCGGCGCTTCCGGGCGGGCTGGCCCGGGCCGTCTGCGGGCTCGCGATCGCGGCGGGCATCGCGGCGGCTGCACTGAGCTTCCTGCCCGACTTCGACGAGCCCATACGGGTGAGGGCGGTGCGGCGATGAGGGCCCTGCTCGCCGCCGCCGCGCTCGTCCTGCCGCCGTCGGTTCACCCGTGGCCGATCGGTTCCGGGCCGCGGTACTTCCCACCGGCGCGAACGGCGACGGTCGCCGCCGGGAAACCGGTCGCGGGGCTTCGCTGTGGCCCTGCCGGCACTGCGTTCCGGATCCACCTCGAGCTCTTCGCGAACCGCAAGGTCGTCGTCGTCCCGGCAGGAATCGGCGTCGCGGGAAGCTGCGTCTATCCCGTCCGCACGAGGAGCCCCGGAGGTGTGGTCGAGGTCGCGCGCGGCACGAAGCTCCACGTCGCGTGACATTTTCCGCGTCTGGGGCCAGCCGCTCGCGACGCGGCGCCTCGCGGGGTTCTCGTCGACCCGTCCCGTTCGCGCGTATGTCGGCGGGCAGCTCGTCCGCGGCCCGATCGGCGCGATCCCGCTCACGCCGCACGCCGAGATCGTCCTCGAGCTCGGTGCCTACGTCGTGCCCCATTCCTTCTTCCTCTTCCCTGGAGGTAAGTCTTGAAGCTCTCCCGCATTCCTGCCCTCGCCGCGGCGCCGGTAGTCCTGTTCGTGCTCGCGGCCGCAGGCTGCGGCGGCAGCTCGACCACGATGTCCACGCCCGAGATCCAGCCGGCGGCCGACTACAGGCTCGTCGACTTCAAGCCGTCCGGTCCCGTCGTCGCCGGCAAGCCGGTGAAGGTCTCGTTCACGATCGAGCAGCCCGACGGGACGCCGCTCGTCCACTTCAAGACGGGGCCGGGGCCGCACACGGGCGTGCACCTGATCCTCGTTCGCGACGATCTCGCCTACCTGATCCACCAGCACCCGCCGGTCGGCAAGAGCGCGACGATCTCGAAGGTCGTCACCTTCCCGGCACCGGGCCCTACCGGCTCGTCGTCGACGTCTATCCGAAGAGCGCCTCGCAGCAGAACGTCAACTTCCAGCTCTTCGGGAAGGTGAACGTGAAGGGCAAGTACGTGCCGAAGGCGCTGCCGCCGCCGGCCAGCTCGACCGTCGTCGACGGCTACCATTTCACGCTGCACGGCGGCCAGAAGCTGAAGGCGATCCAGGCGCAGCTCGTCACCGTCGATGTGACCGGGCCCGGCGGCGAAGAAGCCGACGTTCACGCCGTGGTTCGGCGCGCTCGCACACGCGATCTTCTTCCGCAAGGGGAGCCTCGACTACTTCCACACGCACGTCTGCTCACCGGGCGTGAGCGGGTGCACGAGCGTGCTCGGGCCGGCGAAGGTCACGGGCACGTCGTCCACGCCGGGAAAGCTGAAGGTCGGCGTGCTCGTCCCGGCTCCCGGCACCTGGCGCCTGTTCATCCAGTGCCAGGTCGACGGGAAGGTCCTGACCGCCCCGTTCACCCTCCACGTCCATTGATCCGTCCAGAGAAGAGGAGAACTTCGTGAACAGATCACTGACCCGGCGAACGGCGCTCGTCTTCGCCTCCGTCCTCGGCATCGCCCTCGTCGCTGCCTCCTCCGCGTTTGCGCACGCCCGCGTCAGCCCGCCGATCGCCGTCTCGGGGAAGCTCCAGCTCTTCAGCCTCGCCGTCCCGACCGAGAAGGAAGGCGCGACGACCACGAAGATCGTGCTGACGGTGCCGGAGGGCTTCTCGATCGACTCGTTCGTCCCGAGCCCCGGCTGGACGCGCGTCCTGGCGCAGACCGGCTCCGGCGAGGACGCCGTGATCCAGAAGGTCACCTGGACCGGCGGGAACGTGCCGACCGGCGAGGACTCGACGTTCTGGTTCCTCGCTCAGCCCGCCAAGAGCGGCACCTACACCTTCCAGGTGCAGCAGACCTACTCGGACAACGAGATCGTCAGCTGGACCGATCCCGAGTCCGGCGCCGACCCCGCGCCGACGATCGAGGCGAAGAGCTCGTTCGGCGGGGGCGGCTCCTCGCTGCTCACGATCATCGCGCTCGCGGTGGGCGCAGTCGGCGTCATCCTCGGGGCGGTTGCCCTGCTCGCAGGCGGCGGGAAGCGCCAGCTCGCGTGATCCCGAGCCAAGCATGATCCGGCGGTTCGCCCGGCCGCCGTACTCGCCGTGGCGCTCGTCGCGCTGCTCCTGCCTGCAGCCGCGTCGGCGCACGCCTACCTGACGAAGACCTTCCCGTCTGCGAGCGCGACGCTCGACTCGCCGCCGAACGAAGTCGCGCTCACCTTCGACGAGGCGGTCGAGCCGCGGTTCGCGATCATCTCGGTGACCGACAAGGACGCGCACCAGGTGACGACCGGCCCGGTCACGCCGGTCACCGGCGAACCCGGACACGCTGACTCGTTCCGCTGCAGCCGAACCTGCCGGAGGGCTGGTACCTCGTCTACTGGCGGGCGATCTCGGTCGACGGGCACCCCGTGCAGGGCGCGTTCACCTTCGCGGTCGGGCCGAATCCCGGGCCGGCGCCGCAGTTCGTGATCCCGCACATCGCGCGAGACGGCGACCACGCCCCAGCTCGTGGCAGCCCGCTGGGCGGTGTTCCTGACCGTGATGACGGCGATCGGCCTGCTCGCGCTTCGGCTCGCGATCGCCCGGCCCGCGGCGCGGCGGGTGCCGGGGACGAGCCTGCGCAGCGATCACCGTCGCGTTCGCGGTGGCCTCGACGCTCGGCCTCGTCGCGATCCCGATCTACCTCGAGGAGTCGACCGCGATCGATTCGCTGCGCTCGTTCTTCGACTGTGAGCGCGCTCGTCCCGCTCTGGCGCACGACGGCATTCGGCCGCGGCTACGTCGACCTGCTGATCTGCTTCGCGCTGTTCACCGTCGGCGGCCTGGATCGCCGTCTGGGTCGATCGGCCCGAACGCGAGCACCGCTCGATCGCGGAGCTCCTGGCGACGATCGGCGTCGTCGGGGCGGCCGCGGCCGTGCTCGTCGTGCCGGGCGCGTCGGGCCACGCCGCGCAGACCTCGCCGCGCGGGCTCGCGGTGGCGCTCGACTGGCTCCATGTCGGCTCGGGCTCGATCTGGCTCGGCGGTCTCGTCGGCCTGCTCGTGCTCTGGGCGGCGACGCCGGCCGCGACCCGGATCCCGGTCCTCGACGGTCGTCGTTCCGCGCTTCTCGAACGTCGCGCTCGTCTCGGTCGCGCTCCTGCTCGGCTCCGGGATCTGGGCGGCGATCCTGCACCTGCCGATCCTCTCGGCGCTGTGGACGACGTCGTACGGCCAGGTGATCCTGGTCAAGGCCGCGATCCTCGCGCTCGCGATGCTCGTCGCCGCCGTGAACCTCCTGCGGACGAAGCCACGGCTTGCGGCCGCCGGCGCGAGCCCCGAGCCCGCGCCGTCCGCGGCGAGGCTCCTGCGCCTCGCGGTCTCGACCGAGGCGGTGCTCGTGATCGGCGGCCGTGCTCGCCGCCGCGCTGCTCTCGAGCCTCGCCCCACCCTCGAAGTACCTCGGCGAGGAGGGCTCGGCGCTCGCGAAGGTCGGGCCCGGCCCCGTCGCCGCCACGGTGCAGCAGGGCCCCTATACGCTGAAGGTGCTCGTCAAGCCGAACAAGGCGGCTGCGCCGAACGACTTCGCGCTCCAGATCACGAAGGACGGCCAGCCGGTAACGGGAGCCGACGTGACCGTCACCTTCGAGATGCTCGACATGGAGATGGGGAACCAGGAGTACCAGCTCTCGGAGACCGCGCCGGGCGTCTACTCGCATCCCGCGCCGGCGCTCGTGATGGTGGGCCACTGGGGCCTCACGTTCAAC
This sequence comes from uncultured Actinomycetota bacterium, assembly GCA_963766565.1. GTDB lineage: Bacteria > Actinomycetota > Thermoleophilia > Gaiellales > Gaiellaceae > PALSA-600. The sequence goes on from CAVYAQ010000002.1 coordinate 527,570, forward strand.
GTCACCCCGAAGAACGGCGCAGCCGTTCTCCGCCCTCGTCGTCGACCACGCCAGCGGATGACGGCCGCGCCCGCACTCCGTCTCTTCGCCTCGGCCCTCGGCTTCGCCGCCGGCGTGATCGCGGTCGTGATCGCGATCCTGCTGCTGCGGACGGCACTCGGATGAGCGTCAGACCTCGCCTCGCGCTCGGGCGGTCATTCTCGGGCTCCTCGTCGCCTCGCCCGGGGCGCTCGCCGACGGCGACCCGGCGAGCGACTACCTGCTCAGCGGCTCGACCTACCTCTCGCCGTTCGACAGCCACATCCCGAAAGCGGAGCAGCAGAAGCTGATCGCGATGCTGGCGAGCGCGAGGAAGCAGGGCTTCCCGCTGAAGGTTGCGCTGATCGCCACCCAGTACGACCTCGGCTCGGTCCCGAGCCTGTTCAAGACGCCGCAGACCTACGCGCACTTCCTCGCCGAGGAGGACTTCTACTACTGGAAGAACGAGGTTCTCGTCGCCACGCCTTCGGGCTTCGGGATCTACAAGGCAAAGAACCTGCCCCCGGCCGACAAGGCCCTGATCGCGAAGTTGAAGGTGCCGCCCAAGGCCACGGGCCCGGAGCTGATGACGGCTGTTCAGGATGCGGTGACGAAGCTCGCGGCAAGGCGCGGGCTCACCCTCGCGACGACAACCCCTGGAGCCGGCGGCGGCCCCGAGTGGGCGGAACGGGCCGAGATTGCGGGAGGCGCCGTCGTGCTCTGCCTGCTCGGCGGCGGGACCTGGCTGCTCTTGCGACGGAGGCGGAGCGCATGACGCCCGAGGACGAGACGCCGGTCAGGGCCTCGCGCGTGCAGTTCGGGCCGGGCCGGGCCGGCTACTCGCAGCGGGCCCGCCTCTGGATGGCGCTCGGCCTGAGCGGTGCCGTCCTCCTGGTCGTGATCGTTGCCGTGGTTGCCGCGGTCACGAGCAAGGCCCCGACGGCGCGCCACATCGCGCTTCCGGCCGCCGACCGTAGCGCCTCGATCGCGCTCCGAGCTGCGGCCAGGAACGTTCACTTCTATCCCCACCAGGTCGCCGGTGGAGGCCAGATCGAGAGCCAGCCGGTCGGAGGGATCACTCCGGCGGCCGTCTCGAGCCTGCTGCGGCCGGGCACGACCGCGCCGCCGTTCGACCTCCGCACGCCGGAGGGCAAGAAGCTCAGCCTGGCCTCCCTCCGCGGCAAGACGGTCCTGCTCGAGCTCTTCGCCACCTGGTGCCCGCACTGTGCCGCCGAGGCGCCGCACCTCAAGACGCTCTACGGGAAGCTCTCGCCGAAGCACTACGCGTTCGTCGCGGTGAACGCCGACGGCGAGGACCCGGCGAGCGTTCTCGCCTACCACATCTATTTCGGCCTCCCGTTCCCGGCGCTCCTCGACCCGAGCTCGAGCCCGGGGAGCTTCAGCCATCCCGGAAGCCCGGGCGCGGTCTCGAAGGCCTACAAGCTCAAGGTATTTCCGACGTTCTACGTGATCGACCGGCACGGGAAGATCGCGTGGTCAGCCGTCGGCGAGCAACCGGACGCGCTGCTCCGGGCCGAGCTCCAAAACGCCGCCGCCGCCTAGCCTTGCGGCGCATCTGCCCGCTACCGTGAAGGAATGCCGGGTACCAGGTCAGGCGGTTTCGCGCCGCGCGAGAAGGTCGAGCGCCCCGCCGACAAGGCGGTGCGGCAGGCCAACCTGCGCCGGATCGGAAGGCTGTTTCGCCCCTACTGGGCGAAGTTGTCGATCGTCACCCTCCTGATCATCTTCGTCTCGGCGCTCGGCGTCGTGCCGGCGTTCCTGCAGCGGGCCGTCTTCTCGGACGCGTTCAAGCCGGCGGGGATCCACAACAAGTACGTCACCGTCGATCTCAAGCTGCTCGCGGGCCTCGTGATCGCGATGATCGCGATCTCGCTCGTCAACGGCGTCTGCGGCGTGTTCCAGTCATACCTCTCGACCCAGGTCGGGCAGAGCGTGATGCACGACCTGCGAACGGCGGTCTACCGGCACCTGCAGCGGATGTCGCTCGCGTTCTTCACGAAGACCCGCACCGGCGAGGTGCAGAGCCGGATCGCGAACGACATCGGCGGCGTCGACAACGTGCTCACCTCGACGGCGACCTCCGTGATGTCGACCGTGACCACCGTGATCGCAACCGTGATCGCGATGTTCCTGATCCAGTGGGAGCTCGCGATCGTGGCGCTCGGGCTGATGCCGATCTTCGTCCTGATCACTCGGAAGGTGGGAGCGGCGCGGCGCGAGATCTCGATGACCCGCCAGGAGTCGATGGCCGACATCTCCTCGCTCGTGCAGGAGTCGCTGTCGGTCTCCGGGATCCTGCTCGGGAAGACGATGGGCCGCTCGCCCGAGCTTGCCGAGCGCTTCGAGAGCGAATCGACCCGCCTGGCGGGGCTCGAGGTGAGGAGCCGCATGACCGGGCGCTGGCTGATGCAGTCGATCCAGATCACCTTCGCGGTGATGCCGGCGCTGATCTACCTCTTCGGCGGCCTCTCGGTGGAGCATTCCAGCGGCCCCGCGCCGTACTCGACGATCGGCACGCTCGTCGCGTTCACCACCCTTCAGGTGCGGCTGTTCGCCCCGATCGGCAGCCTGCTCAGCATCTCGGTCGACATCCAGAGCTCCCTGGCGCTCTTCGACAGGATCTTCGAGTACCTCGATCTCGAGGTCGACATCGTGCCGGGCACGCGTACGCTCGAGCACGTCCACGGCGACGTCCACTTCGACGACGTCTCGTTCCGCTACGGCCCGGGGAGCGTCTGGGCGCTCTCCGGAATCGAGATCACGATCCCCGCCGGGACGACCACGGCCGTCGTCGGCGAGACCGGTGCGGGCAAGACGACCCTCGGGTACCTCGTCTCACGGCTCTACGACGCGACGGAGGGCGCCGTGAGGATCGACGGGGTCGACATTCGCGAGCTCACGTTCGAGTCGCTCGCCGCCACCGTCGGCGTCGTCTCGCAGGAGACCTACCTGTTCCATGCGACGGTGCGGGAGAACCTCCGCTTCGCGAAGCCGGGCGCCTCCGACGAGGAGGTCGAGGAGGCGGCGAAGGCAGCTCAGATCCACAACCTGATCGCGTCTCTCCCCGAAGGCTACGAGACCGTGGTCGGAGAGCGCGGCTACCGCTTCTCCGGCGGCGAGAAGCAGCGGATGGCGATCGCCCGCGCGATCCTGCGGAACCCGCCGATCCTCGTGCTGGACGAGGCGACCTCCGCGCTCGACACGCAGACGGAGCGGGCGGTGCAGGCGGCCCTCGCCGCTCTCGTCGAGGGCCGCACGACGATCGCGATCGCCCACCGGCTCTCAACGGTCCGCGACGCCGACCAGATCGTCGTCCTCGACGGCGGCCAGGTCGTCGAGACGGGAACCTACGACGAGCTCGTCGCACTCGGCGGCCGCTTCGCCGCCCTCGCCGCGCGCGATGCCGACACGTTCGACGCACCCCAGCTGGCGGCAGCCGACGAGACCTTCGCGACGGCGACCTAGACCCGTCGGCGGGAGACCCGGGGGCCGCCCGCCGCTCTCAGCCTGAGCACGACAGCTTCGCGTGCGTCTTCGAGTCGGAACAGGCCTCCGAGGTGACCTGCCAGGTGACCGTGGTCGCGTCCTTGTCGTGCAGCGTGACGGCGACCTCGAAGACGATGTTCTCGCGCGCGGCCGGCGCGTTTGCGTCGGCCGTGCAGTGGAAGACGGCGCCGTTTCTCGGCAGAACGCACACGACCTTCCCGATCTTCACGCCGTGGAGGGCCGGGGTGGCCTTGAACTTCTTGACCATCGACGCCTTGAGCTGCGCCGCGTCGGCCTGAGCCTCGGTCTTCGGCTTCGCTCCAACCGCCGCGGAGGTGCCCAGCAGGAATAGTCCGGCAAGGAGTGCTGCGAGCCGTACCACCATGACTCGAGAGTACGTGCCGCGGCCCCGGGTTTGCGTGGATTTACGTCTGAACCGTCCACCTCGCGCCAGATCCCGCCTAACGATGCAGGGTAAGGCTCGATGAGCCCGGTCGCCGACCCGCACGACGTGCCCGTCGAGCGCGTGGGCGGCAGGAAGATCTACGGCACGCCGATCATGCATCGGGCCAGATGTACAACCTCAGCCTGAAGCTCGTTCCAGGCCGCTACCAGCTCTGGTGCAGCATCGCGAACCACGGCGAGCTCGGGATGCAGGCTGCGCTGATCGTGAAAGCCACGCAGCCCGCCGGGCGCTCGCGCCCCGGCGGGCCATGACATTCTCTAGGCGAGGAACGGCGTGACGGCTGACGTCGCCTGCGCGGCCGTGAAGACCTTCGGAAGATCAGGGGCGGGAACGATCGCGTTTGCGCCGATGTTCGTGAGCACGCTCAGGTGGCGGGACTCACAGGCGCCGATCTCGGCGGCGACACCCTTCAGCTCGTTGCTCTTGAACGCGGTGACGGCGCCCATGTAGGCACCGACGAACGCGGTCTCGAGCGCCATCCCGAGCGCCCCGACCGAGTGCCGTGACCCGAACGAGCCGGCCGGGTACTTGAACTTCAGGCCCGCAGGGGTCGCCTTGCCGAGCACGCCCTTGAGCGCGTCGTAGTGGGCGACCTCGTTGGCCTTGGCGCCGACGAGGTAGGAGAGCTCGTCCCCCTTCAGCTTGCCGGAGGAGATCGCGTTCGAATAGAAGTCGATCGCGAGCAGCTCGGCGGTGGCCGCGAGCTTCGCGATGTCCGAGTCGGCCGTGACGGCGCCGAAGGCCGTTCCCTCGGCGACGCCGAGGACGAGGCCGCCGGCAACGAGGGCGAGCCCGCCCTTCGCGCCGCGGCTCAGGAACTGTGCGCGAGTGGTAGCGCTCATCGGTGGATCCTCCTTGGTCGATGCTCGCGGGTGTTGCGAGCGTGCTGGCTATTCGCCGGTGTCGCCGATCCGGTTCGGACCGTGTGCCGGTGCGGCTCCGGTGAACCAACGCGGGGCCTGCGGCGAATCCGGGTGGCTATGTGCGCCGCTTCCTGCTTGGTAGGGTCTTGGACGGGCTCCGCTCGGAGCCGGCCCATGCCGCATCGCGACCTGGCACATCTCTCCGACGAAGCCGTCGTTGCGCTGACCGCGCGGTCGGATGAGGTCGCGCTGGCGGAGCTCTACGACCGCTACGGGCGCGCCGCGTACGGCCTCGCTTTCAGGGTGCTGCGCGACGAGGCCCTCGCCGAGGACGCGGTCCAGGAGGCGTTCCTCGCCGTCTGGCGGGGCGCCTCGAGGTTCATCCCCGAGCGTGCGAAGGCGAGCACCTGGATCATGACGCTCGTCCACCGCCGTGCCGTCGACCTTGTTCGCCGCGAGGAGCGCCGGCGAACCGACCCGCTGCCGGAGGTCGAGCTCGAGTCCGGCGAGCCGTCGGCGGCCGAGCTGGTCTGGCTGCGGCTCGAGCGCGAGCGCGTGCAGGCGGCGCTGCGCCGGCTTCCGGATTCCCAGCGCGAGGCAATCGAGCTCGCCTACTACGGCGGGTTCACGCAATCGGAGTTGGCAGAACGGCTGGGCGAGCCGCTAGGCACCATCAAGAGCAGAATGTTCACGGGGCTCTCGCGGCTCCGGGAGCTGCTCGACCAATCGACTGACGAGGACTCATGGAAGAGACAATCCACGACCTGAGCGCCGCCTACGCGCTGGATGCCCTCGAGCCGGCCGAGCTGGACGCGTTCGAGGAGCACCTCGCGACGTGCGAGAGCTGCCGGGAGGCGGTCGCCGACTTCAGCTCGGTTGCCGCCGAGCTGGCGTTCGCGGGAGCGCCCGACTCGCCTCCGCCGGCGCTGCGCGATCGTATCCTCGAGGCTGCCCGCGCCGAGCGGCCGAACGTCGTGCCGCTGCGCCCGCGCTGGCAGAGGCCGCTCATCGCCGTCGCAGCGATCGCCGCGGTCGCCGTCGTCGCTCTCGGTCTCTGGAACGTCTCGCTCCACAACCAGCTCTCGAGCTCGAAGAGCGGCGCGCTCGCACGCGTCCCGGTCACGGGAGCGTCGGGCTCCATGGTCGTCTCCTCGAGCGGTTCCGCGGCGCTCGTCCTCGATGAGCTGGTCGCCGCGCCGCCGGGCAAGACCTACGAGGCCTGGGTGATCCGCGGCTCGAACGCGCCTGTTCCCGCGGGGCTCTTCCACGGCGGCCCCGGGACGACCTTCGTGCCGATCAGGGGCTCGGTGAAACCCGGCGCGGTCGTTGCAGTGACTGTCGAGCCGGCGGGCGGCTCGCCCGAGCCGACGACGACGCCCTTCGCACAGTCGAAGCTCCCGGTTCTCACCACGATCTAGCGGATTCTTAGGATTTCGCCGGGATTCCCAGGGTAGAACGGTCGCATGAAACGATTCAGGGTTCCCATTGTGATTCTCGTCGCCTCGGCCTTCGTGGCCGTTGGAGTGGGCCTTGCCTCGGGCAAGGCTGCGACGAGCACGGCCTCCTCGATTCCGGCCGCGACCGCACTCCAGAACGCGTTTGCAAGTGTCTACCAGAAGGTGTCGCCGTCCGTCGTGCAGATCCAGACGAGCGAGGGCCTCGGCTCGGGCATCGTCTTCGACTCGAAGGGCGACATCGTCACGAACGACCATGTGGTCGGCTCCGCAAAGACCTTCACCGTCACCACCTCGACGGGCAAGAACCTGACGGGCAAGCTCGTCGGGGCCTTCGTCCAGGACGACCTCGCGGTGATCAGGGTGAGCGGCGCGGGCCTTCGGCCGGCGAGCTTCGCGAACTCCGACAAGCTCCGCATCGGCGATATCGCGATGGCGATCGGCAACCCGCTGGGGCTCAGCTCGAGCTTCACGGAGGGCCTCGTCAGCGCCCTGAACCGGCAGGAGCCGGAGGGCAACGGCGTGATCCTGCAGTCTGCGATCCAGACGAGCGCGGCGATCAACCCCGGTAACTCCGGCGGCGCCCTCGTCGACATCAACGGCTCGGTGATCGGGATCCCGACGCTTGCCGCCGAAGACCCGCAGCTCGGCGGCGCAGCCGCCGGGATCGGCTTCGCGATCCCGAGCAACACCGTGACGAACATCGTGAGCCAGCTGATCAAGACCGGCAAGGTCACGAACTCGAACCGTGCCTACCTCGGCATCGAGACCTCGGACACGGGTGAGGAGCCAGGGGTGCTCGTGACCCAGGTCCTCCCGAACACGGGCGCCGCTAAGGCAGGGCTCGTGGCGGGCGACCTGATCACGGCCGTGAACAGCACGAAGACCCCCACCTCCTCCGACCTCGGCGCGGCCCTTGCGGCCCTCAAGCCGGGTCAGACGGTGACGGTGCACTACACCCTCCAGAGCGGTGCCGCGAAGAGCGTCCAGGTGACGCTCGGCGAGCTCAAGAGCTGAGAAGGCAGACGGGGAGCGTGGGTCCCGGCCCGCGCTCCCTGATTCTGTTTTCGAGGGGTTCTGTTACTGGGGGCCCATTCCCGCTTGGTCGTCCGAGAGCGGGATGCCTTCGGGGCCCTTGCCGCGATAGGCGTCGCGGAAGGCGGTGAAGGCCTTCTCGTCGAAGCCCGGGCAGACGGCGATGTGGCCGATCCCGTAGTAGATCGAGCCGTCGACCTTGCGGTAGTAGTCGGTGGGGTTGCCGGTCCAGGCCGTGAGGGCGATCTTGCTGCCGAGGCCCGGGTACGGGGTGGCAAGCACGCCCGTCGTCTGCTCGTCGTAGAACGAGCGGAGCTCGTCGACCGTCGATTGCGGGACGTCGGGGCCGTACCAGATGATCACGCCGCCGTGCTCCTCGTTGTGGACGACCTGACGGGGGTTCACGGGATCGGTGTAGAAGTCCCAGACCGCCCACAGCCCGTAGTGGGCTCCGCCGGAGGGCGGATTCGTGCTCCAGAGGCCCTTGGTAGGCGTCGAGAGCGTCGGCACGTCGGCGTGGTAGTTCGTGGGGTCGCGCTTCGCCGGAAGCGGCTTGACGTCACGGTAGGTGCAGCCCGCCGCGAGCATCGCAGCCTTGGCGCTCGACGAGCCGACGCTGCTCGAGCTCGACCCGCCCGAGGCGAGCACCCCGATCACGATTGCCGCGCCGGCAAGGACGCCGACGCTCGCAAGCCACACCCAGCGCGGAACCTCCGACAGCGGATGTGAGGAAGACTTCGTGTCGCGCCGCTTCGGCGCCTGCACGTTGCGAGGCGGATTCGGCGTCCGATCCTTCTTGCTGGCCACGAGAGACAGGATAGTTACCGTCGCGCGACGGTCGCACGCTAGGAGGCCGTGCGGGCCGTGCCGGCGGGAAACCATGCATGTGCGGGCGGGCCGTAGGGCCCTCGGAGCTCGCCGATCGCCTTCTCGATCCTCGAGGTCAGGGCCCTAGCCGTGGCAGCCGACGGTTTGACGAGCTCGACGGCAATCGGTTCGCCGACGATCAGCCTGATCCGGGGCAGCCCGACCTTGAACCTACCCGGTCGGAGCGCCCGCTCGCTCCCGATGATGCAGATGGGAACGACCGTCGTTCCGGTCGCGAGCGCGAGCCGCGCGGCTCCTCGGAACCAGGGACGGTCGCGGTAGGGCAGGCACGTGCCCTGCGGGAAGATCCCAAGCAGCTGATCCTCTTCGAGGAGGTGCACGGCGCGGCCCACCGCAAGCCGGTCGCCCGTTCCCCGTTCGACCGGAAAGCAGCCGAGCGCATCCATCGCGCGCCGCATCGGCGGCGAACGCCAGAGCTCGGCCTTGGCCATGTATCGCACCGGCCTTCGCGTGGCGAGCCCCAGGAAAAACGGATCGAGCATCGACTCGTGGTTCGCTACGACGATCACCGGGCCTCGGTCCGGGATCAGCTCGGGATGCTGGATCTCGACGCGATAGAGGCGGCCTAACCAGAAGCGGAATCCCGTCGCCAGCAGGACGGAGTACAGAAAAGGTGTCTTCATCGCCCTGAGAGCGTGCCCGAAAACGCCCCGAGCCTGATCGCGGCGAGCCGTGCCCAGGTCCGGGACCGCGGAAGCTCGAGGAACGTGTGCTTGCCGACGCGGACGCAGAGGCCGTGGACCCCACCGCGGATCAGCGTGTAGCTTCCCTCGACGCCGAGCGCCTGGGCTCGCTCGAACCCCCGGCGCGAGGTTGCGGGGGCGACCCCGGGAACTCCCGGCAGGCCACGGTCGAGCGTCCCGTGCAGCACATCGAGTCGCCGGCCGTGAAGCGGCGAGACGTCGAGCTCGTCGGGGATCCACGGCGCAAGCCCGAGCACGCCGGTGACACGCGCGTCGGCGGCGGCCGCGATCGCGACGGCTCCGCCCATCGAGAAGCCGAGCAGGAGCTTCGGCCCCTCGCCGGTCGCCTCGATCGCCGCCCGGCAGTCGTCGATGCAGCCCTCGAGACGGCGCCACGAACGGGTCCGGTACTTGACCTCGGCGAAGGCCAGCTCGGGGAAGTCCGGGGCGATCCGGCCGACGAGCCACTCGAGCGAGGAGCCCCAGACGCCCCGAACCTCCTGTTCGCGGCCACCGCTCAGGCAGATCACCGTCGCCGGCGCCGACGCGTTCGACAGCCGGAGCTCCGCCCCGGACGAGAGAAGGGCGACATTCGGCGCCAGGCTCCGAACGGAACCGCGGTGAGGAACAGTGGTGTCAGACATCGGCCTGAAGCGTCTGCGAACACGGGAAAGCCTGAGTGTCCAAGCAGTCTCTCGGCGCGCACGGGGGTGTCGGGCACCAGGTTTCGAGCCGCCGTGCACGCCCCGAACGGGGCACCACAGCGCTCAGCTCCCGCCGGTGCGGGTCGCGTCGACGGCAGCGCGCGCTTCGGCTTCGTACGGATTCCGCTCATAGCCCGTGCGCAGGTAGGAGAGCGGCATCGCGACCGGATGGTGCTGCATCTGCCAGACGTGGCAGAGCTCGTGGCAGACGAGGTCGTCGTCGGGGCCGGCCTGGGGCTCGCGAAGGAGGATCGTGCCCCATGCGGCGTAGCCGTCGAAGCGGCGGAACCAGGGCAAGCGAAAGAGCCGGGGTGAGACGATCACCCTGACCCGGTCGATCCGCACCGAGCGCGGGTACAGCTCGAGCGCGTCGAGGCGTGCCTTGGCGCGCGCGAGCGAGGCGGTAGCCTCGGGCGAGGCTACGGCCACCGCCCGGAGCCGGGCTCGGCCGGCGCCAGCCCCGCCCATTCGGCTCGCGGGGGGGCGAAGACCTCGACCGCCACCGCCCCTTCCGGCCCGGCGACGACCGAGTGCGGAACGTTCGCGAGAATCCGCCAGAACGAACCGGGCGAGACGTCGCCCTGCTCGCCGCCGATCGTGAACCTCATCGAGCCCTCGAGGAGCACCCCGAGCTGCTCGTTCTCGTGGCTGTGCTCGGGAACCTCGGCACCCGGTTCGAGCTCGATCACGACCAGGGTCATCTGCTCGCCGTGGAGCGACCGCCCGACGACGCCTTCCCAGATCTGCTGGGCCGTGACGGATGCTGTGTGGTCGAAGTTGCTCAGCTGGCTAGGAATATTCGCCCTTGGTACCACCGGCGGCGCGGACGGTCACGACGTACTTGGCCACATCGTAGACCTCGTTGAAGGTGACGCTGCGCAGGACGTACTCGGCCTGGATCCCGCCGACGCCCTCTTCGATCGCGGTCACGACGCGCGTGTAGGTGACGGCGTCCTGATCGAGGTTCGGCCCGAGCGTTCCCTGGGATCCAGCAGCCTTCAACGCGTGGCACTTTCCGCAGAAGGCGATGTAGATCTTCTTGCCGGCCGCGATGTTCCCCGGCTCGGAGCGATGGCTCCCCGCGCCGAACGCAGCCGGCGAGAAGACCACGAGCATGGAGACGGCGAGAAGGGCGAGGAGGCCCCAGGTGACCCTCGATCTCATACCTATGCATGACTCTAGACCTTCCATAGAAGGTAGTCCACCGGAGGCGGGCTCGTACGCGCTCGGCTTCGTGCCGCCCGACCAGTCGCCGAGCTCCACGAGACCGAGGTAGCGGCCGTCCTAGAGCGCAAACCGCTCGACGTGGAGCGAGCGCCGGGGCACTCCGGCCCGTCTCACGTCGTGCTCGATCGCGGCGACCATGCCGGGCGGGCCGCAGAGATAGACGTCACGCTCCGCTAGGTCAGGGACGAGCTCCCGCAGATGCGCCGCCGAGAGCAGGTCGCGGCCCTCGGCAGACAGGTGGTCGCCGACCACGTAGCGAAGGTCGATCCCGCGCCGCGCGACGAGCCCTTCCAGCTCGTCGCCGAAGACGATGTCCTCATCGGAGAGCACGCGGTAGATCACCGCGAGCTCGCCCGCCATCGTCTCCGAGAGCGCCCGAACAGGCGTGATCCCGATCCCCCCCGCGATCAGGAGCGCGTTCGGGCGGCGGCGGGCGGCGGCGGTGAACGAGCCGAACGGCCCCTCGGCCACGACGCGGGTCCCGACCGGGATCGCCCGCATCTTCGCCGTATGGTCGCCGGCGGCCTTCACGCTGATCCGGAGGCTCCGCCCGTCCGGGGCGGCCGACAGCGAGAACGGATGGGCGGTCCACCAGAACCCGCCGGTGAGGAAGCGCCAGAGGAAGAACTGCCCCGGCCTGACCCCGAGCCGGTCGAGCCGTCGTCCCGTCATCCGGATCGTCGTGACGGTCGGCCCCTCGACGACCACGTCGGCGACCCTGAGCCGGAAGCGAACGACCGAGAGGACGGGGCTCGCCACCCGGAAGACGAGGAGCGCAAGGGAGCCGAAGAAGAGGATCCGCCAGTAGGTCGCCGCGTTCGGGTGAAACGTCGGGTTGACGTCGCCGCCGGTCGGGATCTGGTGGAACCAGGCGAGCGCGATCGCGGCGTATCCCGTCAGGTGCACCGCGTACCAGAGCTCGTACGGAAGGTGGCGCCGCGCGATCGCGATCGACGAGACGGTCACGACCAGAAACAGGACGAGCCCGACCGTCGCCGTGACCATGCCCGTGAGGATGTTGTCCGCGACGAGCTTCCAGAACTCGTGGAAGAACGAGGTGTTGCCGTCGAGCGAGAAGCCGAGCACCGCCATCACCGTGTGCGCGAGCACGAGCGACAGGCAGAGGTACCCGTTCCACCGGTGCCAGACGGTGAGCCGGTCGAACCCGATGAGTCGTCCGAGAAAGGGCAGGCGGGCGAGCAGGAGCACCTGTACGAGCGCCGTGAACGCGGCCAGTAGGCCCGTCAGCCCACCGAGTCGCGCCATCAAGGTCGCCCAGTAGTTCGGGGCGAAGCTGAAGTCGAGGTTGTGGTTCGCGATCCAGAGCCAGACGATCGCCACCACGTTTCCGAGCACGAACGTCCAGACCACCCCACCCGCGACGAGGCGACCGAGCCGGTCGCGCGAGTACGGGGCGGCCACCTGCTGAGTATCGTCGCGGCGGAAACGGCGCGTGCCGTCTAAGAGCTGGGACCGAAATAAGCCTTGAGTCGCTCGGCGAAGCTCATTCCGGTTCCAGCTCTAAGAGCCGCCGAGGCCACGGAGCTCGAGCCGCGCGCGTGCGAGCAGCGGAGCCGCGGCGAGCGCCGTGCGGGTGGCGGCGAGCAGCGCCTTCGGCTCGTTCCGTGTCATCGCCTGCTGGAAGAGCGCGGCGGCGCGCTCGAGCCTCGAACAGGCCGAGACGAGCATCCCGACCACGCGATGGGCCCGTGGCACTGGGGCGCCGACCGCGGCGAGCGCCCGGCCGCAGTCACCGAAGAGGCCGTAGGCGACGAGCATCGTGTAGACGCCGCTCGTGCCGGCCATCGCCCGCCGCGCGTCTGCGAGCGTCGGCCCACCGGTCGTCGTCAGCCCGAGGTCGGAATCCAGAGTGCCGATGAAGTGCTCGGCGTTATCGATCCACAAGCGCTCCGAGAGTGGCGGCGTGCGCGGGGCGGGCGCCGTCGAGCCGCAGCCGGCGAGCAAGGCGCCGATGACGAGCGCCGCAGCAAGCACTCGATAGACCACCACTCGACGGTAGCGCGGCCGGCGCGCCCACGGGTCAGACGCCGGAGCAGCGCCAGCAGCCGATGAGCGCGATGACCTTGACCGACGAGTCGAACGTGCCCGTCGTCGTCGACAGGGTCGTAGTGGTCGAGCTATAGGTCCCATGGCGTGTGAGGCGAACGCCCTTGTAGCCGGTGACCTTGCCGAGCCGCCAGGTGCCCTTGCTGATCCCGAGGGCGGTGCGTGTGCCCTCGAGCTTCAGGGTCACCGTTCCCTCCGGCCCGGACGCGACGAGCGTCCCGACCTCGTGCCCCGGTGCACCGGTGCCCGGCTCTGCCGCCTGCGCCTTGTAGACGAACGTCAGGTTCCTGGCCGTGCAGGTGTAGCTCAGCGACTTCAGGACTCCGAGCGGGTCGAGGTGCTTCACCTCGTGGCAACCGCCCGTCATGGTCGCGCGTACCGGCGTGCCGGACGCATGGACGGTGCCCGCGCCGACGGCGAAGAGGACGAGTACGGCTGCGGCGATCGACCGTCTCATTGCCGTAACACCGTACAAGCGCCGACCGGGGATTGTCAGCCCCTCGAATGTGAATGATCGGTTAGGTCTCGAAGCAGCCGTCGAAGGCGTAGAGCGGGTTCGGCGTTCCCTGGAAGCGATGGCCGCGAAGAAGCGCGCCGCCGACCGCCGGGGGGCCGTGGGCCGTGAAGCAGCCGTTCGGCCGGACCTCGACGTCGTAGTTGAGCGACATCTGCCTGAGGTTCGGCGCGACCGCTGTGAGCGTGCAGAACCAGTCGCCCGGCCCCCGATAGGGCGTGGCCGCACCGCGGCGTCGGCACGTCGTGAGCAGCTTCAGGCTCGCGCCGGAACGGACCGCGTGACCGAGCTCGCGCTGCTGCAGGCCAACGAGGTTCGTGAACTCGGGCCCGATCGCCGCGTCGAGGCGGGACGCGGTGACAGCCGGCGGCCCTAAGTCGGCGGCCACCGCGAGCAGAGCGACCCCGGCCGCGATCGCGATCACGTAGCGGGCGGCCGCCGGGCGCCGGCGCCGGAACGCCGGGGCCGAGCCGGTGAAATCGCGGCGCCGGAACACGAACCACGCCCCACCGACACAGGCCGTCACCCACGCAGCCGAGACGAGCACCGACTGCTCGGCGGGCCGCAAGGCCTCCGGGCTCGTGAAGAGGCCGTGCCACGCGTCGAACCCGCTCGAGGGAAGGACGGTGCGCAGCGCCTCGCCGCTCCCGACGAGTGCGAGAAGCTGCATCGTGAGCCCCGCGAGGGCCGTCCCGAGCACACCGAGCACGCCGCTTCGGCTCACGACCGAGAGCAGCAGGGCGAGCGCGGTGAAGGCGAGCAGCGGTGCCAGTACGAGCCCGAAGCTCGCGAGGCAGAGCTCGAGCGCGCGACCGGGCGGGACGACGGTGCCCGAGAGCCCGACGAGCGGCTTCGAGCCGCTGCCGAGGAGCCCGGCAACGATGCTCGAGACGGTGAGTACGAGCGCGAGCCAGATCGCCAGGATCGCCGCCGCAAGTGCCTTCCCTGCGAACAGCTCGTAGCGGCTGCTCGAGCGGGTGAGCGCGGTCTTCCACGTGTCGAACCGGTCCTCGGCTGAGAAGAGGTCGCCGGCGACGAGCCCAGCGAGCACCGGGAAGCCCCACGAGCCTGCGAACCCGAGGATCACGAGCGGGATCGCGAATCCCGTCTGGTGGACCCAGCGGCCGAAGAGCGTGTCGGCAGGCACCGCGGGCTGCGCGGCGAGGATCGCGACGAAGGCGAGCGGACCGAGGAAGCAGACTGCGGCCGCGACTCGCGCCGGAGCCTGGGCGCCGAGCTTCACGAGCTCGACGCGGCACACGGTGGCAACACCGGTGCCGGGCACGAGAGCCCTCGGGCGGAGGGTGCGGCTCGCGGCGGAGTCGATCACCTCGCGCTCCCGGTCAGCGTGAAATACATGGATTCGAGTGGCGTGCGTTCGACCTCGAGCCGGCGGACAGCGATCCCGGCCTCTGCCAGCGCAAGCACGTAGCGGTCGAGCTCGGGCTCGCCGAGGGTGGCCGCGAGGTCACCGTCTGACGTGGCGCTCACGTCGGCGCGAGCGGCCGCAGCCAGCCGAAGCGCTGCGGCGTTGTCGCTGGTCGTCAGCCGGAAGGCGGCCGGCGGCGCCTGCGCACGCAGCTCCGCCAGCGCTCCGTCCCAGAGCGCGCGCCCGGAGACGACGATGGTCGCGCTCTCGCAGAGCTGCTCGACCTCGGACATGTCGTGGCTCGAGAAGAGGATCGCGGTCCCGGCCGCGCCGAGCTCCACGACGAGCGCGCGGAGCTCCTCGACCCCGGCGGGATCGAGGCCGCTCGTGGGCTCGTCGAGGATGAGCAGGCTCGGCGACCGGATCAGCGCCGCGGCGAGGCCGAGCCGCTGGCGCATGCCCGTGGAGAGCCCGCCCGCCCGCCGCTTCGCCGCCGCTGCGATCCCGGCGCGCTCGAGCGCGTCGTCGATTCCACCCGCCTCGCCCCCGTCCAGCCTCGCGAGCAGCTCGAGGTTCCGCCGGACGGTGAGGTAGGGATAGAAGCGCGGCTCCTCCACGAAACCCGCAACGCCGACCGGGAGCCGCGGGTCGTCGCGGTCGAGCCCCGCTCCGAGCAGGCTGACCGTCCCCGCGTCCGGCCGCGCGAGCCCGAGCAGGAGCCGCAGGAGCGTTGTCTTTCCGGCACCGTTCGGGCCGACGAGGCCGCGGATCTCGCCCCGGCGGAGCTCGAGGTCGATCCCGTCGACCGCCTGTGTCTGCCCGAAGCGCTTGCTGAGCCCGCGGGCCTCCACCGCGGGCGCCGAGGGCGAGGCGCGCACAGACCGAGGCTAGGTCAGCCGGGCGGCCTGGACTGTTGAGGAACGGTTACGCAGCCGGGAGCGTGAACGACACCCGGGCGCCGCCGCTGTCGCGGTTCTCCGCCCAGATCCGCCCGCCGTGCGCCTCGACGAGGCCGCGGGCGATCGCGAGGCCGAGGCCCATCCCGGCCTGTGAGCGCGCCCGGTCGGCCCGCCAGAAGCGCTCGAACATCCGGCTCACGGCCTCGGGCTCGAGCCCGCTTCCCGTGTCCTCGACCGATACCAGCACCTCGTTCTCCCGCCTCGCGACGTTCACGGCCACCGAGCCGTCCGAGGGTGTATGCCGGAGCGCGTTCGTGACCAGGTTGAAGAGCACGCGCTCGATCTTGTCGGGCGCGACCGGCGCGGTCGTCTCGCCGTCGGAGTGGGCGATGAGCTCGACCTTTCGCGCGGCCGCCTCGGGTTTGAGCAGGCGAACGGCAGAGTCGACGAGGCCCGAGACGGGAAGCCGCTGGAGCTCGAGGGTGAGCGCCCCGGCATCGATGCGTGCAAGCTCGAACAGGTCGTCCACGAGGACCGTGAGTGTGCGAACCTGGTCACGCAGCGTCGGCAGATAGTCCTCGGCCGTCGCGAGCCCGTCCTCGATCGCCTCGATCATCGCCTGCATCGAGGCGAGCGGCGTTCGTAGGTCGTGGCTCGCCCAGGCGACGAGCTCGCGCCTGGCGTCGAAGAGCTGCTCGATGCTCGATGCCATCGTGTTGAAGGAGGCGGCGAGCCTCGCGATCTCGTTCGCTCCGCCGACCGGGGCGCGCGCGGAGAGATCGCCGTCGGCGAGCCGGGCGGAGGCGTCGCTGACCCGGCGGATCGACTGTGAGATCCAGCGTGAGAGCAGCAGCCCTGCGGCGACGGCCGCCGTCGCCGAGCCGGCGGCGACGGCCAGCACTTTCCGGTCCGCACCCATGTGGAACATCACCCAGCCCGACGCGAGCACCGCAGCGAGCGGAACGCACACCGAGACGAGCGCAAGCCCGGCGAGCTGAAGCCTGACCGTGGGAGCTGCTCGAAGCGCGTAGGCGACGGCGACGCCGATCGTGAGGCTCGCCGCGGCGACGATGACCGCGAGGAGAATCACGGATCGAGCCTGTAGCCGATGCCCCACACGGTCTGGAGATGCGCCGGGTGCGCGGGGTCGGCTTCGAGCTTCTCGCGCAGCCGGCGAACGTGGACCGTCACCGTTCCAGTGTCGAGCGCGGGCGAATGGCCCCAGACGCTGTCCATGATGTGGCTTCGGGAGAAGACACGGCGCGGGTTCGCGGCGAGGAACCAGAGCAGGTCGAACTCGCGCGCCGTGAGCGTGACCGGGACGCCGGCACACGTGACCTCGCGGCTCGCGCCGTCGAGCACGACGTCGCCGTACTCGAGCCGCTCGGCGCGCGCGGCGCTCCCGTTCGTCCGGCGCAGCACCGTCCGAACGCGTGCCGAGAGCTCCCGCGGCGAGAAGGGCTTCGTGACGTAGTCGTCGGCCCCGAGCTCGAGCCCCACGATCCGGTCGGACTCCTCGCCCCGGGCGGTCAGCATGATCACAGGCAGGTCCGAGCGGCTGCGGATCCAGCGGCAGAGCTCGAGCCCGTCGGTGCCGGGGATCATCACGTCGAGCACGACGAGCGCCGGGTCGGCGGTCTCGATCAGCTCGCGCGCACGGTCCCCGTCGCCGGCCTCGAGCGTGTCGAAGCCGTCGCGCTGGAGATAGCGAACGATCACGTCGCGCACGATCGGCTCGTCGTCGACCACGAGGACAGTCACCGTCACCCTCCTATTCTGGCTCCAGTTCGCATGTTGGGCGGCCGCCCACTCCTCGGTGCCGACCGTGGTCCCCCGCCGGTGAAGTTGACCACCCCGTGCTCGCCCATCCCCGAGAGCTTGGCCACGAGCACGGGATGCTCGTGGCGCCGCTCGCAACCGCGATCGAGGTTGCGGTTGCCGCGACTGTCGCCATCCCGAAAGCAAGCCTCTTCATCGCTCCTCATTCGCCCAGAGTGCCTTCAGAGGTTCACCGACAGGGCTTGCGCTCCCGTTGCGGAGTGCTTACGAGAGGGTTAAATCGAGGCTCGCCTCGAGCCGGGCCGCGGCGCTAGGACGGCGCGAGCGTGATCTCGTAGCTCGCGGTGTTGTTGCTCGGGTTCGAGTCGGGGCTCGACGTGCTCACGCTGGCGGTGATCGTCTGCTGCCCCCGTATACCGACGGTCACCCCGTAGCGGACGTAGGTCGCGGTGTCGCCGGGAAGGAAGTCGAGATTACATACGGTTTCTGCCGTCCCGTGCTCCGTGCAGCCGCTGCCCCTGATGTAGGAGGGGAGGCCGAGGAGGCGCATTCCTGGTGAGAACCTGAGCGTGAGCACGACATTGCCGGCGCTCTGGCCCTCGCTGTTCGAGACGCTCGTCAGGAAGTCGATCTCGACCCCGAGCGGCGCGTTCGGCGAGGTCTGCTGGAAGGAGGGACTGAGATCGACGAAACCGGCGGGCGCAGGCGACGCGCTCGGCTGCGCGAGCGCGTCGCCGAGATCGGCTCCGTAGCTGACGACGTAGAGCCCGGCGACGACGACCAGGAGGCCGTTCAGCAGCCGGTGCCGTTTGCGGATCGCCGACCAGGCGGCAACGGAGAAGACAGCCCAGCACGGGGTCGTGAACAGGAGATAGCTCGACTTGATCGGGTCGTCGTACTGCTGCGGGAACCGCAGAAGCTCAGTCACGAAGCCGCCCAGGGCGGCGAGGGTTAGGAGCGCGAGCACCGCGAGCCCGACTTCGGCCGGGGCCTCGTCGCGGCGGCGCAGCACGCGCCAGAGCGCCGGGAGCGCAAGCAGCACGAGGCCTCCGATCGCAAGTGCATCCGCGAAGAAACCGAGCACGCTCTGCGTCGACGCAGTGACTCGCGCAACCCGCGTCGGGCTCTGCCAGTCGTTGTGAATCGCCCCGAACCAGTCGCTCCAGAGCTCTGCATGCAGCTTCGCCGCGAGATCATCCGCGAAATACGGCCGGTAGGGATGGAGGACGAGTCGCCCCACCGGAGCGCCGACGTAGAAGACGGTGGGCTGGTGGGGCATCATCAACGAGGAGCGGGGAACGAGGTTCGACTGGAACGGGTTGTGCCAGAGGGCGGAGGCATAGCCCCACCAGGGCCCGGCGACGAGGACGGTCAGGACGGCCGCTCGCACGAGGAACCTCTTCGCACTGCGCCTCCCAACCCAGAGCGAGGCGGCGGCCAGCACGGCGATCACGAGGACGGCGGGTTGGCGCGTCAGCGCGGCGGCGCCGAACAGAGCCCCGAGGGCCCACCCGAGCCGGGTCGGCCAGCCCGAGCGCGAGGCCCGCACCACGACGAAGATCGCGAGGGCGCACAAGAATGCGAACTGTGCTTCCGGGTGGAAGAGGATGCTCATCCGGAAGACCACGGGATAGGCGGCCGCGAAGGCGGCCGCTGCAACCGCCCGTCCGGTCGACTCCGGCCAGAGCTCGCGGGCGATCAGCCCCGTGACGAGGATGAGCCCGATGCCGCAGGCAAGTGCGATCAGGCGGCCGCCCGACCAAGGCTCCGACTTCGCGAGGGAGATCGCCTCGTCGAGCCCCCAGACCGCGGAGAGGCCGAGCGCCACGACTCCGGCGATCCGGACCCGGCTGCGCGGCGAGGTCATTGCCGCGATCCCCACAGCGACCAGGAGCAGCCAGGCGGCTCGGGTGGCGACATTCCAGGGGAGCTCGAGCGCAACGGTCGGGACCGCGCCTACCGTGCGCTCGACACCGATGGCCTCGAGATGGAAGAGGGGCGGGGTCGAGTACTCGTAGTTCTCGGCCTTCGTCGGGATCGCCCAGGTCGTGTCGAGATACTGGGCATAGGCCAGATGCGCGCCCGCGTCGATCGCTCCCTCGCGCCCGACGGTCGTCACACCAAGCCAGCCGACGAGTGCAAAGAGGACGAGCACCGCCGCGAGCGCGGCGGGCAGCGGCGACCAGCGCCTGGCGAGGCTCGACCGATGCACCGGCGGGATTATCTCGGCGTTACCCGATCGCTGCCGCACCCACATTCGGTCGGCTCGCCGCCGGTGGGCCCGCGCCGGGACCGGAAGGGCCCCGTGGGTGTATCGTCTCGTCGTCTGTCAGAGACGTCGGGAGGAGACGGTCGGCATGCGGAATGCCCGTCTGCGGCTCCTGATCGCCACCTCGGCGATCGCCCTCGCCGCGGTGCCGGTAGCGCGCCCGTCGGAGCAGGTCGCAGTGAACGCGACCGGGATCTCTCTTGCAGTGAACGGCAAGGGAGAGGCGCTTGTCACATATACGGTCGGAGGGACGAAGAAGCACTTGCTGGTCTGGGGCGCCCTGAACGCGAAGCCGCCGAGCAAGGGCGGACAGCAGGTCGCCTTCAAGCTCGACTACTCGGGCGGCTACGGCAAGTACGACGAAGAGAAGTACTGGAAGAGCTTCGGCAGCGCATGCCAGACATACAAGGGCCCCGCGCTCGCCTGGCTCGTAAAGGTGTGCAAGGCGCCCGACGGCTCCTACTGGGCCCTTCAGCAATGGCAGCGGGAACTGAAGAACTACGGCGTTCCGTCGTCGGGGGCCAACGCAGCGAAGGAACTGCGGGTGTCGCACTGGACAGGCGGACTGCCCGTCCTCGCGATAACGACCGACCGGTCCAACCAGGGGCTCGACCACCTGTTCGGGACCTTCGAGTACTCGGGCAAGGGTGTCTACGGCTTTGCCTCGACCTCGGCGGGCGTCCCGAAGGACAGCTTCGGTCGCAACGTCTACGTCGACACGTTCGACTCCGCCTACGGCTCCGGTTGGAAGCGCGAGAACAGCTTCCTCACCCATGCGGCCAATGGAAGCTTCTGCTACCTGTTCGCGAAGCACGGGGAGCATCCCACCGGCGACGGTGAGAAGTACCGCGCCACGGTGATCGGCCCGGGCGTCACCCCCGACGCGATGTGGTCAGCCAAGCCGGCCGGTACCTCCGCGAAGGCCCAGAGCGAGGCGGACGCGGCGATCAAGGCATTGAACGACCCCGCCTGCAAGCCGGTCTGAACGGCGTCTACCCCCGGCCGACGGGCGGTGGCCACGGTCGTCTCGCTCGTAATGCCGACTGCTGTTCGACGGCTGAATCCCCACCGGTCTCTTCGCGATCAGCGAACGGGTCGGCCAGCCCGACCCCCGGGCGTTCTACGGGCCGTGGGTGCTCCTGCTCACCGCCTACTCGAACACGCTCGAGCGCTTCGACGGCGGCCCCGGGCAGATCAGCATCCACGGCCGCCACCGCACAAGCCTGCGCGACCCGCTCGGAAGCGCACGCTCGCACGGCTGCGTCCGCATCGACAACGCCGGCATCGAGTTGCTGGCGCGTGGTGCCGTCGAAGGGACGCCCGTGATCATCCGATCGTGATTGCAGCCTGGTGGCCGTCGGGCTCGATCGAACCGGTACGGGCCGGATTTGAAGCGCGAAGCCGGCCGGTGAATGACCCGATCGCGTCAAGCCTGCCTCCGGTACCCGCACCTACGGTGTGTCGTGCGAGCTCGGCGCCTGAGCCGACGACCCTCCCGGCCGGCAAAGGGCGCACCCCTGCGGTAGGCGGGGCCTGCCCGGGCTCGAAGTCACTGGGCGAGAGACTCAGGGGTCGAGTCTCTCGCCCAGTAAATACGGGCACCCGGTCGACAAGTACCGGCTGCCTTCAGTCCCGGCGGACGTGTGAAGGCGACGGAGCGGGGCGACCGTCATCGCCGCGAGGAGGCGGAAGGATCAGGTGCAGGTCGCCGAACTCGTGCAGTCGATAGCCGTGGGCCGAGGCCTCTCGGTATGAGCGCTCGATCAGCTCGCCGCCGGCGAGGGCTTCGAGCATCTGGAGATGTGTGGACCGAGGCTCGTGCCAGCCGGTCAGCAGCCCGTCGACCGAGCGGGCGCCGCTCCCGGGCGAGACGACCACGTTCGTCCAGCCCTCGCCGGCGGAGGCTGTCCCGTCCCGCGCCGTCGTCTCGAGCGCGCGCACGACGGTCGTACCGACAGCGATCACACGGCCACCCCACCAGCGGACCGCGTTTATCAGCCGGGCCGTCGCCCCGGGCACCCGGAACCGCTCGGAGAACGGCGGCTCGCCGAGCTCGGGAGACGAGACCCCGGTGTGGAGCGTGATCGGGGCGATCAGAACGCCGCGTGCCACTAGTTCGGTTACGAGTGCGGTCGTGAAGGGCCGGGCCGCGCTCGGCATCTCGGCGCTGCCCGACTCGAGCGCGAACACCGTCTGATAGGCGTCGAGCGGCCATTCGACCGTGACGTAGCCGTAGCGGATGGGGCGCCCGTAGAGGTGCAGGTACGCCTCGAGCGGCATGCCGAGCTCGAGCCGGGCGACCGACAGGCGCCGGCTCCCGGGGAACGGTGCGAGCACCTCGGCGTGCGCGCCGCCCGGAAGCTCGACCCGGGCTCCCGGGGGCGGCGGAGGGAGCGGCGCCCTGTCGTCGCTCCGGACCTCGACGATCCAGGAGCCGAAGTCGCCGGGTGTGGACAGCCGAAGCTCGACCGCGCGTCCGGCGAGCCGTGCGGGCAGGGCGGCGGGCAAGGTGGCAGAGGTGTTCACCACGAGCAGATCGCCGGGCGAGAGGAACCTCGGCAGGTCGCCGAAGCGAGCGTGGACGAGCGATCCGTCAAGCGGATCGGCCACGAGCATTGCCACGTCGTCCCGGCCGGAGCCGCAAACCTCGGGAGGCTCGTGCGCCTCGCGTAGCCCGGGAGCTGCAACCGCGGTCATGCTCGGGCCGGCTGTAGGTCCGCGGCAACGTAGCGCCCGCTCGGCCGGGCTCCCTCGATCAGGTCGAGCAGGGCGGACAGGCTCTCCTCGGGCGGCGGCCGGTCCGAGATGTCCTCCCCGGGGAACGCCTGCTGCTGCAGCTCCGTGCGCATGTCCCCCGGGTCGAACGCGTACACGCGGAGCGCGGGCTGCTCGGCGGCAAGAATCGCCGTGACCTGGTCGAGCGCGGCCTTCGCCGACCCGTATCCGCCCCAACCCGCGTACGGCTCTACGGCGGCGTCGGAGGTGACGTTGACGATCGCCGCTCCCGCCGCGAGGTGGGGCAGGGCAAGCTGGGCGATCGCGAGCGGTGCCAGGACGTTGACGGCATAGACCTCGGCGAGCTCGGCGAGCGGATATACGCCCAGCGTCGGCCGCGGGCTCGGGCCGAGCGCGCTCGCGTTGTTGACCAGCAGGTCGATGCGCTCGCCGGCAGTGTCGACGAGCATCCGCCGATGCCGGTCGTCGCCGACGTCTCCGGCGAGCCACGTCACGCCGGTGAGGTCGCCGACGGCCAGCTCCAGCGCGCTTTGCCCGCGTGCGTCGACGACGAGGTTCCACCCGCGCTGGGACAGGCTGCGAACGAGCGCGAGACCGAGCCCGCGGGACGCGCCGGTGACGATCCCGATCCGGCTCATGCCGCGGCTCCGCGCGCGACCACGCGGTCGTAGTTGAGCCGCATCAGGGAGATCACATCCTCGATGTCCTCGTCGTGCTCGATCGCCCGCGCGGCCGGCCCCTTGTTGCCCGGGAAGACGGGGTGCGGCCCGATCCGGCCCTCCCGCTCGAGCTCGGTCCACACCTCGTTGGGAAAGAAGAAGTGGGCAGCGTGGTCACCGTGGAGGTGGCCGATCTCCCTCCCTCCGACCTTGAAGGCGAGCTCCCCGCGCCTTCCGGGGCCTGCCTCGACTCCGGGCCAGGACGTCACCTCGTCGGTGATCCGACGGCTTGCCGTCTCGGTGGTGCTCATCTCAACCTCCTCGAATCGGAACCAGGCGATCAATCTACAAGCTCAACTTAACTTGAAGTCAAGGCCGGTCTCGAGTACCCTGCCGGGCGCAATGTCCGCGCTGCTCACGATCGGCGAGGTGTCGAAACGAAGCGGCGTCGCCGCCTCGGCGCTTCGCTTCTACGAGGAACGCGGCCTGATTGTCTCCGAGACGCGGGAGGGCGGTCAGCGCCGATATCAGCGGCATGTGCTTCGCCGCATCGCGTTCGTCGTGTTCGCTCAGCGAATCGGGCTCACGCTCGCCGAGATCGCGGCAGAGCTCGCCAAGCTCGACCCGAACCGTGTGCCGAGCCGAAGCGACTGGTCGCGCCTCTCCGAGACCTGGGCCTCGAGGATCGACGAGCGCATCGTGGAGCTCGAACGCCTCCGGAGAGGACTAACCGAATGCATCGGATGCGGTTGCCTCTCGCTCGACCGCTGCTCCTTCGCGAACCCCGACGACCGTGTCGGGAGCGCCGGGCCCGGCCCGCGCTTCTGGATCGGCGACCTGCAGGCCCGGTGACACCGGTGGGCGGGCGGAACTCAGAGTGGGCCCATAACCTGCTCGCGAGCTGGAGCACCACCACCAACAAGGAGACAGCGAATGCAGATTACGAGGAACAGCCTCGATACGAGCACCGGGCCCGGCGACTGGTTCACGGGCTCGGTCTACATCGACACGATCGCAGCGCCGTCGGGAAGCTCACGGCTGAGCGCCAGCTGCGTGCACTTCACCCCCGGCGCCCGCACCGCCTGGCACACCCATCCCAACGGTCAGACGATCTGGGTGCTCGAAGGCTCCGGCCTCTGCCAGCGTCGCGGCGGCCCGGTCGAGATCATCGACCCGGGCGACCGCGTCTTCTTCGAGCCCGGCGAGGACCACTGGCACGGCGCCGCGCCGAACCGCTTCATGACACACATTGCAATGCTCGACGTCGACGAGGAGGGCAACCCGGCCGCGTGGGGCGATCATGTCAGCGACGAGGAGTACGCAGGGCCGCCGACGAGCTCCGCGTAGCCCGAGACGGAGGCGAGCTCGAGCCTATGCCCGGGCATATCTGATGT
Source organism: uncultured Actinomycetota bacterium (assembly GCA_963766565.1). GTDB lineage: Bacteria > Actinomycetota > Thermoleophilia > Gaiellales > Gaiellaceae > PALSA-600. The sequence continues at coordinate 552,101 of CAVYAQ010000002.1, forward strand.
GAGTCACCCCGGGCGCCTCCACCGACTCGACCTGCTCGAGCTTCACAGCTCCCACGTTCTCGAACAGCCGAGCCCCGCCTCCGAGCAGGATGGGGACGATCGAGACGACGATCTCGTCGAGCAGACCCGCTGCGAGGTATTGCCGGGCGACGGACGCCCCGCCCCCGAGAGAGATCTCCTTCGCTCCGGCTGCTGTCCGCGCCTGCTCCAGGGCCGACTCGATCCCGTCCGTGACGAAGTGGAACGTCGTCCCGCCTTGCATCTCCAGTGGGTCGCGCGCGCGGCTCGTGAGGACGAAGACGGGATGGTGGAAGGGCGGATCGTCTCCCCACCAGCCCTGCCATGACTCGTCCCACGGTCCCGGGCCGCCGCCGAACATGTTGCGGCCCATGATGGTCGCGCCTGCGCCGGCGAGGATGTCCTCGGCAAACGGCGTGCTCGCGTTGACCTCGCCGCCTTCTTCGCCGTGGCTCTCGCGGAACGCCTCGAGCGGAACGAGCCAACCATGGAGCTCCTCGCCCCCGACCCCGAGCGGATGCTCCTGCGACTGGTCCCGGCCGGCAACGAAGCCGTCGATCGACATCGTGATGTTCAGCTTCAGCTTGCTCATCGATCCTCCGTCTGTTGACTTGTCCGGATGACCGACCGGGGGATCAGAAGTCATCGGTCAGGCCCGAGGAAGCCGGGGATCTCACTCATGGGGCCGGTGCCGAATCCGACGACCCGAGAACGGCGTTGAGCCGCTCGAGGCTCACGGCCGGCCACAGCGCCTTCGTCTCGTAGTAGACCTCGAACGCCGGCGCCGACTCCGGGATCGTGATCCAACTCACCTTCGACCTCGTGAAAATATGAACGTCCGGGGTGACCTCTGACGCGCGATCGAGCGTTCCTGCGCGCACGTATCGCAGCTCGGGTCGTCCGTACTCGCTGAAGACCGCAACCTGGCAGGTCGGACAGCGGAAGATCCGCTGTGGACCTCCGTGGTCGCGTGGAACTTCAACAGGCTGCGGATCCCCGGCAACCACCTCTATCTGGCTTGCCTCGATGATCAGATTGATCACAAAGGCGCTTCCAGTCTGCCGTTGGCAGTTCAGGCAATGACAGCAATGGATGAACATCGGCTCGGACCCGAGCCGGTAGCGAACTGCGCCGCAGGCGCAACCGCCTTCACGCAGCGCGCTCATGATCCTCTCCTCGAGTGCACCGGCACGGCTCAGAAGTTAGCGCGATCTCCCTGGCGACCTGGCTGCGTTCGGCTCGTCAAGCAACAGTCACGAGCCCGAGGGCGAAGCCCGCTCGGTTTGCTCTGCCAGCTTCTTGATCGCAGTCAGGCGCGCGTCCCATCGCGTTGCGATTCGGGCCAGCGCGGCGCGGGCTTGATCGAGGCGATCCTCGCGCACGGCGTAGCGGACTTCGCGGCCGGTTCGTCGGGAGGTGACGAAACCGTCCCGCTCGAGGACGTTGAGGTGTTTGGAGACGCCCTGCCTCGTGATGGGCAGCGCGCCGGCGAGCGTGCTGGCTGTGGCCTCGCCGAGTTCGAGCAAGAGATCGAGGAGGCGGATCCGCATCGGGTCGCCGAGCGCGGCCCAGAGGCGGTCGGACTCGTCGGGGCCCGTGGTCATCGGTCGCGGCTTGCGATAACCACCTGGGCGGCATAGTCGCGAAGCTCGTCGAGCTCGGCGAGCCACCCCTTTGCGTTCTCGTCCGAGTACCGCGCACGTGCGTCGTCGGGCCACGGCAGCGCCGCGAAGCCGCTCTCGATGACGCGGAGCCGCGTACCTGTTCCGTCGGCTTCGATTGTCATGACGACGAGCGTCGAGTTTCCCTCGCTGAAGTCACCCTCACGCGTCTGCCAGCGGAACGCGAACAGGCGGGGTGGGTCGACCGTCTCGACGCGTCCTTCGTACGTTCCGTGCCCGCGCCAGGTTAGGAGTATCCGGCCGCCGGAACGAAGGTCGATCTCGGCTTCGTCGCTGAACCATGAAGCGAGGTGCTGCGCCTCGGTCACGATCGACCAGACGACAGCCGGCGGCGCGTCGATGACGACTTCCCGCTCGATCGCGTCAGGAGCCACGGCCCGACCCTACCAGCGATGTGCAACTTCAGGTTGCGCAGACCAGCGCCTATGTGCAACTATCGGTTGCACAACCGATTCGTCGAAACAGGAGGCAACCGTTGACGACTTCAACCTCAAAGGAATTGATCGCAGTCCTGCAGACGACTCTCGATGCCAGGATCCTCGACGCAGACGGCCGGTCGGACTGGGTCGACTCGTGGGCGGACGGGCTCGACCTGTTGCCTTCCGTGGACGGGTTCGTGCTCGGCGCCGGGATGTTCTCGGGGTACGAGCCGTTCTGGGCAGCGATCCTCGAGGGCCGGGTGCTCGCTGGGGAGCTGCTCGGTCGTGAGCCCTATCCTCGCGAGCTCGCCTACGCAGAGGTTGCCGCGCGAACCGAGCATCTCGTGCTCTCGACCACCCTCGCGGAGGTGGCCTGGCCAAGCGCACGAATCGTCCGTTCCACCGAGGAGATCCGCAGCTTCAAGCACGATGGTCCCGGGACGGTCTACGTCGCCGGCGGGCCCACGTTGATCACGAGTCTCCTCGGCGCCGGCTTGCTCGACGAGCTCCGCCTGATCGTCCACCCGATCCTCGTCGGGGCCGGTCAGAGCATCACCGGCGTGCTCGGCAGTCCACAACGCCTGGAGCTCGTTGCGGCCGAGCCCTCCGTGGGCGGACGCGTAGCGCTCACCTACCGGCTGCCCCGAGTCCGATGACCGACTGGCGGTCCGATCCGAGCGGCTTCAACGAAGTCGTGATCGCGGAGTTCCGTGCGAACGGCGGCGTCGTGGGCGGCGAGCTCACGGACATGCGCCTCCTCCTGCTCACGACGATCGATGCGAGGAACGGGCGGCCGCACACGACGCCGCTCGCCTACCACAGACGGGGAGATCGCTATCTCGTCATCGCATCGAACGGCGGCGCCGCACGGAATCCCGCCTGGTTCCGCAACCTGGCACGGGCTCGGGACGTGACGGTCGAGGTCGGCCTCGAACGCTTCGCGGCGACGGCAACGATCCTCGACGGTTCCGACCGCGACGCCGCCTTCGCCATGATCGTCGCGGAGGCGCCCTCAGCGGGCGCATTCGAGCGCGAGGCCGGCCGAACGATTCCCGTGATCGAGCTGGAACCGGTGGCTTGACGAGACGACCGAATCGGGGCGGCGCAAATCACGAGCCCCTCACCCGGCACCGGCCCCGACCCTCTCGGCAACCTCGATCCCGTCGGCCTCGAGGGTCACGACCGTGCCTGCCTCGCCGCGCACGAGGGCCCCGGTGGCCGCGATCGAGCCGATCACGGCGATCCGCCCCGTCTTCTCCACGAAGGAGCAGGCGGCGCTGATCTTGGGGCCCATCGATCCCTCGGCGAAGCCTGTCTCGGCCAGCGCCTTCGGTGACGCGCGCCGGATCGCCCGCTGGTCCGGCGTACCCCAGTCGAGGTAGGCGGCGTCGACGTCGGTGATGATCGCCAACACGTCCGCGTCGAGGTCGATCGCCAGGAGCGAGCTCGCCATGTCCTTGTCGATCACGGCCTCGACGCCCTCGAGCCGCCGGCCCGGAACGGCCGGCTCATCCGTATATCTCGTCGGAATGCCGCCGCCGCCGGCGCAGATCACGATCCAGCCGCCCTCGAGCAGCGTCCGGATCGCAGGGGTGCCGAAGATCCGCACCGGGAGTGGCGAGGGCACGACACGGCGGAAGCTGTCGCCGTCGGGCTTCACCACCCATCCCTTCTCGGCGGCGAGCCTGTCCGCTTCCGCCCTGTCGTAGATCGGGCCGATCGGTTTCGTCGGGCTGTCGAACGCGGGGTCGTTGCGGTCGACCTCGATCATCGTCAGCACGGTGGCGATGTGCTTCTCGAACGGGAGCGCGTTACCGAGCTCCTGCTCGAGCATGTACCCGATCATTCCCTCGGTCTGGGCGACGAGGACGTCGAGGGGATAGGTGTCGACCGCTGTGTACGCGGATCCCTGTAGCGCAAGCAGGCCGACCTGCGGGCCGTTGCCGTGCGCGACGACGAGCTGATGATCCATCGCGATCGGCGCGAGGGCCTCGCAGGCGGCTCTGGCGTTGCGGCGCTGATTCTCGGCCGAGAGCGCCTCGCCGCGACGGAGCAGGGCGTTGCCTCCGAGTGCTGTGACGACGCGCATCCTCAGTCCCCCAGCGTCGCGACCATCACGGCCTTGATCGTATGCAGCCTGTTCTCGGCCTCGTCGAAGACGATCGAGGCGGGGGACTCGAACACCTCTTCGGTCACCTCGAGCGCCTCCAGCCCGTACTTCTCGAAGATCTCCTTCCCGACCTCGGTGTCTGTGTTGTGGAACGCCGGCAGGCAGTGCATGAACTTCACCTCCGTATTGCCGGTCAGCTCCATCAGCTTCGCGTTCACCTGGTACGGGAGCAGCATCGCGATCCGCTCCTTCCAGACCTCGTCCGGCTCGCCCATCGAGACCCACACGTCGGTCACGAGTACATCCGCGCCCTTGACCGCCTGCTCGACATCTTCGGTGATCGTCAGCCGGGCTCCGCTCTCGGCCGCAAATTCATGCGCGAGCTCGATGATCTCGGGCCGGGGCTGGAGCGGCGTCGGCGCGCAGAGCCGCACGTCCATCCCGAGCTTGGCGCCCCCGATGAGATAGCTGTCGGCCATGTTGAAGCGAGCGTCGCCGAGATAGCAGAACACGACCTCCTCGTACGGCTTCGGCAGGTGCTCGCGAATCGTCAGGTAGTCCGCGAGCATCTGCGTCGGGTGCCACTCGTCCGTGAGGCCGTTGTAGACAGGCACACCCGACCACTTCGCGAGCTCGTCGGCGATGCTCTCCCCGAAGCCGCGGTACTCGATCGCGTCGTACATGCGGCCGAGCACCCGCGCCGTGTCCTTCACCGTCTCCTTGTGCCCCATGTGCGAGCCGCTCGGCCCGATGAAGGTCACGTGCGCTCCCTGGTCGTATGCCGCCACCTCGAACGCACACCGGGTGCGGGTCGAGTCCTTCTCGAAGATCAGCGCGATCTCCCTTCCGACGAGGCGCTGCTCCTCACGCCCCTCCTTCTTCGCGGCCTTCAGCTCGGCCGCCAGATCGATCAAGTAGAGGATCTCGTCACGCGAGAAATCCTTGAGCGCGAGAAAACTGCGTCCGTGCAAGTTCATGACAGTGCTCATGGTCGTCCTCCGTTCAGGCGTCGCGGGAGATTGGACAGGTCATGCAGTGGCCGCCGCCGCGGCCGCGGCCGAGCTCCTGGCCGGCGATCGCGTGCACCTCGACACCGGCCTTTTCGAGCTTGAAGTTCGTGGCCTCGTTGCGTTCGTAGGCGACGATCACGCCGGGCGCGAGGGCAACGACGTTGTTGCCGTCGTCCCACTGGTTCCGCTCGGCCTCGAACTCGTCGCCGCCGGTCGTGACGACCGTCAACCGCTCGATCCCGAGGGCATCCTTCACCTCCTCGAGGAACGGCCGCTCGGACAGCGCGGCGCTGACGCCGCCGTCCCCGTCGGGCCGAAACAGGATCGGCAGGATCTGGTTCACGACCGGCTCGTAGATCGTGACCACGTTGCGGTTGCAGAAGGTGAACACGGTGTCCAGGTGCATCGCGGCCCGCTCGCGTGGCATCTGCGCTCCGATCACGAGGCGCGCCGCGCCGGCGGCGAACAGGTTCTGGGCGAGGATGCTGACGGCCCGCGCAGTGCTGCGCTCCCCCATCCCGACGAGAACGACGCCGTCTCCGACGGGCATGATGTCGCCGCCCTCGATCGTGGCACCGCCCCAGTCGTGGTCCACGCCGCCGTACCAGATCGAAAGGTCCGCATCGCGGAAGCGCGGATGGAACCGGTAGATCGCCTCGACGTTCAGGGTCTCGTGCTGGCGGGCCGGCCAGAACATCTGCGTGATCGCGACCCCGCCGTAGATCCAGGCACTCGTGTCGCGGGTGAAGAGCTGGTTCGGCAGCGGCGCGATCACGAAGTCGGTCGGCCGCATCGCCCGGCCGATCGTCGACCGCATCTCGTCGGGCAGCTCGGCGACGGTGACGCCGCCGGTCAGCCGCGTCGCGGCCTCCTCTGCGGGCATCTCCCTCATCCACTCAGTGAGCGGCTGCGCGAACATGACCGTGACGTCCTCGGGTCGCAGCCTGTGGGCGAGGACCCACTCTCGCGCGCCCGCATCGGCGAGCGTCTCCGTGAGCAGATCGTGGAGGAGCACCACCTCCACGCCGCGCTCGCGCATCACGTCCACGAACGCGTCGAACTCCTGGCGCGCCCGTCGCACCCAGATCACGTCGTCGAACAGCAGCTCGTGGCAGTTGGTCGGCGAGAGCCGCTCGTGGGCGAGATCTGGTCGGTGCACCATCACGGTGCGAAGCGTCCCGACCTCGGAGTTTGCCCCGAGAGCGGTTGTGGTTTCGGTGGTTGACATGCACTTCTCCTCTCGGACTGGAGTTACTGCAGCGCGGCAGCGATCCCGAGTAGCGCGCAACAGACGACGAAGACGGTGAGCACGTAGGGCCAGACGAACTTCAGGTAGCGGTCATAGCCGACCTTCGAGAGCGCAAGGCCGCCCATGATCACGGCGGAGGTCGGTGTGACGATGTTGACGAGGCCGGATGCGGATTGGAACGCGGTAACGACGATCGAGCGCGAGACGCCCGCGAAGTCGGAGAGCGGAGCGAGGATGGGCATCACGAGTGCCGCGTGGCCGGACGAGGACGGCACCAGGAATGCGATCGGGATGTTGACGAGGAACGTCACGATCGCGAAGGTGGCCGTGGACGTGCCGCTGACGGCCTTCTCCATCGCGTGCAGGAGCGTGTCGGTCATGTACGAGTTGCGCATGACGACCGTGATTCCGCGCGCGAACACGATGATCAGACCCGCGCCGAGGAAGTCTGCGGCTCCCGCGACGATCGTCGTTACCGTCCCCTCCTCGCCGAGCCTGCCGATGAGGCCGATCACGACCGCCATCAGGAGGAACAGCACAGAGGCCTCGGGGAAGTAGAAGTCCGCGAAGGTCGGGAGGGGGAAGTTCTTCCCGAACGACTCCGACCAGATGTCGTTCCACGGGATGAACCCGTAGATCATGACCAGGAACGCGAACCCGAAGAGGACGAGCGCGAGCAGCTGTCGCCTCGTCAGCGACGGGACGTTCTGGACGAGCCCGCGCGCTTCTGTCGCATCGGCCGCCGAGACGCCCACGATGGAGCGTTCGGGCGACCGGGCGACACCGCGCGCATACCAGAGGACGTAGCCGATGCCGATCGCGACGACGATGATCCAGAGCAGGATGCGCAGCCCGATCCCCTCGCCGATGCTGATCCCAGCCGCATCAGAGGCGACGCCGGTCGAGAACGGATTGACCGTCGACCCGATGACGCCGCTCCCCGCGCCGAGAAAGATGATCGCGGCGGCGACCAGGCGGTCGTAGCCCAAGGCGAGCGCGAGCGGCACGAGCAGGACGAAGAAGCCGAGCGACTCCTCCCACATGCCGTACGTCGTGCCGCCGAGGGCGAAGATCAGCATCAGGATCGCGATCAGCACCGAGCCGCTGTGGCGGAAGCGAAGTGCGAGCCGGCCGATGCCGGTCTCGATCGCGCCCGTCTTCATGGTCACCGTGATGAAGGCGCCGACCGAGAGTACGAAGAAGAAGATCGCCGCCGATCCGTAGAGAAACCCCTCCTCCCAGGGGCCCACGAAGCCGTTCGACGCCTCGACGCCGTAGAGCCCGTTCGGCGCCGCGATCCACAGTTGTTTGAATCGGTACGAGAACGACGTGTCGACGCAGTTGACACCGGGCATCACCACGACCGCCTCTGGTGCGTCCACCGCGTCTGCGGGCGCGGTGCCCGTCTCGGCCGCGGAGGGCACGTCGAGGCTGTTCCCGCCGGCTTGAACCGAGCTGCAGGAGGGCAGCTTGTGGTATGAGCCGGGGATCGGGCCCCCGGTCTTCGGATCGGTGTTGTAGATGCCGGCCGGCACGAGGAACGACGCGATCCAGACGACGAGCAGGACGACGCCGAGGACGGTGAACGCCGTCGGGAATTTGAGCTTTCGCCCTATCTCGGCATCATTCACTCCCTGTCCCTCGGCTTCGCTCATGTAGCGGCCTCCCTGTCCCGGCCTCGGGTTGGCTCCAACCCTTGGCCTCGAGACGCCCTCCTGGCTGGTTCTCCGAACTGACGGTACCCGAACTCTTCCGAGTCCTCGACCGCCAGGCAGTGGCGACCGAACGCACCGCTCAGGACGGCGAAATCCGACGCCTCCGGGCCCGGCGGGTCGAGCCGGACGGAGCGGCCGCTCGCGATCAGGCTCTCGACCGTCTGGGCTGTGAAGGCCACACTCATCGCGCCTGCGCCGTCGAGCACATGGCACTCGCGGGCTCCGCCGTGATCACCGGTCGAGCGCTTCTCGCGGCTCGACGCGATTCATCGTCTCGACGATATGCCGCCGTGAGCCGACTCGCGTTACGCGGTGGTGGCGAACTGGTGAAAAGGTCGGGTCACGCCTCGGCTACCGGAGTCGAGGCCGATCGGCCGCTGAGGGCTGTCGCACGCTCTGCGAGACTGCGGTGCGCGGGATGAGCGGCCCAGAGGTCGAGGATCGGAGCGAATGATGAAGGCAGCCCGTTTCAGCGAGTTCGGCGGCCCGGAGGTGCTCGAGATCGTGGATCTCCCGGATCCGCACCCGGGTCCCGGGCAGGTCCGGATCGCGGTCCGTGCGGCCGGTGTCAACGCGAGCGACTGGAAGAAACGCGCGGGCCTGATGGACAGGGAGCTTCCGCAGACCTTGGGCTACGAGGCAGCGGGCGTCGTCGACGAGCTCGGTGAGGGCGTTTCGGACGTGGCCGTCGGCGATCGCGTCTTCGGCTTCTCGGCCGAGGGGGCGGCCCAGGCCGAGCTGGCGGTGCTGTCGTACTACGCGTCGATCCCATCGTCGCTCGACTTCGCCGGCGCTGCGACGCTGCCGGCCGCGATCGAGACGGCCACGCGCGCGCTCGACCGGCTCGGGGTCGGGAGCGGCAGCTCGCTGCTCGTCAACGGCGCCTCTGGGAGCGTCGGCAGCGCGGCGGTTCAGCTTGCTGTTGTGCGCGGCGCGGGCGTGATCGGCACCGCCGGCCCGGCAAACCACGAGCACCTTCGCTCGCTGGGGGCCGAGCCGGTCGCCTACGGAGAGGGCCTCGTCGAGCGGGTTCGCGCGCTCGCTCCCCAGGGCGTCGACGTCGCGCTCGACGTCGCCGGGAGCGGCGTCCTGCCGGAGCTCATCGAGCTCGCGGGAAGCGCGGAGCACGTCGTGACGATCGCCGACTTCGCCGGCGCACAGAAGCACGGGGTGACGTTCTCGAGCGGCGACGCCGGCCGCGCGGTCCACGCGCTCGCCGAGATCGGCGAGCTGATCGAGTCCGGCCGCTTCGCGCTCCCGGTCGCGCAGGCATTCCCGCTCACCGAGATCGCCGAGGCGCACCGCGTCGGCGAGGAGGGCGATGCGCACGGGAAGCTCGTGCTGGTCGTCGGTTGAGCGGATCACTAGAGTGAAACCGTGACGACGACGTACGTTCCGGAGCCGGATCGCTACGAGCAGATGGCATACAGGCGTTCCGGTCGCAGCGGTCTCATGCTGCCCGCGGTCTCGCTGGGGCTCTGGCAGAACTTCGGTCACGATCGTCCGCTCGAGGTGAGCCGTGCGATCGTCCGCCGCGCTTTCGATCTCGGGATCACGCACTTCGATCTCGCGAACAACTACGGGCCTCCGTATGGCTCGGCGGAGGAGACGTTCGGCCGGCTGCTCGAGAAGGACCTCGGCGCCTACCGCGACGAGCTCGTGATCTCGACAAAAGCGGGATACGACATGTGGCCCGGCCCCTACGGCGAGTGGGGCTCGCGAAAGTATCTGCGAGCAAGCCTCGACCAAAGCCTGCGGCGGATGGGTCTCGAGTACGTCGACATCTTCTACTCGCACCGTTTCGACCCCAACACGCCTCTTGAGGAGACGATGGGTGCGCTCGACTCGGCGGTCCGTGAGGGTAAGGCGCTCTACGTCGGAATCTCGTCGTACTCACCGGAGAAGACTCGCGAGGCTGCTGCGATCCTTGGCAGGCTGGGGACACCGCTCCTGATTCACCAGCCGTCGTACTCGATGCTCAACCGCTGGATCGAGCGGGGCTTGCTCGACGTGCTCGAGGAGCTGGGGGTGGGCTGCATCGGCTTCTCCCCGCTTGCGCAGGGAATGCTCACCGACAAGTACCTGCACGAGATCCCCGAGGGGTCGAGGGCGAGTCGTAACGAGTCGCTCTCCCGCGACCAGCTCGGCCCTGAAGTCATCGAGCGGATCGGCGCCCTGAACGGGATCGCGCTCAACCGTGGACAGACGCTTGCGCAGATGGCGCTCGCGTGGACGCTTCGTGACTCGCGCGTGACCTCGACGCTGTTCGGCGCGAGCAGCCTCGAGCAACTCGAGGCGGCGGTCGGGGCGCTCGATCGGCTCGACTTCTCCGCGGACGAGCTGTCTGAGATCGACCGTCACGCCGTCGAGAGTGGAATCAACATCTGGGCCACCTCGAGCCAGGCCTGACGATCGTCGCGTGCTCCTCCCGGCGCGGTGCATCGCCTAGAACGAATCGCGGTCGAATCCTTGTCGAATGGTGGTCGTCGGTGTCCGTCTACCCGGTACTACCCGCCGCCGGTGACGGACTGGACACAGGACGCTTCATCGGCGAACTGCGGGTAGTTGCGCCAGCCCCCGTTCATACACTGCGCAACCGATGTCGGCCACTGAAGCGGTGGACCACGTGGCGACGGCGCGGCCGGAGGATTGAAACTGTTCGAAGTCGATCCGAAGGACGTGTTGATCGCACCGGATAGGAGGATGATCGTTACCACGCAGACCACCGCGATACCGGCCAGGATCAGCACGTACTCGACCAAGCTTTGCCCGGAATCAGAACCATTACCTGTGTCCCGCATCCCCACCACCGGTTGGCTTATCCGTCTATCAGGCTTTCAACCTGAAGTCTTACCAGCCTTTACAGCTTTTCAGAGTTATCCCCGAGCCGGCGACCGGCCCAAACTTGCCGTCGCCGATGAGGTGGCTCCCTCGAGGGGCCCCGAGGGCGGCTCCGCCTGACTAGTGTTCGCCGTCAGGAAGCGGAAGCCAATCCAGAGAGAGGAGGGCGTATGCCCCAGGTCATCGCAGCCACCTTCGCCGATGCGGAGGCTGCCGACAAGGGACTGGCGACCATCGCCGGAGCGCTCGGAGGGGCGCTCAAACAGGGCGCGGTCGTCAACAAGACGGCGGATGGGAAGATCAAGTTCGTCGAGACGAAAGACATGAACACCGGGCAGGGCGCCAAGGTCGGTGGGCTCGCGGGCGCGGTGGTCGGGATCATCGCCGGCCCGATCGGCGTGATCGGCGGCGGCGCGGTCGGCGCCGGGATCGGCTCCCTGGTCGCAAAGCTTCGCGACTCGGGCTTCCCGGACGATCAGCTGAAGGGTCTCGGTGAGGACCTGTCCGAGGGCGAAGGTGCGCTCGTGGCGCTTGTCGATGACGACGGCGTCGCGAAGGTCCAGGAACTGCTGAAGGTGGTCGAAGCCCGGCGCGTTGTCGTGAACGACGTGACCGCCGACCTCGCAGACCTCCTCGATGCGGAGGCGCCGGCAGCCGCAAGCTCGTAATCCGAGAGTGAGGGCTAGGATCGGTTGACAATGACGGGCGACCGGGCTCTTGCGGAGCGGTTCGGGGTCGCGCTCGAGGCGGCCGTGCGGACGGGAGACCGCGAGCCCGTTTTTGCGCTGCTCGCTCCCGACGTGGAATGGGTGACGCCTCGACGCACCCTCCGCGGTCTCGACGAGTTACGGCAGGACTGGACCTGGGGCTCATCTGAGAGCTTCGACTACGAGTTCGAGGGCATCGTTTGGTCCGAGGACGAAGGACGCCTCGTGTGCGACGTTCGCCAGATCTACCGGGTGAAGGAGACCGGCGATTTCGCCTACGCACGGGTCGTGCAGATCCAGTTGGCGATTCGCGAAGGCAAGATCAGCCGCTACGAGATGCGCGTTACCGGATAACCGAGCTCTCGAGACGCCTGGTGCGCTTGATGGGGGACGCGGTTCACGACTAGAGAAGGGGCTTCAGATGCGGAACTTGGTTGGGAGCGCACTGCTTGCGGCGCTCGTTCTTGGCGGCGTGCTGACGGGTGTTGCGTCCGGCGCGGGCTCGACGGCGCCGGCCGGGGGAGTGATCGACGTCTACGTGACTCCTCCCGCCACCGGCAACGGTGCTGTGTTCAAGATCGTGGTCATCGGCGCGATCGGGGACTATGGGACAGCCACCTCGATCGACAAGGACGGCGAGGTCGACTCGAACGGCAACTACGTCAAGATCAGGTTGAAGAAGGGCACTTTCGAGGTGAACTCGACCGCGCTGAACAAGAAGACGAACAGCGCGCCCCCGACGGTCCAGAACGGCACGACCTGCTCCGTCGGGTTCGGTGGCTCGGGCCCGGTAACCCTCTTCAACGGCAGCGGCCTTTACGCGGGGATCTCGGGGACGCTCAGGATCACCCAGACCTTCGCCGCGATCGGGCCGCCCTACAAGTCCGGCTCGAAGAAGGGAGAGTGCAACACGAGCAACAACGCGGAGCCGCTCGCGTTCTATGGGTCGATCACAGGGAGAGGGACGGTCAGGTTCGCGTAGTGGGAGGGAGTGCCCGAGCGCGTCACGCACTGTGATTCGAAGAACGGCCGTGGGTGGCGCGCACGGTTTGCGCGCCACCCACACTGTTCCATCACCGTAGTGAGGTGAACGCCGCTCGCAGCTCTGACGCGAAGAGCTCCGGCTCCTCCCAGGCCGCGAAGTGGCCGCCCTTGTCGACCTCGTTGAAGTAGATGACGTTCGGGTAGCTCGCCTCGACCCAACTGCGCGGCGTCCGCCAGATCTCGCCGGGGAACGTCGTGAAGCCGAACGGGATCGCCGGCGCCGGCAGGGGCTTTTGGCTCGCGGCCGGGGCGTCAGGGCCGTAGGCTTCCCAGTACGACCGGGCCGCGGAGGCACCGGTGCGGGTCAGCCAGTACAGGGTGATGTTGTCGAGGACGTTGTCTCGTGTGAGGTTGCCCGAAGGCTTGCCGTCGACGAACGCGCCGGCGATCTTGTAGTAGGCGTCGGTGTCGTGGTCGGCCATCCAGGCGGCCAGGGCGACGGGGGAGTCGAGCAGGGCGTATCCGATCGTCTGCGGCCGGGTGGCCATCTCGACGAAGTAGCCGTTTCCGGACTTCTGGAACGTCGCGATCTGCGCGGCCGCAGCGCGTTCCTCGTCGGTGTCCGTGGGCATGGTGCCGCCGAGCGCGGGCACGAGCAGGTTCGTGTGGATGCCGATCAAACCCTCGGGTGCCTGGCGGCCCATCGCGTCGGTGACGCCGGCGCCCACGTCGCCGCCCTGGGCCACGTACCGGGTGTAGCCAAGTCGGCGCATGAGCTCGGCCCAGGCCCGTGCCGTCCGCCCCAGGTCCCAGCCGAGCTCGACCGGCTCGCCCGAGAAGCCGTAGCCGGGCAGGGAGGGCAGCACGAGGTGGAAGGCATCCTCGGCGCTACCGCCGTGCGCGCCCGGGTCGGTCAGAGGGCCGACGGAGTCGATCAGCTCCACGACGGAGCCGGGCCAGCCGTGGGTCATGATCAGCGGCAGCGCGTTCTCGTGCTCTGACTTGACGTGGATGAAGTGGATCTCCGCCCCGTCGATCTCGGTGGTGAACTGAGGCAGCGCGTTGAGCTTCGCCTCGGCCTTTCGCCAGTCGTAATCGGTGGCCCAGTAACGGGTGAGCGCCTGGATCGTCGCCAGCTGCACGCCCTGCGAGCGATCTGGAACGAGCTCCCCGGAGGGCCAGCGAATCGCGTCGATGCGGCGACGGAGGTCGTCCAGCGCCTCGTCGGGAATCTCGACGTGAAAGGGACGGATCTCGGTGGCAGTCTGAACGGTGGTGCTCACGATTACCTCCTTCTGAAGAGCTTGCTGGGGTTCGGCTGACCTGCCCGTAGTCCTGGTTCTATCTCCTTCCATTGAATTCGACCCGGCTCACCATCACGAGGCTCGAGTGGCGTCGCCGGCGCTCGCGGAAGGCCACGACCTAGTCCGAGATCGCGTTCGCGTGGCGCAGCTCGAAGTTCTTGCGCCGCCAAGGTTACACCGCCGGAAATGATCAAATAAAGTCCGCGTGATGGCGCTCAGATCCGAGAGCCGCGTGACGATCGACGAGCAGCGTCCCCGAAGTGTGGGCGTATCTCTGCGACGTCGGACGCTGGCCGGAGTGGGCGCCGACGGTTCGCGAATGTTGGGTTGGCGGAGGGGCTCCGCTTCAGCCCGGCTCGCTGGTGGAGCAGCGGGCGAAGGGGGTCTTCGGGTCCACCCACCGCCGGGCCCAGTACGTGACCGCTGTCGAGGCGCCACGCAGCCTGGCGTTCGCCGGGCCGATGGGCACTTCCGCGGCGCGCTGGGGAATGGAGCTCGAGCCGATGGACGAGAGGCAGACCGAGGCCATGATGTGGGTCGAGGTCGACCTCCGGAACGTCATGCGCGCGATCCCCGGCCGCATCCTCGAAGGCAGGATTCGGCGCGTGATGGATCGTGAGATGGCGGCGATCAAGGCTGCGGTCGAGTCCCCCGCCGGGCGCTCCGGATTCCTAGAGGCGGTGCGCCAGGCAATGCATCCGCTCGGGCGCACGGACAGTAAAGAGAGAGTCGCGGTCGGATTCCGAGAGAGGCGTAACGCGACCAGGTCGAGTCGAGAGCCCGGCACGCGGATCCCGGGATCGGTTCCACCGACGCAGCGAGGAGCACAGCGTGAGCCAGATCGACAGTACGCGAGAGCACCTGATCGAGACGTACCGGAAGAAGGCGAAGCACTACGACGTCACCTCCCGGTTCTACCCCGTGCCCGGCTACCCGCAGCGGGCCCAGCGCCTCCGGGCCGTGCAGGCACTGGGGCTTCGCCCGGGTGACAGCGTGGTCGACATCGCCTGCGGCACCGGTCTGAACTTCTCGCTGATCGAGCAGCTGATCGGCCCTGAGGGCCGGATCGTCGGCGTCGATCTGACCGACGCGATGCTCGCCCAGGCGGAGCAGCGGATAGAGGCCAACGGCTGGAGCAATGTCAGCCTCGTGCAAGCCGACGCGGCCGAGTTCGACTTCCCGACCAAGGTCGACGCGATCCTGTCCACCTACGCCCTGTCGCATGTGCCTGAATGCGGAGACGTCATCGCCCACGGCGCCGCGGCCCTCTCCCGCGGTGGGCGCTGGGTCGTGCTGGATCTCAAGGTTCCCGACAACGCGCCTCGGTGGCTGGCGCAGCTCGGAATCGCCCTTGCGCGGCGCGTTCGGCTCGATAGACGAGTGGATCGTGCGCCGTCCGTGGGAGGCGGTTCGCGTGGCGATGCAGGAGACGTTGGCCGATCTCTCCTGGGCGGAGTTGTGCTTCGGGACGGCATTCCTCGCCGCCGGCTCCCGCGGCTCCAGGACCGGCGATGAACCACCGCGGGGAGCGCCCATGAGTGACGACGGGACCTCGAGAACGCTCGCTCGGCGTGGGACGAGCGTCGGCCACGCGGGCCGAATGGGAGTGGGGTTGCTGCGCCAATCCGGCGGTGGAGATCTCGCGTATTTGGGCACAAGACTCCTGTGAGGACGATGCGCAGAACCGAGGTCGACGGCCGGATCGCACATGCGTTCTGGTTGCGAGAGCCGGGCTGTGGCGAGATCCGTCCGGTGGGGCTCCCCGACCCGGGCCCGGCCGACGTCGTCGTGCGCACCGTGCGGTCTGGGATCAGCCGCGGCACCGAGACGCTCGTCTTCCGCGGCGGCGTGCCGCCGGACCAGCGCGCGAGGATGCGGGCGCCGTTCCAGGAGGGGGAGTTCCCGGGGCCGGTCAAGTACGGCTACCTGAACGTCGGCGCCGTCGAGGAAGGGCCGGCCGAGCTGCGCGGCCGCACCGTGTTCTGCCTCTACCCGCACCAGACCGTCTATGTCGTGCCGGCCGGTGCGGTGTCGATCGTGCCGGAGGGCATCCCACCCGCCCGCGCCGTCCTCGCGGGGACCGTCGAGACGGCGATCAACGCGCTGTGGGACGCCGCCCCGCTCGTTGGCGACCGGGTCGCGGTCGTCGGCGCCGGGATGCTCGGCTGCTGCGTCGCACGGCTTCTCCACCGTTTTCCGGCCGTGCAGCGTCACGCTCGTGGACGTCGACCCCGGGCGGGCAGAGATCGCGGCGGCCCTCGGGGTCGATTTCGCCCTCCCGGAGGAGGCCGACGGCGGCTGCGACCTCGCCGTGCACACGAGTGCGACGTCAGCGGGCCTTCAGCGCGCGCTCGACCTGCTCGCCGCCGAGGGCACCGTCATCGACCTCAGCTGGTACGGCGACGCCGAGGTTCGGCTCTCGCTCGGAGGAGCGTTCCACGCCGGTCGCCTCGCCATCCGCTCGAGCCAGGTCGGCGTCGTCTCCCCGGCCCGCGCCGCGCGCCGCACGGCCGCCGACCGCATGGCGCTCGCCCTCGAGCTGCTGCGCGACCCCGCCTTCGACGCGCTCCTCACCGGGGAGTCGCACTTCGACGAGCTGCCCGAGGTGATGGCCCGGCTGGCCACGGGGAGCCTGCCCGGCGATCTGCCACACGATCACCTACGGCGAGGGATAAAGCCGTGTTCAGCGTGACCGTCCGCGACCACATGCTGATCGCCCACAGCCTGCGAGGCGAGGCGTTCGGACCCGCGCAGAGGCTCCACGGCGCGACCTACGTCGTCGACGCCACGCTCAGGCGCGCGGACCTCGACGCGGACGGCGTCGTCGTCGATATCGGCCGAGCGGCCGAGGAGCTGCATGCGGTGCTCTCGGAGCTCAGCTACCGAAATCTCGACGACGAGCCGGCGCTCGCCGGCATGAACACCACGACGGAGGCACTCGCCCGGCTGATCGCGGATCGGCTGGCGGAGCGGGCGCAAGCCGGTGACCTCGGCGATGCCGCGCGGAAGCTCGACGGGCTCGTCGTCACGCTGCACGAGTCCCACATCGCCTCGGCGAGCTACGAGCGCGCGTTGTGACCACCGCCGTGCACGTCGTCGTTCCTGCAGGGATCGACGACCCGGCGCGGCCGAGCGGGGGCAACGCCTACGACCGCCAGGTGTGCCCGGGGCCTCGTCGCCGCCGGCTGGACGGTGCACGTAGCACGAAGTCAGGGGATCGTGGCCCTGGCCCGATGCAGCGGTCCTACGCCGCGCTCGCCGATGCCCTCTCGCGGATCCGCGATCGCGCCCTCGTCCTCGTCGACGGGCTGGTCGCTTCGCCTGCTCCCGAGGTGCTCGTCCCGGAGGCCCGCCGCCTGCGGCTGGTCGTGCTCGTGCACATGCCGCTGGGTGAGGGGACGGCGGACGAAGGCGTCCGCGAGCGGGAGAGAGCGGTGCTCTCGGCCGCCGCGTCCGTCGTCACGACCAGCGCCTGGGCCCGACGAGCCCTCCTCGAGCTCTACTCGTTGCCGGGCGACCGTGTCCACGTCGCGGAGCCCGGCGTGGACTCTGCCGAGCTCGCGCAGGGCACCGCAACCGCCGGGGCGCTGCTCTCGGTCGCGGCGGTCGTTCCGGGCAAGGGCCACGACCTGCTACTCGACGCGCTCGCGACGCTGGCGGGGCTTCGCTGGCAGTGCCTCTGCGTCGGCAGCCTGGAGCGCGACCCGATGTTCGTCGGAGGTCTCCGTCGCCGCGTCGTCGCCGGGGGGATGGAAGGCCGGGTGCGCTTCTCGGGCCCACAGGCAGGAGCCGAGCTGGCCGACAGCTACCGCGCGGCGGATGTGCTGGTGCTGCCGTCGCGCGCGGAGACGTACGGGATGGTCGTCACCGAGGCGCTGGCACGAGGCCTCCCTGTTGTCGCCGCCGACGTCGGCGGAGTGCCGGAGGCTCTGGGCTACGGCGCCGACGGGATCCAACCGGGCTTGCTCGTTCCCCCCGGCGATGCGGCGGCGCTCGGCGACGCGCTGCGCGCCTGGCTCGAGGACGCTGACCTGCGCCGGCGGTTGCGGCGTGCGGCGCGCGAGCGGCGCGAGTCGCTCGCCGGTTGGTCGACCACGATCTCCGTCGTCGCGGGCGTGATCGCGGGAGCGGCGCGATGACCGTCGAAGCGATCTCCGTCAGCCCGGCTTGGCTCGACCTGCGCGAGCGTGCAGACGCTGCAGCCCGGTCGCGGGAGCTCGTCTCACGCCTTCGCCCCCGTCTACCGGCGGGCCGCCGCCTCGTCATCCACGACCTCGGATGCGGCAGCGGCGCAATGGGCCGATGGCTCGCCCCGCTCCTGCCGGGGCCGCAGCGCTGGGTCCTCCACGACCACGACCCTGACCTGCTGGCGATCGCCGAGGCCGGCCGGCCCGGCAGCGCCCGCGACGGGCCAGCAGTCACCGTCGAGACGAGTCTCTCCGACGTCACACGGCTCGGTCGGGACGAGCTGGCCGACGCGGCTCTCATCACCGCCTCGGCGCTGCTCGACCTGCTGACGGCGGACGAGCTGGGCGGGCTGATGAGTGCGTGCGTCGGAGCCGGGTGCCCGGTGCTGCTCACGCTTTCGGTCACCGGTCGCGTCCAGCTGACTCCGGTGGATCCACTCGACTCGCGCGTGGCGGCCTCGTTCGATGCGCATCAGCGCCGCGCGACACCGGCGCGGGCGCCTGCTCGGCCCGGATGCCGTTCGAGCCGCAGTAGCTGGATTCCGCCGGCTGGGGCGCCGAGGTCATCGTCAGGGGGAGCCCGTGGCGCCTCGGCGCGGCCGACACGGGCCTGGCCGTCGAGTGGCTCGCCGGTTGGGTCGGCGCCGCGTGCGAGCAGGAGCCCGCACTGGCCGCCAACGCCGAGCTCTATCGACGGCGCCGACTGAGTCAGGCGGAAGCGGGCTGCCTTGCCGTCACCGTCGGCCACGCCGACCTGTTGGTGCTGCCGTGAGGACGATCCTCCGGTGGTCTCGTCCGGCGGTCGCAGCGGCCGCGCTCCTCGCCCTGATCTGGCGTCTCGGCAGCGGCCCGTTCCTCGACGGAGTCCGCGCGCTCGACGCCCGCGCTCTTCTGGCCGCGGCGGCGATCTTCCTCGTCACCACCACCTGCTGCGCCTGGCGGTGGAAGATCGTTGCCCGGGGCCTCGGCATGCGTCTGTCCCTGCCCGCCGCCGTCGCGGCCTATTACCGGTGTCTGTTCCTCAACATCACGCTCCCGGGCGGCCTCGCCGGGGACGTCGATCGCGGCGTCAGCCACGGGCGCGACGTGCACGACGTCGGCCGCGGGCTGCGGACCGTCGTCTGGGAGCGCACCGCCGGACAGGTCGTCCAGGTAGTACTCACGGTCTCGGTCCTCTTCGTGCTGCCGTCACCGGTGCGCTCGTCCATGCCGCTCGTGGCGGTCGGGCTGGTCGCAACGGCCGTAGCCGTCGTTCTCTTCGACCGTGTCGCTGAAGGGACGCGGGCGGTCCCGGTGGGAGCGGGCGCGGAAGGCGGTGGTGGCCGACATCCGTGGCGCCCTGCTTCACAGGAATGCGTTGCCCGCGGTCGCGCTTACGTCGATCGTGGCCGTCCTCGGTTATGCGATCATGTTCCTGATCGCCGCGCGGACGGTCGGAGTCACCGCGCCGGTCTCCCGACTCCTGCCGCTGGCGTTGCTCGCGATGCTGGCCATGGTGCTGCCGAGCATCGCCGGCTGGGGGCCGCGCGAGGGCGCCACCGCATGGATGTTCGCTGCAGCGGGGCTCGGGGCGGATCGTGGCGCCGCGACCGCAGTCGCCTATGGAGTCATGGTGCTCGCCGCCAGCCTCCCCGGCGGGCTCGTGCTCGTCGTGGGGTGGCTCCCCCGGCGGCGGGCGTCGCGGTCCCGGGCGCGCAGGCGCGTCGGCTTCCGGCCGGACGGAGCCGCCGATGCGTGAGCGCCCGTACACGCTCCTCTCCTGCTGCGTGTCGATCGACGGCTACATCGGTAACGCGGCTTCGCGTCTGCTCCTGTCAAACGACGCCGACTTCGACCGGGTCGACGCCGTCCGTGCCTCCTACGACGCGATCTTCGTCGGGGCGACAACGGTACGGACCGACAACCCCCGGCTCCTCGTGCGGTCGGAGGCTCGCCGAGAGGAACGCGCCGCCCGTGGGCTCCCGGAGTCGCCGATGAAGGTGACCGTGACCCGGAGCGCCGACCTCGACGCACGCGCCGACTTCTTCAAGGTCGGCGACGCCGAGAAGATCGTCTACTGCGCGAGCCCGCGGGTGGCAGACGCGCTCGATCGCCTCGGGCCGGTGGCGACCGTCGTCAACGCCGGCGACTACGTGGAGATGCGCGCGCTCAGCACCGACCTGGCTGCGCGAGGCGTGGAGCGGTTGATGGTCGAAGGCGGGGGCACGGTGCACACGCAGTTCCTCACGGAGGACATCGTCGACGAGCTGCAGCTGACCGTCGCTCCGGTCTTCGTCGGCGACTCCGAGGCGCCGAGGTTCGTACGTGACGGCACCTTCCCGTGGAACCCCGCCCGCCGGGCGGAGCTCGTCGACGTTCAGATGCTCGGCGACGTCGTGCTCCTCCGCTACGCGCTCTCGTCACGGTTCGAGGGTGCCGAGCGAGGCCACGGAGGTTGACGCGGCTCCCGAAGGCGACGATCCGCGCCCGGCTTCAGTGGTCGAATGCGTCGAAGAAGCGGTTCCGGAAGGCGCTCATCAGCCAGACCGGGGCCTTCGGGCTCGGCAGCATCCCGTTCGTCCAGCCCCAGGACGAGAGCCTCGCGATCACCTTCGGGTCGTGGGCCACGATCGTGATCGGCACGTCGTGGCCCGGAGGCTTCCCGACCACTCTCGAGGGCTCGTGGTCTCCGAGCACGATCAGCACCGTATTCTTGTTCCCGTAGCGCTCGACGAACGTGTACAGCGACCGCAGCGCGTACTTGATCGACTGCGCATATCCCTGTTGCGTGTCGGTCAGGCCGGTTCGATCGATCGGCAGCCGGTCGAAGATCGATCCGTTGCCGAGCCGGTTCCAGGAGATGAGCGGTGGGATCCGGGTCCAGGGCTCGTGGCTCGACGTCAGGTCGATCTCGGAGAACACGGGCGGACGGTCCGGCTTCGCCAGCTCGAGCGTCTGTAGCGCCTGGAGCGCCAACTGGTCCGGCATAGGGGAGAAGCCGTATTTCGGGCCGCGATATCCGAGGTTGTCGCGGTCCCAGATCTGCTCGTAGTGGTAGAAGTAGCCCGCTTCGGGCCAGGAGCCGTGCGTCGCCGGCACGTCGGCGACCGTCCTCCATCCCGGCGCGCCGGAACGCGTCGGTGAGCGTCAGGCGGTTGCTGGCGACCAGCTGGGAATAGCGGCCGGGGCTGTTGATCCAGACTCCGGACTGCAACGTGGCGTGCGCGAGCCAGCTGCCTCCGCCGAACGTCGACGAGGTGAGCCAGCCGCTGCGGGAGGAGAATCCGTCGGCCTGGAGCTGCTTCGTTCCGGCGTCGACGACGGCGTCGATGCCCGGGCGAGAAGGACGTGCCCTGGACCGCCAGCTTCCCGTAGCTCTCGACGAAGACGAGCAGCACGTCCTTGCCGCGAAGACCCTCGAGCAGCCGGGTGGGGGGCGTATTGCGGTAGGGGTCCTTGCGGTCGATCAGGACCCTGAACCGAGCCTGGTCGCGGAAGTCGGCCCGCACGGCGTGGACCTCGTCGACCGCGAGCCGCGCGGCGCTCGTCGAGGCGATCCCTCCCCCGGAGACCCCTGCCCCGAACACCCAGAAAAGGGCCCAGAAGGCGGTGAGCATGCCAACAATCTGCAGCGAGCGGCCGCGGTGACGGGCCGCCACTCGCGTCAGCTGGCTCACGGCCAGCGTGGGGACGACGAACGCCGCGAGCACGAGCAGGACGGCGGCCGCGGCCGCGAGATCGGCGTCCCTGCTGCCGAAGGTGACACGCACCGTCCCGACGCCGATCGTGAGGTAGCTCCAGTCCTCGACCAGGTTGAAGGGCCGGTCGAAGGCGGTGAAGAAGACGAGATCGAGGAGCTTGATCAGGAAGAGGACGCCGAGCAGCGGTCCGATCGAGCCACGGCACGAAGCGCCGGGCACGGGTCGGCAGGGCGATGGCGAGGCCGACCACGACGAGCCCTTCGAGCGGGAGCCGCACGAAGGAGCCCGGGGTGAGAAGCCAGGGCCGGATCGGAGCGACGAGAACGGCCCAGACGACGGCCAGGGCGAGCAGCGTGAGCACGGCCGTTTCGGCCGGGCGCCGGGCACGGGCCGCAGCGGGCTGGGCTGACGCGTCGTGGCGGTGTCGCGCGAGCCACCAGATGTCCCGGCCGAACGACTCGGCCAGCAGTGCGAGGGCAATGGCCAGAAGGATCCGGCTCACGGTCGTGGGCACGAACCCCCCAGCCGCGATCACCAGCGCGATCCCCTGCAGCGCCGTGACCGTCTTTCGCCAGTCACGCTGGGGCAGGGGTGCGCGCAGCCACGGAAGCCCCCATCCGGCCGCGAGGAACGCGTAGCGCGCAAGGCCGATCGCCAGCACCCACGCGCCGACGGACGGGGCAACCTCCACGCTGAGCACGAGGATCAGGAACGCGTCGACCTCGCCGTCCAGCCTCGCGCCGAGCGCCGACTCCGTCGCGGTGCGTCGGGCGATCCATCCGTCGACGAAGTCGAGCGCAAGCGCGACCCACGCCAGTGTCACGAGCGTCGCGACCGCCTCGGGTCGCTCGAACGAGGCCGCGGTCAGGGCGGCGATGCCCACGACCAACGTCGCCCGGGTCAGCGTCACCCAGCCGGCCGGGCCGAGCCTCGCTGCGGGGTCACGCCAGAGCGCGCGCGCGATCGCGACGTCCAGCACTAGTCCGGATACGAGCCCGACGAGCCACCCGGCGCCGCCAATCCCGACCGTCCGCGAGAGCGCGGCGAGCAGCAGCAGTTGGCCGCCGAGCCCAGCCAGCGGGCCGAGCTGGGCGCCCAGCTCGGCCCGCTGGCGGCCTCGCGCCGGCCGCAGCGGTGCTCCGGCCTCCAACATCCGGATAAAAAGTACGGTTGATCGCTTGGATCGGTTTTTCGACGAGGCGTCTGTCCGGCGTCGGAGTGCGAGATGAGGCAGGACGAGCGCCGTCGGTTCGTCGAGGCACTGCGGCAAGCACGTGAGTCGGCCTTCGAGCCCGGCGAGTACGTCGAGCAGGAGAGTCTCATGCGTGCGAGCGAGATCCGGGCCCTCGCCGAGCGCGCCCGTATCGTTACCGGCGTCTCCGTTCTCGACCTGTGCTGCGGAGTCGCCGGACCGGGACGGTTCCTGATGCGCGAGCTCGGCTGTGACTACGTCGGTGTCGACTCGAGTGCGAGCGCCGTGGGTATCGCGCGCGAGCGCGCTCGCGACCTGCCTTGCCGCTTCGTGGTCGCGCAGGTCCCGCCGCTCCCATCCGGCACGTTCGATGCGGTGGTCCTGCTCGAGACGATGCTCGCCTTCCGTGACAAAGAGACGCTCGTGGAGGCGATCTCCCGTGCGCTCGTACCCCGCGGACGGTTCGCGTTCACGGTGGAGGAGGGCATGCCCCTGACCGAGTCGGAGCGCGCGCGCATGCCCGATGCCGACACGGTCTGGCTCACGCCCCTCGACGAGCTGCAGAAGCTACTCGCGCGGGCAGGCCTGAACGTGCTCTGGCAGGAAGACTGGAGCCGGTCGCACCTTGCGGCGGCCGCGTCGCTGACCGATGCGTACGAGGCTGATAGGCCGGCGATCGCTTCCCGGATCGGTGACCGGGCGCTCGACGAGCTCCTGGCTGCGCACCGCCTGTGGTCCGAGTGGCTCGCGTCAGGCCGGGTTCGCAAGCTCGCGGTGGTAGCCGAGCGGCCGGCGGAGGGATGAGCGGGCGCCCCGTCAGCTGGTGAACTCCGCGAGCGGCACGCCCACCTCGACGATGTAGGTGCTGAGCATCATCCCCGTCTCGGGGCCCAGGTCGAGCGCGTTGTGCGGGGTTCGGGGTGGCATCAGGAAGGGGTCGCCTTTGTGGAGGGTGAGCGTGGGCTGGTCCTTGATCTTCATCTCGACGGTGCCTGCGAGGATGTAGCCGACCTCCTCGCCCGGATGCTGGTGCCAGCCGGACTCGGCGCCGGCGGGGATCTCCGTGAGTACCTGGACGATCTCACGGCCGGGGATCGAGGATGGCTCGTGCTGGAGCTCTGTTCGCTTGAGCTTGGTGGCGAGCGCATCGATCGGCTGGTTGGACATTTTCGGGTCTCCTGTCAGTGAGGATGGAAATGCGCCGGCTCGGAGAGCTCACGCGCCTGGCTAGGTCGATGCGACCGCGGCCAGGGCCTCCAGGATCACGTTCGTCACGGCTTCCGGCTGAGAGATCATGATCACGTGCGAGCCGTCGAGCTCCGTGATCTTCGCTCCCGCCCGTACCGCCATCGAACGGACGACGTCGGCCCCTGCTGCCCGGTCACCGGTTGCGACGACGGCCCATGTCGGTCGGCCTTTCCACGCCGGTGGGCCGGACGGCTCGGAGAACGCGAGCTCGGCGACCGGCCGCTGTGTGGCTGCGATCAGTGCAGCCTGCTCGTCGGAGAGATCGCCCGCGAAGGCGTCGCGGGCCTTCGGCGGGTCGATGTAGAACTCTGTCGCGGATCCGCTGCCCGCGGTCGGGTACTGCCGCGGGACTAGCGCAGAGTTCAGGACGCTGTCCTTCGACCCCGCCTCCGCGGCGCCCAGGGTCTCGCCCTCCTCGGGCGCAAAGGCCGCCACGTAGACGAGGCCGACGACATTCGCCGCGTCGGTCGCGGCATTCGTGATCACCGCGCCGCCGTAGGAGTGGCCTACGGCAAGCACCGGCCCTTCGATCTGGGCGAGGACCGCCTTGAGGTAGGCGGAGTCGTCGGCGATTCCCCGCAGGGGGTTCGCGGGCGCAGTTACCGCCACGCCGTTCGCCTGGAGCCGCGTGATCACGCCGTTCCAGCTCGACGCATCGGCGAAGGCCCCGTGGACGAGGACAACCGTTACCTCGGACATCTCTGCTCCCTTCGTCTCAGTGACTGAATGCAGTGCCCGCTTCGCGTGGAAAGCGCCGGGTTCTTGCCGGCGGGACCGGCTCAGTCTAGGTGTCGAGCACGGTCGGGAGCAGCTGAATTACGAGCCGGCGCTCGCTTCCGCCGAGTGTCGGTTCGATCTCGCGAACGATGCCTTCGGCTCTCCCGATCGCGATCCGGTCGCCCACCTCGAGCGGGGCCTGGTGAGTGAGGTGCCCGGTCGCGACGATCTCGTCGCCCCGGCGCAGCTCGTACCGATACGTAGCGTCCTTCATCACGAGGCACGGTACAGCCGGGCGCAGAACTTGACCGCACGAAGGTTCGCGGTGTCGATCCCGGTTGTATGGCGGCGGCCACGGAGACGACTGCATCGAGCAACAACCGGCCCATCCTGCTGCGGAGGGGCTCGAGTCGCTTCCTGATGAAGGCCCGACGCGGACCGACGGTTCGGTTCTCGTCTCACCGTTCGGATCCCTAGGATTGGGCCGCTGCGGACTGCGCAGACGCCCCCATCTCGTGTCGTCGACGGCCTCGTTCGGCCGGAAAGGAAATCGATGTCTCCAAGAAAGCTGGTCTACACGGTTGTTCTCGGGCTCGTCGCCGTTGCTGCGCTGGCGGGCGGTGTCAGCGCCAAGAGGAGCGCCGCTCCGAGCGTCACCACGATCAAGGCGGTGGAGGTGCCGCCCCAGATCAAGATCAACCGGTTCGTCCAGGACACCCTCCGCTGGAACAAGGACGTCTACACGGTGCCGTCGGGAGGGACGCTCCACATCGTCAACCTCGCGGCGGACGAAGGGCCGCACACGTTCACGGTGGTCGAGGCGAAGGACGAGCCGAAGACGGCGGCGCAGCTCTTCAACTGCAACATCTGCAACGTGCTCGCCAAGGCGCACGGAGCGAACCCGGCGAGCGATGCGCCGCCGAAGTACCAGTATCTCGAGAACGGTAAGGGCCAGAAGACGCCGCCGTCCGTGAACGAGCCGGGCGACTCCGGCGTGACCGGGCCGGGGAAGAAGGGCGAGTCGATCAACCTCACGGTGACCGCGCCGAAGGGCACGACCTTGTACTTCATGTGCCTGATCCACCCGTGGATGCAGGCGAAGCTGGTCGTCACCTGAGTCACGTCTCACGCTTGCCGAGGAGGGCGAGGATGCCGGTGCTGGCCGGCATCCTCGCCCTCGCGGCGGTTGCAGTCGGCATCTACGTGCTCGCGTTCTCGGACGACGGCCCTCGCAGCCGGACGATCGAGTACTGGATCGCCGCGGTTCCCGTCACGTGGAACATCGCGCCGAACGGGCACGACGCGATCATGGGCCGCGAGCTCACGACGGCGCAGACCGTGATGAGAACCGTCGTGTACCGCCTGTACAGCCCACAGTGGCGCCGGCCCGAGCCGAATGCGCCGACGCAGAACGCCGACGGGCTCGTGATCCCCGGCCCGCTGTTGCACGCCCGGGTGGGCGATCACCTCGTGATCCACTTCAAGAACATGGACACCCTCCGTCATGCACCGCACTCGATGCA
This sequence comes from uncultured Actinomycetota bacterium, assembly GCA_963766565.1. GTDB lineage: Bacteria > Actinomycetota > Thermoleophilia > Gaiellales > Gaiellaceae > PALSA-600. The sequence continues at coordinate 578,687 of CAVYAQ010000002.1, forward strand.
CTTCCACGGGGTCACCTACCGTCCGAGCTCGGACGGCTCCTACCTGCCGGGCTTCTCCGGTCCCGGCGCCGACGTTCTCCCGGGGCATTCCTATACCTACCTGCTGACCGCTGGACCCGACTCCGCGGGTGTCTGGCCGTATCACGATCATTCGCCGTCGATGACCCAGTCGATCGCGGGCGGGATGTACGGCATGCTCTCGATCCTCGGTAAGCACCAGCAGGCGCCGGATCGCGAGTTCGAGGTGGTCCTCACCCCGATGGGGAAGTTCATGACGATCGACGGCCGCGCGTTCGTTGGCAACACGCCGATCTTCCGGTCGAAGGTGGGTCAGCTCGTGCAGTGGGACGTCATGGCGATGGGCTCTGACTTCCATACCTTTCACGTTCACGGCCATCGCTGGGTCGACCCGGACGGCGTGACGGTGGACACCCAGACCGTCGGCCCGGCGGAGTCGTTCGAGATCCGCTGGCGCGAGGACGCGCCCGGCACGTGGCTCTACCACTGCCATGTCGAGGATCACATGGAGATGGGAATGATCGGCATCTATCGCGTCTCCGCATGAGGCTCGCGCCGCTCGCGGGCTTCCTCGCCGTCGCTCTTCTCGTTGTGGTGCCGGTTGCACCGGCGCGCGCGCCTGCCCGGGCGCCCGAGCAGGTGAGCATCGAGTTCTCGGCGTACGGGCCCTCCCAGCTCGATGTGCTTCCCGGCGAGACCGTGCTCTGGTCGAACGTGAGCCAACGGACGCACACGGTCACCTCCGACACGGGCCTCTTCGACTCCGGGCACGTCGGCACGGGCGGCCGATTCGCGTTCCGCTTCACGACGCCGGGGACCTACCGTTACCACTGCACGATCCACTCGAGCATCACCGGCGAGATCGACGTCAGGGAGCTCACGCTCGGCGTGCTGCCCACCGCGGCAGTGCCCGTCGGGCAACCCGTCGAGTTCGACGGACGCACCGCGACCCCATCGAGACCTGTGCGGATCGAGGAGCGCGCGTCCGGCGCGGGATTCGCGACGGTGGCCACCGCCAAGCCCGCGGCCGACGGCAACTGGACGGCGAAGGTTCGCGCCGAGCAGACCGGTGAGTTCCGTGCGATATCCGGTAGCGCGGTGAGCGAGTCGCGGCGCATGATCGTCGGCATCCGCCGCGTCCACGTCGAGCCAACACGAACGGGAATCGACGTGAGCGTCAGCCCCAGCGACCCGTACGCGAAGCTCCTCGTCGAGGTGTACCTCCGAGAGCGGTTCGGCTGGTGGCCGGTGCGCCGGACGACGCTCGACTACATCTCGGAGGCGACGATCCCCGTGCGCCGCCCAGCCAGCGTGCGCGTGGTCCTCGTCGACACCGACGGCTGGACGCCGATCGCGACGAGCAAGCCGGTAACGCTCCGCTAGTGCGCCGCCCTATCGACCCGGTCCGGCCTGGAGGAGCAGGCGGACGTCGTGGACGATCGCGGCTGGTTGGGCCAGCGAGTCGAAGAGCACCCGGGTGATGCCGCGGCGGTCGAGCACGAGGATGTACAGGGTGTGGTCAGGATCGGGGCCGTTCGCCCGGACGGGAGTCACGTCGTAGTCCTGCCAGATGCGGGTGAGCGTCGACCGTGGTCCCGTGAGGTAGTGGAACTCGGGCCTTAGCTGGTGGGAACGCACGAACTGCTTCACGGCCGGTTTCGTGTCGCCCTTCGGATCGACGCTGATCGCGAGCACGGCCACGTGCCGGCGGGCGGGTCCGAGTAGTCCGAGCGCGGCGTTCAGGTTGCCCGCGGTGACCGGGCAGAGATCGGGGCAGTGCGTGTACAGGAACGTGATCAGAACGACCTTGCCCTGCTCCTGCGCGAGCCGCACGAGGGCGCCGTGCTGGTCGCGCAGGACGAAGTCGGGAGCTTTGCTCGGATGGTCGATCGTCGGCCCGACGAACCCGGGCTTCCGGACACCGAGGGCGGCAGGTGCCGCGACCGCCGTCGCGGCGACGAACAGCGCCACCGTCAACAGCCGAATGGAGCACGCGGCGCCCACAGCCCTTCCAGTCGCCGCCCGCCGCACCATCGATGTAATCGTAGTGGAACGCCGGCTGCCCTGGAACGACCCGTGTGGGTCGCTTCGAGCAGACACACGGTCAGCCCCCGTTCGCGAATCGCTCCGACGCCGGCTCGGCGGGCCCGCAGTAGTCGTTGGCGGTTGCAACGAGCACGTCCCGCAATCGCTCGACCGATGCGAGCTCCACCCACTCGACGCGCTCGTGCTCGCCTCCACCGCGAGGGCCGAAGAGCACGGTCGGGATTCCGGCCGTGGCGAGCAGCGCCGAGTCGGCCCAGTATGGGACGACCGTGCGACCGCCGCCGCTACCACGCGCGATCCCGATCACGTTCGGCCGGCCGGGAACAGCGTCCTCCATCCTGACCTCGAGCCCCGCGCCGTCCAGCCAACCTGCCACAAACCGGGCGATCCCCGCTTCACCGGCAGCTCCGGGGACGAGCGACGGATTCACGGAGTCGATCGACACGAGCCGCCGAAGCAACTCGACGAGCTCGGACCTACTCTTACCTGTCTGGGAGACGGAGATGAGCCGATCGTAGGCGACCGGCAACGCATCGGCATCGTCCGAGTGCTCCTTCGAGACGTTTCGAGCTCCTCAGCCGGCTCATCGGAAGCCGCGGCCGTGGCGCGGCCTCGAAGAACTCGACTACGCCGCCCCGAATGGGTCGACTGGTTCAGCGAACTCGTTTAGTGTCCCCCAATGCGGGTGCGATTGTCTTGGTCGACAAACAGCGAGGGGAGCGGCATGAGGGAGAGCGGAACGGCGGTCGGGGCGGCGGGACTGTTCGCCTGCGTCATCGTTTGTCTTTACGGAGCGGGGAATGCCGTGGGGAGCCCGGCCGGCCCGAAGCCGACGACGGCCGTCCCTAACCTGGTCGTGAACGGTGAGTTCGCGCTTCCAGCTTCAGAGTTCAGTAACGAGCTCGCGGCGTTCCTCTCGCCGCAGGGCTACGCGGTCAACAAGCTGCCGGTCAAGAGGATTCGCGGATGGTCGGTTGGCGAAGGCCTCACAAACGGTGTGGCGAACCCCAACGCGGGCGGCGTCGTTGTCTATCACGAGCCACGCGTGCAGATGCCAAACGGCTCGCTGCAGTCGCTCCAGTTGTCCGACAACGGCCCCGGGAACATCTCCGAATCGATCAAGACGACGCCCGGAGCGAGTTATCTGCTGACCTGGTACGGCGCGGGCTACCCGGACGGAAGATCCGGCAAGGTCATCGACGTGTCCTGGAACGGCGCCCAGATCGCTGCGCTGTCTTTCAAAGACGGCACCGGGCCAAACATGGGCTGGAAGGCGCATGAGGAAGTCGTGAAAGCGACCGGGTCGACCTCCATGCTCGAATTCGCCGACGGAACGAGCCCGACCGACCCCTATGGGCCTTTTGTAGGAGCAGTCTCGATCACAAAGCAAAACACCTAGGGACGAATCGTCTAGCGGTCGCCCATGCCGCGGCCCTCGCTGAGCATGAACGCCGCGTTCACGAGCGAGAGGTGCGTGAACGCCTGCGGGAAGTTTCCGAGCTGCCGGCGCTTGTACGGGTCGTATTCCTCTGAGAGCAGGCCGAGATCGTTACGGAGGTCGAGCAGCCGCTCGAACAGCTCGCGGGCCTCGTCCTGCCTGCCCTGCAGCCCGAGAACGGTGACGAGCCAGAAGGAGCAGGCGAGAAAGACCCCTTCGTCCCCCGGCAGCCCGTCGACGCCCGCGTCCTGTGGCCGGTAGCGAAGGATCAGCCCTTCGACGGTCAGCTCGCGCCTGATCGCGTCGACGGTCGAGACCATGCGCGGATCCGTCGCCGGCAGGAAGCCGACGAGCGGCAGCAGCAGCACGCTCGCGTCGAGGTCTGTCGACTCGTATGACTGGGTGAAGGCCTGCTTCTCCTCGCTCCAGCCACGTTGCAAGACCTCGGCGTGGATCTCGTCGCGGAGCGTGCGCCAGAGGTCGACCGGCCCTTCTCGACCGAAGTCCTCGTGGAAGCGGATCGCCCGGTCGAACGCGACCCACGCCATCGCCTTCGAGTGTGTGAAATGCCGGTTCGGTCCTCGAACCTCCCAGATCCCCGCGTCCTCGAGCCGCCACCCGTCGACGAGCCACTCGAGCAGCTTCCGCACCAGCGACCAGGCCGCGTCGTTCGGCGGCGCGCCATCCGCGCGCGCCTGGTAGAGCGCGTCGAGCACCTCCCCGTAGACGTCGAGCTGGAGCTGCGTCGAGGCGGCGTTCCCGACGCGCACCGGTTGCGAGCCCTCGTAACCCGGCAGCCAGTCGAGCTCGTACTCGTCCAGGCGCCGCTCGCCGGCGAGGCCGTACATGATCTGCACCTCCGCCGGGTCGCCCGCGACGGCGCGCAGGAGCCAGTCACGCCACCCGATCGCCTCGTCGCGGTAGCCCGAGCGCAGCATGGCGAGCACCGTCAGGGTCGCATCGCGAAGCCAGCAGTAGCGGTAGTCCCAGTTGCGGACGCCGCCGACGCGCTCCGGGAGGGACGTCGTCGGCGCGGCGACGATCCCGCCGGTCGGCGCGTAGGTGAGCGCCTTCAGGACGAGCAGTGACTGGTGGATCTCGTCGTGGTAATCGCCCGCGTGCGTGCAGCCGTCGGCCCACGACAGCCAGTACTCCTCGGTGTCGGCGAGCGCCTGCTCCGGATCGATCTCGTCCGGGGCCGGCTCGTGCGACGGAAACCAGGTGAGCACGAACGGGACGCGGCTCGCCGGGCGAGATGGTGAAGTTCGAGACCGTGCTCATGTTCTCGCCGTTGGTCTCGACCGGCGTGCGAAAGCAGAGACCGTCCGGCCCCGCGATCGCGACGCGCGCGCCGTCGAGGCGGCGGACCCACGGCACGATCCGGCCGAAGTCCAGCCGGATCACCAACTCGGAGCGCATCTCGACCTCGCCGGAGAGGCCTTCGACGATCCGGACGATGTCCGGCGCGCGCCCCCGCCGTGGCATGAAGTCGATCACGCGAACGCTCCCGGCGGCCAGTTCGTGCACCGTCTCGAGGATGAGCGTGTCGTTGCGGTACCGACGCGTCGAGCGCACCGCCTTCGCGGCGGGCGCGAGCAGCCAGCGTCCGTTGTCCTCGGAGCCGAGTATGGCGGCGAAGCAGGCGCCCGAGTCGAAGCGCGGAAAGCAACACCAGTCGACCGAGCCGGCGCGGCTGACGAGCGCGACAGTCTGGAGGTCGCCGATCAACCCGTAGTCTTCGATCAACGCCACGGGTCGTTTCTACACGAGCGTCCTGTCGTCGGCGTCAGCCATCGTGGACAACGTCGCGCGGTCATCCTCAGAGGGGACCGAATCGAAGGGCGGTTCGCCGTGATCGTCGGCAAGCCCTCCACTCCGACCCCACTGGGTCGGTTCTTCGTGACCGAGAAGTTGCACATCGCCCCCGGCGTGCCCGAAGGCCCGTGGGCGCTCGCGACGTCCGCCTACTCCGACGTCCTCCAGGAGTTCGCAGGCGGCCCCGGACAGATCGCACTCCACGGCACGGTCGGGCTCGACGCCTCTCTCGGCACCTTCTCCTCACACGGCTGCGTCCGATTCGCAAACGCGGCCATCACCTGGCTGGCACACGACATCGACGCCGGCACCCCCATCGTGGTCGAGCGCTGACGCACAGCGGCACGCGGGAGCCGAACCGAAAAACGCTCGACTGGGCTAGAGCTCCGTGCGTCAGTGTTCCGAGCCTCACAGACGCCGGAGCGCGGCCGGCGACCGCTTCGGGCCCGAGCCGGTAGCGGCTCGGGCCCGGTCTCTTTGGGTCGTTTCCTGTCTCCGTTCTTGGTATTCGAAGCCCGGCCGTGGCGGTCGCCGGAGACGGGTCGTCTCGATCAGTCGTTGGGGTCGATTCGGAGGATCTGTCCGAAGCCGGGGGTGAGTGGGCCGAAACCCTGGTTGGAGACCCAGAGGTCGCCGTCGGGACCCACCGTGATCCCGGTCGGGAAGGTGAGCCCGGTGACGATCGTTGTCTTCGTCCCGTTCGGGTCGATCCTGACGATGTCGCCGTTGCCGGACGCCGGCGCGCCGGCGGCGTTGGAGGTCTCGAGCACGTACATGCGGTCGCGGTGGTCGAAGGCGAGCCCGAGGATCGTGGTGAGGCCGGTTGCCCATGGCTTGAGCTGGCCGCTCGGAGTGAGCCTGAAGACGGTGCCTGTTCCCGGCACGACCGGGAACTCGCCCAGGTTGCCGATGAAGAAGTTGCCGAGGATGAGTCTGCCGAGGGCGATGCCCTGGAAGGCGATCGCGGACGGGACGATGTGGCCCTGGGTGGCCGAGACGTCGACGACCCGGCTGATCGCGCCGGTGAAGGGGTCGATCCGGTCGACCTCGCCATGGTTCGGCTCGACCGCGTACAGGTCGCCGCCGACCGCGACCATCGAATACCAGGTGCCGTCGGGCTCGAAGTCCGCCGGGTCCGGGTTCGCGACCGGGTTGGCCTTGATGAACGCACTCAGGTCCGCGACCTGGGTCGTGGTGCCGTCGGCATTGACGCGGACGATCCCGTTGTCGACGTCGGCGTGGCCGTGCGAGCAGCCTGCGCCTGCGAGCAGTGCATACAGCGTGTGGTTGATGAACGCGATATCAGCCACGCCGCTTCGGAAGCTGCGCGCCGGGCCGGTCTGGTCGGACGGGAGCCCGGCCGCGACGACGGTCCGTGTGCCGTCGGGGGCGAACCGGAGGATGTCGGCCGTGAACCCGCCGGTGTACGGGCCGATGACCGGAATCACCTGATCGCACAGTCCGCTCGTCGACGTCGTGCCCCCTAGCCCGCCTTCGGCGACGTAGAGGTTTCCATCGGGGCCGAAATGGAGCCCGCGCGGGTTGTTCAGGCCTGTCGCGAACACCGTGACCTTCGCCGCCGACGCGCCCGCCGCGAAAACGAGCGCGACGAGCAGCAAGCCGACCACCACGCCCAGCCGTCGGCCGGGCGCGCTCTTTTGTAGTGAAGCGACTTTCATTTCTGCTCCTTTCGAGGGTTCTCCCCTGCCGGGGACGGGCCGAGCACGAGCTCGGCGCGGAAGACGAGCAGCGACGCCTCGTCTCGTGAGAGCGGCATCCCGTGCGCGACCCATGCGTGGCCCCGAACCTCCGCGACGAGGGCGTCCTCGTCGGAGGCGCGGGCCTCGAACCCGCAATCGCAACGGATCACCCTCTCCACGACCCTGCCGACGCTAGGCAGGCGCGGTTAGAACGAGGCAAGATCCCGTCAAAGAACGGCCAGGGAGGTTCGGCTTGAAGATCTTTCTCGCAGGTCGTGTCGCTGTCGAGAACGACGGCGTGCTGATCGCCGAGGACCGCTTCCCAGGCCGTCAGGGCCGGTTGCTCTTCGCCTACCTCGTGGCCGAGCAGGGCAGGCCGGTACGGCGTGACGAGCTCGCCGAGGCGGTCTGGGGCGAGACCCCTCCCGCGAGCTGGGACAAGGCGCTCAGCGTCGTCGTCAGCAAGCTGCGGAGCATCCTCGTCGAGGTCGGCCACGATTCGAACGCGCTCACGGCCGCGTTCGGCTGTTATCGGCTCGAGCTGCCCGAAGGCTCGTGGGTCGACGTCCTCGCGGCCGCGGCCGCTACCCGCGAGGCGGAGGGTGCGCTTGCGGCGGACGAGCCGGACCGGGCCAAGGCCGCGGCGACTCTCGCAGCGGCCCTCCTTCGCGAGCCATTCCTGCCTGGCGAGGACGGAGCCTGGGTCGAGGCGAAGCGCCGCGACTTCGACGACCTTCGCAGGCGCGCGCTCACGGCGCTGGCGGAGGCTTGCCTGCGTTCGGACGACGCACGCGAGGCGGTGGCGTGTGCCGAACAGGCGATCGCCCTCGCACCGTTCCGCGAGAGCGGTTACAGGATGCTCATGGAGTCACACGTTGCCGCCGGCAACCGGGCCGAGGCGCTCAGGGTGTACGAGCGCTGCCGGCTGCTCCTCGCCGATGAGCTCGGGACCTACCCGTCGCCGGAGACCGAGTCGGTCTACCGTCAACTCCTCGAGGCGCCGGCCGCGCACAACGGACCGGGGACGGCCCCGGCGGAAGTCGCACGGGCACCCCGCCGTGCGGCCGTTCGGCGCCGACTCATCGCCGTGCTCGCCTGCGGCGCCATCGCGGCGACCGGCGCTGTCACCGCGGCCGCCGTGCTGCTCATGCGGGGAGGCTCGGGCTCGGGCTCGGCCGCGGTCTCCGCCGATTCGGTCGGTGCCTTTGACGCCCGTAACGGGAAGCCGATCGCGCAGGTGTCCGTGCGGACCGGCCCGAGCGCGCTCGCCGCGGGCATGGGGGCGCTGTGGGTGGCCAACGTCGATGACGACTCGGTTACCAAGATCGATCTGGGGACGAACTCGTCGGTAGACACGATCCCGGTCGGGAACGCGCCGTCCGGGATAGCCGTCGGCGGAGGCTACGTGTGGGTGACGAACAGCCTCGGCGGGACGGTGTTCAAGATCGACCCGACGACGGACTCGCCGGTGCAGACGATCACCGTGGGCAACGGGCCGTTGGGTATCGCCTACGGCGAGGGTGCCGTGTGGGTTGCCAACTCGACCGATCGCACCGTGACCGAGATCGACCCCAACACAGGGAAACCGCAGCACACGATTCCGGTTGCGGCGGGCGCCGACGGGATCGCGGCCGGGGACGGCGCGGTCTGGGTAACGAGCGAGTCCGATGGGAGTCTCAGCCGTATCGATCCTCGGGCGAGGATCGTCACCCAACCGATCAACGTCGGTCGCGGGGCGGGTGCGGTCGCCGTCTGTCCGGGGGCGGTCTGGGTCGCAAACAGCCTCGACGGCACCGTGGACCGGGTCGATCCGGCCACGAACGAGGTGGGCGCCACCGTCGGCGTCGGCGCCGGGCCGAGCGGGATTGCAGTCTCGCCCGACTGCAAGACGGTCTGGGCCAGCAGCGAGGTCGCCGGGACCCTGTCGAAGATCGATCCCTCGCAGGCAAAGGTGGTCGAAAAGCTGAGAACGGGCAACCGGCCCGAAGCCGTCGCGATGGCCGGAAACACGGTCTATGTCGCCGTGCGGACCTCGGGGCTCGTTCATCGCGGTGGCACGCTGAGGATTCTCACGGCCGCCGGCGAGTTCGACTCGATCGATCCGGCTGTCGCCTACGCCTCAGCTCCGAGTGACGCCTACGACACACCTTCGTGGTCGGCGCTCATTCTGACGAACGACGGCCTGGTCGGGTACAAACGAGTCGGCGGCAGCGACGGAACCCGCCTCGTCCCTGACCTCGCGACCACGATCCCGACTGCCACTGACGGCGGGAGCACGTACACCTTCCAGGTGCGCCGCGGGATTCGCTACTCGAACGGGGAGCTCGTCCGGCCTGCTGACTTCCGCCGCGGGATCGAGCGTTCGGTCGCCGCGTACGCAAGCAAGGGCGTCGGCAGCGGCTCCTACTTCGCGGGCATCGCGGGCTACAGCCGGTGCCTGAAGACGCCGAAACGCTGCGACCTCTCGAAGGGGATCGTGACCGACCCGGCCTCGAGCACAATCACCTTCCACCTCACCGCCCCCGACCCGGATTTCCTTCAGCAGCTCGCGCTCCCCGCCGGGGACGCGGTACCTGCGAGCACGCCGTTCGAGGCGCGGCTGCCGCTGCCCGCCACCGGCCCGTACATGATCGCGAGCTACGACCCAAGACGCGGCCTCCGGCTCGTCCGGAACCCGCACTTCCACGAGTGGTACGAAGCGGCCCAGCCCGACGGCTATCCGGACGAGATCGTCTGGCGGTTCAACGTCCTGCCGAGCGCGCAACGGCGTAGCGTCGAGCAGGGAAAGGCCGATCTCGCCAACGACACAGGCGAAGCGGATCGCGGTCTGTTTCCGCCCCTTTCCCTCCTCAGCTCGTTGCAGACGCGGCACGCGAGCCAGCTCCACCTCGACCAGGCAATACAGACCTACTACGTGTTTCTGAACACGCGGGTGCCGCCGTTCAACAACGTGAAGGCTCGACAGGCGGTCAACTACGCCGTCGATCGCGACCGGATGGTCAACCTGAGAGGCGGCCCGGAGCTCGCGCAGCCAAGTTGTCAGGTCTTGCCTCCGAACGTCAACGGCTACCGGCGCTACTGCCCCTACACGACCGAGCAGAGCCCCGACGGGAGCTACGTCGGCCCGGACCTCGCAAAAGCCCGGCAGCTCGTGACCGAATCGGGCACGAGGGGCCAGCGAGTAACAGTTGCCGGGATCGTCGGCATCTTCGAGCCCCACGGCGGCGACTATCTCGTGTCGGTGCTCCGAAGCCTCGGCTACAGAGCCCGTTTCGAGAACTTCAAGGACGCCGACACCTACTACCAGACGGCCGGAGACTCGCGGCAGAGGATTCAGGCCGGGATCGGCGGATGGGCTCACGACTATCCGACGGCGGGCGACTTCCTGCCGACCCTGCTCACGTGCAAGTCGTTCATCCCGCGCTCGAGAGCCAACAACAACCTCGCCGAGTTCTGTAACCGTCAGATCGACGCCGAGATCAACCGCGCTCGCTCGCTCGAGGTCGCCGATCCAGGCGCAGCCTCGAGACTCTGGAGGCAGGTCGACCACGATGTCGTCGAGCAGGCTCCGTGGCTCTTCCTGCAGAACGGACTGGAGGCCACGCTCGTCTCCCGCCGCGTCGGCAACTATCAGTACAACCCGCAGTGGGGCGTGCTCCTCGACCAGCTCTGGGTGAGATAACGCGCTCGATCCCTTAAGCCTGCGACTCGGGGAGGAGTCCGGGTGGCGCGTCGCGAAGCCTCGTGAATGCGCGGCAAGCTCCTCGTCGCGGCGCTGGTGGTGCTGCTGCTTGCCACAGCCGGACAAGCATCGGCGAGGGTACCGGGGTGGTCCGGGCACTACACGGTTCGAGCAGGCGACTCGCTTTCGGCGATCGCGCAGCGCTACGACGTCTCTCTGGGAGCGCTTGCCGACGCGAACGGGCTCAATTGGCGAAAGACGCTCCTGATCGGACGCGTGCTCCGGGTGCCGGCAGGCGCCGTTGGGGGAAGCGACCGGGGTGGAACCTACATCGTCCGGCCGGGAGACACGTTGAGCGGAATCGCCCTCCGCTACCACGTCTCGCTCGGGCAGCTCGCAGCGGCCAACTCGTTCGACCCGGCGAAGGTGCTGTTGATCGGGGCTCGGCTGCATGTCCCCACGGGCACGGCAACGATCGATCTAGCCCACCTCGTCGAAAGCAAGCCTTACCGGTCCGGCGAAGTCGGCCTCGACATCAGCTACCCGAACTGCGCCGCGCCGCTGCCGGGAACCCATGCGTTCACGGTCATCGGGCTGAACGCCGGTCGCCCGTTCACGACGAACCCGTGCTTCGCCGTCGAGTGGGCCGTCTCCGGGCCGCCGCGGAGCGTCTACATCAATACCGCCTATAGCCCGACCCTCGTTCGTCACATTACGCCGGACTGCGCAGTCGCAGCGAGTGCGGAGGGGTTCAGGCCCGTCCTCCGGCGGGCGTACGCCGTCGGCTGTAGCGAGGCGGCAGCGGCACTCGCACAGCTCGACGGCACGAGGGCCGAGGCCGTCTGGCTCGACGTCGAGCCCGGCAATTCGTGGTCGTCCCGCCGCGTGCTCAACGCCGCCGCGATCAGGGGGGTACTCGAGCACTTGTTCACCCAGACACCGCGTCCGACCGTAGGGATCTACTCGAACGAGGCCTACTGGCAGCAGATCGTCGGCCGCTGGTCGTCGCTCAGTGTTCCCGAGTGGATCGCTCCCGTCGGGCCCGATCCCCCCGGCTGTCCGACCGGGTTCGCAGCCGGACCGGTGTGGCTCGCCCAGAGCATCGACGGGGCTCTCGACAGCGACACGGTCTGCTGACAGGTCGCTTCATCACAGCGACTGCCGAATACCGGCCGCGGGTCTCAGGGTCTGAGCAGCGAGATCTCCACGGGCCAATGTGGATCGCCTTCCGTCGTCCGTACCGCGATCAACGTTCGGTCGCTCCAGGCGTAGGTTATGAGCTCATGGGTCTTCGGCTCGACCGAGCGGAAGCTGTGCTCGTGGCCTTCCTCGTCCAGGAGGCAGAATCCGACGAAGTCTCCGAAGCGGTCGAAACGCACGGCCGAGACCTTTCCGACGACGATCCCCTTGCGACCGTGGTGGCCGGGCTCTCCGTGCCGTGGCGGCCCGAAGCCCGGGACGGCGCCGGTCGCTGACGGCTGGATCCGGCCGGGATCGCCGCCGAAGCCTTTGATCCGACCGCCGACCTGCTCGGCGTAGCGGACGAGGATCGGGTACCACCGGTGTGCCGATGGCAACACGGTGAGCTTCCACTTCAGCCAGGCCAGAAGCCGTTCCTCGGATAGCAGGAGCGCTTCTTTGGTGCTGATCGGCATCGTGACCTGGAAGGTTCCGGCCACTTCCCGCCAGACAACGGCAATCCGGCCTTCGCCGGTCGACAGCGTCGAGCTTTCGAGCGTCGCGCCGGCGGCCGTCTCCACTTGGGTTGGCCGCCGTTTCGGGATCAGCACTTTGCGGTCGTGCAGCTGACGGACGACCACGTGGAAGCTCTGACTCTTCCGGATCCCGGCCGGCAGGCCGATCGTCAACAGACCGGCGACGCGGCCCGTCCCTTCCGGCAGCGGGATCAGCGTCGAGTTGCCCGCGTCACACGCGACCACATGTGCCTCGGGCGACGACAGCCGATGCTTCGGATACAGCCGATCCGCGAGGTGCAGGATCTCGGTTGCGTCTACATCGGGCAGGTACACCGAGGCGCCGGTGCCGGCCGGAACGTTTCCCCAGTCGATCAGCACCTCGTCCACCCGGCGCGAGCCCGATTGCGTGGCTTTCACCTCGAAGGGGTGTGGCATCAGGCGCGACGGGTCCTGTCCGGGGTTGGGCCCATCGACCCAGGCGATGTTGCGCTGAGCCAGCTTGTCGGTGATCGCCGGAGTCGCGCCGGGCGGCACGGGAGTGTCGTCGAAGCGGATCTCGGCGACCAGGCACTGGTGCGGTGCGTGGGTGATCACGCTGTTGATCGAGTCGGTTCCCGTCCACGGCCCATCCCATTGGCTCTGCGATGACGGCGGCGCGGCGGCCAGGAACGTCTGACCGGGCTGATTCACGTCCAGCCAGCAGCCGAAATAGGTGTCCACCTCCGAGCCGGCGACGGTGGTGATAGAGCGTGCGTTCGGGTCGTCGTGCTGGGTCTTCATGTCCGCCGGCGAGCTCAGATTGATCCGCTCGGTGGCGAAGCAGGGAACTGTGACCCATTCGAGCTGACCATGGGAGTCGGCCTGCACACCGAGGAGCGGGATCTTGTGGTCGGGTGTCCCGTCAGACCCCCACCGGTAACTGGTGGATTCGTCGAAGTTGGTCGCGGTGCTCTGGGCGCTGAACAGCCGGAAGAACACCCGGACCGGGTCGATCGTCGTCGCGATGCTGGACAGCACCCGGACCCGTGCGAGGGCGAAGTCGAAGGTGGCGTTCCCGCCGTTGTCGTCAGGCAGGAACTCGAGCGTCGTCTGGTCCTCGCTCTGCGCCAGCCCGTCGAAGCTGTCTCCGTTCAGATTGGCCCCGGGCGTGTTCAGGTTGTCGATGACGCCCTGGATGTAGCCGACGGCGGCGCCGCTGTCGGCCGGGCTGGCCACGCCGAAAGAGTGATGCGACTGGTTCGCCGTCACCTTGAAGAAACGCAGGTCGTAACTCAGCCAGAACGGGAAGGTGTTCGGGTGAGCCGGGTCGAGGTTCTCGAAGCGGGGATCCTCGCCCTTGGCCAACTCGAGAAGGGCGGTCGACTGCACGGTTTGCGAGCCGACCGTGAGCGAGGCCTGCAGGGTCAGGATCGCGAATTCGTGGGCGTTCAGCGCACCGAAGGCGGTCTCGTTCGAGAAGGAGATCGTGTAGGGGTAGAAGAACGTCTGCAGCTCTTCGAGCAGCGTCGTGTCGTCGGCCAGGATCGGGGCTGGTCCGAACACATCGACGCTTGGCAAGTTGGCGGCGATGGTCGAGATCTGCGTGCTCGTCAGGCTGGGGTTCAGGGTCGGGTCGATGGTGATCGACAGCGTCGGCGCCGGTGACGGGGCATGGTTCAAGTCGCTGGGCGAGTTGAATCCCAGGTCGGCGTTCGTGAAGCCGCTGACCTGGAGCCAGTAGGCGGAGGGCCAAGAGGCCTGGGCGGTAACCTCGTCCTGGCCGAACGTGCCCTTCTGGATGACGATCTGGCAAGCCGGAGCGGTCGCCTCCACCTTGGCCGACCAGATCTCCTCCTTGGCGCCGTTGCGGCGGTCGGTCCATGCGGGGAAGAAGACCCCCGCGTTCCCGGAAAGGCCGATGTAGTCCCCGTACTGGTTGCCCGAATCGGCAGTGCCGGCCGTCTCGTCGGTCTCGCCGCTCGAAATCCTGGTGGCGTCGGTCCAGTTGGCGCCCAGATCGTACGAGACCTGAACGTAGAGATCCGTCTTCAGCCGGTTCGGATCTGCGACGGTATCGTAGTAGGCGACCATCATCGTGCCGTTGGTCTCGTCCACGGCCAGCCGGGGGAAGGCCTGGTCGTTCTTACCGCTCTGGTTATTGAGCATCTCCGGCGTCGACCAGCTGCTTCCACCGTCGGTGGAGCTCGTGAACCAGACCCTCGTCTTGCAGCTGGACGTGGCATCGGTTCCCGGGCCACTACCCGAGGTGCAACCCGACTCGCCGGAGAGGTCGGCCCAGACCAGGCAGGCGAAGTCGACCTCGTCGGTTCGGTAGCAGCCGGCCGAGACATACACGCGGCTCTTGCGGGAGGAGTCGGCGGGAATCGACAGCTTCCGGCTATCCGCCAGAATCGAGGCCACGGTCGTGACCGAGCCAAACGTGGCTCCTCCGTCTGTGGACTTGCTCAGATAGATCTTCTGGCTGCCGTCGGCATCCTGCCAGAACACGTAGATATCGCCGTTTGTGTTCGTCTTGACGTCGCCGCCGATGCCGAGCCCGGTCGTCTCCGAGCCGCTCAGCTGTACCGGCGTTTGCCAGGCCGCACTCGACCCGGCGGTCCGCCGGTTGAACCACACCGGGGTGCTGTTGTGCCAGGTCATGTAGATCTGGTCCCGGTGCGAGGAAGTCGGGCTGTGGTCGATCCACATGATCTCCCGGTCGCAACCGGTTTGAGACCCCGAGGCGGTGGAGTCGAAGGTCCACGTTGCGCCGCTGTCGGTCGACTTGTAGAGCCTGACCTTCAGCACGGTGTCGGTGGCGTCGATGCCCAGCGTGGCCGACCAGGCGTTCCCGTCGGAAGTCCAATCCACCATCGGATCGGAGTGGAAGCTGTCGCCGGTTGCGAGCGGCAGGGACGTCTGGCTCCAGGTGGCCCCGCCGTCTGTGGAAGAGAACTGGGCCTGCGACGACGCGCCGATGTCGTTCGACGCGGCGATGATCTTCCGCCCGTCGTCGTAGTTCAGGCGGATGTCGCACTCGCTACGCGATGTGGTCGCAGAACCGGAGATTCGGAAATCAGCCATCAGGCTCCTCCTGCCGGCCGGCACCCAGATCCTGATGAGACTTCATCCATTCGTGGATGTTCTCCAAGGCCTCGGGGTAGTCCCCGACGGCGCTCCCCGCTGAGTTCTCCAGCTCAGGGTGGTTCTTCCGATAGTGGACTCTGAGCCACAAAGGCACGTCGATGCCGTCGTTCTCGTGCTCGTCGGGTCTCAAGAGAGCGAGGTCCTGGTTGTCACGGACCAACTGCTCGAGGGCGCTTCCGTACTCGACCTTCGAAGCACGCAGCTGCTCCTCGACGGTGGGAAAGCGCTTTCGGTCCGGGCTCGGGCGGCGCGGACGTGCCATCTCACGTACTCCGCGTTTGAACGAGGATCATCGACTGGCGCCGGTCGTGCCTGGCCGCGGCGGCCAACACGAGGGCCAACGCGAACAGCACGACAACCACGAGCCATTCGAAGGAGCCGTTCCCGTGGTCGGGATCGACCCGGAACACCGCCTCTATCCAATCCTGCCAGAACACGGTCACCACTCCTAGCACGGCGGCGACCGCAGCGATCGATCCCGTGATCCGGCTGCGCCGACGAAGATACCGACCGCGCCCGCTCTCCTCTTGCCGGGGACCCGAAGCCTTGGAGGTGTTCGACACAGTACCCGCCCTTCTGTCGTGGAGGGCTCGGAAGTGTGTGATTGTGGCACTTCCGGCGCGGAGGTGCAACTTGCGCTATGCGGGCGATACCTAGGCGGCGAGCTGAGGTACCTGCAGGGTCACCTCGGCCGCGGCGTGTCCAGCTCGCTACTGCCACCGATTATTTGTCGGCGCGCGGCACGTCGATGTCGAGGAGATGTGCGACGACGGGCTCGCCTTCGGACAGCGCGGTCGCGTGTTGCTGGTAGTCGCGGTCTGTCCCGGTGAGCCGCTCGTGGTGTTGGCGCAGGTGTTCTTCCCAGGAGGGGACGATGAAGAGCTCGATGAAGGTGTCGTCGTGCTCGCCGTCGCGATAGAGAGCCCAGCTGATGGCGCCGGTTCGGAGCCGTGAACCGCGCACGCGGCTCATCGCGTCGACGAACGGGCGTTGGTTGGCCGGAGGGACTCGGTAGCTGATGGTGACCGTGATGGGAGCGCCGTTGTTGGCGTCGATGTCCGAGGCGAGTTGGGGCTCGGGCCAGAAGACGACGGTGCTTCGGTCCATGCCGCTCGTGTCGAGGAACGGCCAGATACGGATGCTCGCGGCCGCGATCGCGGCGGAGCCGGCGGCGATCAGCAGCGCCTGGACGAGCCCGAGGAGGTCGGCGAGCGCGCCGAAGACGAGCGCGCCGAGCGCCTGGCTACCGAACAGGACGATCGTGTAGACGGCGAGGCTGCGGCCCCGGACCCAGGTGGGTAAAAAGAGCTGCAGCGAGGCGTTGAGCGTCGAGAGCACGACGACCCAGGCGACGCCCGCCGGGACGAGCAGCAGGAGTACCGGGACGGCGTCGTGAAGCAAGGCGACCGCAGCCAGCACCAGCGCGTAGAAGCCGCTCGCGAGCGTGACGAGAGCGTTGATCGAGACACGGGCGCGAACTCGGGGGAGCACGAGCGCACCTGCGATCGCGCCGAGCCCGAGCGCCGCGAGGAGGAGCCCGTACCCGCCCGAGCCGAGGCCGAGCCGGTGCGAGGCGATCAGCGGCAGGAGCGCGAAGAGCGAGCTTGCGGGGACGAGGAAGAGGCCGGCGCGCAGCAGGATCCGTCTCACGACGGGGGCGTTGCGGACGTAACGCGAGCCGGCCCTGAGCGCAGGGACGAACCGTTCAGGGCGCGGCCGTGCCGGGCGCGTCGGGTGCCAGAGCGCGACCATGACCGCGTAGAAGAGGGCCGTTGCCGCGGCGACCGTGAAGGTCGTCCCGACGCCGGCGGTAGCGACGAGCACACCGGCGATGGCCGGGCCGAGCGCACGGGCGACGTTGATGCTGATCGAGTTGAGCGCCGCCGCGGCGGGGATCTCGTCTCGCGGGACGAGCTCGGGCACGAGCGACTGGTATGCGGGTGTTCCGAGCGCTGCGCCGGTGCCGAGCATGAAGACGAGCAGCAGCAGGAGCGCCGGCGGCATCCGGTCGGCGAACGTGAGTGCGGCCAGGACCGCGCCGAGCCCGGCCACCGTTACCTGCACGGTGATCAGGATCAGCCTCCGATCGAGGATGTCGGCGAGGACACCGGCGACCAGACCGAACAACACGTAGGGGAGCGTTGTCGCCACCTGCACGAGCGAGACGAGGATCGACGCGTGGGGACTGGAGACGAGCAGCCACTGCGCACCGACCGTCTGGAACCAGACGCCGGTCAGGCCGACGAGCGCGGCGAGCCAGAGAGCACGGAACGAGCCGGCCCGAAGTGGGGCCCAGGCAGCCGGGCTCGCATCATCGGAGCCCGCAGAAGCCGTCGTCGCTTCCATTCGTCGACGCCCTCCTTACCATATTTCCCCTGTTGTGTCTGCGATTGACGCACAGTGAAGGCTTGGGGCTCCGCCAACGGGCGAACAGCTCCCGGGTGGGGTTCTGCGTCCATGGGGCGCCGTGGGGGAACTCGCTGGCCGTGCCCCGAGCGCTTAGGGTTCAGCGTGCATGGAGCGTCGATGGTGGCTCGTCGGGGAAACGCCCCAACTCTCGATCGATCGGGTGCGGCGCACCGACTCGATGGTCCTCGCCGTGTCCGAGTAATGCTCGCAGTTCGACGTCCCTCGAGCTGAGATTGAAGGAGGACCTGAGATGACAAGCAACCCAACGCCGCGGATCGGCTTCGTCGGGCTCGGCCATATGGGCGGCAACATGGCCGCCCGGCTCCTCGAGGCCGGCTACGAGGTGTACGGACAGGAGCGGCATCGCGAGCACGCTCAGCAGCTCGAGGAGCGGGGGTTGCGCTGGCGCGACACGCCCCGCGACCTCGCCTCGGCCGCTGAGATCGTCTTCACCTCACTTCCCGACGACGCCGCACTCGAGGCGGCGGCCTCAGGCCCGGACGGAATCCTCAGCGGCATCGGCGAAGGCTGCACCTGGGTGGACGTGAGCACCGTCAGCCCCGGCGTCAGCCGCGGGCTGGCCGAGCGAACCCGCTCGACGGGCGCAGCGATGCTCGACGCACCGGTCTCCGGCAGCGTGCCGCAAGTCCAGTCCGGGACGCTCACGATCATGGTGGGCGGTGACGAGGAGGCCTATCTGCGAGTCGAACCTGTCCTGCGCGAGCTCGGGACGCCGACTCGGATCGGCGCGAACGGCCAGGGCCTCGCGCTCAAGCTCGCCATCAACATCAGCCTCGCCGTCCAGGTGCTCGCCTTCTCTGAAGGTCTCCTTCTCGCCACCCAAGAGGGCGTCGACCCGAAGCTCGCTGCAGAGGTGATGACCAGCAGCCAGATCGGCTCGCCGATGCTGAAGGCTCGCGCACCCCTCGTGCTCGATCTCCCCGAAGAGGCATGGTTCGACGTCCGGCTGATGCACAAGGACATCGGCCTGGCGCTCGCGCTGGCCCGCGAGCTTGGCATCCGGCTCCCCTCAGCCGAGGCCGCCGACGAGGAACTGACACAGGCCGAGCAGCTCGGTTACGGCGCACGCGACATCGCCTCGGCCTACGCCGTGCTCTCGAAGCCGGCGAACCCGTGAAACAGCCAGAGGTAACGAGCCCGGGGAACGCGGCCGCCTACGCAACGCGAGGACTCTTTGTTCGGGCCGTTTTCGCCAGGAGGAGAGCCAGTGTCGGGCAGGCGGCGGCGGCACGCCGGGCGTGCTGCTCGAGCGGACGGCTGAGCGGCTCGCCGTCGACGATCGGGTAGCCCCAGTCGTCCAGGCTGATCCGTTCGGGGAGGAGCTCGGCACAGAGGCCGTGTGCCTTGCAGTCGATGGGGTTGATGCGGATGATGGTGCTCATTGCGAATGCGGGCGGAGGGGCAGCACCGCCCGGCCGTGGCCGCTGCAGCGCCCGTGGAGGTGAAGCGCGAGCTCGTCGGAGAAGGCATGGAGCGCCGAGGCGACAAAGCGTGCGGCCCCGTCCGGGTGGCGGCACGCGCCTCGTCCTTGCACCTGTTCGAGCCAGAGCCCGAGGCGGGGCGGCACGATGCCTCCGTGTGTAGGAGAGGCGAGGTTCTCGAGTGCACCGGCGATCGCGTCGAGCCCGTGTACACATGGGCCGCACTGGCCGGCGCTCTCGGTGGCGAGGTAGCGGGTGACGCGGGCACTCTCGACGAGGCCGCAGGCAGAGGCGGGTAGCACGGCGAGCGCGCCGGCGCCGAGTGCCGCCCCGTGTTCTCGCAGGCTCGCTTCCGAGAGCTCGAGCCTCCCGGCGCCGGCGGCCGGGACCCACGCGCCGAAGTATCCGCCGACGAGGAAGGCCTGCGGCTCTCCTCGAACGCCGCCCGCCTCGGAGAGCAGCGAGACGAGGGGAGTACCGAAGGCGACCTCGTAGACGCCCGGGCGGCCGACGGCGCCCGACACCGTAAGCAGTGCCGTTCCGGGCTGCTCGGCCGTTCCAGCCTGGCGGAACCAGTCGCCGCCGTGTCTCGCGATGAGAGCGATATGCGCCATCGTTTCGACGTTCTGGAGGAGCGTCGGTGCACCGCCCACTCCCCGTTCGAAGGGGAGCGGCGGCTTGAAGGTCGGCTTTGCCCCTCGGCCGTTCAAGAGGTTGACGATGGCCGTCTCCTCGCCGCCGACGAAGCCTCCGGGCGAAACGGCGATCCGCAGCTCGATCTTGCCGTCGAGGCGGCGTTTGCTTCGGATCTCGATTGCGTGCTCGAGGATCGCCCGCTCGACGGCGGAGCGGTCGTCGATCACGACGATCGCCTCGCGGGCGCCCAGGGCTTGCGCCGCCGCGGCCGCTCCGTCCAGCACGAGGTGCGGGAGGTGGCGGAGCAGCACTCTGTCCTTGCCGCTGATCGGCTCGGCCTCGGTGCCGTTGACGACCACGACCGGCCGACCGCGCTGGGCGGCAACGGCCCGCAGCTTCGCCCCCGTCGGAAACCCCGCGCCACCGCGGCCGCGCAGTCCGCTTACCTCGATCTCGGCAAGCAGGTCGACGCGCGCGAGCGGCCCGTGCAGGCGCAGGTGCTCTTCGAGCGAGACGGGCCGGTCGGAGCGAAGCCCCGCGAGCAACCGGGGAAGCTGTCGCGAAGACGCACGAGGCACTACGTAGCTGTCGGTAGTTGCGGCGGCGCTCACGCTCGCCGGCCTTCGAGGGTGCCGGTGAAGGCGTTCGTCGTATTGTCGACATTCAGGTTGAGTGCGAGCCGATAGGTGCCACCGGTGCTGGAGGTGACCTCGGCGTCGACGTTCGTGCCGTCGAGCCCGACGATGCTGCCCTCGAAGACGGGGGTGCCCTTGGCTGCGAATGCGACGCCGCTCGAGGTCATGTTCACGCCGCCGTCGGCGGTGGGGAACCCTTGGAGCGCGATCCGCAACGTGCCCTGAAGGCCGCCGCGGACGGTTGAATCGAGGTGCAGGGTGACGACGCCCTGGGCGTCGGAGGGAGACTCGGCCAGGCTTCCCCTGAGCCGTCCCGTGAAGCTGTCCGGCATCCGGTTTGCCGATTGCGCCGCAGAGACGCTCGTCTTCTCGCTGGAGATGGTCCGGGCAGAACTGATGAGCGTGGCGGGAGTGCCGGACTTGGCGGCCCAGCCTCGCTGGCCGGGGCCTGACTGGTACCACAGCACGATCGCGAGCGGCACCACGAGCGCAGCGCCGGCGGCAGCGGCGCGAACCGCCGGCTCACCGGGAGCACGGAAGAGCCGCGCCCAGACCGACAGCGTCACGACACCGACGCAGATGAAAGCCACCGCGGGAAGCCAGTTCGTGCGCGCGTCGCTGCCCGTGCCCAGCGAGTGGACGAGTGCGAGCGGCCATGACGCGTAGGCAAGCCAGTGCGTCATCCGCCAGATTCCGTAGCCGAGCCTGACCCGCAAGAGGCTCGTCACGAGGACCGCCGCGATCAGGTCGCACGAGAGCGCGCCGAGCCCGAGCCAGATCGGCCGGTACGGCGAGACGAAGGGGATGAAGGCGTCCTGGAGGTGGATCGGCGCGTAGGCGTCGAGGAGCGTGGTCGCCACGTGGATCGCGAGGAACACGACGGCGAGCAGGGTGACGTTGCGGTGCAGGCCCGAGATGAGGAAGCGGGGAACGCGCGTGCTACGCCAGCGAACGCTCGTCAGCACGCCAAGGCATACCGACGCCGTCAGCAGGACGAGCGTCACCACCCCGGACCCGCGGGTCAGGAACCAGTAGGCGCTGCCGGAGCTGGCGAGGAGCGTCATCCCGCCCGCGCGAGCTCGACGGGCCAGAGCCCGGCATGGAAGGCGGCACCGTGCTCATCGACGAGCCGGGCCGGAAGGTTGCGTTGCTCGAGCCAGTCGAGCGCGCGGCAGCCGAGGACGATCGCCGCCGTACTTGCGGTGTTGGCCTCGACGCACGAGCTTGCGGCCACGGTCGCCGTCCGCCATGGGCCTGTCGCAGGGCGGCCGGTGCGGGGGTCGACGATGTGGTGGTACTCGCCGCGGGCTGTCTGCCACCGCCGCACCGTCGTGCTCGAGGTCGCAAGCCCACCCTCGCTGAGCGCGATCGTCGGCCCCGGCCGGTCGAGTGAGCCACGGTGGTCGTCGGCGATACGCACGGGCCACCCGCCGTCGAGCGGCTCGCCCGCAACGGCGATGTCGCCTCCGAGTGAGACGAGGACGCCCGAGCCGGTCGAGTCGGCTGCCGCGGCTGCGATCCGGTCGGCTGCGACTGCTTTGGCCGTGGCGCCCAGGTCGAGCTCGACGCCGTCCGGGAGCCGAACGGTTCTCGCGTCGCCGTCGACCTCGATCTCCGCGTATCGCCCGGCAAGCTCGCTCGACACCGCGACGAGCCGTCCGTCGCGGCGGCTCACGTGCATGAACGTGCGGTCGTAGCCGGCGAGACGCAGCGAACGTCCCACCGTCGGGTCGACCAGCCCGCCGGTCCGCGCCGCGGCCGAAAGCGCAACCTGAAGTGCGTCCCAGAGGATCTCGCCGACAGGAACCGCACGACCCGGCGAGCGGTTGAGGAGGCTGAGCTCGGAGTCGTCCCGAAAGCGGCTGCAGGCCAGGTCGAAGCGACGGAGCCCGCGGACGAGATGCCCGCGCGCGGCAGGCATCGCCTCGGGATCGGTGGTCAGAAGCACGGCCGTTGTGCCGAGCGCCCGAATCGCGGTGCGCGCCGGGGCGCTCACGAGCCGCCGGAGACGACGACTGGCGCCGCCGGAGACGACGAGACCGACGGCGACGAGGAAGAAGCTGACGAAGACGAGCCGGAGCTGTCCGGCACCGAGGCCGAGCGCGCGGGCGTCGTCGCCGCCGGCTCGGGTACCGAGCTCACCGTCGCCGTCTTCGCAGCGGCCTTCGTCCTGGCGACGGTTCCAGCCGCGGCTGCCTTGTTCGCGGTCGTGGACGCTGCGAAACCTGCGATCGCGCCTGCGATCGCGGTCGCCGCGAGGAGGGTTGCGGCGGTTGCGCGGCGCAGATGCGAGATCGCCGCATCCCGCGCGGCGATCGGGTTGGTCGATGAAGAGATTCCCTTCATGGTCGAGGGCCAGCGTCGCACCGCGAAATGAGACCGCAATGAGCGCTCCCTGAGAGTTGGCTGAGAGTTAGAACCCGTTCAGGCGACGACGGCTGCTGCCGTAGGGACGGCCGCAACGGTGATCCACACGTCGGCACCGCCGCCGGGCTGGTTTGTTGCCCCTGCGCCGCCGCCGTGGGCCGTAGCGATCAACTGGACGATTGCGAGGCCGAGGCCGGTGCCGCCCGGGCTGCGGGCATCGTCGGCCCGGCTGAAGCGGTCGAATGCCCGCTGTACGAAGTCGGGGTCGAACCCGGAGCCCTCGTCGGTCACATGCAGCTCGATCGACCCTTCGCGCCGGACCGCCGACAGGCGCACTTCGCCTTGACCGTGCTTGAGCGCGTTGTCGACGAGGTTGCCGAGCGCCTGCTCGAGCCGAACCGGATCGGCCTCCATCACCGAGTCCTCGTTGCTGACCACGGTCACGATCCGGTCGGCCCGCTCGGCGCGGCTCGCGAAGCGCTCCGCGACGTCGTGAAGCGTCTCCCGGGCCGAGAGGTGCTCGCGCCTCACGGGGAGCGACCCTTCGTCGGCGCGGGCGATCAACAGGAGATCTTCGGCGAGCCGGTTCAGGCGCTCGGTCTCCTCGGCGGCGGAGCGTAGTGCCTGCTCGAGCTCTTCGTTCGAGCGCGGCCGGCGCAGAGCGAGTTCGAGCTCGGTGCGCAGGAGGGCCAGGGGCGTGCGGAGCTCGTGGCTTGCGTCGGCGACGAACCTGCGCTCGTGCTCGAAGGCGGCCTCGAGGCGGTCGAGCATGTGGTTCAACGTCTGGGCGAGCCTGGAGATCTCGTCTCGGGCGGGGGGAACGGGCAGCCGGGTTCCGGGCGTCGCGGCGGTGATCGCGGCAGCGCGCCGGCGCATCGCCTCGACGGGTCGGAGCGACGCCGCGGCGAGCAGGTAGCCGCTCAGCACCGCCAGGATCAGGGCGGCTGGAGCGGCGATCAGGAACTCGCGGCGCAGACGGTCGAGTGTCTCGCGGCGTTGGGTCAGCGGTTCGGCAAGAACCAGTGCCTCGCGGACGCCGCCGACCTCGATCGGCTCCGCGAGCATCCGCCAGCGGTCCTTGAGCCCGACGAAGTCGTCGCTGCTCTCCCTCACCGTCCGGCCGGCTATCACCTGCGCCCGTCGGCTGGGATCGAGCACTGGGGGAAGGCTCACCGGAGTGCTCGAGACGATCTGCCCGCTCGAGGTGACAAGCTGCTCGACGGGCGCGACGTCCGCCGCGTCGCGATCGACCAGAGGTTCGCCGTCCTGGACGCGTGACGACGCTTCCGCGAATTGAGCCCCCAGGGTCTGGTCGACGCTCGTCAGGAGTGCCCCGCCGACTCGCACATAGACGAAGGCGCCGGTCGCGACCAGCACGAGCGCCATCACGACTGCGAATGGAAGCGTGAGCCGGACCCGGATCGGGAGCGAGCTCATCAGGCACCGTCGGCGCGAAGCCGGTAGCCGACGCCGCGAACGGTTTCCAGCGAGCGTGCTCCGAAGGGACGGTCCACCTTCTCCCGGAGATAGCGCACGTAGACATCGACGATATTCGACCGGCTCTCGAAGGCCATGTCCCAGGCGCCGTCGAGGAGCTCTGTGCGCGTGAGCGTATCTCCGGCCCGCCTCATGAACAGATGCGAGGAGCGAGAACTCCTTGGCCGAGAGGTCGAGCTCGGTGCCGTCTCGCCAGGCCCGCCGTGTGGCGGGGTCGAGCTTGAGGTTCCCGACCTCGAGCACGGACGGTCGCTCGTGGGGGGCCCGCCGCGTCAGGGCGCGAAGCCGCGCAAGCAACTCGGCGAACGAGAACGGCTTCACGAGGTAGTCGTCGGCTCCGGTGTCGAGGCCCTCGACGCGGTCGCGGACACCGTCGCGCGCGGTCAAGAACAGCACAGGCGTCCACACGCCGACAGCGCGTAACTCGGAGCAGACGGCGAAACCATCGAGCCCAGGCAGCATCACATCGAGCACGATCACGTCGTACTCACGCGCGCGCGCCATCCAGAGTGCCTCCTCACCCGTTGGTGCCACATCGGCCGCATGCCCCTCTTCGGTCAACCCCCGCTTCAGGAGGCGCGCCATCTTCGGCTCGTCTTCGACCACCAGCACCCGCATGGGAAGCATTGTCGCGCGGTCTTTATGAGTGCAGGGTGAGATCTCATCGCCCCCTCATCAAGCCTCGGTTCACTTGCCTTCATGCAGCAAGCGGCGGAGCTCCAGACGACGACTCGGACGAGGCGTCGCGATTGGAGCGGTGGGGCGATCGGAAACCTCCGCCTGACCGCCACCGTCGGCGCTTTTCTCATCGTGCTGCTCGCTGTGGAGGGGGCGACGGTCCCGTGGATCCAGCCGCTCCTCACCGTTCATATCTTCGTCGGGATGCTGCTACTCGGGCCCGTGGCGCTCAAGTTGGCGTGCGACCGGCTACCGCTTCCTCCGCTACTACGGCGGCTCGCCCGACTACGTCGAGAAAGGGCCGCCGGCGCCGCTCATGCGCGTCATCGTGGCGCCGATCCTCGTACTCTCGACGCTCACGCTCTTCGGCACCGGCGTCGGGTTGCTCGTGTTCGGAAGGGGAGCCGGGATGCTCTCCCTCCTCCACAAGGCGAGCTTCATCGTCTGGTTCGGAGCCACCGCGATCCACGTGCTCGTCTATGCGGCGCCGAGCGGCCAGATACGCGCTCGCCGAGCGAGCACGCCCACGGATCGGCGGTACCGGTGCGCGCATCGGGTTACTCATCGCAGCCATCATCGTCGGTCTCGGGATCGCCTTCGCGACGCTTCCGCAGGCCCGCTCGTGGACCCACTCCAGCTTCGGCCACCACCATCGCCACGACGGCTGATCGGCCCGTGTTGCCGAGCGGACCGACAAGATGAGCACGCCGCTCACGCCGGTGGATCGGCGGACCCGACGTCGCCGCGCTCGGCGGCGCAAGAGGACGCGGTGGGTGGGTTGGCTCGTGGTCGCGATCGCCTTGATCGTCGCGGCGCCGATCATCCTCGTGCCGGGCGGCGCGAAGCACGCTGCGGGATCGCCCCGGGAAGCCACGACGACGGTGCGAGCCCAACCGCCGGCCCGCGTGCCCCGCCTCGTTCGGCGAACGATCCTCGTCGAGCACGCCGCAGGCAGCTTGCCCGCGCCGCTTCAGGATCCATCGAGTGCCGTCGTCGGCGGGAAGGCGCTGCTCTTCGGCGGGCTCACGGCGGCGGACACATCGACGGATCAGATCGTCGAGCTCGACTCGACCGGCGGGCGGATCGTGGGTCAGCTTCCCTCAGCCCGCCACGACACCGGCGCGGCGGCGATCGGGCGCTACGCCTACGTGTTCGGCGGCGGCGACGGTATCTCGCAGCTCGACCAGATCGTCCGCTTCGACCCGGTCACAGGGAGCGCCTCGGTCGTGGGGAGGCTGCCGGCCGCGAGCTCGGACTCGTCGGCGGCAGTGATCGGCGGCACCGCCTACGTCGTGGGCGGCTTCACGGGAACCCAATGGCTGGACACGATCGTGGCCTACCGCCCCGGGGCGGGCGCGAGAGTGGTCGCACGGCTGCCCTTTGCCGTCCGCTACGCGGCGGTTGCCGCGGCGGGCGGGCAGCTCGTGATCGCGGGCGGCTCGCTGGAGGACGGGTCGGCCGGCTCGGCGGTCTTCGAGTTCACTCCCGGCAAACCGGCACCGGTCCGGATCGGGACGCTGCCCGCGGGGACGACGCATGCAACCGCGGCGGCGATCGGGAGCACCGTGTACGTGATCGGCGGTCGAGAGGCCGCGCCGGGTTCGGCGACGAACCGCATCGTCTCGGTGTCGATCGGCTCGGGCAAAGTCGCGGCGGCCGGCGCACTCCGCTCGCCGCGTTCCGACCTTGCGAGCGTCGCCCTCGGCGGCCGGATTCGGGTTGCGGGCGGGAGCGGCGGCAGGCGGGACCGTCGCGACGGTCGGTGTCCTCCGGCCGACCGCCGGTCGCCGCACGACAGGTCGCGGCGGCGGCGGGCACCGACGTCTACCGCTACGACCGGGCGAACATGTTGAACGCCGTGACGCGGCAGGCGAAGCCCCTCGTCTACGTGCCGAACAGCCAGAGCAATACGGTCGACGTCATCGACCCGGCGACCTACAGCATCGTCGAGCGCTTCTCCGTCGGGTACCTCCCCCAGCACGTCGTTCCGGCCTGGAATCTGAGGACGCTCTACGTCACGAACGACGCCGGAAACAGCCTGACGCCGATCGATCCGAGAACCGGCAGGCCCGGTCCGTCGATCCCGGTCGAAGACCCGTACAACATGTACTTCACCCCTAACGGCCGCCACGCGATCGTCGTCGCCGAGCGACTCCACCGCCTCGACTTCCGCAACCCGCACACCTTTGCGCTCCAGCGCTCGCTGACCGTTCCCTGCGTCGGGATCGACCACATGGACTTCTCGGCCGACGGCTCGTACCTGATCGCGAGCTGCGAGTTCTCGGGCCAGCTCGTGAAGGTCGACCTGCGCTCCGACACGATCGCCGCGGTGATGACGCTGCCCGACGGCGGCGCCGGGATGCCACAGGACGTCAAGCTCTCCGCCGACGGGCGGGTCTTCTACGTCGCCGACAACCGCGCGAGCGGCGTCTGGATCGTGGACGGCGACACGATGCGCGTGCTCGGGTTCGTCCACACCGGCGCCGGCGCGCACGGCCTCTACCCGAGCCGCAACGGCAGGTTCCTGTACGTGACGAACCGGGTCGCCGGGTCGATCTCCGTGATCAGCTTCGCCACCCGCAAGGTCGTCGCGACCTGGCAGATCCCCGGGGGCGGAAGCCCCGACATGGGCGGCGTCACCGCCAACGGGCGGGTGCTCTGGGTGTCCGGGCGCTACAACGGCGTCGTCTACGCCATCTCGACCCGAACCGGGAACCTACTGGCGAAGATCCCGGTCGGCCAGGGGCCGCACGGGCTCTGCGTCTGGCCACAACCCGGCCGTTACTCACTGGGGCACACCGGGGACATGCGGTAGCGCTCATCCGGCTCTCGACCTGCTCAGAGACTCCGCGTCGTGTGCTGCCTCGCTCTGAGGGCGAGGCGCTCGCGGCGTCAGGTGCTGCGTCGTAGCTGTTGCGTTGCGATCACGGTGATGGTCTCGTCGTAGGTTGACCCAGTGGTGCTGGGCGGGCACGGTCGCGATCCCGAGTAGGACGCCTGAGATGATCGCCGTTGCAAGCAGGCAGGCACGCGCTCTTGCGTCCCGATCCGCGCGTCGCAAAGCCGTTGCATCTTCTGCGCTGCTGGTGAGCGCGCGCTGCAAGTAGACGAGCACGTGGACGCCGACGAGTACCAGCCAGATCACGGAGGCCGGTCCGTGTAGCCGCCGCGCGAGACTCAGCGGCTGTCCGTGGAGAACCCCCATCGCGACACCGCTCGCAAAGAGGACGACCGTGGCCGCGACCAGGAACGGCGCGAGAACCCGCATGGGAAGTAGAGGTGGCCCTTGGGCCACGTAAGCGCTCGTGCCCGTGTAGTACCTCCCGAATCGCCAGCCGGTGCTCGCAAGCTTCAAGACGATCGGCGGGATCAGTACGAACCCGACAAACACGTGCAGCGACATGAACCGGTGTACGCCGAGCGGGATCGTCGCGAACTCGATCACGGTCAAGACGAGCAGAACGATTCCGACGGTTGCTGTCAGGCGCTCGTTGCCGACCGGGTCGAAGCGCTCGATTGTCGTTTCGACCGCAGCTCCGTCGGGGCGCTCGAGTGCGCTCAACTCGGAGCCCGCGCTTCCGGAGACGAGAGCAGGCGGAGGCAACAACAGAAAGAGCCCTGGACGGACATCGTCAACTCGAGCAGCTTCGCGCCTGCAGCGTTCCGCGTCCACCTCGCGAACCGCCGGGAACCGAATTCTCCCGTCATCCCCTCGACAGGCTGGCACACCGAGATGAGATCGCGGTGAACCCGCATCGATCCGCGAGGACTCAAGTCGTGTGGTGCCGTCGGGCGTGGCTCTCGTCGATGTGGTCGATGTCGATTTCGACGTTCCGGACGGTATGCCAGGAGTCCCAGGTGATCTTGAGGATGGCGACGGTGATCGCGAGGCCGATGATCGGGTCGGCGATCTGGAGGCCAAGGGCGACGAGGAGGGCGCTTGCGACGACGCCGAGTGAGACGAAGCCGTCGATGCGGGCGTGCTTGCCGTCCGCGGTCATCGCGGCGCTCGCGAGCCGGCGGCCGGCGCGGAGTCTCACCTGCGCTGCGAGCTCGTTTCCGGCGAATCCGATCACACCGGCGGCGGCGAGCGCCCAGAGATGGCTGAGGTGCTCGGGGTGGATGAAGCGCATGATCGTCTCGTAGAGGGCGATGCAGGCTGAGCTGAAGATCGCGAGCACGACCGCGAGCCCGGCGAGTCTCTCGCCGCGCGCGCTTCGGAGGAAGAAGGCGATTCCGAGTGGGATCGCTGTGAGCGCGTCTCCGAAGTTGTGGATCAGGTCGGCGAGGAGTGCGACCGAGCTCGAGAGGGCGAAGATCGCGAGCTGCGCAGCGGCCGTGACCGCGAGGATCGCGAGGCTCGCGGCCACGGCTCGGACGCCTGCATGTGAGCGCAGGATCGAGCGGTCGACGAGGCCGTGGGTGTGCCCGTGTCCGTTCTCGCCCTCGTGGTCGTGGTCGTGGTCGTGCGGATGAGGGTGGTCGTGTGTGTGGTGGGCGTGGTGGCTCAGGACGCTTCTTCGATCGGCTCGGAGTAGCCGAGCCGGACGTGTTCGATGTGGTAGACGGCCTGGTCGAGGAGGTCGGCGACGTGGGTATCGTGGAGTGCGTAGACCACGCTCCGTCCCTGCCGGTTGCCGATGACGAGACCGAGATGGCGGAGGATCCGCAGCTGGTGGGAGACGGCCGACTGCTCCATCTCGACCGCCTGTGCGAGCTCGCCGACGGATGCGGCTGATTCGCGGAGGCGGCCGAGGATGCGAACGCGGCTCGGCGTCGCGAGCGCTTGCATCGTCTGCGCGACCTCGCGTGCGGTGGTCGCGTCGAGCGTCGCGCTGCGGGCCTTCCCATGGACGCCGTGTCCCATCGTCTCAGGATAGCGTGAACACCTGTTCAGGTATAGAGGCCGGCGGATGCGCCGCAGAGCCCCTCGCGCTCGGAATACGTCGCTCCGGGCGCGTTCGTGGGAGGTCCGCGGAGAACGACGTCGAGGCCGACGGCCTCGGGTGCGTCGTGGCGTTCGTCGGCGAGGTCGGCCTGGTGGATGATTCGCGCGATCTCCCACAACGTCGCCTCTCCCGGACTGAAACGTCTCCGAGCGAGGTCCGTGTCGATCCGGCGATCAATCGCGCAGATCTCGCGACAGGGATCAATCGGCCTGGCTGTCGCCGGACCAGGTCCACCGTGGAACCTCCCTCAGAGGGTGGAGCTCGGCTTCGGACTTGGCATGGGAGTTCTGCATCGCGACGAGCGTGCCGAACTCCACGTGCTCGCGTACGGCAGAGCGAAACGGCTGGTCGTCGGGCATCCCCGCCGCATCGAGCGCTGCAAGATAAAGCTCGACGAAATGCTCGCGCTGCGCCTCGGTGATCTCGAGACCTCGATGAACGTCGATCAGGTGCTGAAAGCCGAGCTCCCGCGTGAAGCGGTCAGGACCCCCGAAGCTCTCGGCCGTGAACATCGTCAAGTGATCGACGTGTTGCGGTTGGCCCTCACCGAACAACGGCTGCAACAGCGGGTCCTGCAAGACACTGTCGTAGAACAGCTGCTCCAGGCGATGGAGGCCCCGCTCGCCGCCGGCATGGTCAAACAGCGTCGGCACGATCGTATGCTAACCCGAGACGGCGAGCTCCTCGGCGATCCGGCCCCCGCCCCGGCCCATCTGTGTGTGTAGCTCTCGCAGCAGCGGTCGTCGAGTGTCGGCCGACGGTCATGGTTATCAGACCCAGGCGCATGCCGGCTCGAACCCGGGCATGGTCGGATGGGTCGAGCGCCGACAAGCTCAGGCGTTCATGACGCACGCTCGCGCAGCCGAGAGCACCGTCTCCCAGGGTCTGCTGAACTCGTATGCTCAACGGAAGGTATGGGAGAAGTGGAATCGGCGCCCGGTCGGCGTGTGGTGATCAGTGGCGCCGGCATTGTGTCGTCTGTCGGGAGCGGGCGCGAGGCGTTCTGGGATGGCCTCGACCGTGGCACGAGCGGAGCCGTCCGGCTCGAGCTGGATGGTGTCGGCGAGATAACGGCCTGCGTGGTCGGCGATCTCGACGACGGCAGCATTCCGCGGCGCGAGGCAAAGCGGATGGACAGGGTTGGCCTTCTTGCAGTCGTCGCCGCGTCTCAGGCGCTCGAGGACGCGGGGTCGCCTGCGATCGATCCGGGACGGATCGGCGCTGCGGTCGCGAACGTTCACGGCGGCGCCGACACGCTCCATCGCTCGTACGCCGAGTTCTTCCGGCGTGGCGCAGACCGCGTCAGCCCGTTCACGATCCCCCTGGGACTCACCAACTCGCCTGTCGCAGCGGTCGCGCGGATCCACGGTCTGCGTGGACCGTCGTCCACCGTCGCCACCGCCTGCGCGGCCGGGACCGACGCAATCGGGCTTGCGGCCTCACTGATCCGGGCAGGCCGTGCCGACGCCATGCTGGCAGGTGGCGCGGAGGCTCCGCTGTCGCCGTTCATCGTTGCCGCCTACATGCAGCTCGGTGCACTCTCGACGAGCGCACGACCTCCCGAAGAGGCATCACGGCCGTTCGATCGTGCCCGGGACGGCTTCGTCATCGGCGAGGGCGCCGGGATCCTGTTCCTGGAGGAGCGAGGGCGTGCGCTCGAACGAGGTGCACGGATCCTTGCCGAGGTCGCCGGCTATGCGAGCAACTGCGACGCAGGACACCTCACCCAGCCCGACCCGACCGGAGAAGGGCCGGCCGTCGCGATCAGGCTGGCGATGGCCGAGGCGCGCGTGGACCCCGCAAGCGTCGGCTACGTCAACGCGCACGCAACGTCGACACCGCTCGGAGACCTCGCCGAAGCCCGGGCGATCATTGCCGCTGGGTTGGGCCACGCCGCCGTCTCGTCGACCAAGTCGCTGCACGGACACACGCTCGGGGCCGCCGGGGGGCTCGAAGCGATCGCCGCGCTGATGCCACTCGTCCGCGATCGACTGCCGCCGAGCTGGAACCTCGAGAGCCCTGACGCCGAGCCCGCGCTCGACCATGTAGGGGCTCCACGCGCAGCGGCCGTCGACGTGACCGTGTCGAACTCCTTCGGATTCGGGGGTCACAACGCGGTTCTCGTCCTGGCGCGCACATGACTTCGGCTGTGGCTCGTGCCGCCGCAGCTCACTCCTCGTCGGCGGTGACCCTACGAGGTGCGTTCTGCGGGCTTTGCCGCTCAGCTCGCGACGACGCAGAGTGAGACGCCCGGCAGCTCGTATCCGTCGTCGACGGCGAACGGTGCAAACGCCTCGCGAAACTCATCCTTCATCCGCTCTTGCTCCTGCGCGGGCGCGTACGCCCAGGCCCTCGAGAAGATGCCACCCATCTCGCTCGACCGGCGGACGTACTCCTCCACGCTCGGATAGTGGTTGTGGACCGGCACGTCCTCAATCCGCACGGTTGCGAACCC
Source organism: uncultured Actinomycetota bacterium (assembly GCA_963766565.1). GTDB lineage: Bacteria > Actinomycetota > Thermoleophilia > Gaiellales > Gaiellaceae > PALSA-600. The sequence continues at coordinate 611,277 of CAVYAQ010000002.1, forward strand.
GGCGTTCTCGACCAGGCGGCCCAGCAGCTCCGCGTCGCCGAGCACGAACATTCCCGGTTCGCCCGGCTCCGGAGGCGGCATGTGTCCGTGCGTGACCAAGATGCGACCCGCGACGGAGACCCAGGGGTTGCGCGCGCCGCTCGACCAGACCGCGAAAGCGAGCCGTCCGCCGGAGCGAAGCACTCTCCTGGTCTCGGCGAGGGCTGCTGCCGGATCCGGCATGAGCATGTAGCCCCAGCGGCAGACGACGCCGTCGACCGAACGGTCGGCGAGGTCGATCTGCTCGGCGTCGAGGCTGCGGTGCTCGACGTTCGTCAGACCGAGCTCGGCGCTTCGACGGCGGGCGATTTCGGCCATCGCCGGGCTGAAGTCGCTCGAGATGAGGCGACCGCTCTCGCCGACGATTGGCGCAATCTCGTATCCGACGTCGCCCTGGCCGGCCGCGAGCTCGAGCACCGTGTCGCCGGGTTTCGGCGCGAGCTCGCGGACGAGCCATTCGGTCACGGGCGCGGCGATCTCCTCCCGTTCCTCCCGAGCGCGCTCCCAGCCCGCGGCCATCGCCGCCCAGTTCTCGAGTCTGACCTGGCGCTGCTCGTCGCATCCCACCGCACGATCGTAGACGCCCATCGTCGGGCTCATGGGATCGGGCGGTGCTGCGGAAGTCTGGCCGCTGACTGTCTCGGCGTAACCCGGGAAGGCACAGACGACGTCAGTCGCGTGTCGCCCTCTTCGAGGTGCGGGCGAGCGGGTCGTGGCTGCCAATCTCGGTTTGCCGTTCGAGTTCTGCGATCCTGGATTCGTGCTCTTCTGCCCGTCGTGTCTCCTGCTCGAGCCGGACGTGCTCAGGCGGGAGAAGAAACCGGCTTCCGAGGAGGGCTATTCCCCGCGTATGGATCGCATAGATGGCGAGCGTGATCGGCCAGACGCTCGCGACGACGGCGCCGACGAGCAGGCCCCAAACGATCTCGAACCTCGTGAAAGGCGTTTCCGGCTCGAAGCGGCTCTTGTCGGCGAAGACCCAGGCGGCGCGACGCCAGGTCATCGTCGCGACCACGAGGTAACCGGCTAGTAGAAGCGCCCAAACGACCCAAAGAGCCGTCCTCACTGACCCTCCCACGCAGGGCCACAAGGAGCGCGACCAACGCAGGCACGAGACCGTTGGCGCAGAGAGACGCCCACAACCTCACGGTAGCCAAGGCGGAATGCCATGTCGCAGCCAGGGGCAGATCAAATCCCGCGCAGAGGCGCGAGACTCATGACTCGCCGGTGAACTTGCCGATTCCCTCGCGTGCGTCACTTCCGAGGACAGAGCCATCATCGCCATCTTGTGTGGGCGTCTCGGCGCCGGCGATGATCTCGCGTAGTGCTGCGACGTGGCCTGCGTAACGCTCGCGACCCAACGGGGTCAGGGAAGCGCGGACGCGGCGGCGGCGGTCGCTGAGCGGTCGCTGGATCGTGACGTAGCCCGCCTCCTCGAGCGTTGACAGCTGTTTCGACAACGCCGAGTCCGAGAGCCCGAGCTGGTCGCGGACGAACGCGAAGTCTGCCCAATCGGCCGCAGAGAGAAGCGCAACCACCGATAGACGTGTCGAGGGGTGGATGAGCTCGTCGAAGCGGGCGCCGTTGGTCACCGTAGAGCCCGGCGTGTCGCCTCGCCGCGGATCCACAGCATCACGCGCGGGCCGCCGAGTAGCAGCAGAGCGGCCACGAATACGCTCGCCCAGGTCGCCGCATGCCCTGCCCCGTCGGCCGAGAGCGCAACGGCGACGACGACCGTCACCGCAACCATTGTGAGCAAGAAGCCGATCACGGCGAGCTCGACGTGCCTCCCCGCCACCTCGGCACGCACTTTGACTTCTCCGGTGCGCTGCCGGCCCGCGAGCAACCGCTGGAAGACGACCGAATGGCCGGCGCCGACCGCGAGCGTCGCACCAACGACCAGCCACCACGCCGGCTGGAGGTCGCTAAGGACACCCAGCCCGATCCAACATCCGGCGAGGCCCCACCAATACCACCAGGGCATCCCGATCTGCTCGATCACCCGCTGCCGTGCGTGCTCGGCGTCACGTAACGCCAAACGTGCATCGACTTCGCTCGGATAGCTCATCTCTCACCTTCTTTCCTTGTAGGAAAGTTACCTTAGACTTTCCTATCAGGAAAGTCAAGGGCGAGCGGTCTGCGATCGAGCCGCAGCGAGGCGACCTTGACGCCGGCCGTGCGGCCACCGGCCAAGCACCGAAACGTCACTCGCGGGCGGAGTCGTCGATCTGAACCCGGTAGCCGGCGCGCAAGACGGCGACGGTCGAGGGCGGTGTGACGACATCGGCGGTTCCGTGGGTCGGTCGCGGCCGTCGCCGCTGGTATCCGGCGTGCGTCCACTCTCGGAGTTGGTCGCTGAGGACGAGGGCGGGTACGTCGTCGAGGAGCACGAACGTACCGTCGGGGAGGTCGGGCCAGGGCAGCCGGTGAATGCGCCGGCGGCGGCTGAAAGGGACGATCCGCTCGCCGTGCAGCTGCCGGTTGATCACCTTCGCCGACGGTGTCGCGACGTTGAGCCCGTTCGCCCAGGCGGTGCGGTAGCTGTTGTAGCTTTCCCGGCGGCACTCTGCGCAGGGGCGATGTCCGGCAGCGAAGGAGACCGCTTCGTCGTGGAAGTAGAGGAACGTGTAGTGATGCGGCCGCCACTGCTCGTGCCGGCGGCCCCGGAACTCGAGCGCGCAGGTGATCCAGAGGTCGCTTGCGTGGAAGCGGACGATCTCGTGGCCGGCGTGGAGGATGCCGCGGTTGCCGGTCCAAGCGCCGCGGAGCGGGAACGCTTCGATCTCCCCCATCGGCGTCACCCGGTTACGCGCCGGCGTCACGCTCTTCATTCGTGGGGAGGGAAGCAGCCTCGTTCAGATCGGCTAGGGCTCGAGACCCTCTGCGTCGAGGCGCCTAGATGGGCCTGCGTCAAGTCCTGTGGGCCCTCGGGCTTGCAGGACTTGGCATTTTGTAGGAGGCCCCAAGAGCTCTCGCCGTTGTCAGCCGCTCGCACGAACGTCGAGGGCCGCAGTGGCGTCTCCGGTCCTGGAGGTAGCGTGGTTGTGGGGCTACTCCGCAAGGAACTCGCCGCGAAAGGGAACGTTCGGGGCTGGTCTCGTGAAGCGTGCGTAGGCCTCCTTCGGGTCTGGCGTCTCTTGCTCGACTCCGGCGCCGTGCTCGAGCGCGGTCTTGTCGCGAGGGTAGAGGATCGCGTCCGGGCCGACGCGGTTCCCGACAGCGAGAACGAGCGACGACCCCTCGCCGGACCCGACGATCGCATGGGCGACATCTGCAGGGCAGTGGAAGTAGTCCCACTGGCGGAGCGGCACTTCCTGACCCTCGACGATCAGCAGGCACTCGCCGCGGAGGACGAGGAACCCCTCCTGGTAGCTCTCGCGGTGATACATCGTCATCGGTTGCTGCGGGCCCAAGACGGTCAGATTGATCCCGAACTCGTTGAAACGGTCGCGCTGCTTGTCGAACTCGCAGGTTGCGCCGAGCTCGTTCTCCTGCCACTGCAACTCGCTGACGTTCGCGACGAACCAGTCTCTGGTCTGATGTTCGCTCACGGCGTGATCTCCTTTCGCAGCCTGACGCAGAGGACAGGGCAGCCCGCCTCGACCAGACGCGCGACCTCATGCCTGCTGGCGTAGGTCGCCGCCCAACAACTCGGCCGTTCGTCGAGTTCGCTGATCCTGGTCGCCTCCTCGCTCGACGTTGGGAATCGTGGGCTTGTCGGCGAGTTGGAGCCTCTTAAGGCGTGACGACGGCGTGGACCTCGATCACCTGCTGCTCGACGCCGGGGATGACTCCCTCGACGTTCTCGCCGAACCAGCGGTCGTGCTGCTCCCTGCTCTCCCAGATCTCGGAGACGGTGAAGGTGCCACCCTCGTCCACGAAAGCGACGTGGTAGAGGAAGCCCGGCGCCGTCTTCAACTTCTCGATCAGCGGAGGCGCGGACTGGTCGTACTGCTCAGCGGTCATACCGGAGACCTTGTGCCGCACAAGAACTGCCATGACTCTCTCCTCTGTTGGTTTGGGGGTGCGACTCCACTCTGTCAGGTAACAGCCCGCAGCGTCTCGGTTAGACGGCGGTGCGCGCCCGGTCAACAGACCCCGGCTCATGCGGGCTCGAGCCCCGTCACGGTCTCGGGCAGCACCTTGCCGGCGACGCCGACGGGCGCCTCTTCGAAAAAGAGCTGCCCGAGATTGTCGACGATCCGGCGTGGGACGAACGCCGTGACGACGATTCCGCCGACGATCCAGCCGAGCGCGATCCAGGCTCCGTACCGGAGAGGGTATGCCGGCAGCGGTGAGTACTGATAGTAGAGCGGTGGGATGAAGACGACGGCACCGAGGATCGGGACGAGCCAGTGCAGCCACGGTGTGCGGTCCGGGCGGCGTGCGAAGTACACGATCGTCGACAGACAGACGACGATGTAGACCGCGATCACGACGATCGTGATCGCGGTCGCGATGATCGTGATCGCGGTGATCAGGTCGCCGTACTTCCAGCCGAGCAACAGCGATACCGCTAGGCCGAGGATCGTCTGAGCGATGATCGCGACGTGCGGCGTCTTGTGGACGGGATGTGTCCTTGCGAACGCTCGGGGGAGGACGCCGTTGCGACCGAGCGCATACATCACGCGTGATGCCGCGTTCACGCCGGCGTTCGAGTTCGCGAGTGCCGAGTTGACGATCGCCGCGAAGATCAGCACCCAGCCGCCGCTCCAGAACACGATTCCGAGGTCGCGCCAGGGGTTTGCCGACATTGTCGCCTGGGTTGTGAAATGGTCGAAACCCGTCCCGATCACCCATGCGTACGAGCAGAAGACGTAGAACAACCCGATCACGATCGCCGACCCCACGACCGCGCGCGGGATCGTCCATCTCGGGTTGCGCGCCTCCTCGCCGAGCGGTGCAGACGATTCGAAGCCGACGAACGCGAGGACGGCGAACACCATGCCCTTGAAGATCCCGTTGTAGGTACCGGTCGCCGCCCGGTCAGGGTTGAACGTCTGCAACGTCAAGTGCCCGGTGTTCGAGAGGATCATCCACAGCGAGAGTGCGACGAAGACGGTGATCTCGAAGAGGCCGAGGATGACGCCGGCCTCGGTCGAGAGGCGGACGTCGCGATAGGTGAGGAAGAAGACGATCCCGGCCGACAGCACAACCCAAATCCACCACTGGCCGGTGTACGTCCAGTGCAAACCGTGGTGCTCGCCGGAAACCATGTCCTTCGTCGTCCACGCGAAGATCAGGAACAGGAGGGGCGCGACAAGCGGCTCGAAGAGCAGGGACGCCCAAGCGACCATGAACCCGGCCTGCGGCCCGAGCGAGCGAGCTACATACGTGTAGAGGCCGCCGGCCGACGGCATCTCCTTGGCAAGCTGCCCGATCGATGCGGCGACACAGACGCAGCCGATCAGCGCGAGCAGGACCGAGAGCGGCAGCGCCGGGCCCGCGAATTGGATCGACACGAGGATCGAGAACGCGATCCCCACGCCCGGCGCCATGTGCGTGATCGACTGGAACAGCGCCTGCGGCAAGCCGACCGCGTCACGACGCAGCTCCCCATGGCCATCGCCTGCCTTCATCTCCGCGCCTCTCGTCGTGGATCGCGCAAATCCTATTCCACCGTCCACGCCGAACCCGTTGAGGGGCTTGGCGGAGGTAGCGGTCTCCCGGCTCGGCCGCGTGACCTATGCCGGGACCGGGGTACCCTCCGCCAGCGCGGCGGGAAGCTCGTCACGCGAATCGAGCTGGAGCTTGCGGAAGACGCTCGTGAGGTGGCCTTCAACGGTGCGCGCGGTGACGAACAGGGTCTGGGCGATCTCGCGGTTCGTCAAGCCCCCGCCGGCGAGCTCGGCGATACGGCGCTCGCTGGCGGTCAGCGACTCGAGGCCGGTGAGGACAACACGACGGGGTCGCGCGCCGGTCGCGCGGAGCTCGGTTTCCGCCTGTTCTGCGAGCCGTTTGGCGCCCGCGCGGTGAGCGGCGTCGAGCGCCTCGCGCAGCAACTCGCGCGCCTGGGTGCGCCGATTCCGCCGGCGAAGCATGGCGCCGAGGTCGGCGAGAGCGCGCGCTCGCTCCAACCTGGCGTCACCCTCGTCGAATGCCTCGACGGCCTCTCGAAGCAGGAGCTCTCCACGCTCGCCGCCGGCGACGAGGCCGGCGGCACGTTTCGCGACGCCGAGCGCGCGTGGAGCGCCGAACGCGCGGGCGAGCTCGAGCTCCTCTTCTGCGAGGAGTCGTGCCGGCTCGGTATCGCCGAGCGCGAGATGGGCAAGCGCGGCTTCCGATCGCCAGGGGAGATAGCTCGGGCAGGTGATCATCGTTCGCGTCAGAAGGACGCCGACGCCGAGGAAGTCCGCGAGACCTTCGTCGACACGTGCCCGTTCGACCCGCAGCCGGCCTCGGGCGAGACGAAGGACTGTGTTCGGGACGAACTCGATCTCGGCTTCGGCGTCGAGTGGCGCGAGCACCTCCTCTGCCGCGTCGAGCTCGCCCTGATCAACGAGCGTCTTCACGAGCAGACCACAGTTGAGGACGCGGTAGATCGGCGGTGCCGGGAGCTCGGTCGCGGCGAGTGCGGTGCGGGTGTCCACCTCGGCGCCGCTCAGATCGCCGCGTCGAAGCGAAAGCCAGCCGCGGCTCGCCAGGCCGAGGGCAAGCCGGCCGCCGTCGCCGGTCGCGCGCGCCTCGGCGATGAAGGAGTCGAGCAGCGGCCGCAGTTGCGCATACCGTTCGGCCCAGAGCAGCGAGAACGCCCAGACGAAGGTGGCGGACGTGAACCACGGCAGCTCCTCCGACCGTGTCGCTGCGCTTTCGCCGACCACAAGCGCCCGAAGCGCGAGGTCGGTCCCGATCTCGGCGGGCTCGTTGGTCAGGACGGAGACGAACGAGCCGACGGCCAAGAGCTCAGGTGGCGACGGGAGATCGCCGCCTGCCCGCTCGCGCAGGGCGTCACGTCGAAAGGCCATCGAGGGTGCGGTCACCGGATCGATCATCCCGGCGAGGACAGCCTCAGACTCGAGCTGGAGAGCGAGCTCGGCGTGATGGGGATCGAGCGTCGAGGAGGCACGATCGAGGATCACGACCGCCTCCGCGAGGCGCTGGGTACGGAGAAGCGCGAGTGCCAGCACCCTGGCCGCGCCGGCGGCAGCCGCGGCGTCCGGCGCGACGTCCACCGCCCGCTGCAAATGCTCGGGCCAGCCGGGGAGCCCCGCGAGGGCCTCGGCCATTCCCAGCTCCAGCAGCAATCCGGGCCGGTCGGCCTCCCGCGGCGGCTCATCGAGCGCTCGGCGCAGGAAGACGGCTGCCGACTCGGGAGCGCCCTTCCGCTCCGCCGCGCGGGCGGCTTCGACCAGCTGATCGGCGACCCAATCGTCGGCGGCCGGCTCGCTGTTCAGCAGGTGCTCGGCGACGCGCTCGGCCCCTCCAGGTTGCTCAGCCAGCAGTCGGGCGGCTTGTCGGTGGCCCTGCGTACGCTCGGCGCTCGAAAGCTCCGAATAGACGCCGCTGAGGACGATCGGGTGGATGAACGTCAGCGGCCGGCCGGGCTCGAGGATCCCCGCCGCCACCAGCAGATCGGCCGCGTTCGCCGCGTCGGCCTCGTCGAGACCCGCGAGTCGGGCCGCCTGAAGAAGGTCGCTCTGCTCGAGCACCGCCAGTGCCCGAGCGAGCCGCCCGGCGTCCTCCGGGAGCCGCCGGAGCCGGAGTCGAATCGACCGACCGACCGTTCGTCCACCGATCCGCTCGACCTGGCGCGCGGCTTCCGCAGTCGGAGCGATTCCCTCCTCGCGCAGCGCATCCAGGAGCTCACAGATGAGGAACGGCGTTCCTCGTGTTGCACGCAGGCAGGCCTCGACGAAGTCTGCGTCCGGAGCTGCAGCGAGCCTCGACTCCACGAGCTGAGCGACCGCGGTTCTCGTCAGCGGAGGGAGCCGGATCACCTCTGCGGAAGGATCGGTCGTGACGGTCGCCAGCAAGTCGGAATGAGCGCCTGGCTCACGGGGCCGGCTCGCCACCAGGAGCGCGACCTTGAGCTCTTGGAGGCGCGAGAGCAGAAAAGCCAGGTAGCGCAGGGATGGAGCGTCCGCCCAATGAGCATCGTCGACGACCACGCACAGCGGCCGTGCGGCAGCCAGATTTGCGCACAACCAGTACAGCCCATGCAGGATCGCGAAGGACGGATCGACGCCAGAAGCAGGCGGATCGAGGAGAGGGGGTGCGCCTGGAAGTCCGAGGAAGCCGGCGGCCACCTCGGCGGAGGCCTGGAGCAGATCGACGCGCTCGAGCTCCGATGCCTCGGCAAGCGCCGGCTCGAACAGCTGACGCGCCACACCGAAGGCAAAATCCCGCTCCAGCTCGGTGCCCCTCGACCGGAGTACCCGCATCCCGCTGTTTGTCGCCGCACTCCGCGCGGTCGCCAGCAGCTCCGTCTTGCCGATCCCCGCCGGCCCCTCGACCACCACAAAGCTGCCGATGCCGTCCCGGGCCCTGGAAAGCGCCGACTCGATCCGCGCCAACTCCGCGCTGCGCTCCAGCAGCGGTCTGCCTGCCGCCACGCCCCTCATGCCAGGGGAGCCTACCGTCCAGATACGCGGGCTCGGGTGCGAGGGGCTCCGGGCTGGCGCGCGGGTGCAATCCGCTCGCACGGGTCTCCGTAGAGCGGGCTCGACGACGTTGCGACGCCAAAGTCCGGGGGGTCTCCACGGTGCGAGTCATCGGCCGAGACCTCGACGATTGCCACAGTCCATGTCGAGCTCGGTCAGAGGAGCTCACCTTCAGGAGGCGACTGAGATGAAGAGCGCTGAACGAGCCTGCCCCAGGCAATCCCGTCCTCTCGAGGCCGCAGGCTCCGCGATCGACCGGGGCGGGAGCGCGCGCCGACTGCCCTCTCGGGACTCGGTCGAGTTCCGGGGTGACGGCGAGCTGATACGGAGGACGGGGGAGGGTGACCGCGAGGCGTTCGAGGAGCTCTACCGGCGCTTCGCGCGACCGGTGCTAGGGCTGGCAGTCCGGCGGCTTCGCGACCGCAGCCGGGCCGAGGATGCGACCCAGGAGACGTTCGCAGCGATCTGGCGCGCCGCCGCGACCTACCGGCCCGAGCGCGGTCCAGGCGCGGCCTGGCTCTACGGCGTCGCGCGCAACGCGATCATCAACCAGACGCGCATCCGCGTCGAGCCGACCGACGAGGTACCGGACCTTCCTTCCGGGCAACCCGAACCGCCCGAGCGCGCCGAGTCCGAGTGGGTGAGCTGGCGCGTCCACCGCGCGCTGGAAAAGCTTCCCGAGCGCGAACGCACGCTGATCGAGCTCGCCTACTGGACCGGACTGTCGCAGTCCGAGATCGCGAAGCGTCTGGGGATTCCGCTTGGCACCGTCAAGACGCGAACCCGCAGCGCGCTCGCTCGCCTCGCCGAGCTGCTCGAGCCCGAAGGACTAGATGGCTGAGAGCTCGAGGGCGAGATCGCTGCCGTTCCCCGGTCGCAGCGGTGGGCGCTTTGCGTGGAACGTCGCCTTCGTCCAGGCGGTCGCCGTCGGCTGACGGGGAACGGAGCGAGGAGACGATGTATGCGCACGCACTGGAGCTCGGGGAAGGCACGCCGGAGGGTCTGAGGGAGGTCATCTGCCGCGAACTGCTCCCCGCGCTCCGGGTCGAGCGCGGATTCTCCGGTGCCCTCAGCCTCGTTGATCGCGAGACGGAGAACACGCTCTTGCTCGTCTTCTGGGAGACGGAGGAGCAGGCTGCCCGCCCGCTACCTCCGAGCTTCGCCTCTCTCCTCGCCAAGCTCGGCCTCCCCGATCCCGCCGCGTATACGCCGAGGGTCTGGGAGGTCAGCGCGCGAGCGTAAGGCCTCCTCAAGGCCCCGCGAGGAATCTCGGACACGTCACCGGGCCGGTACCGGCCTACCGCGAACGCACGGAAAAGACAGGGGGGTCACCACGGTGCGAATCCGCGTGCGCCGCTTCCACCATGGCCGCATCCAAACCCATGAGTCGCGCCAGGCTCACCTGAGAGGAGACGTATTCAGATGAACAAGGTTTCGCAAGCCAGAAAGTCGAGGGTCATGCGGCCGGCGGGAGTGACTGCTGCTGCCGTGGCCGCGGCGGCAGCACTTGTAGCCGGCCAGGCCGCCGCCGCCCTCTCCAGCACGGCGACAAAGGCCTCGGCGACACACCGGACGAGCCGGTCCGGTGACGCCACGCTGCAGAACGGCTTACTGACGGTCGAGGGCACCAACGCGGACGACAGGATCACGCTTCGCGTGCAGGCCGCCACAGTCCAGGTCGACTTCGGGGACGACGGCACGCCCGACTTCAGCTTTTCAGCCGCAGCTGTCAATGCGATCGAGGTCAACGCAGGAAACGCCGACGACACGGTCGGCGTGGACGAGACCAACGGCGCCTTCACCATCCCGATGACGATCGACGGCGGGAACGGGAACGACAACCTGACTGGAGGCTCAGGCGACGACACCCTGGTCGGCGGCAACGGAGACGATATCCTGAACGGAGGCGCTGGAACCGACACGCTCCAGGGCGGCAACGGCAACGACACGATCGACGGAAACAGGGGTAACGATCCCGAGTTCGGCGGGAACGGAGACGATACCTTCATCTGGAATCCGGGTGAAGGAAGCGACACGATCGAAGGCCAGAACGGCAACGATACGTTGCTCTTCAACGGCGCCGGCGTTGCGGAGAACGTCGACCTCTCGGCAAACGGAAACCGACTCAGGTTCTTCCGCAACGTCGCGACCATCACCATGGACACCGCCGGCGTCGAGCAGGTCGTCTTCAATGCCCTCGGCGGCGCCGACAACGTCACCGTCCACGACCTGGCCGGAACCGATGTCAAGAATGTGAGCATCGACCTCGGCGTCGCGGGCGTCGCCGACAACCAACTCGACACCGTCAACGTCGAGGGCACCGGCGGCGACGACAAGATCGCGGTTGCCGGGAGCGCCGCCGGCGTCAGCGTGACCGGCCTTGCCGCGTCGATCGACGTCCTTCACCCGGATGCGACCGACCAGCTGAACATCGATACCGGCGCGGGTAAGGACACGGTGGACCGAGGCGGCTTGGCCGACGGCGTGATCCAGCTCTCCGTGACTCCGTAGGGCGAAGCCACGCCCGGCAGAGATCGCGGGGCCCACATGCCGGTGGGCCCCGCGATTGCAGGCGGACCATTCACCCCCGCCCCGGCCGCACCATGCCCGTCGGTGAACGCCCCGTGGGCTGGAACGGGCGCGCACTTGCGCATGCTCGGGTCTCCCGGGTCGGACCCCTTCATGTACTGGTTGAGGAGCACCGCCAAGTGAGAGAGCAGTCTGCGCCGGCAGACTGCTCTCTCAGCGGCGTTCTATGCGTGAACGTCGTCAGTTCGAAGTCAGAAACCCAGGTTGGGGCTCGGGCAGCTGCCCGCCGAAAACGCCTCCACCGTTCCTGTCCCTGCGTGGCCGGGATCGCCGTCGTAGCCGGGGTCGGTCGCCACGAGCGCCCAGCCCACGACATCGCCGCTGATCGTCGATCCGGACTGAACGACAATATCCGCGACCAAGACGCACATTTCGGCGGGAAGCGGCCCAGGCGGCGGGTTCGAACTGTTGCCCGTCCTGGTCGTGAACTGCACATCGAGCGGTGTGCTCGAATCGAGGTTCGCGGCGAATCCTTTGAACGACGCCGGGGCGGTGACATCGCTCGGCGCCCCGGCGACCGCCAGCGTGTTGTCCTTCCACCACTGGGCTCCCCAGAACGTCACATGTTGTCCAATTCCCGCGTCCCCATTTCCAATCACGAACGCCTGATCGACACCGAGAACCCCATTCGGCGACGGGGGACTAGCCCCGGCGCCACCCGCGAACACGCATAACGATGCGATTGCCACAGCGGGAATCCCAAAACGACGCAGCAGACGTACTCCCATCTTGTTGATCCTCTCTCTCGGACATCCCCGGAGGGCTGGATCGCCGGGGTCTGCCATCTGATCGACGGCGAAACGTCCTCAAACAAGCCATCGAACGAGGGAAACCCAAAGTGCCTCGTTGACCTGCCTAGAGAGGTTATGAACGGCTGAGGGGGTGCTCATGGCGATGCGAGCCGCGCCCACAGGTTCTCCAGCATGCGCGCCGCTCCCGATTCGGCGTGAAGGGCCTGGCGGTCGGGCAGGGGCTTGTCGGGCTCGAGGATCGATTCCACGAGATCGAAGGCGCCGGCGGCGAAGACCTTCGCGCCCCCCGACGTTTCGTAATAGGTCATCTGGGCGGTGAACCGCTTGCCGAAGATGTGCGGGATCTCAGCGAGGACGTGGACGCTGGGTGGTGAGTCCGCGGTCGTCGCGTCGATCTCGATGCCGCCGCGGCCGAGGTGAGAGCCGACCGAGAGTCCGGTGCCCTCGAAGAGCCACGGGGAATCGGCGGTGTCGCGCACGACCCACGAGCCCTTGTGCTGACCGCGGTCGTTGCCCCTGTACTGAGCGCCGATCAGCGCAGCCTCCGGGCGGCCGAGGTCGCGCCAACGGGCGATCCTCGTCAATGTGTTTCCGCGGCGGACGACGCGCCAGAAGAAGTCGTTCGCAGAAAGGAACATCAGGTTCCCTCCGAGATCGCGATAGCGCTCGACCACGTCGTACTCATGGGTCGTGATGTACTCGTGATGTCCGGGGAAGACGATCAGGTCGTAGGCCTTCGCCAGGCTCCGCGCATCGCCGGTATTCAGGTCGCCGTCGGCGAAGAAATCGACCTGCTTGCCCGTGCGCGCGAGCCAGTGAAGGAACGGCAGATCGTAGTGACGGAAGCGGAACGGCACGCCCCGGTCGAGGAACGGCCGGAAGAGATGGACGACGTCGCCGTTGCCGGCGTACCACGTATCAGGCCGCCCATCCCCGTCGTCGTCGCGAAAGTTGTACGCCTGCCAGGTCTGCGTGGGCAGGACGACCGCCACGCGATGCTCCCCGAGGGAGAGCGGCCGTACCGTGAGCGGCGCGTACCCGACGAGTCCATCCGCGGACGTCACGCGAGCGAAGTAGAGACCGCTTTCCCAATCCCCGATGACGATCATCGCGCGCGACCCGGCTCGTTCGTTTCCGAGCCAAGCACGTGGTGCCACGGCGACGCCGTTCATCACGTCCGAGCGATGGGTCCGCTTCCGCTCCGCGCCCGCGTGGAAGACCTGGACGGTCACGCCCCGCGCCGGGGCGAAGAAGCGCAAGGTCGCCGTACTCCCGGGAGCCACGCTCTCCGCCTGGAACGCCACCTCGACCGACGGCTCATCCACAGCTGCCGCGGGCCTTTCCGCGCTTGCGGTCGTCGAGGAGGCTGCGGCGACCAGAAAGACGACGCACAGACAGGTGCGGCACCCGAGCCTCCGCGACGATGCCCACCTGCTCCGTCCTGCCGGTGAAGTGAAGCTGACCATGCCCGGATGGTCGGCGCGGTCGCTAACAAGCGGCTAATGCCTTGCCAATCAGGCGCCGTGCACGGCAGGAACCAAGCGCGCCCGTTGGGCCGGCGTAAGGGCGTCGGAGATCGCGGCCAGCCGAGCGCTTGCAACGGCGACGAGCTGGTCGAAGTCGCCGCAGATGTCGCAGGTGTAGATGCGGACGGTGCCGTCGAGTCCGGCGGTCAAGATCCGTGTGCCGTCGGGGCTGAACGAGGCGGCGGTCAGCGGGCTCGTGTGGCCGCGAAGAAAGGCGACCTGATCGCCGTTCGATACGTCCCAGACTCCGGCAGTCGCGGGGCCGGCAGTGACGACCCAGCGGCCGTCGGGACTGAAGGACGCTGCCGACACCGGTCCGTCGTGGCCCTGGAGCGCCTCGACCTGCCGGGTCGCGACGTGCCAGATGCGGGCCTCGTAGTCGAGGCTGGAGGTCACGACCAGCCGTCCGTCAGTACTGAACGCGATCCCGGTCACGCTGTTTTTGTGCCCGGGTAGGAGCCGAACGACCCGACCCGTTCTGGCGTCGAGCAGCCTGGCGACGCCGTCCTCCGCCGCGGCGCCGATCAGGTGTCCATCGGGGCTGAACGCTACGGCGTTGAAAGGCCCCCCGCGCCTGATCAGCAGCAGCCGCCTGAGGGTGGAGAGGCTCCAGACACCGATGGCGCCCTGCCTCGTCGGCGCGGTCAGGTACTGGCCGTCATGGCTGACCGCGAGCGGCCCGGTCGAGAAGTTACCGGCGCTGCGGACGAGCGAGCCCGTCGAGGCGTTCCAGACCCGAAGCACACCCTTAGCGTCGTCGGTGAGGACAAGCCTGCCGTCGGGAGTGAATATCGCGCTGCGCACCGCCTCGGGATGAACGAGGGTTCGAAGAACCCGCCCCCGGACGGTCAGGATTCGCGCAGTCTCGTCGTCACCGGCCGCGACGAGTCGCCGTCCGTCGGGCGCGAAGGCCGCGGCCCGGACGGGCTTGGCGCTGGTCCACAGCCGACGCAGGTCGGCGGCGTCCCAGAGCCGGGCCGCGCCGTCCAGGCCCGCGGTCGCGACCGAGTTTCCGTCAGGGCTGAAGACGGCGTCCACGACGCCGTAACTCCGAGGGCCGCGAAGCACGGCAACCGACCCTCCGTCCCTGACCATCCAGATGCGCGCCGTCCCGTCGATTCCCGCAGTGAGCAGGAGCTTCCCGTCGTTGCTGAAGTCGACGTGGGTAGCTGCGCCGACGTGCCCGAGCACGTGCACCCAGGGATTCCCCGACGGCACGAGCCAGACGCGGGTCACGCCGTCCACGCTCGACGCAGCCACGAGCCCGCCGCCTCGGGAAAACGCGGCATCGGTGATCCGCGCCCTTCTCTTTGGTTGCAAGGTGTGCAGGAGGACACCGTCGCGGACGCGCCAGAGAACCGTGTCGCCGCCCGTCGATCCCGTGACGAGCATCGTCCCATCGGGGCTGAACGACGCAACCGTGACGCCCACCGCAGAAAGCTGCCGCACGAGGCGGCCGGTGGCGGTGTCGAAGAGCCGAGCCCGCGCGGGTCCGCCGGCGTGTTCCGGGCCCGTCGCCAGGATCAGTCGCCCATCGGGGCTGAACGCAGCGCTCGCGGGCGAACCGCCGACCCGGATCACGCGGTCGAGTGCGCCGTTGCGAACGCGCCAGACGCGGAGCGTGCCATCGGCGCTCGCCGTCACGATCCGCGAGCCGTCGGCGCTGAACGATGCATCGGTCACCTGGGCCCGGTGGCGCAGCGTCTCGACGGGCTCGCCGGTACCGGATCGCCAGATACGCGCGGTATGGTCGCCGCTCGCCGTCAGCACCAGCGATCCGTCCGGACTGAACACCGCCGCGGTCACCGGCGCGCGGTGTGGAGGACGCGCACGAGGGTGCCGTCGGTGCGCCAGAGCCGAGCCGCTCCATCGGTGCTCGCTGTCAGCACGAGCAACCCGTTGGGGCTGTAGGCGACCGTATGTACCGGCCCGTTGCTGGGGAGGATCGCGCGCTCGCGGTTCATGAAGAGCGCCTGGCGAAGGACGGTCTCGGCCTCGGCCGTGCGCTTCAGGCGCGCCGACGCGAGTGCGAGCTCGAGACTCTGTAGCGGGTCGACGCCCATCTCCGAGAGCGCCGTTCCATCGAGCTCCCGTCCGTGCGCAAGCCGCGTCTGCGACCGGGCTTTGTTCCATTCGCTCACCGCGAAGACGGTGACTGCGGCCATGACGAGCAGAGCGACGCCGGCTGCCGCGAGCAGGCGCACCAGCCGCCGGTGGCGCCGCTCCGCCTCCGCGGCCTCGCGCTCACGCTCCCGCTGAATCTCGTGGCCGGCCTTCCAGGCGAGTACCGGTTGGGCCAGCACGTCGTGGTAGATCTCGTATCCGGCCCGCTACGGCCGTTGCCCGAGACGGAGCGGAGGATCCGCTCTTCGCCGAGCTTTGCGAGGACAGGGAGGACGTCGGCCTCCGGTGCGCCGGCGTAGTCCGCGAGATCGACCACCTCGTGCGCGATCTTGGCTCCGGACGGGGTGACCAGATGGTCGAGCATGCGCGCGACGAGGTCCTTCTCCTCGCCCGTCAGGCCGGTCAGCGCCTCGTCGACATGATCGCGCACGATCTGCTCGGCATCGCCGAGCCGGCGGAGCGTCTCGAGTCTGAGGAGGCGCGAGCCTTCGCTCCGCTCCTCCTCCCAGAGCCGGTACATGACGAGCTGCAGGTACGCCGTCTCGATGCGGACTGTCGCCTCGCCGGTGGCGACGGCTCCGCGGCCGGACTGTCCGCAGGTCGACCTTCCCGGCTACGACCTGCTCGAGCACCGCGTTGACGAGTTCGGGCTCGACCTCGACGGTCTCGGTCATCGCCGACGAGGCCGTTGTAGGCGCGAATCGGTTCGACGATCGCGGCTCGGGCCGCGCGCGGGTCGAGGTGCTCGAGCCGGAGGTAGTTGCCGAGCACGTTCGGGATCCGAGCCTTGAACACGTCGAGCTTGGCGAGTGCGTCCTCACGAATCGCGAGCAGGAAGTTTGCGCGTAGGTCGGGTGCGTTGACGACGGCGGGGAACTGAACGGCGAAGCTCTTCGGGTCGTCCTCGGCCGGGTGGTAGAGGAAGTACTCCTCCGCTTGGTCGAGGACGACGTAGATGTCGCCGTCGAGGACGCTTCCCCACATCCGCAGAGCCTCGACGAGCGGCACGTCGTCGTCGGGTGGCCGGAGCGAGGCGCCCAGGGCCTGCGTCACCGCGTCCATCACGGCGGTGCGGAGCGCATGGAGCGGATCGTCACGCCACGCGTCGAAGACGACCACGGCCATTCCGGGCTCGCCGCGAGTGGTCAGATTCCGCTCGGCGACGCCGCGGAGATGATGGGCGACACCGGCTCGTAGCACCGAGCTCTTCCCGACGCCGGTCTCGCCGTAGAGGACGGTGAGGCGGGAGGCCATCAGGTTCGCCTCGATCAGCTCGCGTTCTTGCTCCCGTCCGAAGAAGAAGCGGACGTCGAGCTCGGAGTCCTCGAACGGCGTCAGCCCCTTGTACGGCGACAGGCGGCGTTCGTCGCTCAACTCCCGAGCTCCGTGGCGATCCGCTGCTCGAGCGCGCGGAGGTATTCGTCGAGCGGAAGGTCGAAGCTCTCGATGCCACGCTCCCGCCAGAGCTCCTGCTCGAGAGCCGTGAGCGCGTGACCGATTGCCCACGAGCGGTAGCCGACGCGTTCGCGACCCCAGACCCGATGCAGGAAGACGCGCAGGCTCCACGACTGGAGTGGGTAGCCGAGGAAGAGGAAGTGACTCCGGCGGAGTCTCGCCGCGATCGTGACGGGCACCGCAACCGAGATCGCCGCCTGCGCGAGGTGGTCGATATGGTCGTCCTCGCTCACGACGAAGCTCTCCCACTGCCGCTCGGGGTGCATGTCGATGCCCCCGTGGATCTTGAGGATCACGGTGCGGCTCTCGAGCGAAAGGCCGGCATACGCGTTCGGTACCTCGACGACCGTTGCGGCGCCGTTCGCCCCGAGATGGAGGAACTTGCCGCGATTCCGGCCGAGCGCGACGTAGGTGACGACGTCGCATTCCTCCCCGGCCTGCTCGAATGCCCGCTCGAGCGCGTTGTCGAAGTTCGTGGTCACGATCAGCTGGCGAGGACCTCCATGCGCGCGAGCCAGAGTGGCGATGCGGACCAGCGTGCGGTCGACCGGGCGCGGTTCGAAGTCACGTGCAAACACCGCGTGGAGCTCGTCGTACAGAGGCCCGATCCCGTTCGTGAGGGTCACGTACTCCGCGACGTGGGCGAGGTCGCGCGCGTGTTCCGGCGGGCAGTTGAAGGATTTGACGAGGTGGGCGGTGACCTCCGCCGGGCCGGGGAGCCCGGCTCCGTCCGTCGCGGCCGGGTTGACGCCGGCTCCGACCACGATGACGAGGCGGCCGCCGAGCATTGCCTTGACGACATCGCCGAGGTGGTCATCGCCCGGCTGCACAGAAGACACAGCCCGTTCGAGCAAAGGCTCCTGCCGCAACATCGAGCGGTAGAGGGCCTGAAGCGCCGGCGACGGTTCGATTCCGAGCTCGTCCACGAGCACGCGCCGCGCCTCGTGGAAGGAGCCCAGAGCCTCGGCTTGCCGGCCCGCGCGGTAGAGGGCGAGCATGAACTGGCCGCGCAGACGTTCCCGCAACGGCCACTGGCGGACGAGGGTCTCGAGCTCGCCGACGAGCTCGGCTCCGCGACCGAGCTCGAGGTCGGCGTCGATCCGCTCTTCGACCACTCGCAGCCGGAGCTCTTCGAGCCGACGGATCTCGTCCCGCGCGAAGTCGTCGAACGCAAACTCGGTCAGGGGAGCGCCGCGCCAGATCGCGAGCGCGTCGCGGAGAAGCTGTGATCGCGAGCGGGCATCCTGACGCTCCGCGTCCGCGACGAGCTGCTCGAAGCGCCTGACGTCGAGCTGGTCGTCGTCGAGCTCGATCCGGTAGCCGGGAGCCCGCGTGACGAGCGCGCCGCGCGGAAGCACCTTGCGGAGCTGCGAGACGAGATTTTGAAGTGCCTCGCGCGCCGTCCGCGGCGGGTGCTCTCCCCAAAGCTCCTCGAGCAGCCGGTCGGTCGAGACCACCTCTCCCGCCTTGATCAGGAGGATCGCCAGCAAAGCGCGCTGCTTCTGGCCGCCGAGCGCCACGGCGTTGCCCTCGTCGATGACCTCGAGCGGGCCGAGGATCCGAAACTCGGACACGAGCCGTTTGTAACACGTTCTCGTGCTCAGCCCTAATTGACGAGTCAGGCAGGCCAGAGCGACCGACGAGGACGGCGCGGCAGCGGGCTCGCTCTAACCAGAACGCGAGCAACGTGGGTGCAGCTCGCGCACGAACGCTCCTCGACGCGATCGGTGCCTCCGTGAGGTGACGGGACGAGGAGCCCGCCGCCGCTCCTCGTGCCGCCGCCCGGATCATCGCTCTTTCAGAGCCGCGGGCCGCCCCCAATGTTCGGCGTCTCTTCCGTCATTGCGTGCACCTCCTTTCGGAGGCACTCCACGGCCGGCCGCCAACGCCGCCCCAAGGGACGGCCAATCGTTCGCTAACGCGGGCTGACGGTCACTGCGGCGGCCGCTCGAGCCGTCGCACGCTCGGCGCGACGGCGATCGCGACGCTCGCCGAGGCGTGGGCGGCGGCCCCGGCGATCAGAGTCGCCGGGATCCCGATCATCGCCGCAAGTGGGCCCGCGAGGGCGTAACCGGCGGGCTGCAACGCGCGCGAGCCGAGCCAATCGAACGAGCTGACACGCGAGAGCAGCTCGGGCGGGATCCGCTCCTGCAGCGTCGTGAGCCACAGGGCGTTCGAGAAGGCCAGAGCGCCGAAGCCGAGGGCGGCCGCTGCGGCGATCACGACGGCGGGGAACGGTCGTGCGAGCAGGCCGGGCTCGAGCGCCCACGCACCGACGAGGAGAAAGCCGGGTGCGAGTGCCCGTCGCGGCCGGAAGCGCATGGCCGCCACGTCGCCGGCAACGGCCCCGAATCCGCCGCAGCTCGCTATCAGCCCCCACGTCACGGAGCCGCCGAGCTTCTTCTCGGCGACGAACGGCCCGAGCACATAGAGCGGCGCGATCGCGAAGTTGGCGAACGAGAAGTACGCGATGCCGGCCCACACCCAGCTTCGTGAAGCGAGCTCCCGCCAGCCGGCGTGCAGTTCACGGAACATGCTCGATCGCGAGGCCACGAGAGGCCGCGGCGGCAGCCGCAATGCGGCGAGCGTGACGGCCGAGACGACGAACGTGGCCGCGTCGAGGGCAAAAACGACACCGGGGGTCACGGCCGCGACGAGTAGGCCGGCGAGCGCCGGGCAGATCACCGTCGCGATGCTCGTCGGGAGGCTCAGGAGCGCGTTCGCGCGCTGCATGCGCCCACGGGGGACGGTTTCGGTGACGAGCGCCACGGACGCGGGCGAGAAGAACGCGTCCGCGGCGCCGTAGAGCGCGTACAAACCCGCCAGCTGCCAGACCTGCGCGAGGCCCGAGAGCAGGAGCAGGGCGACGATTGCCTCGACGGTCGCCCGGGCAACGTCCGCCGCGACCATCACGCGCTGCCGCGGCAGCCGGTCCGTGATCACTCCGCCGAGCAGGAGGAATGCGGCCCGCGAGGCGAATCCGGCCGTCAGCACGAGCCCGAGCGCGGAGGCGGAGTCTGTCAGCTCGACCAGCGAGAACGCGAGCGCGACCGGGACGAGGGCGCTGCCGAACGCCGAGATCGCCTGCCCCGCCCAGAGGAGCGCAAATCCCCTCTCGCGGAGCAAGCGCAGGCTCGGCACGAGCATCGCCCGACCGTAGAAGCCCGCCATAACCGCGTGCTAACGCGTCTTCGGCGAGACGACGCCAGGACGAATCCGCCACGCGTTAGCCCGCCGTTAGGGAGGCCGCCCATGCTCGGGACCTGGCTGTTCACAACGAAGCGCTCGCCGAGATCGCCGCGAGCCGGAGGAGGTCGTCATGAAGCCCCATCACCTTGCCGTGCTGTTCGCGGCGGTCCTGATCGTCCTCGCGCTTGACCAGGCTGCGCCCGCAGCGACGCCGGACTCTTCGTGCCCGCCGACGAAGGTCGTCCTCTACACGTCGGATACCCAGGTCCTGGCGAAGACGCTGGCCGCGAATGCCTCGGACTGCGCCGAGTACTACATCTCGATCTCGCCGATCACGGCGGCGCCGAATCCCGGCGAGCCGCGAGGCGGAGCTGCCCTGGCCGCCGTGCACGCTCAGGGCTCGAAGTTCCACGCAGTCGCGGAACTGCGTCCGAGTCAATGGGCGGCGTATGCGGCTGCCAACGGCTGGTACGCGACCGGCGTGAAGCTCCACGACGACATGCTCGCCGCGGGGTACGACCCCACCGCCGGCGACACGTGGGCCGTAAACGAAGTCGGCGCACCGTCGGCCTCCACCCTCGCCACGGACGTGATCGACGGCGTCGGCGGCGCACGGGACGGTTTCCGCGACTTCGTCCGCGGCCTTTACACGGGATCGGGCGGTCAGGCCTTCCCGGGGCTCGTATTCGCCGCCGATCCGGCGCAGCTCGCGCCGGACGTGTCCGACTATGCGGCAAAGCTCGCGAGCTGGTACGCGGACGCACCGTTCTGGGAGGACATGGACCGGTACGTAAGCATGTGGGCTCAGGAGACCTACGCAGACGCGCGCGCCTGGGGTGCGGGGGGCGCCTCACTCGTCGAGCGCACCAGCTACCTGAGCGACTACTTCCTCCACGGACTGCGCGTCGCGGAGGAGGGGGACGACGCCACCGGCGCCGCCCGCGCATTCCTCGACGACGCCTATGTCCCGCTGGCGAACGCGTCCTATCGGTACGGGCTTCCAAACCCGGCGTTCGGATTCACCGACATCGGAGCGACGGGCATGCAGCGGTTCATCTCGGCTCAGACCTACGCACTCCGCTCCGCGGCCGGCAGCCGTCTCGGATTCGCGGTCGTGCCGCTGAACGACAGCCCCGACCGGTCGTCGATCGAGGGTCGCGTCGCGGCGGCGATCCACGACTCCCAGAGCGACCCGATGGGCGCTTGCTCTGCAGCCGGCGAGTCGTGCGACTTCGACGTCGCCGGCGCCTCGTTCCCCGACAGCTGGAGGGTTCTTGCGAACACGCAGGAAGGCTCGAGCCCCTCCGTGCAGGTCGGCTCCGGCGTAGGTGTCACCTACGGCGAGGTCGAGTCTCGCGGCGCGACGTGGTTCAGCAGCCGTGACGCGACGAACGTGCCGCTCGGATGGGCGGCCGACGGACCCGCATACGACATCTTCACTACCGCCCTGACCACCGGGCCGGTCACGGTCTGCCTCGGCGAGACCGGTCACGTCTTCCGTCTCTCGGGAGGCCTCTGGGACGACATCACGGCCTCGCCGGGCTGCGGAGCCACCAACGCGCTCGGAACGTTCGCGCGCTTCGTCGATCCGACTCCGCCGATCGTCGTGCCCCATGTAACCGGCCCGCTCGGCAACGGCGGCTGGTACGTCGGTGACGTCACCGTGAGCTGGGAGATCAACGATCCCCAGACCGCGATCGCCGAGGAGCAAGGCTGCGAAACCGTCACCGTCTCCGCCGATACCCCGGGGACCACGTTCACGTGCTCGGCGACCAGCGAGGGCGGCACGGCAGCCGATCAGGTCGTCGTGAAGCGCGACGCCACGCCGCCCACCGTCTCGTGCGCCGCGACACCGGACCTGCTCTGGCCGCCAAACGGCGACCTCGTCCCGGTGAGTGTCAGCCTCGCGATCGGCGATGCGACATCAGGCGAGGCGGGGTTCGTCCTCGCGGACGCCCCGACCGCCGACGCGGTTGACTTCGTCCCGGGCACGCCGGATATCGAGGGTCTGCTGCGCGCCCGTCGCCCGGGAAACGGCGGCGACCGGACCTACACCCTCAGCTACACCGGCCGGGACGACGCCGGGAACGCAACGGAGTGCATGGCCGTGATCGTCGTCCCCCACGATCGGGCGCATTAGCAGCGCGTTAGCGAGCCACGCGAACCTCGACACATCGTGACCGAAACGAACAGGAGGTCGAGCCATGAAAGGTCGTGAATCGGCACCGGCCGCAACGAGCGATCGGCGGCCTGGATCAAGGAGACGAACATGAGACACGGGTCCTCGGGGAAATCGCCTGCGACCGGGCCCCGCCGCGCCGGGCTCGGCGTTCTGCGGCGATGGGTCAGGCTTCCCTCGCCTGCCGCCGTGCTTGCCGGCGTGGCACTGCTGGTGGCGCTCGGAGGCACGAGCTACGCGGCCGGCCTGCTGCCCGCGAACAGCGTCGGCACCAGGCAGTTGAAGACCGACGCCGTCGTGTCGGCCAAGGTCAAGGATGGATCGCTGTTGGCGAGCGACTTCAAGAGTGGCCAGCTTCCCGCTGGGCCCGCCGGTTCCCCCGGCGCTGCGGGGCCTGCGGGGCCTGCGGGTCCGGCCGGGGCGACGGGTCCGCCCGGGGCGACGGGGCCCGCCGGCGCGAGCGGGTCGCCCGGCGCAGACGGAGCACGGGGACCCACGGGGCCGCCAGGACCGACTGACAACCTCACGTACGTCTCGGCCGACATCCCTGCCGGCACGCAGTACTCGCCGGCGACGAGCGGCGAGGCGAAGTGTCCGGCGGGACAGCACGCCGTGAGCGGTGGGTTCAACGCGCCGTCGCCCCCGAAGAGCAGTCATCCGAGTGACGGCGCGGGCACGGGCTCCGACGGAAACAGCGCGTGGTGGGTTGCAATCACCACGACGTCCGGCCTGACCGTGTACGCGATCTGCTCGTCCAGCGATACCGTCACAGGCCCGTAGCGTTCGATGGTCGCGGCTGCCGGGTACCGCTCGGCGTCAACCCGGCGCCGCGATCGTCTCGCATTCGGCGGGCCGTCCGTGTTCGTTTTCGCGGCGGCCGGTGCGGGCGTTGCCGGGCTGGGTGCGTTCAGCGGCGGTTATTACGCACAGAGTTGGGGGGCGGCCACCCTCGCGTGCCTGGCCGTGGCGGTCGGGTCGCTGCTGTGGTCGCGGCCGGCCACGCTCCCGCGCTCGGCGTGGTCGCTGCTCGGCGCGCTGGTGGGGTTCACAGCGTGGGTGGGCGTCTCCGGGCTCCGGCCCGGAGCCGCGACGCTTGCCGTCCCCGAACTGCAACGCACAACTCTTTACGTCACCGCCGTATGGGCCGGTCTGACGGCTTCCCGACGTGCGGTCCACGCCGCTGAGGCTCTCGTCGCCGGGCTCGTGGTGGGGATCGTGGTCGTTTGCTGCTGGGGTCTCGAGCTCTTCCTCTTCCCGCATCGAGCCGCACCGGATCTCTATGAGGGACGGCTTCTCTTCCAGCCGGTCGGCTACGCCAACGCGATGGGCATCCTGGCGGCGGTCGGGTTCCTGCTTGCGTTCGCGGGTGCCTGCCACGGCAATTCCTCCGGTTCCCGAGTGCTGGCGGCGGGAGCTCTGACACCGCTCGCCGCAACCCTCTGGTTCACACAAAGCGTCGGCGCCGCTGCCGCGCTCGTCGCTGGTGGGGCCGCGATGGTCGCGCTCGACCCACTCCGGCGCAGGCTCGTTGCGAGCGCCGTGGTCTCCTTCCCGCTCCCTCTCATTGCCGTTTGGCTCGCCTCGCACTCGCAGGTCGGCGACTCGCAAGCGAGCACGAGCGCCGTTATCCGGAGCGGACATTCGGTAGCGGCCACACTCGTGCTCCTGACGCTCGCCTCGGCTTCGATCGCCTTCGTGGCTCTACGCCGCGACCGTCTTGGCCGCATCCAGGGCCCGGCGCTCGTCCTCGCCGTGTGGGCGGTCATCGCCGTCGTCCCCGTGATCGCCGTCGCGGGGGTGAAGGGCGTCGCGTTTGGCGATCGAATGGCCTACTGGCAGGCCGCGCTTGCGGACATCGGCGCCCATCCATTGCTCGGATCGGGCTCCGGCAGCTACGAGGTCGCCTGGCTCCGCTACCGGACGAGCCCTGCGCCCGCACTCGATGCGCACAACCTCTACCTCGAGACGCTGGCCGAGCTCGGCCCAGTCGGCCTCGTCCTGCTCGTCGGAGCCCTGTGGATCCCTCTTCGCTCTCTCAGCTCACGCCCCCGGCAGCCCGCGACGGTGGCCGCCGGCGCCGCATACGTGGCCTTCCTCGTCCACGCCGCTTTCGACTGGGACTGGGAGATGCCCGCTGTCGTCGTGACCGGCCTGCTCTGCGGGGTCGCGCTCGTGGTCGCGTCTCAGGACACCTCGATCCTCCGTCGCGCCGGCCGGGGACGAAGCAGGGCCATCGCCGCTACCGTGACCCTCGCCTGCGTCGCACCTGTCACCGCCGAGCTGCTCGGCAATCAGGCGCTCGCCGCTGCCCAGCACGCTGCCTCGACCGGCGACTGGACCACCGTGGAAAGCCGAGCCCGGGTCGCCTCGACCTGGCAGCCCTGGTCCGCCGAGCCCCCGCTCCTTCTCGGGCTCGGGCAGCTCGGCACCGGCGATCTCCCCGCCGCCCGGGCAAGCTTTGCGCGCGCGGTTCGACTCGACCCGAAGGAGGTCCGGGCCTGGTACGAGCTCGGCAGCGTCAGCGGGCCACGGACTCGAAGCGAGGCGCTTCGTCGCCTTCTCGCTCTCGACCCCGTCGGTACGGGCAACGATCGCGGGGCGAAGAACTGACATCCAACTAGACTCCCGCAGGATGATCCGCAAGGTGCTCCTTGCTTCGCGGCGGGGCTATTGCGCCGGCGTCGAGCGGGCGGTCGACACCGTTCCGCTCCCGGGGCTGACCGTCTTCTAACTCGGCGTCGCCGTGTAGCTTGCATTTTACCTGCTCTTTACGTCAAGATCACACACTGGCTGTTGGCTCGCATCGTTGGGGGAAGAGGAGACGTTTGCGGCATGGCGTTGCTCTCTTGGGGTGACCAAATCGAGCGCTTAGGCGAGCGGATGCCGGCAGACCGGGCGGCTGCACCTCTCTCTGCGGCGGCCGTCGACAGCGATGCGGTACCGGACGACCTCGTCCAGCGCGCGCTCGCGATTCTCCACCGTGAGCAGGAGCAGTGGCAGGCGCTCGGGGCGGAGCGACCCCCCGCGGGGAGCCGGTCGTGACCTGCTCCTCATGTGGGTACGTGAACGTGCCGCCCGCCCGCTTCTGCGCAGCCTGCGGCAAGGCTTTCGACGAGGCGATTGCGGTACCGGACGGCGAGGAGCGCCGACAGCAGATCACCGTGCTCTTCTGCGATCTCGTCGGGTTTACGGAACTGTCGCAGTCTCTCGATCCGGAGGACCTTCGCGACCTGCTCGCCGAGTACCATCGCATCTGCGGCGAGGTGGTCGGGCACCACGACGGACACGTCGCCCAGTTTCTCGGCGACGGCGTCGTGGTCTACTTCGGGTTCCCGCGCGCTCATGAGGATGACGCGCGGCGAGCCGTTCGTTGCGGACTCGACATCCTGAGCGAGATTCAGGCGTATGCAGCCGGCTCCGCGAGCCCGTCCGAGGCATTGCTCCAGGTACGCGCGGGGATTCACACAGGGCGGGTTGTGGTCGGATCGGTCGGCCCGCAGGGGGCTTATCTCGCCCAAGGCGGTACGCCGAACATCGCCGCGCGCCTCCAGTCGGAGGCGGCTCCGGGGACGCTCGCAGTCAGCGACGCCACCTGGCGTATCGTGGAGGGCTATTTCCGGGGAGAGTCCCTCGGCGAGCGCGAGCTCAAGGGCGTCGCGCAACCGATGCGGCTCTGGCGTGTCACTGGGGCGAGCGGCGCGGAGTCCCGCCTGGAGGTAGGCGGGGCGCTTACCCACTACGTCGGCCGCGCGGAGGAGCGCAAGGTGCTCGAGCAGGAGTGGGCGGTAGCCCGCTCGGGTACGGCGCGCTTCGTGACGGTGCGGGGAGAGCCGGGCATCGGCAAGTCCCGGCTCGTCCAAGAGTTCAGGCACCAGCTCGCGGAACCTGGCGTCGATCAGCTCGTCTTGCGCGCGACGCCGTACTCCCAAAACAGCGCGTTCCTCCCCGCCGTCGAGCTGATCGAGTTCCGGCTCGACCTCCACAGGTCACTGAGCCCGGAGGCGCGGCTCGAGCGTATCGACGAGCGGCTCGTGCAGCTCGGAATCACGAGCCCCGACGCCGGTCCGCTGTTGGCCGAACTCCTCTCGATTCCCGCCGGCAAGCGCTACCCGCCGCTCGAGCTGTCACCGGCGCGTCGGCGCGTGCGGACCCTCGAGGTCCTGGTCGGCATGGTCGAGGGGCTCGCGTCGCGCAACCCGACCATCCTGGTTGCCGAGGATCTGCACTGGGCCGACGCCTCGACGCTGGAGATACTCCGACTGCTCGTGTCCTCGGCGCCGCAACTGCCGCTCCTCGGTCTCTTCACCGCGCGGCCGGAGTTCGAGCCACCGTGGGCCGGGGAGCGCGCGGCGGGGCTGGTCGAGGTGTCCCGGCTCGACAGCCCGGAGGTCGAGGCGGTGGTGCGCGCCGTTGCGAACGGGAAGAGGATCCCCGCTGAAGTGATGCGCCCGATCGTGCAGCGCTCCGACGGCGTGCCGCTCTTTGTCGAGGAGGTCGCCCGGGCGGTGATGGAGTCCGGCGTGGTCGCCGAGCACGAATTCTCCTGGGAGCTCACCGGCCCACTACCCGAGGATCTCGTCCCGGCGAGCATCGACGCGTCCCTTCTCGCGCGCATCGACAACCTCGGTGAGGCACGCGCCACGGCTCAACTCGCGGCGACCATCGGCCGCGAGTTCTCGTGGAAACTCCTGCACTCGGTGAGCGACCGCAACAAGGAGGCGCTCGGCGACGACCTGGCGTGTATCGTCGGCGCCGGCCTCGCATGGCAGACGTCGTCGGCGGACGGCGAGATGTACGCGTTCAAGCATGCGCTCGTGCAGGAGGTGGCCTACGGGTCGCTGCTTCGCTCGACGCGACAGGGCTTCCACCGGCGCATCGCACGCATGCTCACGACCGACTTCGCTGACGAGGTCGAGCTCCACCCCGAGGTGGTGGCGCGCCACCTCTCGGGCGCCGGCCGGCACGAGGAGGCCAGCGACTACTGGACGGCTGCGGGGCAGAATGCACTCGCCCGACTGGCAATTCCCGAGGCGCACGGCCACTTCCTCCGCGCTCTCGAGGGTCTGAAAAACCTGCCAGACACCCCGGAGATCCTCAGCAAGGAGCTCGACCTCCAGATTGCGATCGCGCCGACGCTGATGACGGTGCACGGCTGGGCGTCGCCCCTGGTGGCAGAGGCATGCGAGCGCGCACGCGATCTCTGCCGGCAACTGGAGAGCCCCGACAAGCTCTACCCGCCGGTGTGGGGGCTCTGGACGAACCTCTTCGTCGGCGGCTTGCTCGACCGCGCGCTCGTCACTGCCAACGAGGCGCTGGAGATGGCCATGGCGACCGGCGTTCCCATGCTCGAGGTCACGGGCCGCCATGCCGTCGCCTACACCCACTACTACCGTGGCGAGTGGGCCGAGACCCTTCCGCACGCCGAGGCCGGAATCGCGCTCTACTCGGTCGAGCAGGAGCGCGTGCTCACCGCCACGTTCCAAATCAGCTCCACGGTCAACTTAGTGGCGGCCCTAGGCAGCTCCTACTGGATGATGGGATCTCAAGACCGAGGGCTCGAGGAGATCGACCGGATGATCGGCATCGCCCGCGACATGAACCATCCGTCCGCTCTCAGCAACGCGCTCGGCGTCGCGTGCTACATGCTCACGTTCCACCACGACTTTCCCCGCATGCTGGGATACGCGGACGAGCTGAAGAGCTTCGCGCGAGAGGAGGGTTGGGAGCTTTGGTTCGCGGTCGGCGTCATGAGCAGCGGGTGGTCGCGCCTGCGCATGGGCGACCGCGAGGGTCTCAGGGAGCTCTTCGAAGGGGTCGCGCTGTTTCGCGCCACCCGCTCGGACCTGATGGGTCCGACCGTCGGTGTGATCCACGGCGATGGTCTCCGGGCGGCCGGCCGCCGCGAGGAGGCGCTCGAGATGCTTGCCGCCGCCGCAGAGACGGCTCGACAGGGCCACGTCGGCGTGCTCGTCCCGGACGTGCACCGGCTGATGGGCGAGATCCACGTCGACCTCGGCCGACTGGACGACGGCGAGGCCGAGATGCAGAAGGCACTCGAGACGGCCGCCTCACAGAAGAGCCTCTCGCTCGAGCTACGCGCCGCGCTCTCCTACCTCGTCCTGCTCGAGCAGACCGGTCGTCGACAGGAAGGGCTCCACCTCGTCCAGCGGCACTACGAGCGATTCGACGACAGTCTCTCGCAGCCCGACCTCCTGCGGGCGCGCTCGGTGCTGGAGGAAGCCGGCGAGCTCGAGAGGGCTGCGCGTTAGGTGCCGCCCGTCGTATCACCCGAGGCTTTGCCGTTCGAGCTTCTGCCGGCGACGGTGAGCGCCGGAGAGCCCGTCGACCTGACCTTCTCGGTCTCGCCACCCCATCCGAGCAACCAGCTGCACGTTGAACGAACCTCGCGCGGCCGCGTGCGGCCGCCGGTGCGGGCATACCCGGCGGCCGGAGCTGCCGTCGGCGTCCAGCGTTTCAGCGCCCGGATCCCGCCCGTGGCCACCGACGAGATCGTCGAGTACACACCCGTCCTGACTCGGTCGGGACTCGTGGTCGAGCGCCTCGCGAGCCGCGTGACGCGCGGTATCGCCCCGGGGGCCGCGCCCGTCGAACCCGAGCCGGCCGCTGAGCCCGAAGTGGGCGTCCGGCGCTACGAGTGGTCGTCAGAGCTCTTAGGCGCGTTCACGGTACAGCTTGCCAAACCGCCCGAGTCGTTCGGGCCAACTGCAGACGGCCTGCACATCACATTCTACGTTGCGTCGGGCGAGATTCACGGGCCGCGGATCAATGCGGAGATCCGGGGCGAAGGGGGCGACTGGATGCTCGTGCGCCGTGACGGCGTCGGCGTGGCCGACGTGCGCATCACCTACGAGACCGACGACGGCGCCCTTCTCCTGTCCCGCTATTACGGGATCTTCGACCTGGGTCCAGACGGCTACGAGCGCGCGCTTCGCAACGAGTACGATCCCGTGCCGCCGCTCGTGCTCGCACCGCAGTTCGTCACCTCCCACCCCGACTGGCTCTGGCTCACCCGGCTCCAGTGCCTCGCCGTCGGCCGCGTGACGATGGCAGACCTGCTTGTGCGGTTCGACCTCTACGCGATCCGCGCCGGGCAGCCGCTGCCGTCGTCGGGGTTGCCGCCGGTCGACGGCAAGGCGCTGATCGGCGACATCCACTAGCACCCGACCTCCTCAACCGACGACCGAGATAGGAGCGACGATATGGCGGATCAGAACTCGCAGGTACCGTGGACGGACGAGCAGTGGGCTCGTGTCACGGACACGATCCAGCAGGAGGCGAGCCGGGCCCGCGTAGCCGCGACCTTCCTGCCGCTCTACGGGCCGCTGCCGGCAGACACCGACTACGTGTCGACCGACAGAATCCGCGAACCTCGACCCGGCTCGACGGCCGGGCGGGTCGAGATCGCGGACACAACGACCATCCCCGTCCCGACGCTCCAGGTGAAGGTGTGGGTGCGCGGGGCGCAGATGGCGGACCCGGAGATGACGAGTGTGCTGCAGCTGTTCCGGCGAGCGGCGAACGTGCTTGCGCGGCTAGAGGACGCGCTCGTCTTCGCCGGACAGCCGGCCCCCTCCAAGGGGCCGAAAGAGGCGAACACGGGACTGCCGGCGATCTGGGAGATCCTCGGGGGCCAGGAGTCTGTGGGCCTGCTGGACGCGCCGGCGGGCCCACCGAACGGACTCACCGGGAAAGATCCGCAAGCCCTCGGCCAGTCGCTCGTACGTACCGTGTCGGACTCGATCGGGACGCTGGAGCAAGACGGCCATTACGCTCCGTTCGCCCTGGTGCTGGGCCAGGACCTCTTCTCCGCCGCCCAGACCCCCAATGCCGACTCGCTCGTGCTGCCGCAAGACCGGATCATCCCGTTTCTCGGCGGCGGGCCCCTGCTCCGGTCGTCTCTGCTTCCTCCAGAGAAGGGTGTCGTCGTCGCACTCGGCGGCGCCCCGGTCGAGATCGTCGTCGCCACGGACGTCTCTCTCAACTTCCTCCAGGTCACCCCCGACCCGATGTTCGTCTTCCGGGTCTACGAGAAGATTGTGCTCCGCGTAAAGCAGCCCGGGGCGATTGTCAGGATCGAGGGACCAAAAACATCGACGCGAGCACGCGAGGGTGGGGGCGCAGACAGCTGATGGTCGGGCGGCGCCGGGGCCTGGAGGCCTGAGGCGTGCCCGCTAGGGTCGTCGTCCTCGGCGGTGGCGTGGCTGGGATGAGTGCCGCCCACGAGCTGGTCGAACGCGGCTTCGAGGTGGTCGTCCTCGAGCGTCGCGATCTACCCGGCGGGAAGGCGCGGAGCATCCCTGTGGCCGAAACCGGGGCGGACAGGAGCGGCCACGAGCTTGCGGACACCGGCGTTTCATCCATCGAGCATCACCTGCCCGGCGAGCACGGGTTCCGGTTCTTCCCGGGCTTCTATAAGCACGTGATCGACACCATGCGGCGGATCCCGTCGTTCGACGGACGCCAGGTCGCGGATCATCTGGTACCGACGACTCGAGTCGGCATCACGCAATACGGCAGGCCGACGTTCCTCGTCCCGGCGCAGTTCCCGAGCACGCCCGGCGATGCCGGCACGGTGTTGCGGGACATCCTCGCCGCATTCGGGCCGGTCACGGACCTCTCGCCCGAAGACCTTGCCCTTTTCGGCGCGCGCATCTGGCAGATCCTCACGTCCTGCGAGGCGCGCCGCATCGGCGAGTACGAGGCGACGGGCTGGTGGGACTTCGTTCACGCGGAGCAACGCTCGGCGTCCTACCAGAAGTTCCTCGCCGCGGGCATCACGCGCTCGCTCGTCGCAGCGAAGGCGCGGAAGGCAAGTACGCGCACGATCGGCGACGTCTTCGTGCAGCTGATGCAGACGATCGCCAATCCGGGCGCGGGCTCGACCGACCGCGTCTTCGACGGGCCGACGAACCTCGTCTGGATCGATCCGTGGCTCCAGCACCTCCAGGCGCGCGGCGTGCAGTACAAATTCCGCTCGGAGGTCGAGGAGATCATTTGCGACGGCAGTCGCGTCACCGGCGTCGCCGTCAGAGAGAAGGGCGCGCGGACGGTGGTGAGGGGCGACTACTACGTGTCCGCACTCCCGCTCGAGCGCATGGCCGGACTCTTGAGCGAACAACTCGTCGACGCCGACCCGGCGTTGGCGAACCTGCGTACGCTCGCCCCGAACGTGGACTGGATGAACGGCATTCAGTACTACCTGCGCCGCGACGTTCCCACGGCACACGGCCATGTGATCCACATCGACAGCGAGTGGGCGCTGACGAGCGTGTCTCAGCTTCAGTTCTGGCGAAGTGTGGCCCCGGAGCAGTTCGGGGACAGCGACGTGCACGGCATCCTCTCGGTCGACATCTCGGACTGGGCGGCCCCCGGTTCCGACGGCCGAACGGCAATGCAGTGCTCGCGCAGGGAGGTTGCGCACGAGACCTGGAGCCAGCTCAAGCGCTCGATCAACGTCGACGAGGAGCTGCTGCGCGACGAGGACTTGCACTCGTGGTTCCTCGATCCCGACATCGACATCGATCCGGCTCTTCCCGGCTACCTCACGAACGCCGAGCCCCTGCTCGTGAACCTTGTCGGAACCTGGCCGCTGCGACCCGATGCGGCCACGGCGATCCCCAACCTGTTCCTCGCGTCGGACTATGTGCGCACTTACACGGATCTCGCGACGATGGAGGGCGCGAACGAGGCCGCCCGGCGTGCAGTGAACGGGCTGCTCGACGCGGTCGGCTACGACGGCTCTCGCTGCGAGGTTTGGCCGCTGCACGAGCCCGAGGTGCTGGCGCCCTGGCGGCTCCATGACGCCGCGCGCTACGAACGTGGCCTTCCCTGGGACGACTCCCTGCTGCAGGTCGCAGCGCACGCGATCCGGGGAGCGTCACCGTTCCTCGAGCAAGTCCGTCCGCTGCTCGAGCTGGTCGAGCCTTTCGCGACTCCCGTCGCCGACCTGCTCGAGCTGACGGACGGCGCGCTCGAGGACATCGGCGAGGTGCGCACCGTCGACCCGAGGGTGAAGGTTGGCTCGGCCTACGTGCCCACGCACCAGGACGTGCTACACGACTTCGCCGACGTCGTGCCGGGGAGCGGGGATGTCATCGAGCCAGCGGGGCTCGGCGAGCGCCTGGACTGGGAGCGCGACAGGCTGTCCGACCGGGTCGAGGCGGGAGCGCGGGCAGGAGGGAGCTTGGGAAGCGCCGAGCCGGCCGTGCGCCGACCCGTGAATACGGCACCCGGGCCCGGCGATCTCGAAGGGCCGACCGGGTTCGCGGAGCGCCTGGACTGGTACCGGGAGCTCATGGCCGAAACGCTCTTCTCGTGCGTGCCCACGGATGAGCCGCAGAAACACCTCTACGGGCTGGTGAAGGACTTCATCGCCCGCTCAGGCAAGGGTTTGAGACCGGCCCTCTGCATCGCAACCGCTCGCGCCCTAGGGGGCCGCACCGAGGACGCATACCCGGCCGCGGCCGGCATCGAGATGCTGCACAACGCCTTCCTCGTGCACGACGACGTCGAAGATGGAAGCGACTCTCGCCGCGGTGCCGCGACGATGCACCGCAGGGTTGGCGTGCCGATTGCGGTCAACACCGGTGATGCGATGAACGCGCTCGCCATGCGCTTGTTCCGCGGGAACGCGGAGCGGCTCGGCCCGGTTGCCGCCATCCGGATCCTCGACGAGGTAGACCACATGGTGGTCGAGTGCCTGGAAGGGCAGGCCATGGAGCTCGGCTGGGTGCGCGAGAACGACCTGACCGTCGGGACTGACGACTACCTGTTGCTGGTGCTGAAGAAGACCGCCTGGTACAGCTTCATCCATCCTGTGCGAATCGGCGCGATCGTCGCGGACGCAGAGGATCGGCACCTCGATCGCTTCGACCAGTTCGGGTATCTGCTCGGCCTCGCGTTCCAGATCACCGACGACGTCCTCAACCTGCGGGGGAGCGCCTCGCGCTACGGCAAGGAGATCGACGGCGACCTCTGGGAGGGGAAGCGGACGATCGCGATGACGCACGCACTCGCCCACGTCGATCGCGCGGACCGGACCTGGATGAGCAACTTCCTGTCGCGACCTCGCGAGCGGCGGCTGCCGCGCGAGGTGATGCGGCTTCACGGCATCCTCGAGCGCGCCGGCAGCATCGACTGGGCGCGCGAGTCCGCGGCTCTGTTCGCCGCGGCCGCTGCGCGAGAGTTCGACGCCTCGGCGTTCGCGGGTGTCCCGCCGAGCCCGGACCTCGACTGGTTGCGTTCGTGCGTGGACTTCCTGGTGCAGCGCGACGTCTGAACGCGCCTCCTGGAGAGGCGGTGCCGAACCTAGGTCGCCGGAGGTCGTATGAATACACGGATTCCGCTCCGAATCGGTAGCGGCCGAAGACCAGGGATGACAAGCGCGTAGACCCGCGGAGACTCCTGGCAGCACGAGTCCTGTGCGGCCCGAGCTCAAGCAGCGCATCGAGGTCGAGGAACGCATGAGCCAGATCTTTAGCTCGCGCTGAAAAGGCGGCTGGGGCAACGTGCTCGTGGCGTTGGCGGGATCTCGCCGTAGCGAGTGAGGCTGTCTCGGGGCGCGCGCCTCACTTCCACGGCGGCCCGTCAGTCGAGACGTGGATGAGCGCGATGAGATGCGACTCGGACTGCCGTGCTTGTCCTCGAGCGTGACGGTGAGTGTGCAGGCTTGATTCTTGACGGGCTTCGACGTCTGCTGCCGGGTCCCGACGCGACGCTGGCCTGCCGGCCCCACGTTCGCTGACTCCCGACGGACCACGCACCATCCACCAGAGAACTCCGGAACACTCGGCACGGCACCACACCTGCACCCGCCGACGATGCGTTGGTCGTGGCTATCTGCGGCGTGCCTGGCTGCGGGTGTGCTGGTTCCTGCTCTAGCAATTGACAGATGCCCTCTTGAAGTGAGAGCATTGGGGTGCGGCCCGGTGTTTCGCCGGCCAGGGTCGGCGTCAAACGGGAGGTGGGCCTGATGGGTGGTGAGAATGATTTCGGCCTGCGGAGGTCGCGACGTGCTCTAGTCCGGCGGCGGATTGTGTTCCCCGCGGTCGCGCTGCTGGCGCTTGCGGTGGGCATTCAGGCGCTGGCCGCCTCGGGTGGCTTGAGCGGACCTGGGCTCGACAACACCGACTGGATTACGATCGGCCACGATCCGTCCGACACGCGCTCGCAGCCGAACGAGCAGACGATCAAGACGGGCAACGTCGACGCGCTTGTGCCGAAGTGGATCGCGACGACGACGGGCGACGTTTCGGGCACGCCCGCGGTCTCGAACGGCGTCGTCTACTTCGGCGACTTCGGCGGTACGCTCTGGGCGCTCAACGCTGCGACGGGTGCGACGATCTGGTCGGACAGCATTCCCGCGATCACCGGGATGGCGGGAGACTACGCGCGGCAGAGCCCGTCGGTAGACGGCAACGTGTTGATCGTCGGCACGAACAAGGGCGGCAACCTGCTGGGCATCGACACGTCGACGGGCGAGAAGCTCTGGGAGGCGACGATCAACCCGGATCCGCACGCGACCATGACCGGGTCGCCGGTGCTCTACGGCGATACGGTCTTCACCGGCGTCTCGGCGAACGGGGCCTCCGGCCCGAACGCGACCTTCCGCACCGACCTGGCCTCGGTGAACGCGCTGACCGGCCAAGTCAACTGGACGAGCTACTCGTTGCCAGACAACGGCGGCAAGCCGGGCGGCTACGCCGGCGCCACGATGTTCTCGGCGCCGGCGGTCGACGCGGTCGACGGGCTCGTGTTCGCCACGTTCGGGCAGGCCTACACCGAGCCCGCCTCAGTGACGACCTGCAACAAGGAAGCGCCGAACGGCTTCTTCAGCGAGGCCTGTGAGCAGCCCGGCGCTGACTGGGACTCGATCGTCGCCTTCAACATCAACACGGGCGCGATCGTCTGGTCCTACCGTGTCGTCGGCGACGCCCCGTGGCACCGCGTGTGCGACGGACAGCCGACGGCGGTCACGTGGTGCTTCCCCGCGAACGACACCCCACTGGCCGCGGCCGAAGGGGATGGCAGCGGCTTCAGCGACGTCTGGGATCTCGGCGGCTCTAGCCCGAACGTCTTCCAGCTAAACGGCCGTACGGTCGTCGGCGTCGGTGAGAAGAGCGGCACCTATGTAGCGCTCGACGCGAAGAACGGGCAATTCCTCTGGAACACCCTGGTCGGGCCCGGCGGCGACCAGGGCGGTTTCGAATGGGGCTCCGCGTCCGACGGCAACCTGATCTACGTCTCGCTCACCGACCAGCACCACTACCAGTACGACGTAACTGAGAACGGGCAGCTCACGAACAGCGCCACGACCGGGGGCTCCTGGGCGGCTCTCGATCCGACGACGGGCGAGATCGTCTGGCAGACCGCAGACCCGCAGACCGAGTCCGTCCCTGGCTTCGCCAACGTGGGCGTCTGGGACCTCGGGCCGGTCAGCGTCGCGAACGGCGTCGTCTACGTCGCGTCAATGGCGAAGAGCGGGAACGAGATGTACGGACTCGACGCAGCGACGGGCAAGATCCTCTGGCGCTTCAGCGCCGGGGCCGCGGTGAACGCTGCGCCCTCGATCGTGGGCGACTCGGTCTACTGGGGCTGCGGTTACTCGAAGTCCGGCGTCGAGGGGAGCGGCTGCACCAGCCTCTTCGCCTTCACGCTGCGGCCGCCGGGCAACGTCTCCTGCGTGAACGAGGGGCTGACGGGGCTCGTGCAAGGGAACCTGACCGTCCCCGCGGGGGCCTGGTGTGACTTGACCAATAACGTGCATGTGACGGGCAACCTGAAGCTGAACGGCTCGACCGGCGTCCGGATTGAGGGCGCGGAGATCGACGGGAACCTGCAGGCGAACGGCACCACTGGCACCACCGACCCGTCGAGTCCCGGCATCAACCTGATCTGCGGCACGACCGTGAAGGGCAACTTGCAGGTGCAAGGAAGCCCGGCGAGCGCGCCCTGGACGATCGGCGACGGGGCCGGCTGCGCCGCGAACACGATCTCCGGCAACCTGCAGGTTCAAAGGAACGCCGCCGCCATGACTGTCTCAGGGAACACGGTCGGAGGCAATCTGCAGTTCCAGAACAACACCTCGACGACGAACACCGTCTCCGGGAACACGGCCAACGGGAACCTACTATGTCAGGGGAACGGCGGCGTCTCCGGGAGCGGCAACCGGGCCGGCGGCAACGTCGAGGGGCAGTGCACCGGCATAAGCTTCTGACCCGCGAGCCTGGTTGAAGGATCGGGTGGTGCCCGCAACTCGCCTCACCACGACCGGCTCCGGATGGTGATGAAGAACCTAGGTTACGCGGAAACTCGCATCCGATGCCTACTACTCGCGGCCGGCTTACGGTTGGCCGATGGTGCTCGGCAGCTCGCTCACCTGATCCATCCGGATGTGGTTCCGGATCCGGGTCTACCTGCGATCCCGCTCGGCGGCGTAAAAGGTCTGCTGTCCGGTGCTGGTCGCGCTTGAGACCGTCACCGGCGCCTGATGCCATCGCACGTGTCGCTGCGCGTGCCACAAGTGAGCGCTGCGGATCGTAGTCGCGACGCTCACTTGTGCCTAGTGTGCAGTGATGTAGTCGGTCAGGTACTTGATTTCGTAGCTCTGCTGCCGCGAGGCGAACTTGACGAGGTCGCCGATTGAAATCATCCCGACCAGATCGCCGTCTTCGACGACAGGGATATGGCGGATGCGGCGTTCGGTCATCATCGCCATGCATTCATCGACAGTTGTTTGTGGGGTAGCGACGATCAGCGGTGAGGAGATGATCTCGCGGACAGTGGTGTCTCGATCTGGGCGTCCTTCGAGAGTCACGCGCCGGAGGTAGTCCCGCTCGGTCACGATCCCTGTGATGTTGCCGCCGTCTGTCACAAGCAAAGAACCAACATTTGCATCGACCATCCGTTCTACTGCCTGAAACACCGAGGCGTCTCCCTCGATCCGGAGCACATCGTGCCCCTTCTCGTCGAGGATCTCGGAAAGCTGATGCATGCCCACCTCCTTTCCGGAAGCAACCGGGCCGGCCGTCCCGAGTTAGTTGCAATTGTAGCTTGCCGCTTCGTGTGCCGGATGGAACTGTTCGATCGGCCGGCAGCCTTCGACGCCGACGCTCGTGTTGCCGTGGTCAGGCGGCTTGGGCCGGCGCAAGGATCGACAGGTCGTAGCCGCGCAGTCGGCGGATTCGTTCGGCGCTCGGCGGGTGAGTGGCAAAGAGCGTGGCGAGCCCGCGGCACGGTAGCGGGTTGGCGATGTAGAGCGAGGCGGTGGCGGGGTTGATGGCCATCGGACGCGCCGCGGTCTCGCGCTCCAGCGTCTGGAGTGCGTCGGCAAGCGTGCGCCCTTCGCCGAGGAGTACTGCCGCTGGTTCGGGCCGTGTTCGGGTGCGTTGCCGAATCGGGCATCAAAAATGGCATAAATACCTGCAAATTGCGAAGCCGACGCGCGGATTCGAACCGCGGACCCCTTCATTACGAGGGACGCCGCGGTTCGAGTCCTGTGCTCAGATTCCGTTGCATCAAGCCAAATTCGCGTGTCCCGTCTGACCGTTGGTGACCACGCTTTGCGGCGGCATGCGACCCTGGTGCGACCTCGAGCGGCCCAAACAGAGTTATCAGCCAGAATCCCCGTTGGGGGTATTTCGGCCTGCCTAGCTCTGTTGCCTACACACGTGCGGCTCCGGCGAGGCCGGGGTTGTCGATACCCCAGCTCGCCGGGGAGCCCGGAATGACGAACGTTACGCAGTCGCCGCGACGGATGAAGTTCTCATTCGAGTCCATCGACGACCTCGTGCTCGTCGCAGCCTCCCTCAGGGCGTTCGTGGGCCAAGCCATGGTGAGCTGCTGGGATTGCGACGCGCGCGCGCCGCGTCGTATGCTGTCTGGTTGGCAACGAACTTCAGTCTGGAAGCATCGGCATCTCGAGGTCGCGGTTCCGTCCGAGCAGCACAGCCCGCATAACCGAGCGCCCTCCGAAGCGGTCGCGGATTTCGTCGAGCGTGGCGTCGAGCAGGGTGGCGACGTCCGCGCCGAACGGTAGCTCGAGCTGGGTCGGCAGCTCGTCGGAGAGGTTCGCGACCGAGATGCCGATCAGCGTCAGGCCGCGTTCTCGGATCAGCGGTTGGGCATCGGCGAACAGCTCGCGCGCACTGGCGAGCACGATCGAGGTGCGCGCGGTCGGGTGCTGGAGTGTCCGTGACCGCGTCGCGCGCGAGAAGTCGGCGAAGCGGAGGCGGAGAACGACCGTCCGGCCGACGCGGTGGGCCTTCCGGACACGCCGCATGACCCGGTCGACGATCGCGACGAGGTCGGCGTCGGTCTCCGCCGGCGACGCGTGCGCCCGATTGCCGGCGTGTTGCGACCCGATCGACCGTCGCCGTGGCCGCCGGCTGACCGGCCTCGGGTCGCGGAAGTTCGCGAGCGCATGGAGTTGCCGTCCGGCGGCGCGCCCGAGCATGGCCTCGAGTGCCGGCTCGGGCACGCGGGCGAGATCGGCGACCGTACGGATGCCGCGGTCGCGGAGCTTCGCACCGGTCGTGCGTCCCACACCCCAGATCGCCTCGACCGGGAGCGGGTGCAAGAACTCGACCTCACCGTTGGGCGGCACGACGAGCAGCCCGTCGGGCTTGCCCACCGCGCTCGCGACCTTGGCCAGGAACTTCGTCCGCGCGACTCCGACCGTGACCGGGATGCCGACCCGTTCACGCACGTCGATTTTCAGTCGCGCGGCGATCTCGACCGGTGAGCCGGCGATTCGCTCCATCCCTCGCACATCGAGGAACGCCTCGTCGATCGACAGCCCCTCGACGAGCGGTGTCGCGTCCTCGAACACGGCGTAGAGGACGCGACTCGCCTCGGTGTAGGCGGACATACGCGGCGGTACGACGATCGCATGCGGGCACAGGCGCCTCGCCTGCCGCCCACCCATCGCGGTGCGGATGCCGAATGCCTTGGCCTCGTAACTGGCCGCGAGCACGACGCCGGCACCGACAATCACCGGCTTCCCGAGCAGCCGCGGGTCATCACGCTGCTCGACGGAGGCGAAGAACGAGTCCGCGTCAGCGTGCAGGATCGTCGCCTGACCGGCGCTCATCGCTTCTCCTCCGGCCCGCACCGGCACCCCCGCCCAAGAGTGGGTCATATGCCCTGCCTGCGTGCCGCCCGCGTCGGTGTCGGTTATGAAACGGTTGCTCCCCAGGCGCGAGGCGCCCCGCCGCCGGATTCCCATGCCGTGCGGGGCCGCCGTCGGTCGCGGCAGCTACCGGGACGGAGTTCACGGAGCCCGTAGCGGGATGATCGCGAGCTCGGACGGCGGGCGCCGCAGGAATGACGCGGCGACGAGGAGCCCGTCGCGGTCGTCCGCTGCGACCGCGGGAGACCGCTCGGTGGGCGCGCGCCTCGCCCTCCACACGCACCCGCCGCAGGCGGTGAATCTCTCTGACCGCTTGGGGACCAGGGACGGGCCACGGCGCGTCCCTCGAGCCGCTTTAGCCGGTCGATCCGCTCGAGCTGGGCAAATACCTCCCTCACCGCCTCGCTGGCGCTGACCCGCCCGCCGGCCGCATCGGCGAGCTCAACGAGCCGGTCAAGCGAATCGATCGCAAGTGGCACCGACCCAGCCTACACGAACGTATGTTCGCTGCTGATGCGCGTTCTCGATGAAGCGCCTTGGTCCACAAAGCGGTCGCGTGGTCTGTTGCGGCGGCGACAAGGTGGCGCTCACGCTGCGTGCGAGACCAAGCGACAAGGCTCACCCGAACACGGGGGTCGATCAAGCTGTAGCGGCGCGAAGCACGACACCGCGCTGCGGCGGTTCGATGACCTGGCCCACGTACCTCGAGTCCGTCAACGATTTGGCCGGAAGGTCGGGCAGGCTCAGCGCCGGGTTCTGTTGCGTGGGCGCGACTCGGGACCGGCGTCTCCTCCTCCCGCCGCGGTGCATGGTCCGCGGCGGGAGCGAGGTGTTCTAGGTCAGGCGGGGGGGATGAGGACGCGGTTGACGACGTGGATGATGCCGTTTGTGGCCATCACGTCGGTTTTGATCACCTTGGCGTCGTTGACGTAGACGTTTCCGCCGGTGACGCGGATGGTGACGGTCTTTCCGTTCGCGGTCTTCGCCGTGTTCAGCTCGGCCACGTCCTTCGCGGTGAGCTTGCCGGCG
Organism: uncultured Actinomycetota bacterium; assembly: GCA_963766565.1. Taxonomy (GTDB): domain Bacteria; phylum Actinomycetota; class Thermoleophilia; order Gaiellales; family Gaiellaceae; genus PALSA-600. The sequence goes on from CAVYAQ010000002.1 coordinate 651,908, forward strand.
ACGACGTGGTAGAGGAGAACGGCCTTCAGTTTGGCTCTGTCCATCATCAGCGCGTTCAGCGTTGCCTTGGGGACTTTCGCGAATGCTGCGTCGGTCGGGGCGAACACGGTGTAGGGACCTTTTTGGCGGAGCATGGTGGCGAGACCGGCCGACTTGAGCAGTTTGGTCAGGGTGGTGAGGTCGCCCGCGGCGACCGCGGTGCCGACGATGTTGGACTCCGTTCTCGGTGACGCGGACGACGGGGAAGCGACCGCCATGGCGGCAATGGCTGCGAGGAGGAATGGAACGAGAGCGATGCGGATGCTGTTCATCTGGAGCCTTTCGTGTGGTTGGCGGTCAGTGGGCGGCGGGGACGTGGCTTCCGTGGGTGCGTCCCAGCGCGCGCCCCCGGATGATCAGGACGACGCTCTCGTAGACCGCGGCGAGGCCGACGAGGCCGTAGACGATCCGGCTGGCGGCGTTGGTTTCGCCGAAGTCGAGACCGAAGATCTTCGCGACGAGGTCGAACTTGGCCAGTGCGACGAGGCCCCAGTTGAGCCCGCCGACGATCAGCAGTACGAGGGCGATCAGGTCGAGCTTCCTCATTGATGTTCATCTCCTGTATAGATATTGTCCAAGTGATGTTCGTGACGGTACCGGTGCCTCCAGGCCCTGTCAAGTAGTTGTCCAGGTCTTGTATAGTTCGGTGGTGTCCATGCTTCGCATCGGCGAGCTGAGCAAACGCTCGGGCGTGAGCCCGGAGCTGCTACGCGTCTGGGAGCGTCGCTACGGCCTCCTCAGGCCGACGCGATCGTCCGGGGGGCTGCGGCTGTATTCCCTCGACGACCTCGAGCGGGTGCGTCTGATGCGCGAACACCTCGCCAGCGGGCTGGCGGCGGCCGAGGCCGCCTCGATCGTATCCAGGCCCGAGCACCACGAGGCCGCCACGCGGCCCGCAGCTCCGGCCGCGACGGCGATACGCGAGCTGGCCGCGGCGCTCGACGGCTTCGATGAGCCGCGTGCCCAGGCCGTGCTTGACGAGCTGCTGGCGGCGACCACGCTCGAGGCGCTGCTGACCGCCGTCGTCCTCCCATACCTGCGCGATCTCGGGGAGCGCTGGGAGCGCGGCGAAGCGTCGGTTGCGCAGGAGCACTTCGCCTCGGCCGTCCTCCGCGGGCGCCTGCTCGGCCTCGCTCGCGGCTGGGGACGCGGCCTCGGCCCGCTCGCACTGCTCGCCTGCCTGCCAGGCGAGCAGCACGACCTCGGCCTGATTGCGTTCGGGCTCGCACTACGCGCCCGCGGCTGGCGCGTCGCCTACCTCGGCCCCGACACTCCGCTCGACACGCTCGACGCGGCCGCCGAATCGCTCGCGCCCACGCTCGTCGTCGTGACGAGCGTCGACGCCGACCGGATCGCCCGGAGCGCCGACGCGCTGGCCGAGCTCGCCGACCGCTACCGCGTCGGGCTCGGCGGCTCCGGCGCGGACGAGGACGCCGCGGCCGAGATCGGCGCGACCTTCCTCGGCGACGACCCAATCGCTGCCGCCGACGCCGTCACCGCCCTCGCCCAGACGCCACCGCCCGCTGCTTGAGGGCCGCGGCCACTCCAGCCCGCCGTCCAGCGGTGCGATCGATAGTCGACAGTCGGTGCGGTGCCCGCGCTCAGGCGAGCGCCCGCCGCGCCGCCTCGTCGAACGGCGTGAGCTCGAACGGCAGCAGCCTCCGGATCCGCTCCTCACGCGCGATCGTCGGATTGCGCAGTCCTTCCACGAGCGGCCGCGCGACCGACGCGTTCACCGGTGTGACGAGGTTGAGCCAGAGCGAGGAGAGGTACGGCGTCAGCACCGGGACCTCGACGATTGCCGGCTTCCGGCCGAGCAGGGCAGCGATCCGCTCGATCATCTGCCGGTAGGTCATCACCTCCGGGCCGCCGGTGTCGTAGCCCTCGCCATAAGCGGCCTCGTTTCCGCAGACACCAGCCAGATAGCGGGCGACGTCCTCGAGCGCGATCGGCTGCGTCGGCGTCGAGACCCAACTGGGCGTCACCATCACCGGCAGCCGCTTGACCAGTCCGAGGATCGTTTCGAATGCGGCGCTGCCCTTGCCGACGATCATCGCCGCGCGCAGGGTCGTCACCGGGGCCCCCGCTGAGGCGAGCCGCTCCCCGGTCTCGCGGCGGCTACGCAGATGCGGCGACGCGTCGGGGTCCTCGGCGCCGAGCCCGCCGAGGTAAACGATCTGACGCACCCCTGCGTTCGCCGCCTCGCTCGCGACCATCTCCGCCGCCGCGCGATCCTGCTCCTCGAAGTCGCGCGCGCCAAGCGAGTGGACGAGGTAATAGACGACGTCCGCGCGCTCCAGGGCCGCCGCGACACCCTCGCCGCTCGCCGCGTCTGCGACCAGCCAGCGGGCGCCCGGCACGCCGCCCTGGTTGCGCGAGACCACGGTCAGCTCGTGCTCGGCCAGCAGCGGCACGAGCGCCCGCCCCACGACACCGGTTGCGCCGAACACAGTGACGTTCACAAGCCGCGGCCCCGCAGCAGCAGCTCGAAGTAGCGTCGGCTGACCGCGACATGCAAGGGGCTCTGCACCTTCGCATAGATCATCCCGCTCCACGGCGGCGCGCCCACGCGGGCGGCGAGCCGCGGCAGGTACCCCTCAACCGTGACGCTCAGCTCCTGCCGATCGCCCTCGGGCCGCTGCGCGAGGGTGACGAAGCCGCCAGTTCGGAGCGCAAGCAGACCACCCCGGATCGCGTGCCGGCAGCTGACGAGCCCGCCGTCGAACAAGAGCTCCGGCGGCCCGAATGAAAGCAGCGACGCGCCGCCAAGCAACTTCAGCCTCCCTCCACCACCCGTCCAGCCCGCGCGGACGCCACCACGGGTAACGCGATCGACCGCCTGCCAATAGGTGACACCAAGCGTGCGTGCGCCGGCCTCCGAGGCCTCGACCACGGGCTCCTCCACGAGTACTCGCTGGCGCGACTCGAAGCCGCCGGACTCCCGCACGCGCTCCGATGTCTCCCAGCCGCTCATGCCCTCCCGCGCCATCGGCGAAGGGTAGTCGGCGCCGCCGTCGCCGGCTCAGGTCTCGGCGCACCCAGACGCCGTCCAGTGGAAACACTCCGCCCGCGCTCGGACCGCGGGAACCGAGCCTCCGCCGCGATAGCCGCGAGATCAGCCTCCTCGTCCCAGACGAGAACCTCAAGCCTCACCTATGCCAGCCGCGCAGCGGGGGAACGCGTGACCGACCCACACCTACAACAGCACACCGAGGCCTTCTACGTGCTCGAAGGCGAGCTCACCCTCGACGTCGGGGCCGAGCAGGAGACGATCACGATCGGGGCCGACGGCTTCGTCGCAGCACCACCCAGCGTCGCACCCTCATACCGGACAACCGGCGGCCGACGGCACGCTGGCTCATGATCTACGCCAGCGACGGCGGATTCGCCGCGTTCATGCGCGGCCTCCGCGACGGCGTCAAGGTCGAGTGGACATCGCACCGGTCTCGCCTCACGGCGGCCTCTCTGCAGACCACGCGATCGTCAGTCGCCCGTTGTCCCAGCCGCCTTCTTCCTGAGGGGCTCAACCTCGCTGCTGTCTGGCGAAGACAGCGATAAAGCCCCACGCTGCGCCGACCCAGGAGAAGAACCCTCGTCTGCGCCAGCGTCTCTCACAGACGCCTAAGCGCACGTTGCGTTCGGTGCTTTCTCGGGCGTCAAGAGCGGCGCCGTGCTCGGATCACGGCATCGACGCCGGTACCCGCGATCGGCCGCGGACGGTCGTCGGCGACGACCAGCTCCCACCGATTCGGATCGAGGACGGCGAGCGCGGCCTCGACAGAGACCTGCGCCTGCCCGACCGCGGCCGTCGCCGCTCCGGTGGCCGGGTCGATCGGGCGATGGCCAACCAGGAACAGTGTGCCACCGTGAGCGACCCCTGCCGCCATTCGCTGCACTATCTCCTCGACGGACCCGGCCACGTGGACATACAGGCAGACCACGAGGTCGTACTCCTCCCGCTGAGGCGCCCAGGTCGCAAGATCGGCCTCGACCCAGTCGATGCGCTCGGCGATGTTCCGGCCCCATCGCCTCGGCCGTCGACCGTGCATATGCCAGTGCCGTCGCGGCGAAGTCAACCGCGGTGACCTGCCATCCGCGCCCAGCGAGCCAGAGTGTCTCGGACCCGTGGCCGCAACCCGCGTCGAGAGCGCGTCCGGGATGCATGTCGCCGGCCTCGGCGGCGAGTTGGGCGTTCGGGGGCCGCCGCGCGAGGCGATCGCCATGCTGACGAAGGGCTTGTGACCAGCGCTCCTCCCAGAAGTTCCGGTCGTAAGCGCTTGTTTCAGCGAGCGCCTGCTTGTCGTCGGTGGTCATGGGCCTCCGGTTTGGTGTCCCAACGGGTCTATCAGCTCATCGACGGATCGAAGATTCCAAAACGGTTGCCGCGTCGGATTTCACGTCGAGGCCATGCCTCAGGGCGACTGACTTTCTGGGCTGCGCCAGTGCTCGCGAATGACGCCTTGAAGAATCGGTGCCTTATGGCGTCGGGTGCCGGCTCAGACGCGCTTTCACCCCGGGTTGGTGGGCCGCCACCGAACGAGAGGATGGTGAAGCGCAGGACCGCAGTGCTAAAAACCCGCGCACAGCTAGGGAATCCGTGCGAAGAGGAGACGCGGACCGTTCGTTATGGAAGGCGCTCTTACGAAGGGCTTACCGGTCGCGGCTTCACACGCACCTCGAACCGACATCGCCTTTGGGTTGAACGCTGACCAACTCGTCCAAGCCAGCGAGTCATGTCAACTCTGCGCCGTGGTTTCCGGCGCCACAAGCGTGGTGAGTAGGAGTGGGACAAAGAGGGAGAGGACGCCGACGGCGAAGGCCGCGTATGCCCACCTGATGTGACTCGGCGTATAGGCGAAGGTGACATGGTGGGCGCCGGCGGGAACGGTGATTGCCTGGAAGAGGTCGTCGACCGGTCGGATCGGGGTGGTGTTGCCGTCGACGCGTGCGGTCCAACCGGGATAGTCGGTCTCTCGTCGAACGAGGCGCGTCGGTGCGGGGCAGTCGACGCGGGCGGTGGTCCTGGTCGGGGCGTCGACCGTGCAGCCTGGGGCATCGAGGTAGGGTGCGGCGCCGGCGAGCCGGTAGATGCGGGTGGTCGGGCTGCGGAGGACGAGGGTGAAGGCGGGTCCCGGCAGCGACTGGTCGGTCGGCGCGAGAACGTACGCGACCGCCGCGGCGCGGTAGCCGTCGAGGTTCCGGACGAGCTCATGGACTGCAGGCGGGGCGCCGGCGGGCCGGCCACCGCCGAGGTTCCCGACGAGGGCGCTCGGCTCGGCGAACCTGTCGATGCGCCGGTGGACGTAGTCGGCGAAGGTCTGCGGCACCGGCAGCTCATTGATGTTCAGCTCGGAGATCCCGAAATACGAGCCGTAGTTGGGCTGAAGCGGCCCGAGCGTGAAGAAGCGTTGGGTGCCGAGATGCTGCTGCAGGTACCGAACCGGCGCGAGGTCGAGCCGGACGTCGCGGCGAGCGGCGGTTTCCGGGAGCGCGAAGAGGACGAACGCGTCGCCGGCGACGAGCAGCGCGGCGAGCGCGACGCGGACGCGCCGCGGTTTCGCGAGCGCGGCCGCCGTTCCCGCCAGCACGATCGCGACCCCCCAGGCGACCGACCCCCAGAAGTACGGATGGTCGTAGAAGCCGCTGCCGAGACGGTGCGCGAGCGGGCGCGCCTCGAGGGTGGCGGCAAGGACGAGAGCGAGCGAGACCCCGGCCGCGGCCGCGACGCGTCTCCTCGCCGGAGCCGCGCGCGCGAGCCCGTCCAGCCCGAACGCGGCGAGAACGACGAGCGCGAGCTCGACGGACGGAAACGCGTAGCGGAAGAACGCCATTCGCGACATCCCGGGGAGCACCCCGAGCACGTCGCCGAGGAGCGGCGGCTCGCCGTACACGCGCGTGAGCGCAACCACGATCCAGCCGAGCAGGACGAGCTTCAACCCGCGGCGGCCCGGGCCGAGCACCCCGAGCAGGCCGAAGAAGAGCAGCGATGCGGAGAGGAAGCCGCCGACGTCGAACCAGATCGTCGTCAGCGTCAGCCCCGTGTCGCCGAACGCGAAGATCGGGCCGTAGATGTACGGGAGCAAAAGCTGCGAGAGCGCCGGCGACGCGAGGTGGACGCGGCCGACGACGCCGTCCACATGGCCCCCGAGGGCGCCGCGCCCGAGGTACTCCGCGAACGGAACGAGAAGCGGCGCGCTGAGGAGGACGGCGGCGCCCGTGCCGGCCGCCGCCTTGGCGGCGAAGGCCCGGCGCGCGCCTCCGCGCAGGCCGGCGGCGCGCCACGCGAACCAGCCGACGGCCAGCAGCCCGTCGATGTACGCGACCTCGGGGAAGCCGGCGTAGAGCGACAGTGCTCCCGCGACGGCGATCAGCCACCAGCCGCCGCGCGCGCGGGCGACGCTGCGGGTGTACGCCGCCTCGAGACCGAGCAGCAGTACCGGCAACAGCGGGATCGGATTGATCGGCGTGATCGCGAGCCAGGCGAACGTGCCGTCGAGCGCGAATGCGATCGCGGCCGCCATGCAGGCCGCGCGGGCGAGCGCGAGCCGCCGGAGCAGGAAGAAGAGCGAGAGTCCGGCGACGAGCTCGAGCAGCACGCGTTCGTAGATCAGTCCGTTCGCGAACGCGTTCAACAACGTCGGCGGGTAGAGCGCCCCCGAGGTCATCCCCGCCGCGAGCGGCGCGCCGGTGCCCTCCTCGGAGTCCCACCACGGCATCCGCAGGTGCAGCACGTCGAGCGCTGCCCGGTGCCCGAGCGCCTGCGAGATGAAGCCGTCGTTCGGATCGATCGTCGTCTCGCCCGGAAGCGCCCCAGCCGTCAGGCTGCTCGCGAGCTCGCTCCGCGTCCCCATCGGGTTGGGGTCGAACCCCCCGACCAGCACTAGAGCGTTCGCCGTCAGGACGACCACGACGATCACGAGCACGGCTGCCCGATTGGGCGTCAGCACCGCAGCTCGCACCGATGCACGTTCAACACCCGGGGTTCCTCTCGAGCTCAGGCGCCAACGGCCACCGGAGGCGTTGCGCATCGCCGTTCCAACGGCATTCGGCGGTTACCCGGCGATGCGCTCGGCGCGTCCGCGTGCCGTGAGCTCGGGGAGCGAGACGAAGGCCGGATCCGGGCGCATGACGGCGACGTACTGGTAGGCGAAGAGGGAAGGCCAGGCCGCGCGTCCGGCACCGTCGACGCGCGCGAGCGCCCGGCGAAGCCCCGGGCGGCCGGACGTCTCTTCGTCGAAGCCGAGAACTTCGAGCGGAAGGCCCGTCAGGTGGCGCTGCTCGACCCGCCAGCCGGCGCGCGCCGCCATCGCGGCAAAGCTCCGCCAGGTGAAGAAACGCAGATGCGTCGCATCGAGGATGCCGCGCCGGTCGTAGTCGAACCGGCCGAACCCGATCCGCAGCCGCGGGTACCAGTGGGCGATATTCGGCACGCTCGAGACGAGCACCGTCTCCGCCGAGGTCACCTTGTGCAGCTGACGCAGGAGCCGCGCGGGATCGCGGAGGTGCTCGAGCACGTCCACGGCCAGCACCACGTCGAACGGGCCGTCCCCGGCGACGTCGTCCGGCAGCCCCGCATCGAGGTCGGCCACGACGAGCCGGTCGAGGTTCTCCTCGGCCCCAGGCGGCGGGCTCCCGTCCACACCCGTGACGACATGGCCGCGCTCGCGCAGCTCGGCGCCGAGCAACCCGCCGGCGCAACCGAGGTCGAGCACCCGCCCGGGCCGGAGCCGAAGCTCGTCCGCCGCCCCGAGCACGACCCGATGACTCCCATCCGTTGCGTCCTTCCACTCGTACGCGCTCGCCCAGCGAGCTAGGTGCGACGCCCCGAACCCAGCCCGTGCGAAGCGGTAGCGCACGACGTCGAGACAGACGTCTCTTGCGTACGCCAGACCGTTCACCCGGCAGATCTCGTCGCCGTAGTAGGTCGGGATCGGCACCTCCACGATCCGCGCACCGGAATCGAACAGCTGCAACAGGATCTCGGTGTCGAAGTCGAACCCGTCGCTGTTCTCCTCGAACGGGACCCTCGCCAGCGCATCGAGACGGAAGCCGCGATACCCCGAGTGCCACTCCGAGAGCAGCAGCCCCGAGACCCGGTTCTGGAAACGGGTCAGGATCTTGTTGCCCACGTACTTGTACAGCGGCATCCCCCCCTCACGCGCACCCCCCGGAACGAGCATCCTTGAGCCGAGCACGACCTCCGCGCGACCGTCGACAAGCGGCGCGACCACGTCTGGCAGCACCTCGGGCGCGTACTGACCGTCGCCGTGAAGAAGCACCGCGACGTCGCAGCCGCGCGTCGCCAGCCAGCGATAGCCGAACTTCTGATTCCCCCCGTAACCCAAGTTCCGCCGCTGCCGCACAACCGCGAGCGGAAACGCATCGTGGCGGCGGTGGTACTCGAGCGCAGCCTCATACGTACGGTCGGTCGAGTGGTCGTCGCTGACGAGCACGACGTCGATGGAGTCGAGGAAGTGGCCGGGAATCCGGTCGAGGACCTCGCCGAGCGTCGACACCGCGTTGTACGCCACGACGAGGATGCCGATGCGCGGGCGACTCAACCGTCACATGATAACTGCGAGAATAGGGTTCGATGGCGACGTCGATCGGCGACACACGGGCCGCGGACAGCCCCGTGGCAGCGTGGTCGAGGCGCGCGGCCTCGTCGGCGAGCCAGGCCTGGGTCGGTCTCGCTGTCTACATCGGCCTCTCGTTTCTCTACTTCGGCGTGCCGATCGCGTCGCATCCGGGCCGCGACCTGATCGCGACCGGCACCGATGCGACAAACCAGGTGTGGTCGCTCGCCTGGTGGCCACACGCGGTGCTGCACTGGGAGAACCCGATCTACACACGCGCGATCTGGGCGCCCGTCGGCATCGACCTCGCTTGGGCGCCGTCGATCCCTGGGCTGGCGTTCCTGGCCGCGCCGGTCACCCTGATCGGCGGACCTGCGCTCGCCTACAACGTCGTCGCGATCGCCCTGCCGGCGCTGGCGGCGTGGACGGCGTACTTGTTGTGCCGGTACCTGACCAGGTCGTTCTGGCCGTCGCTCGTCGGCGGCTACCTGTTCGGCTTCTCGGCCTTCGTGCTCGGCCAACTACCGGGGCACCTTCAGATGACGTCGGTCTTCCTGATTCCGGTCGTGGCGCTCGTCGTGCTTCGCTTCCTCGACGGCTCGCTCTCGAGTCGCCGCACCGCGCTCCTCCTCGGCCTCGCGCTCGCGCTCCAGTTGACGTTCTCGCTGGAGATCGAGTTCACGCTGACGCTGACGCTCGCGCTCGCGCTCGCGCTCGCGTTCGCGGTCGTTCCAGCGTCACGGCAACGTCTGCTGATGCTGTTGCGGCCGCTGGCCGGAGCGTACGTGATCGCGGGGTTGCTCACCTCACCATTGCTCGTCTCGTTCCTGCTGCACTTCCAGTCGGGCGGAGTCGCCCCAGCGGCCGAGTATCCCGCCGATCTCGCAAACCTCGTGATACCCACGCCGCTCACCTGGCTGAGCTGGCATTGGACGAACGCGATCACTGCGCACTTCCTCGGCAACAACTTCGAGAACGGCGCCTACCTCGGGCTCCCGACCGTGGCGATCGTGGCCTGGTACCTCTGGCTCAGACGCCGCAGCGCGGCCGTCCGCTTTCTCGCCGTCGTGCTCGGGCTCGGACTCCTGATCGAGCTTGGCACGCGCCTGCACGTCGCCGGCACGTCGTACTTCCCGCTGCCCTTCGCTGCGGTGGCGAACCTGCCGGTGTTCAACAACGTGCTGCCCGTTCGCTACGGAATCTTCGTGGTGCTCGGGGCCGCGGTCGCGGTGGCATGCTGGACGGCCTCTCACGACACGCCGAGGCTCGCACGGGCGACGCTGCCCGCGCTGGCCGTGATCGCGACCGTGCCCAGCCTCTGGAACTCAGACTGGCACGAGCATCCCGCGCGTCCTGCCTTCTTCACTTACGGCACCTACCGAACGTGCCTCGCGCCGAACGAGACCGTGCTCGTGCTGCCGTTCCCGCTCTGGTCCGGCGCCATGCTCTGGCAGGCCGAAAGCGGGTTCGAGTTCCGGATGGCAGACGCCTACATCAGCACAGTCCCGACGGGCCTGCCCGACCCCGCGTACCTCAGTCAGCTCGCGAACACGAACCTGCCGGGAACCGACTGGCGACCCCTCATCAAGCTCGCACGCGACCAGGGCGCGACCATGATCCTCCTCGCAGACGGTCACGGCCAACACTGGACGACACTGCTCGCACCGGTGACAACGCCGGCAGACATTGGCGGCGTCTCGCTCTACAGCCTCCGACCCAACGGGCGCTCCGCCTGCACCGCAGGCAGCGGCTAGATCAGCGGACAGCGGCCGCTTCGGATACGTGCGAGCTCGGCGCGCTGAGCGAGCGGCGAGGCCCTTGGGCTGCCGCACACGTGCTCAAGGACGACGACAGCCCAGCGAGCGGTCGGCACCTGGTCGGCCTCGAGGCCGCGCGCGGCCGGGTCATCCTCGATCGCCTGACGAATCATAGGATCCTCGAACAGTCGGGTAAGCAGGAGCGCAAACTCGTCACCGAAGGGACCGGTCACCACCTCGGCCAGGGCGCGCTCGAGAGCGTCCCGTTCCGAGCTCATCGGGCCCGATGTTGCCCACGTCGTTGCCCTCCTCCAACGATCAGTGTCTCCTCCGAAAAGGAAAACCCCGCCTGAGCAGGGTTTCCAGAGGAGCCGACGCGCGGATTCGAACCGCGGACCCCTTCATTACGAGTGAAGTGCTCTACCAGCTGAGCTACGTCGGCGCGCGGCTCATAGTATCGCCGACGGGTGGTGCGGATCCGGGGGCACATGCCGGCGGCCACGCGCACGATCCTTAAAAGGATTCACCGAGCCGGTCGCGCTTTCATCCCCCGCTTCCGTTGACCTTCCGCCCTCCGGCCTTGCGGCCTTCTGCGTACTGGTCCTCAGAAGCGGCTTCGACTTACTCGCGCTCCGTACTCGGTGCGAGAGGGAAGCTACGCGCTCGCGAGGGCCTGGGCAAGGGCCGCGACGACGGGAAGATCGCAACTTGCGACGATTTTGTTTCAGAGGGTCTCGACGGCTTCCGCGGCAGAGCGGCAGACGGCGATGACTTCCTCGGCCTCGGCGCGATTGCCGAAGCCGCGGGTCACGACCGAGCCCTTGTGGTCGAGATCCTTGTAGACCTGGAAGAAATGCTCGATCTCGTCGCGCAGGCCCGGCGGTATGTCGTGGATGTCGGAGAGGCGGCCCCAGGTGGGGTCCTCGAGCGGGACGCAGATGATCTTCTCGTCCGGGCCCTTCTCATCGGACATGTGGAAAATCCCGACGGGATGCACGCGGATCCGGCAGCCGGGGAAGGTCGGATCGCTGACGAGGATGAGCGCATCGAGCGGGTCGCCGTCCTCGGCGAGGGTGCCCTCGATGAATCCGTAGTCGGAGGGGTAGCTCATCGAAGTGAAAAGGCGCCGGTCGAGGGCGATCCCGCCGAGCTCCTCGTCCCACTCGTACTTGTTGCGCGATCCGCCCGGGATCTCGACGAAGGCCACGTGACTCATGGCGGCCCAGGCTACCTGCCGCGGTCCTGTGGTCAGCTCCGGAGCTCGCGCGAGACCTCCACGAAGAGCGCCTCGAGCGCGAGCTGGGGTGCGAGCTGGAACTCCTCGAGCCGCCGCCAGGTGGCCCGTACCGCCTCGGCCGCGCGCTCGGCTCCGAGGACCCGCTCCCGGGTCGCGTCCGCTCGCAGCTCGGCGAGCATGTCGAGATGCGCCGCGGCCGCCTCCGCGCCGACGCCGACGACGACGAGGTCGCGATACCACGCCTCGAGCTCATCGAGAGCGGCAAGCAGCTCCTCGCGCTCGGCCCCGCGCTGCGCCCGGCGAACGCGCTGCTCGGCCTCCCGGGCCGGCAGCTCGAGTCCCTGAACCTTCACCTCCTCGAGCTCCTTCGCCTCGGCGCCGCGCTCGCGGGCCGCGTCGAGCAGTACCTCCGCCGCGTCGGCCGGCTCGAACGCGGGCTCCCGGTAGGCGGCACGCGCCTGGGCGAGCAGCAGCCCGCGCCGGCGCGCGGCGTGCGGGTCGAGTAGCCGGTCGAGCCGGTCGAGACGGCCCCGGGCCACGCGCGCGAGCGCGAGCCGGTGCGCCTCGTCGAGCTCCGGCGCGCGGGCATCGACCACTTCGAGGATCGCGCGCTCGGACAGGCGGGTGAACGGGACGAGCTGGCAGCGCGAGCGGATCGTCTCGGGGATCGGCCCGAGGTCGTTGGCGACGAGGACGATCGTCGCGTACTCCGGCGGCTCCTCCAGATCCTTCAGCAGCGCGTCGGCCGCGTCCTCGTTCATCAGGTGCGCGTTGAAGATCAGGTAGGCACGCCTGGAAGCCTCGAACGGGCGCATGTGCAGGTCCCTCCGCAGCTCGCGGATCGCGTCGATCCGGATCATCTCGCCGAGCGCCTCGAGCTCGTAGACGTCCGGATGCGTCGTCCGGGTCGTGCCGATGAGCTCGCGCGCGAACGTCTGCGCCAGCTTGCGCTTGCCGGTACCGGCCGGCCCGTAGAAGAGGTAGGCGTGCGCCGGCCCCTCGAGCAGGGCGGCCTCGAGCAGGCGCTTCGCCTCGTGCTGCTCGCTAGAGGCTTCGAACCTGCTCACGAACCTCCTCGGCGATCTCCTCGGGGCTCCTCGAGCCGTCGAGCACGGCGACGCGTTCCGGAAAGAGGACGGCGAGCTCGCGATACGCGTCGGCGACGGCGGCCCGGAAGTCGGCATCCTCGCGCTCGATCCGGTCGAGGTACCCGTTCTGCCGGTCGCGCGCCGCGACAGCGTCCAGCGCGAGCACGAAGGTTCGCGCCGGCATCAGCCCTCCCGTGACGGTGTTGTTCAGGTCGAGCACCTCCTGCACCCCGAGCCCGCGCGCGATCCCCTGGTAGACGAGCGACGAGTCGACGTAGCGGTCGAGAACCACCCACGCGCCGCGCTCGAGCGACGGCCGGATCACGGCGGAGACATGCTCCGCGCGGGCCGAGGCGAACAGGGCGGCCTCGGTCCAGGGCGTCATCTCGAGCCCGTGCAGGACCACCTCGCGGATTGCCTCGCCGATCGGCGTTCCGCCCGGCTCGCGGCTCGAAACGACCTCGTGACCGTTGTTGCGGAGCCAGTTCACGAGCAGGCCGACCTGGGTCGTCTTGCCCGATCCGTCCTGTCCCTCGAAGCTGATGAACATCGAACGCCTACGATACGGCGTGTGCACGCTGCGGTAACCGGAGGCGCCGGCTTCATCGGCTCCAATCTCGTCGACGTTCTCGTTGCCCGCGGCGACGAGGTCACCGTGATCGACGACCTGTCGTTCGGCCGGCGCGAGAACGTCAACGAGGCGGCGCGGTTCGTCGCCGGAGACATTCGCGACGGGATCGACCTCAGCGGGATCGACGTCGCCTTCCACCTGGCCGCGCAGACCGACGTGCAGACGTCGGTGAGGGATCCCGCCCGCGACGCCGACCTGAACGTGATCGGCACCGTGCGCGTCGCCGAGGCGGCGCTCGCCGCGGGAACGAGGATCGTCTTCACCTCGACCGGCGGCGCGATCTACGGCGAATGTAGCGCGCCGGCGACCGAGGATGCGCCCCGGCGGCCGCTCTCGCCGTATGGGATCGCGAAGCTCTGCGCCGAGGAGTACCTCGGCGGCTTCAACCGCATCCACGGCTCGAACCATGTTGTCGCCCGGCTCGGGAACGTGTTCGGCCCCCGCCAGGCCGCGAGCCTCGAGGGCGGAGTCGTCTCGATCTTCCTCGATCGGCTCGCCCGGGGCGAACAGGCCGTGATCTTCGGCGACGGGCTCCAGGTTCGCGACTTCGTCTTCGTCGGGGACGTCGTCTCCGCGCTGCTTGCGGCCGCCGAGCACGACGGAGGGATCTTCAACGTGGGAAGCGGGGTCGAGACCTCCGTGCTCGAGCTCTACGCGGCCTGTGCCGAGGCAGCCAGCGTCGCGGCGGAGCCGGTGTTCGAGCCCGCAAGGCTCGGCGACCTGCGCCGTTCGGCGCTCGACGTCTCACGCGCGGCCGACGAGCTCGGATTCCGCGCGAGCATCCCGCTCGCCGAGGGCATCGCCCGCACCTTCGCCTGGGCCACCGAGTAGTCGCCGCCGCGGCGAAGGAGTCCGCGGGGCACCGGCGAACCCGGGAGTCCCGTGGATGGACCGCTTCTCACGCCGCACGAGCTGATCCGCCCCTGGAAGCGCGCAACCGTGGTTGCCAGCGCGATCGCAGGGCTCGAGCTCGCGGCACTGCTCGTGGTGGCGCTCTTCCTGGTCGCAAAGCCGCTCTCTCACGAGATCCAGCGGCACGCGTCGGCCTCCGCGGCCGTGGCTCCGCCGCCGAAGCAGCTCGCGCGGGCGATCCACCGGATGAACGCGCCGGTCGGGAAGGCCCGGCCGCGCGGCAAGGTGAAGATCATGGTCTTCAACGGGAACGGGCTCTCGGGTGCGGCGGGAGCCGCCGCCCGCAGGCTGCAGAACCTCGGCTACAAGATCTCGGGCACCGCGAACGCCGGCCACCAGAACTACGCGACGAGCGTCGTGATGTACCGCCACGGCTTCCGCGCCGAGGGGATACGGCTCGCGCGTGATCTCGGGATCAAGGTCGTGGGCCCGCTCGACGGGATCCGTGCCGGCTCGCTCGACGGCGGCCAGCTCGCCGTGATCGTCGGCGGCTAACGCACCCTCAGCATCGGGGCTTGCCGGAATTCACGAGCGCGAGCGTCTGCGAGTAGGCCGCGATGTAGGCGGTGTTCTGGCCGTCGAGCACCGTCGCGTGGCTGAAGTCCGGTAGCGCAGCCCGCGGGCACTTCCGGGTCAGGATCTGGAACGACCCGAGCTGGTACCAGGCGTCGGCGTCCTCCGGCTGGACAGTCGTTGCCCGGGCATAGAAGCCGTAGGCGAGGCGGTTCGCCGCGCGGTAGGCGGCGAGCCACCCCTTGGCATGGGCCCTCTTGATCTGGGCTCCCCGGTCGGTCTCCGCGATCGCGGCCTGGATCAGCGGATCGACCGCGACCGGATTCACGGATCGGGACCGCTGGGCCAGCTTCACCGCGCGGACGTTGTCGACCCCGACGGCGGCTGCGGCCTGGTCGTCCCAGCGCGCGCCGAGCCAGACGGCGAAGAGTGAGAACGCAAGCGCGAGGAGGAGCCCGCTCGCTGTGACGAGGGTAAATGCGCGCGGCCGCGGGTTCTTCGCCGGCCGCACGGCGAGCGCGCCCGCGATGAAGAAGACAAGGCCCGCAACCGAGAGGAAGTCCCAGTCGATGTCGAGGAGCCCGTGCAGGAAGAACGCAGGCAACGCGAGCGCGAGTGCGAGCTGGGGCCCCGGCCGCCGCCGGCCCCGGACGATCAGCCAGGCGATCGAGGCGACGAAGAGAACGAGGCCGACGATCCCCGTCTCGCTGAGGAACTGCAGCGGAAGATCGTGCGGCTCGATCGTCTGGTCGAGGTTCGACGTCCGGTACCGCAGGTTCGTCACCGCGAAGCTCCCGGCGCCTGTTCCCTGGAGCGGGAAGCGCTCGAAGCCCTTCCACGCCTGCTGCCACCACGACCAGCGAAAGTTCCCTCCCGTCGAGACGAGGTGGCCCGGCGAGTTCGTGAGCTCCGCGCCCGCTGGGCTCGTGAACGACCTCCACCACGAGTGGGCGTGGGCGGCGCTCACCCCGACGACGGCGGCGATCGCGATCGCGGCGAGCGCCAGCGCGACCCGGCGCCCGGCGGTCACGCGCGGCAGCGGGAAGCGTGCGAGTGCGGCTGCGATCAGGGCGTCGAGCACCAGGACGACGCCGAAGACGATTCCCGCGTGAACCCGCGAGGCATGCGACTGCCCGTTGTCGGTCAGCCCCGGGAGGGAGAACGCGACGGCGAGCACACCGGCGGCAGGGAGGCCGGCGGCGACGAGCGTCGAGAGCGAGTCCATCCAGGAATTCGAAAGCGCCATCCAGAGCACGACCACGACGACTGCCACGAGCACGCCGCCGCGCGAGTAGGTCATCCCGATCACGACGATCCAGCCGAACACGAGCAGCGTGCCGGCGGTCCGCATCCGCGTCGCGAGGCAGAGCCCGATCGGCAGCGCGATGTCGCCGAGGAGTGCGAGCGCGTTCCAGTATCCGATCGGCCCGCGCAGGCGCGCGATCCGGCCGTAGTCCTCGTACAGCCACGGCAGCACCTTGCCGAGCAGCGACCAGACGCATACCGCGCCGAGCAGGATCGAGCACCCGTAGAGAAGGCGGCGCGGGTCGGCGCCGAGCAGGGCGCCGACGAGCGCGAGCGTCAGGTAGATGAACGTCCGGTTCGCGTAACTCCAGGTGGCGTCCGGCTCGATCGACCATGCGATCGAGATCGCGCACCAGAGAGCGAGGCCCACGAGCGGGATGAACACGCTCATCCCGTCCGGCGCGCCCTTCACCGCGAACAGGCTCGCCGCGAGCAGCAGAGCGGCAACGCCGATCCACGGCAGCGATGAGATCCCCGGATCGCGGGCGAGAAACATCGTCGCGCCGACGAGGGCCAGTGCGAGGGTGAGCGGCGACCAGAGTTCTCGAGCCAGCCGCATTACGATCGACGCTAGCATCCGGTCCAGACTGCCCCGCGTGGTCTAACAATCGCCTTACACAGTCGAAACCGGGCGCATATGCGCGTCCGGAAGACTCGTCAATATTCCCCCGGACGTCTTGTCGTGCCCTGAATCGTTTGAGCCCAGCCCGTAAGCACCTCGTCTGCCTCGCCGTGATCGTCGGTGTGGTCGGCGTCCTCGTGCCGCTGCCCGCGACCGCAGCACACGCCTCGGGAAGCGCCAGCGTGCCGTGCTGGAAGCGCCTGCTGAACGACTGGTACGACGGTGCGATCAACAACGTCTATCCGATCCCCTGCTACGGCCAGGCGATCAAGCACCTTCCCGCCGACCTCGTGATCTACGGAAGCGCCAAGGACGACATCCTCAGGGCCGAACAGGCGGCGATCCACAACAAGTCGGCGCCGCCGGAGCATGCGCCCCCCGGCGCGTCCACGACGCCGCTCCCGGCGGGCGAGACGACCGCGACGACCACGGTGACCACGAACGGGACGACCACGACGGCTGTCGTGATCGTCTCGGCCCCGACGACGCCCAAGAAGAAGGGCTTCACGCTTGCGCTGGCCAAGATCACCCCCGGTGATTCCGAGTCGTTCCCGCTTCCGCTGCTGATTCTCGGTGCGCTCGCGATCATTCTCGTCATCGGCGGGATCGCCGGGATGTTCTGGCAGCGCTCGCATCCGCGCGACGAGCCGCCGCCCGCGTAGTCCCGGCGCGAAAATAGCCGGAAACTGCGGTGTTTCCAGGACTTTTCACGGCCGCCGAGCGCTACAATGGGTCCATCCGACGCCGCCTCTAGGGTCCTCCGTTCGCCCGTCAGTGGGCATAGCGACCGTAGGCGACCGTTAAAGGGGAAGAAGAGATGGCGTCCGTAGAGAAACCGTCGGCAGTCGGGGAGACCGTGGAAACAGAAGGTGCGAGCGAAGTTTCGATCGAGGGTGGTTCGATGCCGGGTGCTTCGGTGCTGGCCGGAGGTGTAGAGATCCGGTCTGACGAGCTGACGAACAAGGTCGCCCGAGAGGACGCCAGCCTCGCCGTCCGCCGGTACTTCACGATCCCCGGCCGCGACCCGTTCGACGAGATCGAGTGGGAGCTCCGCGACGCCTTCATCCCCGGCAAGGACAAGCCCACGTTCGACCAGAAAGGCGTCGAGTTCCCCAAGTTTTGGTCACAGACCGCGACGAACATCGTCGCGCAGAAGTACTTCCGCGGCCGCATGTCCTCACCGGAGCGCGAGCACTCCGTCCGCCAGATGATCGGCCGCATCGTCACGACGATCGGCACGTGGGGCCGCAAGGGCGGATACTTCGCGGCCGACGACGAGGCGCAGACCTTCGAGGACGAGCTGAAGGCGATTCTCGTCAACCAGCTCGCCGCCTTCAACTCCCCGGTGTGGTTCAACGTCGGGTTCGAGGAGAAGCCACAGTGCTCGGCGTGTTTCATCCTCTCGGTCGAGGACTCGATGGACTCGATCCTCGACTGGATCCGGCGCGAAGGCGTGATCTTCCGCGGCGGCTCGGGCTCGGGTGCCAACCTCTCGCGGCTCCGCTCATCGAAGGAGCAGCTCTCGAAGGGCGGCTACGCATCCGGACCTGTGTCGTTCATGCGCGGCGCTGACGCCTCCGCCGGGACGATCAAGTCGGGTGGCAAGACGCGCAGAGCCGCAAAGATGGTGGTTCTCGACGTCGATCATCCGGACATCCTCGAGTTCGTGTGGTGCAAGGCAAAGGAAGAGGAGAAGGCGCGCGTCCTCGAGGCGGCCGGCTACGACATGTCGCTCGACTCGCCCGACTGGTCGTCGATCCAGTACCAGAATGCGAACAACTCGGTCCGCGTCTCGGACTCGTTCATGGAAGCCGCGGCGGCCGACGCCGACTGGAACCTCACCGCCCGCACCGACGGCTCCGTCGTCGAGACGCTGCCGGCTCGTGAGCTTCTCCATCAGATCGCCGACGCCGCCTGGCGCTGCGCCGATCCCGGCCTGCAGTACGACACGACGATCAACTCGTGGCACACGCTGCCAAATTCCGGGCGGATCAACGCATCTAATCCCTGTTCGGAGTACCTCTCGATCGACGACAGCGCCTGCAACCTCGCGTCGCTGAACCTGATGAAGTTCCGCCGCGAAGACGGGGAGCTCGACGTCGAGGCGATCGAGCACGCCGTCGACGTCGTGTTCCTGGCCCAGGAGATCTGCGTCGGCTACTCCTCTTACCCGACGCCGGAGATCGATCGCAACGCGAAGGCCTATCGCCAGCTCGGGCTCGGTTATGCGAACCTGGGCGCGCTCCTGATGGCGCGCGGGCTTCCGTACGACTCCGACGAAGGCCGTGCCTATGCCGCGGCGATCACTGCCCTGATGACCGGCCGCGCGTATCGCAAGTCCGCGGAGATCGCCGGCCGGATGGGGTCGTTCGCCGGCTACCGCCCGAACGCGGCCGCGATGATCGGCGTGATCGCGAAGCATCGTGCTTCGGTCGGCAACATCGCCGAGCCGGAGACCGTGCCGGCCGACCTGCTCGCTCACGCCCGCAAGGCCTGGGACGACGCGCTCGACCTCGGCGAGGTCAACGGCTACAGAAACGCACAGGCCACAGTTCTCGCTCCTACCGGGACTATTTCTTTCATGATGGATTGCGACACGACCGGGGTCGAGCCCGACTTCTCGCTCGTGAAGTCGAAGAAGCTCGTCGGCGGCGGCGAGATCACGATCGTGAACAAGACGGTGCCGCTCGGGCTCGAGAAGCTCGGCTACTCGCCGGACGAGGTTTCAGAGATCGTCGCCTACATCGACGAGCGGAACACGATCGTCGGTGCGCCCTACGTCAAGACCGACCACTACCCGGTCTTCGACTGCGCGATCGGCGAGCGGGCCGTTCATCACAGCGGGCACGTCCGGATGATGGGTGCGATCCAGCCGTTCATCTCCGGGGCGATCTCGAAAACCGTGAACCTGCCCGAGGCAACCAGCGTGGACGAGGTTGCGCAGGTCTATCTCGATGCCTGGAAGCTCGGCGTGAAGGCGATCGCGATCTACCGGGACAATTGCAAGGTCGCCCAGCCCCTCTCGGGCAAGAGCGACAAGAAGCCGGGAGTTCTCGCGCCGCCGGCGATGGCCGCCCCGTTCCGCAGGCGCCTGCCGGACGATCGCACGGAGGTCGGCCGCAAATTCCGTGTCGGCGAGTACGAGGGCTACATCCACGTCGGCGTGTTCGACGACGGCACCCCGGGTGACATCTTCGTCGACATCGCCAAGGAAGGGACCACGCTGGCCGGCCTCATGAACTCGTTCATGATCTCCGTCTCGCTCGGGCTCCAGTACGGCGTGCCGCTCGAGGTGTACGTCTCGAAGTTCGCCCACATGCGCTTCGAGCCGTCGGGCGCGACAAACGACGCCGACATCCGCAACGCCAAGTCGATCGTCGACTACGTCTTCCGCTGGATGGGCAAGAAGTTCCTCACCGTCGATCAGCAGGAGGAGATCGGCATCCTCTCGCCGGAGGTGCGTGCGCGCCTCTCGGCCGCCTACGCAGCCGGCGCTCCTGCAGTCCCCGAGCTCGACCAGCCGGCGCCGTCCGCAGGCCAGACCGCGCTCTTCAACACCCACGAGGACGCGATCGAATGCTCCCGCTGCGGCGGCCGGATGGTCCGCGCCGGCACCTGCTACACCTGCCGCGACTGCGGGACGTCCACCGGTTGCGGCTGAGCCTTCGTCGTCAGGAGCGTGCTGTATGCGTGGGGCCGCCGAAAGGCGGCCTCACGCATTCGCGTCCAAAGCGAACCGCCTAGCTCCCTGCGTCGATCGAAGGCTTGGCGAGCTCGGCGAGGTGCAGCGTCGCGGTAGCCGGGCCGAGCTCGGGGCGAAGCCGCTCCAGAACGTCCCCCTCGTCGACGTCGCCTACCGGCCTGTCCGTCGCGGAGCCGTCTTCGAGCCCCGAGCCCGGTCCAGGCGGGGTCAGGCGGAGCTGAGCTGCGCTTCGAACTCGGCCTCTGACGGCGCCGACTTCGGCTGCTCCGCCGGAATCCCGCCCGAGAAGAAGAGCCCGACGAGCGCCACCAGGGCCACGATCGCGAGCGCCGCCTTCAGTGCTTGCAACCGTGCGCTGCTGTTCTCGGCGACGATCGCGTCGGCTGTCTTTCGGCTGACATGTGCATCGTCGAGGGCCGTCTTCAGGTCTGCGTCGGAGACGAACGGGATCCCCGAAGCGAGCTCCGTGCTTGCCTGCTGGCTCACGCGGCTCGGGACGTCCGGATTGCCGACGATTCCCGTGAGGAACACGGTCGTCAGGGTCGCGATCAGCACCGATCCGGCAAGTGCCGTCCCGAGCGAGGCGCCGATGTTCGTCGCCGTGTTCTGGATGCCGCCGACCTCCGGGCTCATGCTGTCCGGGACCGACGAGACGGTGACGCTTCCGAGTTGGGAGGCGAGCGCTCCGATCCCGAGCCCGAGCAGGAGGAGTGGAGCGGTCACGACGGCAGCGGTGGCATCAGCGTTGACCCCTGCGAGCAGGACGACATCGCCCGCGAGCATCGCCAGTAGACCGAGCCGCACGACCCGCCGCGGGCTCACGTCCGGGAAGAACCGTGGAATCCCTGCGGCGGCGAGGAGCAGCGTGATCGAGAGCGGCAGCAGCCTGATTCCGGTGTCGATCGCCGAAAGCCCGAGCGAGACCGAGAGGAAGAGCGGCACCACGAAGAAGACACCGGACTGGACGAAGTACTGGAAGAAGAACATCGCCAGCCCGGCCCGAAGTTGCGGCGTCCTCAGGATCCGGAGCCGCACCAGGGGCTCCTGCCCGAGCCGCTCGCGCCGCCGCTCCCAGCGGCCGAACAGGTAGAGCAGGAACAGGCCCCCGAGGATGCACCAGAGCGTCGGCGACAACCCCCAGAGCGACGGGCCGCCCGTCTTTGGTGTGATCCATCCCCAGGTGCTCGAGCGCAGTACCCCGAAGACGGCGACGGCGAGCCCCGAGGCCGAGAGGACGACGCCGACCACGTCGAGCTGCGGGCGCTTCCCGGGCGGCTCGTCTGCGATTCCGCGGCTGAGGATGAGGATCACGATCACTACCAGCACCTCGCCTGCGAACACGTACCGCCACGACCAGTACGTCGTGAAGAGCCCGCCGATCAGCGGCCCGACCGCGACCGCGACCGCGCCCGCGGCCATCACGAGCCCGTAGGCCTTCGGCCGCGCCTCGGCCGGGAAGTTCGCGGCCACGAGCGCGACGACTGCCGGCAGGATCAGCGCCGCGCCGATTCCCTCGAGCAGCGACCAACCGAAGATCAGGACGCCGAGAGACCCCGCGAGCGCCGTTGTCAGCGAGCCGGCGCCGTAGATCACGGAGCCGATCGCGAATGCGCGCTTGCGGCCGATCAGCCCGCCGATCTTCCCGCCGGTGATCATCAGCGCCGCCATCACGAGCGCGTACAGCGTGATCGCGGTCTGCACGCCCGAGACCGTCGTGCCGACGTCCTTCGCAACGGTCGCGATCGCGACGTTCATCACCGAGGTGTCGAGCGTCATCAGGAACTGCGCCGCGGCGAGCGTCACGAGCACGAGCGAGGCGCCGGCGAGCGCCTTCTCCCGCGCACCCACCGGCTTGTCGCCTGATTTGGCGGCTGCCATCGCGGCAGCCTAATCTGTCTCGCCGTGCACCGCTGCCTCACTGGGCGGATGCGGTGCTACTGGAGGCCCTCCACGGGGAGTCGATCGCGCTCCCCGGCCGTACGGCGTGGCCCCCCGATCGCGAGCAGCTCGCGGAGCG
The DNA here is from genome assembly GCA_963766565.1 of uncultured Actinomycetota bacterium. GTDB lineage: Bacteria > Actinomycetota > Thermoleophilia > Gaiellales > Gaiellaceae > PALSA-600. Next base: position 674,308 of record CAVYAQ010000002.1, read on the forward strand.
GTTCGAGCGTTTCCGCGACGCTTGAGCTCAGTGAGTGATGGGGAAGGTCGCGCTACCGTGTGGGAGCGAGCCCATCATTCCAACGAGCCCGGTCGCATCGAGCGTGTCGCTCGCCGCCGGTGCGGTTACGGCGACCGGCGCGCCGTAGTTGCTGAGGTCCAGCGTCACGCTCACGTGCCCTTGGCCGGTACTTTCGTCGATCGTGAGCTTGTGGACGTACCCGTCGTCGCCGATCCAGACGTCGACCGGAACCGTGGAAGTGCCGCCATGTGCCAGGAACTGATCCATCGCCTTCTGCCCGGAGCTGCCGAGATTGGCTGCGGCCTTCGTCAGGTCGATCGTCGCGCGGTAATGCGTGGTCGAGACTCCGTCGACGGTCTTGGTGCCGAGTGACTCGACGGAGCCGTTGGCGCGCAGGAGGTCGAGCGCCGAGGCCGGGCTCTGCGCGGTGGTGGCGGCGAGCCCTGAGAGGTCGATGCCGAGCTTCTGCGCAGCCTGCTCGAGATCGACCCGTACCCAGCTCTTGCCGCCCGGGATGAACGCGGAGAGTGCGGGAGCGTTCGCGTAGATCACGGGGTCGCCGTTCTCCTGCAGGTAGCGGAGCTCGATGTTCCCGCCTGCGTCGGGCAGGTTCGCCGCTGCGAGGGCGCTCGAGGCGTCGACTGTGACGTCGGCGCTCGTCTCGTCGAAGACGCCGCTCGCCGTCACGGTCGCCGAATGGCCCGATCCGTCATCAGCCGTGACGGTCAACGCAAGCTGCGCGCCGCCGGCATTCTCGGTCTTCGCAACCGCGGCGGAGACCGGATTCACGGACTTGGCGAGCGCGACTGCGGCGATCGCCGCCACCGCTGCGAGGGCTACGAGCCCCAGCACGAGCCACCGCGAGGGCTTGCGATCTACGGCCATGTCGAAGACGGTACCGGACCGGCGGCTAGCGCCGTTCGAGTGCGAGGCGCACGCCGAAGCCGATCAGCACGACGCCCGTGAAGCGATCGAGCGCACGTCGCACCGACGGCCGACGCAGCCATCCCGACGCATGGCCGACCGCGAGCGAGTAGGCCGCGAGCCAGAAGAGCGTCAGCACCGCGAACACGCCGCCGAGGAAGGCCAGCGGCACGAACGCCTGCCCCTCGCCATGCACGAACTGCGGCAGCAGGCTCGTGAAGAACACCGCGATCTTGGGGTTTCCGAGGTCGCTCAGGAGGCCCTGTCGAAGCGCGCGCCAACCGCTCGCCGGGCGCGCTGCAGAGTCGTCGGCCACGACCCCTTTCGAGCGGAGCATCCCGATTCCGATCCAGGTCAGGTAGACGGCGCCGGCGACCTTCAGCGCGTCGAAGGCGAAGGAAGACGCGCGCAGGAGCGCGGCGATCCCGAGCGCTGCAGCCACCGTCCAGATCGTCAGCCCGATCGCGACCCCGACCGACGCGAGCATGCCCGAGCGGCGGCCGCCGACGAGGGCGTTCTTCGTGACCATCGCCGTGTCGGGGCCCGGGATCACGATCAGGACCACCGAGATCGCAAGGAAGGGCAGCAGCGCGACGTGCATGGCGTGCAAGTATGCCGGACCCGAATAGTGAGATTGAGAGTGAGTATCATTTCATGTTAGAGTCGTCGCGTGGTTCCTACGACTCGAGTCCTCCTCGTCGCATGCATCGCCCTCTTCGGGCTTACCGCGTGTGGATCGACCCCGTCCCACGGGCACCGGCTCGACGTCGTGGCCGCCGAGAACTTCTGGGGGAGCATCGCGGCGCAATTGGCCGGCGACCGCGCCGACGTGCACAGCATCATCACGAACCCCGACACCGATCCGCACAGCTACGACCCGACGGCCGCTGACGCGCGCGCGATGGCGGGCTCGCAGGTCGCGATTGTGAACGGGATCGGCTACGACAGCTGGGCCTCGCACCTGCTCGCGGCGAACCCCGACAAGAGCCGGGTCGTGCTCACGGTCGGCGACGTGCTCGGCCTCGAGAACGGCGACAACCCTCACCAGTGGTACTCGCCGCCGGCCGTTCGTCGGGTCGTCTCGGCGATCTCGGAGGCATACGCGAAGGCTGACCCGGCCGATGCCTCGTACTTCGCCGCGCGCAACCAGGTCTTCCGCGAGCGCTCACTCGCCACCTACGACGCCTTGCTCGCCCAGATCCGGCGGCGGTACGCCGGCACGCCCGTGGGCTACTCCGAGAGTATCTTCCAGCCGCTCGGCTCCTATCTCGGGCTGCGGCTCCTCACGCCGTACAGCTTCGCGAAAGCCGTCGCCGAGGGCAGCGACGTCAGCGCCGAGGACACGCGCACTGTCGAGCGCCAGCTCAGCGCCCGTCAGGTCAAGGTCTGGGTCTTCAACAACCAGAACGTCACGCCAGAGATCGATCACCTGAACGCGATCGCCCGTGCCGAGCACATCCCGATCGCGACCGTGACAGAGACGCTCTCGCCGGCGAACCTCGACTTCGAGCAGTGGCAGGCGGCCGAGCTCGAGCAGCTCCGAGCCGCCCTCGCACTGGCGACCGGAGGGTGACCCGGCCGCCGGCGATCGCGCTCGAGGGCGCGGCGGTAAGGATCGGAGGGACGACGATCTGGAGCGGCGTCGACCTCGTGATCGAGCCCGGCGAGCTCGTCGCCGTTCTCGGGCCGAACGGCGCGGGCAAGTCGACGCTCCTGCGCATCCTGCTCGGGCTCGTTCCCCCGAGCGCCGGTTCGGTCTCGGTCCTCGGTGCTGCGCCGGGCCGACGTAACGACGCGATCGGCTATCTGCCGCAACGCCACGGCTTCGATGCCTCGACTCGCATCCGCGGGATCGATCTCGTGCGGCTCGGCCTCGACGGCGACCGCTGGGGGCTGCCACTCGGCCGGGGGCGGGAGGCGCGCGAGCGGGTTGACGAGGTCGTCTCGCTCGTCGGTGCGACCGCTTACGCGCGGCGCCCCATCGGCCTGCTCTCGGGGGGCGAGCAACAGCGGCTGCTGATCGCGCAGACGCTCGCCGCCAGCCCCGAGCTGCTGCTCCTCGACGAGCCGCTCGACAGCCTCGACCTGCCGAACCAGACCGCTGTCTCCGCGCTCCTCGCGCGGATCTGCCGGTCCGAGAACGTCGCCGTGCTGCTGGTCGCCCATGACGTCAACCCGATGCTCGGGGAGCTCGACCGGGTGGTGTACGTCGCCGGCGGGCGCATCGTCTCGGGCCCCCCTGAAGAGGTGATCACGAGCGAGACCCTGAGCGCGCTCTACGGCGTCCCGATCGAGGTCCTTCGCACCTCCGACGGGAGGCTCGTCGTGGTCGGCCAGCCCGAGGCGCCTGCCCATCACTCCGACCGGCACGCCCATTGAATCCGCAGCTCTCCCTCGACCCGGTCTCGGACGTGAACGAGCTCTTGACCTATCCGTTCATGGTGCACGCGCTCGAGGCCGGGACGATCGTCGCGTTGATGGCCGCGGTCGCCGGCTGGTTCATGGTGCTGCGCCGCCAGAGTTTCGCCGGGCACACGCTGGCGGTGATGTCCTTTCCCGGCGCGAGCGGAGCCGCGCTCGCCGGGCTGCCGCTCGCCGCCGGGTATTTCGGCGCCTGCGCCGCGGCCTCGCTCGCGATCTCGGCGGGCTCGCGCGGTACCGACGGGCGCGACCGCTCGCAGGAATCGGCGGTGATCGGCAGCGTGCAGGTCGCCGGGTTCGCGCTCGGGTTCCTTTTCCTGAGCCTCTACCACGGGATCCTCGAGAGCCTCGAGTCGATCCTCTTCGGCTCCTTCCTCGGCATCACCCAGGATCAGGTGTGGACGCTGCTCGCCGTCACCGCGGGAACGTTCGTGTTCTTCGCGGCGGCCGGGCGCCCGCTGCTCTATGCATCCGTCGACCCGGCGGCGGCGCAGGCGCGCGGCGTTCCGGTGCGGTTCCTCGAACCGGCCTTCCTGCTCGTGCTCGGCCTGGCGGTTGCGGCGACGGCGCAGATCACCGGCGTCCTGCTCGTGTTCGCGCTGCTCGTCGCGCCCGCCGCGGCCGCCCAGCAGGTCACCGCGCGCGTCGGGCTCGGCCTGGTGTTGAGCGCGGCGATCGCCCTTGCCGTGACCTGGGTCGGGCTCGCGCTCGCCTACTTCACGAATCTCCCCGCGGGCTTCTTCGTGACGAGCCTCGGCTTCGCCGCCTACGTCGTCGCGTCGGTAGGACGCGGGGCCTATCGCCTCCGCCTCGCCTGATGCTGACCCAGGAGTTCACCCGCAATGCGCTCCTCGCGGGGTCGGCGATCGCAATCGCATCCGGTCTCATCGGTTACTTCGTAGTCCTCCGCGCGCAGGTATTCGCGGGTGACGCCCTCAGCCACGTCGCGTTCACGGGCGTGCTCGCCGCCGCGCTCGCAGGGATCGATCTTCGCGTCGGCCTCTTCGCAGCCACGATCGCGGTGGCGCTGCTCTTCGCCGCGCTCGGAGAGCGGGTGCGCGTCGATGACGTCGCGATCGGAGTCGTCTTCGCGTGGGTGCTCGGGCTCGGCGTCCTCTTCCTCGATCTGTTCAACCGCGGCTCGGGCGGGGCAAACGGCGTGATCGCCTCGCGCGCGCTCTTCGGCTCGATCTTCAGCCTCACCGCGGGGGATACCGCGGTTGCCGTCGCGCTTGCGCTCGCGATCTCGGCCGCCCTCGCGGCGATCGCGAGGCCGCTTCTCTTCGCGACGATCGCCCCCGCCTCGGCGCTCGCCAGGGGAGTGCCGGTCGGGCTGCTCGGCGCCGGCTTCCTCGTGCTGCTCGGGATCGACGCCGGCGAGGCCACTCAAGCCGTCGGCGCGCTGCTCCTGCTCGGGTTGATCGCCGCACCGGCAGGAGCCGCTTTCCGGCTCACCGCCGATCCCAGGCTCGGACTGGCGCTCTCGGCCGGTTTCGGGCTCACCGCGGTCTGGGTCGGGATCACGCTCGCCTACCTCGCCCCCTCGCTCCCACCGAGCAGCGCGGTCGTCGGAGTCGCTGTCGCGATCTACGCCGCGAGCTTCGTGGTGCGGCCGCCCGGCTCGGGAGCCTCCAGGTGAGACGCCGAAGCGGCCGCGCTAGCGGCACTCGGTGCAGGCGCCGTGCAGGACGACGTCGTGGCCCGCGACGGCGTACCCCGAGTTCTTCTCGAGCCGGTGGATCGCGCTCTCGAGCTCGGGGTCCTCGAACGCCTCGACCTTCCCGCAGGCGTCGCAGACGAGATGGTGGTGATGGTCGCCGCCCGAGTGGACGGGCTCGAAGCGAGAGATTCCAGCGCCCAGGTCGATTCGCTGCACGAGGCCCTCGGAGGAGAGCAGCTCGAGCACCCGGTAGATGCTTGCGATCCCGACCTGCCGGCGCGAGGCTCGAAGCCGGTCGAAGATCTCCTGCGCGGTCAGGCAGCAGTCCTGCTTGGCGAGCAGATCGATTACCGCGCGCCGCGCGCCTCCGTTGCGCATTCCCTTGCGCTCGAGCGCCTCGAACGTCGTCGCCGCCCAGTCCCGAGGTGTCGCGACGGCCTCCACCAGGTTGATGATAGCGATTCTCAGGAAGGGGCACCGAGATCGAGGTATGACTCGCAAACCCCAAGATCGAGAAAGGCAGAAGCGATGGCTGCGGTATCGACGAAACGGCCCGGCCTGCGAGAGCGGAAGAAGCTGCGGACGCGGATGACGATCGTCGACGTCGCGACCCGCCTCTTCGACGAGCAGGGCTACAACGAGACGACGCTCGTACAGATCGCCGAGGCGGCGGAGATCGCGCCGAGCACGTTCTTCAATTACTTCTCGTCGAAGGTCGACGTCCTCTTCGGCCTCACGGACGCGATCCTGGAGAGCGCCCGCGCGCGGATCCTCGGACGGCTGTCCGGCGAGCCCGCAGTGGAGGCAGTGGTGGCATGGGTCCGCGAGGATCTCTCGGACGTCGAACGGCCCTATTCGGAGGTTCTCCGGCGTGTCCCGATGATCATCCAGGCGGTCCCGGAGCTCATCGCGGAGGAGCGGCTTCGCTTTGCGCTACTCGAAGACGTGTTCGCCGAGGGTTTCGCGTCCGACCTCGGGGAGTCGGCCGCCGGCATGCGGCCGCGCGTGATGGCGACGATCGCCCTCAGGCCGATGCTCGACGTATGGAACGCGTGGTACGTGCAGCACGCCGCCGATACCGAGCTCGACCTCAGCGAGCTCTGCGCGATCAAGTCTGCATACCTCGAGAGCGTGCTCGCAGCGGGGCTCGTCGCGATCGAGTCGCTCCCGCCGGCGCCCGAAGACGCGTAGCGCTAGATCGGCGTCACGTACGACGCGGTCAGCCCGCCGTCGACGAGGAAGGTCGAACCGGTCACGTACGACGACTCGTCGCTCGCAAGGAAGAGCGCGCCGTTCACGATCTCGCGCGCCTTCCCGAGCCGGCCCGTGGGCCAGTGGGCCCGCCGGCGCTCGAGCGCGGCCGGGTCGTCGCCGAAGATGTTCAGCAGGAGCGGCGTCTCGACGGGCCCCGGACAGAGCGCGTTCACGCGAATCCCCTCGCGGGCGAACTGCACCGCGAGCTCGCGGCTCATCGAGAGCACAGCGCCCTTGGAGGCGGTGTATGAGATCTGGGAAGTTGCGGCACCGAGGATCGCCACGAACGACGCGACGTTGATCACCGACCCGCCGCCGCGGCGCCGGAGGTAGGGGATCCCGTGCTTGCAGCACAGGAAGACACCCTTCGCGTTCACGTCCTGGACGCGCTGCCACGCCTCGACGGTCGTGTCCAGAATCGAGGCGTCATCGTCGGGCGAGATACCGGCGTTGTTGTAGAGCACGTCGATCCCGCCGAACCGCTCGGCAGTTGCGGCCATCATCGCCGCCACCTGGCTCTCGTCGGCGACGTCGACCGCGACGGCGAATGCCTCGCCGTCGCAGAGGGCGACGGTCTCATCGGCCGCGCCGAGCTTCACATCGGCCGCGCAGACCGAAGCGCCTTCGGCAGTAAAGAGGATCGCGGCCTCGCGACCCATGCCGCCGCCCGCCCCGGTGATCACGCAGACCTTGCCTTCGAGCCGTCCCATCAGCCTCATCCTTCCGTCGAGACGAAGACGTTCCCGTTAGGCCGGAATCGTCGACGCTGCACCCGCATGAACACTCGGCTCAAGTCGGGTCAGATTAGCCTCGATCCATGTCAGATGGGTACAACTTTGTACCGCCGAGAAGACGCCCTTCTAGACGGTCCGCCTGGTCCCTGAAGACGACGCCGGCGAGGTGAAGGTAGCGCTGCGTCGTCGCCATGTTCGCGTGACCGGCCTTCGACATCACAGCGATCGGGCTCGAGCCCGCCGCCGCGTCGTTCGTGATCGCCGTGCGCCGGAGATCGTGGAACGGCCGAGGCGTCTTCAGGACTCCGGCAGCCTTCAGGGCAGCCTCGAACGCCTCCTTGAACGTCTCAGCCCGGTAGACCGTGCCGCGCTCCGGGTGGCAGAACACGAGCTCGTCGTCGCCCTGATAGGACGTCGATCGTTTCCGCTGCCAGAGAGCCTCGGCGAGCGTCGACGGGATCGCGATTCCACTTTCCCGCCAGCGGCGGCTACTGGGGTGTCGACCTCTTCTTCATCCTTGGCGGCTTCCTCATCACCCGCCTCCTCATCGACGAGCACAACTCGACCGGGGATAGCGTGCGCGGCTTTCTACGGTCGCCGAGCGCGGCGAATCCTTCCCGGGTCGGCGTCTTCCTCCTCGTCTGGCTCGTGATCGCGGTCGCAGCGACGGCAGCGCACCGAATGACCGAGCATCAGCTCGGGAAGTCCATCTTCGCTGGGACGCTCGCGAGCGTGTTCTTGATGAACTTCATCTCGAACTGGCTCGTGAACTCCCCGGCGTCGTACATCGCCCCACTGTGGTCGCTGTCGGTCGAGGAGCAGTTCTACCTCCTCCTTCCGATCACGCTGATCGGGCTGCTCCGGTTCACGAGCCGCCGCACCGCGATGATCGCGTTCCTTGCGCTGCTCGCAGTCGCGGAGTGGCGCACCTACACCGTGGCGCTCGACTCATTCAACGGCCTCTCAGTGATCTACTTCCGTCTCGACACTCACGGCGCGCCGCTGGTCGCCGGATGCCTGCTTGCGTTCGCCACCAGCACCCGGTGGGCCCGCTGGCTCGGGTACCCCGCGCTCGCGCTGTTCCTGGCCTGCTGCTTCCTCTGCCGCGTCTCCTACCAGCCGAGCTACCTCGCCTTCTACCCGGTCGCCACGATTGCCGGCGTCGGGATCATCGCCGCCGCGCTCGCCGACGGGCACTTCAGCCGCGCCCTCTCCTGGCGCCCACTCGTATATCTCGGCCTGATCTCGTACAGCCTCTACCTTTGGCACTACCCGATCGTCCGGCTGCTTCCACACGACCCGGTCCTCGCCGTCGCGCTCTCGGTCGGAGCAGCGATCCTGTCGTACCACCTGGTTGAGCAGCCGTTCCGGCGTCGCGGGCGAGCCCGCCGAGTCCCGGTTACCGAGCCTGTCGCTCTCACGGCGCAGCGGACGCAGGCTCGGGAGGAGCGCTGTCGCTCCCGTACCGCCGTCCCCCTCCGGAGCTCGAGCATCGTCCGGGACCTCAATATTCCCCGCGAAGACCATTTGCAAAGCGCGTGAGATGTTTCGGCCGAGTGTCGTGATCGAGCTGCAGTACGACACCGACGACCTCGTCAATCACCCATACCCGGCGGACGGCGGCGCCTCCTATCAGGTGCAGCTTCTCTCAGCGGTCGTCAACGGCGTCGTGAACGTCAAGACCGGCGACATCATCGACGGATGAAGCGCTCAGACCCACCGATTTCAGATCCGCGGCTCGGCGCAACATTCCGAGGGAATCTCCGAGTCTGTATGACGCCGGCGCTGCGTCAGGGATCGCCGCGGGCGACCTCTTCGAGCGTGTCGGCGAGCTCGATCGTCAGTTCGGTCGGGACGAGGCCGTCGACCGTCCGCTTAGCGAGCCGCTCCCTGATCAGCCACCGCTCGAGCTCGGCTGGAGCGAGGGCGCCGTGCCCGTTGCCGGCGCGCAAGGCGAGCTCCTCCGGCGAGATCGCGGTCACGAGTTCGTCTCGCGCGTCTCGCACTGCCTCACTCTAGGAGGGGTAGATCTCGGCGAGCTCCTCCAAAAGGGTGAACGCGAACGTGCGCGCAAGCTTGAGGTCGACCTCGTGCCGGGCGCGAACCTCCGGTAGCCGCGACCCTCTGTAGGCTCCGCCGATCGTCCGGCCCCAGGACGACCGGAGGCCAGGATGCCGACGTACAAACTGTTGACCGAGACGGGCGATGACCTAGGGCCGTTCCGCGCAGGAACCCCGACGTGGGCGCCCGGTGACCGGATCCACCGCCCCCGACGGCTCATCGACCCCACGCCATCAACGCCGACACGGCCGGCGCGAGCATGAACCACCATTCGCCCGTCTCGATCGCCACAATCGGCAGCGAAAGGATGATGAGTGCCGTAACCCCGAGAACGAGGAGTGCGAGGAAGGCTTCGAACGGTGCCTCACGGAAGTGCTCAGCAAGAATCCGCTTGGTGTAGCCCCACCAGGATTCGGTCGTAGTTGACGTCCTCATTAGCGCCTCCCCCGTCTGCGGTTGCTCCCTTCCCCTTGTGCCGCTGGGGGCAGCGTAGAGCGACTCGGTGGGCGTGTCTGTGATCGCCGTCACACACGCTCTGTCTAGCCGTCGTCGAGAGTTCGCCAGCGCCGCGTCGCCACGCTTGACCGCCAGGAGCTTGCCGAGCTGCTCCGGGACGTCGCCGCGACGCTCGAGGCCTGACCTATCCCGGCGGCCAGCTACACCGCAGCGAACTGACCACCGGGATTACGGATCATCCTGGTAGGCGCGTTCAGCGGCGACCGCCGTTTCGGTGGGTGCAGCCCGGACCTGACGCTAGGCTCCGCGGGCTCGTCCGGCCCAGGACGAATCCCCGAGCGGCCGATTTCGGGCACGGCTCTGCCCGCTACTGTCGTGACGGAAGCTGCCTGAGATTGCGGATCGCGTCGGCAAGCCCCAATACGCCCGCGAGAACCACGAGCACCCCTCGGCCGTCGGGCACTTCGAACAGAACCTTGACTGCCATGTCATTCCTCTTTCTCCCGAGGTGACCTCGCTCGCGGTTGCCGCCGCAGGCGAAGCGAGAGTGCTTCCGAGTCGATGATCGCCACAGGTTCGGATGGCATTCGGGCCGTCCGGCGGCAACCGGACGGCCCCACGGCGCGTAGTCAGGAAGCACAAGCGCTGCTTTGGGAGAACGAAACGATCAGCGCGATGTGAAAGTAGCGCGCGTCCCAGACAGCAACGACCCCTCGACCCCGAGGACGTAGGTACCAGGAAGCGGTACCAGGAATGGCTCAGCCTTGCAGCCGAGCCATTCCTGATCAATCCGTCGAGAAGAAGACGTTCTTGAGCTCCGAGTAGCCGTCCATCGCATGCATCCCGAGCTCCCGGCCGAAGCCGGACTGCTTGAAGCCGCCGAACGGCGTCGTCGGGCGGACAGAGCTGTTCGAGTTCACCGAGATGACACCCGTCTCGAGTTTGCGTGCGACGCGGATCGCCCGGGCGCCGTCCCGCGTCCAGATCGAGCCGGAGAGCCCGAACGGGGTCGCGTTCGCGATCCTGATCGCGTCGGTCTCGTCGTCGAACGGGATCACGGCGACGACCGGGCCGAAGACCTCCTCCTGCGCGATCCGGTCGTTGTTGCCCGCTTCGACGATCGTGCACGGATACCAGTAGCCGGGGCCGTCGGGTGTCTTCCCGCGATAGGCAGGCTCGCCCTCGACGAACGAGGCGACGGTCTCGCGATGCACCGAACTGATCAGCGGCCCCATCTCGGTCTCGTCGAGCGAGGGATCGCCGACCTTCACCCGCGCGGTCGCAGCGATCAAGAGCTCCAGGAACCGGTCGTGGGCAGGGCGCTCGACGAGGATGCGAGAGCGGGCACAACAGTCCTGGCCGGCGTTGTCGAACACCGCGTACGGTGCCGCGGCCGCGGCCCGCTCCAGGTCGGCGTCCCCGAAGATCACGTTCGCCGACTTGCCGCCGAGCTCGAGCGTGACCCGTTTGATCGTTCCCGCCGCTCCTTCCATCACCTGGCGACCCACCTCGGTCGAGCCCGTGAAACCGATCTTGGCCACGTCCGGATGCTCGATCAGCCGTTTCCCGGCGACCGAGCCCGGGCCGACGAGCACGTTGACGACGCCTTCGGGGATGCCGGCCTCGAGCACGAGCTCGGCGAGCCGGAGCGCCGAGAGCGGCGTCAGCTCCGCCGGCTTCAGGACGACGGTGTTGCCGCAGGCGAGGGCCGGCCCGAGCTTCCAGCTCGCGATGTTCAGTGGGAAGTTCCACGGGACGATCGAGCCGACGACTCCGAGCGGCTCCCGGAAGGTGACGTCGATCCCGCCCGCGACCGGGATCGACTCGCCGTAGTGCTTGTCGACCGCGCCTGCGTAGAACTGGAAGACCTGCGCCACCATCCCGACCTCGCCGCGTGCGCCGGAGATCGGCTTGCCGACGTTCTCGGACTCGATCCGGGCGAGCTCCTCGGCGTTGTCCTCGACGAGTGTCGCTAGCCGGCGCAGCAGGCGCGCGCGATCGGAGGGCGAGACGTCGCGCCAGGCCGGGTAGGCGGCTTTCGCGCGGGCGACGGCGGCGTCGGTCTCCTCGAGGCCGGCCCGCTCGACCTCCGCGATCGGCTGCTCCGTCGCCGGGTTGATGACCGTGAGCCCCACAGGGATGATTCAACACGATCAGCTCGTCGCCGACCGCAACTGCCCGGAGTGCCTGAGCCTGAATCCCGCTCGAGGCCAGGCGGTGCGCCTTGTGCACGACCGGGATCGCCCCGCTCGCTGCCTAGCTCTGACGTTCGCCCCGGTAAGCGGCCGCTTGCTCCACGAGCTCCTCGAACAGGCGCCCGTCCTCGCCTGCCTCCGGGTGCCAGAGCACGCCGACCGCGAACCGGCTGCCGGGATTCCAGATCGCCTCGACCGTCCCGTCGTCGGCGACCGCGGCGACCCGGAGCCCGTCGCCGAGGCGGCCGAAGCCCTGGTGGTGATGCGACTGCACAGAGACGCGTCCCTCGAGCACCGAAGCCAGACGCCCGTCGGGCACCACGTCCACCGGGTGCTCGGCGAACGTGCCCGGCACCTGCTTGTGCGTCCCGCCGCCGACTGTGTCCGGCAGATGCTGGTCGAGGTCGCCCCCGAGCGCGACGTTCAGGATCTGCGAGCCCCGGCAGATCGCGAGCACCGGCAGGTCACGGGCGAGTGCCGCCTGCAGCAGAGCCAGCTCCGCGCTGTCACGCTCCGGGACGATGCCGGCCGTCTCGGGATGGGCGTCCTGGCCGTAGAGGCCGGGATCGAGATCCGAGCCGCCCGAGAAGATCAGCCCGTCGAGCGCGTCGAGCGTCTCCTCGATCCCAGCGGTGTCCGGCGGCACGAGCAGCGCCCGGCCTCCGGCCCGCTCGACTGCCGCGACGTAGTCATAGGGCACGAGGGCGGCGTCGAGGTCCCAGGCCCCGAACGCCGCGCGCGTGACGTATGTCGTGATGCCGACGAGCGGTCGGGCCATTCCGTAGCCTAGGCGCCCCGGAGCCCGGCGTCGGGCGGGAGCAGGAACGAGTCGCTGGTCTCGATCTTCGCAAGCTCCTCGTCCGTTCCCATCCGCACAGGGCCCTTGAACCACTTCCGGGCCGAGATGGCCCACCAGCCTCCGAAGAAGATCCCGATCCCGACGAACCAGAGGATCGTGTAGTTCGTGAGCGACCACGAGAAGTTCTCGTCCCACGGCAGACCTGCCTTGAAGAGCGGAAGGCTGAACAGCACCGTGATCAGTACGACCCAGAGAATCGCGATCGTGTCGATCCACTTGTAGTGCCCGCCCAGCGACCAGGCGCCGCGCTCGAACCGGGAGCCGAGCCGGAGCCGCAGGAACACCGGAAGGATGAAGGCGATGTAGAGGCCGATCACGGCGATCGCCGTGCCGGCGGCGTAGCCGACGAGGTAGTTCCAGATAGCCGGCACCATCAGCAGGGTCGAGAGCACGCCGATCGCGAAGACCGCGTACACGGGCACGCGGCGGCTCGAGACCCGCTTCCACCACTGGTGACCGGGCACGGCACCGTCACGCGAGAACGCGAACATCATCCGCGACGCCGACGTCGTCGAGGCGGTCAGGCAGAAGAACTGGGCGACGATGCAGATGAAGAGCAGCGCATCGGACCAGTTCTGGCTCATCGAGGTGGACCAGATCCAGGGCACCACTGCCCCGATGTTGGTCAGAGCGCCGCTCGTGCTCGGGATCGCAAACGTGACGGCCACGAGCAGGATGAACCCGAAGATCACGGAGACGATCACAGACATGAACATCCCGACCGCGGCCATCCGCGAGGCTTGCTGCGTCTCCTCGGCCATGTGCGCAGAGGCGTCGTAACCCGTGATCGTGTACTGCGACATCAGCAGCCCCAGCCCGAAGACGAGCCAGAACGCCGCGTGCTGGAACCCGGTCACGTTCCCGCCGTAACCCGTTGCATTCACCTTGCCGGTGAACACGTACGACAGAGACTGGTGGTGGGAAGGGACCACGATCAGCACGAGGACGATGATCGCGACGCCGAGCATGTGCCAGTACGCGGACACGGTGTTCAGCAGTGAGGTGATCCGGACGTCGAACACGTTGATGATGCACGCGGCCAGCATGAACACCGCGTAGAGCGCAAAAACGGTTTCGTTGTAGTCGAAGCCGAACCAGCTATTGGTGTGTTTCTCGAACGAGAACAGGTCGTCGAAGAGCACGGTCGCAAAGGTCGAGAGCCCGTAGCCGATCGCAGCCGTGACTGCAATCTGGCCGATGAGGTTGAACCACCCCGTCGCCCACCCCCAACCCGGGCTGCCGAGCTTCGACGCCCAGTAATAGAGCCCGCCGGCCGTCGGGAACGACGAGGCGATCTCCGCCATCGCGAGCGAGATGATGATCGAAAAGAGACCGACCAGCAGCCAGCCCCAGGTGACCGCGATCGGGCCGCCGCTCTCGAACGCGATGTAGTACGAGGTCAGACAGCCTGCGAGGATCGAGATGATCGTGAACGAGATCGCGAAGTTCTGGAAGCCGCCCATCGCTCTGAAGAGCTCCTGGGCGTAACCGAGCTTGTGGAGGATCTGCTCGTCCTCCGTTCCCTGGAATTCCGATGCCGCCGGCGCCTCGCTCATGGGTCCTCCTGTCGTGGCTCGTCCGGCTCAGCGCCTGCGCGACCGACCGGGTGGTTGCGCATATATACAACTGTCCGAGGGCAAAAGCTATGGGTACCGAGGAAGAAGTGGCTCAGCCGAGAACATCGCGGAAGCGCGGCTCGGACGCGGTCTGCTCGAGCCGCGAGAAGTGCTCGGCGGCGTAGCCCGCGAAGTCGAAGTCGATGTCGGCGACGGCCTGCTGGACGAGGCCCCACATCGCCTCGCGGAAGTCCGAGATGAAGCGCATCAGCACGTGGACGGCGAGCTCCGCTCCACCGTAGGCAGTGAGCAGCTCGCGGTCGCCGGCGTCATCCAGGCCGTTGTTCACCGCGAAGTTCGCCAGATCGAAGGCGGGGTCGCCCATGCCCGCGTACTCCCAGTCGACGATCCACAGCCGGTCGCCCTCGCCGATGAAGTTCGCCGCCAGTAAGTCGTTGTGACAGGGGCTGAGCGGAAACGGCCCTCGCCGCGTCTCGATCCGCTCCGCGATCGCCTTCGCGTCTGCGAACTCCGCCGGAAACGGCACTCCGTGAGTGCGGGCGGTCTCCGCATATTCGTCGACGACCCGAAAGGCGTCGAACCGGCCCGGAATCGGCGCCGCGCTGTGGAGCCGCCGTAGTAGCGTCGCCGCGGCCCGAGTCGTCACGCGTCCGGGCTCGCCGTCGAGGAACCGCGTGACGAGATAGCCCTCCGGCTCGAGGAACGCAACCACCTCGGGGCCGATTCCCAGGCGGGAGGCGGCGAGCGATGCCTCGTGCTCGATGGCGCGGTCGATCCCGAGCAAAGCAGTGTCCTTGCCGCCGACGCGGAGCACGAACTCCTCGCCGCCGACGCGAACCTTGAAGTTCCGGTTCGTGATCCCGCCGCCGAGCGGCTCGACCGACTCGACGCCGGTGGGCCAGACGCGCCTGACCAGTCCGTCGATCACGCCCGGACGCGGTCGCCGCTCGGATCCCAGAGCGGCTCGGCCGCAACCTCGCCCGGCGTCCACTCGCCGAAGATCTCGACCTCGACCGGCTGTCCCGGTTCGGCGTGGCTCGCCGGCAGGTAGGCGTAGGCGATCGAGCGCTCGACCGAGTACCCATAGCCGCCGCTCGTCACGCGGCCGGCGGCGGCGCCCTCGAGGCGAACGGGCTCCGATCCGAGCGCGAGAGCCCGCGGGTCGTCGAGCACGAGGCAGCAGAGCCGACGCTTCGGCTCCCGCGCCTCGAGCAGGGCATCGCGACCGAGGAAACCGTCCTTCTCGAGCTTCACCGCGAAACCGACCCCCGCCTCGAACGGCGTGTCGTCCGGCGTGATGTCCGTGCCCCAGGCGCGGTAGCCCTTCTCGAGCCGGAGCGAGTCGATCGCGCGGTAGCCGCCGGCGACGAGCCCGAGATCCTGTCCCGGCACCCAGATCGCCTCCCAGAGTGCGGCACCGAACTCGGTCGGGCAGTAGAGCTCCCAGCCGAGCTCGCCGACGTAGGTGACCCGCAGTGCCAGGCACGGGACGGAGCCGACGGCAAGCTCGCGTGCCTGCATGTACGGGAAGTCGAGCGCGGTCTTCGTGAGCGGCTGGAGGATCTCGCGGGCACGCGGCCCCCACACCCCGAAGCAGGCGTACGCCGAGGTGACGTCGTCCACCGCCACGCCGTCCTGGGCGTGCTCGCGGATCCACGCGACGTCGTGCTGGCCGAACGCGGTGCCGGTGACGATCCGGAAGCGGTCGTCGGCGAGCCGCGTGACCGTGAAGTCGCACTCGATCCCGCCGCGCGAGTTCAGCATCTGGGTGTAGGTGATCGCGCCGATCTCGCGTGCGACCCGGTTGGCGCAGAGCTGCTCGACGAGCGCCGCCGCACCCTCGCCCGAGATCTCGATCTTTGCGAACGACGTCTCGTCGAAGATCGCCGCCGTCTCCCGGCAGGCGAGGTGCTCGGCGCCGATCGCCGGCGACCAGTTGCGCCCGGCCCAGCCGCGGGGGCGGAGCGCCTCATCGCCGCGCGCGGCGTTCGACTCGAACCAGTTCGCCCGCTCCCAACCGCTCTTCTCGCCGAACGACGCCCCCAGCTCGGCGAGCTGCGGGTAGGCGGGCGAGAGCCGGAGCGGCCGCCCGGCCTTCCGCTCGTGCCCCGGGTACTTCACGTCGTAGTAGGTCTCGTACACCTCGAGCGTGCGGGCGAGCGTGTAGCCCGGGGAACGGTAGGCGCGGCCGAACCGTCGCGAGTCCATGTGCCACACGTCGAGCGAAGGGACGCCGTCGATGATCCATTCGGCCACGAGCCGGCCGAGCCCGCCGGCCGCGGCGAGGCCGTGGGCGCAGAAACCCGCCGCCGTCCAGAGCCCGCGCACCTCGGTCGGGCCGAGGATGAACTCGCCGTCCGGGGTGAATGCCTCGGGGCCGTTGATCAGCTTCACGACCTCCATCTCCCCGATCGAGGGAACACGAATGAGCGCATTCGTCATCAGCTCCTCGAAGCGAGGCCAGTCCTCGGGCAGCAGCTTGCCGTTGAAGTCGGGCGGGATCCCGTCGAGCGCCCACGGCGCGGGATGGCGCTCGTAGCCGCCCATGATCAGGCCGCCCGACTCGGGCCGGAAGTAGACGAGCAGCGACGGATCGCGGATCTGCGCCATCTCGGTCGGCAGGCCTGACGGCTTCGTCACGAGGTACTCATGGGCCATCGGCACGATCGGGACGTTGACGCCCGCGAGCGCGCCGATCTCCTTCGCGAACATCCCACCCGCGTTCACGACGACGTCGGCTTCGATCCTGCCCCGGTCGGTGACGACGCCCGTGACCCGGCCGCGCTCGACCCCGATCGCGGTGACGCGGGTCTGCTGATAGATCTCGGCTCCGCCGCGCCGCGCGCCCTCCGCGAGCGCAAAGGTGAGTTGCGAGGGGTCGATGTACCCGTCGGTCGGGAGGTAGGCGGCGCCGAGGACACCCTCGGTGCTCATCGGCGGGAAGAGCTTCTGCGCTGCATCGGCTGACACCAGTTCCAGCGGAAGCCCGAACGTCTTCGCCCACCCCGACTGCCGCGCGAGCTCCTCCATCCGCTCCGGCGTCGAAGCGAGCCGGAGCGACCCGACCTCGCGCCAGCCCGTCTCGAGCCCGACCTCGTCGCCGAGCGTCCGGTAGAGCTCGACCGAGCTCATCATCATCTTCGTCAGGCTGAGCGAGCTGCGCAGCTGCCCGACGAGGCCCGCAGAGTGGAAGGTCGAGCCGCTCGTCAGCTCTGCCCGCTCCACGAGGACGACGTCGCCCCAACCGAGCCGTGTCAGCCAGTAGAGGATCGAGCAGCCGCCGACCCCGCCGCCGATCACGACAACCCGCGCGCGTTCTCTCATCCGCCTAACCGCGCTCGAAGAGGCGCTCGCGCTCCCAGCAGGTGACGACCTGGTCGAAGAGGTGCTGCTCGGTGCGCCCGTAATTGAGGTAGTGGTCGACGACGGCGTCGCCCATCGCCGCCCGGGCCATGCTTCCTGTCTCGAGCGCCGCAATTGCCTCGCGGAGTGTTCCCGGGAAGCGTGCCGCGTCCGACTCGTATGCGTTTCCCTCGAGCGGCGGGGGCAGCTCGAGCCCGGCCTCGATCCCGGCAAGCCCCGCGGCGACGAGCGCCGCGAACGCGAGGTACGGGTTGACGTCGCCTCCTGGAAGCCGCGTCTCGACGCGCTTCGCGCTGCGCGAGCCGACGACCCTGAATCCGCAGGTGCGGTTGTCGTGCCCCCAGGCGAGCGTCGTCGGTGCCCAGCTCGAGGCGGCATATCGCTTGTAGGAGTTGATGTTCGGCGCGAGGAACAGCGCGAGCTCGCGGCCGTGGGCGATCCAGCCCGCGAGGAACGGATCGAAAACCTCGTCGCCGGCGGCGAATACGTTCTTGCCGTCGCGCCAGAGGCTCGCGTGGATGTGACACGAGCTGCCGATCCAGGAGTGGTCCGGCTTTGCCATGAAGGTGATCGAGCAGCCGTTCGCGTGGGCGATCTCCTTGGCGCCGTTCTTGTAGATCACGTGGTTGTCGGCCATCCGCATCGCGTCGGAGTAGCGGAAGTTGATCTCGTGCTGGCCCGGCCAGGCCTCGCCCTTCGAGCTCTCGACCGGGATCCCGGCCTGCTGCATCCCGTTCCGGATCTGCCGGATCAGCCCCTCGTCGTAGGTCGTGGCGAGTAGGTGGTAGTCGAGGATGTAGGGCACTGAGGGTGTCAGCTCGCGGAAGTGCTTTGCGGCCGCCTCGGCATAGCTCTCCTTCAGGAGATAGAACTCGAGCTCGGAGCCGAACATCGGCTCGAAGCCGGCGGCGCGCGCCCGCTCGATCTGCGCAGCGAGCACCTGGCGGGGCGAGGCGACGACCGGTGAGCCGTCCGCCCACGCGACGTCGCACAGGACGATTGCCGTTCCGTCGAGCCACGGGACGCGCCGCAGCGTCGCGAGGTCGGGAAGCAGATGGAAGTCGCCGTAACCTCGCTCCCAGCTCGCCATCTCGTATCCGGGCTGCGGGTCCATCTCCATATCGAGCGCGAGCAGGTAGTTGCAGCCCTCAAGCCCGTGGCCGAGCGTGTCCTCGACGAAGTAGTGGGCCTCCTCGCGCTTGCCCAGCAGGCGACCCTGCATGTCGGTGAAGGCGCAGACGACGGTATCGATCGTCCCGCCCTCGACCTCTGCCTCGAGCTCCTTGCGCGTGAGCACCCTCAGCCTCCCAGCCTCGACAAATAACCGAGGGCGAGTCTATGCCTCCGTCGGGCGGCGATGTGCGCGCGACGCCAGCTGGCATAGATCCGGAAACGGAGCGGTGAACGACCCTTGCGGCACCGGTCGCCCGCGCGCACACTCGCTCTGCGCACTCGCACAGCTTGATGCTCGCGGGGCCAGGCCGAACGACAAGGAGTACGTCCCTCGGCTGCGATCAGAGGAGGGGTTCGCCCGGGGGTGAGCCTCTCCTCATTCGTGTTCGACGCGAGCTAGCCTCAGCGCATGCGCAGGTACGTTGCGCTCCTGGCGATCCTTGCCGGCCTGCTCGCTGCTCCTGGGGCCGCCGCGCCGGCGCCGGCGACCACGTTCGCGGCTGCCGGAAGCCGGGCTGTCGGGACGCTCCTCGACGTCTATTACACAGGGACCGGTCTCTGGAACGAGTGCGACCGACCCGGCTGCTCGCAGGGAGCGAGCGACTGGGGCGACGACTCGCTCACCTATGCGCTGGCGTTGCGCTGGCGGACGGCCGGCGACGCGGCGATTCCGGGGGTGATGGCTGCCCTCGGCGCCGCCGCGCCAGCTACGGGTCGCCCTGCCTGCTCCCGTCCTGCCGGTCATGGAGCGACGTGCCGACCTGGGACGCGATCGCGGACTCGCGTATCAACGGCGTGACCCACGACCCACAGGCCCTGGCGAAGGCCGAGGCCGCATTCGAGTTCGATGAGGGGTCGGATGCGTTCGCGCTCGGTGCCTGCCCCGACGTCGACTATCAGCAGCCTTCCGGCGGGCAGAACCACCTGAAGACTCTGAAGAGCGACGTGAATCTGATCAAGGCCGCGATCCTCCTCTACCAGGCAACCGGCGAGCATGCCTACCTTGCGTCCGCGACCGCTCGCTACGCGGCCGTGCGGAGGCACTTCCTCGACCCGGCAGTGCCTCTCTACACCGTCTATCTCTTCGACTCCGGCCAGGCTTGCACACAGGTGCCCCACCGGTTCTACGCCTCGGTCAACGGCGACATGATCTGGAACGGGCTCGAGCTCTGGCGGATCACCGGCACGCAGAGCTATCTCGACGACGCGCTCGCAACCGCCCACGCAGTCGCGACCGACCTCGCGGATCCCGCCGGGATCTTCTCCGATCTCCAGGCGGAGAACGACGTCGTCGAGCCGCTCGTCGAGGCGACGTACGGGCTCGCCACCGAAGCCGATGCCACGTTCGCACGCAGCTGGATCCTCACGAGTGCGGCCGCCGCGCTCTCGGCGCGCACCGCGGACGGCTCCTTCGGCCGCTTCTTCGACGGGCCGCCGCCGCAGACGACCGTGACCGTCTGGCAGACAAACGGCGGCCTGGCGCTCGAGATCGCGGCTTCGGCAGTCGAACCTTCGGGAACCGCACCGCTTGCAAGCGCTTGGGCGAGCGCGCGGAGGGGGTCTCGCGGTCGCTCGGCCCCACGCGGCCAGGTCCACTTCCGGGTTCCGCGATCGCGCTGCTCGGCACCCTCGGCGAGGCCTGCTGCGAAGCAGGGCACGCGCGTGTCTTCGTGGACGGCCGCGAGACGTACGACGGCACCGGTATCTGGCAGAACAAATCGAGCTCAGGCAGGCGGATACCGGGCACGGTGCTGTTCGTCTGGGCGCTGGCCCCAGCCCGGCCTCCACACGATCAGCTTCGAGCCCCGGCATCCCGAACGGCAAGGAAGGCGGGCCGTTTCTGCACATCCGCGCCTCCGTGATCAAAGAGTGAGGGTGATCTTCGAGAGCCCCACGGGGCTGTCGAGATCGCGGCCGTTCAGGCGGGCGAGCCGCATCGCCGCGAGCTGGCCCGGGATCACCGTGGTGAGCGGGCTCAGCCATTCGGGAACGCCCGGCACGAGCCGCATCGGGGCGACCCCGCGGGCGAGCACGTCCTCGCGGTCGGCGACCACGATCACGCGCGCACCTCGGCCCGCGAGGCTGTCGATCGCCGCCTCCATGCTCTCGAGTGCCGGGCCGGAGGGAGCGATCGCGATCACGGGCCAACCGGTGCCGATCGCCGCGATCGGCCCGTGCATCAGGTCGGCCGCCGACCACGCCTCGAAGAGCAGGCCGGAAAGCTCGCGGACCTTCAGCGCGATCTCGAACGAGGTGCCGTAGTTGATCCCGCGGGCGACGACGGTGCCGCCGCGGATGCCCTCGTACTCGCCGATCGCCGCAACGTCGCCGAACGACCGGTCGAGCTGCGCCGCGATCCGGCCGGGCATCAGCTGGAGCTCACGGCGCGCATCGGCGTCCTGCGTCGAGGCGGCGAAGAGCAGGGCCACCGCGCCGACCGAGTTGACGTACGTCTTCGTCGCCGCGACGGAGAGCTCGTCCCCCGCCTCGAGCGGCAGCACCGCTTGCGCCTCCGAGGCGATGGGCGAATCCGGGCGGTTCGTGATCGCGATCGACGGGCGCCCCTGAAGCCGCGCCTGCTCGATCACGGCGCGGACGTCCGGGGACTCGCCGGACTGCGAGATCCCGATCACGAGCGCACCGTCGAGCCGTGGCGGCTGTTCGTACAGCGTGTAGAGCGACGGCGTGGCGAACGCGACCGGGACCCGGCTCGCCCGGCCGAGGAGATACTGGGCGTAGCGAGCGGCATTCGACGAGCTGCCACGCGAGGCGATCAGGAGGTAGCGCACATCGTCACGCCGGAAGAGCGCACCGAGCTCCTCGGCGTTTCGGCCTTGCCGCTCGAGCAGGCGCGTGAGAGCGTCCGGCTGCTCGCGGAGCTCGAGCTCGAGCCGGGACTGGGTCACCGTGCGGCTCCGACCATGTGATCGGCGAGCGCCTCGTAGCTGACGCGGCTGCCTCCGTGCGTGGCGGCGTAGGCCCGAGACGCGCGGGCGCCAGAGCGGAAGGCCTACCTCGACGACGATCGAGCTCGGAACCGAGGAGACGAGGCGGTCTGTCGCGTCGCGCATCCAGCCGTGGCGATGGGCATCCCGCACGACGATCACGAGCCTGCGATTCCCGCGGAGGCTGAGCGCACGGCGTACGTCCGGCGATTCCCCCTCGAGCACGAGCTCCTCGGTGCCGCGGACGCGATGGGCGAGAACCGCGCCGAGCGAGTGCCCCGCTTCGCCGGCGGCGATGTTCGCCCGTGGGCGGAGCTCGACGACGAGCGGCACGTCGCCGTCCAGGCTCACGTCGCCGATCCGCTCGAGGGCGCGTTCGGCGGCGTCATGCCCACTGGCGGGCCCGGTTCGTTCCGACGCGTGCGCTCGGAGGGCCCACTCGCCGACCGAGGCGACGCGCCCGGCCGCCTCGCGCAGACGGCGCTCGTCGAGCTCTCCCGAGGCGACGGCCGCGACGATCGCGGCCTGGACGGTCTCGACAGCGTCCTCACCGAGATCGTGGCCGACGAGGAGCGTGTCGACGCCGGCGGCAAGCGAGAGGACCGCGCCACGCTCGACGCCAACCGACTCGCTGAGCCCCTTCATCTCGAGCGCGTCCGCGATCACGAGCCCGTCGTAGCCGAGCTCGACGCGAAGCAGGTCGTGCACGACCGCGCGGCTGGCGGTCGCCGGCGCGTCGTCGAGCTCGGGCACCCGCACGTGCGCCGTCATCATCGTCTTCACGCCCGCCTCGATCGCGGCGCGAAACGGCAGCAAGCCCTCGCGGAAGTCGCCGGTCACGACCGGCAGCTCGAGGTGGGAGTCCTGCTCGGTCGAGCCGTGGCCCGGGAAAGTGCTTGGCGCACGCCGCGACTCCCTGGCTCTGGAGCCCGTGGACGAAGGCTGCGACGTGGCGCGCGACGAGCTCGCAGCTCGGTCCCGAACGAGCGGATCCCGATCACGGGATTCGACGGATTGACGTTCACGTCGGCCACCGGGGCGAAATCGAGGTTCACGCCGACGGCCGCGAGGTCGGCGCCGATCGCCGCCGCGATCTGCTCGGTCAGCTCCTCGTCGTCGACGGTCCCGAGCGCGCCGTTCCCGGGGTAGGAGCTGCCGCGGTCGACCTCGAGCCGGGTGACGTCGCCGCCCTCCTCGTCGATCCCGATCAGCAGCTCGGGCCTCGCTGCTCGCAGCGAGGCGGTGAGCTCGGAGAGCTGTTCCAGGTCTCGCACGTTGTAGGCGAAGAGGCAGATCCCGCCGATCCCCGCCTCGATCCGCCGGAGTGCCCAGTCGGGAGCCTCGTAGCCCGGAAAGCTCGGGAAGATGCAGGCAGCAGCGAGCCGTTCGAGCTCCGCGCTCGGCGGGCTCATCCGCGCACCGCCCCCGCGGTCAGCCCGAAGGCGATCCGCCGGTGAACGATCAGGAAGAAGATCACGACCGGGATCGCGGTCAGCGTCGCGCCGGCCATCAGCCCGCCCCAGTCGGTGCCGCGGCTCGTGCCGAGGTAACCGGAGAGCCACACCGTGAGCGTCTGCTTCTGCTGGTCGGAGAGAAGGATGTAGGCGAAGATGAACTCGTTCCAGGCCTGGATGAAGGCGAAGATCGCGGTCGCGACGAGTCCCGGCGCGACGAGCGGGAGCAGGATCTTCACGAACGCGGCGACCCGGCCGTTGCCGTCGACCATCGCGGCCTCCTCGAGATCCTTCGGGATCCCGATCACGAAGCCGCGGAGCACCCAGATCGAGAACGGGAGCACGAAGGTCAGGTACGTGATGATCAGTCCGCTCAACTGGTTCACCTGGTGGTATTTCGCGAGCACGACGTAGAGCGGGATGATCAGCGCGTTCGCCGGGAGCATCTGGATCACGATGATCAGCACGATGAACACCTTCAGCCCGCTGAACCTGAACTTTGCGAGCGCGACCGCGGCGAAGAACGCGAGCACGACCGCGAGCAGGACGACCACGCTGACCACGATCAGGCTGTTGCGCACGTCGTCCCAGAAGTACGGGCGGTGGATCGCATCGCTGAAGTGCTGGAGCGTGGGGTGGAGCGGGATCCACCTCGGGGTGTAGCTCGTGATCTCGACGCCCGGCTTGAACGCGGTCGCGACCATCCAGTAGACCGGGAACACCATCACGCAGAACACGAGCAGCCCGGCGAGGTTCAGGGCCGTGCGCCGGGCGGCCGACCGCGCGCTCACCGCCGGCCTTCGCTTGGACGCCGTTCACGCGACCTCCCCGATCCGGATCATCTGGCGCACGTAGAAGAACGTGACGCCCATCATCAGCAGGAGCATCACGATCGCGATCGCCGACCCGAGCCCGTACTCGCTGACGCCGAACGACTTCTCGTAGGCGTAGATGCTCATCAGCCAGTAGTCGGGATCGGGCCGCTGGAGGCGGAGCAGGAAGGGCTGGGTGAACGCCTGGAAGTCCCAGATGATCGAGAGGCTCGTGAGGATCACGAAGATCGGCTTCATGATCGGGAAGGTGATGTCGCGGAAACGCCGGAACGCACCCGAGCCGTCGATCTCCGCGGCCTCGAGCAGCTCGCCCGGGACCTGCGTCAGCCCGGCGTAGAGCGTGATCGCGACGAACGGGATCGCGCCCCACACGATCAGCGAGGTGATCACGCCGAAGCCGACGAGCGTGTTCGCGAACCAGTCGTACTGGATGAAGTTGCCGAAGTGGAGCCGCGTGAAGAGGTAGTTGAGGACGCCGTTCTCGTAGTTCGTCATCCAGAGCCAGAGCTGGGCGGCGACGACGACCGGCATCGACCAGGCGAGGACGAGCGCGGCCGTGACCGCGGTGCGCATCGCCGGCCGCAGCTCCTTGAGCAGCAGCGCGATCAGCGTCCCGAGCACGAGCGTGAGGCCGACGTTGACCGCGGTGAAGAGCACCGTCCGCAGCACGACCCGCCAGAACTCGCCGTCGGTGAGGATCGTCGTGTAGTTGTTCAGCCCGATCCACTTGCCCTTGTGCGCGATCAGCTGGAAGAGGCCGTACTGCTCGAACGAGAGCCGGACGAGGTAGTAGACGGGATAGCCGAGGATCGCGACGATCACGATCACTGCCGGCGCGATCAGCGAGGTAGGGGACGGCTGCCTGCGTGAGCCGGGCACGTCGGAGACGGCGATGCCGCCGGAGCCGCGCGAGGGCTGCTCCGGCGGCATCTGAGGCCGCTCCTACGGGAACCGGTTCGCTCGACACTCTTCTCTCTACCGCCGCGATCCGGATCCGACTCAGGTTCCCGAGTTCAGGATCTTCGTGATCGTGCCGCTCGCGGAGGTCGCCGCCTGCGACACGGTCTGCTTGCCGGTGAGGATCTTCGTGAGCATGGTGCGAAGGACGTTCGAGCTCTCGACGTTCGCCCAGTTCTTCGCGGTCGGGACGAACCAGGTCGACTTCGCGGACTGCGCGAGTGCCGAACCGGGCGTGCCCTTCACGAGCTTGAGGAGCGAGGTCGTGTTCGGGAGGTTGCCCGCCTTCACGATCCCGGCCTCCTGCGGGCTCGCCGTGAAGTCGGCGATCCACTGCTCGGCGAGCGTCTTGTTCGAGCTCGTGGCGGGGATCGCCAGGTCGGAGCCGCCGAGGAACGCCGGCATCGTCCTGCCCGCAATGTGGCTCGGCATCGGGAACGCACCCATGACCGGCTTCAGCTTCGGGTTACCGGCCTTCGGATCGAGCGCGTAGCCGAACTGCCAGCCCGGGCCCACGAACGAGGCCGCATGGCCCTGCGAGAACGGCGTGGTCGGGAACGGGTTCGCCTCGTCGGTCGACTTGCTCGCCCGCGAGAGCGCGAGGAACGTGTTCTTGAAGGCGTTCAGCCCTGCGAGCGCCCTCGGCTTGTCGAGCGTTCCGGCCCATTTTCCGCCGGACTGCGCCGCGATCTGCCCACCGAAGTCGTAGACGAAGGCGAGCGCCGAATACCAGTCCTGGCCCGCGACATAGAACGCCGAGAACGTCTTGTCGGAGCTGTTCGCGGCCATCAGCTTCTTGCCGTCGACCGCGAACTGGCCGAGCGTCGTCGGGGTCGTCGTGATCCCGGCCTGCTTGAACATGGCCTTGTTGTAGATCACGATCCGCGAGCCCGCGTAGTAGGGACGCCCATCAGCTTGCCGTCGTAGGTCGCCGAGTCCGCGAGGCCCTTGAGCCACGTCGAGGAGTTCGGGAACGTCGACTTGTCGGCGGTGAGGTCGGCGAAGGCGCCGGCCGCCATGTACTTCGTCATCTCCGTGTTCCCCATCTCGATCACGTCAGGGGCGGTATTGCCCGCGAGCGTCGCGTCGAACTTCTGGAGATGCGTGTTCCACTGCTGATACTGCACGTTCACGGTGACGCCGGGGTTCTGCTTCTCGAACGCGGCGTTGGCGGCGGCCACGACCTTCGGCCAGCCGGACTGTGCGTCGACCTGCAGCCACACCGTGATGCTGCTGGCCGTGTTCTTCTTGGTCGCCCCCAGGGTCGACGCCGCGATCGCGGCCGCGACGACAGCGGAAAGGCAGAGAGCGACGATGATGCGTCTCTTCATCTGGAAAGCCTCCAGTTCGGGCGGTCCGGCCGCTCGCTCGCGCCTGACGGCCGCGCGAGAGCCCAGTTTCCGCTGAGGTTGCTTGGGACGTTGTGGTCAGTACCACACTTCATTGCCGGGGATCCTGGCACAAACGGATACAAGTTGTCAATACCAAAGCGCAACTTTGTTCCGTCTCTGGCTTGAATAGTGCGAGCTGCCCATCGGATTCCCCTCGATTACGGTGAACACAGCGTTGGTGGTACGAACCAGTTCGCTTGGGGCGCTCTGCTTGTGCTGAGACTCAGGTAAATCCGTCGAGCGATCGCGCCGCGAGCCCGATCGGGATCGCAGGTCGGCCGCCGACGCCGAGCTCTGAGACAAGACGGTACCGATCGCCGCGGTAGATGGAGCTCGTGAACTCGACTGCGTCGCCCTCACCCGTCCGCGTCAGGCGCTCGAAGAGGAGTGCCGGCGAATGGAGCGGGACGCCGAGTGCCTCCGACTCCTCCTCGTTTGTCACGGTGGGCTCGACGGTCTGGGTGCCGCCGACGATCTCGAGCCCGTAGCGGTGCTCGAGCAGGTCGTAGAACGAGCTCTCCTCGAGGTCGCGCGCGGTCAACCCCGGGAAGAGGCCCTCCGGGACGTGGAGCATCTCGAGCGCCATCGGCTCCCCGTCGGCGAGGCGTAGGCGCTTCACCGAGAGCACGGGCTCCGACGGCGAGACGTGCAGGATCCGGCCAAGGCGCGCACCTGCGGGGATCGAGCGGAACTCGAGCGTGCGGCTGCCCGGAGTGAGGCCTCGCTGGCGCATGTCGTCGCTGAACGAGGTGATCGTCATCCCCTTTGCCACCTTCGGCTCGGCGACGAAGGTGCCGGCGCCGCGGCGGCGGGTCAGGTGCCCTTCTCGGACGAGCTCGTCGAGCGCCGCACGAAGGGTGAGCCGCGAGACGCCGAGCTCTGGGCTGAGCGTCCGTTCGGACGGGATCGCGTCGCCGACCTCGAGCGTCTCGATCAGCTCGAGCACCTGCTCACGTGTCTCGCGCTGCTTCGTCATCGCATCGCGGTGAGCTCGGGGGCGACACCGCCGGCGGCGAGAGGCTCGAGCCGCAGTCCCGTTTCGGTGTCGAAGAAGTGGAAGGTGTGCGGGTCGACCGCGAGCGGAATCGTGTCGCCGACCCGTGCAGCCGTGCGGGCGCTGATCCGCGCCGTGAAGAGCGCGCCGCCCGTGTCGATGAGCCCTCGGGCGTCGTCGCCGGCCTCGAGCACCTCCGCCGTGAGCGAGCGCGCGGCGACCGTGAAGAACAGGTGGGCGTCGGAGCCGAGGTCCTCGAGCACCTCGGCCACGGCGTCGATCGCGGGCAGGCCCGTCGCGAGGCTCGCGTCTTCGAAGCTCTCGGGGCGGATTCCGAGGACGACCGGGCCGTCCGGGAGCGAGTTCTCGGCCGGCAACGGCACCGAGTACTGGCCGAAGCGGACAAGGCCCCCGTCGATCGCGGCCTCCACCAGGTTCATCGCAGGAGAGCCGATGAACCCTGCCACGAACAGGTCCCGCGGCTCGGCATAGAGGTTGTGCGGCGTGTCCACCTGGAGGATCCGGCCGTTTCGCATCACGGCGACGCGCTGGCCGAGCGTCATCGCCTCGACCTGGTCGTGGGTGACGTAGACGGTCGTGACCCCGAGGCGCCGGTGCAGCTGCGAGAGCGAGGCGCGCATGCCGACCCGGAGCTTCGCGTCGAGGTTCGAGAGCGGCTCGTCGAGCAGGAAGGCCTGTGGCTCCCGCACGATCGCGCGGCCCATCGCCACGCGCTGGCGCTGGCCGCCCGAGAGCTGCGCCGGTTTCCGCTCGAGGAGGTCGGCGAGACCGAGGAGCCCGGCGACATCGGCGACCCGGCGCGCGATCTCGGCCTTGTCGGTGCGCCGCGCCTTCAGGCCGTAGCCGAGGTTCTGGCGCACAGTCATGTGCGGGTAGAGCGCGTAGGTCTGGAAGACCATCGCGATGTCGCGGTCCTTCGGCGCGAGGTCGGTGACGTCGCGGCCGCCGATCGAGATCTGCCCGTCGGTCACCAGCTCGAGGCCGGCGATCATGCGTAGCAGCGTCGATTTCCCGCAGCCGGACGGGCCGACCAGGACGAGGAACTCGCCGTCTTCGATCTCGAGCGAGACGCCGTCGACGGCGGTCACGCCGCCAAACGCCTTCCGGACGTCTTCGAGGAGGATCGCTGCCATCGCTGAGCGGATGGTATAGACCGAAACGCTCCGAGACAAGATTTGTCGAACTGGTATTGACCAGATGGGTGTCTCGGCCGTAGACTCTCGACGATGAATCAGGGTGCAGGCATGAGGCTCGAGGTCGAAGCGGCGCTCGTCGACGGCCGGTTCGTTCCCGGCGACGTCGAGGTCGAGGACGGGCGGATCGTGCGGTGCGGCCTCGGTGGCTCGGGTGGCCGGGGGCTCGCAGTGCCGGGCTTCGTCGACCTCCAGGTCAACGGCTTCGGCGGCGTCGACTTCCTCGACGCAGACAAAGCCGGCTACCGCCAGGCAGGAGATGCACTGCTCGAGACCGGCGTGACGGCCTATCTGCCGACGTTGATCACCTCCCCCGAAGACAAGCTGCTCGCGGCCCTCGCCGAGGTGCCTGTGGGCTCGGAGTCTCCGAGGATCCTGGGCGTGCACCTCGAGGGGCCGTTCCTCTCCGCACTGCGGCTCGGAACGCACGATGCCGCGGCGCGGCGCGACCCCGACCTGGAGCTGCTCGACCGGCTACTCGCCGGCGGCCCAGTGCGGCTGATGACCCTCGCGCCCGAGCTGCCGGGCGCGTTCGCGCTGATCGAGCAGCTTCTCGGCCGCGGCGTCACCGTGTCGCTCGGGCATTCGGATGCGACGGCCGACGAGGCGAACGCGGCGTTCGATCTCGGCGTGCGAACCGTCACCCATCTCTTCAACGCGATGCGGCCGCTGCTCCACCGGGATCCGGGCATCGTCGGTGCGGCGCTCGCGCGAGACGACGTGGTCGTGCAGATGATCCTCGACGGCGTGCATCTCGCCTCGGAGACCGTGAAGGTCGTGTGGCGGGCGGCTCCCGGCCGGTTCGCGCTCGTCACGGACTCGATCACCGCCGCCGGCGCCAGCGACGGTGCCTATTCCTTCGCGAGCCTCGACGTCCAGGTGCACGACGGCGCGGTCCGCGGCCCGGACGGCGTGCTTGCCGGGAGCGTCCTCACGATGATCGAGGCCGTTCGCAACCTGCACGGGCTCGGTGTTCCGCTCCCCGAGGCCGTCGCCGCTGCGACGGCTGTGCCCGCGCGCGTTCTCGGCACGCCGCAGCTCGGCCGGCTCGATGTGGGCCTCCCGGCCGACATCGTGATCCTCGACGACAACGTCGAGATCGACCGCGTGCTCGTGGGCGGGCGCGTGCACGTCGCCGTCTGACCCCTCGCTGCCGGGCTCACCTCGAGGTGTGTTGCCATTTGACAGCACTTCTGTCAAAGTCTCGGCATGGCCGCCCGGATCCTGCTCGTCACGAGCCCGTTACTCGAGGGCGCCGACGTGCTGGCCGTCCAGAGGAGGCTCGCCGCACTCGGGTTCGAGCCGGGGCCGCTCGACGGGCGGTACGGCCCGGCCACCGAGCGCGCGGTGCGCGAGTTCCAGGCTGCGGCCGAGATCGACGCCGACGGCGTCGTCGGGCCGCGGACGCGCGTCGCGCTCGCGTACGCAACACCCCGGCCGGGCGGGTCTCCGGGAAGCGCCGTCGGCGGGCGGGCCCTCGCCGAGGCGCGCCGATGGATCGGGACGACCGAGCAGCCTCCAGGCACGAACCAGACGCGGTTCGGAGTCTGGTTCGGGCTGAACGGCGTCCCCTGGTGCAACATCTTCGTCTCGTATTGCTTCTCCGTCGGCGCGGGCTACACGATCTGCCGGGGCTTCCAGGGGGCCGGTGTCACCGCGAAGGGCTGCGCCTATGTCCCGACCACCGAGGCCTGGCTGCGCGCGACCGGGTCATGGCTCGGGCGTGTCGACCCCGAGCCGGGCGACATCGCGGTCTACAACTGGGACGGCGGCCCACCCGATCACATCGGGATCGTCGAGCGCGGCGGCGACGGCTCGTTCACGGCGATCGAGGGCAACACGGCCGTGGGCGCCGACTCGGACGGCGGCGAGGTGATGCGCCGGGAGCGCACGCTCGACGATGTCGACGGCTTCGGCCGCGTTCACAGTTCTCGAACGCGGCCCGAACCCCGCTCTGAGGCCGTTCCATTACCCTCGACCCGTGGCGATTAGCGCGAGGAGCGCCGCCGCGCGCGGCGAACAGGGTCGCGTGCGCTGGCGGATTGCAGCGCGTGCTCTGGCTTCAGTCGTTGCACGGGCGAGGACATCGACGGGCGTCGTCGCGGCCGCGACGGCACTGGCTCTCGTGCTTGTCGCCGGCGGATCCGCCGCTCCGAGCGGTGGGAGCTCCGGCAAAGCCGCGGCGTTCACGGGATTCGCCTTCGACTCCTGCAACGCTCCGTCGGCGAGCGCCCTCGATGCGTGGCTCGGCTCTCCCTACCGGGCGCTCGGGATCTACATCGGCGGTGCGAATCGCGCCTGCCCGAATCCGCAGCTCACCCAGGGATGGGCGGCGAGCGCCGTCGCCACAGGGTGGGGGCTCATCCCCATCTACGTCGGCCTGCAGGCACCGTGCGCCTCGGCCTCCGGGCTCGCGAAGATCTCGCCGTCGATCGCCGCGAGCCAGGGAACGGCGGCAGCCGACGATGCGGCCGGCGACGCCGGCGTGCTCGGCCTCGGCGCCGGGAGCCCGATCTACTTCGACATGGAGGGCTACGCGATCAACAACGCCGCCTGCTCGCAGAGCGTGGAGGCCTTCGTCTCGGCCTGGGTCGACGAGCTCCACGCCCTCGGCCACCTCGCGGGCGTCTACGGCAGCGCCGCCTCGACGATCCGCGACCTCCAGGTGCTCGCGAGCACGGCGTCGTCCCCGGACGACGTGTGGATCGCCGACTGGAACGGCGAGGCGACCGTCTTCGGCGATCCGTACGTCTCGGACACGCTCTGGACGAACCATCAGCGGCTCCACCAGTACCGCGGCGGTCATCGGGAGACGTGGAACGGGGTCACGCTCGACGTCGACTCGAACTACGTCGATGCCGCTGTCGTCGGCTCCGTCGGGAGCCCGCAGCTTCCGGCCCAGCCTCCGCCGCTCGATGTGAACAGCGAGTCGGCTGCCGGGTCGGTGAGCTCCACCGACGGGATCTCGAGCGTGAGCTGGCCGGCCGGAGCGTTCAGGGAATCGGTTGTCGTCTCGCTCACCCCTGCGCTCCCGACCCAACCGATCCTCGGTTTCGCGGGTGGCGGGTACGGCGTCCAGCTCCACGTGCAGCAGACCGTGAGCTCGGCGCCCCGCAACGCCTTCCCGGTCCCGCTGACGATCCACATCGGCCGGCGGCCTGGTTACCTGGCACCGATGACCTCGACCGACGGAGCGCACTGGGCTCCGCTCGCACCGCTCTACTCCGGGGCGCTCTCGACAGGCGCGAGGTCCGGATACAGCCGGAATCCAGACGGGTCGGTCGACATCGAAACCACTTCCGCCGGGTTCTTCGCCCTGCTTCCCGAGCTTTCACGGCCGCCTGCCCCCGAAGCGCCGACCGGCCACTTCAGCCACGGCCAGCTCGTGCTCTCGTGGCCGAAGACCTCCGCTGCGGGCGGCCCCGCGATCTCTTACCAGGTGACGATCTCGAACCGACCCCTGCTCTCGATCCCGGGGCAGACCATGGCAGTCGTCACCTCGATCCACCACACCACACCGAGCGTGTACCGCGTGATCGCGACCGACTCGGCAGGCAAGGTGAGCGAGCCGTCGAAGCCGCTCGTTGTCCTTCCCTCGAAGCGGCCGCAGAAGCTCCCGAAGACGATTCCGCGCTGGGCGTTCGACCTCTTCGGCTGGCAACAGGGCGGCCGCAACGGCACCCGCCCCGCCGCACCGAAGATTCCGCCGAGCTGGTACTGGCGCTGGGCCGCGTGGCACGCGGCACCGTTCCATCTCCGTTAGGCGGCTGGAAGCGCCGGGTCAGACCGGATGCAGGCCGTGGGCGATCGCGTAGCGGACGAGCTCGGCGCGGCTCGCAAGGTGGAGCTTCTTCATGATGTGCGCCCTGTGAGCCTCGGCGGTCCTGACCGAGATGAAGAGCAGCTTGGCGATCTCGTGGTTCGTGTGGCCGAGCGCGAGGAGCCTCAGCACCTCCCGCTCTCGCTCGGAGAGCGGGTCGGCCTGCGGTGCGTCGGCAGAAGGCTCCGTGTCGATCAGCCGCGCGCCGAGCTCCGGGTGCACGTAGCGTCCGCCCGCTGCGACCTCGCGAATCGCGCCGACGACCTCGTTCGCGACTGCTTCCTTCAGTAGGTAGCCGCGCGCCCCGGCGGCAAAGGCCTCGCGGACGTAGCGGGGATCGTCTTCCATCGAAAGGATCAGCACCTTCAGCTCGGGGTCGTCGCCGAGGAGGGCCGGCATCGCCTGGAGCCCGGGCGTCCCGGGCATCGTCAGGTCGAGCAGGACGAGATCCGGCTTCAACGAGCGCGCCTCTGCGACCGCCTCCTCCACGCTCCCCGCTTCCCCGACGGCGTCCATGTCGTCCTGCTTCTCGAGCAGGAGCCGCAGCCCCGTCCGGACGACGGCGTGATCGTCGACGATCAGCACACGCACGCTCATCTCACGGGCACCTCGACGACGAGCGTCGTACCGGTGCCGGTGCTCGACTCGATCGTCAGCCTGCCTTCGAGGAGCTCCACGCGCTCGCGCATGCCCTCGAGCCCGACCCCGCCGCCGCGTGGGCTCGAGGGGTCGAAGCCGTGTCCGTCGTCTTCGAGCACCAGCAGCACGTTGCCGTTCTTCGGGGTGAGGAAGACGCTGGCGCGGCTCGGATCGGCGTGTTTCGCGATATTCGTGAGCCCCTCCTGCACGATCCGGTAGAGCGCCGTCTCGAGCTCGGAGGGCAGCCTCTCGGTTCCGAGCCGCGCCTCGAGATCGACCGCGATTCCGGTCTGCGAGGCGAACGTCGTCGTGAGCCGCTCGAGCGCGCTCTCGAGGCCGTAGTCGTCGAGCACCTTCGGGCGCAACTCGACAGCGATCCGGCGGACGTCCTGCATCGTCGCCGCGACCTGCCTCCCGAGCTCGGCCACCGCCTCGCGCACCTCCGGGTCCTCGACCTTCTCCTCGACCGATTTGAGCCCGAGGGTGACCGAGGTGAGCGTCTGCCCCGTCTCGTCGTGGAGCTCGCGGGCGAGGCGGCGCCGCTCGGCCTCCTGTGCGGCAACGACCCGCTGCAACCCGTTACGGGCGACCCGCTCGGAAAGATCGACTGCGACAGCTGCCCGAGAGGCGAAGGTCTCCGCGAGCCGGAGATCATCGTCGGAGAAGCGCGGGCCCGCCCCGATCAGCCTGTCGTGCGCGGCGATCACCCCGATCGTGCGGTCGCGCACGACGAGCGGAACCCGGAGGCTCGTGCTCGCGGCGAGCCGGCCGTCGAGATCCCGGTCGACGGGCGGCTTTCCGGGCTCGACGTCGAATCGCTCGCTCTGGCCGCTGTCGAGCACGGCGCCGCTCGCCGAGCCCGTCCTCGGTACCCGCTCGTCGCGAAAGTCGAGCATGCCGGGACCGGAGACCGCCGCGAACCGAAGCTGCGCCGTGCCTGCCGGGAGCAGCACGGCAACGACGCGTGCTCCGAGCAGCTCGCGCAGCCTCGCCGCGACCAGGTCGAGCAGCGGCTGCAGGTCGGTCTCGGTCGCGAGCGCGTTCCCGACCTCGTTCAACGACTCGAGCCGCTGCGACCAGTGCGTTGCCTCCCGGGCGCGGGTGCGCGTCTCGTCGAGCAGCTTCAGGATCGTGAAGCCGACGATGATCGCCACCGAGACCCGGAGCACGATCGGCCGCCAGGCCGAGGCCGGGTATTCCGGCGCACCGATCATCACGAGCGGCACGACCTCGACGAGCAGAAGGCCGATGAGCCCGACGACGAGCTCCCGCCGTCCGCCCGAGAGCGCGAGCCAGAGGATCGGGAGGATGTAGAGGCCTGTGAAGCCCGACGCGGCGCCGCCGTCGCTCAGCCGCAGCAGAGCTGCGAGAAAAAGGAAGCCGAGGGGGACGACGAGCTGGGTCGTCCGGGGGATGCGGCGCCAGCAGAAGGCGAGCGCGATCAGTGCCGCGCCGAGAGCGACGGCGGCAGCCACCTCGCCGTAGTTCCGGTGCGGGGAGGGCAGCGCGACGAGCGCGAAGGCGACGGCGACGCCGAGCGCGGTGAACGCAACCGAGTGTTCGGCGAGGCGTGCCTGAGGGCTTTGGCTTTCGCGCACCCGAATCGCTCCCTCGCTGAGATTACGCATCGCTGAGCGATTCCGGGCATCCGGTAGCCGAAAAAGCGAGGAGGGCCTGCCGTGACGGCGGGCCCTCCCCGTTGCTCATCGGAGGGCAGCCCTGGCGAGAGGCTGCTTTGAGCAACGCGAGCGAGCCTGAAAAGCTCCCTCACGACTCGGTTGCGGGTGCAGCACTGATCCGAAGCCTAGGGTTCCGTCGTCCTAGCCGGCAAGGGCACGAACTACTACGGCGGCGCGGGAAAATACGCGTTCTTTCCATGCCGGGTCCTTCCCTGGCAAAACGAGATCGAGCCCCGTGCCCGGGACCCGATCGCGTGCCTTCCTGTTCCCCTTGGCGTCTTCCGACGCCCGACCCAGAGCCGCTTCCCCAGAGCCGCTACGGGCCGGCACCGCAACGAGTCGCGGTGCGCCCGTGCTCCCCTCGCGGTCCGTCCTTGCTCCCCGCGAGGTTAGGGCGTGCCGGATGGCTCCACAAGCGCAGGAAGTACGGCGGCTCATCCGTAGAAAACGCGAGTTTCGCGCAGGCGTAGCCCTACTCCCCGGGAGTATGATCCGCCGCATGGGAGGGTTGCGCCGCAGGCGGACCGAGGTCGGGGTGTTCGCCCTGCTCGCCCTGGTGGCCGAGCTCACAGGCCGTAGCATCACGCTCCGGCTCGACGGTCGACTCCACGTTTCGCCCCTCGCAGCGTCGGTTGCGCCGTACTACCCATTCCTGCTCGCCGGGATCCGGCTGCTCGCGGCGCTCGCACTGGCGGGGGTCGCGTGGCGGCTCATCCGCGCGCATGCAACGGCGACCGCCGGCGAGGCGCTCCTGCGCACCCTCGGCCAACGGGGGTACCACCCTCCCCGACTGCGGATCACACTCAGCCCCAAGCTCTGGCTTGCCTCGTTCGGCGCGACGTCGCTCTGGTTCCTGATCCAGGATGACGCCGACCGGCTCTCCGAGGGGCGGTGGCCGCTCCTCGCACCGTGGCTCCACACCTGGGCGCTTCCGGTCTTCGCCGTGCTTGCGGTGCTTTTCTCGATCGGCTGGGGCGCCGTTCGCAACTGGCTCCGCGAGGTCGAGAGCTTTGCCGCTGCCACCGTCGCTTTCGCCTGTCGGGCACTTCGCCGGGTCGTCCCCGAAGCACCCCGCCAACGCCCGTGTGACGAGCGGGGACCGCGCCATCTGTTCGGCGTGATCTTCGAGTCACGCCCCCCGCCTCTCCCCGCCTGACCCGCGGCCGAAGCCGCGCCGCGGGCCCGCGTCCCGCAATCGCGTCTCGAAGGGGGAGAAGGTGGAAGCACACGTTGACACGCACGTATCGACAGGTGTCGCCTATCGCAGTTCTCGCGCTCGCCTGGTCGGCCTGCTCGGACCGCTGACGATCGTCGGCGGCCTGATCTGGGCGATCATCCAGCCCTACCGGCTGACACTCCTGCATCCGCACCACCAGGGGATCTGGTGGCTGATCGCCGAGCCACCGCTGCTCGTCGTCGCAGCCGGGCTCGTCTTCGCGTTCGCGATCGCGCGACCGTTGATCGACGACCTCGAGGAGAGCCATGGAGCCCCACGCTGAGTTCGTCCACTGGTTCTTCGCGGCCGGCGTCCTGCTGCTCGGCCTGATCCTCGTCGCGCAGGCGATCGTCGGCGAGGAGGTCTGGCGGAAGCGCCGCTGGCGGGTCTACCTGTGGCCTGGAATCGCCTTCGGCCTGGGCGTCCTGATGTGGCCGGTGATGACGTTCTTCACGAACTCGGCGATCCACATGGTGGCCCACGGGATCTGGGCCCAGGCCCTGATGGTGATGGGTGCCGCCGAGCTCGGGCTTGCGAAGGGCAAGCTGCACAGCCGGTGGTGGCGGCTCGCCGCCCCGGTGGGGATCGCGCTCTCCGGCGCGGCATTCCTCGTCCACGAGCAGAACTCCTGGTACTTCGCGAGGGCTGCGTTCCTGCATCATCTCCTCGGCTGGACGCTCGTAGGAGCGGCCCTGTTCCCGCTCGGGCTCGTGTTCCGTCCGCGTTCGATGTTCCTGCGGTACGCGTTCGGGGTGTGCGTGATCGCGGTCTCGGTGATGCTCTTCTCCGATCGCGACATCTCTCCGATCTTCGGGCACCTTTCGCCGCTCGCGGGGGTGCCGCACCGATGAGGCGCCTACTCGTTCTGTTCGCAGCGTGTGCCCTCGTCGTGCCGGCCGCCGCGTGGGCGCATGCAACGCTTCGCGCCGAGTCGCCGGGGTTCCAGCAGGAGCTCCGGGTCGCACCGAGCTCGATCCGGCTCAGTTTCGACCAGTTCGTGCAGTTCCCCTACATCGAGGTCTACAACGCGAAGGGGAAGACGTTCGCCGGTCAGGCTATCGCGCACGGATTGAACGTGGCGGCGCCTGTTCGGCATCTGCCGCGGGGCGCCTACACGGTTCGCTGGCACGTGCTCTCTGCCGACGGTCACGTCGTCTCCGGTGTATGGACGTTCGGGGTCGGTGTGAAAGCCCCACCGCCCACGGAAGCCTTCGGTGCGAACGGGCCCACGCGCACCGAGGACGTCGTGCGGTGGCTGTATTTCCTGTCGTTTGCGGTGCTGATCGGCGCACTCGGCTTCCGGCTCGTCTGCCTGCGCGGCTGCGAGGTTCCGCCTCGGGTCGAGAAGCGCCTGTACCTGCTCGCCGGGGCGGGAGTCGTCGGCGCGATCGAGATCGGGATCGTCGCGTTCTGCCTGCGTTGCGAGGACGTGCTCCAGCTCCCGCTCGGGAAGTACGTCTACGGCGATCTGACCCCGATCGCACAGGGAACCCGGTTCGGCGAAGCGTTCATCGTGATGACGCTCGGGTTCGCATACGTCGCCGCGGTGATCTACCTGGCGTGGCTGCTCGAGCGGCCGCAGCTGCTCATCGCCGCGCTCGCGGGCTCGCTCGTCTTGCTGTCGGGCCTCTCGCTCTCGGGCCACGATGCGGTCGATGCCGGCTCCTCGAAGTGGACCGAGCTCGCCGACTGGGTGCATATCTCGGCGGCGTCGCTCTGGCTCGGCGGCCTGCTCTCACTGGTCGTGATCTGGCCCGTCGCGGCGGGTCTCCGGCGCGAGGCGTTCTTCCGCTTCTCGCGGGTGGCCACCGTGCTCGTCGGGCTCGTGCTGCTCGCGGGCACCTACCTGGCACTCGTGCGGGTGCCTCACCTCCGCGACCTGTGGACGCAGAGCTACGGGCAGGTGCTGGTCGTGAAGATCTCGCTGGTGGCGGCGGCGGTTGCCTGGGGAGCGTTCCACCATTTCGTGGTCCGGCCGCGCCTCGCGACCGCTGCCCCGGGCACGTTGACGCGGGTCGGGCGCAGCCTCGCGGGCGAGAGCATGATCGGGGTCGCGGTGCTGCTCGCGGCGGCGATCCTTGTCGACTCGAAGCCGCCGCCGCAGCCCCTGTCCTCGGTTCCGGTCACCCAGGCGGCGGCGCATCGCTGATGCACTCGCGGAGCCGGTCGGCGTAAGCCGGCGCAGTCGGCGCGTCCTCGTGGCGAAGGTAGACGTAGGCCGGGGCCCGAAGCTTGGCTGCGAGCTCCGCGAGGTCGTCGTCCGAGTACGGCGGCTCGCGCAGGCGGATGTAGCGGAACGGCTCGGCGTCGAAGTCGTTCACCGAGACGACGCGACCGATCTCGCGCCAGGAGTCGTGCCGGAAGTCGAAGGCGAGCCTGCGCCCCTGCGCGGCCTCGATCACGGCCGCGAGCAGCTCGTCGTCGCGCGAGCTCTGAACGACAACCCGGACCGGCCCGAGCCGGTCGCCGAGGTGCGAGACGCGGTCGAAGTAGACGCCGACGCGCTCGGGCCGCGCGAGTGCGAGCTTCGGCGTGAACTCGAAGCCGTCCGGCACCGACTGCGCCCAGCGCTCGAACTGCTCGGCCGCCGGGAGCCGGTAGGCCGTCGTGTTCAGCTCGACGGTGTCGAAATGCCGGGCGTAGAACTCGAGGAATCCGGACGGCTGGACGCCTTGGGGGTAGAACCCCGGCCGCCAGGTCGGGTACGACCAGCCCGACGTGCCGATCCGGATCATGATCTCAGCGGAGTCGGCCGCTTCGGGAGAAGCGCTGCGAGCTTCACGGGTCGTAGGCTAATACGGCGGCTTGGCGCCGAGAGCCTCGTTCGAAGGACAGGCTCGATTCTCGAATACTGTCCGAGCTCAGGGCTACCATCGCGAGCCCGATGACAGCTGTGCCAGAAGCGATCCCCGAGCAGACGATCGAGGTCCTCGACCACGGATTCGTGCGGCTCGACGACGCCATGGCCGACGACCTCTCGGTCGTCAACGGCGCCCGGGTCTCGTTCGCCCGCCGCAAGACCGAGATGGACGAGTCCGACGAGGCGCTGATCCGCTTCCTGATGCGCGATCGCCACGGCTCACCCTTCGAGCACAACTCGTTCCGCTTCCACGTCCGCTGCCCGATCTTCGTGGCGAGAGAGTGGTTTCGACACCGGGTGGGCAGCTTCAACGAGTTTAGTTTGAGATATGCAAAAGCAACTGACGATTTCTATGTACCAGACGCTATAGATGTGCGCACGCAGCTGGGTAAGCCCGGCGCCTACACGTTCGAGCCGGTCGAGCCGGAGCTCGCCGAGCACACGCGCGAGCAGCTGAAAGCGGTCTACGAGACGGCCTTCGCCGTCTACGAGGGCCTCGTTGACGCCGGGGTTGCGCGCGAGCTCGCCCGCTCGGTGCTGCCGCTCGGCGCCTACACGCAGTTCTACTGGACGGTGAACGCGCGCTCGCTGATGAACTTCGTGTCACTGCGGAACTCTGAGTTCGCCCAGCTCGAGATCCGGCGCTACGCCGAGGCGGTCGAGACGTTCTTCGCCGAGCGCATGCCCGTGACCCACGCGTCGTTCGTGGCGGGCGGACGCACTGCTCCCTGAGCCCTTCCTGCGCCTAAGAAGCTTCTAAGAGTTCGGCCCCCTGCGCGAATAGTGCGTGCCTAGCGGCGTTTAACCATGTGTACGCGGCGCAGGGAACTGGAAGGACTAAAACCGGCCGCCACAGATTTAGCGAATACAGGGACACATGACAGAGGAGCACATGACAGACGACACCATCACCCAGAACGACACGGCCGATGAGGTGGGCACGCTGATCGAAGCGGACACCTACGGGGCGGCCGCGCCCGCCTACGTCCTCGACGAGATCGACGAGGCTCTCGCGGCCGACGATGACGACGATTTCGAGCTCGACCTCACTGCCGAGGCCCCGCTCACGACCGACTCGCTTCAGCAGTTCCTGAACGAGGCCGGCCGCTACCCGCTGCTCACCGCCGCCGAGGAAGTCGAGCTCGCGAAGCGGATCGAGCGCGGAGATCGCGCCGCCAAGGAGCGGATGATCACCTCCAACCTCCGCCTCGTGGTTTCGATCGCACGTCGGTATCAGACGCAGGGCATCACGCTCGGCGACCTGATCCAGGAGGGCGTGATCGGGCTGATCCGGGCAACCGAGAAGTTCGACTGGCGCAAGGGGTTCAAGTTCTCGACCTATGCGACCTGGTGGATCCGCCAGGCGGTCCAGCGCGGCGTCGCCAACAAGGCGCGCACGATCCGAATCCCTGTCCACGTCGTCGAGCGCGAGCAGAAGGTGACCCGCACCGAGCGCGAGCTCTCGGCCAAGCTCGGCCGCCCGCCGAGCGACGAGGAGATCGCCAAGGGAGCCAAGCTGCCGCTCTCGCAGGTCCGCGAGGTCAGGGAGGCAGCCCGCGCGGTCGCCTCGACCGACGCGCCGATCGGCGCCGACGGCGACACGAGCTTCGGTGAACTGTTCGCAGCCGGCGGCCCGACCACTGAGGACGAGGTCGATGCAACGATCCGCGGCGACGCAGTCCGCCGTGCCGTCGCCAAGCTGCCCGAGCGGCAGCGCGACGTGATCTCGCTCCGCTTCGGGCTCGTCGGAGACGGGCCCAACTCGCTCGAGCAGATCGGCAAGCAACTCGGGATCACGCGCGAGCGTGTCCGCCAGATCGAGGCCGACGCCCTCCGCCGCCTCGCGGCCGACGAGGCGATCGCGGACGCGGCCTAGCGCAGGCCTTTCCGGCCTGCCGTTCGCTCGAATCCACGGTAGTGCCTTCGCGGGTGTGCCGGCTTCGCCGGGCACCCGCCACCCGTTTCTTGCCACGAGCGCTCCTCAGGGCAGATCGAAACGAGCGTTCGATGCCTGCGTGGGCCGCCGACCGCCAGCGCCCGGCGGGTCAGGCGGTGGTCATGACGACATGACCGGGGAACTTCACGCCAGGGGCGAGCTTCGTCACGACCCACTTCGTCGAGTCCGTGATCTTGTAGGCCACGTTGAAGGTGACCGTGGTCGGCCCGTTCCTGCTGACCTCGAACGTGCCGCAGAAACCGGCGGGCTTGCCGTCCTGCCAGACCATCAGGTAGTAGCGCGAGTTGTCCGGAAGCTGCTTCAGCCCGTTCACAGTCAGCCGCAGCGGCCAGTTGCCGTTGCCGTCGGCCGAGCCGACGCTGAGGGAGGCTTCGGAGTTCTGCTGGGCGCCGTTGCCCTGCATCGAGACGACACGGACGACATGGATCGCGCTCGGGCTCGCCTGGTTCGCGAGCACGTAGCCCCCGCCGAAGCATGCGGCCGCAACTGCGGCAGCGATCAGCACGCCAACGGCGGTGCGTCGGCGGCGACGGCCGGCGAGCGAGACGACCTGGGGCTCTTCCGTGCGCGCCGGAGCAGTGCCGAGCCCGGACGGAAGCTCCGCCGGCGGGCCTGCCGCAACGAGCAGGTCGTGCACGTTCCTGAGGCGGGACGCCTCCGTCGGGCTCAGGCCCGTAAGGTCCACCATGTCTTCGAAGTCGGGGGTCACTCGAGCTCGCCTTCCAGGATCTCCGCGAGATGCATCAGCGCAGCTCGCGTCCTCGTCTTCACGGTACCAAGGGGAATTCCCAACTGGGCGGCGACTTCGCTCTGAGAGAGGTCGCTCCAGTAGGCGAGCGCGACGACCTCGCGCTCGCGCTCCGGTAGCCGCTCGAGCGCGGAGTGGACCTGCCACTGCGTCCACGACTGCTCGGCGCGCTCCGCGGGCCCGGGATCGGGCGAAGGCTCGTCGGCCGCCTCGGCCGCGGGCTCGTTGCGGGCACGGCTCCGATCGACGATCGCATTCCTCGCGACGCCGTAGAGCCACGGAGCACCCGGCCCACGCTCGGGCTTGTACGTTCGTGCGGAGCGCCAGATCGAGACGAAGGTCTCCTGCACGGCGTCCTCCGCGCGTCCGCGGTCACCGAGCCTCCTCAGGGCCAGGCCGAATACTTGCCTCGAGTAGCGCCGGTACAGCTTGTCGAACGCCGCCCGATCGCCCTCGCCGGTCCGCCTGATGAGCTCCCCATCCGAGCACACGTGGGCAATCCTAGGGACATCGAGCGAAACCGCCATCAACCTTCCTTCGCCGTTTCGGCCGAGGTCGGTTTTAGGCCACGGGTGATGCAGGTCTCGGCGGTTCGGCGGTCAGTTCGCTAACCGCCCGCGGCCTCGAAGCGCTTGCCGACAGCGTCCCAGTTCACGACGTCCCACCAGGCGGCGAGATAGTCGGGCCGGCGGTTCTGGTACTTGAGGTAATAGGCGTGCTCCCAGACGTCGATGCCGAGCAGCGCGGTCTTGCCGTCCATCAACGGGTTGTCCTGGTTCGGCGTGGAGACGACAGAGAGGGAGCCGCCGTCGACCACGAGCCACGTCCAGCCCGAGCCGAAACGCTTCACCCCAGCATCGTTGATCTGCGCCTTGAGCTGGTCGGGGTCGC
Source organism: uncultured Actinomycetota bacterium (assembly GCA_963766565.1). Taxonomy (GTDB): domain Bacteria; phylum Actinomycetota; class Thermoleophilia; order Gaiellales; family Gaiellaceae; genus PALSA-600. The sequence continues at coordinate 716,604 of CAVYAQ010000002.1, forward strand.
CGAAGGTGTCATTGATCGCAACCTCGAGCGCGCCGGATGGATCGCCGCCCCCGCGGGGCTGCATGATCTGCCAGAACATCGAGTGGTTGAAGTGGCCGCCGCCGTTGTTGCGCACCGCTGCGCGCTTCTCCTCCGGGATCTCCGACAGGTTCGCGATCACGTCCTCGATCGAGCGGTCCGCCCATTCGGTGCCTTCGAGCGCCGCGTTCAGGTTCGTGACGTACGCCTGGTGATGCTTGTCGTGATGGATCTCCATCGTCTTCGCGTCGATCGTGGGCTCGAGCGCGTCGAAGTCGTAGGGCAGGGCGGGAAGCTCGAACGGCATGGCTCTCTCCTTTTCGCTTGGGTCGGCGTCGCCCTGAGGATATGCTCCCCGCCGTTCCTGCCGTAAGCAAAGGATCCGTGGTCAGTGCGTCCAAACCCGAGAAGATGATCGTGCGTTCCATACGAAGGGACGCCGGGTGACATTTGCAGCGATCGTGGCGGCCGGGTACCTGCTCGGCTCCTGCCCGTGGGGCTACTGGCTCGTCCGGCTCTTCCACGGTCAGGACGTGCGGCGACAGGGGAGCGGTGCGACCGGCGCCTCGAACGTCTGGCGGGCCTACGGACCGCGCCTCGGGATCACGGTCGTGGCGCTCGACCTCGCGAAGGGGTTCGTGCCGGCGTTCGTCGGCCTCCACGAGGTCTCGCCGGTCTGCGGCGTTCTGGCCGGCGCCGCCGCGATGGTGGGCCACGCACGACCAATCTTCCTCGGGTTCCGCAGGGGCGGGAAGATGGTCGCGACCGGTGCCGGGGTCGTGTTCGCGATCGCGCCCTGGGCCGCGCTCGTGATCGCCCCGATCTGGATCGTGACGTTCGCCCTCTGGCGGTACACCTCGCTCGCGTCGATCGCGGCGGCGGCTGCGTTCCCGATCGCGGCAGTACTGCTCGGGTACCCGGCGCCCGTCGTCGTGTTCGCTGCCGTCGCGTGCTGCGCGATCGTCTGGCTTCACCGGCCGAACCTCAAGCGGCTGCGCGCCGGGACCGAGCACCGCGTCCATCTCCGCCGCGCCGCCATGCACTCCTGAACGATGCCCGACGAGCGCTTTGCCGAGCTCGTGGGCCTCGCCTGCCACGACCTGCGAACCCCACTGGCGACGATCGGCGGGTTCGCCAAGACACTGGCCCGCTCGGAGGAGCTCGCAGAGCGGGATGCCCGCTTCGTCGGGATGATCGACGAGGCCTCCGCGCAGATCCAGGTGCTCGTCGAGGAGCTCAGCCTCGCCGCGCGCCTTGCCCGCGGCACGTACGCCCCGATTCTGAGCGCCGAGAACACGCTCGAGCTCGCGGCGCTCTCGGGGGACGAGCGAGTCACGGCCGAGGGCGTCGGAGCCCCGCTCGAGACCGACCGGCCGCTTCTCTCCCGCGCGCTTTCGGCGTTGGCTGCCGCCGCGCTCCGCTTCGGGCAGATCGACGCCGTCGCGTGGCGCGTCGACGGCCGCAAGCTCGTGCTCTCGCCGGTGGAGGACGGCGCCGCCCCTGTCCTCGACGGCTCCGTGCCGCGCGACCTCGGCGCGCTCCTCGCACGGCTCGCGATCGAGTCGCTCGGCGGCAGCCTCGCTGCCGAGCCCGGGTGCCTGCGGGTCCAGCTCTGAAGGGCATACTCAGGCTGAATTGACGGAGCAGCCCGAGGGCGAGGCAGATCGCTGGCGGGGGCCTTCGCGGCGTCTCCTTCTGCTCCGGCGGCTCGAGGCGGGCGCGGTGGCGCTCGTCGTCGCGGCGTTGCTCGTTCTGCTCGCGGTGTGGAGGTCCTGGAGCACGGAAGTCGCCGCCGGCTGTGCCGCAGTGCCGCTCGCCGTAGGGCTGGTGGGGGCGTTCTTCATGCGGCGGCGGTTCTCGGCATGGGGCTACACGGAGCGCGGCGAGGATCTCCTCGTGCGTCGCGGTGTGCTCGTGTCGCGGCTCTCGGTTGTGCCGTACGGCCGGATGCAGTTCGTCGAGGTGATCGCCGGGCCGCTCGAGCGCTCGTTCGGGCTCGCGACCGTTCACCTGCACACGGCGGCCGCTGCGAGCGACGCGCGGATCCCCGGGCTCGAGCGCGACGAAGCGGCCCGGCTCCGCGACCGGCTCGCGGCCCTCGGCGAGGCCCAGGCGGCGGGGCTGTGAGCCCCGAGAGCGAGTGGCGGCGCCTCCATCCGCTCTCCGCGCTCGTCCGGGGCGGGCGGGGGACGATCACGCTCGTGATCCTGCTCGTGCCCTCGCTGCTCGTGGGGCGGGTCTCGGGCCGGGTGTTCGTCGATCTCGGGGTCGTGGGCCTCGCGATCCTCGTCGGGCTCGTCGTCTGGCTCGTCACGCGCTGGAGGATCGACGGCGACGACCTCCAGGTCGAGACCGGCCTTCTCCGGCGCCATTCCGAGCGATACCCGCTCTCGCAGCTCCAGGCAGTCGACATCGTCCAGCCGGGCCTTGCCCGCGTCCTCGGCCTTGCGGAGCTCCGGCTCCGTATGGGCGGTTCCACGGGCTCGCACGCGCGGCTTGCCTACCTCCACGCCTCCGAGGTGGAGCCGTTGCGGCTCCGCCTGCTCTCGCTCGCCGAGCGGGCGCGCGGCGGCGTGGAGAGCCCGGTTCCCGAGGCTCCCGCCGAGGAGCGCGTGCTGAGTGTGGTTCCCACCGGTCGTCTGATCGGCTCGCTCCTCCTGAGTGATGTCGGGCTCCTCGTGGAAGCGCTCCTCGTTGGGCTGATCGTCACCGCGATCTATTCGGAGCGCGCGGCGTTCGCGGTCGTGAGTGCCGGCATCGTCGGAATCCTCGCGCTCGGGAGCGCGGTCTGGTCACGCTTCAACGGCGAGTACCGGCTGACCGTGGCCGAGAGCGCCGACGGGCTCCATGTCCGCTCCGGGCTGATCGGCCTGACGGCGGAGACGATCCGCCCCGGCCGCGTGCAGGCGGTGCGGATGGTCGAGCCGCTCCTCTGGCGCCGGCTCGGTTGGTGCCGGCTGGAGCTCGACCTCGCCGGCCGCCAGCGGAAGAAAGGCGAGAACCGCGCCGAGTCGAAGCGCCTGCATGCCGTGCTTCCGGTCGGGAGCCGCGCCGTCGCGGAGGAGCTCCTCGACCGCCTTCTACCCGACCGGCCGCGTGAGCAGTCGCGCCCGCCGCGTCGGGCTCGCTGGAAGACCCCGTTGCGTTACCGGTGGCTGGCCTGGGGGCGCACCGAGACCTGCGTCGTCGCGACGAGCGGCCGGCTGCGCCGCGTGACCTGCTGGGTCCCGCTCGAGAAGGTGCAGAGCTTCCGCCGTGTCCAGGGCCCGGCGCAGCGGCGCCTGCGGCTGGCGAGCCTCCACCTGGACACGGCGGGGCGGAGCCTCCACGCGGCGCTCCGCGATCGCGATGTTGCCGAAGCCGATCAGGCCCTCGTCGAGCTACGCGATCTCGCCCGGAGGGTGCGACGGGAGCGAGCAGCGCCGACGGTTATGCGGCGCTGATCGCGCCGGCGAGGTCAGCGCCGGGCTCGTAGCAGGCGCGGCAACGCGCCTCGTAGGAATCGAGCGCGCCGATCTGGACGGTGGCTCCCCCGTACGGCGCAGGCGCGCCGTCGAGTAGGCGTTGCGTCAGCGTCGCGGGCCCGCCGCAGCGGTGACAGACGGCCTCGAGCTTGTCGACGAACTCGGCGATGCAGAGGAGGGTCGGCATCGAGCCGAACGGCTCGGCGCGGAAGTCCTGCGCGAGGCCGGCCGCGACGACACGTGCGCCCCGCTCGACGAGCGCCGAGATCGTCGCCACGATCCCATGGTCGAAGAACTGCACCTCGTCGATCCCGACGGCGTCATAACCGTGCGCGAGGCGGAGCACCTCCGCCGACGAGGTCGCCGTGACCGCTCGCATCTTCGCCCCCGCGTGGGAGACGACGTGGCCGACGTCGTAGCGGTCGTCCACCACCGGCTTCACGATCAACGCCCGCTGGCCGGCGATCTCGGCCCGGCGGAGCCGCCTGATCAGCTCCTCGCTCTTGCCGGAGAACATCGGGCCGCAGACGACCTCCAGCCACCCGCCGCGATGGGGTTGGATCCGGATCACGGCCGGGAAACCTAGCGGGGCCACCAGACGTACACGTTCGTCGGCCTGCGGACGAAGCCGAGGCGCTTGTAGAGGCGGTTCGCCGACTCGCGGTAGGGCATCGAGCTGAGCTCCAGCATCAGCACCTTGGCCTCGCCCGCGCGCGCCATCCCCTCGCGGACGAGCGCGTCGCCGATGCCCTGCCCTCGGGCTGAGCCGTCGACGATCACGTCCTCGATCCGGGCCTTCAGGCCGGAGGAGACCCGGTACACGATCAGCGTGAGCGTCCCGATGATCGCACCGTCCTCGTCGTTTCGCGCCACGAGCAGCGTTTGCCCGGCGACGGTCTCGGCGAGCTGCTCCAGCGTCGGCGGGGTGCGTGCCTGGGTGAGCTGGGGAAGCAGGCGGTGGATCGCCTCGAGTAGCTCCGGGGTCGCCTCGTGCGCCTGTTCGATCCTCATCGCAGGAGCCGCGACATGCGGCGATCCTTCAGGATGCGGCCGTCGGTCTGGCACGCGGGGCAGTAGTAGATCGTGTGCTCCTCGAAGTCGACCCGTGCGAGGGGCGTGCGGCAGTTGGGGCACGGCTCGCCGAGCCGGTCGTGTACGCGGTAGACGGCGGGGTTCGCTGCGCCCTCGAGGCGCAGCTCGAGGCCCCGGGCGAGCTCCTCACGGATCGCGAGTGCGAGCCGTTCGGTCTCCTCATCGGAGAGCTGGGTCGAGAGCGCATACGGTGAGAGGCGCGCGGCGTTCAGGATCTCGTTCGCCCAGGCGCGGCCGATCCCGGCGATCGCGCGCTGGTCGCGCAGGAGCGAGTGGAGGCGGCGCGAGTCGCCGGCGAGGATCGGCGCGAGGGTCTCCGGGGTCAGCGTGTCGGCTTCGGGCCCGAGATAGGCGAGCTCGGCCTCGATCGCATCCGGGCGCATGAGCCAGACGCCGGCGCGCTTCTTGCTACCAGCTTCGGTCAGCACGAGCTGCCCGCCGTCGGCGAAGCCCAGGCGGAAGATCGGCGACTTCGGTCCTTTCTCGTCGGGGCGCAGGTAGCGCAGCCGCCCCGCGCTCATCAGGTGCACCATCAGCACGAGCTCGCCGTCGTCGGTCGGGAAGAGGAGCCGCTTCGCACGCCGTCGGGCACCGGCGAAGCTCGCGCCGTCGAGCGCGGCGAGCGGGGGGTCGAAGGTCTTCAGCGTGGCGACGTGCGCGGGGCCGGCCTTCTCGACCGGGCTGCGCGTCGACGACAGGGTCGAGGAGCCGCCGCCAGGCCTCGACTTCGGGCAGCTCGGGCATGGTAGGAGCGTAACTGTGGGCGGGAGCCGGGCGGTCAGGCGGTGAAGGCCTTCGAGCCGCCGGAGGCGGTGATCGAGACGTAGGCCTTCTGAAGCTGTGTCGTTGCGAGCTTGAACTAGGAGATCTCCTGGTTCAGGTACTGCCCGACCTGCGTTCCCTTGCCGCCTGTGTAGGCGATCATCGCCTTCGCAAACGCGCTCGCTCCGGCCTCGTCGTGGATGCAGGCGGAGTTCAGGGCGCTGCCGAACGTCCGCATCCGTGCCGAGGGAGCCTTGCCGGCGGCAACGATGCGATGCGATCCGTCGGGTTCTTACAGGAGAGGAGCGTTCCCACGACGACCGCGAGTTTCTCGTTGTTCGCCGTGTTCGAGGTAGAGCGCGTTCTTTGCGGCGGCCGTCTCCGCCACGAGCTGCAGGGCCGCGTTCTGGGCTACCCAGACCTTGAGCAGCGGCGTGACCCAGGCGAGCTCGGCCTTGCTGAGCTTCGGCTTTGCCCCATCGGCGCTGATCGCTGCGGCACCGCGATCGAAGCGGCAAGGCACGCACCGACCGCTACTCGCTTCACATTTCGAGTGTAGCGCCGGGTTTTTCGCTCAGGCGAGGCGGAGCTCGTCGTCTGCCTGCTCGATCACGAGCGGGTCGTGGGTCGCGCAGACGACCGCCGCGCCGGTGTCGCGCGCGAGGCGTGCGAGCAGGAGGGCGACGGCGAGCGCGTTTGCGCCGTCGAGCCGCGAGGTGGGCTCGTCGGCCAGCAGCAGCTTCGGCCGGGCGGCGACCGCACGGGCGATCGCGACCCGTGCCCGCTCGCCGTGTGAGAGGCGGGAGACGCGCTGGCTCGTCCGCTCTGCGAGGCCGACCGCTTCGAGCGCCGCGAACGCCGCGGGCCGCGGATCGGCGACACCGCGGAGGGTGAGAGCGAGCTCGACGTTCTCGAGCGCCGAGAGGTGGCCGACGAGCCCGGCCTGCTGGCCGACGTAGGCGATCGAGGCGCGTCGCTGCGCCGCCCGTTCTGTCCGGTCGAGGGCGGTGAGGAGCGCGCCGTCGACCTCGATCTCGCCGGCGTCCGGCAGCTCGAGCCCGGCGAGCAGGTGCAGGAAGGTCGTCTTGCCCGAGCCCGAGGGGCCGGTGACCGCGTGGAGGCGACCGCCGAGGAACTCGGCGTCGAGGGCCTCGAGCACCCGGGTGGCGCCGTAGCCCTTCGCGAGCCCGCGTGCCGAGGCGACGATTCCCTCGCCTCCGGCGCTGCGGTCACCGCGGCGGCCGCGGGCCGCGGCGCGACCGCTGCGCCCGCCGGTCCGACCGGCGAGACGACGATCCCGCCGCTTGTCGAGCTTCGCCGAGCGCGCGCTCGGCGATGCCTGCGCGCTGCAGCAGCTCCTCGGGCAGGCGGAGCCAGCCGCCGCGTCCGACGACGATCGTGTCGGAGCTCTGCTCCTCGCGCGTCCACTCCTCCGAGAGGCGGCCGTCGCGGATGCGGACGATCCGGTCGGCGACCTTTGCCGACTCGGGGTCGTGGCTGACGATCAGCGTCGTGCAGCCGTGCTCGCGCACGAGGTCGCCGATCAGGCCGTAGACGACGTCGGCGGTAGCCGCGTCGAGCTCGCCGGTCGGCTCGTCGGCGAGGAAGATGCCGGGCCCGTGTGCCAGCGCCGCGCAAAGCGCGACGCGCTGCTGCTCGCCGCCCGAGAGCTCGGCGGCGCGGCGATCGCGCTTCGCGCCGAGGCCGACGCGCTCGAGCAGCTCGTCGGCCCGGGCGAGGCGCACCGGCTGCCGTTCGCCGCGGAGCCCGAGCTGCAGCGCGACGAGCGCTCGCGCGCTGAGCTCCGGAGCGAGCGCCCGCGAGTAGTGCTGGTCGACGTAGCCGAGCCTCGTCGCGCGGTAGTCGGCGAGCCGGCGGGGCGGTAGCTTGCCGATCTCCTCGCCGAGCACGCGGACGGTGCCGGCCGACGGCGCCTCGAGCCCGGCAAGGATCCGCAGCAGCGTCGACTTGCCTGCCCCGCTCGGGCCGAGCACCGCCACGACCTCGCCCTCGCGCGACCGTCAGCGAGAGCCCCTGGAGCGCGGCGGCATCGCCCTCGGGCGTCGAGTGGACGCGGAAGACGTCGCGGAGCTCGATCGCGTTCACGCCGGTACCGCCTCCGCGGCCCGCTCGAGCGAGCGCCCGGAAAGGCGGGTTGCGGCGAGCACGAGCGCGGATCCGATCAGCGCGTATCCGAGGACGACGGCGCGCGAGGAGCAGTGGGTCGAACGCGAGGCGGAGCGGCGGCTCGGGCTGGGTCGAGGATGCGGTCACCTCGACGAGCGAGAGCACGAGCGCCGAGAGGACGGCTCCGGTGACGAGCCCTCCGAGCAGCCCGAATGCGCCGAGTAGGAACGCCCGCAGCCGCAGGTGCGTCCGGATCGTCGCGGGCGATGCGCCCTGGGCCTCGAGATCGAAGAGCTCGCCTCGCTCGTCGCGGCGGTCGGCGACGATGCCGAGCAGCAGGCCGAGCAGCGCGAGCGCAAGCGCGAGCGCGGCGGTCGCGCCGAGCGTGGCGAGCGCGCCGCGGGCGAGCGGATCGGCCCGGAGCGTCGCGAGCAGCTCGGCCCGCGAAGTGACGCTGAGCGTCGCGGGGGGCTGGGAGGGCAGCGAACCGGCCCAGAGCTCGTTGGTCGTGCCGAGCCCGGGCGACACCGTGTCGAGCATCGTCTCGGAGGTGTGCCGGTCGGCGACCACCGCGCCGCCGACGATCGACGGGAAGCGCCGGATGATCCCGGCGATCCGGCCGGTGACGTTCTCGCCTTCGATCTCGAGCGGAATCGTCCCGCCGGTGCCGGCGCTCGCCGCGACGTCCGGGGTCACGAGCACGGGAAGCGGAAGCCGTCGGTCGGTTGCGGCGGCCGGAAGTCGTCGGGCGGTCGGTGTCGAGCGAATAGGCGAGGCGCGCGGGAGCCCCGGCCGGCGTACGCCGCCGTCGACGCCGATCCAGCCCGCGAACGGCGCGTCGCACCGGTGTGCCGTCGACACGCGGCGCACCGAGCGTGAGCACGCCGCGCGCGGAGGGCTGGATCCCGGTCTGGCCGTTCGAGGCCGAGCGGCCGCCGTTCAGGAGATAGAGCTGGAGCGAGGTGAGCGTGGCGCCGGCGAACGGGATCCGGCCGTGCAGGGCGACCGTTCTCGAGCCCTCGGTGGCCCCGAGCGTGACCTGCTGGAAGTCGCCGAGGGGCGAGCGGAAATAGGCACGGATGCCGATCCTGTCGCCGAGGTTCGAGACCGGCAGCTCGAACCCGCGGCCGGGCGGGAGACGCGTCGAGCGCAGTGCGGTCGGGAACCCGGGGTCGATCGCCTTCGCGAGCGCGGGCAGCGATTCGGAGGCGAAGTCGCCGCGCCAGCCACCGGTCGCCGGCAGCGCCGGGGACGGCATCGCGAGGAACGTGAACGTCGCGGCCGAGGGCACGTTCCCCGAGAGGCGGATCAACGGCGTGGCCTCGCCGCCCGTCCAGCCGTGGAGCACCGGTACGAGCTCGCCCAGGTTCTCGTCGACGACGTAGGGGGCGGGGGCGGCGTACGCCGCCTCGTCGCGCTGGCCCGTCACGAGGGTCGAGCGGTAGGTCGTGGCGAAGATCGCGAGGCCGAGGCTTGCGACGAGGAAGGTCGCCGTGACGGCGGCTCCTCCGGGATTGCGCGCGAGCGACAGCGCGGCGAGCCGGAGCGAGACCGGCCCTCGGCGGCCGAGCCTGCCGAGCCCGCGGAGCGTCGGGAGCAGGAGGCGAGCCGCCGCGACGGCGGCGGCGAAGGTGACGAGGGCCGGCACGAGCAGGACGAACGCGCCCGTGCCGCCTTCCGCGAGCGAGCTCGCGTTCACCGAGCCGCGCGCGTAGCCGACTGCGACCACGACCACGGCTGCGATCGCAGCGACATCGAGCGGCGTGATCCCGACGCGGCCGAGCTCGAGGGCCGGCGCCCGGACGGTCAGGTAGAGCAGGAGCGCCGAGGCCGCGAATGCGAGGGCGGCGGCGAGCAGGCCGTCGTCGCGAAAGCAGCGCGTGCTGGACGACCGGCCACGCCGGCGAGCCCGCAGCCTCGCGACGGCCGCGGCGGCGGCGCACCGATCGCCCAGCCGGCGATCGTGCCGGCGAGCGCGACGGTTCCCGTCTCGCGTGAAGGTCTGGAGCTCGACCTGCCAGCGTCGCGCCCCGGCCCAGAGGAGCCGCCGGCGCGACTCGCCGACATCGTGGCGGAGCGCCGCGGCGGCGAGCACGGTGAAGGCCAGGAGCAACGCGCCTGCCTCGCCGCCGAGGAGCAGCAGCCGCCGCGCGGCGACGCGCGAGGACGCGACCGAGGCGGCGAGCTCGTCGGTCGGCGCCGTCACCTCGAAGCTGTCGGATCGCGCGGTGAGCTCGGCGCGCACGTCGTCGACCTGTTTCGTGTACGTCGCGACGGTCCAGGGGTGCACGTCGCCCGGCTGGACCGGCAGGAACCACGCATACGAGCGGAAGAACGATGCGAGCTCCGGGGTCCGCGAGACGCCCGTCGACTCCTTCCGCGAGCACGACCGGCGAGGGCTGGGGGCGGTGGTACTGAACCGCGGCGCTGACGATTCCGGTGGTCGCGGGCCGGATGAACGACGCGAACGGTGCGTCGGGGTCGAGCGCCGCTCGGCCGACCTGGACGAGGCGGATCGTGGGCTTCGAGGGGATCGGCCCGGTGCCCTCGATGCGGAGCACCTCGCAGTAGGTCGGGGTGCAGGGCTTCGGCAGCCGGCCCGACTCGAGGTGGACATACCGGCCGAGGTCGACGGCGCCGCGCAGGTTGATGAACCGGCCGCCGACCGAGGCCTCGCGGTAGAGCATCGCCCGTGCAGGCTCGCGTCCGGTCAGGCCGACGAGTTCGTTCGTGACATCGCGATCGAGAGGCCGCCAGTTCCCGCCGTAGGCGCCGAACCAGGCGACCGTGAGCGAGCGATCGGAGGACGGGAGAGCAGCCGTGGCCTGGGCCAGCGCGCGGTCCTGCATCACGAGCCGCCCGCCGAGCACGGCTGCGATCGCGGCGGCTCCTGCGACGATCCCGACGGCGACGAGCGCGAGGCGCTCGCCGCCGGCGGCGAGCCGCGCCCGGGCGAGGCGGATCGGGAAGGCTGCGCGTCTGAGGCCGGTTCCGTTCATGAGTCGACCAGGGCGAGCTCACGGCTCTCGGCGATCTCGGCGCAGACGGCTTCGGCGATGGCGACGAAGGCACGAGCGGCGGGCGGGTAGAGCCGGTCGCGGTGGCGGGCGATCGCGAGCTTTCGGGGAGGGATGCCGGGCAGCTCCCGCATCACCGTGGTCTCGTTCCCGGGATCGACGCCGAGGGCGGGCAGCACGGCCGCGCCGACCCCGGCGCCGGCGAGCGCCTGGATCGTGGCGTTGACGGTCGAGCGGAACGCGAACTCCGGCTCCACGCCGCGCGCGCGGAGCTGCGCTTCCACGCGCGCGAGGCCGCGGCAGCTCGGATGGCCGACGAGCGGCACGCCGTCGAGGTCGAGGAGCGCGAGCCGGCCGCGCGCGAGCTGCGAGTCGGGCCGGACGACGAGCACGTAGGGATCGGTGAGCAGCTCCGTGGTCTCGAACGGGCCGGGTGGGGCGGGGAGCTCGACGAACGACAGCTCGAGCGCCCCGCGCTCGACTCCCTGGTAGAGGTCGAGATCGGACGCGGAGGCCTCCGTCGGCCTGATCCGGACATCCGGCCATTCGGCGCCGAACCGCCGGAGCAGCTCCGGCAGGACGCGGATCCCGACCGACTCGGTGATCCCGACGCGCAGCAGCGACTCGCTTCCATCGGCGAGGGTCGCGACGTCGGCCTCGGCGACCTCGAGCCGTCCGAGGATCGCGCGCGCGTGCACGAGCACGACCTCGCCGGCCTCGGTCACCGCGACCGGCCCCCCGCCGCGCGAGCGCTCGACCAGGCGCTGCCCGGTGATCCGCTCGAGCGCCGCGATCTGGCCACTGATCGCGGACTGAACGAAGCCGAGCTGCTCCGCCGCCCGGCGGAACGATCCCTCGCGGGCGACAGCGTCGAGCGCCGCCAGATGGCGAACCTCGATCCCGAGCCAATGATCGGACTCCACGATTCATCGGGAACCATAGTTCACTCGCGGTGACTTTGCTCGCGCCACATCCGCCCAGGCTATCTGAACAAGCCAGATCCCGAAGCGACGTAGCCGCTTCTCAGACCGGGGAAACGGGGCGAAAGGCCGTCGAGGCACGCGCGCGCGAACGCGTGCCCGGCCCGTGACCGCGGCGTTGAGACGCTCGGGGACGTGGCTCGAAACGGCCACGGCCAGGGACAGTCCCTGGTCTAGGCGTTTGAGGAGATGGCGCATCGGTCGTAGGCGGAACCGGCTCGGCGCTTGTTGTCTAGAGTCCGTCGGCCTTGGGCGAGGCGGTTCGGTTCGAGCAGGTATCCCTCTGGCGCAGCGTGCACGGGGAGCGGAAGGCGATCCTCGAGCGGATCGACTGGACGGCGGAGACGGGCCAGCACTGGGGGATCGTCGGGCCGAACGGCGCGGGGAAGACGACGCTGCTTCGGATCGCCTCGGCGCAGCTGCGGCCGAGCGACGGAACCGCGTGGGTGCTCGGCGGGAAGCTCGGCCGGGTGCCGCTGCACGAGCTGCGGCGGCGGATCGGGCTCGTCGAGCCGGCCCTCGGCCGGCGATTCTACCCCGAGCAGCGGGCGATCGACGTCGTCCTCTCGGGCCTGACCGGGTCGATCTTGCTGGCCGAGAGCTCCCCGCGGGTGCCTCCGGGCGGGCCCGTGCCGCACTCGAGGCCGTTGGAGCCGGAGCGCTCGCACTTCGCCTCTTCGCGAGCTGCTCCGAGGGCGAGCGCGCGCGGATCATGCTCGCCCGCGGCCTCATCTCCGATGCGCCGCTCCTCGCCCTGGACGAGCCCGCCGCGGGCCTCGACCTCGGCGGCCGTGAGCTGCTCCTCGAGTCGTTCGACCGCGCGCGTCGAGCTCGCTCCGGGCTCACCACCCTGACCGTGACGCACCACATCGAGGAGCTCCCGCCGAGCACGAGCCACGCACTGCTTCTCCGCGAGGGACGGGTCGTCGCGGCCGGCCCGCTCGAGGAGGCGCTGACGGAGGAGACTCTCACGGTTTGCTTCGGGCTTCCGCTACGGCTGGAACGCCTAGACGGCCGGCTGTTCGTCCACCGCGCCCGCGCGAGTTAGAGCGTCAGCTTTGCGATCGCGACGAGGCCGATCGCCACGATCAGGCTCCGGAGCGCCGCCGGCGGCAGCCGCCGGCCGAGTGGTGCACCGACGACGCCGCCGAGCGCCGAGCCGATCGCGATCAGCAGCGCGACGCGCCAGTCGACGTGCGCCGCCGCCACGAACACGAGTGCGGCGACGAGGTTCGTCGCCGTCGCCAGCACGTTCTTCAGCCCGTTCACCCGTTGCATCGACTCGGTGATCGCCAGCCCGAGTACGGCGAGCAGCAGGATTCCCTGCGCAGCGCCGAAGTAGCCGCCGTACACGGCAACGCCGAACAGCGACACCGGCAGCCAGTGCCCGTCGTGGACGCCGCGCGCCCGACGTGCCTCGAGGCGGGAGCCGAGCCATGGTTGGAGCACCACGAGCACTACGGCGAGGCCGATGAACACCGGGACGATCGCCTTGAACGCCGAGCTCGGCATCGCGAGGAGCAGGACGGCGCCCGTCCCCGCCCCCAGTACGGAGAACACGCCGAGTCGCACCGCGCGCGAGCGCTGGCCGGCGAGCTCGGCCCGATAGCCGTGCGCTCCAGTGAACCCACCGGCCACGAGGCCGACCGTGTTCGACACGTTCGCCGTCACCGGCGCGTATCCGAACGCCAGCAGCACCGGGAAGGTGAGGAGCGTCCCGCTGCCGACCACCGTATTGATCGTCCCCGCCCCGAAGCCCGCCGCTCCGATCGCGATCGCCTCCCAGATGCTCAAGCTGGATCCAACATTGCCATCTTGGATCCTCTTTTCCTGCTAAAGTGCCCGGAACGCCTGCCGATACTCATGTATCGGATCCAGGAACCGGATTTCTGCATACACAACTGACTCGAGACAAACCATGTCGCTTGCATTTCAGCTCCCCTCGGCCCCTCCTGTCTCCCCGCGCCATCTCAAGGTAACGGGTGCCGCTCCGGCTCTCGGTTTCGAGCCGTGCGAGGACGTCGGGTGCGCTGTCGACCACGAGGGTCACGCATCTTCTTGCGGGCGCGTCGCGTGCCCCGCGTGCGGGTGCGGCGGTACGAATCTCGCGACGATCGAGCTCGTCGACCTCGCCGCTCGCGTCCGCGTTCGCTGCATCTGCGGCTTCTCGTGGATCCGCACCGAGCGGTCTGCTTTCTAGGGCGCCCGGCCGTCTAGGCGCTCGGCCTCCAAGGAGTTCTGCCCTGCAGCGCTTGCGGTTCTAGACTTCCGCGATGGACTCCGGCACGAAAGCCGACGAGATCGCGCTCGCGCTCGAGGAGGCGATCGTCTCCGGCGAGCTCGCTCCCGGCTCCGTGCTCCGTCAGGAACAGGTCTCCGCCCAGTACGAGGTCAGCCGGACTCCGGTTCGAGAGGCGCTACGACGGCTCGCCGCGCTTGGGCTCGTCTCGTTCGAGGCCAATCGCGGCTTCCGCGTGCGGACGCTTTCGCGCTCGGAGATGTGGGAGGCATTCCTGCTCCGCGCCGAGCTCGAGAGCCTCGTCACCGGTGTTGCGGCGGAGCGAATCACCGAGGCGGGGCTCGACGAGCTCGCGGCGGCCGAAAAGCGCTTCTCGCGGATGACGCGTGCGCTCCGGGCCCGCGAGCCCGGCGAGGATCGGCGCTCGCTCACCGTCGAGTGGATGCAGGCGAATCACGGTTTCCACGACGTCATCTACCGGATCGCCGACCTCCCCTATATCGAACAGGTCGCGAAAAGCGCAAGGCGGACATTCTCCGGCCCCGCCGTCTGGGCGCCCGGCGACGAGTCGATCGACACGCTCTACCTCGCGAACGAGCGCCAGCACGAGGCGATCCGCGCGGCGCTCGCGGCCGGGAGCCCGGAAGGGGCCAGGGCTCTCGCGAGGGAGCACGTGCTCGCATCCTTCCGGCTGCTCGAGACGATCCTGGAGCAGGTCGGCCGCGCGCTCACCGACGGGCGGCCCGTGGGCCGCCGACGCGCTTCGTGACGGCTCCGGCGGTCGAGACTGCCGGGCTCTACGCCGCAACCGCCCGCCGCGTCCTCCGTGAGCGCGGTCTCCGCGACCTCGGCGAGCGACTGCGCCGCGGCGAGGACAGGCTCGTGTTCGTGGTCGGCTCGCCGCGCTCGGGCACGACCTTCCTCGCAGGGACGCTCGGCGCCATGCCCGGCTTCGTCGACCTGAGCGAGGTGAGCCCGCACAAGGCGGCGATCCCTGCGCTCGCCGGCCTCTCGGAGATGCAGGCCGCCCACCGAATCCGGATCGTGCTCGAGCGCGTGCGCAGGCTCGCGCTCGTGACCGGCCTGCGGGGGGTCGAGCAGACACCGAGACCGCCTTCGTGCTCGCGGCTGCGCTTCGCGCCTACCCACGGGGCCGGGCGATCCATGTCGTCCGCGACGGCCGCGACGTCGTCTGCTCGCTGCTCGAGCGGGGGTGGCTGAGCGCCGACAAGAGCGGCGGCGACGATGCGAAGCTGGCCTACGGCGCTGGAGTGCGCTTCTGGGTCGAGCCGGACCGGATCGCCGAGTTCGAAGCGGCAAGCGACGCCACCCGCGCCGCCTGGGCCTGGCGCTCCTACCTCGCCGCCGCCCGGCGCTCCGGCGACGAGCGCACGCTCGAGCTCCGCTACGAATCCATCGCGGCCGGCTCGACCGGTGTCGCCGAGACGATCGCGGCGCACCTCGACTGCGACCCGGCGCCGCTGATCCGCGGGCTCGGCCGCTTCCACGACCGCTCGATCGGGCGTTATCGCGGAGAGCTCACAGCCGAGCAGCTCGCGGACGTCGAACGCGAGGCCGGGCCGCTCCTTCGGGAGCTCGGCTACGACTGATCGCAGAGAGCTCGCCGACGCGCCGCCGCCGCCCGGGGCCTCGACGCTCTAAGCGGTGACGCGGCGCTTTCGCGCCGCGCCGGTCTCCTCGGCGGCGGCCGCGACGGCCGCTGCCACGGCCGGCGCGACGTCCCGGTTGAACACGCTCGGCACGATGTACTCGGGGCTCAGCTCGTCCGGCAAGACGACGGCCGCGATTGCGTGCGCCGCGGCGAGCTTCATCTGCTCGTTGATCTCCGAGGCCCGCACGTCGAGCGCGCCACGGAAGACACCGGGGAATGCGAGCACGTTGTTGATCTGGTTCGGATAGTCCGAACGCCCCGTCGCGATCACCGCTGCCAGGCCTTCGATCTCCTCCGGCATCACCTCGGGCGTCGGGTTCGCCATCGCGAAGACGATTGCGCCTTCGGCCATCGAGGCGATTCCGTCACGCGAGACGGCGCCGGGCCCGGAGAGCCCGAGGAAGACATCGGCGCCTGCGAGTGCCTCGTCGGCTGTTCCCGAGAACCGTCGGGATTCGTCCGCTCCGCATACATCGTCTTCCAGGGCCCGAGCCCGTCGCGGCCCGTGATAGATCGCACCCTGCCGGTCGCAGCCGATGATGTCGGGAACGCCGAGCCCGAGCAGCATGTCCGTGGTCGCGACCCCGGCCGCGCCGACCCCGGTCAGGACGACACGCACGTCGGCGGCGTTCTTGCCCGACGAGCTTGAGCGCATTGAGGGCCGCGGCCGTGACCACGATGGCGGTGCCGTGCTGGTCGTCGTGGAACACGGGAATGTCGAGCAGTTCCTTCAGGCGGCTCTCGATCTCGAAGCAGCGGGGCGCCGAGATGTCCTCGAGGTTGATCCCGCCGAACCCGGGCGCGATCGCGCTGACGGCGGCGACGATCTCGTCAGGGTCGGTCGTCGCCAGGCAGATCGGCCATGCATCGACGCCCCCGAACTCCTTGAACAGCACCGCCTTGCCCTCCATCACCGGCATCGCCGCCTCCGGGCCGATGTCGCCCAGGCCGAGGACGGCCGTTCCGTCGCTGACGACCGCGACCGTGTTCTGCTTGATCGTGAGATTCCAGACCTTGCTCGGATCCTCGGCGATCGCGGTGCACACACGCGCGACACCTGGCGTATAGGCCATCGAAAGATCGTCTCGGGTCTTCAGCGGAGCCTTCGGGACCATCTCGATCTTCCCGCCGAGGTGCAGCAGGAAGGTGCGGTCGGAAACGTGCTCGACCTCGACGCCCCCGAGCGCGCGCACCGCGGCGACGATCTCCTCGATGTGGTCCGCGCTCGCGGCGTCGATCGTGATGTCGCGCACCTTGCTTCCCTGCTCGACGCGCACCAGGTCGATCGCGCCGAGGCTCCCGCCGGCGTCGGCGATCGCTCGTGCGAGGTCGGCGAAGGCACCGGGACGGTCGTCGAGATGCACGCGGAGCGTCGCGCTGAACGAGGCAGACGGATGAGCGTGAGCCATCGTCCGCATGCTTGCAGAACCGCCCTAGAAGCTGCGGACCTCGGCGAGGGTGCCGGCCACGACCCGAGGGATGCGCCGCCGGCCGGAGCCAGTCCAGGAGCGAGACGAGCTCGCGCCGGCGGCAGGGAGACGCAGCCGTTCGTCGGGTGGCCAAGGTCGGCGTGGATGAAGATCGCGGACCCGATTCCCGGGACGGCTGGGTCGGCGTTGTACTCGAGGAAGGCGAGGTGGGCGTAAGCGCCGGGTCGAGCGCCAGAGCGCCTCGCTCGAGCCGCTGAAACGGCGGCGCCGTCCCGCACGGAACGTGCTGGAAGCGTGTTGTAGGCGGGCGAGCCCGGGTCCTCGTCCCACCAGTCGCCGCAGACGAGTCGGTGGTAGGCGTAATGGACGCCCGGGTCGTCGGCGAGACACCGTAGATGACCGGGCCGATCGCGAAGGCGCCCGCCGGAGTCGTCCCGTCGCCCTCACGATGGTGCTCGGAAACGCCGGCGAAGCCGAGGTAGACGGCCCATGGCCCGGCGGCTTCGCTCCAGCAGCCGCCCGAGCGCTGCCAGAGCCGCAGCGTGCCGGTGGTCGATGACGCGTTCGCCGCGACGACGGTGACGAGCTGCGCGGCGGAGCGGGCCGCGTCCAGCGGCGAGACGAGGTTCGACTTGCATGAGGAGGCCGGTGACCCGGGCGCGCCGGAACGCCACCGCGAGGGCGGCGACGGTGGCGAGAAGGCAGGCTGTGCGCACGGCGAGTACGCTCGAACGATATGGGCCGCGGCCGCCTCGTCGTCACGTTCGCACTTCTCAGCGCCGTGCTTGCGGCGGGCGATGCGGCTGCGGCACCACCGTTTGCCTCGTCCGTCCATCCCGTGAGGTGCCGCCGAGCTGGCTACTCCTACCGGGCGGGATGCCCTGTCGGCCCGTCCCAGCTCCGTGCGGTCAGGCTCTCGCTACTGGGGGTTCGACCGGCACCGCCATCTCGGCACGATCGTCGTCAACACAGCCGTCGTCCCGCGCGGTGCGAGAGATCTTCCGCCGGCTCTACGCAGAGCGGTTCCCGATCCGTCGGATGGAGCCGGTGGCCGTGTTCGGGGGAAGCGACAACCGCTCGATGGCGGCCGACAACACCTCGGCGTTCAACTGCCGCTTCGCGGTCGCGACCGGGCCGAAGCGCTGGTCGGTCCATGCCTACGGCGAGGCGATCGACGTCGATCCGCTCGAGAACCCGTACCTGCTCGGCGGCACGGTGCTATCCTCTGCCGGCCGTCCGTACCTCGACCGGTCGGACGCGCGTCCAGGGATGGCCGAGCCGGACGGCGAGCTCGTGGCGGCGTTCGCGGCCTCGGGATGGCAGTGGGGAGGCCGCTGGGCCGCCTCTCCCGACTACCAGCATTTCTCCGCGAACGGCGGTTGAGGCCCTTGAGCCCTCTGTCGGCGCGACTTGACTTCGGCGCAGGACTGTCTAGGGACCTTCAGGACCGCAGGTTCGCCGGGGGGCGGGTACGCTCGATCCCGGGAGGGAGATGAAACTTCGAGGCGGAACGGCGCTCGTCCTCGTCATCCTCGCGCTCGCGCTGGGCGCGTCCGGCTGCGGCGGGACCAAGGGGAAGCAGCCGAGCGCGAAAGCCGAGGCGGCGGCGGAGGCGCGCTGGCGCACAGGTCTCCTGCAGTGGCGGCACTCGATGCTGCGTGCGCTGAACGGGATGTCGATCATCCTCGCCACGGACGGCTCTCTGGTGCTGCTGAAGGCCCCCCATTCGCCCACGTCCGCCAGGCTCGATGCGCTCACCTCGACGCTCGACGACTGCCCTGCCGCTGTCCGCGCGATCGGGACGGTCCCGACGGCGTTCGCGATCGCGCACCAGCTCGCGCTCGTCGCCTGCAAGACGCTCGGTCAGGGCGACGAGCTCGTACGTGGCGTGGTGGTCAAGATCCGGCGCGGCGGCGCGCTCGATTCGCTCGATCCGGTGCCCGGCGCCGGCGACCTCTTCTCGATGGGCCAGAATCAGCTCACGACGGCCGTGCGCGCACTGAATCGCGAGTACATCGACTGAGCCCGGCGCATCCCCGACTATCGTCACGGCATGCCGCTGCCGTCCGGGTTTCGCTCCGCCGTCGCCGCTGCGCTCCCGCCCGAGGCGCTCATCGCGGAGCCCGAGCAGCTGCGCACCTACGAGTGCGACGCGCTGACCGGGCACCGCGCGGTGCCGGAGCTCGTCGTGATTCCGGCGAGCGCCGACGAGGTCCAGGCCGTCGTCAAGCTCTGCCACGACGCATCGCGTGCCGTTCGTCGCGCGCGGTGCCGGCACCGGCCTCTCGGGCGGCGCGCTGCCGGTCGCCGACGGGATCGTGATCTCGCTCGCCCGCCTGAACCGCGTGCTCGAGGTCGATCTCGAACACGGCCGGGTCGTCGTCGAGCCCGGGGTGACGAACCTCGAGATCACGAAGGCCGTCGCCGCCGACGGCTACTACTACGCGCCCGATCCCTCGAGCCAGCAGGTGTGCACGATCGGCGGCAACGTCGCCGAGAACTCGGGCGGCGCGCACTGCCTGAAGCACGGCTTCACGGTCAACCACGTGCTCGCGGCCGACGTCGTCCTCGCCGACGGCGACGCTCGTCACCCTCTCCCGCGACGACGAGGGCCCCGACCTGCTCGGCGCGTTCGTCGGCTCGGAGGGGACGCTCGGGATCGCCGTTCGGGTCACCGTCCGCGTGCTCCGTGCCCCCGAGACGGTGCGAACGCTGCTCGCGGGGTTCGAGACGACCGATGCGGCGGGCGACGCCGTCTCGCACATGATCTCGGCCGGGATCCTGCCCTCGGCGATCGAGATGATGGACGCGCTGACGATCGAGGCGGTCGAGGCCGCCGTCGGCGCCGGCTATCCCGCAGGCGCCGGCGCCGTCCTGATCGTCGAGCTCGACGGGCCGGCCGCCCAGGTGGCCGAGGACTCCGCCGCCGTCGAGCGGATCTGCCGCGAGTTCGGCGCCTTCGAGATGCACTCGGCCGAGACGCGCCGAGGAGCGGGCGCGGATCTGGCGAGGGCGGAAGTCGTCGTTCGCCGCGATGGGGCGGATCGCGTCGAGCTACTACGTGCAGGACGGCGTCGTCCCGCGCACGAAGCTGCCCGAGGTGCTGCGCCGCACCGCCGAGCTCTCGGCCGAGTACGGCCTCCGCGTCGCGAGCGTCTTCCACGCGGGCGACGGCAACCTGCACCCGCTCGTGCTCTACGACGAGAAGGTCGAGGGAGAGCCCGAGCGCGCCGAGGCGCTGGCGACGGCGATCCTCGACCTCTGCATCGATGCCGGCGGCTCGCTGACCGGCGAGCACGGCGTCGGCGTCGACAAGGCCTGCTCGATGCCGAAGCTCTTCGGCGAGCGCGACCTCGAGGCGATGCAGCTCCTGCGCAACGGCTTCGATCCCGACGGGCTCGCGAACCCCGGCAAGATCTTCCCGACCCCGCGGCTCTGCGGCGAGGTACCGGGCCCATATCGAGCGCACCCACTGGAGAGGGCCGGGCTTGCCGAGCGTCTCTGAGCCCGTCGTCGCTCGAGGAGGCCGCCGAGGTGCTCGGGTCGGGCCGGCGCGTCTCGATCGAGCGCGACGGCGGCGAGGTGCGCGTCTCGACGGCGAAGCTGACTCGCGTGCTCGAGCACGAGCCCGGCGACCTGACGGTGATCGTCGAGGCGGGGATCAGGCTGTCCGAGCTCCAGCGGTATCTGGCCGAGCACGGCCAGATGCTGGCGCTCGACCCGCCGGGCGACCCCACGATCGGCGCGTGCCTGGCGGCTGATCTCTCCGGCCCGCGCCGTCACCGTTACGGCGCGATGCGCGACCTCGTGATCGGGGTCACGGTCGTGCTGGCCGGCGGGATGATCGCGAGCTCGGGCGGGAAGGTCGTGAAGAACGTCGCCGGCTACGACCTCGGGAAGCTCTTCTCGGGCTCGCGCGGCCGGCTCGGGCTGATCGCCCGCGTCGCGCTGCGCGTCCATCCCCGGCCGGCTGCGCAGGCGACGGTCGTCGCGCACCGGCGACCCGCACGAGCTCTGGGCACGAGCTCCGGCGCTCCCAGCTCGAGCCGAGCGCCGTCGACTTCCTGCCGCCCGATCGGCTCGCGCTGCCTGTTCGAAGGCGGGGCCGCCGCCGTCGCCGCGCAGGTGGCTGCCTGCCCGGGCGAGCCGCGCCGACGGGTGCGATCTGGGCTGAGAGCGCTCGTCTCCAGGCCGGCGCAGGCGGTCGTGCGGCCTTCGACTGGCAGGACTGCGTGCTCGCCCGACCCGGGCCCGGGATCGCGTTCGTCGCGGAGCCGGCGGAGCGGCCGTGGTCGCCGCTCGCCGAGCGAGTGCGCGCCTCGTTCGATCCCGAGGGGATACTGGCCTGATGGACGCGAGCCTGATCGACGACTGCGTCCACTGCGGCTTCTGCCTGCCGACGTGCCCGACGTACGAGCTCTGGCACGAGGAGATGGACTCGCCGCGGGGCCGGATCTGGCTGATGAAGGCGACGCTCGACGGGACGGTCGAGCTGAACCAGACCGTCGCCGAGCACTTCGACCGCTGCCTCGGCTGCATGGCCTGCCTCACCTCGTGCCCCTCCGGCGTGCAGTACGACAAGCTGATCGAGCTCGCACGCGAGCGGGTCGAGCAGGAGGTGCCGCGGCCGCTGGCGCGACCGGCTGCTCCGGTCGGCGGTCTTCGCCGTCTTCCCGCATCCGAGGCGCCTCCGCTTCGCCCTCCGTTTCTCTGCGCTGCCGGCGCCGGGGCCGTTCAAGCCGCTGAAGGCGCTCGCCCCGCGCTGGCTCGAGCCCGTCTCTCCGCCCGCCGAGACACCTGCCGCCGGTGAGCGCCTCGCCCGGGTCGGGCTGCTCACGGGCTGTGTCCAGTCGGTGCTTTTCGGCGAGGTCAACCGCGCCTCGGCGCGGGTGCTCTCCGCATACGGCTACGAGGTGGCGGCGCCTTACTCGGGCTGCTGCGGCGCGCTCGCATTGCACTCGGGGCGGCGCGAGGAGGGGCACGCACTCGCCCGGAAGCTGGCGAAGGCGTTCGAAGCGGCCGGCGTCGAGACGATCGTGACGAACGCGGCCGGCTGCGGCTCGCATCTCAAGGAAGCCGGGCTCGAGCTGCCGGTCGTCGACATCTCCGAGGCGCTCGTCCGCGGAAATGCGCCGGAGACGTGGGTTGAAGCCGAGGAACGTGATGCAGCGGTACATCGACATCACTCCACTTCAGTTGCGAACGCGAAGCCGAGACTGCATCCGCTGGAGCTTCGAGTCGCCTTCCAGGAGTCGTGCCATCTCGGCCACGCCCAGCGCGTCCGCGACGAGCCGCGCGCGCTGCTCCGCTCGATCCCCGGCCTCGAGCTCGTCGAGCCGGCCGAGCAGCATCTCTGCTGCGGCAGCGCCGGGATCTACAACCTCGTCCAGCCCGAGGCCGCGACGGAGCTCGGCGACCGCAAGGCCCGGCAGGTGATCGCGACCGAGCCGGACGTCTACGTCAGCGCCAACCCGGGCTGCCTGCTCCAGGTCTCGGCCGCGTTGCGCCGCGCGGGCCGCCCGACTCCGGCGGCCCATCCCGTCGAGCTGCTCGACGCCTCGCTTCGCGGCGTCGAGCCCCCCGGGGCGGCTGGTGACGAAGATCACTCGTTCGGTGGCGTAGATCACTCGTTCTGTCGCTTCGCTGCGCCCCGGGGGCCGCCGATACTCGACGCAGTCATCCCTTCTGGCACACCTGAGGCGAGCATGAAATCGAAGCCGGGAAGTGAGAGAGATCTGCGCACGAGTGCGCGAGCGAACCGGCTCGCGGCGACGCTCGCGATCGCCGCGGTCATCGTGGCGGCGCTCGTTGCGGGCCTGATGCACAGCAGCGATGCGAGTGCGGACGGGCGCGGTCGTCACCGCAGTCGCGCCGACCTTCTCGGACGACGTCTGCGCGAACTTCCTCGCGACGGGCGCGAGCTACACGATCCCGTCCACGGCAGGAGTCGAGTACGACGTCAACGGCGCGGTCGCTCCCGCAGGCACCTACAACGCCGCCGACGGCGCCACCGTCACGGTCACCGCTCAGGCGCAGCCGGGGTTCACGCTGACCGGGACGACGACGTTCACGCATACCTTCGCGGCGACGCCGAGCTGCACGACGCATGTCGCAGCGGTCGCGCCGACCTTCGCCGATGACATCTGCACCGCGGGAGGGTCGACCGGCGCGGGCTACACGGTCCCGGCCACCGTCGGAGTCGACTATCTCGTGAACGGCGTGAAGACCGCCGCGGGCACCTATCACGCCGCGGACGGAACCAAGGTCACGATCCTGGCGCGTGCACAGCTCGGTTTCTCGCTGACCGGCGCGAGCTCGTTCGTGCACACGTTCCCCGCGACGTGCCTGACGAGCGCCACCCCGACTCCGCCGGTGTTCGCGGACGACGTCTGCTCGGGGTCGGCTCCGGCCGGTGCGAGCTACCTGATCCCGGCGACCCCCGGTGTCGACTACCTGGTGAACGGCGTCGAGACCGCCGCCGGTACGTATCCGGCGACCGACGGGTCGACCGTCGCCCTCACGACGCAGGCGCAGGCGGGATTTGCGCTGACCGGGACGACGTCTTTCACGCACACCTTCGGGGCCGCCCCGGCCTGCACGACGAGCGTCACGCCCAACGCTCCCTCGTTTGTCGAGGACGTCTGCTCGGGCTCGACCGGCGCCGGCGCGAGCTACCGGATCCCGGCGACAGCGGGCGTCGACTACCTCGTGAAGGGGGTCAAGACCGCCGCGGGGACCTACCCGGCGGCCGACGGATCGACAGTCACGGTCACGACCGCCCCGCAGGCCGGCTTTGCGCTGACCGGGACGACGACCTTCACGCACACCTTCGCGGCCGCGCCGATCTGCACCAATGCCGTAACCGCCGCCGCCCCGGCCTTCAGCGATGCAGCCTGCTCGGGCGGCGCTCCTTCGCAGGCGCTCTTCACGATCCCGTCGAGCACGGGTGTCGACTACTTCGTGAACGGCGTCAAGACCGCGGCGGGCTCCTACAACAGCACGGACGGTTCGACGATCACGATCACCGTGCTCCCGAAGGCCGGGTACACGCTCACCGGGACGTCGTCCTTCACGCACGTGTTCGCGGCGACGCCGATCTGTACCACGAGCGACTGCCGCTCGGGCTTCGGCGAGGGGCACGGCCACCGCGACTCGCCGCCCCTGCTGGGTCTGCAGGGGTTGGTTCTCGGCGCAGTTCCACAACCACTTCGAGCCCTTCGGACTGCAGCTCCGTCAGCTCGACTTGCACCGCTTCCGTCTGCGCTGAGCCCGTCGGCTCGGACAGCATTCGGCGGCGCATAGACTCCGGGCGTGCCCGAGTTTCTCACCGGCGGCTGCAATTGCGGCGGCGTCCGTTTCGAGGTGACCGAGACGCCGGTCAACGCGAGCTGGTGCCACTGCACGCGCTGCCAGCGGCGGACGGGCAGCTCGGCCTCGCCGCAGGCGCGCCTCGCGGCGGGATCGTTCCGAGTCCTCCGGGGCGAGGAGCTGCTCCGCGCCTGGGAGCCGCCGGACGGCTTCGCGAAGGTCTTCTGCTCCTCGTGCGGCTCTAGCATGTGGAGCCGGAGCCCGGACGGCGAGGCGGTTTCCGTTCGCTTCGGGGTCTTCGACTCCGACCCGGGGATCCGGCCGAGCTGCCACCAGTTCGTCGCCTATGCCGCCGTCTGGGACACGCTGCCCGACGATGGACTGCCGCGCTATCCCGAGCGCCGCCCCAGTTAACCCAAAAAAGACGATCGGGTGAATGCGGGCGCGGTATAAGCCTGCATCGGCTCCCTGTCCTCACCGCTCCTCCTCGGCGTCCTCGCGGTGGCCGCCGTCGTCACCTGGGTCGCGGGCGTCGAGCTCTCGAAGGCGACCGATGTGATCGACCGCCGCTACGGGCTCGGCGAGGCGCTCGGCGGCGTGATCCTGCTCGCAGTCGCCGGCACATTGCCCGAGATCGCGATCACAGTCACAGCGGCCGCGGGCGGCAACCTCGGTCTTGCCGCCGGCAACCTGATCGGGGGGATCGCGATCCAGACGATGGTGCTCGTCGTCTGCGATGCCGTCGCCTCTCGCTCTCAGTCGCTGACCTTCCTCGTGGGCTCGCTGGTGCCGGTGCTCGAAGGGCTCGTCGTCGTCGCGGTCGTCGCCGAGGTGAACATGGGAGCGCTTCTGCCCGAGCACATCAGCGTCGGTCCGGTCAGCCCCGTCTCGATCGCGATCGTCGTCACCTGGCTTGCCGGCGTGGTCGTCCTGAACCACGTGCGGCGTAGCTCGCCCTGGGAGTGCGTGATGCCGCGATCGAGGCCGGGCCGGCCGCACCGGCGGGCACCGCTTCCCGGCGGCAAGTCGGCCACTCCGGCCGGGTCGCCGGGCCGCGCGATCACGATCTTCGTCGTGGCCTCGGCCGCTACCCTCGGCGCCGGCGTCCTGCTCGAGGTCAGCGGAAACGAGCTCGCGACCCGCTGGAGCATCAACGGCGTCATCTTCGGGGCGACGGTACTCGCCTTCGCGACGGCGCTTCCGGAGATCAGCTCGGGGATCGCGGCCGTGCGGCTCGGCGATCACCAGCTTGCGGTCGCCGACATCTTCGGCGGCAACTCGTTCCAGGTCTCGCTCTTCCTGCTCGCCGACCTGATCGCCGGCAAGCCCGTGCTCCCCTACTCGGGCGACCTGAACGCGTGGTTGGCCGGGCTCGGGATCCTGCTGACGGTCATCTACTGCTGCGGCGTGATCATCCGGCGGGAGGGCTGCGTCCTGCGACTCGGGCTCGACTCGGTGATCGTGGTCGCCGTCTTCGCCCTTGGGATCGCCGGCCTCATCGCCGTCTCGAACGGCTAGCGGCGCGGCAGAGATAGAGTTCGGTCATGTTCGGGCCGATCTACAAGGGCATCGGGCTGGCGGCAAGCCCGAAGGGGCGGAGGGCGCTCCGGATGGCGATCGTGCTGGCCCAGACCGAGCAGGGCCGCGCCGCGATCAAGCGCGCCCGCTCGTTTGCGACCGGCCCGGAGGGGAAGCAGCTGCTCGACCATGCCGTGAAGGCCGCAGCGCGCGCGAACACGGCGGCGCGGGCACCGGAGAACCGGGAGCGGGTCAAGCACGCCGCACGCACGCTCCGCAACCGCGGTCACTGAGGGTCCGTCGTGAGTACGCCCGCGCGTCCAGGCCCGTCCGCCACGCCGCCTGCTCCGCCCCCGAAGCCGCGGTTCCGATTCAGCTGGCGATTCGGGCTGCTGATCCTCGCTCTCTTCGCGATCAACTACTACGTCGGGGCGCGCGCGATGCACAGCGCGACGCGTCTTCGCGTCCCGTATAGCCCGTTCTTCCTCGACCAGGTGAAGAAGGGCGACGTCGTCTCGATCACCTCCAAGGGCACCGCGATCCAGGGCTCGTTCAAGGACGAGACGAGTTATGCCGGGTCGAAGCCCGCGACCCGGTTCGCCACCGAGATCCCGACGTTCGCAGACACGAAAGCGCTCTCGAACCTGCTCGAGTCCAAAGCCGTCGTCGTCAACGCGAAGCCGCTCACCGGCAGCGTCGCATGGTGGGAGAGCCTGTTGCTCTCGTTCGGGCCGACGGTCCTCTTCATCGGCCTGCTCGTGTTGCTGATGCGACGGGCAGGAGGTGTCCAGGGAGCGCTCGGCGCGTTCGGCCGGTCGCGGGCGCGCCGGTACGAGCCCTCGGGAACGAAGGTCACGTTCGCGGACGTCGCCGGGATCGACGAGGCGAAGGCCGAGCTCAGCGAGGTGGTCGACTTCCTGAGCCACCCCGAGAAGTACGTCAAGCTCGGCGCGAAGATCCCCCACGGCGTCCTGCTCTCCGGGCCGCCCGGCACCGGGAAGACCCTGCTCGCGCGCGCCGTCGCGGGCGAGGCGGACGTGCCGTTCTTCTCGCTTTCCGCCTCCGAGTTCGTGGAGGCGATCGTCGGGATCGGCGCATCCCGCGTCCGGGATCTCTTCGCCCAGGCGAAGGAGGCCGCGCCCGCGATCGTCTTCATCGACGAGCTCGATGCGATCGGCCGCGCCCGGACCTCCGGCGTCGCCGGATTCAGCGGCGGCAACGACGAGCGCGAGCAGACGCTCAACCAGATCCTGACCGAGATGGACGGGTTCGACTCGGGCACCGGCGTGATCGTGATCGCGGCCACGAACCGTCCCGACGTCCTCGACCAGGCGCTGCTGCGCCCCGGCCGCTTCGACCGGCGCGTCGCCGTGCAGCCGCCGGATCGCCGCGGCCGCGAGGCGATCCTGAAGGTCCACACCCGCTCGGTGCCGGTCGGGCCCGACGTCGACCTCGGACGGATCGCTGCGACGACCCCGGGCATGGTCGGCGCCGATCTCGCGAACCTCGTGAACGAGGCGGCGCTCCTCGCCGCCAGGCGCGGGCACGAGCAGGTACTCGGCGCCGACTTCGCCGATGCGCTCGAGCGGATCGTGCTCGGGGCCGAGCGCCAGGTGTTGATGAGCCCGGACGATCGCCGCCGCACCGCCTACCACGAGGGCGGACATGCACTCGTCGGCATGCTCACGCCCGGCGCCGATCCGGTGCGGAAGATCTCGATCATCCCGCGCGGCCTCGCGCTCGGGGTCACGTTCTCGGCGCCCGACGCCGACCGGTACAGCTACTCCCGTGACGAGCTGATCGCGAAGATCAAGGTCGCGCTCGGCGGTCGTGTCGCGGAGGAGCTCGTCTACGGCGACCCGACGACGGGCGCGGAGTCCGACATCCAGCAGCTCACGGCGATCGCCCGCCAGATGGTGGGACGCTGGGGGCTGAGCAACGCGCTCGGGCCGATCTCGCTCCTCCCGCCCGAAGGCTCCTACCCGGGGACATCCGACGTCTCGTCGAAGACGCAGGAGAAGATCGACGAGGAGGTGCACCGGCTCGTGGAGGACGCGCACAAGGATGTGCGCGCCCTCCTCGAGGAGAACCGCGACAAGCTCGACTCCCTCGCCGCTGCGCTGATCGAGCACGAGACGCTCGACGAGGACGACGCCTACGCCGCAGCCGGAGTCGACCATGCCCGCAGCGAGCCCGAGCCGCTCGTTCCCCTGGCCGCGGCGATGGCGATCGACTCCGGCGAGTCGTAACCGTCTCGACCGGCGCGGGCGCTCAGCGGCTGGTCCAGGTGAGTTCTCCGCGCCCGTCCCGGGCGGGGGTTGCGCGTCCCGATTCAACGCCGGTGACGATCTCGCGGCGGTCTGAATTTGTTTGACTCTCAGGCGATACACAACCGAACCGATTCGCGGCCTCCGTCGAATGGCTCGCGAGAGGGCGACCGAAAGGACGTGAGAGTTGGTAGCGACGACGGTTGGGATTGCGCGCCGGTCGAGACTTCGCGCCTTCTGGGGCTCGCTCGACCGAGCTCAGAAGCGCTCGCTCGGGATGATGGCGACGGTCGTCGCGGGTCTCCACGTGGTCGGATTCGGAACGCTCTTCCTGCTCGTCGTCCCCCACCACTACGCGCTCGGGTCGGCGGGCGCCTTCACGGTCGGGATCGGGATCACGGCCTACACCCTCGGCATGCGCCATGCGTTCGATGCCGACCACATCGCGGCGATCGACAACACGACGCGCAAGCTGATGTCCGAGGGCAAGCGGCCACTGAGCACCGGCTTCTGGTTCTCCCTGGGCCATTCGTCGGTCGTCTTCGCGCTGGCGCTCCTGCTCTCGGTCGGGATCCGCTCGCTCGCGGGACCCGTCGGAGACGACGGCTCCGGTTTTCACGGCGTGACGGGCCTCGTCGGGACGCTCGTCTCCGGCATGTTCCTCTACCTGATCGCAGCGCTGAACGTGGTGATCCTCGTCGGGATCCTGAAGGTGTTCCGGGCGATGAGGCGGGGCGCCTACGACGAGGCGGCGCTCGAGGAGCATCTGAACAACAGAGGGCTGATGAACCGCTATCTCGGCCGGATGACCCGGTCGGTCACGAAGCCGTCGCAGATGTACCCGATCGGCCTTTTGTTCGGCCTCGGCTTCGACACCGCGACCGAAGTCGCGCTGCTCGTACTCGCGGGCGGCGCCGCCGGTGCAGGGCTTCCGTGGTACGCGATCCTCACGTTGCCCGTGCTGTTCGCCGCCGGGATGTCGCTGCTCGATTCGATCGACGGCTCGTTCATGAACTTCGCCTATGGCTGGGCCTTCTCGAAGCCGGTGCGAAAGGTCTTCTACAACCTGACGATCACGGGGCTGTCGGTCGCGATTGCCCTCGTGATCGGGACGGTCGAGCTTGGCGGCCTCCTGGCCGCCAAGCTCAGTCTCTCGGGGACGTTCTGGAGCTGGTTCGAGAACATCGACCTGAACCTGCTCGGCTTCGTGATCGTCGCCCTCTTCGTTCTGACCTGGCTGCTCGCGCTCGCGATCTGGCGGTTCGGCAGGATCGAGGAGCGCTGGACCATGCATCTCGCCGACAACGAGCTCTGAGCTCCCAGCTCCGAGCCTAGGCGGCCTCTTCGATCGGCTCGGACAGCGGCTCGAGCGTGCCGACGACCTCGGCTGCACGCCGCCGCCGGGTCGTCATCGCGACGATCCCGACGAGAGCGGCCGCGACCGAGACGTAGAGCGCGGCGTGGAAGCCGTCGAGCACCGCCTGGTCGCCGGCGCCTTTGCCGGTGTTCGCATTGTTGACCGCCGTCACGATCGCCAGCACGACCGCCCCTCCGAACTGGAACGAGGTGTTCAGCAACCCGCCGGCGAGCCCTTGCTCCTCCGCCGCGACACCGCTCGTCGCGGCGACGTTCAGCGGTCCGAACGCAAGCGCGAAGCCGATTCCGGCGAGCACGAAGGTTGGCAGCATGTCCAACGCGTAGGTCGAGCCGAGGCTGATCGGCAGGAACAGCACGTACCCGGCCGCGAGCGAGACCAGCCCGGCGACGACGAGCCGGGTCACGCCGAAGCGGCCGATGAGCGTTCCCATCCGCGGCGAGACGAGCGCCACGATCAACCCGGCCGGGAAGATGGCAAGCCCTGTCTCGAGCGCCGACCAGCCGAGGAGCTGCTGGAGGTACAGCGTGACGACGAACTGGAACCCGATCCAGCTTCCAAAGAGCGCCATCGCGGCGAGGTTCGCGCGCACGAGCGAGGTATTGCGCAGGATCCCGAGCCGGACGAGCGGCGAGGCCGTTCGCTGCTCCTGTGCGACGAAGGCGATCAGGAGCACGGCGACCCCGAGCAGCGAGCCGATCGTGCGCGCCGAGAGGAAGCCGGCGCTCGGTGCCTCCACAAGCGTGAATACGAGCAGTAGCATCGCCCCGGTCAGACTCACAGCTCCGAAGAGATCGAACGAGCCGCGGGCGCGGGCGGCGGGATGATCCCTCGGGACGAGCTTCAGCCCGGCGACGAGCACGACGAGGGCCACCGGTGCCGGAAGGAAGAACACCCAGCGCCAGCCGATCTCGGTCAGGAGGCCGCCGATCACGAGCCCGAGCGAGAATCCGGTCGCGCCGGTCGCGGTGAAGATCGCGAGTGCGCGGTTCCTGGCCGGGCCTTCGGCGAAGGTCGTCGTGATGATCGACAGCGCTGCCGGCGCGGTGAACGCGGCGCTCATGCCCTTGATGAAGCGGGTGATGATCAGCACCGTTCCGTCGTCGGCGAGCCCGCCGAGCGCCGAGGCGACGATGAACACGGTGAGCGCGATCAGGAACACGCGCCTCCGTCCGAGCAGGTCGGCCGCGCGTCCGCCCAGCAGCAGGAAGCCGCCGTAGCCGAGCACGTACGCGCTCACGACCCACTGCAGGGAGCTCGTCGACATCCCGAGGCTCGTGCGGATCGACGGGAGTGCAACGCCGATCATCGAGACGTCGAGTGCGTCGAGGAAGAGTGCGCCGCAGAGGACGAGGAGCGTCCCCCAGGCGAGCTTGGTCAGTTTGTCCGTGCTGTCGAGTCTCGGCACTTGTACGGTGGCCATGAACGGCTCCTTTCGGCTATTGTTCGATGGGCACCGTACATCGATGTTCGATGATTGTCAAATAAGACAGAGATCAAACAAAATGGAGAAAACGCTATGGGACACCTGAGCGAGCTCGAGATGCCCGATCTCGACACGATCGACGGGATCGCGGTCCTACAGGCGCTTTCCGATCCGGTCAGGCTGGAGATCGTCCGCCAGCTCTCGGGTTGCGCCGAGGACAGCGACCTGAAATGCGGTCAGATCGAGCTGAAGGTGACGAAGTCGACCGCGAGCCATCACTTCAAGATCCTCCGGGCGGCCGGCGTGATCGCCGAGCGAGAGCAGGGCACGAGCAAGTTCATGCGCCTCCGCCGCGGCGAGCTCGACGAGCGCTTCCCCGGACTGCTCGATTCGGTGTTGCGGGCCACCGCGACTGCCGGCTGAGCCTCGTAGCCGCCTGGTTCTCCCTCGCGGACTCGGGTTTTCGCCCCGGTCTGTGAGGATATGCCGGTGACGACGTCGACTGCGACCAGTGCCCGCGGTCTCGGCCGGCTCCTTCCGATCGTGGGCTGGTTGCCGCGCTACGACCGTGCGCTACTTCGCGGCGACGTCATGGCGGGGATCGCGGTGACGGCGATGATCGTCCCGAAGGATCTCGGGTATGC
This sequence comes from uncultured Actinomycetota bacterium, assembly GCA_963766565.1. GTDB lineage: Bacteria > Actinomycetota > Thermoleophilia > Gaiellales > Gaiellaceae > PALSA-600. The sequence continues at coordinate 747,943 of CAVYAQ010000002.1, forward strand.
CGGCATCGCCGGAGTGCCGGTGCAGAACGGGCTCTATGCGGCGGCGGCGGGCGCGCTCGTATACGCGCTCTTCTGCACGTCGCGTCAGATCTCGACCGGGCCGAGCTCGGCGCTCGCGACGGTTGCGGGCGGAGCGGTGCTGGCCGCGAATGCCGGCGGTGCGAAGGCCGCCGAGCTGGTCGCGGCGATCACGCTCGTGACGGGCGCACTCTTTCTGCTGCTGGCCGCCCTCCGGATGGGATGGATTGCCAGGTTTCTCTCGCGTGCCGTCGTCACGGGTTTTCTCGCCGGAGCCGCCGTGGACGTCGTGATCGGGGAGCTGGCCAAGCTGACAGGGACGTCGACCTCGGGTGACACCGCCTGGGCGGAGCTCCGCTCCTGGGCCCGTACGCTCGGGGCGGTGAGCTGGACGACGGTGCTCGTCGGGCTTGCTTCACTCGCGGCGATCGTCGGCCTGCGCTTCTTCGCCCCACGCATCCCGGGCGCGCTCGTGCTCCTCGTTGCCGGTCTCCTTGCGACGTACGTGTTCGATCTCGAGGCGCGCGGGGTCGCGCTCGTCGGGCCGGTGCCTCGAGGGCTGCCGGCGCCGTCGCTTCCATCATTCGACGTGTTCCAGCAGCAGTACCCGACGATCCTGACGGCGGCGATCGGCCTCCTGCTGATCGGGTTCTCGCAGACCGCCGGGGATGCGCGTGCATTCGCAGCCCGCCACCGCTACCGGATCGACGTCAACCAGGAGTCCGTTGCCCAGGGCATGGCCAACGTCGCCGCCGGGGCCTTCCAGGGGATGCCGGTCTCGACGAGTCTCTCGGCGAGCTCGCTGAACGAATCGGCGGGGGCGCGGAGCCCGGTGGCCTCGCTTGCGACCGGGGGGTTCGTGATCCTCACGCTGATTGCGCTCGCACCGCTCTTCTCGCAGCTTCCGAAGGCCGTCCTCGCCGCGATCATCATCGATGCGGTCGTCTTCGGGATGATCGACGTGCGCGAGCTGCGACGGCTCTACCGCGTGAAGCGATTCGACTTCTGGATCGCCGTCATGACGGTGATCGCGGTGCTCTCGGCCGGCGTGCTCACGGGCGTCATCATCGGGATCGCGCTCTCGCTCGTCTGGCTCGTGTACGTCGCGACCTCCCCGGGCATGCCCGCACTCGGCCGGGAGCAGGGCACGCAGGTGTTCCGCGACGTGGCCGAGAATCCCGGCGACGAGACGTTCCCCGGCGTTGCGGTCGTGCGGCTGGACGGGGGGCTCTTCTTTGCGACTGCCGATGCGCTCGAGGAGCGAGTCCGCTCGCTCGTGCTCGACGGGGAGGGGCCCGTCCGGGCCGTCGTGCTCGATCTCGAGGGCGTCGACTTCGTCGACTCGCAGGGCGCGGCGAAGCTGGCAGAGATCCTCGAGTTCGCCGAGAGCTCGGAGGTCGAGTTGAGGCTCGCGCGTGTCAAGCCCTCCGTGGCGGCGGTCCTGACGAAGGACGGCGTGCTCGACCTCATCGGTGCCGACCACATCCACGGCAACGTCCACCGTGCCGTCGAGGCGGAACTGGCAGCCGAGCGGCTGGAGCGCCCGAAGCGTCCGGCGTGAGACAGGCGACTGCTCCCGTTCGGGTCGGCCGGGGGCCGTGGGCTCTCGACGGGGTTCAGGCTCGCTGATGAACGACGAGCACTGAGAATGTCGAGTGGTTCACGACGGCAGCGGCGACGCTGCCGAGCAGTCGCCCGAAGACGCCGCTCCGGCGGTGCGAGCCGAGCACGATCAGGCTCGCATTGCATTCCTCGGCGGCCTTGACGATGCCCTTCCAGGTCGGAGCCGCCTCGACTGCCATGCTTCTGGCTTTGAACCCTGCCCTCTCCGCCAGTTCGGCCCCGCGAGCTGCGGTCTCCTCGGCGGCCTCGTGGACATCGCTCGCGTTCTGGGCGTCGAGGTGCCGGTCGTCGACGGGAACGAAGCCGACATCTGCGGGCTGCCAGACGCAGAGAACGATCGCCTCGCGTCCGGGCGCGAGTTGCAGGCCGGCCTGTTCGATTGCGAGCTGGGCGAGCTCGCAGCCGTCGTAGGCGAAGAGGATGGGCCCGGAGAGCCCGCCCTCGGTGGGCGCGGCTGCCATCTCAGTCGGCACCTTCGGTCGCGACCTGCGTGGTGGCGATCGGCCCGCGGACCTTTGCCAGCAGCGGCGGGGAGTACCACGCCGGATGTTCGCCCTTGAGGAAGAGGGGGAGATCCGGCGTCTGCGGGCGGGCGCCGCCTAGCGCGTAGAGCGCAACCCCGACGAGAGCGCCGGCGACCGCGAGCCCGAAGCCGATCCAGAGTGCGATCTGCGTGCCGATCTCGGGGCTGCTGCCGACGTTTGCGGCGAAGTACACGAAGATCGGCGCGATCATGAACGCCGCAACTGCGCGGAACAGCTCGACGATCGCGAACACGCGCTGCAGGTTCGCCGAGGGCAGCGAGAAGCCGGCGACGAACAAGGCGGGCGCGACGGTCGCACCGAGGCCGATCCCGGTCAGGCCCGAGCCCAGCAGGGTGGCTGCCTGGCTCGAGGGGACGTGAACGGCGAAGACGAGGATCCCGGCGGCGAGGAAGCCCATCCCGACGAGCGGGAGATAGTGCATCTCGCGCTTGGTGATCACGAGGCCGAGCACGACGGCGGTGATCACGGCTCCCGCGACCTCGGGCAGGTACAGGACGCCGATGTGCAGCGGGCTGTAGATCCCGGTGAGAGCCGCGGCCGTGAGGACGGTGGCCGAAACGGACGCGGCCGCAGCGAACAGCGCGACCGCGATTCCCGCAACGGGGATCGTGCTCGTAAGCATCGTGCGGACCGTCAGGAGCGGGCGCTTGGCGCGGTACTGATAGACGACGAGGAGCACGATCGCCGCGAGGCCGCCGAACAGCGGCACGAGCACGATGGGGTCGACGAACCGATGGCTCGTGAGTTGCGAGGCGCCGAAGAACGCGGCCACACACCCGACCGCCGCCAGTCCGATCGCCCGCAGGTCGCGCGGAGAGTCGAGGTTGGCGGGCGGCGAGTCCTCGAAGGTCAACACGGACAGTACGAGCGCCGCGAGGGAGATCCCGGCGACGATCCAGAACAACGGCCTCCAAGCGTTCCCCTCCGCCTGGAGCCCCCCGATGAACGGGCCGAGCGCAACGGCGCCGAAGATGCACATGTTCATGATCACGGCCGTGTCGCGAAGCTTGTTCGCGGGATAGCCGATCGCGAGCGGCGGCACCGCGGCGATCAGCAGCAGGCTCGTGCAGAGCCCCTGGATCACGCGGCCCGAGATGTACATCGCAGGATCCTGGGCCCCGGCGGCAAGGACCGAGCCGATCACGAGCAGCGCCGCGTAGCCGACCAGCATTCGCCGTTGTGGGAGGTGCTGGGCGAACTGCACCGCCAGCACCGTGCCCACGGCGTAGGCGGCGTTCGCCAGGCCGGAGCTGAGGCTGAGCGTCTGCGCGCTCATGTTCAGCTGCTCGCCGATGATCGGTGTCAACGGTCCGAGGGCGGCGGACAGCGCGAGGTACGGGACCAGCGCCAGCATGACCATGGCGGCGACCGCGATATAGCGGCCTGCGAGAGGTCCCTGGCGCATTAGGCGGCCTCGGCGAAGTGGTGCCCGGCCTGCGCTGACCGCATGCCGTGACGTGAGCGAGCTTCTTGCATGACGATGTCCCCCTCCGAGCAGTCGTTGCGATAAAGTGGAGGTCACCTCCGAAACATCCGGAGTCGGCCTCCGGATAATATACGGAGGTAACCTCCGCTTGTCAAGTAGAGTATGCCAACGTGATGAGCCAGACAGAGATGCAGCAAACCGAGATGCAGCAAACAGAGATCCAGCAAACAGAGATCCAGCAGAGCGAGCTTCAGCCGCACCGCGCGCAGCGCGCCGATGCGCGCGCAAACCACGGCAAGCTCGTGGCGGCAGCGCGCGCCCTCTTCACGGAGCAGGGCACCTCGGCTCCGCTCGAGGAGGTGGCCGAGCTGGCCGGCGTCGGAATCGGCACCCTCTACCGTCATTTCCCCACACGCCAGGCGCTGCTCGAGGCGGTCTATGTGGACGAGGTCGAAGCGATGGCGCGCGCGGCGGAGGACCTCGCGGACCTACCACCATGGGAGGCGCTCTCCGGGTGGCTTCACCAGTACGTCGGCTTCGCGGCGACCAAACGAGCCCTCAACGAGGCACTGATGGAGACGGATCCGAACTCCGACGTGCTGCTCACCTGCCGCACGGCGATCACCGGCGCCGGCACTGCGCTCGTCGAACGCGCCCAGTGTGCGGGCGTTGTTCGCAGCGACACGAACTTCATGGACGTCGTCCGGATGGTGGGCGCGATCGCGATGGTCCCCACCGAGGACCCCGAGCAGAAGCAACGCCTGCTCGAGCTTGCGCTCGACGGACTGCGCTACCGGCCGCACGGAACCTAGCCTCCGGCGGCGAACGACGGAAGAGGCCGAGGTCCCTCGGCGCCCACATGGGAAGATGAGCCTCGATGGGAGCGGTCGAGCTCGTGTTCGCCCTCGGATGGGCGGCATTCTGGCTGTACTGGCTCGTGGCGGCCTTTTCGATGAAGAGAGGCCACGTGCCGTGGTCGCGCGAGCTGCGCATCAGGGCGCTCATCGCCGTCGTGGTGCTCCTCTTGATACGCCTGAGAGCGTTCCGCGGCCACGGCCTCAACAACGATCCGTGGCGCGACGCCGTCGGGCTCGTCCTCTTCGCGCTCGGGCTCGGGTTCGCGATCTGGGCACGTGTCCACATCGGGCGCAACTGGGGCAGCCCGATGTCTCGGAAGGACGAGCCGGAGCTGGTGACGAGCGGTCCCTACCAGCTCGTTCGCCATCCCATCTACTCGGGCATCCTGGTCGCGGGCGTCGGTACCGCGGTGGCGCTGAGCTGGCTGTGGCTGATCGCATTCGCTCTGGCCGGCGTCTACTTCGTCTACAGCGCGACGGTCGAGGAGCGCTACCTGGCCGACCAGTTTCCAGAGAGCTACCCGGCGTACAGGCGCTCGACGAAGATGCTCGTGCCGTTCATCTTCTGACCGATTTCGGACGCACGGTTCCCACGCAGCTCTGCGCGCCGCGCCGTGCGTCCGGGGCCACGACTCCCGGACGCTCGGCTCCCGGTCGCGAATTCGCTCAGGCCGTCAAGGATTCGACGGGCGCTCCCACGGCTTCGGCAGCGGTCTCGATCAGCTCGACGACGTCATCGGGGTGGGAAACCATCGCGCAGTGGTTGGACGCAACCTCGACGGTGGTTGCGCTCATCCGCCTGGCGAACTGGCGTTCGGCTTCGGGCGGGATCGCCTGGTCGCCGGTCGCGACGAGGAACCAGCTCGGTAGGGCCTTCCAGGCCGGTACGCCCATCACATCGCTGAGGGTGGAGGCAGCCAGGGGCTGCTGCACGGCGAACATGACCTTTGCCTTGACCGGGTCGATGTCGGCCGCGAAGTGGCTGACGAAGTCGTCCTCCGGGATCCACGCGAGACCTTCGCTGTCGATCGTGAGGTGCGCGAGCGCCGGGGTCGGCGGCCCCTGCTGGAGCAGGGCGCCGATCGATTCTCCTTCGTCGAGCCCGAACGCTGCGATGTAGACGAGACCGACGGCGTTCGGCGCGTCGCTGCCGAGCGCGGTCATGATCTGGCCCCCGTAGGAATGACCGACGACCACCGTCGGGCCGTCCTGAAGATCGAGGATGTGCCGCAGTCGCGCGACGTCGGCCGTGAGCGAGGTCTCCGGGAACTGGGGAGCTGTGACGTCGTAGCCGTCGGCCTGGAGCCGCTCGATGACCGCGCTCCAGCAGGAGCCGTCGGCCCATGCTCCGTGGACGAGGACGATGTTCGGTGAGGTGCTCATTCCATAGCTCCAATCGGGCTTCGGTGAGGAAGCCTGCTGAGGTTGACGGGATCACGAGAGCGTGAGCGTTTCCGTTCGCTCGGAGATGCTCGACCGCCAAGCGCACGGGTTCGACTCGCTTCAGCCTAGGTCGCGCCGGCGCCTCCGGAAATGGGCGAACCGGACCATCTTGAGGGGGGAGCCGGGTTCGATCGAACTACGTTTCAGGCCTGCGCCGGTGCGGGCTCGCTCGATGGGCCCCGGGCGGGGACGCCGCTCTCGACCTCGGGCATGGGCTCGCCCTCGATGTTGATGTGCGGAAGCCGGCGGTCGATCCAGTGCGGCAACCACCAGGTTGCACGGCCGAGCAGTTCGAGCGTCGCCGGCAGCAGCAGACAACGGATGACGATCGCATCGAGGAACACGGCCACTGCGAGCCCGAACCCGAACTCCTTCAAGGTGCGCTCGTTGCCGAGCGTGAACGAGAGGAAGACGCAGATCATGATCGCCGCGGCCGCGCTGATCACCCGCCCGGTGAGAGCGAGACCGTCGCTTGCGGCAGCGGACGCATCCCCGAAGCGGACCCACTGCTCACGCACGCGCGAGATGAGGAACACCTCGTAGTCCATCGAGAGGCCGAAGATGACCGCGAACATCAGCACCGGCACCCAGGCCTCGATCGGGCCTTTCTGCACGCCGAGCACACTTGCGAACCAGCCGTGCTCGAACACGGCCACGGTGACACCGAGCGAGGCGCCGATCGTGAGCAGGTTCATGAGCGCAGCCTGGATCGCGATCAGCACCGAACGGAAGATCACGAAGAGCAGCAGCGCCGAAAGCAGGATCACGATCGAAAGGAAGAGCGGCAGCTTCGTCGAGAGCACGTGCGAAAAGTCGATCGAGCCGGCTGTGAAGCCGCCGACGAGCACCGTGATCCCCGTTCGATGCTGGAACGCGGGCAGCACGTCGCGGCGCAGATGGTTGACGAGGTCCGTGGTCGCAAGCGCTTGTGGCGCCGAAGCCGGATAGGCCTGGATGACCGCGAGATCTCCGGACGGCGCGATGCGGGGCTGGGATACGGCAACGACACCGGGGGTGCCGGCAACCGCGGCGCGCAGCGCGGGGAGCATCGTCGCAGGGTGATCCTTCGGCAGTTGCGCGACGAGCAGCAGTGGGCCGTTGAACCCCGGTCCGAACCCCTGCGCGAGCAGGTCGAACGCGCGGTGCGAGCTGGTACCGGCCGGGTCGTTGCCGGCGTCGCTGCTGTCGAGCCGCAAGGTCAGCACGGGGACGACGAGCGCGAGCATCAGGACGAGCGACCCGATCGCGAGCGGCCAGGGCCGTGCTTTCACGAACTCGCTCCACCGCCGCCATGTGAGACGTCGCGGGGTCGAGGCGCCGTGCTCGCGTCGGCCCCGCCGTGACTTGCGCGGACGGACGAGGCGAGCGCCCAGAGGCCCGGCAAGAAGCGCCGGCAGCAGCGTCAGCGAGGCCACGAGCGTTAGCAGAACCGCGAGCACAGCGGCGATCGCGAGGCCGTACATGAAGGCGACGCCTGTCGCGAACATGCCGAGAAGGGCGATCACCACGGTCGCGCCGGCCAGCAGGACCGCCCGTCCCGAGGTGTCCATCGCGGCGATCACCGAGCGCTCGATGTCCCCGCTCGCGAGGTAGTTCTCACGGACTCGCGTGACGATGAACAGCGAATAGTCGATCCCGACGCCGAGGCCGATCATCAGTGCCAGGTCGGGTGAGACGTTCGGCAGGTTCGTGACGTGCGTGGCCAGTTCGATCAGCGCCACCCCGGTGATCAGACCGAGGCCGGCCGTGATCAGCGGCATCCCCGCCGCGGCGAGCGAGCCGAAGGTGAACAAAAGGATGATGAGCGCCGCAATCACCCCGACCTCGGTGGCCGGGCCGATGTTGAAGCCCTCGGCGTTCTCGATCACCTGGCCGCCCGCGGCTACCTGCAACCCCGGGACGTGCACGGCCTTCACCTCGTCGAGGAGCGGTTTGCCGGTGCTGTTCGGGAGCTCGTTCGCGGGCTTGTCGAAGTTCACCGTTGCGAACGCCGTCATTCGATCCCTCGAGACCTGGACAGCCCCGCCGGAGCCGTACGGGCTGACGACGCGCGTGACATGCGGCAGCGCACTCACACGCGCGAGCAGCGCCTCCATGGCCGAACGCACGGCCGGCGAGTCGATCGAGCCCTCAGAGACGTGGAATACGATCGAGTCGGCGTCGCCGCTCTGAACCTGGAACTCCTGCGCGAGCAGGTCATGAGCCCGCTGCGACTGCGTACCGGGAAGGCTGAACACCGTGACGTAGTTCGGTCCGATCGTCTGCGCCAGCACGGTCGCGAGGATCGCCACGGCGACCCACGTCACGACAACGCGACGGCGATGCGTCATACACCAGCGCGCGAGAGCCCGCATCGCTATGCCGGCCCCGCAAGAGCGCCGTCACGGGCGACGAGCAACGATTCCATCGGAAGCCCCCGATCCTCGTAGGCGCAGCCTCGTCTCTCGACGAGCGTCCCCCAGGAGAGTAGGCAGCGCAGACCGCAACTGCAAATGGTTCGAGCCCGCCCAGCTCAGGAGGCGCAAGGGCCCGGTCGGACTGGATGGGTAGATTTGGCGATGGAGGAGCTGTCCCGATCACACTCGATCGCGCCGAGCACAACCCCGGCCCAACTGGCCGGCCCCCGGGTCACGGTCGTACTCGTCGACGACGAGCAGCTGATTCGCGCCGCGCTCGCAACCGCGCTCGCCAGCGGCGGGTTGGAGCTCGTTGGCGAAGCAGAAAACGGACAGGCCGCAATCGAGCTCGTGGTCGACCTGCGGCCCGACGTCGTGCTGATGGATCTGCGACTTCCAGGGCTCTCCGGCGTCGATGTGATCGAACAGCTCGCGCTCCTCGCCCCCGCCTCGCGAGTGCTCGTGCTCACACGCAGCGAGCAGAACCGCGTCGTCGAGGCGATCATCGCCGGCGCAAGCGGCTACCTCCTCAAGAGCGCTCCCGCCGAAACGATCGTCGGCGCCGTCAAGGCGACCGCCGCGGGGGAATCCGTGCTCTCGCCGGAAATCGCAGGGAAGCTCCTCCAACGCATCCGCGAGCTGGACATCCCCATCCAGACGAACGAGAGCACCGCCGTCTCCATCCGGGCTGCCTTGACTGCGCGAGAGCTCGAGATCTTCACTCGACTGGCGAGCGGCAAGACAAATCAGGAGATCGCACACGAGCTCTCACTCAGCACGAATACCGTCGCCAACCACATCGCGAGCATCCTCGCCAAACTCCACCTCGAAAACCGCATCCAAGCAGCGGTTCAGGCAGTACGTAGCGGCATCTCCTGAGGCGGCCGGGTGCGGAGCCTGTTCCTCGGTCTCGGTCTTCCCGGGAGCGACGGGCCCGGCGGCGCTCGAACCAGCGCAAGAAGGATCTCACGGGTGAGCGCGCCGATCTGCACGAGTTCTTGCCGATGACGCCCGGGCGCCATGGCAAGCTGAGGTGGTTGAGCCTCGGACCAGACGCCGACGTGCGGTGCGACTTCCAAGCGCGGGAGGTATTCAGTGAGGCGTGCTAGGCCGCATGGATCTGTCGCCGGGGGTAGGCGGGTCTGGTCGGTTGTCTTTCTGGCTGTGACTTTGGGGCTCTGCTCGGGGGCGGCCGGGTTTGCCTCCCGACCGTCGGGGCCATCCGCTCGGCAGATGTCGCTGGGGTCGGCACCGGCCGGATTGAAACGGGCCGTGCTCGCGGCGGACGGTCGCCTCGAGGGGCGCTTGCCCGTTGGACGCGGTGGGTCGGGCGGTGTCCCGGTTGAGGGTGGGCTCTCGACTCGCTTCGGGGATTCCGGTCCCGTGATTCGGGCGGCCGGAGGTGCGTTGGGTTTGACGCTTTCCGGGGTCGGCTACCCGGGGGCGCTCGCTCCTGTGCTCCGCTCGGCTCCCGAGTCGATCGGCAATCGAGTGGTTTATCGTCGCGGGGGCGGTGTGACCGAGTGGTACCGGAGTGAGCGGCATGGGGTCGAGCAGGGTTTCACGCTGGCCGAGCGGCCGTTAGGGAGCAAACGGACGGGCCCGCTCACCGTGGCGCTGCAGGTTTCCGGATCACTAATTCCGCGGATGGACGGCGCCGGCATTGTTTTCAGCTCGGCACCCTTCCCCCTCGAGCGGCCTCTTCGTTACGGCGGCCTTGCGGTCTCCGACGCCACCGGGCGCCGGCTGTCTTCGCGGCTCGAGTTGCGTCAGAAGCGACTGCTGCTCCTCGTCGACGATCACGACGCCACCTATCCGCTTCGGATCGACCCGTTCATCCAACAGGGGTCGAAGCTCGCTCCCGCGGTCGGTGAGATTGCCGCGACGTCCAACTTCGGGGCAAGCGTGGCGATGTCGTCCGATGGGACGACAGCGCTCGTCGGTGCCCCTCTCGACTCGGCCTCAGACGCGGACGAGGGTGCCGCCTGGATCTTCGTGAAGTCGAATGGCGTCTGGACACAACTCGGGCCGAGTCTCGTCCCGAACGATGCAGACAACAGCTACCACGGCGCGGACTTCGGGGCGAGCGTGGCCCTGTCGGCGGACGGAACCACCGCTCTGATCGGAGGCCCGGGCGACGGGAACGATGCCCAGGGAGCGGCGTGGGTGTTCACCCGCTCGGGCGGCCTCTGGATACAACAGGGAACGAAGCTCATCGGCAGCGGGGGCGGGAGCCTCGCCGCCTGCGGCACGAGCGTCGCGCTCTCGGCCGACGGAAACACGGCGCTGATCGGGTGTCCCGGTGAGAGCAACAGCACTGGAGGCGTCTGGGCGTTCACGCGCGCGGCAGGCACCTGGACGCAACAGGGCCCGGTGCTTGGCGGAAACGACGAGAACACCGCCGATAACGGCCCCCAGTTCGGCCGGAGTGTGGCGCTCTCCTCGGACGGGAACACCGCGATCATCGGGGGCTCGTTCGACGGGAGCACCGACGTGGGCGCCGCGTGGGTATTCACCCGCACGAACGGGACGTGGGCTCAACAGGGTGCGAAGCTGACCGCGAGCGATGAAGTCGGCGGAGGTTCGTTCGGCTGGAGCGTGGCCCTCTCGGCCGACGGGAACACCGCGTTGATCGGCGGCTACAGCGACGACAGCCATGCAGGGGCCGCCTGGGTCTTCACCCGGTCGGGAACCGCCTGGACGCAACAGGGCTCGAAGCTCACGGGCGGCGGAGAGTCCGGGTGGAGTGTGTCGCTCTCCTCCGACGGGGATACGGCGTTGATCGGAGCCCCAGGCCCGCATGGCCCCGGAACCGCATCCGTCTACGTTCTCTCCGCGGGAACGTGGGCCCTCCAGTCCGGGCTCACCGGCACCGGGGAGGTCGGGCAAGGCTTCTTCGGCGGAGGCGTAGCGCTCTCGGGGGACGGCAGCTCGGCCCTCGTCGGCGGGCCCCAGAGCGGCGAGGGAGCACTCTGGGCGTTCACCGGGTCCGGCGGTACCTGGACACAACAGGGCTCTCCACTGGTGGCGCTCGCCTCCGCCGAGGCCGGTTATGCCGTGGCGCTCTCGGCGGACGGAAACACCGCTCTGGTCGGAGGGCCGTTCGGCGGCCCTGACAACGAGGGTGAGGCCTGGGTCTTCACACGGTCGGGAAGCACTTGGACGGAGGAGGCCGATCTCACCTCCTGCGACGGCTTGTTCGGGGCCAGCGTCGCGTTGTCCGCCGACGGAGGCACCGCTTTGATCGGCTGCCCTGACGACGGAGGCTTCGCCGGATCCGCATGGGTCTTCACCCGGTCGGGCACCGCCTGGACGCAGCAGGGCCCGAGGCTGACCGGGGGCGGCGAGGACGAGGGCGGCGGCGGGGGTCAGTTCGGTGTGGCTGTGAGCCTGTCCTCGGATGGGAACACCGCCCTGATCGGCGCGCCGTTCGACGGCAGCAATTTCGCGGGCGCGGCCTGGGTCTTCACCCGATCTGGGGGAGCCTGGACACAGGACGGGTCGAAGCTGACCGGGGGAGGTGAAGACGAAAGCGGCGGAGGCGGACTGTTCGGAGCGAGCGTCTCGCTCTCGTCCGCCGGCGACACCACGCTGATCGGCGCCCCGGATGACGGCAGCAACGAGGCCGGCGCGGCGTGGGTCTTCACCGAGTCCGGAGGAACATGGACGCAGCAGGGAGCGAAGCTCACCGCGAGCGGAGCGGACGAGAGCGGCGGAGGTAGCGAGGTCGGCTTCGACGTGTCGCTGTCGGCCGACGGCAGCACGGCGCTTGTCGGGGCCCCGTTCGACGGCAGCGACAATCGGGGCGCGGCATGGGTCTTCACGCGATCCGGCGTGTCCTGGTCACAGCTCGGCCCGAAGTTGACCGCAAGCGACGAGGACGACACCGGAGGCGGGGGATGGTTCGGTTTCGCCGTGGCGCTCTCGGCCGACGGGAACACCGCGCTCGTCGGCGGTCCGCTCGATACCGCGAACGTGACCGGCGCGGCCTGGCTCTTCTCTCGGGCAGCCGGCGGCTTCGTGCAACAGGGGGCGAAGATCACCGCGGCCGGCGAGGACAACACCTCACTGGGAGCCGAGCTGGGGTCCTCCGCCGCGTTGTCGGCAGACGGGACGACCGCGATGATCGGGGCGCCTACCGATGCCGACGCCGCCGGAGCCGCCTGGACATACACGGCGCCGGCGCCGGCCGCACCGACCGGAGTCTCGGCCCTACCCGGCAACGGCCAGGCCGCCGTCAGCTTCACGCCCCCGCTCGGCCCGGTGGGCTCCTATCTCGTCACCGCCTCACCCGGCGGCAAGACCGCGACCGGAGCCAGCAGCCCGATCACTGTCCCGGGGTTGACGAACGGACAGAGCTATACCTTCACCGTGACCGCAACGAACGGGACCGGTACCGGTCCCGCGTCGGGTCCTTCCACTGCGGTTACCCCTAGCGCGCCTCCGTCCGGCGGTGGTGGCGGCGGCGGTGGTGGCGGCGGCGGTGGCGGCGGCGGCGGTGGTGGCGGCGGAAGCGCACCGAACCTCAACGGCACCCTCGCAGGGCCGTCGATCGCCTCGGCCGGGAGCACCGTCACGTTGACCATGAACATCGCCAACAAGGGCGGGACAGCCTTCGATACGACGCTGACCGTGTCGACCAGCGGCCTCACCAACGTCTCGGCCCAGGCGACCTGGGGGCTGGGGGCCGGCTGCTCCGTTACCGGGACGAGTGTGAGCTGCGATCTCGTCTCGCTTCCGACGGGTGATTTGATGCCGGTCGCCCTGATCAGCGGAACGGTCGCCGCGCTGCCTGCCTCGGCGACCGCATCGATGACCACTGTCCCATCCGACACCGATCCATCCGACAACTCCGCAACGTGGTCCGCGCATGCGGCACAACCGCCGTCAGCCCCGATCGCGCCGCATACACCGAAGCCGGCCCCGAAGCCTAAATCAGCGAAGACCGTGAAGCTGACGGTGGTCAGCAAACCGGGGAAGAACGCCGGTTCGGTTCGGATCAAAGGCCGTCCGGGCGCTCACTCGTTCAAGCGGGGCGCCGTCGCAACGATGATCGCAACCGCGAAACCCGGCTGGAGGTTCGGCCACTGGGCCACGACCTGCAAGGGGAAGAAGTCCAAGACGGAGCCAACGTGTACGGTCACGATGAACAAGACGAAGACCGTTACAGCCGTCTTCGTTCGTAAGAAAGGCCAGAAGCAAGCAAGCCACTCGACCCGGTGAGCTGGGGGTACGGGCGCGAAAGACGCCGGTGAGCTCACGGTCGTGCAGGCAAGCCGCAGGCGCTTCCCTGCGGTTCGGCCCGGGCCGTGCCGGCGTGGTGCACCCCGCGTAGCTCCCGGCCCCGCGACGGCGCAGTGAGCGCTCCGCGAGAGCACGCTGTTAACGGAGTTGCGCTACCAGCCGTTTGCGTTGCGATGGGGGTCGCCGGCGAAGTAGCCTCGCGCCGTGGACGGACTCGAGCGCAAGTGGTGGACGTTGATCGCGGTTTGCACCGCGATCTTCATGTTGTTGCTCGACATCACCGTTGTGAACGTCGCGCTCCCCGACATCCAGCGCGACCTCGGCGCGAGCTTCGCGCAGTTGCAGTGGGTCGTCGATGCGTACGCGCTCACGCTCGCGACGACCGTGCTTGCTGCGGGGTCGCTTGCCGATCTCTTCGGCCGGCGGCTCGTGTTCACGATCGGCCTCGTGATCTTCACGGTCGCGTCGTTCGGCTGCGGGATTGCGAACGACGCTGGGGTGCTCATCGCTGCACGCGCGGTGCAGGGGGTAGGCGGCGGGGTGATGTTCGCGGTGTCGCTGGCACTGCTCGCGAATGCGTTCCAGGGCAAGGACCGCGGGACCGCGTTCGGGATCTGGGGCGCGACGACCGGGGCGGCGATCGCGATCGGCCCGCTCGTCGGCGGGATCCTCACCGAGTGGGCCGGCTGGCGCTGGATCTTCTTCGTCAACATCCCGATCGGTGCCGCGGCGATCGTCGTGTCGCTGCTTCGGGTGGACGAGTCGAAGAGCCCCGGCACCCCTCGCGTTGACTGGCTTGGGACGGCGGCGCTGACGGGATCCCTCTTCCTGCTCGTCTACGGGCTGCTGCAGGGAAACGAAAAGGGCTGGTCGAGCCCGCTGATCGTCGGCTGCCTCGTCGGAGCCGTCGTCGTGCTCGCGGCGTTCGCGGCGATCGAGCTGTCGCAGCGCAACCCGATGCTCGACCTGCGCCTGTTCGGCGGGGCCGGCTTCGTGGGGGCGCAGGTCGCGGCGTTCGCGATCTCGGCGTCGATCTTCGCCGTGTTCCTCTACCTGACCCTCTACCTGCAGAACGTCCTCGGCTACTCACCGCTCCAGGCCGGGCTCCGGTTCCTGCCGCTGTCGCTGGCCGCGTTCGTCGTTGCGGCGATCTCGGGCAACCTGACCTCGCGCGTGTCGGCTCGCTGGCTCATGGGCGCCGGGCTCGCGATCATCGGCGTCTCGCTGTTGCTGATGTCGCGCATCGACGTGGACTCGGGGTGGACGATCCTGCTGCCCGGGTTCGTGCTGGGCGGGGTCGGGATCGGGCTGACGAACCCGGCGCTCGCATCGACCGCCGTGGGCGTCGTCCCGCCGGAGCGGTCGGGCATGGCGTCCGGCACGAACAGCACCTTCCGCCAGGTCGGGATCGCGACCGGCATCGCCGGCCTCGGGGCACTGTTCCAGCACGCGATCTCCACGAAGCTGACGAGGCCCACCGGGGCCGCTCCGAGCCACGATCTCGTCGCGGCTGTTGCATCGGGCGCCTTCCCGAGCGGTATCGCACCCGAGGCCCGGCTCGCGTTCGTCGACTCGCTCGGCTCGATCTTGACGATTGCCGCGATCGTCGCCTTCGCCGGCGCCGCGCTCGTGGTCGTGCTGCTACGCAGCTTCCGGCCGCCGCGCTCCGGCGCCCCGCCCGCGTGAGGCGATCGCCCCCGCCAGCGCTGAGGCCCGCTCAGGCCTTACCGCGACTGCGGCAGCTTGGGCGTGCCGCGCGTCCTCGCCGGGGCAGAGGGCGGCGGCACGACTGGCCCTATGTCCCCATCCGGCGCCTCGTCCAAGTCGACGATCACGGGCGCGTGGTCACTAGGCCCGCTTCCCTTGCGGGCCTGCCGATCCACCCATGCCGCCCGTACACGGCCGGCGACCGGCTCGCCGGCCAAGACCAGATCGATCCGCATGCCCAGGTCCTGATGGAACATCCCCGCCCGGTAGTCCCAGTAGGTGAAGATCCGCTCGTTCGGCCAGCGATCGCGCATGACATCGCGCAAGCCGAGCGCCTGTAGCTCCGCCAGCGCCGAGCGCTCGAGTGGTGTGACGTGGGTCTGTCCGACGTACGCAGCGGGATCGAACACGTCGTCGTCGGTCGGTGCGATGTTCATGTCGCCACATACGATCGTCGCCTCCGGGCCGGCGGCAATCGTCTCCCGAAGCGAAGCGAGCCACGCGAGCTTGTACTGATAGTGCTCCGAGCCTGGAACGCGGCCATTCGGTACGTACACCGAGATCATCCGGATCCCGTCACACGTAGCCGAGATCGCGCGGGCCTCGGGATGCGGGAAGCCCGGTGCACCGGCGAGTCCGACCACCACGTCGTCCAGACCCACACGCGAGAGGATCGCGACTCCATTCCACCTCGCCTCGCCGTGAACGGCAACCGCATACCCGCGATCTCGGAGCTCGTCGCCGAGCAGCTCCAGGAAGGCATCGTCGGCGAGCTTGGTCTCCTGCAGGCAAACCACGTCCGGCCGCCGTTCATCCAGCCAAGGCAGAAGACGCGGCACGCGCTGCTTGACCGAGTTGACGTTCCAGGTTGCGATTCGCATCGACCGCACGGTATCCGCACCAAGGGCTCAGCCCAACTGCGTCTTGTTCAGGTCGGTTTTGAGCCTGAACATGACTCGAGATCCCCTGTCATTCGAACGTCGGGCGTTCAGTAGAGCCAGTCGACAGCGCGCGTACGTCACGACTGCGCGCCCTTTGGTTTCTACTGTTGTCCTGGTCGAGGAAAGCCCTGCAAATCGGATGGGCCGGGCGGGGCTCGAACCCGCGACCTTGGGATTAAAAGTCCCCTGCTCTACCAGCTGAGCTACCGGCCCGCGATACTGCTCTGATGGGCAAAGGGTACGCGGAAGGATCAGCGGTCGAGGAACGGCAGGCAGCGCTCGAGCGCGGCGACGACGACAGTCGCCGGCTCGAGGCGGGGCGCGCGGCGGTTTACGCGAGCACCGACGAGGAGCCGGAGCGCCATTTCGTCGGGTGGGCCGACGAGGTCGATGCCGATGCGCTCTTCTCTTCCGGCGAAGCCTGGGGGATCCAGGTCGTACGCCGGCGCGACTGACGCTGAGCAGCTGAAGGTGCCGGCGACCTTCCGCCGTCCAGAAGGGCGCCGCTCGAGGCGCCCTTGCCGCGGCCGTCACTGAGCTCCAGCTGCGCGGTCAGGATCAGGTAGCGGCCGCCACCGAAGTCGAACGCAATCGGCGGGGGATAGGTGCCGTCGGAGCCGGCGGCCTGTCCGCCCGTGGCGTCCGAGGCCCGGCGACCAACCGATTCTGGCAACCTGCCCGCTAGGCTGCCACTGCGCCCCCATCGTCTAGTGGCCTAGGACTCCGGCCTTTCACGCCGGCAGCACGGGTTCGAATCCCGTTGGGGGTATTTAGCCGGGTTGTTTGAGCAGATTTGGCTTGAATAAACGGGTTAGGCGTGTCAGGAATGCCGCCTAAGCTCACCTGATGCTCCCACATGTGCTCCCACGATCGTGGTGCCCACTCGGTCAACGAGGGCGCCAAATCGGACGAATCTTCATTACGGGGACGCCGCGGTTCGAGTCCTGCGCTCAGATTCTGCTGAACGAAGCCAAATTTGATGTCAGGCGTCACCGGACGTGCCCTCCTCTTGCGAGGGCGTGCGACCCTGGTGCGACCTGAGAGCGCGGCAACCCATCTCCGCGAGCGAGAGCTCGTGAACGATTCGAACGTGCCTGTAAATCCCTTAATTCATGCGCTTATGGGGGCACCGGTGAGGGCACGTGGCGTGCCAGCGCGCTGACGGCTGACACACTAAACACGCCTGCACGGCGCCGGGTTCACGCTCGCCACCCCCGCAGGGCAGCCGTGCGTGCCCGGCGAGAGAAGGCAGCGGGTTTCCTCGACCAGCGGCGGCATGTTCGCGAAGACATGAATCGGCAGCCCTTTGGGCGGGGCCGAGTAGACCGTGTTCTGCGTGTTCTGGACGTACAGGAACTGCTTGCCCGTCAGACGATGCTGTCCATGTTCTCCGAGGTATGGACGAAAACGGAGAAACTCAACGCCGGCAGGCGCGGCGCCGCGGCAGATGGTGCGACGACGACAAGAACGGCGAAGACCCAGGAGCATCGTGCCCGAGTTCAGCCCGTGGTGGGCAATTTCGCGGATCCAGCCGACGACGCGCCACGAAGTGTCGAGGCTACACCGACAGTTGTGCTTGATGCCACGAGGCTAAGCTATATACTCACGCGATGGCGGTATCGGGAGGCAGAGCCAAGAAGGGTTATCCCTGACAGCCTTTACGCGATCAGTGAAGCGCAGGTGTTTGTAGGGATGGCCGAGGCGTGAAGACCGCGCGCCGCGCGGACGTTTGCCGGCTCCGCTCCACGTCACCCCGTTTTGGAGGATTGTCGAGGCCGGGGGGTTTGTTCCGTGCCACTGGCGACACTGGTCTGAAGGGGTTCTCGGTAGGTACGTAGGGAGCATCTCGCAGTGAAAGACAAAGGTGCTTGAAAAATCTTGAGAATGGGAGGGAATGCAGTGCTCAGGCGCGTAGGAACTAAGCACAAGAAGAGACAAGTCGGAGTAGCTTCTGTGATCGGAGCAGCCGTGCTTCTATCGCTCACCGTTGCCGGTGCTGGAAACTCAACCCGAAACAATGCATCTGCTGCGTACACGCCGCCGCCGGCATTCACGAATGCCCAGCTCGCGGCGCCGGCCGGAAACGATTGGATAGACAGCGGCGGCAGCAGCCTCGATCAGCGTTATACGAGCCTCAACCAGATCACCCGCGCAAATGTCGGCAACCTCCAGGTTGCCTGGCACGTTCATCTGCCCGAGCCCGCCACGGCGGGCTCTGAAAGCGGCCCGGTCGAATACGGCGGCCTCGTATTCTATGGCGCCACGTCTAACGACGTTTATGCGCTGGACGCGACCACCGGCGCGACCGTGTGGGAGTGGAAGCCGCCGACACCCCTAACGTCCAGTCTCAAGGGGATCGGCATAGGCGGCGGGAATGTCTACCTCGACGAGAGCGACGACTACGTCGTCGCGATCAACGCCCTCACGGGCCAGACCGCCTGGAGGACCGGACCGGTCGGCGACCCGACTGCCGGCGAGAGCCTCTCGGCCCCGCTCACTTACGCCGACGGGATGGTGTTCACCGGCCCCTCCGGCTCCGACGCCGGCGTCCGCGGGTACGTTGCGGCGTTCAACGCCAAGACCGGGAAGCAGCTCTGGAAGACGTACACGATCCCGGCGAAGGCCGGGGACCCGGGTATTCCTCGTGGGGGCAGCCCGCTGACCTCGCGCACGGCGGCGGCGGCGACTGGCAAAAGGTCGTCGCCGATCCGTCGCTCAACCTGGTCTATGCCGCCACGGCGAACGCCGAGCCCTACGCCAACCGGCCGAAGGGCAACGACCTCTACACGTCGTCGATCGTCGCCTTCGACATGAAGACCGGCGCGATCAAGTGGGGCTATCAGGTCTTCCACCACGACACGTGGGATCTCGATGCTTCGCCGACTCCGCCCGTGTTGCTGGACTACTCGCTCGGTGGCAAGAAGGTCAAGGCGATCGAACTCGCGACGAAGGTTGGCGAGAACTTCATCATCAACCGCGTCACCGGCAAGCCGTTCCCGCAGCTACCGATTCCCGAGGTCCCGGTGCCGCAGGATCCGGCTGTTCCGAACAACTCGCTCACGCAGCCGATCCCGAGCGGCCAGCCCTTCGCGCCGCCGTGCTCGACGCCGCAGGAGTGGATCGCAGTCGGCGGTACGCCGTCGCTGCTCGGGCCGGACGGGAACCCGATCAACTTCGCGTGCAACTTCCAGCCGGTCGTATCGACCCACTACACCGTTCCCGGGTGGCACGACGTCGCTGACTGGCCGCCGACCAGCTACAGCCAGCAGACCGGGTTGCTCTACGTGTGCTCGACCAACAGCCGAGGCGACGCCTACGAGGCCGTGCCGCAGGCGGACGCCGTGCTTGGTTCTGGCAACCGAGGATATGGCACCGAGAACGTGAGCCTCCTCGGTGGAGACTGGGCCGCGGGCCAGATCGGCTGGCTGACGGCCATCAACCCGCGCACGAACACCATTGCGTGGGCCAAGCACATGCCGGACAGCAACGGCTGCTACAGCGGGAGCACGACCACCGCCAGCAAGCTCGTCTTCACGAACATGTTCAGCGGTCGTCTGCTCGCTCTGGATGCAGGCAGCGGTACCGCGCTGTGGACGTCTCCGCAGATGGACGCGGGGAGCAGCGCTGCGCCGATCGTGTACAAGGGCTCCAATGGGCGCGAGTACGTCCTCGTTCCCGAGTTCGGTTTCACGATCTCGAAGGCGTCCGTGACCGGGACCAGTATCTACGCGTACTCACTTCCCGGTTAGCTCTGGCTAACACTCGGGGAGAGACGGAGGCCGCCGGTGAGGCACCCCCGTCTCTCCCCCAAGGTGTCAATTTCCGTGTGGCTTCCTGTGGGCTGGTACTTTGATCGTGAAGATGGTGGAATCCCATGACTTGGAGGTCTCGGTGGAAATGAAGAATCGTCTTCGTAGAATCGCCGTCACGATCCTGGTCCATGCGACGCTTGCGGTTGGTTTGCTCTCGGCGGCCACCGTGGCGCAGGGCACGACGGAGCCGCAATCCGTCCGGCTCGATCCCATCGTGATCGGCAACGGGAAGATCCAGCTCGCCTTCACCCAGCTTCCACGCGGCGACCTCGTCATCTTCAAGGTGCGAAACAGCAGTTCGCACCCTGTGAGGTTCCTGATCAAGCCGTCTACGATCGAAAACGGAACCGTGGAGGGGGCCTACGGGTTCAAGACAAAGCTTCTCAGTCCGGGGGAGCTCGAGAACTTCCAGGTCTTGTTCCAGCTTCGCGGCGTCTTCAAGTACAAGTCGGTGGATGGCAAGGGGAAGACGCAGGCCAGCGGCAAGTTCGTCGTGAGGTGAGACTCGGGTGCGGGGCGGGCGAGTGGTCGAACGCCCTGGTGCCGGCTTGCGTGGGCAACGGATTCATGGAGGACGCTGGGAACAAGAACGCGGCTGTTGATGGGTGGGAGGAGGCTGGGACGTGGAGCGAGGCAGGCGGCTCGATCGGACGCCCGTGAGGCGGCGGACACGTCGAGGTCCCGGTAGGCGGGGTGTCGCGATCGCTTGTCTCGGCGTTGTGCTTCCCCTGTCTCTGACCGCATGCGGAGGGGGCGGCTCGTTGAGTCCATCTCCTTCGACGTCGCCGACCGCGAGCGCGGCGGGGAAGCCCGCTGCCTCTGCCACGAGCAAGGGGCCGCTCAGCAAGGTTGCGTACGAAAAGAAGATGAAGGTGCTTGGGCGGACGCTCTCGCGTGAACTCGAAGCGATCGGAGTCCAGGCCGACGGCACGCCGGCACAAGATGCAGTGACCCTCGAAGCGGCTATTCCGAAGCTTCGGGCCGCCGCGAAGAAGCTCGGCGAGATCGATCCGCCCAAGCCGGTTCGCCACGAGCATGAGCATCTGAGGGAAGCCGTGCTTGAGTTCGCTCACGAACTAAGGGGCCCAATCGCTCGTCTAAGGAGTGGTGACCTCAACGGCCTCGGCGACATTTACGCGCTGCCGGGAGCCCGGAACATGGAGAGTGCCTCGGCTGACATCGAGAAGATGGGGTATAAGATCGTCGCCGACCGGTAGGTCGGTCGCATTCTGCAGTGAGTGCGAGCGAAGGGGCGTCACCGGAGCGCGAGGTATACGGCCCGATTTTTGCTGTGCGGCCTCGCTGTATGTCTGTCAATGTCATAGCTGGCGCCGAGACCGAGAAAGGAAGCAAAAACTTGACTGAACTCTTGGAAGTCCCTTCGAACGAAACAGGAGCGGGCTTGCGCGAAGATCGTGTTGATCTCCGGCCGCGCCTTCGGATCTTTCCAGCCGGCGGCAGTCGGACAGGACGACGGCTCGGGGCTTCTCTGATTGCGGGCGTTGTGAGCGCGAGCATCGTCGCCTCGATCGCATTCGCCGCACAGCCCAAAGGGCCGGCTTGCTGGGGACCGACGAAGGTCGGTTGCTCGAGCATCTCTGGGCCTCTCGGCGGCAACCTCAACGTTTCGGGCACCAACCCCGAGACAATCTTCCGATTTGTCTACGCCCACAAATGTCTGGGAATGACGGACAACTTGGATAACGAGGTCGACGTGCTAACCTTAATTCCGATAAGCAAATCCGGAACGTTCTCCTATAAAGGGAAGGGGACGCTCTTGGGAAAGCCGTCACGTCTCATTCCGGTCACGATCTCTGGTAAGTTTATGTCCAATAAGCTCGCCAAGGTCAAGCTGGCGATCACCTACAAGTCGTGCAAGCCGGTGACCCTGACACTCCGTTATCCGGGCAGGTGATTTGTAGATGTAGCTGACAGAGTCGGATGGAGGCCGAGCGGCCGCCGTCCTCTGCTCGGCTCAGGGGTCGCCCAGCCTCTTCATCTTGCGTGGTGCGTGTCGTGCTCGTCGGTGGGACACTTTCCGGCTAGAAGCGGCGGAGCCTCGCGAGTTCGCCACGAGACATCTGACACCGTGAACGGACTCGCGAGGAAACAATGCTAGAGGATGGTCTTCGCGTCAGTGGCAGAACGGGAACGCTCGCCCTGCTGAACAAGCTTCGGGACACGGTCAGCGGCCGGCTACGCTGGACGCGAGTCACGCGGGCGCTCCACTCTTGGGTCGATTTGCTGCACGGTTCCAAATTGTATAAGGTGGTGCGGGTGAGCGCAGCACTGCCGAATGTGCACGACTCCCTTTCGAAACATGATCTCGAGCCTGCAACGGCGGGGATCTTGCGGCTGACGGAGAACGTAGAGCGGGTCGTCCACGGCAAGCGAGAAGAGATCCTCCTCGTTCTTTCTGCGCTTATCTCCGGAGGGCATGTCCTTTTCGAGGACATGCCGGGAACGGCGAAGACGGTGCTTTCGCGCGCATTGGCTGCGAGCATCGAGGGCACAACATTTTCCCGGATTCAGTGCACTCCTGATCTTCAGCCGACGGACGTAACGGGGCTGTCCATTTTCAATCAGCAATCGCGCGAGTTCGAGTTTCGGCCGGGCCCGGTATTCGCTCATGTCCTCCTGGTCGACGAGATCAACCGCGCGATGCCGAAGACGCAGTCTGCGCTGCTCGAGGCGATGGCAGAGAACCAGGTGACGATCGAAGGGGTCACGCGTCGCCTCGGCGACCCGTTCCTCGTGCTCGCGACCGAGAACCCGATCGAACAGGAGGGGACCTTCCCGCTGCCCGAGGCTCAGCTCGACCGGTTCGCGGCGAAGCTGAGCCTGGGCTATCCGTCGCACGACGAGGAGGTGCGGATCGTCGAGGAGCAGCGGCACACTCATCCCCTCGAGTCGCTCGAGCCGGTGTTGACGAGCGCCGAGCTGCTCGAGATCCGGGCCGCTTCCGAACGGGTGTACATCGATCGCATCGTGCTGAACTGGCTCGTCGAGCTCGTTCGCTCGACCCGGCATCTCTCGCAGGTCAGCGTCGGCGCGTCGGTTCGCGCGAGCCTGGCGCTCGAGCGCGCCGCCCGCGCGTGGGCGCTTGCGCACGGCCGCGGGTACGTCGAGCCGGCCGACGTCGAGAGCCTCTTCATCCCCGTCGTGGCGCACCGACTCGTGTTCGAGCCGTTCGCCCTTGCCCTCGAGGGGATGGAATCGGGCGACTCGCTCCTGGATGCGGTGAAGGCCGAGTGCCTGCGCATCGCTCCCCCTCCGGGGCCGGTGCTCGAGGAGAGCATTGCGGTGCCGGGGCAAGCTCGTCCCGAGTAGCGCTCGTGGTCGGGCACAGGCGACGCGTCTTCCCTCTCGTCTCGAGACATCGGATGACCGGGGTCACGTACGGGTCCCAGCGCAGCCTGCGGCGGGGGCAGGGTGCAGAGATCGCCGGCTCGCGGCCCTACGCTCCCGGTGACCGGCTTGCCTGGATCGACTGGCATGCGTCAGCCAGGGAGTCTCTCGCCAAGGACGAGGCGCTCTTCATCGTCCGGCAGTACTACGAAGAGGTCGCTCCACGCGTCGTGCTCGTGGTCGATCGCCGGCCTTCGATGGGGCTTTACTCACCAGAGTTCCCCTGGCTGCCGAAGCCGCGCGTCCTCAAGGAGGCGGCCACCGCGATCGTCGCTGCTGCGCATGCCGCCCGCGCGTATGTCGGTTACCTCGACTTCTCGGGGAACCCGGGTCGAGAGGGCGCCTCGGCCCACTGGATCGCTCCCCACCGCCAGAGCGCGCGCCGGATCGTCGATAGACTTGAGCAGGAATTCGACGCGCCGGGCAACAGCCTCGAGCTCGCGCTCGACTACCTGTTGACCCTGCATCGCGATGTCCCTGCCGGAAGCTTCGTGTTCATCCTCTCGGACTTCCTCAGCCCGGTCGCGTCGCACGTCTGGTCCCGGGCCCGCTCCCGTCGCTGGGACGTCGTGCCCGTGATCGTCCAGGATCCCGTCTGGGAGCAGAGCTTTCCGCTGATCTCCGGCGTCCTCGTCCCGTTCAGCGATCCGCAGACGCGGAGGACCGGTGCGGTGCGGCTCTCTGCCGGGGAGGCGCAAGAGCGCCAGCGTTCGAACGAGGACCGGCTGACCGACGTCGTCCAGGGCTTCAGACGTTTGCACTTCGATCCGGTGATCCTCGACACGACCGATCCCGACGAGATCGACATGGCGTTCATCAAGTGGGCAACACGACGCCGGGTCACAGGCTTGGGCTCGCGATGAAGGCTCTCCTGAGCGCGACCGTCGCTGCGATCGTGCTGCTCACTGCGGCGCCCTCGTTCGGCGCCAGTCCGCAGCCGATCAAGGTCGAGACTTCAATCTCGCCCCGGTCGATCTACTTCGCCGACGTGGTGACGGCGAGAGTCGACGTGTTCGTCGATCCGCGGCAGGTCGACCCGGCGAGCATCCGGCTGCTCACCCCGTTCGGCGCGTGGCGCCAGCTCCAGGGCGAACGCGAAGCGTCGACGAGCGGATCGAGAGTGGTGCACCGTACGTGGTGGTTTGCGCTCGCCTGCTTCGCACAGCGCTGCGTGCCCCAGGTGAAGTCGGTTCACGTGTTTGCTCTCCCGAAGCTGACAGTTGTGGGCCGGACGAACGGCGGCTCGACCTTCACGGTGCATCAGACCTGGCCCACGATAAACGTCGGTACGAGGTTCGCGCCGGTCGGCCCCCACGCACTGGTCAATCTCCGCACAGATACGCTCGTGCCAGCGCTCGGTTTTCGCTTCGACCCTTCTTGGGTCCGGGTCGTCCTCGTCGTCGGCGGCGTTCTGCTGATCGTGCTCGGGCTGACGTTCGCGACGATCGAGTCCCTGCGGTGGCGCGCAGCACGACGGACCCGACGTCGACACCCGCCCAGCCCTCATCCGTAGCCTCGAGCTCGTTCGCGCGGCCGAGAGCGGGGAGGTCGAGGAGCGGCGACGCGCGGTCGGTCTCCTCGCTCGGGTTCTCCCGACGGAAAGCAACGGCCTCGCCTCCGCCGCCTCCGCGGTCGCGTGGTCCACCGAGAACCCGTCGCCGGACGATCTCGAGGAGCTTGCTCGCAGGGTCGAGGCCGAACTCGAGGGGACCGGATGAGGACCGGAGCGATCCCGCTCGGGGACGCGGAGACGCTCCGACGGCCCGGGAACCGTACCAGGACGATCCGGATCGGCCTCGCGACTGCGCTAGCGATCGTCGGGATCCTCGCCTTCCTCTTCTCCCGTCGGTCCAACCTGGCACCAACGCCGCTCCTCCCCCCAGGATCGTCCGGGATGATCGTCCTTGACGCCTCGGGGAGTGTCGAAGGCGCGACGCTCGATCGCATCTACGTGAGCATGTCCCAGCTCGCGAACACCAACGACCGGTTCGGGATGGTCGTCTTCGCCTCACGCGCCTATGAGGCGCTCGCCCCCAACACACCGGCCCGCGACTTGAAGCCGCTGGCGCGCTTCTTCCGACCGCTGAGCAAGTCGAGCCTCCCGAAGAACATCCCGGCGCCGAACCTGCCGTTCTCCGCTCATTACCCGGCGAACCCCTGGCAGGTCGGCTTCGACACCGGCACCGAGATCTCGAAGGGCCTCGCGCTCGCCCAGTCGATCATCCTCGCAAATCCGTCCACGCGGCGGTCGGTCTGGCTGATCAGCGATCTTGCGGACGACCCGCACGATCTCGGATCGGTCGAGCGCATCGCCCGGAGCTACATCAACACAGGGATCACGCTCAACGTGATCGGTCTGGACCCGACGGGTTCTGACACCCGGCTCTTCCAGCGTTTCCTCGGGCCTAACGGTACCGTCATCGTGCCGAAGCCGTCGTCCCAGGTACGGCTCAAGAGCATGTACCGCTTTCCGACGGAGCTCATCGTCTGCGCCGTCCTGATCGCGTTCCTTCTCGCCGCCAACGAACTCCTCAGCTCTCCGATGAGATGGGGATCGGCCTCCCTCGCGACGCGGGTGACCTCACGATGAGAGGAGCTCGCCTCGCCCTCGATTCCCGTCGCAATCGTCGTCGGCGTAGTCATGCTGCTCCTCGCCCCGACGTCCGGTCATGGCAGTCGAGCCTGAAGGACGAGAAGCTCGACTACGAGGCGGCTCTAGGCGCCCCGGTCCTGAAGACGCCGTCCACGAGCCTTCCCTCCGGGGTGTCCGGAGCGCTCCTCTCGGCCGGGCGCACCAGCAGTGGCTGAAGGCGCTGACAGCATTCTCCGCTGCCCAGCGCGCCACCTCGAAGCTGCCGGTGCTCGGTCCGGAGTCCTACATCATCCTGAGGGAGGGACAGGCTGCACTCGGTCCCGGTGACGCGGGACCCGAACCCGGTTCGCGCGTCACAGGCCTACAACCTGCTGGCGGCGATCGAGTTCCGAGAGGCGATTCCGGGCTCGGGTGTCGTTCACTCGCTCGTGGACAACACGCTGTCCGATCTCGAGAACGCCCTTCGCCTCGATCCGAACAACGAGGAGGCGCGGGAGAACATGGAGCTGGTGATCCGGTACATCACGGTCGCCCTCCCCCCCGAGCAACGGCAGACCAGGGGCCTCGGAAAGCACGCGAACCTCTATCCGAAGGGTGGATACGCCGGTCCCCCGGGCGAAGGGTATTGACGCGCTCCTCTCGAGCATCACATTCCTGACGCCGCTATGGCGGTCTCGTGGCCCTCGTGGTGCTGGTGCCGCTCGCCGCGTTCACAATCTCGTCTCGACGGAGTGCGAGAGGCCGAGCCGTTCTCGGGCTCGGGCCGCCTGAGTCGGGCGCTCATTGGACGTTTGCCGCGCTCGTCGCGGTGCCGCTGTTACTGGGGCTTGCGGCGGCGGGCCCCGCCCTTCGGACACACGTGGGCCGGCGGATCCGGACCGACGCGCAGGCGATCTTCATCTTCGACACCTCTCGCTCGATGGCAGCGGCGGCGGGCTTCAGGGCGCCGACCCGGTTCGACGAGGCCCAGGCAGCCGCGATCCGGCTTCGTGACGACGCGATCCCGGACGTCCCGTCGGGCGTCGCCTCGGTCACCACGGAGCTCCTGCCCCATCTGTTTCCGACCCCCGATCTCGACGCGTTCAATACGACTGTCCAGAGCGCGATCGGGATCGAGAAGCCACCGCCGCCGTTCTTGGTCTACGGCGTCTCCGGAACATCGTTCGGGGCGCTCTCCCAGCTCCGCAACCAGGGGTTCTTCAGTCCGACCACGAAACACCGGCTCGCGATCTTGTTCAGCGACGGAGAAAGCGGTGCGGTCGAAGCCTCCACGATCGGGCAGGCACTCACGCTCGCATCCGGGTACCCGCCCCCGAGGCCGGGTTTCGCGTCGAGAGCGCCCGAGCCACCCGTTTCTCTGTTCATCGTGTCGGGTCGGCAGCTCTTCGGACCGCATCTACGACGGCAACGGCCAGATCGAGCGCGCCTACCGTCCCGACCCGACGGCCGCGAGCACGGTGGCGTCGCTGGCCGCGGCCGCACACGGGCAGGTATTTGTTACAGCCAATCTCTCGAAGGCCGGATCGGCTCTTCGGCACGCACTCGGGTCGGGCAGCAGCCATCTCGAGGGAATGAGAACGAAGACGTTCAACCTCGCGCCGTTCATCGCGTTCGCGGCCCTCATCCCGCTCGGGCTCGTGGTATTCCGGCGGGACCTCACGCACCTCTAGCCTCCGACGTCCCCCGTGGGCGGCGAGTGGTGCGGCGAGGGCTTTCGTGAATGTGATCAGGCCGCTCGCGAGTTGGAGTCGTTTTCGTCTTTGTTGACCAGCGGATCAGGATGCCGCGGTTGCGGTTGAGCCGGGAATGGGTCGCTTCCACGAAGTCGCGGCGGGCGCGCCAGCCAGTCACGCGCGGATCTTGTCGGTGATCTCTTCCCGCGGGCGCGGATTTGTCGCGCCAGCTCGTACTCGCCGACGAGCTCGCGGAGGTGGCGCTGTTGTGGGCCTCGCCCAGACAGAGCGCTTGCGGCCGCTCCAGGGTCGGCTTCGGTCGCTCGATCGCGATCGAGCGGAGCGTGCCTTTCAGCAGGAGGTGGTCATTGCGGCCGGCGCCCTCCTGCTCGAGTCCGAGTGGGACCCCCCGTCGCGGTGGACACGGCGGTAGCCGTTTGGCGCCGTCCGAGGCCGCATACGTCCTCGCCGCCAGCACCGCGACCTTGGCCCGCCCCTCGCCCTCGCCGAGACTTACGCTCACGCCAGGCGTAGAGCCACTCGCGAGACCTTTGAGCAGCATCCGGCCGCGCAGACCGGGAACCCCGAGAAACGCCTTCTCCGCCCTGACGAACGAGTAGCGCTCGCCACCCTTCCGTCTTTCGCGAAGAAAGCGACGCGACGCTGGTTGTCCAGATGCTACAACCCGTCAGGACATCTAGATCGAAGCCTCGGGATTTCGGTCCACACTCACACACATCTCGCTCGTCAACCCGGGAGGTAATCGACCGACATGCAGTGCGCCGATCAGAGTCGCCCGTCTGCAGGGCGCGTTGCCTTCACTGCGTCTGTGATGTTCGTTGCGGCATCCCTGCTGCTCAGCGTCGCTTACGGCGCAGCGGGGGCGGCGCGCAATCGAGTGTCGTCCGTCCCTTCGGCCGTTGCGGCGACACTTCCGCTCGGCATTACGGGGTTGGCGGCCAACCCAGATGGCTCACGAACGCTGTGGGTCATGAACGTTCAGCCGACTCGCCTGACCGTAGGCGGTGCGAGTATCTTCTCGATCGTCGATGTCACCTTCCGCGCGCAACCCGGCTACAAGCTGAAGATTCGCACGGGATCTAATTGCAGCCTCATCCCCGGCAACGGCACCAGTACTATCGAGTGCCTTCCAACCGTCGAAGCGAATCAACTCGTCCCTCTCGTCACGTTTACGTCCAATCGACCCTACCCTGCCACCGCGACGCAGACGGTCGAGCTCAACTCGAGTTCATCGGTAACACAGGCTTCGAACCTCGCGCTTCCTCGAACTGTGCGCTCTGCGGCGGCCATTCGCGCGTACCTCGCCAAGCGGTTCGACTCTCTTGGGGGGGCGAAGTCCACCATCGTGTACGTCGATGCAGGGAAACCCAGCGAGTACGCCTATACGCTGTCGAAGACCTCCGTGCCGGTCGGATGGGTCACCTTCGTTGTCACCAACCGGGGACGGTTGGCCCACTCCTTCGAGGTATGCCCGTCGAGCGGGACGACCGAGGCGGGCAACCTCCGGAACGACTGCCTCCAGACGCAAGCGGGATCCTCATACGCGCAGGAAGTCGACGACACCGGTTCCCTGTCACCCGGGGAGACCGGTTTCTTCACGATGAGATTCACATCGCGCGGGAAGTACGAGTATCTCTCCGATCTGAGCGGCCAACCGGCAAAGGGAGCAAAGGCCCAACTCACGGTGAACTGATGTGAAGCGCGGTTTGTCGAGGGTTCAGGCCGCATCGCCTAGTGCTGTTGCCTGGTACGGTGACTGCTCTGGTGGGCGTCGGGCTCCGCGGCGTCGCCCGCGGCTGTCGGTCTGACGATCCGGGGATTGGCTACAACCAGGGCCTGGTTCGAGGTCGCACTACTCGCCCAAGACCTGGTCGTCTGGCTCAGACTGCTCGTGCTCGAAGGCGACCGCGCACTCGCGAAACCGAAACGATTGCGCCAGCCCCTGCTCGACGTCGCCGGCCGCCCCACCCGCTCAGGACGCCGACGCACCGTCCGACTTCCCAACGGCCGGCTGGCCCCGCGGAGGTGGCCGTTGCCGACGCCCGACCGGCTCGAGCCGGCTGCGGTCGAGTACGGCGACCGGTATCCGCAGTAGCGATCCCGCACGGTCCCGACCCTGATGAGGAGCGACAACTTCTAGGTGCCCGCCCCGACAGGTGTACCGGGTGTTGAAGCCCGCCGGCAGGGTGCTCGAGGTCAACTACTGGGCCAAAGCGGCGCCAGCACGCGAGGCGCGCCGCGCGGTGTTCGGTGTGCCGCCGTCCAGGCCCAATCAGGTGTGGCAGCTCGACTTCCCGAGTTCGATACGCGGATCGGCGGCACCAGGCGGATCGGCGGCATCGCGGACTACTGGTCGAAGTACGAGCTCGGCTGGCACGTCAGCGCGACGCAGAACCACCACGACGCGATCGAATCGGTTGGGATCGCCCGGCCGATTTCGCTGATCGACTCGCCTCGCTTCCAGCGCTCCCACAGCTCGTGACGCTCCTGCGCCGAGTAGCCCCTGCGTGCCCTCGCCATACGCCCCAACTCCAGCTCGATAGCTGATCGATGTTGCGATGACGGTCTGACGTCGACCAGTTCCGCAACGTCTGCGGCGAGGCCCCGAGCTTCTGAGCGAGCTGCGGGACACTGCGGCCGCTGCCACGGAGGCGGGAGAGCCGAGGAAGTGGATCTCAGCGATCGCGTCCTGGGCGCGGCGCCTCGGGCGGAAGTCGTAGCGGAACGGCTTGAAATCCGCCTCGAAGCTCGGCTCAAGCACCAGCTTTCATCACGGCCTGCACGACAAAGTCTGCGACGGTGTCGCGCGTCCCCAGCCGACGCTGCTTATCGCCCGGTTTGGGAATCAGCTTCTCCGGCATCCCGGCGGCCGGCGCCGACATGAACGCTGCGACCGGGAGAACGGCGAGGGGCCGCCACGGAAGCGTCACGCGCATTCCGGGACGGCCCGCACCCTTCGGGCTTTGTCCTAAACGCAGCCGTCGCCGTCGCTCGTGGCGCCGCCCTCGTCTTCGTCGCCGTCAGCGCCGTTGTTGCTTTCGATTGTGCCGGAAGGGCAGGCCGGATCCGCCGACTTGTCCGTCGCAGGCGTCCCCCCGCCCGTCGGAGGCGGGCTGGTCGTCGTCGTGGTGCTCCCGCTAGTGGAGGTCGTGCCGCCGGTCGACGCAGTGGGCTTGTGCGCAGCGGCTTCTGCGGCCGCCGTCACCGGTACGCCGACGCCGACGATACCCTTCATTCCCGCAGCTGCGTGGCCGGGCACGGTGCAGAGAAACTCGTAAGTTCCAGCCTTCGTGATCGTGACAATGAGCGTGGCAGTCTGCTTCGGGTGCAAGATCTTCGTCGTCTGCCCGACGCAGGTGTTCTTGGTCGCGCCCGTCGTCGCCGTGGTGCAAATCTTGAAATCGTGGAACGCGACGCCGCCGTCCACGATCTTGAACTCGACCTTCCCGAGCGGAATGTTCGAGAATTTCGACAGCTTGAAGGCGAGCTCGCTCGGCTTGCCGGCGGTGACGTTGATGATTGTGACCTTGGTCGCGACGCTTTGCTTGGCCGATCCGAGCGCCGGCGTCGCCGCGACGAGCGCGAGCACCGACAGCGCGAACAATCCCCGCCATACTGTCCCAACGGCCCGACTGGGGGCCTTTCCACTAGTCAGCACTGCTCTGGTCTCCTTTTCCTCGAACGTTTTGGCACTGGTTACGCATTTTGAGGGCCGCGGGGTTGTGTTTACATGCGAGCTGCCGCGTCTATCGTGGGCCGTCCTTCGTGATCGCGCGAACGGCCCAGAGCCTGTCAGACACCCCTCACAACGCGATGAGCCACGAATTCAGACAGCATACCGAGGCTCAGGCGCGCCTAACAGAACGCTGACTTTCCGGAGGGGCCCTCTCTGCTTAGGGCTGCCGCCGAGTTGCGCGGTCTTGACCCGCGGTCCCAACTTTCGGACGCTCCCGCGTCGGATGGTCATCCGACGCGGGAATATCCGGCGGGGCCGTGCTTGCACCGGCGACGCTCGTCGCGCCCGCGTTGAACATCGGGAATGACGGGCCGTCCGAGCGCCCCCGACGCCCAACCGCATTAGCTCCTGAGGGAGCGGGAGGATACCTCTGCCGGGCAGCGAACACCGGAGCGTCGATCGGAGCCTCGTCTGCTCGCTCATGAAAGGAGAGACATGGACCTTGTTCTCCAACGGAAGCTGGTCGTGGAGTTCGTCGGCATGTTCCTGTTCGTATTCACCGTCGGGATGGCGACGAACAAGGCGGGGGCGGGGGCGCTGGCACCGCTCGCGATCGGGTCGGTGCTAATGGTGATGGTGTTTGCGGGCGGCCATGTCTCCGGCGGACATTTCAACCCTGCCGTCAGTACGGCAGTGCTCCTGCGCGGGAGGATGGCCGCAAACGAGTTCGCCGCCTACATCGCCACGCAGTTCGCCGCCGCCGTCTTGGCGGGCTTCGTCGTTCGCTACGTCGGCGGCCGAGAGGCGCACGTGGCGGTCGCGAGCTCCGGGAAGATGCTGGTCGCCGAGTTCCTGTTCACCTTTGCGCTCGCCTGGGTCGTTCTGCACGTCGCCACCGCACACGGCACTGAGGGTAATTCCTTCTACGGCCTCGCTATCGGCTTCACCGTGGTGGCGGGTGCGTTCGCCGTCGGCGGGATCTCGGGAGGCGCATTCAACCCGGCGATCGCCCTCGGCGCGATGGTCACCGGTCTGTTCCAGTGGAGCAACATCTGGATCTACTTCCTCGCAGACTTCCTCGGAGGCGCCGTTGCCGCCTACGCATTCCTCTTCGTCCTTCCGGCCGAGAAGGAGATCGGAGATATCGAGGCAGCGGCTACAAGGTGACAGGAGCCGGAGGCGCGGTTAGCTCGACGAGCGTGCTCTCACTCGAGCCGGCGACGGTCGAGCGCCGCGGCGGGAAATCGGGAGAAAACGTGTTTCGCGACCGAGGCGCGGTGATGTGATGCGCTCGCGCTCGTGATTCTTGCCTCATGCGCGGCGGCGAATCGCGGCTCGACCGGACTGGACGAGGCGATCAAATCCGAGGGTGGGGCCCCCAACGAGCTCCCAGGCGCGGGCGACGCCGACGAGGAAGCACACGACGACGAGGATGCAGATTGTGTCAATGGCCGCACTCGCGTTTGGGTGGTGGATCAATCGGATGCCGTTGACAAGCTGGAACCCGAAGATGGCGACGAGCCCGACGAGGAAGGTCGCGTCGCGCAGGGCGGGAGGTTGTGTTCGGCGGACACTGACGAGCCCGATGAGCGCGTCGGTGACGGAGAGCAGACCCACGATCGCGACCACTGTGGCCGCCCACCCCAGGCTGTCATCCGGGATGAGCGCAAACAGCGACACGACGAGTGCATTGACGAATGCGGTCAGGGCCGACGCGGCACGGATGCGTTGCGACTCCAAGGCGTCTGGTCCTGAGATGCGTCCCGGAGAGACCGAGATCGCTACGAACAGGAGGCCGATCAGCGCGCCGGCGACCCCTCCACACGCGACGAAGAACTCGTGTGCCGATTCAATAGTCGTCGCGAGAGGGAGGTTGTTCAGCTGCATTTCCGCTCACTGAAGGCCCGGTTCGCCTGCTGGTCACCGCCGAGATGCGAGCCACGCTATCCGATGCTCGGCGTGTTTTTGCCGACGCTCGAGGACGCGATACCCGGAGCCTGGGGTACCGCTGAACCGACCGGAGCGCTCGCTACGTTCAACCACAGCGGGGCAGCCGTGGCCAACGCTCACACAGTCATCGATACCGGTCTCACCGCCATGATCAGCCCAGGGGTGTTTTCCTTGACCGTTACGTTCACCGGCAACGCCGTCTTCTCGTCAATCGGCTCCTATTCGTGCACGGCGGAAGACATCACACACACCGGAGCCGTCGTGGGTGTGGCCAACCTCTAGGCAAGCTCGGTGAGGTTCACGACCGGCCTCGGTGGCGCGGCCGGGGACACGATCGGTTACGTCTGCACCGGCAACTAGCGAAGTACTGGGACTCGGAAATCCGGAGAGCCCGCGAGTGACCGCCCTTCATCTCGCGCTCCTGCTGACGCCGGCGGGCGTTCTCGTCGCCCAAGGCGCTGTCGCGAGAGGTCGTTGACCCGTCCCGCGAAGCGGGCTTCCGGCGCTTCCACCGTGACAGTGTGGCCGCGTTCGAGACGCGCTCCTCTCTCGACTCAACGCGGCCGGCGTAGCCCGAGGATCGAGAGCACGAAGGAGGCGAAGAAGATCTGGACGCCGGCAACCACGACCGTCGCCGCGAACAGAGCGACCTCGCCCTGGCCGAGCGAGCCGACGCCCTTGGCGATCCAGTCGACGACGATCGCGAGACCGCCTACGAGCCCGGCGAGCAAGACCACCCCGCCGATGATCAGACCGCGCTCGAGCGTGAAATGGCGATGCATGCGCTCGAGGAACGGGTCGTGTAGGCCCATGAAGTAGAAGCCGTATGTCCGCGCGATCAGACCGAGGACGATCACCTCGATCCCGACGATCACGAGCATCGAGCCCGCAATCTCCGCATGGATGTAGAACTGCCGGCCAAAGACCGTCAGGCTCGCCAGCACGGTGACGATCGCGATCAGCCCGAGGGCGACCATGACGGCGCCGGGGACGAGGAAGAGGAACCCCGGGCTGTACACGAGCATGAGCCGGAGGTGCCGCCAGCCGTCCCGGAGCGGCGAGAGCTTCGACTCGCCGCCGCGGACGTGGAGGACGATCGGCTGCTCCCGGATGTCCAGCCCCGCCTGGACCGCGCGGATCACCATCTCCGACGCGAACTCCATCCCGGTCGAGTGGAGGTCGAGGCGGGTGAGCGCGTCCCGCCGAATCGCGCGGAACCCGCAGTGGGCGTCGCCGATCGGGGTCCGGTAGACGACGTTCAGGAAACCGGAGAGGATCGGGTTGCCGATGCGGCTCGTGAGCGACATCGCTCCCGGCTCGATGTTGTCCATCCGATTCCCCATCACGAGCTCTGCGCCCTCGTCGAGTTGCCGGACGAAGCTCGGGATCTCCTCGAAGTCGTAGGTGAGGTCGGCGTCGATCATCACGATGTACTTGCCCCTTGCAGCCGCGAAGCCGGCGAGGTACGCGCTCCCGTAACCCCGGCGAGGCTCGTGCACGACCCTCGCACCCGCCGCACCGGCGAGCTCGGAGCTCCGGTCCACGGAGGCGTTGTCGGCGACGATCACCTCGCCGGCGATGCCGTGCTCCTCGAGGACACGCCGCGCGCGGGTCACGCACTCCTCGATGTTCATCTCCTCGTTCAGGCACGGAATCACGACAGAAACCGTCACCGGCGAGGCGTCGGTCAGACGTGTCCTACTCGAAGAGCCACCCTCGCCGTATTCATCCACGAGACAGCACCGAACCCCTTCCGTCTTTGGCTAGACCCAGATTCGTAGTGTGTCGTGATCCTGCCGCCGTCTCCGGACGCGGGTGGTACAGGCCTACGCTCGGGCTACGCCGAGGACGTGGGCGTAGACGGCCGCCGTTCGGCGCCGCATCTCTGCGACGTCGAATTCACGCTCGACGCGTTCACGTCCGAGTGACGCGAGCCTCGATCGTTCCCGCTCATCGACGGCGAGCCGCATGAAGACATCCGCGAACGCGTTTGCATCCCCGACCGGTGCGACAACGCCGGCTTCGCCGGCAGCCTCGATGCTTCCCGGTACGGCTGAGACGACAGGCACGACGGCCGCTGCCATCGCCTCGAGGACGACGTTCGGCAGGCCCTCGCGGAGTGAGGGCAATACGAGCAAGTCAGCTCCGGCCATCAGGCGGTCGACGTCTGTTCGGAACCCGAGCGTCGTGACGACATCTCCGCCGGCCCGCTCGACTTCGGCGCGAAGCGGGCCGTCGCCGACGACGACGAGGCGGAGCCGAAGACCGCGTCGCTCGGCCTCGCGAGCCGCCCGCACCGCCGTCAGCGGGTCCTCGACGTCTACCAGCGAGCCTACGAACAGAACGACCAGGGTCGGCTCGACGACTCCAAGCTCATGACGAACGGCGGCTCGTTCCTCGGGCGTCGGCGGACGCTCGACTTTGGGCGAGGCGTTCCTGACCACGACGGCCCGACCCATCGCTGCCTCGCCAACGGCATTCGCCAGCTCGGCGCGCTCGTCCTCGGAGACGCAGATCACCCGGGACGCAGCTCGAAGAACGAGACGGAGGTTCAGCCTCGATGCGGTCCGCCGCACGCCGGTTGACCGGCGCAGCAGGTGGAGCCCGTTGAAGGTGACAACCGACGGCCGTGTAGCCAGGCTCGGAAGACAAACAGTGCTCGCGACCTCGCCTTGAACGTGAAGGAGGTCGTGTCGAGGCGCTTCCCGCAACACTCGAAGTGCGCCACGCGGCAAGGCTGGGACCGCCTCGCGTGGCACAGGGCTCGGGGCGAGGAACAGCCGTGTGGCGAGGTAGCCGTCGATGGCAGAGACCGCGTCGACATACGTCTCGCCGCCTCCACCGGGATGCGGCAGCACGTGGAGGACGGTTCGTAGCTGCGCGCCGCGGTCGGTCACAGCCGGGAAGCCGGTGGGTTAGGAGGCCGCACTAGGTCGATCGTTCGGCCACGAGCACGGCGTGGAAGCGCCTGTTCGACACCGGCATCGGCCCGCCCGTCAACGAGGTGGCCCAATAGCCGAGCGGGCGGAGCGTCGCCTCGAAGTAGTCGGCGAACGCGGGCCCCACGGCCGGGTGCACCTCGACCATGAGGACCGGCCGGCTCGCTCGGATCACCCCCTGCGCGCCCCTCAATACACTCATCTCCGCGCCCTCGACATCGATCTTGATCACGTCGGGAAGCGGGAAGTTCGTCTCGGCGCGCCAGCCGTCGATCGTGATTGCCCGCACGGCGACGAGGCCCTCACATCCGGCCTCGCCGACCTCGGCGAGCCTCGCCTGGACACGCTCGTTCGCAGGGTCGAGCCGGGCGACTCCGGCCTCGCTCGAGACGGCCGCCTCGACGAGGGTGGCGTTCGAGAACCCGTTCAGCTCGGCATTGCGCTGGAGCTGCCCGGCATTGACAGGCAACGGCTCGAACGCCGCCACGTGCCCGGCCGGGCCTACGAGCCGGGCCGCCAGGAGCGAGAAGAAGCCGATGTTCGCCCCCACGTCGTAGAACACGCCGCCGCGCCGGAGGTGCCTGACCAGGATCTGCTGCTCCTCGGTCTCGTAGCTGCCCAGGAGGAAGGAGAAAGCCGTCCCTGTCGCGTCGATCCGCAGGCCGCGCGCCGGGCCGTACTTGATCACGCCCTCTCCCGCTGCCGCACTGGCGGTGAGCACCCTGAGCCCCCGGCCGAGCACCGGGATCGGGAAGAGGGTGCGCTGCAGGTAAGAGGCGGTGGAACGAGGGAGGAGGGAGAGCGCCGTGCGCAGGCCCTTACCCACAGCCGACGAGCTCGGAGTGTCAGCCACCGCCGAGTCCGGCCCGGGGCCGATCGCCTCTCAACCCAGACACCGAACCGGGCTGTGGCCTACGAGCACGGGCGCATCGTACCCAGGCGAGAGGGTCCGGAACATCGAGCGGGCGGCCCGATGGACATTGGCCCCACAACCTGGCCCAGTACGCTCATCGCGTGCGCGTCTGCCTCGTCTACGACTGCCTTTTCCCACACACCGTCGGCGGCGCCGAGCGCTGGTACCGGAACCTCGCCGAGCGGCTCGCGCAGGACGGTCACGACGTCACCTACCTGACCCTGCGCCAGTGGGAGCCGGACGCACCGCCGGATGTCCCCGGAGTCGCAGTGATCGCAGTCGGCCCGCAGCTCGAGCTGTATGCAAACGGCCGGCGGCGGATCCTGCCGCCGCTCGTCTTCGGCTTCGGCGTGCTCCGCCATCTCGCCCGGCACGGCGGCCGGTACGACGTGGTGCACACGGCCTCGTTCCCGTACTTCTCGCTGCTCGCCGCGGCGGCGCTACGCAGGCGGTGGGGTTACCGAATTGTGGCCGACTGGTTCGAGGTCTGGACGGCCGGGTACTGGCGCGCCTACCTCGGGCCGCTCGCCGGCCGTATCGGTTGGGGCGTCCAGCAGCTCTGTCTGCGCGCCGAGCAGCGCGCCTTCTGCTTCTCGGCCCTGCATGAGCGCAGGCTCCTCGAGTACGGGGTGCACGGAGAAGTGACTATTCTGCGGGGGCTCTACGAGGGGCAGCTCTCGGCGCCGGCGGCGCGGCCCGTGGAGCCGGTGATCGTGTTCGCCGGTCGCCACATTCCCGAGAAACGGGTCCTGGCGATCGTCCCCGCCGTCGCACATGCCCGCCGTGAGGTCCCCGAGTTGCGCTGCTTGATCTTCGGCGACGGACCCGACCGGGACCGGGTTCTCATGCAGATCGGCGACTACGGCCTGGCCGGGGTCATCGAGGCTCCCGGCTTCGTTCCGAGCCAGCGGATCGATAGCGCGCTCCGCGAGGCGCTCTGTCTCGTCTTGCCGTCGAGTCGCGAAGGCTACGGGCTCGTTGTCGTCGAAGCCGCGGCACGCGCGACGCCGAGCGTCGTCGTGGCGGGCCCCGACAATGCAGCCGTCGAGCTGATCAAGGAAGGTGTCAACGGCGCCGTCGCTCCGTCGGCGTCGCCCCACGATCTCGGAGCGGCAATCGTCTGGGCCCACCGCGGCGGCCTCACGCTGCGGGAGGCGACTGCTGCGTGGTTCGACCGCGAAGCGGCCGGGCTCGCGCTGGAGTCATCGCTGCGGGTGGTCGTCTCCGTATACGAAAACAGCTCCGCCGCTAGTGCGGGCTCGGCAAACGTTACGGGACCGGTCTAATCGCGCCGGAGGCGACCAGCTTGCGGCTGATGCTCGGAGACGGGTCGAAGACCTCCACCTGGTAGCTCACTCCGGGGAAGGCGAGATGGATGCTCTTCGGGTAGGCATCGTCAACGCTCGCCACGCCGCCGTGTGCCAGGCCGATCCTGGCCGCGCCCTTCGCCGTCTTGGCCACGGCTGCGTAGGCGCCCGCGAACGGATACGTGGCCACCGTGAGGAAGCGGGCCCTCGGGTCGCCGACGTGCGTTCCGGGGGGCAGATAGCGGATGTACAGCGTTCCCGAGGGGTCCTGCGTCAACTCGTAGGTGTATCCCGCTTTCGGCCCGGCCCAGTAGAACGGGTGACCAATCCGGGCGGCAAGGGCCTTCAGCTCTACGAGGGAGGCCGCGACCGGCGCCGTGCCGCTCTGGAGTGCGGTGCCGGTGGAGGGATGGAGGCGCCCGAGGGCGGCCAGTTCTCCGGCCGAGACGAGCTCCATCGCCCGCGCCGCCCTCGGGTCGTAGACCTCGACCTGGTAGTTGACGTTCGGGTAGGCGACGTGGACGCTCTCGGGATAGCTGCCGTCGAGGACGGCGATGCCTCCGCCGGCGAGCTTCGCCGTGACGGCGCCCCTCGCAGCCGCCTGCTTCTCGAGCGCCGCGTACGCTCCGGGGAAGGGGTATGTCGCCACCGTGAGGTACGGCTTCGCGCTGCCTACGCGGACGCCCGCGGGTAGGTAGCGCACGTAGATCTTCCCCTTTTGGCCCTTCGTGAGCTCGTAGGTATTGCGGGCCTTCTGGCCGAGCCAGAAGATCGGCTGCTGGATCGAGATCGCCAGCCTCTTCAGGTTCACAGGCGTGATCGCGAAGGCTGCGGGCACGGAGGCCGTCGTCGTCGTAGTCGGCGAGTGCCCGTTGTCGCGAACGGCGAGCCAGGTGATGAAGCCGGCTGCGAGGGCGACCGCGGTCACGATCACGGCTCCAAGGCGCACGGAAGGACGACTTCGAGCCGGAGCCGGGTCGGTCTCGCCCGGCGGTTCCGCAATCATCCAGGGAGATTAGCCCGAAGGCGCGATCACGACCCCAACAGGGACTGTGATCGAGCTCACTCGAACGAGGCCCCCCGGCAGAGGGATAAGGTCCGGAACGCCCAACGCCGATTGGGAAGACGTGGCGCCGTCACCGCTCCCCGTCTACACGGGCCCCTTCGGGCCGGCGCAGGCTGAGCGGCTGCTCTGGCGGGCGGGATTCGGGCCGCGGAGTGGCGAGGCTGAGCACCTTGCGGCGAAGGGACTGCACGCCGCGGTCGACTCGCTCGTCCACCCGCCGAAGGTCGACAACCTCGTCGGCAGGACGCCGTTGAACAACGGGCACCCGCTTGCGCCGAAGGACAACTACGGGGACGACCACCTCTGGTGGCTCGACAAGATGGTTCGCACCTCGCGGCCGCTCGTCGAGCGGATGGCGCTGATCTGGCACGACTGGTTCGCGACGTCCAACGAGACGGTCGGCAGCCAGAAGCTGATGCTCGAGCAGAACGAGCTCTTCCGGCAGATCGGGCTCGGGTCGTTCCTCGGGCTGACGATGCGAGTGACGATCAACCCGGCGATGCTGCTCTACCTCAACGGGCTGAACTCGATCAAGGGCTCCCCGAACGAGAACTACGGCCGGGAGATGATGGAGCTCTTCACGCTCGGCGTCGACGCCGGCTACACCGAGACCGACGTCCGCGAGAACGCCCGCGCGCTCACGGGTTGGACGGCCAACTGGAAGAACGGCGCCGGCTTCGTCGACTTCCACTTCAAGGCCGAGAACCACGACGCCGCGATGAAGGTGATCTTCGGGCACGTCGGGCCGTTCAACTGGAAGAACTCGGTCCACCTCTGCGTTCAGCACCCCGCCCACGCCGGTTACTTCGTGAACCGGCTCTGGAGCTGCTTCGTCCCGGTCGAGCCCGACCCGAAGACCGCGGCGGCGCTCGAGAAGCTGTATGTCGGCTCCGGCTGGCAGATTCGCCCGGTGGTGGCCGCGATCCTCCGGCACCCGACCCTCTATGAGGGCCCGCGAATGGTGAAGTCGCCGATCGTCTACACGGCCGGCCTGCTGCGCCAGCGCGGCGATCGGGTCGAGACCGGCGACTGGGTCTGGCTGGACGCGATGGCCGGCCAGCAACTCTTCTATCCGCCGAACGTGAGCGGCTGGGACGAGACGCGCTGGCTCGACACCTCCACCTTTCGCGCCCGCTGGCTGATCGCACGGCGCGCCCTGCAGAAGCATGCAACGAATCCCGGCCAGATCACGGCCGGTGACCACCAGCCGGCCGACCCGGTCAAGCTCGTCGACCGGGCGCTCGGCTGGTGGGGGGAACTCGAGGTGTCTCCGCAGACGCGCAAGGCGCTCCTCGACTACGCGCAGAAGACCATGGACGCGGCCATCGCCGACGAGAACAGGCAGAAGCAGTTCCCGGTGATGGCCTACAACGCCCTTCGCCATCTCGCGGCCGTCTCGCCGGAGATGCAGACCGCATGACGGAGGTGTCCCGATGACGCACCACTGCCGTGAGTTCACGCGCGCCACGCTCCTGCGCCAGGGGATCGCCGAGGCAGGCCGCGGGCTCCCCGCGATCGAGAGCGGGATGCCGACGCCCGCCGGAACCGGCCTCGACCGCCGTACGTTCCTCTCGAGAACGCTCGGCGCCGCGCTGACCGTGTACGGCGCCTCTGCGATCGGGCCGAACGTGTTCGACGCCTTCGCGGCGCGGGCCGCCTCGAAGGGAGCCGGCGACCGTGTGCTCGTCTCGATCTTCGCACCGGGCGGCTGGGATGCGCTCTCGCTTCTCTACCCGAGCGGCGATCCGGCCTACCGGAAGCTCCGACCCGATATCGCGTTCAAGCCCGGCGACGGCCCGCCGCTTCTCACCGACTCCCGCCTGCACTGGCACCCCTCGCTGAAGCCGCTCGCGGGGCTCCACGACCGGGGCAAGCTGACCGTCTTCCCCGCGATCGGCTACACGCACCCGGACCAGTCGCACTTCACCTCCCGCCATTACTGGGAGGTCGGTGCGCTCGACCCGAACCTCGGCACCGGCTGGCTCGGGCGGATCCTCGACGTCGTCGGCGACGACTCGAACCCGATGCAGGGTCTCTCGCTCGACCAGACGCTCCTACCTTCGCTCGCGACCGCGAAGGTCCCGGTCGCGACGCTCGACGACCCGACCGACTACGGGTTCGACTCGCATAACGTCTGGGACGTCCCGGGCATGCTCCTTCCCGATGCGATCGGCGCGCTGGGCGGGCTGAAGGACGCAGACGATCCGTTCCTGACCCAGGCGAGCCAAACCGCCGCCGAGTCCGACCAGCTTCGCCGCCAGCTCGCGCGCTTCATCGGCCCGGACGGGCGGGCCCACTACCACACGAAGGTCAAGTATCCGGACGGCGATTTCGGGAACCGGCTCTCCGGACTCGCCGCGCTGCTCCACGCCGGCTTCCCGATCCGGGCGATCGCGCTGCAGGCACCGGGGGAGTTCGACACGCACGAGGACGAAAGCGGGCCGCTGACCGATAGCCTCACGCAGGTTGCGCAGGGACTCGCCGCGTTCCAGGCCGACCTCGAGCAGCGGAACCTGGGTTCTCGCGTCGTGACGCTCCTCTGGAGCGAGTTCGGCCGCCGGGCGGCGCAGAACGACTCGAACGGCACCGATCACGGGGCTGCAGGCGCCGCCTTCCTGATCGGCGAGCACCTGAACCACAAGATGGTCGGTGAGTTCCCGGGGCTCGGCCACGGCGGCCTCGACCGGGACGGGAACCTGAAGGAAACCGTCGACTTCCGAGCTGTCTACGCCTCGCTCGCCGAGGAGTGGTTCCATGTCGATGCCGAACGCGTTCTCCCCGACGCGAAGAAGATGCCGCGGCTCTCGCTGGTCTGAGATGCGGCTCGCACTCGCTGCCCTCGTGATCGCCGTCGCCGCCCCGGTGGTGCCGGCCGGTGCCGCGCGCCAGTCGCAGGTTCAGGTCGTCGAGAAGGAGTACTCGCTCACCCTCTCCCGGCTCCGTGTCTCCAGCGGGAAGGTCGTCGTGCAACTCGTCAACTTCGGGATGGACGACCACGACCTCGTCGTCCAGGGCGCGGCGAAGGGGTCGAAGCCCGTCACGTTCGCGATGCTCGCACCCGGAAAGCTCGAGACGAAGACGCTCCAGCTTGCCCCCGGGCGCTACACGCTCTTCTGCTCGATCCCGGGCCACCGCGCGCTCGGGATGGTGGCGTCGCTCACGGTGGCGAAGTAGGCTCGCCGGGTTTCGGCTCGCGAAGGCCCCGGCGAGCAAGGGCTCGGCGAAGTTCGCCTTCCACGTCCGTGTCTCACTGAAGGGGAGCGCCGTTCAGCTTCAGGTGACCGCACCCGCCACGGACTACAAGCCCGAGTCGGGCGCTGTCCTCGAGGTCACGATCGTCTAGATGAGTAGTTCCATGAGATCGTCTGCTTCGGGGCGCGAGCTGGGCGGTCTCGGTCGAAGGGCAGGACTCATGGGAGCCAGCCTCACCGGCTTCCATGAGGCCGGAGCGGCCCAGGCTGTCCCGATCGTGCAGCCGGACACGCGAGATCGTGGAACTACTCATCTGGGAGCCTTTCGGCGCGGGCCGAACGGGACCATCCCGTACATCCGCCCGTAGCCGACGAGGTAGAGCCGCTTCGTGTCGGCGACGACCGGCGAGTACTTCCCGTCGGGGTAGCTCCAGACGAGCTTCCCGGTACGGGCGTCGAGGCCGTAGGTGCGCCTGTTGAAGGTCGAGAAGTAGACGATCCCGTCGATCACGGTGGGGGCGCCCGAGATCGGCCCGTTCGAGGAGAAGGTCCAGTCCGTGTCGCCCGTCGCGGCGTCGAGCGCGTAGAACGTGCCGTCGTAGGAGCCGACGTAGACGCGCTCGTCCCAGACCGCGGGCGAGGAGTAGACGTAGCCGCCGGTCGAGTGCGACCAGACGAGATCGCCGGTCTTCGCACCGTAGGAGTAGACCTTGTTGTCGGTGTTCCCGATGTACACGCGGCCGTAGGCCACCGCCGGAGTGGAGTAGAAGGTGCCGAGCGAGAGCGAGCCGAAGCGGGTCTGCGCGGAGCCACGCCAGACCTCCTTCCCGGTCAGCGCGTTCAGCGCGTAGACATGACCGTCGTAGGAGCCGACGACGACATCGGGCCCGTCGACCGCGACCGAGCCCTTGACCTCTCCGCCCGTGTGGAACCTCCAACGGACACGGCCGGTTCGCATCGAGAGCGCCCAGATGTCGCCGTTCCAGTCGCCCACGTAGACGAGGCCGTGGGCGAGGAGCGGCGAGGACTCGTTCGGGCCCGTCGTGCGGTGCCAGAGCACCCTTCCCGTCGTCGCGTTCAGGGCCACGACCTCCCCGTCGGTGCCGGGCACGCTGCGATTGCAGCTCGGATGGCCGATGAAGGTCTGGAAGACGACGTGGCGCGAAACGGCGGGGAGGACCAT
Source organism: uncultured Actinomycetota bacterium (assembly GCA_963766565.1). Taxonomy (GTDB): domain Bacteria; phylum Actinomycetota; class Thermoleophilia; order Gaiellales; family Gaiellaceae; genus PALSA-600. The sequence goes on from CAVYAQ010000002.1 coordinate 791,875, forward strand.
CCGCAGCGCCCCGACTTGAACTGCCATACGGGCTTGCCGGTCTTCTCGTCGAGCGCATAGAAGCGCCCCCAGAACGTCGTCAGGTAAAGCCGCCCGTAGGCAACCGCCGGCGGGAACTCGAGGAGCGTTCGCCCGTGGAACGTCCAGATCTTCCGGAACGGTGGACGCAGCTTGATCCCGGCGGGCGCCCGGAGCCGCTGACCGTCGTAGCCCCACATCGGCCATACCACACCCTCGGGCTTGACCGTCACTTTCACCGGGGGCAATGCCGTCGTCGTGAACTGCACCGACGAGGAGCCCTTGATGTTCGCGGTCTGATGCAGCCGGACGGCGACGAGGATCCCGATGACGGCGGCGAGGATCAGGGCGGCCGCCGCGCCGCCGATCAGGAGGCGTTTCTTCAAACTGGAGGGCGAGGATAGCGAGGCGGCCTACGGTCGCCGCCCGAATGCATGCTCCGCGGCCGCCGCGGCCCCGGCGACCCTCGGTAGTCCGAGCACCACCCCCGTGAGCTGAGAAGCTAGCCGAGAGTCGCCGCGACAGCGTCGGCGATGACCTTCATCGGGCGGCCGGACTTCTGGCTTGCCCGGCGGAGACGAGCGAACGCCTCGTCCTCGCTGATTCCCTCCTTGGCCATCAGGATCCCCTTCGCCCGCTCGATCGTCTTGCGTGCCTCGAGCGCCTCACGAAGCGAGTCGGCCTGGAGCTTCACCTCGTTGAACTCCGCATGCCGGGTCTGCGCGGCGACGAGCGCCGGGACGACGTCCTGCTCGCGGAACGGCTTGGCGAGATAGCCGAAGACGCCCGTGTCGACGGCCCGGGAGACGAGCTCCTCCTGGCCGAACGCGGTGAGCATCACGATCGGCACGGATCGATGCTCGAGGATCCGGCGGGCCGCCTCGATCCCGTCGAGCTTCGGCATCTTCACATCCATCAGGATCACGTCGGGCTCGAGGGAGGCCGCGAGCTCGATCGCCTCGAGTCCGTCCGCGGCCTCGCCGCACACCTCGTAGCCGCTCGACTCGAGCATCGAGCGCAGGTCGAGGCGGATGATCGTCTCGTCCTCGACGATCAGGATCCTCTTGGTCGGTGCGGCGTCGATCATCAGCGCTGCGACTCCGGCACGAGGCGGATCCTGCTCCTGACGAGGGTCGCCTCGTGAAGGTTCAGCGTCGCGGCGGCGACCCGCATCAGCGCGGCGAGCCGTTCGAGCTCGACGTGGACGAACGGGGCGTGGTCCTCACGGACGAGCGCCAGCGCCAGGGATCCGGCCGGGACGACGGCGACCGACCCCGCAGGGAGGCAGTCACGCAGGCTCGGGGCTGCCCACGGGATGCGCCCGTCGGCCGTGAGGGCCTCGCCGCTCGCGCAGGCGGACTCGATCAGCGAAGCCTGCTGGCTCTCGACGGCGGCCGGCATCTCCGCGACGGTCGAGGCGGCGATCGCGAGCAAGCCGCCCTCCCGGCGGATGCACAGGACTCCTGCCTCTGCGAAGACGAGGCCGAGCGCGGCATGCACGATCTGGCGGTGCGCCTCGGCCGGGTTCGGTGCCGAGCTGACACCCTCGCACGCCGCGGCCATCGCGAGGGCGGGGTCGCGGAGGTCGATCCCGGCGCGACGGCCGAGCACCATCGCCTTCGCGCCGAGCGAAGCGAGGGCCGTGTCGAGCCGTGCTCCCGAGAGAAGGAGGTCGTCGACCGCCGCGTCAGGGGAGTGATCGACGACCTCGAGCGCGAGCACGTCCACCTCGTGGTCGGCGAGATGAGCGGTGAGGGCGGCCAGGCTCCCCGGGCGGTCGGGGAGCCTGAGCCGCACGAGCTGTGCGCCTTTCGGTGCTCGTGGCCGAGGAAGCTCGACCGGCGCCGGGCGGCGAGGGTCGTCAGCCATGGGGAGCCGGCTAGACAGCGCCGACAAGCCGATCATAGGAGATGCAATCTCCTTCGAGGAGGGCCTGGATGGTGTCCCGAAACACGTGCGGGTTGGACTTGTTGACCGAGCGCCAGCGCCGCTCGTCGATGTAGGCGGGAAGATACTTCACGCTCAACTGATGATGTGGCCCGCCGACCATGCGCCGCATCCGCGTGAGCACGGTTCCGTTCGCGCGGGCGAGCTCTGCGAACTCGGGCGGGGAGTGAGCGCCGGACTCGCGGAGCTCCGCATCGACGAGGCTGCGGAGAAGCTCGGCGCCGTGCCCACGCATCGCCGCCCGGATCCGGTGGGCCGCGAACCACGCGGTCTTGTAGCTGCCCCCGAGGGTCCGGCGGAGCTCGTTCGCAGAGAGACCCTCCGGCGCATCGAGCATGAGGTGGACGGCGACGAACCACTTCCAGACCGGCAGGTGCGAGCTGTGGAACAGGGTGCCCGCCGTGACGCTGAACTGGTAACGGCACGAGTAGCAGTGCCACTTCGAACGGCTCGTGAGCCAGAGCAGCCTGGTCGTCTCCGTGCAGCGTGGACACTCGACGCCGCCCGGCCACCGGAGCTCGGAGAGGTAGTCGCGGCATTCCTGCTCGAACGCGGCGTCGGCCGCCGTGTCGACGAGGCCGAGGCGTGTGGCGACCTCGGAGCGGAGAACGGCCAAATCGGGTGAGTTCAGATCGGGTGAGTACTGCGTACGCATACGAAGCTCCTTCGGATCGGACAGCAAGAGGGACACGGATCCGGAACCGGCGACGGCTCCTGAGCTTCATCGCTCGCACGAGGCAAACATCGCCTCAGGGCACCGCCTCAGGCGGCACGCACCGGCGTCAACGCCGGCCGGCAACACGGTCATCCGCATCGCCGTCACCGACGGTAGCCCAAACCTCGGCCGCTGGCAAATCGGTGCCGATCCGCACAAGTGCTGCCTCTCCGAACGTCTCGGTTGGGATACCGTCGCCTGTTCGGCCGCACTGGGAAGTCCGACGCTTCGCGCTCGGCTGTGTGTCGGGCACCTCGCTCGGATTCGCGGAGGGGCGCAAGCGGCGCGGGGGTGCGGACATTTGTGCGAGTGCGGTGGGAGGGGCGCCCCGTCGCGCCCCTCCCGTTCCCGCGGCCGAGCTTCGTCCTAGCTCTGCGCGTGCGGTACGCCGGGCCCGTCACCCGGGCCTCCCGCCGGGGGGCCGGTCGAGTTCACGATGTCCGCGACGTGCGAGGAGAGGTCGGCGAGCATCGTCGCCTCCTCGGCGGAGGTGAGCCTGCCGGCGGCGACTCCCGCATCGAGATGCGACTTCGCATCCGCGAGGATCGCGGCCTCGAGCCCGGCGACGGTCTTACCCTGGGTGGTCGCGACCTGGGCAAGCGTCTGGCCTCCCTTCAGGTCGGACTGGAGCGCCGAGGCCGTGATCCCGAGGTAGCTCGCGATCGCCTGGCTCGCCGGGCCGCCGTCCGGGCCGCTTCCACCGGGGCCCCTCTTCATGCCCGCGGGCGGGCCGGTTGAGTCGACCAGCTCGTCGACGTGGGCCTTCAGGTTGGCGAGCATCGTCGCCTCTTGCGCCGAGGTGAGCTTGCCGGCCGTGACTGCCGCGTCGAGGTTCGTGGTCGCGTCGGCGACGATCGCCGCCTCCAGTCCGGCCACGGGCTTTCCCTGCGCGGTCGCGATCTGGGCGAGCGTCTCTCCGCTCTGGAGATCGGCGCGGAGCTGGTCGCTCGTCAGGTCGAGATACGCGGCGATCGCCGCCGCGCCGGGCGGCCCACCGCCGCTCCCTGCCGGCTGGGTGCTGTCGGTCTTGGCAGCGTTCGCGATCCCGGCGCCGGCGGCGCCGAGTACGAGGGTCGAGCCGATTCCAAGGGCGATACGATTAGTTCTGTCCATGGTGTCCTCCTTCGGTTGGGGTCGAGCACGGCACATCTCACCCGCCCCGGCTGAAAACACCCTGAGGGCACGTCACGAACAACCTGGGAGCTTCCTCTGAGCCGCCTGTGAGCCGCCCCCGTCCGCTCGGGCACACTTCCCGGAGCGGGCGGTTAGCTCAGTTGGGAGAGCACCTGGTTTACACCCAGGGGGTCGGCGGTTCGAGCCCGTCACCGCCCATCACACGGAACCCGCTGGAAACGGCGGGTTCCATGCGTTTCGGCGGCAGGACGTGGGAGGCGATCAACGGGCGATGTCAACTCGCGGCCCGTTTTGTCCATCCGGGCTCCTGCGAAGCTGGCCGAGCCACGACTTGCTGATGTCGGCGGCGGTCCGGGGGTTCGGACTTCTACCACCTACAACTTCTGGCCGAGAGCGGAGACGACCTCGGGCCATTCCGGGCCGGCGCGCCGACGTGGGCTGCCGGCGACCGGATCCACCTCGGCCGAGACACGCTCGCGGTGGTCTCGTTGACGGTGGCCGAGGACGGCGACGAGGTGGACGGGTACCTCGTCGTCAGGACGAAAAGCGTAACGACGTAGGCCACGGAGGCTCGTTGGCGAGATCCGGCGGCCTAGGCTCGACGACCCCCGGACCGCGCAGGACTAAGTCAGGTCTTCCGCAGTGAGCACGCTGGGCGCGTCTGTCCGACCAGGCAGGTTGATCGTGCCCGACTGACCTCAAGTCTCCCGTCAGAAAGCTTGCCACCGGCAAGCCTCATGAAGCCCTACGTCGAGCCGGCCGCGGCGGCAATCAGCTCGAGCGCTTTCTCGATGTCCGCTTGCGTCACACCGAGGAAGGTGACGGCCCTTAGGCGGCGATCATCCACCTGAGGAAGCTCGAGTCCCTGGGCCGCGAGCGCGGCGCTCACCCGTCTCGCATCTCCAACCCCGAAGATGACGATGTTCGTCTCGACGTCGTTCGGCTCGATCTCGATGCCCGGGATCTCCGCGAGACCGGTCGCGAGAAGCTTTGCGTTGGCGTGGTCTTCGGCGAGGCGGTCGACGTTGTGATCGAGGGCGTAGAGGCAAGCCGCCGCCAGGTATCCGGACTGGCGCATCGCGCCCCCACATCTGCTTGTAGCGCCACGCCTCCTCGATCAACTCCTGCGAACCGGCCAGCACGGCTCCGAACGGACAGCCGAGTCCTTTGGCGAAGTCGAGCCAGGCGGTATCGAACCCCGCCGCGAACCGCGCCGCCGGGACCGAGGCGGCAACGACGGCGTTCATCAGGCGGGCGCCGTCGAGGTGAACGCGGAGGCCATGAGCACGCGCGGTCGCGACTACCGCGTCGATTGTCTCCGCCGGCCAGATGCGCCCCCCGCCGAGATTCGTGGTCTGCTCCACGATCAGCAGCCGCGAGCGTGGCGTGTAGCGGCTTGGCGGTCTGATCGCTGCCTCGACAGCGTCCGGCCCATAGATCCCTGTGGGTGTCTGGAGGAGATGGAGGGATGCGCCGGAAAGCGCGGCCGGGCTGCCGCACTCGGATTCGGCCGCGTGCGCGAAGGCGTGGAGAATGATCTCGTCGCCGCCGGGACGCACGTGAAGCCGCACCGCGATCGCGTTGCACATTGTCCCCGAGGGCAGGAAGACAGCCGCCTCCTGACCGAGCAACGCGGCGACCCGTTTCTCGAGGGTGATCACCGTCGGGTCGGTGCCGCGCTGCTCGTCCCCGACCTCAGCCTCGATCATCGCACGCAACATCTCGGCCGTCGGCACGGTCTGGGTATCGCTGAACAGGTTTAGCGCCATCCGGGCGTTCCCTTACGTCTGTCTCGTGCCGTCGCGGGCGTTCTCGTCATCTCGGCAACTCAACCAACACGCTAGTCATCACGCCCCGAAGCGGATCTCCGAGGAGCACGCGCCAGCGTAGACAACCGGCCGATACTCATTGGTCACCCCGGCTCGGTGAAGGCGTTTCCTGACTCAGGCAGCGTGGCCGTTGGTGCTGATCCACTCCCGAGCACGACGAACGCGATAGCGCTGGGGTACCTCCTGACTCGGTCGTCCAGGCCGCTTGCGCCACACCGAATCGCTGCGATCACCAGCCCCACCGCTTCGGAACCCGACCGACATCCGGGTATCACCCAGGGTCAATCCATTGGTCAAGATCAACGTGACTTTCGAGGGATGTCAGGAGGTCGTCGAAGGTCGAGCCTTTCGGCAGCGTTCACCCTGAGCTCATCCAGGCCCTAGGTGCGGTGGCAGGGCTGCGCTCGCCGGGCGTCCTGGTCCGCCGGCCTGTCCCGATCGTCCTGGCGTTCAACGGCGGTCGGTCTGATGGTCGTTCTCTTCAACGAACCCTCGAGCTTCAGCGGCCCCGAGGTTTCCGAAATGAAGCGCTCCGTCCTTCACGACCCACCCAAGGAGACGGATATCGCGTGGCGGGCGTAGACGCGACCCTTGCGCTCTGTCGCCACCCCCGGCGCGCCTAGGAGCCCCCGGGTTACGGTGGCACGGTGAGCACAGAACCATCCGCCCGCGAGTGGATCGCGCGCCTGGAGGCGAGGGAGATCTCCTCGCACGAGCTCGCGAACCACTATCTCGACCGGATCGACCGGGTGAACCCCGCCCTGAACGCGATCGTCGAACTCGATCCAGAGGGCACGCTCGCCGAGGCCGACCGTGCCGACGGGGCGCGTCGTAAAGGGGCGCGGGGCGCGCTGCTTGGGCTGCCGGTCACCGTCAAGGACTCGATCGAGGCTGTCGGATTCACGGCGGCCGCCGGCACGCTTGCGCGCGCAGGCTTCCGGCCGGCGAGAGACGCGACCGTGGTCGCGCGGGTCCGGGCGGCCGGCGGCGTCATCCTCGGCAAGTCGAACGTGCCCGAGTACATCTCGTCGTTCGAGACCGACAACGTCATCTACGGTCGGACGAATAATCCCAACAACCTCGAGCGGACTCCCGGCGGCTCAAGTGGCGGCGAAGCCGCGATCCTCGGCGCCGACGCCTCGCCGCTCGGGATCGGAAGCGACGGCGGCGGCTCGATCCGCGTCCCTGCGCACTACTGCGGGATAGTGGGAATCCGGCCGAGCATCGGGCGTGTCCCCGAGACGGGGACATGGCCGTCCACGCGCGCGACGGGAGGGCTCGACCTCCACACGCTCGGCCCGATGGGGCGGTACGTCGATGACGTCGCGCTGCTTCTCTCTGTGCTCGCCGGCCCCGACTGGATCGATCCGGTCACCGTCCCCTCCCCGCTCGGAGATCACCGATCGATCGCGCCGGGCGGGCTGTCGATCGGGATCTACAGCGACGACCCCCTGACGACGCCGACGGCCGAGACGCGGACGGCGGTCGAACGTGCTGGAGAGATCCTGGAGCGACACGGCAGCAGGGTGGTCGAGGTGCAGGCGCCGGACGTCTCCGAGGCAACCGAGCTCTTCTTCGCGGCCGCGGGCGCGGACGGCGGCGCGAAGATGCGAGCCGACGTCGCGGCGGCCGGCGGCCGCCACGTGCCGCAGTTCGCGGCCTTGATGGCCCTGAGCGGAGGCGAGCCGCCCCTCGCCTCGGCGTTCTTCGTGACGCTCGGTCGAATTCACGCCTTCCGGGCGAGGGTGCGCGAGTTCGTCGGCGGTTTCGACGCGATCATATGTCCGGTCGCGGCTGGACCGGCGCCGGTCCACGGGCTGCCGCCCGCCGGCATCCCGGTCGACGAGTACTTCCGCTACCAGGGCTTCAACTACACGCACACCTACAGTCTCGCCGGCCTTCCCAGCGCGGTCGTGCCGGTGGCCGAGGATCCCGAAGGGCTGCCGATCGGTGTGCAGATCGTGGCGGGGCCGTTTCGGGACCACGTCGCTCTCGGTGTCGCAAGCGTCCTCGAGTCCGAGCTCGGCCTGTTCGAGGCACGGCGACGGGAGATCGCCGAGCGTGTCGGTGCGGACTGACGTCGGCGAGCGTTTGCAGGCGCGCCTCGGCCTTCCCGTCGAGGAGCTGCCGACGCCCGCCCTCGTCGTCGAGCTCGAGAAGGTCACCGGAAATGTCGCGCTCGCGGCCGATCGGGCCCGAGGCCGGGTCTCGCTTCGACCGCACGCGAAAACGCACAAGGCGGTCGAGCTCGCACGGCTCCAGGTCGAATCCGGCGCCATCGGCGTGACGACGGCGACACTGACGGAGGCTGCGGCGATGGCGCGCGGCGGGATCGAGAACGTGCTGCTCGCGAACGAGGCGGTCGGCGCCGGGAAGCCGGAAACGGCTGCCGAGCTCGGCGGCCTGACGAGGCTCACGGTCGCAGTCGACGAAATCCGGAACGCGCGAGACCTCGCCGCGGCCGCGGTGGCCGCCGGGACTGTGATCGGGTTCCTCGTCGACGTCGACGTCGGCATGGGTCGGTGCGGTGTCCGGTCGGCCGAGGCGGCGGCGGCGCTCGCGGAAGAGGCCGGCTCGCTCGAGGGGCTCGCGTTCGAGGGCGTGATGGGCTACGAGGGCCATTGCGTCCACGAGCCCGACCCGGTCGAGCGCCGCCGGAAGACGCTAGCCGCGATGGAGCGGCTCGTCGAAGCGGTGGATCGCATCCGGTCGGCGGGTATCGATGTCGGGATCGTCTCGGCCGGCGGGACGGGGACGTTCGAGATCACGGGCGCCGTCGAGGAGGTAACTGAGCTCCAGATCGGCTCGTACGTCTTCATGGATACCGCCTACGCTCGGATCGATCCGAAGTTCGAGGTCGCGCTCACCGTGCTCGCCACCGTGATCAGCCGCCATGGCGGCGTCGCGGTCCTCGACTGTGGCTCGAAGGCGATCTCGGGCGAGCACGCGGCGCCCGAACTCGAGGGCCACCAGGCGACGCTCCGCTATCTCGCGGAGGAGCACGCCGTCTACGAGGTCGATCCCGCGTCCACGCTCGACGTGGGAGACCGCGTTCGTGTCAGCAGCGGCCACTGCTGCGCGACCACGAATCTCCACGGGGTCCACCATGTCGTCGCCGGCGGCATCGTCGCCGAGCTCTGGCCGATATCCCGCCGTTGAGCCGGGTGAAACGCCTACACCGTGGAATCTGTGGCCCCAGCCGGCTCGAACCGGCGACCCTTCGGATGCCCATCCAGACGCTCTCCCAGCCGCGCAAGAAGCCCGGTGAACGCCGGACCAAGTCCGGCGGCGACCCGGCTAGGCCCGGGATAGGCCAGGCGGCTGTGGTGATATCCCAAAGCCGTCAGATGTGTCGAACTCGATCCTCGCTGCCGTGACGTTATTAGGAAGCTCGAACACCACGCAGCCCTGCGGGTGCTCGGCGTCCTGGTCGAGGTCGTAGACGAGCAGCGAGATCGACTCGGGCGCAAATGCCCCGGCGTCTCGAGCACCTCGATCCAAACGCTCCAGAACTCGACCTTCGCGCCGTTGGCGAGGGGGTGAACTCGCACTCGGCCGCCGCGCGGGGGCCGAGTGCGATGTGCGCTCCGTCCCGCTCGCGCAGATCGAGCTGACCCGCGAGGAAGCCGGCGTGGAGGTGCGTGAGGACGACGCGCTCGTTCCGGCAACCGGCCGCACGAGCGTCGGCAACGTACTCGTCGGCCTCGCGCTGGGGGTCGACGCCGCGGCGACGCCGGAGCTCTCGTCGACGTTCAGGTACGAGGCATGCGCTAGCCAGCCGTGGTGGTACTGCTTGAGTCTCACGGGAAGACCGAATGCCTCGCAGAGCCGCAAGCGCCCGACCGGTCGCGGGGAGCTCTTTCGGGGAAGCTTGCGACACTGTGCGCCCCGCATTCCTTCGACGACAGGAGACCACGAGTGAGACCCGACCTCGCCCCGCTGTTCGAGCCCTTCGAGCTCGGGCCGACGAAGCTCAGGAACCGCATCTCGGCCGCAGCGATGACGCTCCTCTACGGCGTCGACGGCCATCTCGGCCCTCGCCACATCGCCTACTACGAGGCGCGGGCCGCCGGAGGTATCGGGTTCCAGGTGACCGAGGAGCACGCCGTTCACCCCAGCATGAAAGGCGGCTTCATCAACGCCGTCGGGGCGTTCGACGCCGCCGCGATCCCGCCGTGGAGGGAGCTCGCGACCGCGGTTCACGAGCACGGCTCGGCGCTCTTCGTCCAGCTCTTCGCCTCGGGAATACAGGACACGGGCGCACTCACGCTCGACTGGCATCCGATCTGGGGCCCCTCGAGGCTGCCGCATCCCGACCTGCATGAGCAACCCCTCCCGATGGGCCAAAGCGAGATCGACGAGCTGGTCGCGGCCTTTGCGACCTCTGCGGTCAACGTCGCTGAGTCCGGCCTCGACGGCGTCGAGGTGCACGGCGCCCACGGGTGGCTGATCAGCCAGTTCCTGAGCCCGTTCTTCAACACGCGCACCGACAGCTATGGCGGCTCTCCCGAGAACCAGTGCCGGCTCGCGATCGAGGTCGGTGAAGCGATCAGATCCGCGGTCGGCGGGAAGCTCACGATCGGCCTGAAGCTCTCGATGGAGGAGGGCCTCGAGGTCGGCATCACGCCCGAGCTCGCCCTCACCCAGCTCGGGATAATCGCCGAGGCGGGGATCTACGACTACTTCAGCATCTCGAATGGCGGCGCCCACGCGCACGGGCTCCAGATCCCGACAATGGAGATGCCCGAGGCCTACCTCCGTGAGTTCGGGAAGCGCGCACGCGTCGTGGCGCGGGGACGGGCGGCGATCGTGGTCGGCCACCGCATCAGGCGCCTCGAGCTGGCGGCCGGCGTGCTCGCCGAGGGGGCCGCCGACATCGTGGCGATGACGCGCTCGCATCTGGCCGATCCGGCGATCGTTCGCAAGGCGCTCGAGGGCCGCGAGGATGAAATCGTCCACTGCTCGGGCCAGAACGAGTGCATCGTCAGGGCGCTGAAGTCCCGACCCGTCGCGTGCCTGATGAACCCCGTTACTGGCCGCGAGCAGCGGTGGGGGGGTGCGACCCGGGTGGCCGAGAGCCCGAAGCGGGTCGTGGTGATAGGTGGGGGGCCGGCGGGGATGCAGGCGTCGGCGAGGCTCGCCGAGCGCGGCCACCGGGTGACGCTCGTGGAGGAGGCGTCCGGGCTCGGTGGGCATCTCAACCTGCTCAAGCGGCTCCCGAATCGGGCGGGCTGGATCGGCGCGGTCGACGATCTCGCGCGCCCCGTGCTCGAGGGCGGCGTCGAGGTGCGGCTTGAGACTCGCGCGACCGCCGACCTCGTCGCCGCCGAGGCGCCCGATGCCGTGCTCTGCGCCACCGGCGCCACCTGGGACCGGACCGGCCTCGACACCTACCGGATCGACGGCTCCGCCATCCCGGGCGCCGAACTCCCCCTCGTCAGCGACCTCGGAACGGCCGCGCGGAAGGCGCTCGACGACCCCACCGCGCTCGGGGGCAGGGTGCTCCTCTTCGATCTCAGCGGCGACTACCTCGCGACCGGGCTCGCAGATCTTCTCTCGTCGAACGGTGCCGAGGTCGAGATGGTCACGACCCAGGGCTTCGTCGGGGAGTACGTGCACGCATCGCTCGACGGAGCGTTCGTCTTCCCCCGCCTGGCCCGGGCCGGCGTGCGCTTCACGCCGCAGCATGCCGTTGCGGAGATCAGGGACGGCGAGGTCGACGTGACCGGCATCTGGGGTGGGCAGACCGAGACTCGCACGGGGATCGACACGGTCGTGCTCGCGCTCCTGCGAACGCCGGCCGACGCGATCGCCGCCGAGCTCGAGGCGCGGGGGATTGCGGTGACGAGGATCGGCGACGCGCTCGCGCCTCGCCGGACCGCCGAAGCGATCTACGACGGAGAGTGCGCCGGTCGCGAGCTCTTCGCCTGATTCAATCCGGAGTCGATGCGCCGCACGATCGTGATGGTGTGCGCCGTCGTCTCGTACGAGTCGATGTTCTTCACGGTGCTCGCGCCGCTCCTGCCACATCTGGCCAACCGGTTCCACCTGTCGGTCGCGGGGGCGGGGCTCCTGAACGGCGCCTACGCAGCCGGCGCCTTCGCCGCCGCGATTCCGAGCGGGCTGCTCGCGAGCAGGATCGGCGTCAAGGCGACCACGCTTTCCGGGCTGCTGCTTCTCGCCACGGCCAGCCTCGGCTTCGCGATCGCCGCGAACGTCGAGCTCGTCTTCATTGCCCGGCTCTTCCAGGGCTGCGGCTGCGCTCTGGCCTGGACGGGCGGGCTCGCGTGGCTCGTCGCCCAGGTGCCACGTGAGCGTCGCGGCGAGTCGATCGGGATCGCGCTCGGAGCCGCGCTTGTCGGCGCGCTCGTCGGTCCCGCGGTGGGAGCCCTCGCCGACCTGATCGGGACGAGGCCGGTGTTCGTCGCGCTTGCGGTTCCCGGTTTCGTGCTCGCGGCCTGGGGGTTGACCATCGCGGACGGGCCGCCTGAGGCGATCTCGCTCGCGACCTTCCGGAAGGCGTTCGCCGCGCCGAGCGTCTACAAGCCCGCGCTGCTTGTGCTGCTCGGCGGCTACCTGCTCGGGGTGGTAACCGTGCTCGCACCGCTCCGGCTGGCCGACCTCCGGTGGGGCGCGGGTGGGATCGCCGCGCTGTTCCTGTTCTCCGCAGGCGCCCAGGTACTGCTCAATCCGCTGCTCGGCCGGTGGTCGGACAAGGGCGGGGCCCGTCTGCCGCTCGAGCTCGGGCTCGCGCTCTCTGCCGCCGGATCGGTCGCCCTCGCGGCGGAGACCGGACGCTGGAGCTACGGGGCGATTGCGTTCTGCGCGAACGTCGCTTTTGGCCTGATCGTCACGCCGGGGATCGCGCTGCTCTCGGAAGCCGCGACGAGGCTCGAGCTCGGATTCGCGGCCGGCTTCGCGATCATGAACCTCGCGTGGCCCCCGGGCCAGCTGATCGGATCCGCGATCGGCGGGCTCGTTGCAGAGCTGGCCTCGGACTCGGTTGTCTGGCTGGTCACCGCCGCCCTCTGCGTCGCTGCCCTCGTCGCCGTCGCGCTCCCGCGCAGGTCACCGAGGGTGGTTGACACCCCCAGCCCCCTCCATTAACGTCAGCGCTCCGCATTTCGACGGTTGCTTCGCGAAGGGAGCTCAAAGTGAGTACGCACCCCGGCCTCATGTTCGCTGTTCGCACATCGACGAGGGCGCGACTCCTCCTCGGGATGGTCGCCATCGCCTGCCTCGCCGGGTCGCAGGTGGCGGCCGGCAGCGCGTCCCGGGGCGCCGCCTCCGGGCCGGTCACCGTCGCGTTCTCGAGCAAGATCCAGACGCTCGACCCGGCGATCGCGGTCGCCTTCCCCGATCAGGCCGCGCTCCATCTGATCGGAGGGACGCTCACGTCGTATGCCTCGGGCAAGCTCTCGCCAGGCCTCGCGAGCTCCTGGAAGACCTCGTCGAACGGGCTCACCTGGACGTTCACACTGCGCAAGGGCCTGCACTTCTCGAACGGCCTGCCGCTGACGTCGGCTGACGTGGAGGGGACCCTCGACCGCGCGCGCACCGACAAGTCGAACGCCAACCTCGCGGAGTTCCTCCCGATCACGAACATCACCGCACCCGATCCGAGCACGGTCGTGATCACGATGAACCGCAGGTACGCCTCGCTGCCGACGATCCTCGGAGGGCCCCCGTGGTCGATCTATCCCGCCAAGCTGATCGCGACCAAGGGCTTCTTCGACCACCCGATCTCGGACGGGCCATATGTGCTCACCACGTGGGGCGGCACCGACAACGCAAGCTTCGCAGTCAACAAGAGCTACTGGGGCCCGAAGCCGAGCGTCCCGTCGATCGAGTTCCAGACGAACCCCGACCCGAACTCGGCGCTCGCCGAGGTCGAGTCCGGTCAGCTCGACGTCGCATTCGGCCTGCCGCCGAACCTGATCTCCCAGGTCCGGAGCCCGGCGCAGAGCGAGGTGACGACGATGTACGGCGAAGAGGTGATGACGATGCGGGGAGTCTCGGCGCCGTTCAACCAGCAGGCGCTCCGCGTCGCGATCTCCGACGCCCTCAACCGCGATCAGATGAGCCAGGTGATCTACGGCGGCAAGGTCAAGCCGATCAAAGGGTACTGGCCGTCGTCGATGAACGGCTACGACCCTTCGATCTCGACCGCCCAGGACCTCGCCGCCGCGAAGAAGGCGATCGCGGGCACGAGCTGCGCCAAGGGCTGCCAGGTCACGCTCGACTACTGCAGCGCCGGGTATCCCGAGCAGGGCCCCGAGGCATTGATCGTCCAGAGCAACCTCGCGCAGATCGGGGTCAAGGTGAAGCTCGTGAACCTCGACCCGAGCACCTACTTCAACATCTTCGCGACCTACAAGTACCAAATGGTCCTCTACCCCCTCTACGATTTCCAGAACGTCCCCGACGGATACATGGGCTTCAGCCTGGTCTACGACGGCGGACAGCAGGCCGCCTACACGGGCCTGTCGATCAAGCCGATCGAGGCGCAGGCCCACCAGATCGAGGTCACGTCGGGCTCGGCCCGCGCGAAGGGCCTGCTGAAGCTGAACAAGCTCTTCGTGCAATACTCGCCGTTCGCGACCCTGAACGACGAGGCCCTGATCTGGGCGACCAGGCTCCCGACGAGCGAGATTCACGTCTCGAGCAGCGCCTTCCTCGACGTCGGGACCGCGTGACGGGGAGCGCTCGGAGGGCGACGGCCAGTCAAGCCCCGTGAGCGCCGAGCCGCTGTCCGGCCGCCTCTCGGGCAGGGCGTGGACGCGGGCGAAGCGCTTCGGGCGCCTCAGGTAGCTCCCGGGCCGTCGGCGCCCTGCTGCACGCGCTGACGGTGACGGCGTTCGTGGTGGTGATCACGTTCGCGCTGGTGCGGGTCGTCCCGGGCGATCCGGTGGTGTCAATCGAGGGGATCAACTCGACGCCCCAGGCGCGGGCGGCAATGCGGGCGCAGCTCCATCTGAACAGGCCACTCGTGGTCCAGTTCGAGCTCTACATCCGCTCGCTCGCAACCGGCGATCTCGGATCGTCGCTGATCCAGCAGGGCAGGCCGGTGTCGGAGATCATCTCGAGCACGCTGCCTGTCACGCTGGCCCTGATCCTCGCCACCGTGTTCATCTCGCTCCTGATCGGGGTGCCGCTCGGGCTCTACGCAGCGCTCGGAGGGGAGCTCATCGACTTCTCGATCCGCGCGGTGACGACCGTCCTGCTTGCGCTGCCGCCGTTCTTCCTCGGGCTGATCCTGATCCTCTTCGTCAGCGTTCGCGCCGGAATCCTGCCGGCGCGGAGGCTGGGGCTCGAACGGGCTCGAGGATGTGAGGTTCCTCCTGCTCCCCGCGGTCGCTCTCGCGGGGTTCCTGACACCCTTGATCGTCCGGGTCTGCCGCCAGGCCGCCGCGCACACCCTGCACGAGCAGTGGATCGAGGTCGCGATCGCGCGGGGGATCTCGCGGCGGAGGCTCGTGTACTCGCACATCCTCCCGAACACGTTGTTGCCCGTGATCACGCTGGTGGGCTACAACATCGGCGCTCTGCTGACGGGTGCGGTGGTGGTCGAGAGCGTGTTCGCGCTCCCGGGGATCGGGCAGGAGCTCGTCAACGCGATCAATACGCGCGACTACCCGGTGATCCAGGGGATCGCGCTCGTCTCAGCGATCGTCGTGGTGCTCGCGAACCTGCTTGCGGATCTGCTCTCGAGCATCGTCGATCCGAGGACGAGGAACGAGTAGGTGGTCGGCGTACGTCCAGCGGCGCCGCCGTTCCGAGCGGGCCGGGTCTGAGGGTCGGCCGAGCGTCACGTTGGTGATCGGCGTCGCGACGCTCGTCCTCGTCGTGCTGCTCTGCGTCTTCGTGCCGCTGCTCGACCCGCATACGGCCGGGCGCGCTCGTCGCGCTGCCCTTCCAGCCGCCCTCGTGGCAGTACCCGTTCGGCACCGACGACGTCGGTCGCGACGTCTTCGTGCGGACGTTCGCGGGCGGTCGGCTCGATCTCGGGATCGCGGCGATCGTCGTCGGCGGCTCGCTCGTGATCGGCACGATCCTCGGAGTGATCAGCGCCACCTCGCGCAGCCGCATCGTCAGCCAGGGGATCGTGCGGATCGTCGACGCGCTGATCGCGTTCCCGTTCCTGATCCTGGTGCTGACGCTGGTCGTCGTTGTCGGGGCGACGAGCAGTTTCTGGGTCGCTGCCCGGCGGGTGTGCCGGCGATCGTCATCGCGATGATCGCCGTCGACTGGACGGTCTACGCAAGGCTGTCGAGAGCCGAGGCGCTGACCCTCCGGGAGCGCGACTTCGTGCTCGCGGCGCGCGTGCTCGGCTACTCGCAGCGCCGGATCGTGGCGCGCCACGTCCTGCCCGGGCGTGCTCCGGGTCACCGCCGCGTACGCGGTCGGCCGACGTGGTCCTGATCGTGATCGTGACGGCGTCGCTGTCGTTCCTGGGCGTCGGCGTTCAGGCTCCGACGCCGGAGTGGGGCAGCATCATGTACGAGGGGCGCTCGCGTGCTTTCGCAACCGATCCGTGGATCACGGTCGCGCCCGGCGTCGTGCTGGCGCTTACCGGGACTCGCGCTCAGCCTCGTCGCCGACCGGCTCTTCATCGGCAGGCGAGGCCGAGCCGGTGAGCAGCGCGCTGCTCAGCATGGAGCACCTCGCGGTCGAGATCGACGGCCAGCGCGCCTTGCGCGACGTCGAGCTGAACGTGCCGGCCGGCACCTGCGTCGGGCTCGTCGGCGAGACGGGCTCGGGGAAGAGCATGACCTGCCGGACGGCGATCGGGCTGCTTCCGCGGGTCGGCGCAGCGATCGTCAGCGGCTCGGCTGCGCTTCGACGGCCGCGACGTCACGGGGCTCTCCGACCAGGGGTGGGCGGCGATCCGTGGGCGGCGGATCGGCCTTGATCCCGCAGAACTCGTTCTCGGCGCTCGACCCGATCCAGCGCGTCGGTCGCCAGGCGGAGGAGACGGTGAGGGCGCTCGACCCGGAGGCCGACGCGCCCGGCGCGCGTCGACGAGCTCCTCGACGCTGTTCATCTCCGCGAACACGCCGCGGTCAGGCGCGCGTATCCCGCACGAGCTCTCGGGCGGGATGCGGCAGCGCGTGATGATCGCGCTCGCGCTCGCGGGGCGGCCCGACCTGCTGCTCGCCGACGAGGCCACGACCGCGCTCGACGTCACGATCGAACGCGGGATCCTCTCGCTGCTCCGCGACCGCCAGCTGACCGACGGGATGGCGCTGCTGCTGATCACCCACGACCTCTCGATCGTCGGCGCGCTCGCAGACTCGGTCGTGATCATGTACGCGGGCACGACCGTCGAAGCGGGCAACGCCGACGCGGTCTTCGCCGAGCCCTCGGCATCCCTACACGCGCGCGCTTCTCGCCGCGCGGCCCGGATCGCTCGACAAGGGCAAGCGTCTGCCGGCGATAGACGGCGCGCCCGCCCGGGCTCGGCGAGGCGATCGAGGGCTGCCCTTTCGCGCCCCGCTGCCCGCTCGTCCTGCCCGAGTGCCGGGCCTCGGCGCCGCCGGCTCGAGATCGTGGCGCCGGACCATAGCGTCGCCTGTTTTCGCGTGGCGGGAGTCGATCGAGTGACTCACTGCTGGAGGCGCGCGGCGTCACGATTCGTTACCCAGGGTCGGAGCGGGACGCGGTGATCGATGCCGATCTCGCGATCGCCTCACGTGCGGCGATCGGGATCGTCGGCGAGAGCGGCAGCGGGAAGACGACGCTCGCCCACGCCCTCGTCGGGACGCTCATGCCGACCGGCGGGGAGGTGCTCGTCGAAGGCGTGCCCTGGGCACGCGTGAAGCGGAAGGACGACGAGCGGCGGCGGGTGCAGATGATCTTCCAGGATCCGTTCGGCGCACTGAACCCATGGCTGACCGCCCGCGAGGCGGTCGCCGAGGCGATCCGGCACTGGTACGGAGCACGCGGCGAGAGGCACGGCAGCGGGCAGGCGACCTGCTGGCCGAGACGGGGCTCTCCCGGGAGGCGATGGATCGGCGTCCGAGGCAGCTGAGCGGCGGCCAGTGCCAGCGCGTGGGGATCGCCCGGGCGCTGGCCTGCCGGCCGGCACGTGATCGTCGCGGACGAGCCGACCTCCGCCCTGGACGTCTCGGTGCAGGCCCAGATCCTCAACCTGCTGATGGCACTCCAGGAGACCCACGACCTCGCACTCGTCCTCATCTCCCACGACCTTTCCGTGATCCGGCACATGACCGATGAGGCGGTCGTCATGTACGGCGGCCGGATCGTCGAGCGCGGGCGGACGACCGAGCTGATGGACCGCCCCGCACATCCGTACACGCGGCTGCTCGTCGACCCGAACGAAGACAGCGAGCGCCTACCGACGCGGCGGAGACGAACCCGCGGCTCCTCGAGCATCCGTGCCCATTCGCGACCCGCTGCCCGTTGCTTCAGGCCGACTGCGTCGGACTTCTCTCGGATCCCGGCACGAAGGGGCGCGTCCTCTGCAGGCACCCTCTGCGCGCGACGGAGCCGGCCGCGTGCTCGGGATGAAGCCCTGCTAACAGGCGGCGGGTCGTCGACGTCTCCAACCCCCGGCTGGCATCTATCCACGAAGGAGAGACCGCTCGATGAGAAGACTCGTTCTTGGCTGGTCGGCGATGGCGTCGCTGTTGGCGCTCGGTGGCGCCGCTGAGGGTCGGGCGGGCTCTGTGCGGGGCCGGGGCGCGGTCGGCCGGGGTGGAGGGGTGAGCCGGGGTGGTTAGGATCGAGCGGTGACGGCGGCCGTTGGCGTGGAGGTTCATCCGCTTGATCCGTTGACGCCGGAGGAGGTGCGGCGTGCGGTCGAGATCTTCGGCGTCGGCCGGTCGAGCCTGATCCGTTTCGTGACGGTGACGCTGCTCGAGCCGGGGAAGCGGGAGCTTGAGGCGTGGCCTGCTGAGGATCCGGGACGTAGGGTCGAGATCGTTGCGCTCGAGCCGGCGGTGGAGGGCGCGTTCGAAGCCGTGGTCGATCTGGCGGCCGGCACCGTCGAGGGGCTGCGGGTGCTCGATGGCGTGCAGCCGGCGATGGTGCCTGAGGAGTACGCGGAGATCGAGCGGCTGATGCTGGCGGATCCGGGCTTCTTGGCCGCGCTGGCGCGGCGCGGGATCGACGACCACTCGCTGGTCTGCGTCGACCCGATCCCCGCCGGGGCCTGGGGCGACCACGTGTATCCCGGTCGGCGTCTCTGCCGTGCGCTTGCGTGGGTTCGGGCCTACGCGGGCGCGAACCCGTACGCGCGCCCGATCGAGGGTGTCGTCGGGCTGGTCGACCTCCACCGGGGCGAGGTGCTCGAGGTCGTGGACCACGGCGCCGTGCCGATCCCGCCCGGGGCCGGCGAGTTCCGCGCCGACCACGTCGCGCTCCGGCCACCGTTGAAACCGCTCGAGATCAGCCAGCCCGAAGGCGTGAGCTTCGCCGTCACCGGCAACCTCGTCGAGTGGGACCGCTGGTCGTTGCGTGTGGGCTTCACGGGGCGCGAGGGCCTCGTCTTGCACCAGCTCCGGTACGACGACCGTGGGCGGTCACGTTCGATCCTCCACCGCGCCTCGTTCTGCGAAATGGCCGTCCCGTACGGCTACCCGAGCCCGACGCGGTACCTCCATTCCCCGTTCGACATCGGCGAGAACCTCGTCGGCACCCTGGCGAACTCCCTCGTCCTCGGCTGCGACTGCCTCGGCGAGATCCGGTATCTCGACGCGACGGTCGCGAACGGCAGCGGCGAGCCGGTCGTGATCCGGAACGCGATCTGCGTGCACGAGGAGGACTTCGGCCTGCTCTGGAAGCACTGGGACTTCCGCACCGGCGAGACCGAGCTGCGGCGGTCGCGCCGGCTGGTCGTCTCCTCGATCTCGACGATCGGGAACTACGACTACGGCTTCTACTGGTACCTGTACCAGGACGGGACGATCGAGGTCGAGGTCAAGGCGACCGGGATCATCGCCACCGCCGCCGTCGCCCCGGGGGAGACGCCGAAGTACGGGCAGCTGGTCGCCGAGGGCGTGAACGGGATCATCCACCAGCATTTCTTCAACGTCCGGCTCGACTTCGACCTGGACGGCGAGCGCAACTCCGTCTACGAGGTGCACACCGAATCCGCGGCGCCGGGGCCCGACAACCGGTTCGGCAACGGCTTCTACGCGGCCAAAACGCTGCTGGCCAACGAGGCGGAGGCAGCCGACGTCGTCGATCCCCTCTCGGGCCGCCACTGGTTCGTCGTGAACCCGCACTCGCTGAACGCGGTCGGGGAGCCGGTCGGGTACAAGCTCCTTCCCGGAGAGAACGTCCTGCCGTTCGCCCAGCCGGACTCGAGCTTCGCACGCAGGGCGGGCTTCGCCTACAAACACGTCTGGGTGACGCCCTACGCGCCCGACGAGCGGTACGCCGCAGGCGAATACCCAAACCAGCATCCGGGCGGCGACGGCCTCCCCGGCTGGGTCGAGCAACGACGCTCGATCGAAGACGAGGACATCGTCGTCTGGTACACGTTCGGGCTCCACCACCTCCCACGACCGGAGGACTGGCCCGTGATGCCCGTCCATCACATCGGCTTCAAGCTCAAACCCTTCGGGTTCTTCGACGAGAACCCAGCACTCGACGTCGCCCCACCCAAGCACACCCACCACTGCGAACACCATGACTAACCCCCCACACGCGACCAACCGCAGCAACCTCGCGCTGTCCGGCAACTACGAGCTGATGATCGGCGGGACCGAGGTCGCGCCCGATGACCGGTTCACGGTCGTCGACCCGAGCACGGGGATCGAGTGGGCCAGCGTCGCGCAGGCCTCCGACGCCGACGTCGACGAGGCCGTGCGTGCTGCGAAGTCGGCGTTCCGAGGCTGGCGGCGAAGCAGTCTCGCCGAACGGCAGGAGCTGCTCTGGCGGCTCGGCGACAGGGTGGCGGAGGCTCCTTACTGGCCGGCCATGCTCGCGATCGAGAACGGGCGTCCGATCCGCGAGGCGGTGATGGCGGACGTCCCGGTGACGGTCGACATCTTCCGCTACTACGCGGGCCTCGTCCGCGACCACGGGGGCGAGAACATCGATGCCGGCGCCGCCGCGCACCTCTACACGGTCCGGGAGCCTCTCGGCCCGATCGCGGCCCTGATCCCGTGGAACTCTCCCCTGATCTCGACGGCCCTCAAGCTCGCACCGGCCCTGGCGACCGGGAACACGGTCGTGCTCAAGCCCTCGGAGTTCGCGGCGCCGAGCGTGGTCGAGTTCGTCCGTAACACGGCCGACCTCGTCCCGCCGGGTGTCGTGAACGTCGTCACCGGCTTCGGCCCGAGCGTCGGGGCCGCGCTCGTCGCCCATCCCGACATCGCGAAGATCACGTTCACCGGTGGGATCCAGACCGCCCGACACATCCTCCGGGCCGCCGCGGAGAACGTGACGCCGACGATCATGGAGCTCGGCGGCAAGAGCGCATTCGTCATTTGCGCCGATGCGGATCTCGAGGCGGCGGTGCACGACGTGCTCACCGGCATCTACTTCCAAAACGGCGAGGTGTGCGTCGCCGCGTCGCGTCTCTTCCTGCACGAGTCGATCCGCGAGGAGTTCCTCGCCCGGCTGCTCGAGATCGCACGCGGGATCCGGATCGGCGACGCGCTCGATCCGGCCACCGAGGTCGGCCCACTCGTCACCTCCGCCCATCGCGACCGAGTGCTGGCCCGGATCCAGGCCGCCGTCTCCGAGGGCGCGAAGGTGCTCGTCGGCGGCGAGCAGGCGGAGCTCGGCGGCGAGCTCGCGGGTGGCTTCTACCTCCAGCCGACGATCCTCTCCGATGAGGGCGCGCGCACCTCGGCGTCGCGCGACGAGATCTTCGGTCCCGTCCTCGTGGTCGAGACGTGGAGTGACGAGGCGGACGTTCTCGAGCGGGCCAACGACACCGAGTACGGGCTGGCCGCGGGGGTGTGGACCTTGGACCTCGCCCGCGCCCACCGGATCGCCGACGCGCTCGACGCGGGGACGGTCTGGGTGAACACGTGGTTCGCAGTCCCGTCGGGACAGCCGCTCGGCGGCGTCAAGCGCAGCGGCTTCGGCCGCGAGATGTGCGCCGAGACGCTGCTCGAGTACAGCGCCGCCAAGGCCATCAGCTTGAGCCTCGTTACGGCGCGCCCCGGGCTCTGGGGCTCAGGGCCCTAGCGAGACCTCGAGCGAGCGCCGTCCGGGACTCGGACGGCGTCATCGCGCGGGCACCCCGCGCAGGTCGTCGCGCACGTCGTGCTCCCAGAGCCGTTGGCGGTGACCCCACGGCTGGGTCTCGTGCAGGTGCGCATACCCGTCGTCACGCGCGCGCTGCTCCTCGCCGTCAGGGAGGTAGAAGACCTTCGCGGCCGCGTGCGACGAGCTCTGCAGGCCCGTCGTACCACTTCGGGCGTCGAGTCCGATCCAAGCGAGTTTCGCCGAACGCCGCCTCCAGGCTCTCCCGGTTTACACCCCAGGGGGTCGGCGGTTCGAGCCCGTCACCGCCCATCGAGGAAGGCCCTGGGAACGGGCCCTTCCTGTTTGCAGAGAGGCTCGGTCAGCTGCCTCGGTGTTCGGGCCCGATGTCTGAGCCTCGACACCCCGAGTTGGAAGGCGGCCTTCGTGGCCCATGCTTCGTAACAACTGCAACGAGTAGGTTTGCATCTACCCGTCGGGGTGGCGATGTGGGAATCCGCCCGCTCGCCATCACCGGGGAAAGGGGTCAGAGGTGTCTCTGGACCAGAAGCGGGCGCGCGTATTCGGCGTGCTCTTCCTCATCACGTTCGCCACGTCGATCCCGGCGCTGTTTCTCTACGAATCCGTGCTCAGAGACCCCGTGGGTTACATCGCGGGTGCCGGGCACGACAATCGGATCCTCTTCGCCGCGCTGCTCGAGCTGTTGCTCATCATCGCGAACATCGGCACCGCCGTCGTGATCTTCCCGATTGTCAAGCGCCAGAGCGAGGAATTGGCGCTCGGCTACGTCGCCGCGCGGATCTTCGAATGTACGTTCATCCTCGTCGGCATCGTTTCTGTCCTCGGGATCATCACGTTGCGGCAACAGGTTGCCGGTGCTTCTGAAGGGACCGTCGCCTACACGCTCGCGGCGATCAAGGACTGGACGTTCCTCCTCGGCCCAGGCTGGGTTGTCGGCTGGGGAAACGGGCTGATCCTCGGCTACCTGATGTACCGATCCGGGCTGGTCCCGCGAAAGGTGTGCTGGCTGGGGCTCATCGGAGGGCCGCTGATCTTCGTATCCGGGACGGCAGTCATGTTCAGCGGGAACGATCCGGGCAGCACGCTGCGCGGACTGCAAGGCATCGCGACCATCCCAGAGTTCCTGTGGGAGCTCTTTCTCGGCGTCTACTGCACCTTCAAGGGCTTCCGCCCGTCGGCTCCGATCCTCCGGGCCGGCGCCCAGGAGGAGCGTATCCCGTTGCCCGCGAGCGCACCCGCCTGACGGCACGCGCATGTGGGGAGGCGACACATCCGTCGCCTCCCCGCTCACGAGAAGGATGGCGGGTATCGGCATGTGCGTTCCATGACCTTCGTAATGAGGCGGCGTCGCGGTTGATCGCGATCGCGGCCCCTCTGTCGCCGGTACATTGGCCCTCAGGTGGTCGCTCGGATGAGGATCCTCTCGGGTCTCGTGTTTGCAGCGCTTGCCGCCGCCGCGGGCGCCGGAGTCGCGGGCGCGACCTCGGCCGCCGGCCCGACGTGCGCGAAGACACGGCCCAGCACGTTCCTGGTCAGCCCGGTCGAGGCCCGGCCGGGGGGGACGACGCGCCTCCTGCTCTGGTGCCGCGAGCCTTCGCGACGCGGGTTCGAGGGCTCGTTCGGACCAACCGGCCTCGTGATCTACAGCGAGTCGGGCCTGGCCAGGCGGCACTTCGCGCACGGCTACCCGCAGCCGGCGGGCGCGCCGCTCGTGCCGAGATACGAGATCGAAGGCCCCGACGAGATCCGCATGACGCTGCCCGCGTCGACCGACCTCGGTGCGTACGTCGTCCTGGTCAACGACGGTGTCCGGGACGTCCGTGCGCAGAACGTCCTCGTGGTGCGCTAGGGCGCGCTCGCTCGCCGAGTCCCGGCACGCGGGCCGGCGAATCGAGGTCGACTTCAACCGCTCGGAAACGACGGAGAGCCTGAGGGAGTTGATCCGCGAGGCGGTCGTCGAGGCCGCGGACGAGGGCGATGTCGTGATCAGCGCCCACGCCGCCTCATTCGCGCTCTCCGGGCGCGATGACGTTCTCCGCGTGCTCGTGACGGCCTCGGACGAGACCCGGCTGCGACGGTTCGCCGAGCAGGACGGCGCCGACGAGAAGACGGCGTCCAAGCGCCTGAGCGAGTCCGACAAGGGCCGCGCCGCCTACCTCAAGCGGTTCTACGGGATCAGCCAGGAGGTCCCGACGCACTACGACCTGATGGTCAACACCGACAGCCTCACGGTCGAAGACGCAGTCGACATGATCGCCGGCGCCGCGAAGTAACCGGTTTCCCTACGTGTCCTCTCAGACCGCAGGGCGCGACTCGCCGGGCCGAACGCCATAGTGGAGATGAACGACGCCGTTTTCGAATCGGCGCTCGTCCAGAAGCTCGAACGACGCGCTCGTGCCGCCTGCGAACGCCTTGTTTCCGTTGCCGACCACGACCGGCACGACGAACAGGTGGCAGTCGTCAACGAGCTCGGCGCCGAAGGCGAGCGCGGCAAGCGCCGGGCCCCCAACGCTGAGATCGCGATCCGAGCGGTGCTTGAGCTGCCTCACCGCCTCGGGGTCGAACTCGCGCTCGACCCGCGTTCTCGCGCTCGAGGCCGTCTCGAGGGTCCGCGAGTAGACGATCTTCTCCGCCTCGCGCCAGATCTCCCCGTACTCGACGACAACCGGTGAGCCGTCGGCCATCGTCTCCCAGGCGCGCATCGTCTCGTACATGCGGCGGCCGTAGAGGTACGTGCCGATCCCGCGCTCCAGGTCGTTGACGTAGGCGTGGACCTCTGCGCTCGGCGCCGCCCAGTCGAAGCTCCCTGACGCGTCGGCGACGTAGCCGTCGACGGAGGCGAGCACCGAAAAGACGAGCCTCGCCACGCCGCTACACGTACCCCTTCCGCCGCAGCCAGTGCAGGGAGGCATAACCCCAGATCGGAGGGAGGTAGTAGGTGCACAGTCGGTGGGTCAACGCGATCGCGAAGGCGATCGTCTCCTGGACGCCCATCGCGACGAGGCCGGCTGAGATCGCGGCCTCTGCGGCGCCGATGCCGCCCGGGACCGGGACGAGGCCCGCGAGGGTCGAGGCGACCACGTTCACGAACAGGAGCTGCGCCAGGGTCAGGTGGACGCCGTAGGCCAGGCAGGCAGCGCCGAGGGTGAGGGCGAAGAGCAGCTCCTTGCCGAGGTTGCCGCCGAAGAGATCGAGGAGCTTGCGGCGGTTGCGGGCGATGGCCCAGAGGCTCGAAAGCGCCGTGCGGATCTCCGGCAGCACCTTCTTGCGCAGGGCGGGGATCGCGAGCACGGCACCGACCGCCACCACGAGCACACCCGCGATCAGGGCGATGAACCGGCCGGACGGGATCGCGCCGTTGAGCTGGCTCGTGTCGAGCTGGATGTGCACGAGCGGGAGGAGCACGAGCACGAGCGCAACCTGCAGGATCGTGTCGGCAAGGCCGATCACCGCGGCCGAGGCGACGGCCTCCCCGGTTTTCGCGCCCATCCGCTGCAGGAAGCGGATGCTCGCGGCGATGCTCCCGGCAGATTCCGGCACGGCCAGGTTCAGGAACTTCAGCGCCGACTGGAGGACCACACAGGGAAGCAACGGCAGCGGCGTCGGCACCGCGCCACGGAACGCGATCGCCTGCGGGATGTAGCTCACCTGGGCGAGGAGCAATGCCACGGCCACCCAGACGAGGTCGGAGTGGCGGAGCTCGTGGGCGATCGTGCCGAAGCCGATCTTCGCGAGCTTCGTGATCAGCAGGTACGCCGCGAGCGCGATCAGGGCGGTGAACAGGAAGTCGCGGGCCCGAACGCGGTGCATCGGCGCCAGCTCCGGGAGCTTCTCGTTGGTCGCGGCGGCGGCGCTTTCCCTGAGCGATTTCAGCGCGACGTCGTGATGGCGAGCAAGGTCTCGGAGATGCGGGGTCAGGGCGGCGCGCTCGAGATACGGGAGCGCCCCTGCGACGGCTGTTTCGCCCTTGTGATCACAGGCCGCCTGGAGCGCGCGCTCGGGCCCCACGAGCACGGTGCAGGCCACGAGGAGCTCCGCGACGTCGATGTCGAGGGCCGAGGCCGGCGCCCCGAGGGTCGCTGCCGAGAAATCGATCAGCACCGGCGTTCCGTCGATCACCACGACATTCCGAAGGTTGAGACGGCCGTGGGAGATGCCGGCCGCGTGCAGGATCGAGGCCTGCTGCCACAGCTCGCCGAGCAGCGCATCTGAGACATCGGCCACTGCTGCGTTCTCGAGCGGCTCGACCTCGGCTTGACGGGTGACGATCAGCGCGTCACCCTCGGGCCCGCGCGCAGCGGTGACGACCTCCGGGACCCGGACACCCGCCTGGGCTGCCATCAAGGTGGCGAGCGCCTCATGCTCGACCTGCTGAAGCCGCCCGATCGCAACGCTCCGCGGCGGGTCGCGATAGGCAAGTTGGCGCCAGCGTCGCGCCAGGCGCTGGGTGTCCTGGGCGTCCCGCCCGAGCACGCGCGCCCTGAGCGGCTTCGCGGCGGGATCGGTGCCGACGTAAGCTGCGTACCCGACCTTCTGCTCCTCGGACGGATGAAGGCCCGTCACCTCGACGCCGAGGGCCGCCAGCTCGGCCCGGATGCGCTCGGTCGGCGGAACGCCGGCCGCGGTCCCGAACGCGAGCCGCACGATCGCAGCCGCACCGAGGCCGAGCGCGAGCGCGCCACACGCGGCTGAGGGCAGCGCGGCACCGAGGGCGACGACAGACAGTGCCGAGAGCAAGATCAGCGAGCCGGCGAGCCGCCGCCACGGCCGAACGAGATCGGGGCCCGCGACGACGAGCAAGGCAACCGCGCTCGCGAGCCGCAGCTCGGGAAAGCCCCAGCGTCCGAGCAGATGCTCGCGGAACGGTGTCCAGTCGGATTCGACGGCCCAGCCGAGCGCCATCCCGATCCCGAGCACGATCAGAAAAGCAAGCACGAGATCGCGGACGAGGCCGTAGCGGCGGTGCGCGAGCACGTCGACGACGACGATCAGGGCGAGCGCGACCGTGGCCACGAAGATCGAGCGCCAGAGCGGATCCGCCCACCCGAGCACCGTCACGAGCGATGTCGCGACCTGCTTGTCCTGGAGCTCGGCCTGTGAGGCTACGGCCGCGGCGAGCCCGAGGACGATCGCGCCGGCCGCGAGCAGGACGCCGTCGATCGTGCGCCTGTTACGCCGCCCGGCCTCCGCGACCGTCAGCAGCCGCAGGGCGTCGCGCATCGAGTCGGCCCGACCGTTTGTCGGGGGTACGGGGCTCGTCGGATCGGGGATCGTCGGATGACCGGTGCTTCTCGCCGCCACGCTCATGCGACCCTATACCGTCGGCCCGCGGGCGCATCGGCGGCGACTATGGTTGATTTCGGTGAGCGCGCAACCGGATACGTCGATTCACGACAAGCGCTGGACCCTCGTCGCCATCCTCGGCGCGACGTTCATGCTCCTCGTGGACGTGACGATCGTCCAGGTCGCGCTGCCGTCGATCCAGAAAGACCTGAACGCGAGCTTCACGAGCCTGCAGTGGGTGATCGACGCCTACGCGCTCGTGCTGGCGACGTTCATCCTGATCAGCGGAGCGCTCTCAGACCGCCTCGGGCGCAAGCGCGTGTTCCTCGCCGGTGTCGGGATCTTCACGCTCGCCTCGCTCCTCTGCGGCCTCGCGACCGGGCCGGTGTTCCTCGACGTGGCGCGAGGGATCCAGGGTGTCGGCGGCGCCGCGATGTTCGCGACCTCGCTCGCGCTGATCGCCCAGGAGTTCACCGGCCCCGCCCGCGGCAAGGCGATCGCCTACTGGGGAGCCACGGTCGGCGTCGGAGTCGCCGTCGGTCCGCTCGTCGGCGGCGCGCTGACCGAGGCGTTCGGCTGGCAGTGGATCTTCCTCGTGAACCTTCCGATCGGGGTTGTCGTGATCGCGCTCGCGGCGAAGAAGATCCCCAATGTCCGCGATCCCGACGCTCACCACACGGATTTCGGCGGGTTCGTCACGTTCGCGGGCGCGCTGGGGCTGCTCGTGTTCGGGCTTCTCCGCGGTGAGGCGCTCGGTTGGGCGAGCGCGGCGATCCTCGGCTGCTTCGTCGGAGCGGTGGTCCTCGCCTGCGTCTTCGTGCTCGTCGAGCTGCATCAGGAGCGGCCGATGTTCGATCTCTCGCTCTTCCGCCGGCGGGCGTTCGTCGGCGTTCAGCTCGGGACGTTCGCGATCGGGGCCGGGATGTTCGCGGTGCTCCCCTACCTGACGCTCTACCTCCAGAACGTGCTCCGTTACTCGCCGCTCGAGGGCGGGCTGCGGATGCTGCCGTTGATGGCGATGGTGTTCGTGGTGCCGCTCGTGAGCCGGCGGACGACCGAGAGGCTGCCGGGCGGGCTCGTGCTCGGCTTCTCGCTCGTCGTCTCCGGGGTCGGGCTGCTCTTGATGGAGCTCGTCTCGACGACCTCGCGCTGGACAGTGCTCCTGCCCGGCATGCTCGTGGCCGGCCTCGGCGTCGGCCTCGCGAACCCGGCGATCGCGCACATCGCGCTCGCGGTCGTCGCCCCGCAGCGAAGCGGCATGGCCTCCGGAATCAGCAACACGTTCCGGATCGGCGGCCTCGCGACCGGGGTGGCCGGGCTCGGAGCGCTACTGCAGCACGGGATTGCAACCCAGCTTCCGAACGCGGGAAAGGCTACGGTCAACGCCGTTGCAGCCGGAGGCGTCCATGCACGCGGGGTCCCGCCTGCACTCGCGACATCTGCCTTCGTCCACGGTCTTCATCTGGTGATCGCCGCGGGCGGTGTGCTGGTGCTCGCCGGCGCCGTCGCGGCCTTCGTGCTGATCGGCGCCGGGAGCCTGCATCCGGCCCCTGCCGCACCGGCGGCGCCTACGCCGGCGACTTCGAGCTGAGGCCGACGTCGAAGCCCTCGATCGGGGAGCGGGTCGCGTTTCACCCCGAGGGCCGCGAATCGTCTCGACGCTCTATTGACCGCGGGTTACGGGGTGTAGGCTTCCTCGGGCATGAGCTTCTCGAAGTGGATCAGCGGCCTTCTTCACGGCACCTCCGACGACGAGGAGGCGACCGAGGTCGAGGAATACAGCGAGCCCGATCCGGGCGACGAGGCGCTGCACGAGGCGACACCGAGCCTGCTCGGCGGGATCGCGCCGCTCACCGAGGATGAGTTCTCGGATCATCCGCGCGACCCGAACCCCTGATGGAGGCGAGCCTGAACAACCACCACCGGGACACGCTCGCGAAGATCTTCGAGCATCCGCCGAGCGAGAACGTCGAATGGCATCAGGTGGTCTCGCTCCTCGAGGCCGTCGGGCAGACGAAGCAGGAGCACAACGGCAAGCTCGTCGTCACGGTCGGCACCGAGACCGAGGTGCTCCATCCGCCCCACGGCAAGGACGTCGACAGGCAGATGCTGGTCGATCTGCGACGGATGTTGAAGAACGCGGGCTACGGCCCCGACGGAGGCTAGGGCTCAGACGACGCCGCGGTCGAAGCGCGCCTGCTCTTCGGCGGTGCGCTCGGCGGCGGGTGCGATCTCGAGCCGCTCGTCCGGGATTGGCTCACCGCTCTCGACCGAGAGGCCGTAGGTACCGTCGGTCAGGCGCTGCTCTGCACGCTCGACCGCCTCGAGCTGCTCCTGCAGGTCGTCCGAGAGGCCTTCGTCCAGCTCGGCCTCGTAGGTGTCGGAGGCCCTGTCGGCGGCGTCCGTGAGCGTGGGGTCGTCCGTCGGGTCGGCTGCGCGCCCCTTCAGTTGCTCCATGATCCGCGCGCGCTCGGCGGCAAGCAGCTTGCGTGCCCGGTCTGCATCCATTCGCCGAGCATACATTCCGCCCTCTAAGCGGACTCAGGCCTCGTCGCGCACGAGGTCGACCGCGAGGACCGTCTCGTCGTCGACGGCCGTGAAGCTCGGCGCGTACTGCTGATTCATCAGCGGGCTCGACAGCACGAAGTCGGCGGTCGCCCGGTTGCACGCGATCGTGACGTTGTGAACGACGGCGACGCGCAGCAGGGCCTTCACGTCCACGTCGTGCGGGTGCGGCTCCAGCGGATCCCAGAAGAACATCACCGCGTCGATCTTGCCCTCCGCGATCGCAGCTCCGACCTGCTGGTCGCCTCCGAGCGGGCCACTCAGGAATCGTTGCACCGGAAGCCCGAGCTCTTCGGAGATCAGCGCGCCGGTTGTGCCGGTGGCCAGGAGGTCGTGCTTGGCGAGCGTGCCACGGTTGAACCGCGCCCAGGCCAGCAGGTCACCTTTGCGGTTGTCGTGCGCGATCAGCGCGATGCGCTTGCGGGCGCCCATATCGTGTCCTTCTTGGGCCACGTCCGCAGGCTAGCTCTTGGCGAGCACGATGCACCCGCCGACGACCGCGAGGATCCCGGCCCAGAGGCCCGTGAAGCCGCTCTGGAGGCCGAGTGTGCAGAAGAACCCGGTGGAGCACGTTTCGCGGATCTGCGGCCCGAGGTCGCCGGGCCGTGAGCTTGTAGTGCCCGAGGCGCACGCCGGAGCCCGCCTTGCACGGCGGGCCGGTCGTGCGCATTCCTGCTCCCGACGGAACGAGGACGAACGCGGCAACGCCCGCGAAGGCAACTGCGGCGCGTTCCCATCGGCGGTGCGCGCTCACCGACGGGTTATCTCGGACTGCCCGAGCGGCGTCAAGCGCGAGCTCGCGAGGCGCGGAAATACACTGGGGTCGTGGCCGACGCTCCGAGGTCCGAGATCACGATCGACCGGGGCGCGCTCCGCTCGAACCTGAGGCGTCTCCGGGAGATGCTCGGGGGCTCGGAGCTGTGGGCCGTCGTGAAGGCGAATGCGTACGGGCACGGGGTGGCGACCGTCGCGCAGACTGCGCTCGAGGAAGGAGCCGCCGTTCTCTGCGTCGCGACGATCGGGGAGGGGCTCGAGCTGCGCGCGCTCGAGCCGGACGCGCGGATCGTCGTTTTCGGGAGTGCCGCACGCGAGTTCCGGGCGGCGCGCGAGGGACGCCTCGAGCTCGGTGTCTCGGCCGCGCCGTTCCCGGAGGGGGTCCCGCTGCACCTCAAGGTCGACACCGGGATGGGGCGGTGGGGGTTTCAGGGAGCTCCGCCCTCGAGCCCCGACGTGGTCTCGGTGATGAGCCACTTCGCCTCGGCCGATTCCGACCCCGCGTTCACAGAGCTCCAGATCGCCCGGTTTGCCGAGGTCACGGCCGCGCACCCCGGCCTGCCGGCGCATCTCGCGAACAGCGCCGGGATCCTGCGGTACCCCGCCTCGCATTTCGATGCAGGTCGCGCCGGGATCGCGATGTACGGGATCTCCCCCTTCGGCGCCGACCCGGCCGCCGACGGCCTGCGGCCCGTGCTCTCGTGGCGAAGCTCGCTCGCGCTCGTGAAGCAGCTCGCCCCGGGCGAGAGCACCGGCTACGGACGGCAGTTCGTTGCGACCGAGCCGACCTGGATCGGAATCGTCCCGGTGGGTTATGCAGACGGGTTCCGCCGCGGTCTCACCGGCACCGACGTTCTCGTCGCCGGCTCGCGGCGGCCCGTGATCGGCACGATCTCGATGGATGCCCTTGCGGTCCGACTCGACGGGCCGCTCGAGCCGGGAATGCCGGTCATGCTCGTCGGCGACGGCTTGCGGCTCGAAGAGCACGCGGCGCACCTCGGCACGATCGGCTACGAGCTCGCCTGCGGGATCGATACCTCGCCCGCGCGGGCGAGTGTGAGGGTCGTCGGCTAGGTAATCGAGTAGGTGGCCGTGACGTCCTCCTCGGTCTGAGCCGTTCCCGGCTCGACCGGTGTGGAGGCGATCGCGGCCTTGGGAGCGGGGCTGAAGGTGACGGGGGAGCTCGACACCTCGGTCACCGTTCTGACCGCGCCGAGCTTCACATGGGCGGCCTGCGCGACCGCGAGTGCCCGGGCGTGGGCGTCCGCGACGGCGGCCTTCAATGCGCGCCGCTCGAGCACGAGCTGGTCGGAGGGGCCGAGCATCGGCCCGTTCACGAGGTTCGCGCCGGCCGCAACGGCCGCATCGACGATCGAGCCGGACCCGGCGACGTCCTTCGTGGTGACGCTGACCGAGTTCGAGGCCGTGAAGTTGATGATCTTCGTGCCGGTCTGGTTCGTGTTCGGCGTCAGCGAGATCTCGGCGGTCTGGATCGCCGCCGGCGGGACACCGAGATCCTTGATCGCTGCGATCAGCGCGTTCATCCGCCGCGCGTTCGCCGTCAGCGCCGACTTCGCGGTCGGTGCGGTGACCGAGACGCCGAAGGAGAACTGCGCCTCGTCCGGGACGGTCGTCACGATTCCTGTGCCCTGTACGGTGATCGTTCGTGGGGCGGCCGATGCCTGCCCCGCTCCAAGGGCTGCAGCGGCGGCCGCCGCTGGTAGAAGCAGTGTGAGCGTCTTCATCATCGACGACTGTACGCCGCCGGTAGCGCTTGCGTCACACGGCGTTGCTCTTAACATCGAGTTGACGAGGTTCGGTTACGGTGATTTGCTCGTCTTCGTCCCGAAGGAGGTTGTGGTTGTGCGGAAGCTTCGTTTTGTCCTGCCCGTCATCGTTGTGCTCCTGGCCATCTCGGCCGCGTCTGCAAAGGCGGTGGCGCGCATGCCAGTCGGATTCTTCGACGACCCGAGCTTTCGCTGGGCCGCGGAGCCGACCGTCAACCTCGCCTCGGCACAGAAGGCGAACGGCTCGATCATCCACGTCCTCGCGAACTGGTCGACGATCGCGCCCACGAAGCCGGCTCGTCCGCTGAACGGCAGCGATCCGGCCTATCACCTCTCGGACATCGACGCGCTCGCGCGCTCCGCGCAGAAGTACGGATTCGAGATCCTGCTCACGATCTACGGGACGCCCAAATGGGCGAACGGCGGCAAAGCACCGAACTACCCGCCGACGAATCTGACGAACCTGACGCAGTTCTCACAGATGCTCGCCCTGCGCTACAACGGCACGAATCCGGGTTACGGCGTCGTGACCCGCTACTCGGTCTGGAACGAGCCGAACCTCGGGAGCTTCCTCTCACCCCAGTTCTCGAAGAGCGGCAAGATCGTCAGCCCGGCGACCTACGCGAAGCTCTACATGGCGGCGTACAAGGGAATCAAGGCCGGGAACAAGGTTGCGCTCGTGGCCGCCGGCGAGACCTCGAATCGCGGGCTGAACCACCATGTGGCGAGCGCGACCGACTCGGTCGCCCCGGCGACCTTCGCCCGTCTCCTCTCCGTGGCGAATCCGAAGCTTCCGTTCGACGCGTGGGCGACCCACCCCTATCCGAGCGGCGCGTACACGCTCGGGCCGGCGCAGAAGGTCGCCTACCCGAACGTCGGCTTCTCGACGATGAGCAGGTTCGGGGCAGATCTCCAGAAATGGTTCCACCGCCAGGTTCCGATCTGGGTGACCGAGTACGGTGAGCAGACGAAGCCTGAGCACACCGGCTACCCGCGCGGAGTCAGCTACGCCCAGCAGGCCGTCGACGTGAAGAAGGCGCTCCAGCTGGCCTCCGCGAGCCCGTACGTGCAGATGTTCGTGTGGTTCATCTTCAGGGACAGCACCCCTGCCACCTGGTTCAGCGGCGTCGTGACGAAGTCGGGCACGAAGAAGCCGGCTTACACGACCTTCGCGACCACGGCGAAGGGGATGGTCGGTGACACCGAGTACGTGACGGCCGGCAAGAAGATCTCCGTCTCGCTAGCCGTTCCGATCATGACGTACCGCAACGCGATCGGGGCGAAGGTCGGGATGACGTATTACCTCTACGACGGGAAGAAGCTGGTCTCGATCGGGCAGCCGCTCGTGCCGATCCAGAAGGGCGGGATGATCACCGTTCCCGTCAAGTACGTCGCGGCGAAAGGCAAGACCTACACCCTGGCGCTCGCGATCAACGACAAGCACGGGTACAAGGAGAATAAGACCCTGCTGCTGCTGCCCAACTCATAGGTCCAGGTTCAAGACCCCTTCTTCGCCCAGTAGCGTCGGAGGCCCTGCCACGACTGGCTGTACGGCGCAACCGCGTCGTACAGCCGCGCGTTCTCGCCGGCCCCGACCCTCGCCTGGTCGACGAACTCGTCGACGTCCATCCCGGTGCCGACGAGCCCTGCCCAGCGGTCGAGCTCGGCTCCCAGTCGTTCGAGATGCCCGGTGACGTCGTCGGCGAGGCCGAAGTGGATCAGCGCGAGCCGCTCCGGCGCCCGGCGGGCGATCTCCTCGATTGTCGTATGCCACGCCTCGACGTCGATGTCCGGCGGCGGCGCGACGGGAAGAACGTACTCGGAAGGCTGGATCCTGACGCCGCAGGCATCGCCCGCGAGGAGCGTGCCGTCCCGCAGATAGCAGACGTGATGTGAGGCATGACCAGGGGTGGGGAAGACGTCGAAGCCGAGCGCGCTGCCCTCGGCGATCCTCACGTTTTGCTCCGGGACGGGCGCGAGCTCGCCCCAGAGCCTGTCGAAGCTCTCGCCGTAGAGACGGCGTGCAGAGGCCTCGAGCCGCGACGGGTCTACGAGGTGCGGGGCGCCGATCTCCGACACCCACACGGTCAGGTCGGGATGCTCGCGCACGATCGACCCGGCTGCACCTGCGTGGTCGAGGTGGATATGGGAGAGGAGCAGATGCCTGATCTCCCGCAGTTGCAGGCCTCGCTCGCGGAGCCCCTCCTCGAGCCGCGGCAGCGTCGTCGCCGGCCCGCAGTCGAAGAGCGCCGGGCCGTCGCTCGTCTCGAGCACGTACACGCCGATCGCGTGCTCGAACCCGAGGAACTCGAGATCGATCGGCTCGTCCACTAGATGAGTAGTTCCACGAGATCGTCTGCTTCGGGGCGCGAGCTGGGCGGTCTGGGGTGCCGCGGCGGTGCCTCTCCGATACTTGCCGGACCGGTGAGGTGCCGCCGCGGTGAAGCGCGGGCCTCACGGGAGCCAGCCTTACCGGCTTCCATGAGGCCGGAGCGGCCCAGGCTGGTCAGATCGTGCATCCGGACGCGCGAGATCGTGGAACTACTCATCTAGTGCGGCCTTTCCAAGCGTCTCACCTGGAATTCCGTGGGCTGGGAGGCCGCACTAGACGCGAGCGCGCGCCGGAACTCCGACGAGCGCGGCTTCGAGATCGGCGACGAGGTCGCCGGCAGCCTCGATCCCGACCGACAGCCTGATCAGGTTGCGCGGCGTCGCAAACGGCGAGTTCGCGGTCGAGGCATGCGTCATCCGTGCCGGGTACTCGATCAGGCTCTCGACCCCGCCGAGCGATTCCGCGAGCAGGAAGAGCTTCGTCCTCGCCGCCAGCGCGACCGCCTCCTGCTCGGACTCGACGAGGAACGACACCATCCCGCCGAAGTCCCGCATCTGCCGACGCGCGACCTCATGGCCGGGATGGCTGACGAGGCCGGGGTAGAGGACGCGCTCGACCGCGGGATGCTCTTCGAGGAACGCCGCGACCGCTCTTGCATTCTCGCTGTGTCGCTCCATCCGGAGCGCGAGGGTCTTGAGCCCGCGCAGGACGAGCCACGCGTCGAACGGGCCGGGCACGGCGCCGAGCGATTTCTGCAGGAAGCGGAGCCGCTCGGCGATCGCCGCGTCGTTCGTCACCACCGCGCCGCCGATCACATCCGAGTGGCCGCCGAGATATTTCGTCGTCGAGTGGAGGACGACGTCGGCGCCGAGCTCCAGCGGTTGCTGAAGGTACGGCGAGGCAAACGTGTTGTCGACCGCGAGGATCGCACCGGCGGCATGGGCTGCGTCCGCCGCGCGGCGGATGTCGACGATGTTCAGGAGCGGGTTGGAGGGCGTCTCGACCCACACGAGCTTCGTGTCGTCGCCGAGATAGGACGCGAGGTTTTCGTCGAACTCGTCGGCCGGGACGTACGTGAACCGGTAGCCCTTGGGCTCGTAGATCTGCGAGGTCATCCGGTAGACGCCGCCGTAGACATCCGCGATCAGCACCACGCGGTCTCCCGGGTCGACCATGTGCATCAGCGTCGTCGTGGCGCCGAGCCCCGAGGAGAATGCGAGCCCGTGCGCGGCGTTCTCGAGGCTTGCAAGCGCGGTCTCGAGCGCGGTACGGGTCGGGTTTGCGACGCGCGAGTAGTCGTAGCCTTTCGTCACCCCCACGGCTTCCTGCACATAGGTCGTCGTCTGGTAGATCGGAGTGATCACCGCCCCTGTCGCCGGGTCGGGATCCTGGCCGTCATGGATCGCTCTGGTCTCGAACTCCACGCGGCCAGCCTATCCTCGGCGAGGCTCGACGGCGATCAGAGCTGGGCGAAGAGCCCGCGCAGCATGCGGTTCAGGAATCCCGGCCGCTCGATCCAGGGGTAGTGGCCGGCGCCGGGGATCCGCGCGACGCGGGCGTCGCGGATCGGCTTCGCGGTGTCGGTCGAGCAGCTGACGGGAAGCGGGTCGGCGATGCCGTGGGCAAAGAGCGCGGGCATCCGGACCTTGCGCAGGCCGTTGGCCAGGGTGCCTAGCTCGAAATGCTCCTCGATCGAGCTGCTCGTCTCGACGAAGCACTCGCGGCCGATCGTGTCCGTGAGCGGGCGGGGGGCCGCGGCAGGGTCGAAGAAGTAGTGCGGCCAGAGGATCGCCAGCCGTTCGAGGATCTCCTCCTCGCCGGCCTCTTCGTCCTCGTCGAGCTCCTTGACGCGGGCGAGCTCTTCCGTGGACAGATTGCGCCGAAGGTTCTCGTGGAACTCGGCGATCGGGTCGCGTGACGCGCCGAGCGTGTCGACGCAGACGATGCCGTGGAAGCGCTCGGGGTGGGCAACGACGAGGTGGAGCGCGAGGTGGCCGCCCCACGAGTGGCCGATCACCCACGCCTTCTCGAGGTCGAACGCATCGAGGACGGCCAAGGCGTCTTCCATGTGGGTCTCCACGGTGTAGGGCGGGCCGATCGTCGTTGGTGCGACGCCGCGCTGGGTGTAGCGGATCGTGGTGAACAGGTTCGCGAGCTCGCCCGAGCCGCCCTCGAGGTAGTCGGGCAGCCCGGGGCCGCCGTGGAGGAGCAGCGCGGGAGCGCCGCGACCCGCGGTATGACCGTTCAGCGAGCCGCCGCTCGTCTCGACTTCGAACGGAGTGTCCGTCATCGGCTGGAATCTACGCCGCGCGTTCCACGTCCATGAGTCCGAGCGAGCGGGCGAGCCGTGCGGCCGCGCGGGCAAGGGGCTCGTCGAGTCGCCTGCGGATCCCGGGCTCGGGGGTGAAGCGCTTGATCTCGAGGATGCCGCGCGCGCGGTCGCTCTTGAGGTCGGCGCGCCCCACGAACCGGTCGCCCACGAGCAGCGGCAGCACGTAGTAGCCGTAGGCCCGGTCGGGCTCTTTCTTGTAGACCTCGATCAGGTGGTCGAAGCCGAACGCGCGCCGGACGAACGGCCGGTCCCACATCAGGTTGTCGAAGGGACAGAGGAGCACGGACGCGGCCGGTGCGCCGTCGATCTCGGCGCCCCCCGGCACCACGACCGGCGGGCCGCCGTCGTCGACCTCGATCCGCTCGACGAGCCCGTCGGCGACGAGGGTGTCGACATGCGGCCGGATCGCTCTTGCGCCCCCCGCGAGCCGGCAGTGCTCGGCGATACCCGACTCGGTCAGGGCGCCGCGCCCCGCGACGGCCCGGAGCGCGTATCCGCGGCGGAACTCCTCTTCGCTCGGAGGCGGTGCCTCGAGCGCCGCTCTCGGAATCACCCGCTCCGGCAGGTCGTAGACCCGCTGGAAGCCCTGCCGGCCCGCGATCGCGACCTCGCCGGCGGCGAAGAGGTGCTCGAGCGCGCGCTTCGCCGGCTTCCAGCCCCACATCGCCTCGCTTCGTCCTTCGAAGGCGCGGACGGGAAGCGCGCCCTCGTCCCTCAGTCTCGCCAGCACCTCACGCTCGACGGCGCGGCCCTCCTCGGTTCGCTGCCGGCCCCACCAGTGGTGATCGGCGAGCTCGACCATCCGGCGCTTGAAGAGCGGGTAGTCCTCGATCGGAAGCAGGCATGCCTCGTGCGCCCAGTACTCGAAGATCCGGCCCCTGCCGAGAAGGCGCGAGACGAGGCCCTCGTCGAAACCGCCGATCCGGGTCGCGAGCGTGATCCGGTGGGCGCGATCGACAGTCGAGATCGAGTCG
Source organism: uncultured Actinomycetota bacterium (assembly GCA_963766565.1). Classification (GTDB taxonomy): domain Bacteria; phylum Actinomycetota; class Thermoleophilia; order Gaiellales; family Gaiellaceae; genus PALSA-600. The sequence continues at coordinate 829,771 of CAVYAQ010000002.1, forward strand.
AGCTGAACCGCGCCGAGGCGAGCGATCTCCGCTGTGACGTCGGCCGCCGTCGCGCGCCGCTGTCTGGCCGCATAGCCCTGCTGCGCGACGACGTACCGCCTGAGCGCGGCGAGCGTGACCCTCCTCACGTGCGCGAACGGTAGTCGAGGGCGGGGGTTCCGCAGCCTCGTGGCCCGCCCGAATCGCGGCGTGCCAAGCCTTCGCCAGTGGACGAAGCATCACGGACCTGCTTCAGATCCTTGACAGACACGTTCCATCTCCGCGAGTAGAATCGGCAGTAGAGGGTGGTGGTTGTTCCCCACCCGGGCGGGGGCTCCGTCGTCGGCGAGGGCTCCCAGGGACATGTCCTTTCCGGCCCGGCGTTTTGGGCTTGGACGTTCGCGGCCGCGAACCGTCGGCCGAGCCGAGCTAGCGGGCGCGGGCGAGGTATTCGAGCAGGTCGGAACGCGTGACGACGCCCGTCGGCCGGCCGCCTTCCGCCACGAGGACGGCGTTCGTGCCGGCCGTCAGGGCCGCAACGATCTCGTCGACGGAGGCCGATGCCTCCACTGTCGCGAGCGGCGGCTGCATCGCCGTCGCGACGTTCTCGTGCAACGCATCGGCGTTGCGGAACACGAGATCGAGCAGATCGCGATCCTGGAGCGAGCCGACCACGTCACCGAGGGTCGCGAGCTCGCCGTCGCGGACAACGGGAATCTGCGAGATCGAGTAACGGTGCATCAGCTCGATCGCCTCGCCGACCTTCTGGTGCGACGAGATCGTGACGAGAGCGGGAGTCGGCTCCGCCTCGGCGCCTTTCGCCCGCAGCAGCTCGGCCACCGTCGGCACCAGGGCGCTTCGCTCGAGGAAGCCGTGCTCGAGCATCCACTTGTCGTCGACGAATTTCGAGAGGTAGGAGCGGCCCGAGTCGGGAAGCATCGCCAGCACCTGTGCCTCCGGGCCGAGCCGGGTCGCCACCTGGAGCGCAGCGAAGACCGTCGTCCCGGACGACCCGCCCGCGAGCAGGCCCTCCTCACGAGCGAGCCGCCGTGCGACGCCGAACGAGTCGCGGTCGGAGACGCGCACCCACTCGTCGACGACCGCAGGATCCATCGTCTTCGGCCACGTGTCCTTCCCGATTCCCTCGACGAAATACGGATGCAGATCCGCCGGGCCGCTCGAGGTGTAGATGGAGCCTTCGGGGTCCGCGCCGACGATCAGGGTCTTCGAGCCGCGCTCCTTGAAGTAGCGTCCGACGCCGCTGATCGTGCCGCCCGTCCCGACCGAGATCACGAGCGCGTCGAGCTCGCCCCCGGTCTGCTCCCAGATCTCGGGCCCGGTGTGCGCGTAGTGCGACTCGGGATTGGCCATGTTCGAGTACTGGTCGGGCTTGAACCCGCCCGGGATCTCCTCGGCGAGCCGCGAGGAGACCGAGTAGTAGGACTCGGGCGAGTCGTGCTCGACCGCGGTCGGGGTGATCACGACCTCCGCGCCGTAGGCGCGCAGGATCGAGATCTTCTCCTGGCTCATCTTGTCGGGCATCACGAAGATGCACCTGTAGCCTTTCAGCGCGGCCGCGATCGCAAGCCCGGTGCCGGTGTTCCCCGAGGTCGGCTCGACGATCGTGCCGCCCGGCTTGAGGAGCCCGTCCCGCTCCGCGGCCTCGATCATCGCGAGGCCGATCCGGTCCTTCACAGAACCGCCGGGGTTGACGTACTCGAGCTTCGCAAGGATCGTGCCGGGCACGTCCCGCGAGATCCGGTCGAGCCGGATGATCGGCGTCGAGCCGATCAGGTCGAGCACGCTCGGATACTCGCGCGCCATCGCCCGGAAAGCTAGACGACGCCGGCGGCTACCGGCTCTCCGCTCGGTGCGAGCTCGTCGCTGCGGATGAAGACGAGCGTCGCGACGAGGCCGGCGATCGCGAGGCCGAACATCACCCAGAACGCCCACACGGCGCCGCTCGTGAAGGCCTCCGGGAACGGCACGGGCGGTGTCGAGCTCCTCAGCTCGTTGAAGTGGCTGATCGAGATCGACGAGGCCACCGCCACCCCGATTGCGCCCCCGACCTGCTGGGTCGTGTTGAGCAGGCCGGACGCGAGGCCCGCCTCGTGCGGCTCGACTCCGGCGAGCGCGGCGATCGAGACGGGGATGAACGTGAACGGAAGCGCGAAACCGACGAGCAGATATCCCGGCAGCAGGTCGCCGACGAAGGCGCCGTTCGCGGGCACCTGCGTGTAAAGGGCGATCCCGGCAGCGAAGGCGACGAAGCCGACGACGAGCACGATCTTCGCGCCGATCCTCGTGACGAGCGCCTGCGCGAGCCCGGCCCAGAGCACTGCGCTCCCGGCGGTCGCCGCGAACGTCAGGCCCGTCTTCAGGGCCGAGTAGCCGAGGACGTTCTGGACGTAGAGCGTGAGGATGAAGAAGTTCGAGAACGTCACCGCCCCGACGAGGAACGAGCAGATGTTCGCGCCCGCGACCGTCCGGATCCGGAAGATCGAGAACGGCAGTAGCGGGTCCTTCGCCCTCGACTCGATGAACACGAAGGCCAGCAGCAGCACGACCGAGGCGATCAACGGGCCGATCGTCGCGAACGAGCCCCAGCCGTGGCTCGGTGCGGTCGAGACGGCGTAGACGAGCAGCGCGATCCCGCTCGTCACCGTGACCGCGCCGGCGATGTCGGGCGAGCTCGCGCGCTCCGACCGGCTCTCGCGGACATAGCGTGGGGCGAGCACGAACGCCAGGATCCCCACCGGCACGTTGACGTAGAAGATCCACTCCCAACCGAGGTACTTCGTCAGTACGCCGCCCGCGAGCACGCCGACCGCCGCGCCGGAGCCGCCCATCGCGCCCCAGATCCCGAGCGCCTTGTTCCGTTCCGGGCCCTCCTCGAAGGTCGTGGTGATGATCGAGAGAGCCGCCGGAGAGATGATCGCCGCGCCGAAGCCCTGGAGCGCACGGGCGCCGATCAGGACGCCTTCGGTCGGGGCGAGCCCGCACAGGAACGACGCAACCGTGAAGATGACCACGCCGACGAGGAAGACCCGGCGCCGTCCGAGCAGGTCGGCCGCCCGCCCGCCGAGCAGCAGGAACCCGCCGAAGGTGATCGCGTACGCCGTGATCACCCACTGGAGCGCGTCCTGGGAGAAGTTCAGCGACCGCCCGATCGACGGCAGTGCCACGTTCACGATCGAGACGTCGAGCACCGTCATGAAGAATGCGGCGCAGACAACGCCGAGCGCCTTCCAGCGAAGCGGGTCGAGCTCAGGCATCGAAGTCTCCCTCCGTCAGGCTTTGCGTGCCAAACGCGTACAGCGCCAACGTTATTCCACGCACAAGGTCGGGCGCTACGGCAGGAACGGATTTCGGGCTTGAACCGTCCCGTAGAGTCGACCGTGCTGGAAATCCTCGGAGATCAGCTCGTCGTGGCCGAAGCGCTCGGCGAACGCCCACATGTGGGCGTCGAACCAGGAGAGCTGGTAGGCCGCTGCCCCCCGGAGCGCGATCCGGACGACCTCCTCGTCAGGAAAGTAGACGTCGAACTCGCCGAGGAACTCCTCCGCCTCGCGCCTCGCGTCCATCGGTTCGAGAAGCGGCCTACCGTCGGCGAGCGGGCGGCTTACCGCCGCTACGAACTCGACGATCGCCTGATGAGCCAGAGCGATCGATCCGTCGTCGATCCCCTGTTCGAGGAGTTCGGTTGCGAGGCGGTGTTTGTCCGGGAAGCGTGAGTCGAAACGATAAACGAGGATGTTCGTGTCAACGAGGGCGGTCACGGTCGTAGAGCTCCTCGCGTGTCCATCCGCGGTCGGCCGGCTCCGGCTGTTGGGGCTCGTTCCGGCGACGCTCGCGCTCGCGCGCTGTTGCTGCGTCGAAGAGCTCGCGACGTCGCTTCCGGTCTCGGTGAGCGCGCTGGACGCCGGGCGGAACGACACGGATTGCCTCACCAGCGGCGAGGAACTCGATCTCCGAGCCAGGTTCGATCCCGTACTGATCGGCGATCGCCTTCGGGATCGTGACCTGAAGCTTGCTCGTCACCCGTGACATGTCCTTACTCTAGCAAGGAAGAACAGCTTCTACCGCCCGAGTCCCAACCTCGTCACGTTCTGACCGGCCGACGCCGATCGGATCAGTGCCGGAAATGCCGGCGGCGCGTGATCACCATCGCCGCGCCGGCTTTCTCGACCGCTGCGAGCGTCTCCTCGTCGCGCTTCGAGCCGCCGGGCTGGATGATCACCGTGACGCCTGCATCGAGCGCGAGCTGCGGGCCGTCCGGGAACGGGAAGAACGCGTCGCCCGCGAGCACGGAGCCTGCGAGCTCGTGGCCGAGCTCGCGGGCTTTCTCGATCGCGATCCGGACGGAGTCGACCCGGCTCATCTGGCCGGCGCCGATGCCGATCGTCCGGCCGTCCTTTGCAAGCACGATCGCGTTCGAGCTGACGTGCTTACAGACCCGCCACGCGAACATCAGGTCGTCCCACTGCGAATCCGAGACGGTGCCGGCGACGACCTCCATCCCGTCGCGCTCCTCCGGCAGCGAGTCGCGCTGCTGCACGAGCAGGCCGCCGACGACGCGCTTGTAGTCGCGCTCGCTCGGTGTGTCCGCCCGACGCTCGCGGTCGCGGAGGATGCGGAGGGCCGGTTTGGCCTCCAGTGCGGCAAGCGCCTCGTCGTCGTATTCGGGGGCGAACACGACCTCGACGAACTGCTCTGCGACTTTGCGACCGAGCTCGCCGCCGACCGGCCGGTTCAGCAGGAGCACGCAGCCGAACGCCGAGACCGGGTCCGCGGCCAGAGCGCGGGCGTAGGCCTCCTCGATCGTCTCGGCAATCGCCACACCGCACGGGTTCGCGTGCTTCACGATCACGGCTGCAGGCTCGTCGAGCTCGCGCATGATGCGGCGGGCACCTTCGAGGTCAGCCAGGTTGTTGTACGAGAGCTCGCGGCCTCCGAGCTGGTTCACGCGCGACAGCAGGTGCTTGCGCGATCCGATCTCCTCGTAGTAGGCACCGGTCTGGTGTGGGTTCTCGCCGTATGCAAGGTCGGTGATCTTGCGGAACGTGAGCGTGAGCTGGTCCGGGAAGAACTGATCCTCGGCGAACCAGCGGGCGATCGCCGCGTCATAGGCGGCCGTCACGGCGAACGCCTCGGCGGCGAGCGCACGGCGGGTCTCCGCGGATAGCGGCCCGTTCTGGAGCTCGGCCAGGACCGGGTCGTACTGCTCGGGCCGGCAGACCGGAGCGACGTGGACGAAGTTCTTCGCGGCGCCGCGGAGGAGCGAGGGGCCGCCGATGTCGATCATCTCGATGATGTCCACGTCCTCGACGTCGAGCCGGCCCGCCAGGGAGGTGAAGGGGTACAGGTTCACACAGACGAGGTCGAACGGCTCGATCCCTTGCTCGGCGAGCGTGGTGCGATCCTCCTCGAGCTCGAGCCGGGCCAGGATGCCCGCATGGATCGCCGGATGAAGGGTCTTGACGCGGCCGCCGAGCATCTCCGGCGCCTTCGTCACCTCCTCGACGCGCGTCACCTTCAGGTCCTGCTCTTCGAGGAACGTCGCCGTTCCGCCCGAGGAGACGAGCTCGAAGCCGAGCTCGGCCAGGCCCCTCGCGAAGGTGTCGATGCCCTGCTTGTTGTAGGTGGAGATCAGAGCTCTCATCCGGCGGTGCTCCCGATGGAGGCGGGTGCGAGAAGCTCGGCGACGACCGCCGGCAGGAGCCGGTGCTCGACGGCGTGGATCCGCTCCTCGAGCGTTGTCCGCGGCTCGACGGCCAGGGCCACCTGCCGTAGCACGGGGCCGGTGTCGATGCCCTCGTCGACGAGATGAACCGTGACGCCGGTCGTCTCGGCTCCGGCTGCGAGCGCGTCCTCGATCGGATGCGCTCCCGGGAAGGCCGGCAGGAGGGAAGGATGGACGTTGACCACGCGCTGCGGGAACCGCGCGAGAAACGGCCTGGTCAGGAGGTGCATATACCCTGCGAGGACGACGAGCTCCACGTCGTGCTCCTCGAGCCACGTCGCCATCACCAGGTCGCGCTCCTCGCGGTCGGCGTGGCAGTCGAGCGCAAAGACAGCGGTGGGGATCGAAGCCGTGCGGGCACGCATGAGAGCGTAGGCCTCCTTCCGGTTGGAGGCCACCGCACCGACCGGCAGGCCCGCGTCGATCAGCGCCTGGAGGTTCGTGCCGCTCCCCGAGACGAGAACGCCGATCACCGGATCCGGCCGATCACGAGCTCCCCCGGCTCCGGCTCGGCGACGACCGCGCACCAGCCGATTCCAAGATTGAAAACCCGGCGCAGCTCGTCTTCGGCAATGCGCTCCGCCAGCCACTCGAACACGGGCAGCCGCGGCCACGAGTCCCAGTCGATCTCGGCTTCGAGCCCTTCGGGTACGACGCGGCTGAGGTTGCCGAGGATCCCACCGCCGGTCACATGCGCGAACGCCTTTGCCCGACCATGCAGGGCGCGCGCCTCCGCGAGGTAGAGGCGCGTCGGCGCGAGCAGATCGGGGCCGTCGTAGTCGTCGATCTCGAGCAGGCGCCGCACGAGCGTGAACCCGTTCGCATGGACGCCCGCCGAGGCGAAGCCGATCACCGCATCGCCGGCCGATACCGTGCTCCCGTCGACGAGCGCGTCGCGGGCGACGACGCCCACGCACGTCCCGGCGAAATCGAGCTCGCCTTTGCGGTAGATGCCCGGCAGCTCGGCGGTCTCACCGCCCACGAGGACAACGCCTGCGGCGCGGCAGACCTCTGCCGCTCCCTCGACGAGCTCCGCTACCTGGTCGAGCGCGATCTCGGCGGCGGCGACGTAGTCGAGCAACATGAGTGGCGTCGCACCTGTCGTGAGCACGTCGTTGATGCAGTGTGCGGCGAGGTCGCGGCCGCAGTCGCGAAGCCGGCCGCGCCGGCGCGCGAGGATCAGCTTCGTGCCGACGCCGTCGGTCGACGCGGCGAGGAGCTGCCCGTCGCCGAGCGGATGGAGTCCGGCAAACGCGCCGAACCCGGTCGACCCGGTCGACTCGACGGCCGCCCGGAGGCGTTCGACGACCGCGTTCGCGACGGCGAGCGAGACACCGGCCTCGGCATAGCTCTGGCTTTCGGCGACCATCCCTCTGAGTCTAGGGGCGGCGGGGCCCGACGTCCGAAGTGATGTAGCTGTACATCACCTCACCGTGAGGTAGGCGTCGCTTTCGTCACTCGACGCCGGGTGGCCGTCGCGCAGGAACACTTCAGGGCGTGATCGCCTCCGCCGCCACGACCTGGAACCTCGAGCCGCTCCAGCTCGTCCCGACGATCGTCGTCTCCGTCCTCTACCTGAGGCGGACGCTTTACCTCGCGAGGCGCGGCCGCCCGGTGCCCGGCTGGCGGCAGTTCGTGTTCTGGCTCGGGATCGCGCTCGTCGTGATCGCGCTCAACTCGCCGGTGGACGAGCTCGGCGAGAAGGACTTCTTCTTCGTTCACATGGGCCAGCACGTGCTGCTCGGAGATCTCGCGCCCCTGTGTTTCGTGGCGGGCCTCACCGGGCCGGTGCTGAGACCGGTGCTGGCGCTGAAGCCGGTGGAGCGGCTGCGCATCCTGACCCACCCGCTCGTCGCGCTGCCGGTCTGGGCCGTGAACCTGTACCTCTGGCATCTCCCCGTGCTCTACCAGGCGGCCCTGCACCACAGCGCCGTGCATGCCCTCGAGCACTTCCTGTTCTTCACCTGCGGCTGTCTGATGTGGTCGCCCGTCGTCGAGACGCTTCCCGCACCCGAGTGGTTCGGCACGGGGTGGAAGCTCGGCTACATCGTGGTCGTCCGCTTCGTCACGACGATCCTCGCGAACGTCTTCATCTGGTCGACGAGCGTCTTCTACCCCTGGTACATCCACCCGCACCCGATCTGGGGGATCACCGCGGCGCATGACCAGAACCTCGCGGGGATCGTGATGCTGGGCGAGGGCGGGCTCGTGACGCTCGGCGCGCTTGCCTGGCTCTTCCTGCGGCTGGCCGAGGAGGGCGAGCTGAAGCAGAAGCTGATCGAAGAGGGCTATGACCCGGTCCAGGTAGCGCGTGCGGTGCGTTACGGTCGCGGGAAGGCGCTCGAGCAGGAGAGTGCCGGCGTCTCCTAGTGCGGCCTCTCCGAACGTCGCACCTGAAGCTCGGTCGTCTGGTCGAGCGCACTAGCGAACAGGCTCGAAGCGGTGCTTCTCCGCGGCTGCGGGGACGCTCGTCGGATACTCGCGGGTGAGGCACGCCCGGCAGAGCGTCGAGGCCGGACGCTCGGTCGCTGCCTGGAGGCCCTCGAGCGAGATGTAGGCGAGCGAGGTCGCCCCGATCGCCCGACGCACGCCCTCGACGTCATTGCCGGCGGCGATCATCTCGTCCTCGCTCGCGAGATCGATCCCGTAGTAGCAGGGCGAGACGACGGGCGGTGAGGAGATCCTGACGTGCACCTCGGCGGCGCCCGCGTCGAACAGCATCTGGACGATCTGGCGCGTGGTCGAGCCGCGCACGATCGAGTCGTCGACGATCACGAGGCGCTTGCCCGCCACCTCGGCGAGCGGATTGAACTTCATCCGGATCCCCTGCTCGCGCATCCCCTGCTCGGGATGGATGAACGTCCGGTGGACGTAGCGGTTCTTGATCAACCCCTCGCTGAAGGGGATCCCGGTCGCGCGTGCGAAGCCGATCGCGGCGGGCGTCCCAGAGTCCGGGATCGGGAGCACGAGGTCGGCCTCGACCGGCGACTCGGCCGCCAGGCGCTCGCCCATTCGTACACGGGCGCCGTGCACTTCGATCCCCTCGAGCCGTGTGTCGGGGCGGGCAAGGTAGAAGAACTCGAAGATGCAGAGCGCCCCGCCGCCCGAGCGCGGCAGCACCTGGATCGACTCGAGTCCATCTGGGTCAGCGATCAGCAGCTCACCGGGCCGAACGTCGCGCTCGAACTTCGCGCCGACGAGGTCGAGAGCGCAGGTCTCGGAGGCGACGACCGGATCGTCACCCAGCCGGCCGAGCACGAGCGGCCGGAACCCGAATGCATCGCGGAACGCAAAGAGCTTCCCCTCGGCGAGGCCGACGATCGTGGCCGCGCCCTCGATCCGCTCGAGCGCCGCCGGTGCAGCCTCCCGAAGCGGGCGGCCGTCCGCAGCGATCATCGCGGCGATCACCTCGCTGTCGGAAGTCGACGCGAGCTTCGGCGCGAGATCCTCGCGTAGGGCGTCGGCGTTCGTGAGGTTGCCGTTATGGCCGAGCGCGACGGTCCGCGCCGGCCCGTGATGAATCAGCGGCTGCGCGTTCGCCCAGGCATTCGAACCGGTCGTCGAGTAGCGCGTGTGCGCGATCGCAAGCTCGCCGCGGAGGCCGGAGAGCTTCTGCTCGTCGAAGACCTGCGCGACGAGGCCGAGATCGCGGAGGCCGGTCAGCCTCCCGTTCTCGGAGACCGCGATCCCGGCCGACTCCTGACCGCGATGCTGGAGGGCGTGGAGCCCGAAGTACGAGAGCCGGGCCACGTCGCGGTTGGGAGCGCAGATCCCGAAGACGCCGCACATCTCAGATCGTCCCGAGCTCGACGAGGTCGGGCCAGCCCGGGGCCTCACCCGCGAGCGCGACGATCACGCCGGGCCCGTCCGGGCAGCCGAAGCCCGCGTCGGTCCCGCTCCAGGCCGCAGCCTCGCGAAGGGCGAGCGCCGCTCCGCCGTCCGAGATGTCGTGCGCCAGGCTGAAGCGGGCGGCGTTGCGCCAGACGAAGCCGACGAGCGCGGCGCCCTCGCCGCGCAGCAGGAAGACGCGGTCGCCCGACTGCCAGCGGCTCGGGATCCGGGTGACATCAGCGACGAGCCCGACGCACCCGACGACGGGCGTGGGGGGGATCGGCCGGCCGCCGGTCTCGTTGTAGAGCGAGACGTTCCCTGACACGACCGGGATCCCGAGCTCGTTCGCGGCGGCAGCGATCCCGTCGATCGCCCGAGTGAGCTCCCAGGCGATCTCGGGCCGCTCGGGGTTGCCGAAGTTGAGGCAGTCCGTGAGGGCGATCGGCTCGCCGCCGGCGCACGCGACGTTCAGCGCCGAGCCCATGACAGCGCCCCAGCCCGCACGGAACGGGTCGCGCTCGCGAAGCGGCGGGCCGTCGAGGGAGACGGCCAGGCCGCGAGTGCCTTCCAGGCGCAACACGGCAGCGTCGAGCCCGGGCCGGCGCACCGTGCGCGAGCCGACGAGCTGGTCGTACTGCTCGAACACCCAGGTCTTCGGGTCGTCGTTCACCGGGTCGGAGTGTCCGGCCGGCGGCGAGGGCCGTTCGGCCGGTTCGAGCTCGTAACGCGGGGTCTCCTCGGTCAGAAGCTCAGCGGGGATCGCGCCGACGATCTCGCCTTCGGAGTACACGCGGAGCTCGCCGTGGCCGGTGACCTCGCCGATCACCGTGCAGGGAAGCTCCCAGCGCTCGCAAGCGGCGCGAACCTCGCCGAGGCGTAGCGGCTCGACGACCGCCACCATCCGCTCCTGCGACTCCGAGATCATGATCTCCCACGGCTCCAGATCTGGCTCGCGAAGCGGCACCCGGTCGAGGTGGACGTCGACCCCAGCGCCTCCCGAGGCCATCTCGGCGAGAGAAGACGCGAGCCCGGCCGCGCCGCAGTCCTGGAGACCGGCGACGAGCTCCCGCTCGACGAGATCGAGCGAAACCTCGATCAGCGCCTTCCCGCGGAACGGGTCGCCGATCTGGACCGACGGCCTCTTGTCGTCCGATCCCGCGAGATCCTGGCTGGCGAGGACCGACGCGCCGCCGATCCCGTCGCGACCGGTGAGGGCGCCGTAGAGGACGACGAGGTTCCCGGTACCGATCGCCTTGGCGCGGAGGACCCGCTCGGCCGGCAGCAATCCGACGCACATCGCGTTCACGAGCGGATTCGCGCCGTAGGCGCCGTCGAAGACCGTCTCACCGCCGACATTCGGGATCCCGGTGCAGTTGCCGTAGTGAGCAATGCCTGCAACGGCACGCCGGAAATGCCAGTCGGGCGCACCGAAGCGAAGTCCGTCGAGCAGGGCGATCGGCCTCGCGCCCATCGCCACGACGTCGCGAATGATCCCGCCCACGCCGGTCGCTGCGCCCTGGAACGGCTCGACCGCGCTCGGGTGGTTGTGCGATTCGACCTTGAACGCGACCGCGAGCCCACCGCCCACGTCGACCACGCCGGCGTTCTCGCCAGGCCCCTGCAGCACCCGCTCGCCGCGCGACGGAAGCCGTGAGAGCAGGCGCGCCGAGTGCTTGTAGCCGCAGTGCTCGGACCAGAGGACAGAGAAGACCGCGAGCTCGAAGTCGTTCGGCACCCGCCCGAGCAGCTCGCGGATTCGTGCGAACTCCCAGTCCGTGAGGCCGAGCGCTCGATGGAGGGGCTGCTCAGCGACCGCGCTCAGGCGTTCAGTCTAGCTGGGGCTTGCGGATGGATAGCGCTCGGACGTCTCGGTGCGCGGCGCCTTGCCGAAGGCCCCGCACCCCCGTCTCACGGCGCGAGGCGTTCCGCAGTTAGAACTCTCACATGAGCCGTCGCGACATCTGGAACATCACCGCGCTCTCGCTCATCTGGGGCGCGTCGTTCATGTTCATCCGCGTCGCGGACCGCCAGTTCGACCCGTGGACGCTCGTCTGGATCCGCGTGCTGCTCGGCTGCGTCGTGCTCGTGCCCGTGGCTCTCATGGCCGGTGGGCGTCGTGCCGTGAGCCAGGCGCGCGCGGCCTGGAAGAGGCTGTTCGTGCTCGGGGCGGTCAACACCGCCGCGCCGTTCATGCTCTTCGCCTGGGCCGAGACCAGGATCGACTCGAGCCTCGCCGCGATCCTTCAGGCCGCGGCGCCGATCTTCACGCTCATACTCGGAGCCCGTTTCGCCCACGAGCGCGTCGGGGGCGCGAAGCTCGGAGGCGTCCTGCTCGGCCTCGCGGGAGTCGCGCTGCTCGTGGGCTCGCCCGGCGGCGGAGGTCTCCTCGCGCCGCTCGCGGTCGTGCTCGCCGCGTTCTGTTACGCCTGCGGCGCCACGTTCAGCTCGCTCAAGCTCCGCGGAACGGATCCGCTCGTGATGGGCGCGGGCTCGTGCGTGGCCGCGACCCTGCTCACGGCGCCCCTCGGCATCGCCCATCTGCCCTCGGCGGTTCCCGGCTGGAAGGAGGTCGCGTCGGTGGTGGTACTCGGGCTCATCGGCACCGGAGTCGCCTACATGATCCTGTTCGCGTTGCTCCGCAGCGCGGGCCCGTCGAGGGCGATCCTCGTGACCTACACGATCCCGGCGGTTGCGGTGCTCTACGGCGTTCTCCTCCTCGGGGAGCCGTTGCGCACCGTCTCGATCGTGGGGCTCGGGCTGATCCTTGCGGGTGTCGCGCTGGCGGGGCGAGGCCAGAGGGGCGAGCGCCGACAGATGCAGACCGCCCCGGTCGCTGTGTCCGAATAACCACAGCAGCCGTTGGCCTCGAAGCAGCAAGAGCCGGCACGCATCCCCTGAACGAGGGAGCGATTCCGAGTGAGACTGGACCTCAGTTCGGGGGATCACCGGCCGGGAAACGGACGCCGATGCAGGGCGGACAACATCCGTCCTTTCCGGAGGCTTCCACATGGGGCGCGCCACTCCCGTTCTCGCCACGCTCTTTCTCGTCTTCCTCGTCGCAGCTCCCGCCGAGGGGGGCAGCGCGCGGTCGGCAGCTTGCGGAGTCCGGAGCTTCGCGTACGCGGGGCTGGAGGCGAGCACGAAGGCTCACGGTGTCTCGGCGACGCTCGACCCGACCCTGACGCCCGACGTCACCGATGGTCACGTCGGGGGCTGGATCGGGCTCGGCGGGATCGACGACGGGCCGGGCGGAGTCGCCGAATGGCTCCAGACCGGGTTCGCCGCTTTCCCGCACGAAAAGTCGAGCCAGATGTACTACGAGGTGACCGTCGCCGGTTCCTCGCCGCAGTACGTCGAGCTCGCTCCTGACGTCGCCGCCGGCCAGTCGCACCACTTCGCGGTGCTCGAGATGGCGAACCGGAGCTCCTGGTGGCGAGTCTGGGTCGACGGCAAGCCGGTGAGCCCGCCGATCCACCTTCCCGGAAGCCACGACGCGTGGTACCCGCAGGCGGTGGCCGAGAACTGGAACGGGGGCACCGGCGCCTGCAACACCTACGCCTACCGCTTCTCGGATGTCTCGCTCGCCCAGAACGACGGCGGAGTCTGGAGGCCGCTCATGGTTGGCTACACCTTCCAGGACGCGGGCTATCACGTGATCCCGATCTCGCAGACGCCGCGCAGTTTCCTGGCAGCGAGCCTCTCCGCGTAGAGTTCGGCAAAGCCTTACCTCAGCGAGGGCCGCTCGTCTCGCCGAAGCGCGAGCCGTCGATTTCCTTGAGACATGTGACGACCTAGGGAGGTGCGATGCCCGGGACACGCAAGTTCAAGCAGGACGACGGAGAGGAGGTCGAAGCCGAGCTGATCGGCTTTCGCGCCTCCGGCGAGCACTGGAACGAGTACCTCCTCGACGACGGCACCGTTTTCCGCATCAAGCTGGTCGTCACCGAGATCGCCCGCGTGAAGGGCGTCTTCGACGCCAAAGGGGACCCGATCTACGCGGCGAGCCACACCCAGGTGACGGCAGTAGACGTGCCGGACAGCCTGAAGAAGCCCGCCGAATAGCTCCTCTCGGCCCAGGACGAGTGCGGGCGCCGACGATGGCGGCGCCCGCTCGGTGCGTTTCTGCCTCAGGCGTAGCTGCTCGCCCGTGAATCTCGCCTATTTCGTGCTCGTCCTCTTCACCCTCACCGTCACGCCTGCGTGGTCCGAGGCCTCGACCTTGACGCCCTTGGGCGAGGTGCCGTGCGCGGTGGCGACGTTCTTGAAGTTCGCTCCTATCGTCGAGCGAGTGCAGGTGTAGGTCTTCGAGGCGTGCGACGCGAGCGTCCCGATGGTCTTGTCGCAGCCTGGTGAGGCCGGGTCTGTGACGCTGACGCTGTGGAGGGTGACGTCGCCGGTGTTCGTGACCTTGATCGTGAAGTGCGCATCGCCATAGGTCACGGTCGTCTTGCTCCCGCCCGCGGTCTTCACCGTCTTCAGTCGGGTCAAGAGCGTCTGGGTCTTCGGGCTCTTGTCGATCGCGATCTTCGGATGCTGCGGCGGGATGAACGGCTTCACCGCGATGTGGGCCTGATCCGTCGCCTTGACCGCCGCGGTCGTCGGCGGGGTCCCGGTCGCGGTCGCGATGTTGTCGAAGTCGGCGTTCACGTTCGCCTTCGTGCATGTGTAGTGCTTCGACTCGCCGACCGCGAGGGTGCCGAGGCTGCGCTCGCAGTTCGGCGAGAGCGGGTCGGTGACGGTGACGTCGCCGAGCGTCACATCGCCAGTGTTCGTGACGGTGATCGTGAAGGTCGCGGTTCCGCCCTGAGCGATCGTCTGCGACTTCGGGTCCTTGACGATCCCGATCGAAGGATGGGGAGTCGGTGGCGCGGTGACGATGATCTGTGCCGCATCCGTGCTGGTGACGGTCTCGCCGTTGGAGCCGGTGGCGGTTGCGGTGGCGACGTTGGTGAAGCTGGCCGTCACGTTGGCGAGCGAGCAGCTGTAGGTGGCGCTCGCTCCGATTGCGAGGCCCGGGATCGCGCCCGTCTCGCTGCAGTTCGGGGACAGCGGATCGGAGACGGTCACGTTGCTCAGGGCGAGCGTGCCGGTGTTCGCGACGGTGATCGTGAAGTTCGCCGTCGCGCCGCTCGTGATCGTCTGCGGCTTCGGGCTCTTCGTGATCGAGATCGCCGGCGTGCCTGAAGGCGGCGGCGTGCTCACGGTGACGCTCTCGTTCGGATCGCCGCAGGCACCCGAGACGGCGTTGTTGCTCGCATCGCCGCCGTAGCTCGCGATCCAGTGATACGTCCCCGCTGCGCCGACATGCACGGTCGGGGAGGTGTAGGTGCCGCTGCCGTTCACGGGCACCGTGACCGCGCTGCCGACCTGAGCTCCACAGGCGCCGCTCGAGTCGGTGAACAGCCCGAACGTGATCGTGCCGGTCGGGCTTGCCCCGGCTTCCAGCGTCGCCTTGTCACTCAGATCGAGACCGGCGGAGGCGAGGGTCAGCGAGAGCGGAGCCGCGTTCGTCGAGATCGTCGGTGCGGCCTTCATGACGGTGACGCTCTCGTTCGTGTCACCGCAGGCGCCCGACACGACGTTGTTGTTGCCGTCACCCCCGTAGCTCGCGACCCAGCGATAGAGGCCGGCCGAGCTCACTCGAACCGACGGCGAGGTATACGAGCCGTTACCGGACACTGGCGCGGTCACGCTGCCGACCTGCGTCCCGCAGGCACCGCTCGCGTCAGTGACGAGCTGGAACGTGATCGTCCCCGTCGGGCTCGCCCCGCCGGCCAGCGTCGCCGTGTCGGTGAGGTCGAGGCCGCTGCCCGCGATCGTCTGGGTCAGCGGGGACGCATTCGTGGTGATCGTCGGGCTCGCCTTCGCAACGGTCGAGGTCTCATTCGCGCCGCCGCAACCCTCGCTTATGGAGGAGTTGTGAGAGTCTCCTGCGAACGAGGCCGTCCACGTGAACGTCCCCGCCGCCGTCGTCGGATAGTTCCCGGAGGTGAACGTCCAGGTGCCGTCGCCGTTCCCGCTTGACGGGCTCGCGGCCACGTTGCCGAAGGTGGCGAGAGGCGTGCCCGAGCAGTCCGAGGTCGAGAAGACCTTGAAGGTCACCGTGCCGGTCGCAGCGGCCGCGTGGCTCAACGTCGCGACGTCGTGGATCGTCCCGCCGATCGTCGTGCCGGTCGCGCCCGTCGAAAGGCTGTCGCAGTTGGGGCTGTGGCTCACCGTCGTGCTGTCGGTCTCGCCACCCGGCGAGCGGTCGCCCCAGCTGCCGAGAGCCTTCGTGCTCACGGTGAACGTCGCACTCGAGAAATCGGTGATCTGGTAGGTGCCGGTGAACTCGCGGCCGTTGAGGTCGGTAAACGCTCCGTCGAAGACCTTGATGCCGTCGACGTAGACACCGATGTCGGGGTTATCCAGGCTCCTGCCCGAGGCGTTCGTGCCGGTGACCGTGTACGAGATGAGCCCGTCGCAGGAGATCGACGCATCGATCGACGGCGTGTGCGCCGAAGCGATCGGAACGACGAAGAGCGCGACGACAATCGCCACGCTCGCGAGCACGCCAAGCTTGACCTGCAAAGTGGCAGACACGACCCCGAACCCCCTAGTTGGCTGACAAGACTCTTGTCAGGTGTGCGAACGGCGACCAGCTGAACAAACCTATCGTAGTCGGGCTCCTCGAACCAGTGGGGCTTGGTTGTCCTATGCCTTTGGGTTAAGGGACCCCGGATCCGGGTCTTCCTTACCGGAGCGGTTGGAGGGTGCGCGAGCGTTCTCGTGCGTCTTGGCGTACCCTCTGTCGGGGATGAGCCGTTTCCTCCACACGATGTACCGGATCACCGATCCCGAGGCGAGTCGGCGTTTCTACGAGACGCTCGGGTTCGAGTTCAGGCGGGAGCTTCCGATCGTGCGGAACGGCGAGCTCGAGGCGACGAACTACTTCTTCGGGGCTCCCGGCGAGAGCGTCGAGCTCGAGTTGACCTTCAACCAGGACGGGAGGACGTACGAGCCCGGAACCGGGTACGGCCACATCGCGATCGGGGTCGACGATCTTGCGGCCACGCTCGAGCGGCTCGCCGGCGGAGGGGATCCATCCGGAGCGACCGCCGTACTCCGTCCGCGAAGGCGGCTCGCTGCTCTGTTTCGTCCGTGACCCGGACGACTACCGCATCGAGCTCATCGAACGCGACTAGCCGGTAGCGGCGTGCTGCTCTACGACAGCCCGGTCTCGGGCAACTGCTACAAGGTTCGGCTCCTGCTCGCGCACCTCGGGCTTCCGTACGAGCGGGAGTCGCTCGACGTCGTCGACCGCTCGAACAGGCCGGAGGTTCTCGGCGGGCTGAACCCGTCACTCCGAGTGCCGACGCTCGTGCTCGACGACGGCCGCTCGCTGGGTGAGTCGGGCGCGATTCTCTGGTACTTCGGCGAGGGGACGGCGTTCGTTCCGGACGATCGCTACGAGCGGGCGCAGGTGCTCCAGTGGATGTTCTTCGAGCAGTACGACCACGAGCCTGCGATCGCGGTCGTACGGTTCTGGGTCGCCTTCTCCGGACGGCCCGAGGCGTTCGCAGACCGCCTCGAGGAGCGGCGCGCTGCCGGCTACAGGGCCCTCGACGCGATGGAGCGGCACATCGCAGGGCGCCGGTTCTTCGTCTGCGAGGGGCCGACGCTTGCCGACATCGTGCTCTTCGCCTACACCCATGTCGCGCCCGAGGGCGGCTTCGACCTGGCTGCTTACCCGGCGGTCCGGGCATGGCTCGAGCGGGTGGCGGCGATGCCCGGGCACGTCCCGATCGACGCCTGAGCAGACGCGTTCCACTTCTGTCTCGAAGTCGTCGCACGCGCGTTACACAACGTCCGGTATGTTGTCCGATATGACAACAAAATCCGAACGAAAGAAGCCGGCTACCGCCGCAACGCCCTGGGGCACCGCCGCTGTGGTCGACGAGGCCAAGGTGGCTCAGCGCATCGGGGACAAACGCTTCGCCACGGTCGTCCAGCTGCTCGAAGCCCCGGGAGGCGAGCTGCTCGTACGGATCGCCTACACGACCGACGGGATCGCCCGGCGAGGCCCCGTCACCCTGCGGGCCGGTGATCTCGAGCGCCTTCGGGCGGCAGTCGAGGCACGGCCCGTTCTGGCTGCGACGATCGGGCTCATGGGCGGTGATGCTCTAGACGGGCGCCGCAGACGACAATCGAGCGGCGTCGACGAGCGAGCCGAGGATGAGCGCGCCGTCCGCCGAGCCGAGCAGCGGGTCGACGGCGTGCTCTGGATGGGGCATCAGTCCGAACACGTTCCCGGCCTCGTTGCACACGCCGGCGACATCGGCGACCGATCCGTTCGGGTTCTCGCCCGGCCCGTAGCGGAGCAGGAGCCGGCTGGCGGCATCGAGCTCGGCGACCGTCTCCTGGTCGGAGAACCAGCAGCCGTCGCCGTGCTTGACGGGGATCGTCAGCGCCTGGTCTTCGCTGCAGCGGGTCGTGAACGGGCTGTCGTCGCGGGCCACCTCGAGGCGGACATCGCGGCAGACGAACGAGAGCGACGCGTTGGGGCGGAGCGCGCCCGGAAGCAGGCCGGCCTCCGTGAGGATCTGGAAGCCGTTGCAGATGCCGAGCACGAACCCGCCGTCTGCGGCGAAGCGAACGATCGGTTCCATGACCGGAGAGAAGCGGGCGATCGCGCCGCAGCGGAGGTAGTCGCCGTAGGAGAACCCGCCCGGGAGGACGACGGCTGACGTGCCCGCGGGAAGCTCGGTTTCGCTGTGCCAGATACGGCGTGCGTCAGCCCCCAGGCCGATCAGGGCCCGCTCGGCGTCGCGGTCGTCGTTCGAGCCGGGGAAGACGGCGACTGCAATCAGCGGCCGGTTCTGCTCGGCGGCGCTCATGCGGGCGGATGGAGCTCGATCTCATAGCTCTCGATCAGCGGGTTCGCGAGGAGCTGCTCGCACATCCGCTCGACCTGGGTACGGGCCTCGCCCTGGTCTCTCGTCGCGAGCTCGAGCTCGACCAGGCGTCCGACCCGCGCATCGTCGACGGCGAAGCCGAGGTGTCGGAGGCTGCTCTCGACCGCCTGACCCTGCGGGTCGAGGATGCCTGCCTTCGGGCGGACGAGCACCGTCGCCTTCATCCGAGGACCAGCGTGGGATCGGCCACGTATTCGGCGAACTCGATCCCGGTCAGCAGCTCGAACGCCTCGACGTAGCGGCCACGGGTTCCCTCGACGACGTTGGCCGGCAGCTCCGGGCCCGGGTACGTCTTGCCCCACCCGAGCGTCTCGCAGTAGTCGCGGACGAACTGCTTGTCGAACGACGGTTGCGGACCGCCGGGCTGCGTACACGTCGGCGGGCCAGAACCGTGAGGAATCCGGGGTGAACGCCTCGTCGCCGAGCACGAGCCGGCCCTCGGGGTCGACGCCGAACTCGAGCTTCGTGTCCGCGAGGATGATCCCCCGGTCGAGTGCCCGCTCCGAGACGTACCGGTAGAGCTCGAGTGTCAGCCGCTCCGCCTCGTCGAAGCGATCCTCCCCGACGAGTGCGACCGCGGCCGACCGGTCGATGTTCTCGTCGTGGCCCGACTGGGCCTTCGTCGCAGGGGTGAAGATCGGCTCGGGCAGGCGGTCCGACTCACTGAGCCCGGCCGGCAGTTCGTGGCCGCACACCTCGCCCGTCGCGCGGTAGTCCTTCCAGCCCGAGCCCGCGAGATAGCCGCGGACGACGCATTCGATCGGCAGCATCTCGAGCCGGCGGCATTCGGTGGAGCGGCCGTCGTCCCCGAGCGCCAGCAGGTGGTTCGGGACGATCCCGGCGGTCTGTGCGAACCAGAACCCGGAGAGCCCGGTGAGCACGCGGCCCTTGTCGGGAATCTCGGTGGGCAGCACGACGTCGAACGTCGAGATCCGGTCGCTCGCGACGAGCAGGAGGCGCTCCTCGTCGAGCGCATAGAGCTCACGGACCTTTCCGCTTGCAACGTGGCTGAGGGCTTCAGACATTGACGGGGTCCTCCTTTCGGGTCAGGGTTCGCAGCCTTTCGAAGACGACGTCCGCGTGCTTGACGGCGGCGGCGAGGTCGAAAACTCGGTCGAGGGCCGCGGAATCGAGCCTGGTGGAGATCTCGGTATCCGCGGCCGCGAGCGTACGGAAGTCGAGCTCCTCGTCCCACGACTTCATCGCGTTCCGCTGTACGAGCCGGTAGGCCTCGTCGCGCGGCAGGCCGGCATCGACGAGCGCGAGTAGGAGCGAATGCGAGAAGACGAGGCCGTGCGAGGCGGAGAGATTCCGGAGCATCCGCTCCGGGTAGACGACGAGGCCGTCGACGATCCAGATGAAGCGATCGAGCATGTAGTCGAGTGCGAGGAAGGCGTCGGGAACGACGATCCGCTCGGCCGAGGATTGCGAGATGTCGCGCTCGTGCCACAGCACGACGTTCTCGAGCCCGACGACCGACGTAGCCCGCACGACACGCGCGAGCCCGCAGATCCGCTCCGCGACCTTCGGGTTCCGCTTGTGGGGCATCGCCGAGGAGCCCTTCATCCCTGCTGCGAACGGCTCCTCGACCTCGCGCACCTCCGTGCGGGCGAGGTGGCGGATCTCCGTTGCGAACCGGTCGAGCGAGGTCGCGACGAGCGCGAGCGTCGAAAGCAGCTCCGCGTGGCGGTCGCGCCCGATCACCTGCGTCGAGAGCGGGTCGGGCTCGAGCCCGAGTCGTTCGCACGCGATCCGCTCGACCTCGGGATCGAGCGGGCCGTAGCTGCCGACGGTGCCCGAGAGCTGTCCCACCCGATTCGACTCGAGGGCCCGCACGAGCCGCGCGCGGTCGCGATCGAGCTCGAACGCCCAGCCGGCGAGCTTCCAGCCGAACGTCGTCGGCTCGGCATGGATCCCATGCGTCCGGCCGATGCAGACCGAGCCACGGTGCTCCTCGGCCCGGCGGATCACGACCTCGAGCGCCCGCTCCAGCCCGGCGAGCAGGAGTCGGCCGGCATCCTGGATCTGGAGCGAAAGCGCGGTGTCGACCACGTCCGAGGAGGTGAGCCCGTGGTGCAGCCAGCGGCCTTCGGGCCCGAGCTGCTCGGTGACGGCATCGACGAAGGCCGCGGTGTCGTGATCGGTGACGCGCTCGATCTCGGCGACGCGGTCGACGGTCGGCGTCTTTGCCGAAGCGCGGATCGCCGCCACGTCCTCCGCCGGAATCGCGCCAGTCTCGGCCCATCCTTCGAGCGCGGCAAGCTCGACTTCGAGCCACCGTGCGAGCTTGCCCTCCTCCGACCAGATCCTCGTCATCTCGGGCCGGGAGTAGCGGGCGATCACGACGACAGTCTAGAGACGCCCTCCGAGGGCATTGCCGCCCTACTTCAGCAGGGCCAGGATCCGTGCCGCGAGCACGGCCGCGTTCTTCGCATTGTCGACGCCGACCGTCGCGACCGGAACCCCGGGCGGCATCTGCACGATCGAGAGCAGCGCATCGAGCCCGTCGAGGACGCTCATCGACGAGCGCAACGGGACGCCGATCACCGGCAGCTCGGTGTGCGCCGCCACCACTCCGGGCAGCGCTGCGGCGAGGCCTGCCCCGCAGATCAGGACCCGGATCCCGCGGTCGGCTGCGGTCTTCGCGTACTCGGCGACCGCGTCGGGCGTCCGGTGGGCCGAGCGAACCTCGAACTCCCATGCGATCCCGCGCACGTCGAGCTCGTCGAGCGCCGCTTTCATCCGTTCTCGGTCGGATTCGGAGCCCACGAGGATGCCGACGAGGGGGCCGCTCACCGCGCCGATCTTAGACGGAGCGACAGCAGCGATGTCGGTTCGGTGGCGGGCGCCTTCGAAGCCGATCTTTTCGACTCCTTCGTATGCGCGCTGCCGCGCAGAAGCGATGTCGGGCCCGAGCGCCGTCACCGAGAGAATCCGCCCACCGTTCGTGACGAGCGTGTTGTCGCGCATCGCCGTTCCCCCGTGAAAGACGAGCGCGCCCGTGCTCTCGGCCTCCTCGATCCCCGAGATTGCTGCGCCTGTGTAGTCGCTGCGCGCCGGGTAGTCGGGGCCCGTCAGTACCACCGTCACCGCGGCGTCGGCGCCCGGGCGAAGGATCCCCGGCTCGGCGCCGCCCCGGGCCGCCGCCGCCAGGGCCGCGAGCAGATCTCCTTCGAGGCGGGGGATCAGCACCTGCGTCTCGGGATCCCCGAAACGGGCGTTGAACTCGAGCACCCGGATGCCGTCTGTAGTGAGCATCAGGCCTGCGAACAGACATCCGACGAACGGCGTCCCCCGGCGGGCGAGCTCGTCGACCACCGGCTGATGGATCCTGGCCACGACCTCGGCCGGGTCGTCGTCGAGCGGGATGGGCGATATCGCCCCCATCCCTCCGGTATTCGGTCCCTCGTTGCCGTTCCGGGCTCGCTTGTAGTCCTGCGCCGCTCCGAGCGGAATCGCCCGGATTCCGTCGCAGATCGCGAAGAGCGAGACCTCGCGCCCCTCGAGCAGTTCCTCGATCACGACTTTCCCGCCGAGCGCGGCGGCGGCTTGCAGTCCGGCCTCGACCTCTTCCTGCGTCCGGCAGACGAAGACTCCCTTCCCGGCTGCAAGTCCGTCGGCCTTGATCACGCACGGCGCGACCGCGATCGGCATGTCGTCCGCGACCGGCACACCTGCCCGGGCCATCACGTCCTTGGCGAACCGTTTCGATCCCTCGATCTGCGCCGCCTCGGCGCCCGGGCCGAACACGGCCATCCCTCCCCGCCGGAGCTCGTCGGCGACCCCGGCCACGAGCGGTGCCTCCGGCCCGACCACGACCAGGTCGATCTCGAGCGCCCGGCCGAGCTCGACGAGCCCCTCGAAGTCGTCGGCGCGGACCGGGTGGCAGTCGCCGAGCGCGGCGATCCCGGGGTTGCCCGGCGCAGCATGGAGGCGGGTCAGCGACGAGCTCGCGGCGAGCCGCCACGCCAGGGCGTGCTCGCGCGCGCCCGAGCCGATGAGCAGGACGTTCACGGGCGCCGAGTCTACTTCCGGGCTCCCCGAGCTCGTTGTCGTCCCCGATCCACTGGCCAACAGCCGCAACAGGCTTCGCCGACCTGTGTTGCCGTGGCCCATCGCCTGTGTTTGTCCTACGCTCCGTCTGGCGTGTTTGACAGCGTGTCGCGCCCGGTTGCACGTCGTCGTGAGACCGACGGATGGGTCACAGAAACCGACAGATGGCGAAACTCTCGGACAAGGACATGCGCGCGCTGCTCGAGGTGAAGCGGCCGCGCGACGAGGAATGACCGATCTCCACGCGAGCTTCGACGCTGCCGCCGACACCTACGAGACCGCGCGACCGTCCTACCCTCCTGCGCTCTTCGACGCTCTGATCGAGCTCTGCAGCCTCGAGCCCCCGGCCAGCCTCCTCGAGATCGGCTGCGCGACGGGCAAGGCGACACGCCCGCTGGCCGAGCGTGGCTATCGGATCGTCTGCATCGAGCTCGGACCGCGGCTTGCAGCGCAGGCGCGCGCGAACCTGGCCGGCCTCCAGGTCGAGGTCCGCGTGGCAGCGTTCGAGGAGTGGGTTCCCGGGCCCGAGCGATACGAGCTCGTGTTCGCGGCAAACGCCTGGCACTGGGTCGATCCCTCCGTCGGCTACCGGAAGGCACACGAGCTGCTGCGGCCGGGTGGGCACCTTGCGTTCTGGGACGCGGTGCACGCCTTCCCGCCCGGCTTCGACCCGTTCTTCACAGAGATCCAGGACGTGTACGACTCGATCGGCGAGCATTGGACCGGGGAGTGGCCGCCGCCTGCACCGGATCTGATGCCAGACCACGCTCCTGAGCTCGAGGCGACCGGCCTCTTCGATCAGGTTGAAGTGCGCCGCTGCCTGTGGGAGACCCGCTACACGGTGGACGAGTACATCGCACTTCTCGGGACGTTCTCGGGGCATCTGGCGATGGAGCCGTCGAAACGAGCGCTCCTCTACGCGGAGATCCAGGAGCGGATCGGCCGCCGCGCGAACCCGACGGTGCTCCGCCACTGGAGCGCGACGCTGCACGTCGGTCGTCGCCGCCGGATTCCCTAGTCTGGAAGTAACCCGTCCCGGTAAGGCATCGCCTCGGACTTACGAAAACGCGCATAGGCCACGGCCGGGTCGCTCGTCTTCTCACTGACGCCGACACCGTGGCGGAGCGCGACTGCGTTCACGGTGTAGGCGCCCCAGTTCTCGCCGGCTTGATGCTGGCGCGCACCCATGGCGAGGACGGTGCAGCGGTGCTCGCCAGCGCCCAGGATCATGTGCTCGGTGTGCGGCGGGCAGTGGACGAAATCCCAGCGCCCGAGTGGGCGCTCTTCG
This sequence comes from uncultured Actinomycetota bacterium, assembly GCA_963766565.1. Taxonomy (GTDB): domain Bacteria; phylum Actinomycetota; class Thermoleophilia; order Gaiellales; family Gaiellaceae; genus PALSA-600. Next base: position 853,619 of record CAVYAQ010000002.1, read on the forward strand.
CCTTCGACGATGAGCAGCGCCTCGCCCTCGAGAATCAGGAAGCCCTCCTGGTCGGCCTCCCGGTGGTACATCCCGATCGGCTCGCCCGGCTCGAGCACGATGATCGCGACGCCGAGCTGCGGGAAGTAGGTTTCGGCCTCGTGCTCTGTCCAGCCGGTGAGCGGCACGTTCATGCCACGACCGTCCCGGGAGATCCAGCGCGCGTCGCGGGCGTTCAGGACGAACCAGCCGAGGCCGGCGGGTACCAGCCCGGCCTCCGTCTGCTCGAGCGGCGCTTCAGGAACCGTCGCCGGGCCTCCCGGGCCGCCGGAGCTCGTCCTCGAGTAGCGCGATCACCGCGTTCGCCCAGTCGCCGACGTCGTCGAGCTGCTCCCCGTCGCGGATCTGCATGAAGCCGGAGAGCAGCCGGTCGAGCTCCTCGCCGCTCAGCATCTGCCCCGTGAGCGCCTCGGCCTCCGGGTTCGTCGAGCCGGTATCCGCTTCATCCTTCAGTGCCTGTCCGAAGCGGACGATCTCCGGCCGTCCTCCGGCCGCTTCGAGGAGCTGGTCGAGCAGCCGATCCACGCGCTTGCGTCCTTTCGGCGTGAGCGCCGCGACCGCGCGCGCGAGATACTCGCTGTGATGATCGGCGGTCATCGTTGCGAACCCTAGCGCCCCGTGAGCCTATGATCGGCGCGTGACAGAGCCGCCGCCGGCATCCGCACCCGACATTGTCGAGTTGCTCGCCGCGTACGACGGCCAGCTTCGCGCGCGGGTCCCGGCGCAGCTCGAACCGGGAGTGCGGATGGAGTGGGACGGCCCGCTCCTCCGTGTCGTGGGCTGGAAGAGCGGCGGCTTCATCATGTACCGCGACCTCGACGGGCTCGACGGGCCCGAGCTCGACTACCTGATCGCACGTCAGGTGCGCTTCTTCGGAGAACGGAACGAGCGTTTCGAATGGAAGCTCCACGGTCACGACAGGCCGGGCGACCTCGCGCACCGGCTCCGGCAGGCGGGTTTCGTCCCTGAAGAGCTGGAAACAGTCGTGATTGCCCCGTCAGCCGAGATCGCGGCCGACCCCCGTCTACCCCAGGGGGTGAGTCTTCGGCAGGTGACCGCTCGCGCCGATTTCGACCGGATCGCCGCGTTCGAGGATGCCGTGTGGGATTCGCCGCACGCTTCGCTCGCCGAGAGCCTCGAGCTCGAGCTGGCGACCTACCCGGACGGGCTGGCAGTGGTCGTGGCAGAACACGAAGGCGCGATCGTCTGCGCGGGCTGGGTGCGCTTCGTCGAGGGCACCGACTTCGCCACGTTCTGGGGCGGCGCGACCCTTCCCGCGTGGCGCCGTCAGGGGATCTACCGAGCCACGATCGCCTACCGCGCGAACCTCGCCGTTCGTGGCGGATTCCCCTACCTCGAGGTGGACGCCTCCTCGGACAGCCGCCCGATCCTCGGGCGCCTCGGCTTCGTTGCAGTTACGACGACGACGCCGTTCATCTGGTCGCCGCCGGGCTCCTGACGCCGCGCGAGTTCGATGGAGCGACTCGGTGCGGGCGCCGCATCGTGCGCACCGGCTCAGTCCTCGCGGATCGTGCGATCGAGCCCGAGAACTGCCTCACGTTTCAGTGCAGGCATCCGCTCGTGATGCGCGTAAACGGCCAGCGCGCCGCAGATGAAGAGGGTGAGGATGCGCGCGCGGAGCAACTGGTCATCCATGATCGTCCCGTAGGCGTCACGAAACTCCATGCGTCCTTCCGGAGGGAGGGCGCTCCAGTAGAGGACGAAGTCGACGCCGGGATCGTTGTAGCTGAGATCGATCCAGTCGATCACGGCCGCAGCGCTTCCTCCTTGGTCGACGAGCAGATGCCGGAGATGGAGGTCGCCGTGAACGAGAGCCGTCACCTTCGGGGGGCCGAGGTCGGCGGCCGCATCGATCACATCATGTGCTTCTCGAGGTGCTTTCCAAAGACCGAGCTTCTCCAGTTCGGCCAGCCGCTCGCGCGTCTTCGGCACCCGCAGGGACATCTCCGCCCGTCTGAACGGATCGAGCGGCAGCTCCGCGTCGAGCTTTGTGGAATGAAGCGTCCGAAGGAACTCGCCGAGCGGCCGCGCGAGTGCAGCGCGTCCGTTGTCGTCCAGTCCGGCCTCGGCCAGCTCGCGCCCGGGAATGAACGGGGCGCCGTAGAACGGCCAGCGGTAGTCGGATGACGGCTCACCGAGGTATGCCGGGACCGGGATCGGCAGCGGTAGCAGCGAGGCGAGCCGGGGCAGGAGAGAGACCTCGCCGAGGAGTCCCGGGATCACTGCCTCACGGCGCGGGAACCGGAACACGCACTGCTCGTCGACCAGCCAGACCGTCGCGTCCCAGCCCTGCCCGATAAGGCGCACCGAGGAGAGTTCGAGCTCGGGGAACTGAGCTCCGATCAGCCGTCGCGCGAGCGCTTCGTCGACCATGACCTCCGCAGCCCACTCGCGCACACGATGAGGCTATCCCCGGCAGCGAAGTTGAACCTACTTCGGCTGCTGACGGGGCCGAGGCGGTGAGTGCGAGGATCTCACCTGCACATGCCCGACGAAAGGTTCTCGATCCGCAGAGCAAGTGACGACGACCGTCTTCCGCTGGCGATCCTTGTCGCGACTGTGGCCGAGGAGCGCGACGGGATCGCGACGGAGCCGCCGGTCGACGTCGATGCCCTTGCCGCGCGTTGGGTGGTCGTGGGAACCCTCGTCGCCGTCGTCGACACCGAGATCGTCGGGTCTCTTCAAGTCAGAGCAAACCGGTTTGGCTTCGGTGAGCTCGCGATGGCAGTTGCCCGCGAATGGCGAGGTCGCGGTGTGGGCTCGGCACTGATGGCGGTGGGAATCGAGTGGTCGCGTGAGAGAGACCTGCACAAGCTGGTCCTCGACGTGTTTCCGCACAACGTCGCCGCGATTGCGCTCTATCGCAAGTTCGGCTTCGTTCAAGAAGGACGTCGGGTCAAGCAGTTTCGGCGTGCTAACGGCGAGTTCTGGGACTCGCTCGACATGGGGCTACTGCTCTGAGGCGTGTGAGCCCTAGACTCACGACGTGGCGGCTTCGATCGGGACGCGGTACGCGGAGGCGGTTGCCGCCCGGGACGAGCCGGCGCTCGCGGCGTGCTTCACGCCGGAGGTCGAGTTCCGGGCGCTCGTCCCGCCGGGCCTCCGGGAGCGCGCCGGGGCCAACGCCGCTGCGGCGATGGTCGCCGGCTGGTTCGCCGACTCGACCGAACTCGAGCTCGTCGCATCACAGACAGAGGAGGTCGGAGACCGCCTCCACGTCACCTACAGATTCGAAGGCGTCGAGGACGGCGAGCCATATGTCGTCGAGCAGCACCTGTACTGCGGGCTCGTCGGCGGTCTCATCGCACGCGCCGACTTGCTCTGTTCCGGGTTCCGGCCTCGCGTTCGAGCGTAAGAACGCTCGTCTGCGACAGCGTTCGCGGATGACGCCCGACGGGACGAGGTAGGATCAGGCTTGGACAGTCGCCAGGAGTGGCAGGCCTCGACGACCCAGCGGCGGGCATGCCATCCGGCTGTGGTTCGCTTGAGCTCGATCTCCTCGCTGTGGCGACGGACGTGGGGTGTATGACCGCGACCTCGCGCGAGCTCGTTGACCCATGGGTAGCCGTAGCCGCCGTCGAGGCAGCGGCCCTGCGGATCCTCGGCGGTCGGCTCGGGCCGCAGGATCGGGATCGAGTCGAGTGTCGGGGCTAGGAGCTTTGAGTCGTGGCGGTTGGCGCCGTCATGTGCCAGCCCGATCGGGACCCCGCGCGCCTCGCAGAGAAGCGAACGTTTCGCCCCCCTTTTGCTCTATCAGTCGGATTCGGACCCGTCGCCACGCCACCAAGAGGCGCGTTCCCGGTCGCCCCGTCGCACGACAACCACGCCCAGTCGATCCCGGCCTGCTCGTCGTAGTCGAGCAGCCCTTGACGCCAGATCTCGTGGAACATCCCGGCCTGCTCCCACTCCCGGAAGCGACGGTGCGCCGACGACGAGCTGCAGATCCCGGTCGCACTCAACGCGTTCCACTGCATCCCGGTCCGCAGCACAGCAGGACCGCGTCGATCGCGTCCCGGTCGGGAACCCGCGGTCGCTGACAGCCCAACGGATGCTCCACAGGCGCCGGCAACAACGGCTCGACCCGCTCCCACAGCCAATCCGGCAACCGCCAACCATCATCGCTCGAGACAAGACCCATCAGAGCCTCCCTCGTCGATTTCAGCAACGAGGTCGGACTTCGCTACCTCACCCCAGGTCCCTGCCTAGCGGGATAGGCCCTTAGAATTCGGTCATGCAGCGCGATGTTCACTGGCACCGCGTCCGTGTCGCGTTGGTGGTCGCGCTCGTCTTCGTCTTCGCTGGCGTGGTGGTCGACTCACTCCTCAGTGCCAGCTGGGTTCTTGACGACGGCCTTCTCCTGCTGGCGGCGTCGATCATCGTGCTGGCGCTCGTTCGAACCCGTGGTCGGGGCGAGTCCGAGGCGAGATGATCGAGGCCTGCGCGAGCGTTTCGCTATGACGCCCGACGAGAAGGTCTAGCGATCCGGTGGTTCAGGCATCTGTAACGCGTGCGCCGCTCGCGACATATACGGGGTGAGATGCAGCGTTTCGAGAAGATCTACCAGGAGCACGTTGAGGCGGTTCGCTCCTATGTGAGGCGCAGGGCTCCGGAGGCGATCGTCGACGACGTGGTGTCAGACACGTTTCTTGTCTGCCTGCGAAGGATCGAGCGGGTTCCTGCTGAGCCGTTGCCGTGGCTTTACTCCGTCGCGCGGAAGACGCTCGCGAATGAACGACGAAAGCGCGGGCGAGTCGCGCACGGACACGAGGTGCTAACCGTTTCGCCCGATCCCGTCGGTGATGGCGAGCTAGCGGTGGCGTTCAACGCCTTGAGCGAGAGGGACCGGGAGGTCCTCCGGCTTGTCGCGTGGGAGGGACTGTCGCTCGCCGATGCGGCGAGCGTGCTCGGTTGCTCGGCCGTCGCGTGCCGCGTCCGCTATCACCGTGCGAAGTCGCGGCTCGCGTCGAAACTTGCGCCCGTTGCGTCCTTTCAACCAGAGCCCAAAGGAGTGACGAGATGAACAACGACGTGATCGAGCGTCTGGCAGCGGCGAACCCAGTGCCGCCGCGCGAGGCGCTTCATCTTCCGGAGGCGATTCATGTGCGGCCTCGCCGTCTTGCGATCGTAGTCGTGCTCGTGGCGGCGATCGCGATCCCGGCCGCCGCGTTCGCCGGCCGACTCGGCGACCTTCTCGGCATCTCGAACGGCGGAACGCCGGTGTCTGTGGCCACGGTCCTTCCCGGCGAGACCAAGCTGGATGATGCGATGCAGGAGCTGAAGGTGGGCGGGACGATGCAGTCCCTCGGCACGCTCAACGGTGTCGCGTTCTACGCGACGCGCAACGCGGACGGCAACTTCTGCCTCGCGATGGTGCGCGTCGACGGACAGTTCGGCAAAGGCTTCGGCTGCGATCTGAACGCTGACAACTTCCCGTCCGCAAACGTCCAGGCACTGACATTCCCAGCTCCCGCCCGCCTTCAGGGCGTAGCGGCGGACGGCGTCGCCACCGTCCAGGCGCTCGACGCGAACGGCAACGTGCTCGACTCGACGCCGGTCGAGAACAACCTGTTCGCTTCGACGACGGACTTGCCGCAGGGAACCGCCGCGGCGATCCGCACCCTCGACGCGGACGGAAATGTCATTGCCACCCAGCAGTTGCCCGCGACACCACAGCCGACGAACAAGCCTGCCCAGGCGGGGCAGCCAACGAACGAGTGACGTTCAAGAGTAACGACGTTTCTTTGCGCCAGTGTTCCTAAATGACGCCAGAGCTTTTGGCTGGGAGATCGAGGCTAGCCGCAGCAAGACGCCGATCACGTGCTGGAGGTCGTGCCGTCCAGCCCGAGAGACGTTCCGTAGACTCCTGGGGGTGGGCGGAGACCGGGTCTCTATCGAACTCGCGGAGTTGCGCGAGGCGGTTTCTCGCCTACTCGACGCCGCGGCTCAGACGTTTGGCCACGGTTGATCTCGCGGCGGACAACTACTGGTTGATCGAACTCGCAGACGCATTCAATTTAGAACACGGTCCTGCGGTCAACACCGGTCAGCTGAGCGACGACGTGGAGAGCATCCGCGAGTTCCTCAGTCGGACTGGCGGAGACACCCATCTATACGGCCGACCCGGTCACGTTCGCACGCGTGGTCACTCTCCTCGCGCAAGGGTTCCTGCTGATGTCCAGACGATCGCGGCCCGCCGAGGCCACTCAACATCGGACATGAAGTCGTGAAAGGCATCGGGATTCCCCTGCCCCTCCCCTGAGAAGCCGAAGGCGCGCGTGATCTCCGCGTAGCAAGCCGATGCGCTGTCCATGTCTGCGCCGTTTGTCAAGTAGCCCCTGAATCCGAGCCGTTCAAGATCCCGGAGTGCGGCGTCTATGTCTGCCGCAGGAATCCTCGGCAAGGCGATCAGCGCTGATCACGTTACGAGCGTGGGTTCGCACTCGGCCAGGGGTCTCAGTCGCTGGCGTGTCCAAACCGAGACCGAGGAGGGTCACCGCTGCGTGGACATGACCGCTCCCGTCTCGTCTGGATCAAAGCCATCGTTCACGTTGGTGAGGATTAGCTCTGGCACCGCATGTCAGCGCCTTGACTATGACGCCGTGACTGGAGCGAGCTACAGCTATTTCGCTGACCTCACCAAGAGCGAGAAGCTCGGCTACCGTCAGGCCTACCGGGTCTGCATGAGGTTCATCGCTGCGGCACGTCCAGGCGTCTCGCCTCGGGGATTCACCTCATACGTGAATGCTAGGTCGTTCGCGAAGACCGAAACCGAGAAGGTGCAGTACAAGGGCTGTGGCGATGCGAATGACCGTAGCCCTCTTTCCGGATCCAGTCTTCCGACGAACTTCTGATCCCCCCGTGGCGACTCCAGCATGGGCCAGCGTCCGCGAATACACCCTGACGGTGCTCCCCGAGCGGACGGCTGGCGTTGTGGGAGTAACATCGCGTCCCACCGGGCAGCAGATAGCTTCGCCCACCACTCAGGAGGGATTCGGTGATCGGTGTCAACGTCACGTTCGAGTACGACGGCACTTTCGATCGCTCTCGCGTGATCGGTGTTGCCGACAATGCCCGCGTAATGTTCGAGGGGATGCCGGGGTTGCGGTTCAAGTTCTTCACGTTCGACGAGGCACAGCAGCGTGCGACGAACTTCTACGTCTGGGAGTCGAAGGAGGCAGCGGTGGGTTTCTTCTCCGACGAACTCCGCGAGCGGGTGACCGATCTCTACGGTGTCGGGCCTACAATCGAGTTCGTCGAGATCGCACAGATTGTCGACAACTCGGGCTCGTAGCACTCGGCGAGCGACGCCCGTGGCTGCGACGGCGAGCCGCCGTGCCAGTAAGCCCGAGCTTCCAGGAGGTGCTGCGCTCGCCTGGGCCAGGGCGTTTACGCCAGAACGTGTTCGCGGCCGGCGCCGACGCCGACGAGCTCCACCGGAACCTTGAGCTCGCGTTCGACGAACTCGACATAGCTGCGGGCGGCCTCTGGGAGCTCGTCTCGGCTGCCGGCGCCCGCAAGGGGCTGCTGCCAGCCGGGCATGAGCTCCCAGATCGGGCTGGCGTGGTGGAAGTCGCTCTGGTGCGCCGGGAAGTTCGGGGTCTCGGAGCCGTCGCGCTGGCGGTAGCGCACGCAGACGGGGAGCTCGGCAAAGTCAGAGAGGACGTCGAGCTTCGTCAGGGCCAGGGAGGTGATCCCGTTGACGCGGACGGCATAGCGGAGGGCGACGAGGTCGAGCCAGCCGCAGCGGCGGACGCGGCCGGTGACTGTGCCGAACTCGCCGCCCAGGTCGCGCAGGCGCTCCTGGTCGGGCCCCTCGATCTCCGACGGGAACGGGCCCTCGCCGACTCGGGTGACGTAGGCCTTGGCGACGCCGAGGACGCGGTCGATGCGCGTGGGCCCGATTCCGATCCCGGTGGCGGCGCCGGAGGCGATCGGGTTCGACGAGGTGACGAACGGATAGGTGCCGTGGTCGAGATCGAGCAGGGTCGCCTGCGCGCCCTCGAACAGCACGTCCTTGCCGGCGTCGAGCGCCTCCGACACGAGCAGCGAGGCGTCGCCGACGATCGGGCGGAGCCGTTTCGCATAGCCCTCGTAGCGGGTCGCGACCTCGTCGAGGTCGAAGCCCTCGACCTCGTAGACGCGCTCGAGCCAGACGTTCTTCTCGGCGAGCGCGACCTCGATCTTCTGGCGGAGGATCTTCGGATCGAGCACGTCCTGCACCCGGATCCCGATCCGCGAGGCCTTGTCGGCATAACAGGGGCCGATACCGCGGCGGGTCGTGCCGATCTGGAGCTTGCCGAGCCGGCGCTCGGAGGCCTGGTCGATCGCGATGTGCCACGGCATGATCAGATGCGCGTTCCCGGAGAGCACCACGACCGACGTGTCGATTCCGCGCGATTCGAGGCCGTCGAGCTCTGCGATCAGCACCTCCGGATCGACGACACAGCCGCCGCCGATCACCGAGACCTTCCCAGAGATCACCCCGCTCGGCGTCGCGCGGATCTTGAACGTCTCGTCCCCGACGACGATCGTGTGCCCTGCGTTGGGCCCGCCCTGGTAACGGCAGACCACATCAGCTTGCTGCGCAAGCAGGTCGACGATCTTGCCCTTGCCCTCGTCGCCCCACTGTGCGCCGACGACAACGGTCGCTGGCACGGCCCGAAGTCTGCCTGAGCGCGGCCGTCAGCGGGCCGGCTACCCGCCCGGGCTGAGACCAGCGCAGCCGCGGCAGCTCGCGCTCAGTGCAGTCTTGCGGGCTCACGCCCGACGCGGCGGACGACGATCCGGTGTCCGCGCCGGCACGTCGTGAAGCCGACATCGGCATCGCGGCGGAGCGTTCCCTCGATCACCGTCGAGTCGACCGAGAGAGACCACGCGTACGTGTCGGCCCACCCGCCGCGCCGCGCCACGCATGCCTCGCAGGAGACCTCGAAGCTCGTCGCCTCGGGACCGACCCAGACATGCTGGCGATCGACGCTCACGGTCTCGCGAGAAACCTCTTCAACGCAGGAACCTCTTCAACCGAGCGACCTCACGCGAGACTGAGCTGGCGTTCGTCGGGTCGGTGAGCGAGCGCGGGCGGGCGGGCGACGCGGCGGACGACCACCTCGTGGCCGAAGTGGCAGTTGACGAAGGCGACATCGGCGTCGAGTGCGAGCTCACCCCGAACCGACGCGAGCCGCACCGCCTCGAGGAACGGTGCACCCCGGCCGCGGGAACTCTCGAGGCACCGTTCGCACAGGCACGAGAACTGGATCGCGCCCGGGGCGATCCAGACGGTGTTGTCAGTGCGGCTCATGGTTCTTCCTCGTCATGCCGCCGCCCGCGAGTCGTGCCTGGCGGCGAGGTCGGAGAACTTGGCGAAGCGCTTGAGGAACGCGAGCTTTTCGGTGCCGATCGGCCCGTTGCGGTGCTTGGCCAGGATCACTTCGGCGAGGCCTTGATCCTCGGACTGGTCGTTGTAGTACTCGTCCCGGTAGAGGAACATCACGAGGTCGGCATCCTGCTCGATGCTCCCCGAGTCTCTGAGGTCGGAGAGCAGCGGCCGCTTGTCGGTGCGGCTCTCGACCGCGCGCGAGAGCTGGGAAAGCGCGACGACGGGGACTTCGAGATCGCCGGCGAGCACCTTCAGCGACCGCGAGATCTGGGAGACCTCCTGGACGCGGTTCTCGATGTTCATCCCGGAGCTCATGAGCTGGATGTAGTCGACCATGATCATCCCGAGGTTCGGCTCGCGGGCCTTGAGACGGCGCGCCTTGCCGCGGATCTCGAGCATCGAGGTGAGCCTCGTGTCGTCGACATAGATCGGCGCCTTCGTGAGGGCGTCGCACGCCTTGACGAGCCGGGGCCAGTCCTCGGGGGTCAGCCGGCCGGTGCGGAGCTTCTGGAGCTCGACCTTCCCCTCGGCGCAGAGCAGCCGGTGGGCAACCTCGGTCTTCGACATCTCGAGTGTGAAGATCGCGACCGGGATGTTCTTCTGGAGCGCGAGGTTGGCGGCGCAGCCGAGCGCGAACGCCGATTTGCCCATACTCGGGCGGCCCGCAACGACGACCAGGTTGCCCGGCTGGAGGCCGGAGGTGAGGTTGTCGATGTCGCGGAAGCCCGTGGGAGTGCCGGTCATCTCCTCACCGGCCTCGTACATCGCGGTGATCTGCTCGAAGCTCTCGCGCACGAGAACCTCGATGTGCTCGAAGCTGCCGCGGATCCGGTGCTGGGCGAGGTCGAAGACCATCTGCTCGGCACGGTCGACGAGCTCGGGAGCAGGGCCCGGGCGCTCCCAGCCGAGTTGCTGGATGCCCTCGCCGACGACCGTCAGGCCGCGCAGCGTGGCCATCTCGCGCACGATCCTCGCGTGGTGGGCAGCGTTGGAGGTTGCCGGCACGAGCGTCGCGATCTCCCTGATCCGCTCGGGCCCGCCGATCTCCGCGAGTTCGCCGCCCTCATCGAGCTTGTCGGCGACCGTGATCGCGTCGACGGCATGGCCATGCTGGAAGAGCTCCAGCGCGACCCGGTAGATCTTCGCGTGCGATTCGCGGTAGAAGTCGCCGGCGTCGATGATCTCGCTCACCGCCTCGATCGCGTTCGGGGAGAGCATCATCGCTCCGAGCACGAACTCCTCTGCCTCCAGGTTCTGGGGGGGAAGCGGGGCCATGGCCGCGGTCATGCCGTTACGAGCGGAGTCGTTTCGCGGCATGGCCATAGCTGAGCCGCCAGTAAAAGACGACCCTGTGAAGGACGAGGCCATTAGGGCCTAGTGAATCGGTCGCAGCCCGAACGCGCAACGGTGTGGAAAGAGGCCTGTGGAGGTAGGCAAAGAGTACGATCTGCAGGCATGACAGAACATATGTTCGCAGATCGAGCGGACGGCACGGTGGACGAAATGGCCGCTCGCAGCGGGAAGTTCCGTTCACAATCCACATCCCGTGGACGATGGTGTGGACAACCGGGAGCGGGAATCTCCACAGAGCTGTGGACAAACACCCGTCGACCCGCTCTGCGTGGCGGGTCCGGGGAAGCTACGGCTGTGGGCGAATCCGGCCGGCTACTCGGCCGGCGCGTTGTCTTCGTCGGCGGCCGGGCCTACTGCGGCTTCCGGTTCCGGGGTGTCCGCCCGCCGAGCTCGGGCTGCAGCCGCGAGCTCGGGCTGCACCGCGGCCTCGGGCACTTCCTGCGCCTCGGGCTCGTCGGCCGGGATCTCCTCGACTGCCGCGCTTTCCGCAGCGGCGCCCTCGGCCTCCGCCGCCTCGGCCGCAGCGAGCTCCTCCTCGGGCGGAAGCTCCCCGCCCTCGGGGGCGACGAGCAGTCTGAGCTCGGCCGTGACGTCGCCGAAAACCGCCACGGGGATCGTGTAGCGGCCGATCCGCTTGATCGTCCCGACGTCGAGCTTGCGGCGGTCGATCCGGATCTTCAGGTCGTCCCAGAGCTTGTCGACGACGTTCGTCGCGGTGACCGATCCGAAGAGCGAACCGGAGGGGCCGGCCTTGACGTCGAACCGGAGCTCTGCTGCCTCGAGCCGGGCGGCGATCGACTGGGCCTCGTCGCTCGTCTGGGCTTCGTGGCGCGCGCGAAGCCCATCGCGCCGCTCGAGCTCCTTCACGAGCCCCGGGGTCGCGAGCTCGGCCATCCCGCGCGGCAGCAGGTAGTTGCGCGCATAGCCGCGCGCGACGTTCACGACCTCGCCGCGGAGCCCGAGGCTCTCGACGTCCTCACGCAAGACGATCTGCATCGTCGCTACCGCTCCCCGCGGTCGCCGCGATCGCGACGGCCCCCGCCGCCCTCACGGTCGTCGCGGCCCTCTGCGACGTACGGCAGGAGCGCCATCTCGCGGGCCCGCTTCACCGCAACCGCGACCTGCCGCTGATGACGGCGGCACGCGCCGCTGATCCGCCGCGAGCGGATCTTGCCCTTCTCGGAGATATAGCGGCGAAGCTCGCCCACGTTCTTGTAGTCGATGTCGTCGACCTTCGACTTGCAGAAGAAGCACGACTTGCGCCGGCCCCCGGTCAGGGGCGGCAGGCGCTTCCTGCTGCGTCCGTCGTTGTTCTTTCCTGCCACGTAAGCCTCCTACGTCAGAACGGGATGTCGTCGTCTGCGGGCGAACCGCTGAAATCTGCGTCCGAGCCGCCGCCCACGGCCGCCGGGACGAACTGGTTGCCGCCGCCGCTGCTGCTCTCGCCGGCCCCGCCGTCGCGCCCACCGAGGAACTGCACCGACTCGGCGATGATCTCCACCTTCTGGCGCTTGGTCCCGTCCTGGGCCTCCCACTCCTGCCAGTCGAGCCGTCCGTCGATCGCGACCGGCCGGCCTTTCGAGAGGTACTGCGAGCAGCTCTCGGCTTGGTTGCCGAAGACGGCGATGTCGAAGTAGTTCGGCTTGTCGATCCATTCGCCGGAGGCGCCGTCCTTGCGGCGCGAGTTCACGGCGAGTCGGAGGTTGCATACGGCGGTGCCGCTCGTCGTGTGGCGGAGCTCCGGGTCGCGGGTCAGATTGCCCACGAGTACGACACGGTTGATGTTCGCTGCCATTTCTTCTTCGCTCCTTCCTGGGGTGAAGAGCCCAGGCTACTCCGCTGCCCCGTCGGCGTCATCGGCGCGAGCGGACACTGCCGCAATCGCCGCCGGCGCCTTCGTATGGCCGCCCTTGACGCGCCGGACGGCGAGATGCCGCATGACGCCGTCGGTGATCTTCAGCACGCGCGAGATCTCCGCGAGCGTGGCCGGAGCGGCGGTGAAGAGGAGCAGGTGGTAGACGCCGTCCGGCTTGTGATCGATCTCGTAGGCGAGCTTGCGCCGGCCCCACGGCTCGTGGCCGTCCCACTTGCCGCCGTCGCCCTCGACGCTGGTTCTGATCCGGGCGATGATCTCCTCGCCGCGCTCTTCAGCGAGCTCGGGATCGAGCATGAGCAAGATTTCGTATTCGTTCACAATGTCCCGAAGCCTTTCTGGAGTCTTCCCATGGACTGAATCGGCCCCGTCTCCTTGGCGCCGCATCGGGTTGGCGGCGCGACGGACGTGGCGAGAAGTTGCGCCAGTGTAGCAGCGAGGCCTATAGGATCGGCTCCGTGAAGCGCGCAGTGATGGCCGTCGTAGGAGCGCTCGGGCTCGGAGCGCTTTGGGGCCGTCGGCGACATCGGGGCGAGCTTGCCGAGCTTCCAGCCGCCACGGGGTCGGATCCGGCCGAAGAGCTGCGCGCGAAGCTCGCCGAGAGCAAGACCGTGCCCGCCGGCGAGGAGGCTGCGCCGGATGAGCCCGTGACGCCGGAGGGGAACGGCACGCCGATGGATCCCGAGGTGCGCCGCCGCGCGGTTCACGAACGCGCCCGCGCCTCGATCGACGACCTGACCGATTGACACCTAGCGTTGCTAGGTATAGGCTCGGGTGGTGCGGGCAGAGACGCTCAAGGGGCATCTGGACGCGCTCGTCCTCTCGACGCTGCGCGAGCCCGCTCATGGCTATGCCGTCATCGAGGAGCTGAAGCGGCGCAGCGGCGGCGAGTTCGCCCTGCCGGAGGGGACGGTCTACCCCGTGCTCCACCGGCTCGAGGCCGACGGTCTGCTCGAGAGCTCCTGGTCGGCGGCTTCCGGTCGGCGGCGCCGCGTCTACACCCTCACACGAAGGGGGCGCACTGCCCTCGCCGAGCGGGAGGGCGAATGGCGCCGATTTGTCGTTGCGGTCGAGGGAGTTTTCGCGTGACCTGGCTCGCCGAGCTTCACACCGAGCTCGGCCGCGCCGGCATCCGAGGCCGCACGAGGTCCCGGATCGAGCTCGAGCTCGCCGACCACCTCGCGTCGGATCCGTCGTCCGAGTCGCGGCTCGGTGCGCCGCGCGAGGTGGCGGAGAGCTTCGCCGCCGAGCTTCGCGCTCCGCGAACCCGCCGCGCCGCGTGGATCTCGTTCTGTGCACTGGCCCTCGCCGGTCTCGGCCTTGTCGCAACCTCACGGGCCCATGTCGCCGCGGGTGGTTGGCCGAATCTGAACGGCGTCTGCGGTGTCTTCGTTGCGCTCTGCGGAGTCGTGATCCTCGTGTCCTGCCAGTTCGCGTTCGTCGCAGGCGTGCTCGGGATCGCTCGGACACTCAGGATCAGGCAGCGGAAGGAGGCGGCGGCCGCAGAGCTTCGCCTCATCCAGGGCCGGATGAGAGTGGCGATCGTCGCCGCCGGGCTCACATCCGGAGCCCTGCTCGCCAACACGGCCATCATGTGGGGGACGATGCCAGCGTGGTGGGACGCCGTCGCGCTCGTTTCGTCCGCGGTGCCGCTCGCGGGGCTCGCTGCCGCGCGCACCGCCCTCTCGACTGCATACGAGCTCACGCCCGATGGGGGCGCGCCTGCCGAGGGTCTCGTCGGCGATCTGCCGGGCTGGCTGGGGTCGAGGACGAGCGCCGTTCTCGGTCGGCCGTGGCTCGCTGCCGGGCTGCTCGGAGCCGGGATCTGCGTCGTGAGCTTGATCGGGGCGGCGAACGCCGAGAGCTCGGTGCTCGAAGGGATCGAGCGCGCGGCGGCGGAGGCGATCGCGTTTCTTGCCGGCTTCGCTCTGCTCGGGCGCCGGCTCGGCCTCAGGGCTTGACGCGGTAGGCGTTGATCACGATCTCGGCCGCGGCGCCCGGGTCGTCGGTCAACTGAAGGAGCCCGAGGTCGCGTGCGGCGACCGTGCCCACGCCGACGAGTGTGGCACGGATCCAGTCGAGCAGGCCGTCCCAGAAGGATGAGCCGAAGAGGACAACGGGGAAGGGCGCGGCCTTCCCGGTCTGGATCAGCGTCAGCGCCTCGAACGTCTCGTCGAGCGTGCCGAAGCCCCCCGGAAGCACTACGAAGCCCTCCGACGGCTTCACGAAGCAGACCTTGCGGGCATAGAAGTGCTCGAAGGTGTAGGAGAGATCGACGTACGGGTTGATCCCCTGCTCGTGCGGGAGCTCGATCCCGAGGCCGACCGAGAGCCCGCCGGCCTCCCGGGCGCCGCGGTTCGCGGCCTCCATCACGCCCGGGCCGCCGCCGGTGATCACGGCCCAGCCCCTGCGGGCGAACTCGCCGCCGATCGCACGGGCCGACGCGTAGGCGGGGTCGTCCTCGTGGATCCGCGCCGACCCGAAGACGGACACCGCGGGCCGGTCGATCTGCGCGACGAGCGCGAAGCCGCGGTCGAACTCGTCGTGGATCCGCTCGAGGGCGCCCGCTCCTGCGACCTCGTTCGAGTCGAGCAGCGCGCGATCGTCCATCTACAAGCGGTGCTGAGGGAGGTATGCCGCGTAGGCGCCGAGGAGCAGCATCGCTGCGGTGCCTGCAAAGAGAGCTCCCGAGACGATTGCCTTGTTGCGCCCGCCGCCGAGCCACAGCCAGCGTGTCGAGCGCCACACCGACCCGCCGTCGAGGATCCCGATTGGAAGCAGGTTGAAGAGGTTGATCACGAAGCCGAAGTAGGCAAGGGCGATCAGCAGGCTCGAGCCCTGGGCGCGGCCGACGAGGTAACACGCGAGCGCCGCGACACCGCCGAGGATCGGCCCGGCGATCGCGACTCGCGATGTCTGCCACGGATTCCCGCGGGTGTGCCTGACGTAGGCGCCGAGGAACGGGATGAAGACCGGCCAGGACGGATGGAGGCCCTCGCGCCGCGCCTCGAGCCAGTGCCCCATCTCGTGGACGAAGATCAGCAGGACGACACCGAGCCCGAAGCGCCAGCCCCAGATCAGCGCGTAGCCGCCGAATGCGACGAGGACGAACCCGAACTTGGCGAACGAGCCGAGCTTCACGAGGAGCCCGAACAGGACGATGAGGGGGGCGCCGAGCCTGCGAAGCGCCGCGCGCCAGTCGGTGCCGCGAGGCTGGACCGGCTCGTACTCGCGGTCGCGGTGCGGCTCCATCCGTCCGAAGTTGTACCGGCGCGCCGGGCGGACGGGGGCCCAGGGACGAGCTCAGGACGAAGCCGGTGCCAGACCCCTTTACAGTTGTAACGCCTTCGTCACGGCTCGGTTTGCCTCAACGGAGCGCATTTGCGCTGCCAGGATCGCCGTGCCGGCCGGCGATGCGGCGACGGGGGACGCAGGCGGGGTCAGACCTCTTTACGGTTGTAACGGTTGCGTGCAGACGAGCTTCGGCGGGGTCGGAGCGGCCCCACCCCGCGCTCAAGAGCCCCGGCCGATCCACTCCTCGCCGCCGTCGTAGACCTCTTTCTTCCACAACGGGACGTCAGTCTTCAGGATGTCGATCGCGTCCTTGCACGCGGCGAGCGCGTCGGCGCGGTGCGAGGCGCTGACGGCGATCACGACGGACGGCTCTCCCAGCTCGACCCGGCCGATGCGATGGTGGATCGCGACCGCGTGGAGGTCGTAGCGCTCCTGGAGGGCGGCGGCGAGCTTCTCCATCATCTCCTCGGCCATCCCCTCGTAGCCCTCGTAGTCGAGGTAGGAGACGACCCGGCCGCGTGAGTGCCGCCGCGCTGTGCCGGAGAACGTGGCGATCGCCCCGGCCTCCTCGGTCGCCACCTCGCGTACGACGGCTTCGAGCGAGACCGGCTCCTCGGTGAGGACGAACGCGCCTCCCGAGACCGGCGGGATGAGTGCGACGAGGTCGCCGTCGGCGAGTGCCCGGTCGACCGGCGCATATTCCTTGTTCACGGCGTACAGCAGCCCCTCGGGCTCCTCGCCGAGGTCGAGCTTTCCCCACACCTCACCGACATGGTCCGCCTCGATCTCGCGCGTCGACCATCCGGCCCGCTCGCGCAGTCCGGCGAAGAGCCTCACCGTCACACGCACCCGAGTAGCCTACCGCTCGTGGCGACGACCGATCAGCGCCTGACGGAGTCCGGAATCGAGGTGAAGCCGGTCTACAGGCCGGAAGACGCGCCCGCCGAGGTCGAGGATCCAGGCACCCCGCCGTTCACCCGCGGCATCTACCGGGACATGTACCGCGGCCGGCCGTGGACGATCCGCCAGTACGCGGGCTTCGCCTCGGCCGAGGAGTCGAACGCCCGCTACCGCTACCTGCTCGAGCAGGGGCAGGCGGGGCTCTCGGTTGCCTTCGATCTCCCGACCCAGCTCGGCCTCGACTCCGACGACCCACGGGCAGAGGGCGAGGTCGGCCGGACCGGTGTCGCGATCGACTCGCTGGCCGACATGGAGATCCTCCTTGCCGGAATCCCGCTCGACCAGGTCTCGACCTCGATGACGATCAACGCACCCGCGGCGATCCTGCTGCTCCTCTACGAGCTCGTCGCCGAGCGCCAGGGCGTCGATCCGGAGGCGCTCAAGGGGACGGTACAGAACGACATCCTCAAGGAGTACGTCGCCCGAGGGAACTACATCTTCCCGCCGCGGCCCTCGATGCGGCTCACGACCGATCTCTTCGCCTACTGTGCCGAGCGCATCCCCTCGTGGAACACGATCTCGATCTCCGGGTACCACATCCGCGAGGCCGGCTCGACCGCCGTGCAGGAGCTGGCGTTCACGCTCGCGAACGGGATCGCCTACTGCGAGGCGGCGGTCGCCGCCGGGCTCGCGCCGGACGCGTTCGGCGAGCGGCTCTCGTTCTTCTTCAACGCGCACAACGACTTCTTCCAGGAGGTGGCGAAGTTCAGGGCTGCGAGGCGCCTTTGGGCGACGTTGATGGCCGAGCGCTTCGGGGTGACGAACCCGCGGGCGCTCGCGCTGCGCTTCCACGCCCAGACCGGCGGCTCGACCCTGACCGCGCAACAGCCCGAGTCGAACGTCGTGCGCGTCGCGATCCAGGCGCTCTCGGCCGTCTGCGGCGGGGCGCAGTCGCTGCACACGAACTCGTTCGACGAGGCGCTCGCGCTGCCGAGTGAGCGCGCGGCCACGCTCGCGCTCCGTACCCAGCAGGTGCTGGCGCACGAGATCGGCCTCACGAACACGGCCGATCCGTTCGGCGGCTCCTACTTCGTCGAGGCACTCACCGGTGAGCTCGAGGCACGGGCGCTCGAGCTGATCGAGCGGATCGACGAGCTCGGCGGGGCGGTGGCGGCGATCGAGGCGCGCTGGGTGCAGGGCGAGATCGAGGCTTCGGCGTTCGAGTGGACGGCGGCGGTCGAGGCCGGCACGAGGACGATCGTTGGCGTCAACGCGTTCGTGGAGTCGGGCGAGCAGCGGATCGAGCTCCATCGACTCGACCCGGCCGTGGAGCGGCGGCAGGTCGAGCGAACGCGGCGGGTGCGGGCCGAGCGCGATCCCGAGGCCGCCGGCGCCGCGCTCGCCGCGGTGCGGGAGGCTGCGGCCGGAACCGCGAACATGCTGCCGCCGATCCGCGCCGCGCTTGCGGCGCAGTGCACGGTGGGCGAGGTCTGCGGCGTGCTCCGGGAGCTCTGGGGCGCCTACGACGCGAGATGAAGCGTGTTGTCCCGTTCCTGAAGCGTCCGGCCAGAATCCTCGGCCTGTGCGCCGCCGTGCTCCTCGGGGGCGGCGTCGTGTATTCCCTCGTCGAGAACAAGGGGGTGCAGCAGTCGGTCGCCTACGCCTTCTTCATCGGCGGGATCGTGATCATCATCTTCGGCGCGCTGTCGGGCGGGGGCGGGATGTCGCAGCGAGCGAGCGGATATCGCGGCGGCTCGGCAGCCCCAGCCGAGATGCCCTTCGGCACCGTCCTGATCGGGGCGATCGTCTTCGCGCTCGGGCTCGGCGTGCTGAAGTTCTGAGCGAGCCGTTGCGGATCCTCCTCGTCTCGCAGATGTACCCCGGGCCGGCCGACCCCGATCTCGGCGTGTTCGTGCGCCAGCTCGAGCTGGCCCTCCGGGAGCGGGGCCACGAGATCGACCTGGCCGTGCTCGACCGGCGTGCCGGCGGGAAGAAGCGGTACCTCGAGCTGCGGCGCAAGGTCGCGGCGGCGCCGCGGCCGGACGTCGTGTGGGCGCACTTCCTCGTCCCGTCGGGCCTGATCGCCTCGTCGGTTGACGCGCCGCTCGTCGTCACCGCGCACGGGCGCGATGTTCGCAACATCGGCGCGGTGCCGGGAGTCGCGCGGCTCACGAGGCGTGTGGTCGAGCGTGCGAGCACCGTCATCGCCGTCTCCGACTATCTACGCCGGGAGCTCGAGCTGCGACTTCCCGCGGCACGGGGGAAGACCGAGGTCGTCGATTCGGGAGTCGACCTCACCCGCTTCGCCCCCACCGGCGAGCCGGTGACGGCGGAGCGCCCGGCGTTCGTTGCGGTCGGCAGCCTGACCGACCGGAAGAACGCGTTGCGCCTGGCCGACGCGTTCGCGAGCCTCGGCCGCGGCAGCCTCGTCTTCGTCGGCGACGGCCCGCTGCGCCCCCGGCTCGAAGGGCGCGCGCGGATCACCGTCACAGGCCGCGTCCCGCACGAGGCCGTGCCCGCCTACCTCGCCGCGGCCGACGTGCTTTGCGCCCCGGCGCTGCTCGAGCCGTTCGGGCAGGCGATCCTCGAGGCGATGGCCGCCGGGAAGACCGTGGTCGCCACGCGCATCGGCGGCCCGCCCGAGTTCGTGACGCCCGACGCGGGGCTCCTCGTCGACCCGCTCGACGAACGCGGGCTCGCTCTGGCGCTCGAGGCCGCGGCGGCGTTCCCTTCGCCCAACGAGGCCGCCCGCGAGGCCGCCGCGGCTCACGACGTCAGGCTTCAGGCGGAGCGGGTGGAGGAGATCCTGCTTCGAGCTTCGCGAGATCGGCGAGCCTGATCTCGACGAGCGGCCGGATCCGTTCCTCGATCCCCGCCTCGCGTGAGAGGGCGAGAGCGAGCTCGTAGCTCTCGCGCACCTTGGCCGGCGCGACGCCCTGTTTCAGGCGG
This sequence comes from uncultured Actinomycetota bacterium, assembly GCA_963766565.1. Taxonomy (GTDB): domain Bacteria; phylum Actinomycetota; class Thermoleophilia; order Gaiellales; family Gaiellaceae; genus PALSA-600. The sequence continues at coordinate 873,424 of CAVYAQ010000002.1, forward strand.
TTGTCGCCTGTGAGGAGCGCATTTCGGACTCGTTCGCGCAGGTCGTCTCCCACGGCGCCAACGATAGTTGGATGATGCGCCGATGCCGGTGAGGGTTCTGGTGGTGGACGACGAGCGGTTGTTCGTCGAGGCGCTCGAGTTGATCCTCGCGACGGACGGCCGGATCGAGGTGGTCGGCCGCGCCCTCGACGGGACGACGGCCGTGGCGACGGCCCGTGAGCTCGACCCCGACGTGGCCCTGATCGACCTGAGCATGCCGGGCGTCGACGGGTTCGGCGCGATCGGGGCGATGCTCGCCGACGATCCGGGACGTCGGATCGTGGTTCTGAGCGGCTCCGCGGATCCCGATGACGTCGCGAGGGCCGAGGCGGCCGGCGCCTGCGGCTACCTGATGAAGGACCGCATCGCCGACGAGCTCGTCCCGGCCGTGCTCGCGGCAGCCGTCTGAGCTACCCTTCGGGCATGGTTCTCGGCTTCTTCGCGGTGCTCCATGTCCTGCTGTCGGCGGCGCTCGTCACGCTGATCCTGATGCACTCGGGGCGCGACGCCGGCTTCGGCGGAATGGGCTTCACGCCCTCGTCGCAGGGCGGCACCCACATCGTGGAGCGCAACCTGACCCGCGTGACCACGGTCGTGGCGGTGCTGTTCTTCACGAACACCATCGTGCTATACCGCCTGCTCGCGTAGGCGTCGTGGCTCTCGCGAGGCTTCACCACGTGACGTGCGTGTGCAGCGATGCGCAGCGCACGACCGACTTCTACCGGGACGAGCTCGGCTTCACGCTCGTGAAGAAGACCGTCAACTTCGACGATCCGCACAGTTACCACCTGTATTTCGGCGACGAGACGGGGTCGCCGGGCAGCCTGATCACGTTCTTCGAATGGCCGCGGGCCGAGCGCGGCCGTCTCGGGCGCGGGACGCTCGAGTCGATCGGGCTCGTCTCCCCGGCGGTGTCGTCCGAACGGGAGGTCGAGGACCCCGACGGCCTGCGCCTGCGGCTCGTACCCGGCACGCGCGCGGGCCTGCACGACGTGGTCGCGATCGGGAACCCGGATCTCTACGGCGGGCTCGTCGACGAGGGCGCGCCGCTCACGTTCGCGCCGCCGGTCGAGGAGACGGCACTGATCGGCGCGGGGATCACCCATCACATCGCCTGGCGCGCCACCGACGACGCCGAGCAGGAGGCCTGGCGCGAGCGGCTCTCGGAGCTCGGCCTGCGCCCGACCGCGCAGCAGGAGCGAAAGTACTTCCGCTCGATCTACTTTCGGATGCCCGATGCGCTCCTGCTCGAGATCGCAACCGACGGCCCCGGCTTCCTGATCGACGAGACCCCGACGCGCCTCGGCCAGATCCTCTCGCTGCCGCCGTGGCTCGAGCCGGAGCGCGAGACGCTCGAGCGCGAGCTCGTCCCGATCGTCTGAGACGAAGCGGGGGAGCGAGTGCTCCCCCGTCGGTCGCAATGCGCTGGAGAGGACTTGAACCTCCACGCCCCAAGGGGCACAAGGCCCTCAACCTTGCGCGTCTACCAATTCCGCCACCAGCGCGTGGAGCCGCATTGTACTTGCGGGGCTCGGTTCGGGTGCCGGAGGCGGGCCCGCTGCTCCTTTCGGCAGGAATACACCCTTTGGCGAATGTACGACCGGGCGATGGGCATTTACCGTCCTGCCAATGGAAGCCCTCAGAGACCCAACAACGATTACCCCGCGACAGAAGGAGATCATCCAGCTGATCGCGGCCGGTCGCTCGAACGAAGAGGTAGGCATCGAGCTCGGGATCTCGCCGAGGACGGCGAAGGCCCACTGCGACACGCTGCGGCTGAAACTGGGCGTGCCTCGCAGAAGGCAGATTCCGCTGGCGTATCGACTGCTCACAGGAGAAGACCCCCTGGCAGAGCGGCTCAAGTCGGCTCACCCCGACGGGGACTGACGGCCCGGCGCCCGCGACGGCTCGCCGCCGCGGGCGCCGGAGACCCCGGACCGTCGCGTCCATTGATTTGCAGGCAATCGGAGTAGCCTTCCCGGGGAAACGGGTAGATCGTTTCCGGGCTCTGCTTTGGAGCCAAGGTGGGTTGGGAGGCAGGCGATCAACGTTCTGGCTGGCCAATCGAGTTCGAAGTCCCTCTACGAGCGTCGAATCGTTCGCCGCACGCGGCTGCTCGATGTCCTCGACTCCGTCGAGGCTCGAACGATTCTCCTCGTGGCTCCCGCCGGCTACGGAAAGACGACGCTAGCTCGGCAGTGGCTCGAGCACGTGGGAGGGGCCTGGGTGACGGTGACGCCTGCGAGCGTGGACGTACCGGTGCTGGCACGTGATCTCACTGCCGCGATTGAATCGATTGCGGAGTTGGATGTTCTGCGAATCGAGTCGGCGTTGAAAGCCGGCCGAACGTCCGCCGAGCAGGCGAGCGCGGTTGCTCGCACGATCCTCGGGCAGATCAGGGCGCCCATTGAGAAGTGGATCGTCATCGACGACTATCAGTTACTGGGGACAAAGTCTGCTTCAGACGAGCTCATCGCTCGCATCGAGCGTAGCGGTCGGTTCAGGTTGTTGATCACCTCACGGGCGCGGCCCGTTTGGGCAACGTCTCGGCAGAGGGTCTACCTGGAGACCGTCGAGCTCGGATCGGCAGAGCTCGCGCTCGACGACGATGAAGTCAGGCAGTTGCTCCCGCCCGATCGTCGCACGTCCACGTTGCGAAAACAGGCTCGCGGCTGGCCGGCGGTGATCGGGCTAGCGTCGCACCTACAGCTGTCCGACGTTCTGGTAAGTCACGAGGCGCTTTCAGTGACCTTGTACGACTATTTCGCGGAAGAACTCTTCGAGCGGGCACGACCCGAGGTCCAGCGCGGACTCACCGGGCTCGCCGTCCTGCCTCCGCTCGACCGAAGTGAAGTGCTTGCGTTGGTCGGCGTCGATCCTGGCGACCTCGCGGCGACAGGGCTTGCATATGAGGTGGACGCAACCGTCGGCGTGCATCCACTTGCTCAGGCATTTCTCGTTGCGAAGCTGGGGGAGAGCGGCGATACGGCAGCTGTTCGAGAGCAGGCGTTTGACCTCGCGCTGAGCCGAGGGTTCTACGATCACGCGTTCGCGCTCATTTGCGAGCTTGGAATGAACGATCGTCTCGAGCAATTGATCACCACGTCGTACGTAGAACTGATTGAGACCGGACGCATTGCAACCATCATCCGGTTCGGGACATACGCCGAGGCTAACGGGGATGTCTCGCAGGCCGTCATCGATCTAATTGCAGCTGAGACCAACCTCGTCGCCGGCCGCCTAGCGGATGCAAGCGCGCTTGCCAACGCGGCCGCTGAGGCGTTGGCGGATCGCCATCCACTTAAGGCCCGTGGTTATCTTGTCGCGGCGCGCGCGGCGCATCTGGACGTGCGTTACGCCGAGGCCCTCAACCTGTATTCGGCTCTGAAACGGCACGCGGTTTCAGCAAACGAAATGAATGAGGCGGTATGGGGCACGGTTGGTGTTTCGCTAGTGCTTGAATTACCTCGCCTCGAGGTCGCCTTCAAGGAGCTCGAATTGTTGCCGGGCAAGCGTCTCACCGATCGGGTGCGGCTTGAGGGGGCTCGACTAAATCTAGCGCGCTTCCGCGGAACGCAGCCCAACACACGTGACGGCTCGCGGCTTGCGGCCCAGGTGGCGGATCCCTGGGTGCGGAGCGCGTGGAGCAACCTGCACGGCTACGCGCTGCTATTGGGGGCGCGGTACGACGAGGCCGCTGTCGTGCTGCGTGATGCTCTCGCAGATCTCAACGAAATCGGACTCTCGTTCGCGACGCACCATCTGGAGTGGACACTTGCGGCATCGGAGCTTGGTCTTCGGCACTTCGGCCGTTGTGAAGCTCTCCTGCGACGCGTTCAACGGCGGTTCGATCACGGTCGTGACGTTCATTCTCAGATGAACGTCCGCGCCCTTCAAGCACGTGTTCATCTCGCGCAGCAGCGCCCTCGGGACGCACTCACCATCACAGCTGAGGACTTCAAACATCCGTCGAGTCCGGCGATGTACGGCGAATACCTTGCGACACGCGCTCTCGCTCTGGCGGTCCTAGGCGAAGATGGGGCTGCTGCGGATACCGCGAGGAGGGCGGCGGCGGCGAGTCTGTCCGCAGAGCCGCGAATCTTTTCCGCGGCCGTTCTTGCTCTCCTGTGCCGCGAGGATCGGGGACAAACGGAGGATGCCGTGGCTGCTCTCTTGAGCAGAGCCTCGGCTGCGGGAATCTGGGACAGCATCGTTTGCGTCATCCGCGCCGCTCCTCATGTGCTCACATCGATGGAGAGCGTGAGTCAGCATAAGGTTGAGTTACGCGAAGCCTTGGTGCGCGCGAACGAATTTACTCTGGCCAGATCGCTGGGTGAAACCGCCCGTCCGGCATTCGCTGGCAACGTGTTGTCGCCACGTGAGATGGAAGTAATGGAGCATCTCAGGCAAGGCAAAAAAAACCTAGAAATCGCTGCCAGCCTTTTTATCTCCGTCGGAACGGTCAAGCTTCATCTCCACCACATCTACGACAAGCTTGGTACGCGAAGCCGCACCGGAGCGATTTCTCGCTATGCCGAGATCGAGATCGGTGAAAGTGACGAGGTGACGTCGTCCTGAGATTCACTCGCCGTGGCCCTTGCTTCCTCGTCGACAAGTTGGTGTTGCCACTCGAAGCTGAACTCCGCAGAACGCGCCATCCTGTAAGGCTCTGTAGACATCGCAAGGACTGCTTCGAATGCAGCGACCACTGACGTGTCAAACTGAGATGCGACTGCCTGCGCCAACCTGAGGCGAGCCACTCGGCTCGGCATTGCGTCACGGTATGGCCGATCGGACGTCATGGCGTTGTAGGCATCGGCGACCGCGATGATGCGTGACAGGAGCGGTATCTCTTCATCACTCAGACCGTCGGGATACCCGCCACCGTCGACTCGCTCATGATGATGTCTTACGATCGAGGCGATCTCCGAGTAACTCTCGACCTTGTTGAGAATGCGTTCACCGATCTCCGAGTGGCGTTGCATTTCACGGCGTTCCTCGAGCGTGAGCGCGCCCGGCTTCTCCAAGACTCCTGCCGATAGCCCAATCTTGCCGATGTCGTGGACCAGACCGGCAAGGTGAGCCTTGCCCGACTCCTTGTCGGGAAGCCCCATGCGCACGGCGATGTCGCGCGCATAGATGGCGACTGCGGCTGAATGACCCGCCGTATATCTATCTCTCGCGTCAAGGGTTGTCACAAGCGCCGTCGCGAAGGACAGGTTGGCCTTCTCGAGATCCGTGTTGGCATCAACGAGCTGTGCGGTGAGTTGACGCTGTCGCTGGTAGAGCCCGAAGAGTCGCTGGGCCGCCAAGGCGGGAATGAAGAACAGCGGAAGGGTCCACGGAGATACTCGCGTATAGGCGATTGCGAGCGCCGCGACGATCGGGGTGTAGAGACACACCGACACCGTGTACATCGGTGCACACATCCGAAAGAACGCCAAGGCCCGATTGCGACGGATCCACAGGGTCATGACGGTGAACCCCAGGTCGAGCGACTCGGCTACGAGGGCAGCGGTGACCGTCGCAAGTATGAGTTGAGCCGTTGCGTTCTGTGCCAAGGGAGCCATGGCGACGGCGGCGAAGCCAGCTGCCGCTCCGTAGATGGCGCGGCTACACGTAAATATTCCCCACCTGATTGCGGGCGTGCGCGCCCGATCCGCCCCGTCGATTGCCGAGAGGAGGCGTTCGAACGGAGCGTCGCCGATCAGCGAAACGGCTGAAACGATCATCCCGGCGAGAGGGCCGAATACCGCTGCCGCGAAGACGGTCGGAAGAATCGAGATTGACACCTCGGTTCTACTGTCGAGCTGCACTCGGCCCCGCTCGGCTATTGCGGCGACTAACGCGAGTCCAGCAACCGCGAGGGGACTTCCGAGTCCCGAAGGTAGTGCGAGGGCAAAGAGCACAAATGCGATGCCCGCGAGACAAGCCTGATAGGCGATAAGGATCCTTGTGGTCATTTGTCTGCGCCTCGTGTCGACTCTGGCCCGACGACTTGCAATTCCCCCAAAAGGGTCATAAGATGGCCGTTGCCGTCAGTTCCCAAACCATGTGAGGGGAGTCCATAATGCGCAAGATCGCTAGTCTTGCCGCCCGCGCAACGCTCGCGGGTGGCGCTTGGGCCTGGTAGTTCCACCATCTGAGTATCAGCATTTCGCTCACACCTGACATCACCCTTCTGGTGATTGTCCGTGTAGGGCGAAATACCTGCTTGGAGGCTAAGTCAGGAGCCCGCGCCGGAAGCCAACAGCGACGGCGTGGGCTCTTGACCGGGCCTGCAACTTTGCGAGCAGGTGACGGACATGGCTCTTGACCGTCTCCTCCGAGAGGTAGAGGCGGTCGCCGATCTCGCGGTTCACGAGGCCCTGCGAGACGAGCTGCAGGACTTCGATCTCGCGGGCTGTCGGCAGATGCTCGGGCTCGGGGCTCGTGGAGCGCGGGGGGAACTCGATCAGATCGGCGACAGGGTTCCGGCGGGCCGCCACCGTCTGAAAACGGCGGGAGTGCTCTCGGTACCTCGTCAGGATCTCCTCGCGCTGCGCTGCGTCCACGTGCCTGGTATCGGCGTGGCGCCGAACCTGCTTGAGACGCATCCCTCAATCGGGCAAAGATCGACCCCCGGAAGCGGGCGGTGAGCTCGGGCGGCTCCGCCGCCTCGGGCAGCCTTTCGAACAGAGGGATCGCGAGGCCGCACCTCACGCCTTCAGCTCGAGCCTCCAGAGCAGCCGCGCCTTCGCTTCGGGCCAGTCGTCCTCGGTGAGCGCGTACCAGGCCGAGTCGCGGGGGCCGCTCGGCAGCATCATGTGCTTCCGGGCGATCCCCTCGAACTCCGCGCCGAGCGCCAGTAGCGCCCCGCGCGTGCGCTCGTTGCGGCGATCGGTCTTGAACTCGACTCGCTGCAGCCCGCACACCTCGAACGCGCGTTCACACAGCAAGAGCTTCGTCTCGACGTTCGCGCCGGTACCCCAGGCCGAGGGGCGCAGCCACGTCCAGCCGATCTCGATCCGGCGGTGGTAGGGCTCGAAGGCGAGGTATCGCGTCGAGCCGGCCTCGCGGCCAGCCGCCACCACTGCGAACGCGACCTCGTCGGGGGCCGTGAGCGCCTCGTCGAACCAACGGTCGAAGTCACCCGGGTAGGCCATGTAGCGGAAGATCTCCGGATCCTCGGCGGACGCCTCGCGCAGGCCCTCGCGGTGGCGTTCCTCGAGCGGCTCCACGCTGACGAGCGAGCCCGCGAGCGGGCCGTCGGGGCAGAGCTGCGGGCGGCTCGCGGCGTCGATCCGGCAGAGGATACGGGACCAGACGAGGAGCCAACGTGACCTCGAGAACACGCCGCATGCTCCCAGCGGGTGTCTTACCACGCTTATCCGTTCTTATCCGGTGTGGGTAAGAGGCTCACGACCTCCGCTCGTCCGGCCACTTATCAGTAAGTGATAAGAGTGATAAGCTCGTGATGTGGACCCGCGGAAGAACCCGTACACGCCGAACGCGGGTGCTCGGCCGCCCGCTCTCGTCGGACGCGACGCGGAGCTCGAGGGGTTCGAGATCCTGCTCGACAGGCTCCGGAACGGCCGGACCGAGCAGTCGATGCTGATCACCGGGCTGCGCGGGGTCGGGAAGACGGTGCTGCTGGGTGCGTTCGAGGGACGAGCACGGGCGAGCGGCTGGGTCGTGGTGCCGACCGAGATCACGAAGCATCAGGAGTTCGGGCCGCGCATGGGGAACCTGGTACGCCGCGCGCTCTTCCAACTCGCACCGAAGGCGACTTGGGGGGAGCGGATGCGCCGTGCGGCTTCCGTCCTCAAGTCGTTTTCGCTCACCGTCTCGTCTGACGGCTCGGTGACCGCCGGGATCGATGCCGACCCGGTCGAGGGGCTCGCCGACACCGGCGACCTGAGCGAGGACCTGACCGACCTGCTCGTTGCGCTCGGCGAGGCGGCGCAGGAGCGCGAGACCGGCGTTGCCTTTCTGATCGACGAGGTGCAGTTCCTCCAGAGCCGTGAGTTCGAGGCGCTGATCGCGGGGCTCCACCGTACGGTGCAGCGGCAGCTTCCCGTAACGCTCGTCGGGGCGGGCCTGCCGCAGCTACCGCGGCTCGCGGGGGATGCGAAGTCCTACGCCGAGCGTCTGTTCAAGTTCCCTCGCATCGGCCGGCTCTCGGCCCCACAGGCCGAGGTCGCCCTCGCCGAGCCCGCCGCCGACCTCGGGGTCAGCTTCGAGCCGGCCGCGATCGACCTCATGGTCGCCTACACCGAGGGCTATCCCTACTTCCTGCAGGAGTACGGGAAGATCGTGTGGGACCTTGCGCCGGAGGGCGTCCCGATCAGCGAGCTCGTCGCGGAGGAGGCAAAGCGCGTCGTCGAGCAGAAGCTCGACGAGTCGTTCTTCCGGGTCCGCACCGAGCGCACGACCGAGCTCGAGCTCCGCTACCTGCGCGCCATGGCCGAGCTCGGCCCCGGCGAGCAGAGCGCCGGCGAGGTGGCCGAGGTGCTCGTTCGGAGCTCGGAGCAGCTCGGGCCGACCCGCGCGCGGCTGATCGAGAAGGGTCTGATCTACACAACCGCCCGGGGCCGCGGCGCGTTCACCGTTCCCCAGTTCGACCGGTACCTGCGTCGGAACTTCGAGTTGCGCTGAACGGCCCTGTAGGCCGAAGGGTCCAGCTGAGCTACGCCGCGAGCCCGGCGAGCTCACGCAGCGCCGCGAGCCGCGAGAGCGCCTGGCCCTCGAGCTGGCGTACGCGCTCGCGGGTCAGATCGAGCTCGTGGCCGATCGCCTCGAGCGTCCACGGCTCGCCCTCGAAGCCGAAGCGCAGCTCGAGGATGCGCCGCTCGCGCTCCGGGAGGGCGTCGAGCGCCTTGCGGATGTTCTGCCGGCGAAGCGACTCCTCGGCCTCGTCGAACGGATCCGGGGCCTCGCGGTCGGCGAACAGATCGCCGAGCTCGCCCTCGTCGTCGGCGCCCACCGTCTGGTTCAGCGACACCGACGCCGATGCGGCCGAGAGAGCCTCGTCGACGTGCTGGATCGGGAGCCCGGTCGCCTCGGCGAGCTCTTCCTTCGTCGGCTCACGGCCGAGCTCGACCTCGAGCCGCCGGGCGGCGCGCGAGAGCTTCTGCTGCCGCTCGACGACATGGACGGGGACGCGGATCGTGCGCGCGTGATTTGCGACCGCGCGCTGCACCGACTGGCGGATCCACCAGGTCGCATACGTCGAGAACTTGTAGCCGCGGCGCCAGTCGAACTTCTCGACGGCGCGGTTCAGGCCCAGCGTCCCCTCCTGGATCAGGTCGAGGAACGGGACCCCGAGGCCGCGGTAGCCCTTCGCGATCGAAACGACGAGGCGGAGGTTCGACTCGATCATCTGGCGCTTCGCGATCAGGTCGCCACGCTCGATCTTCTTCGCGAGGATGACCTCCTGCGCGGCCGTGAGCAGCTTGTGACGGCCCACGTCGGCCAGGAAGAGCTGAAGCGAGTCGCCCGCGCCCGAAGGCTGGTCGGCCTCGTACACGACCTCCTCGGTCTTCGACGCCTTCTCCTCCGGCTTGGCCTCGCGCACCTCGAGCCCGATGCGCTCGAGCTCGCGGGTGAGGTCCTCGACATCTGCATCGACAAGCTCGTGCTCCAGTGCGAAGGCCTCGAGCTCGGCCGGTTCGATCCAGCCGCGCTCCTCGCCCCGCTCGAGCATCGACTTGGCGCCCTCCGTCTCCAGCAGCTCCGTCAGTTGGTTCTGAGTCACGTGTCCCTTGGCCTTTCTACACTGGTCAGTTTCACCTGAGGTGCCGCCTTCGCACCGTACGGCATTTGTCCTCCGAATTCCAGTGGGAACCGGTGGATTCTTTTCTTTGCTCTTCCCCGTTCCGCCCGAACGGCAACCTCGCGCGCTCCCCCTGAACGGTAGCGCACGAGAGGCTGCACGGGTCGCCCGCGCACAGTATCGCCGATCCTGCGCGAAGTAGCCAGGGAGAACCTGTACGGAAAAAGTAAGTGCCTACGCGTTTTCTAGGCGCGCTTCTTGCGGGTCTTGGGCGGGGCGGGCGCGCGCTCGCGGCGCGCCGCCATCAGCTCGACGGCGCGCTCGAAGCTCAGCGACTCGACCGAATCGCTCGAACGGAGGCTCGCGTTCGTCTCGCCGTCGGTGACATATGGGCCAAAGCGGCCGTTCTTCACGACGAGCGGCTTGCCGCTGACCGGGTCGGGGCCGAGCTCCTTCAGCGGCGGCGGCGCGGCCCGCCGGCCGTGTTGTTTTGGCTGGGCGAGTACGGCAAGCGCCTCGTCGAGGGAGAGCGTGAGGAGCAGCTCCTCACGCTCGAGCGAGCGTGTGTCCGAGCCGCGCTTCACGAACGGCCCATACTTGCCGTTCGAGACGACGATCTCCTCCCCGGTTCCCGGATCGGTCCCGACGATGCGCGGGAGCAAGAGCAGCGGGAGGACGTCCTCGAGCGTCACCGCCTCGGGCAACATCGTCTTGAAGAGCGACGCAGTCCTCGGCTTCTCGCCGTCCTCCGGTTCCTCGGTCACGTAGGGGCCGTAGCGGCCGTTCTTCACGGACACCGCTCGGCCGGTCTCGGGGTTCACTCCGAGCTCGCGCTCGTCCGATCTCTGCGAGAGGAGCTCCTCCGCCTTGCTCACCGTGAGCTCGTCGGGGGCGATCTCGTTGGAGATCGTGACCCGCTCGCCGTCGCGCTCGATGTAGGGGCCGTAACGGCCGACCCGGAGCTCGATCCCGTTGCCGATCTCGATCGTGTTGATCTGCCGGGCGTCGATGTCGGCGAGGTCGGAGACGAGCGCCTTCAGCCCTTCGTCGTCGGGGTTGCCGCCAAAGTAGAAGCGGCGTAGCCACGCCGTGCGCTTCTCGTCCCCCGAGGCGATCCGGTCGAGGTCGTCCTCCATCAGCGCGGTGAACTCGTAGTTCACGAGCCGCCCGAAATGCTGCTCGAGCAGGTTCGTGACCGCGAACGCGAGGAACGTCGGCACGAGCGCCTGGCCGACCTTCCGGATGTAGCCGCGGTCGAGGATCGTGCCGAGGATCGAGGCGTAGGTGGACGGGCGGCCGATGCCGCGCTCCTCGAGCGCGCGTACGAGCGTGGCCTCGGTGTAGCGGGCCGGGGGAGTCGTCGAGTGCGACTCGGGCTCGAGCGCGGTGGCGCTGAGCACGTCGCCCTCGGCGAGCGGCGGCAGGCGGCGCTCCTCCTCGTCGGAAGCGACGGCCTCGTCTCGCCCTTCTTCGTAGGCGAGCATGAACCCGCGGAAGGTGATCACCGTGCCGGCCGTGCCGAACTCGGCCTCCCTGCCGTCGGTCGCCGTCGCACCGACCCTGACCGAGACGGTCTCTCCGCGGGCATCGGCCATCTGCGAGGCGACCGTCCGCTTCCAGATCAGCTCGTACAGGGCCGCCTCCTCGCGTTCCACCTCGCTCCGCACGGCATCGGGGGAGCGGAAGCTGTCGCCCGCCGGGCGGATCGCCTCGTGTGCCTCCTGGGCGTTCTTCACCTTCCGGTTGTAGTGGCGTGGGGCCTCCGGGATCGAGTCCGCGCCGTAGAGAGTGGTCGCCGCGGAACGGGCCGCAACGATCGCGCTCTCGGCGAGCGAGGTCGAGTCGGTGCGCATGTAGGTGATGTAGCCGTTCTCGTACAGGCGCTGGGCGACGCGCATCGTGTGCTGCGCCGCGAACCGGAGCTTACGACTCGCTTCTTGCTGCAGCGTCGAGGTGATGAACGGCGCGGCCGGACGACGCGTGTAGGGCTTGCGCTCGACCGAGCGGACTGCGAACTCGACCGCTTCGAGCGCTGCGGCGAGCGAGCGCACCGCTTCCTCGTCGAGTTGCACCGCGCCCTCGGTCTGGAGCGTCCCGTTGCGGGCGAAGTCCCGGCCCTGTGCGACCCGTTGGCCGTCGACGGCAGTGAGCCGAGCGTCGAACGCGCCGGGCACGAACGTGCCGACGATGTCCCAGTACTCGGCGGCGCGGAACTCGATCCGCTCGCGCTCGCGCTCGACCACGAGACGCGTCGCAACCGACTGGACGCGGCCTGCGGAGAGGCCCTTCATCACCTTTCGCCAGAGGACCGGAGAGACCTCGTAGCCGTAGAGGCGGTCGAGGATCCGTCGGGTCTCCTGCGCGTCCACGAGACGGTCGTCGATCTCGCGGGTCTCGCCGAGCGCGCGCTCGATTGCCGGCTTCGTGATCTCGTGGAACACCATCCGCCTGACCGGAACCTTCGGCTGGAGGACCTCGACGAGATGCCAGGCGATCGCTTCACCTTCGCGGTCCTCGTCTGTCGCGAGCAGGAGCTCGTCGGCGTTCTTGAGCTTCGCCTTCAGGTCGCTGACGACCGATTTCTTCTTCGGGTCGACGACGTAGAGCGGCTCGAACTCGTGGTCGACGTTCACGCCGAGGCGCGCCCACGGCTCCTGCTTTTGGTCTGCGGGAACCTCGGTGGCGTTGTGCGGGAGGTCGCGGATGTGCCCGATCGACGACTCGACCATGTAGTCCTTGCCGAGATAGCCGGCGATCGTCTTGGCCTTCGCCGGGGACTCGACGATGACCAGGCGGCGGCCAGTCGGTTTTCCGGGTTTGGTTGTTTTTAGGGTTTGAGCCATTTCTGCGGCGCCACTGTAGCCGGGTTGTCGGGGTACGCGATACTCGCCGGTTGTGACAAGTCCTTCCCAGTCGGGCGTATTGCTGGCGATCGACGGTGACTCGCTGGCCCACCGCGCTTACCACGCATTGCCCAAATCGATCCGCGGGGAGGGCGGCCGCCCCGCGAATGCGCTCGTCGGCTTCGGCAACTTCTTGCTGCGGCTGTGGGAGTCCGAGCGACCCGTCTCCGTCGCCGTCGGCTGGGACACGCTCGACACGCCAACCTACCGCAACGAGGCGCTGCCGGAGTACCAGACCGGGCGCGTGTTCGAGGACTCGATCGTGGAGCAGCTCTTGGTGTTGCCCGCACTCGTCGAGTCGTTCGGCTTCCTGGCGGCGAAGGCGGCAGGGTTCGAGGCCGACGACTTCCTCGCGGCTGCGGCTGCCGGCTGGGAGGGGCCGGTGCTCGTTGCGACCTCCGACCGTGACGCGTTTCAGCTCGTCTCCGATCGGGTCACCGTGCTGCAGCCCGTGAAGGGGGTGAGCGAGCTCGCCCGGATCGGGCCGGCCGAGGTGCGGGCGCGCTACGGGGTCGATCCGGGGCAGGTGCCGGACTTCATCGCACTGCGGGGAGACTCGTCGGACCGGATCCCGGGCGCGCCCGGGATCGGGGCGAAGACGGCGGCCAAGGTGCTCGGCGCGTTCGGGACACTCGAGGCGGCGCTCGAGGCCGGGAAGTTCGAGTCGCTCGCAGACGACCTGCGTCTCTACCGTCGGATCGCGACGATGGATGCGGCCGCACCGCTTCCCGAGCTTGCTGAGACGCCACCCGACTGGGCGCGCGCCGAGGCGTTTGCGCGCGAGCTCGGCGTGAACGGACTGGCACGGCGCATCGCCGAGCGCGCCTGACAGTGGAGCTCGTCAGTCACCCCGATTTCGTTCGACTACACCCGACCGGCGGGCACCCGGAGTCGCAGGCCCGCGTCGAGGTGCTGCACGAGCGGTTCCCATACGTCGAATGCGCCCCGGCGACCGAGGAGGACGTGCTCCGGTGTCACACGAGCGCACTCCTCGAGCGAATCCGCTCGGCGCCGGGTTGGCTCGACGCGGACACGATCTGCACCACGACGACCTACGCCGCCGCCCTGCTCGCTGCAGGTGCGGCGATCGAGGCGGTGCGGCTCGGTGGGTTCGCGCTCGCCCGGCCCCCCGGGCACCACGCCGAGCCTGGACGGGCTATGGGGTTCTGCATCTTCGACTCGGCGGCGATTGCGGCACGGTGGGCGCAGGCCGAGCTCGGAGTCGGGCGTGTCGCGATCCTCGACTGGGACGTTCACCACGGGAACGGGACACAGGCGATCCTCGGCGACGACGCGACGATCCTCTTCGTCTCACTGCACCAGTGGCCGTTCTATCCGGGATCGGGCGGGCCGGGCGAGCAGGGCGAGACGTTCCTGAACCTGCCGCTCGCAGCCGGCACCGGAGACGAGGGCTATCTCGAGGCGTTCGCGAAGGCCGAGCGCGCGATCGGGGCGTTCGAGCCCGAGCTGCTGCTCGTCTCGGCCGGGTTCGACGCGCATCGAGACGATCCGCTCGCCCAGCTCGAGCTGTCGACGGGGAGCTTCGAGGAGTTGGCGCGGCGGGCCTCGGCGCTTGCGCCGCGCGTCGCCGCCGTGCTCGAGGGCGGGTACAACCTCGACACACTGCCCGACCTCGTCGGCGCGGCCCTCGCAGGATTCGACCAGGGACTTGCAGCGCTCGGCGGGGCGCGGCCGCGAGGCGTCGAGCCCGGGGTCAGGTAACGCCTGAAACGCCGGAGCCGGAGGCCCGAATTGCCGCAACCAGCAGGCGGAAAAGCGGGGACAGGTACTGGAACAAATGTGTGACGAAACGGCCTCGCCCTCGGCTCCGACCGGCATGCCTGAAAACGCCAAACGGAGGCGGCGAATCGCCGCGGCCGGTCAGCCGCGGGCTTCCGCGAGCTTTTCGAGCGCCTCGCGCCGGGAGGAGACGCCGAGCTTCGCGAGCAGGTTCTTCACGTGCGAGCGGACCGTGTGCTCGGAGATGAACAGGCGCTCCGCGATCTCGTCGGTGCCGAGGTGCTGGTCGAGCAGGAGCAGCACCTCGAGCTCGCGCGCCGAGAGCCGCTCGGCGATCGACTCGGGGACGACGCCGTGCTGGAGGCCCCCCTCGCGCACCTGGTCGAGCAGCCGGCGCGCGACCGCTCCCGAGAGCGCGGCCTCGCCGTTGGCCACCCCCTGCAGGAACTCGACGATCCGCTCGGGCGGCTCGTTCTTCAACAGGTAGCCGGCGGCGCCGAGGCGGATCGCGGTGAGCAGGTTCGCGTCGTCCTCGGCCGCGGTCAGGACGACGACCGCAGTCTCGGGGGCCGCCTCCCGCACCTTCGGGAGAGCGGTGAGGCCGTCCACCTCGGGCATCGTCAGGTCGAGGACGACGAGGTCGGGCCGAAACTCGCCCGCGAGGACGATCGCCTCGGCTCCGCCTTCGGCGAGCGCCACGACCTCGAAGCCGTTCGCGGTGAGCAGGCCCGCGAGTGCCTCCCGTGTCAGCGGGTGGTCGTCGGCGATCAGTACGCGCGTAGTCATGACAGCCGCCGATTGTGCCGATACCCGGATCAATGCGCCATGGCGCACGCAGAGATTCCTTCGAGACGTTCCTCTCGGGCGAGGTGGTGCTCGTCTCGCTGCTCGGCGCCGCGCTGGCGCTGTTCCTGACGAAGCCGAGCCTGCGGGTGCCGTACGACCTGCCGCAGTTGAGGGTCGTGCTCACCTCGCTCTACGCGGTGGGCGCGGGGCTGCTCGCGCTCCTGACCGCGATCCGATTCACCGTCGAGCAGCGGCGGTTCGACCTGCTGCTGAGCTGCGGCTTCACGCTCATCTCGCTCTCGTGGATCGTGTTCGCCGTGTGGCCTGCGGTGGTGGAGCGGACAGAGAACGGCGTGGAGCCGTGGGGCTGCCTCGGAGGAGTGCTCGCCGGATGGGCGGTCATCGCCTGCGCGCCGTTCGGGCGCGGAGGGGTCGAGCGGATTGGGACAGATCTCGTCGAGGCGTTCTTCGCGGTCGCGGTGGGGCTGTTCGCGATCTGGTGGCTGACGCAGCGGTTCGGGCTCCACGACCTCGACGACTCGCGGCAGGCGCGGGGCGTCGCGCTCGCCCTGACGGCACTCCTGAACCTGGGCGCCGTCGTCGGGTTCGCCGACCGCTTCAGGCGGCGCGGCGAGGACCTCGACCGGTGGCTCGCGCTCGGCGCGACGTTGACGCTGTTCGCTTCGATCGATCTGCTCTTCGAGCCCGTGGCGGCGGTGCGGTACGTCACCCAGGGCGACTTCCTGCGGCTCTTCGCCTACGTCGTGCTCGTGATCGGCGTCTGCAGGGCGATCCTGGCCTCGGAGCTCGGCCGCGCGGTGGCCGAGGAACGCGGCCGGGTGGCGCGCGAGATCCACGACGGGCTCTCGCAGTATCTGTTCGCGATCTCGACACACGCGGCGATGATCGAGGCGGGCGCGAACGTCAAGGAGACGATGCCGAAGCTCCGCGACGCCGTTCAGGCAGCGCAGACCGAGGCGCGCTTTGCCGTTCTCGCGCTCTCGTCAGCCGCCGGGCGCGCCCCGTTCGATGCCGCGCTCAGACGCTATGTCGACTTTCTCACCGCCGACGGGATGCTCGAGGTGGAGCTCGAGATCGACGGCGAGGTCGACCTCGCCCCGGATGAGCAGATCGAGGTGTTCCGCATCGTTCAGGAGGGGCTCGCGAACGTGCGCCGTCATGCTCATGCGCGGCGTGCCTGGGTCGGGATTGCACTGCGCGGCACCGAACGGCTCGTGACGATCCGCGATGACGGCACCGGCTTCGTGCCGGGTACCGACGCAGCGGCGCAGGGGCTCGCGAACATGCGCCAGCGGGCGGCTGCGATCGACGGCGCGTTCACGTTGAAGTCCACGCCCGGTCGTGGCACCGCGGTCGAGCTCGTCCTCCGCCCGTAGGTTCAGCGAGCGAAAGGTCGCTACGCGGCGAGGTTCACGCAGGCGGCGCAGTCCCAGTCGATCGTGTTGCCGCGGGCCCACGCGAATCCGCCTGCCGTAGCGTAGGCCGCGATCGTGGTCTTGCCCGGAGCGGCCGGAACGAGCAGCGAGTCGATGCCGCTCGAGGTCTTCAGCGCGTGGATCCCGCCGGCGAGCGAGTAGAAGATCTCGCCCTCGCCGTAGCCGGTCATCCGTCCATTCGCGGGCAAGTGGAACGTGTGGGCGGCGGCGCCTTTCCGGATCTGCACGGACGATCCGTCCTGGACGACGACGCCCGCCGGAGCCAGGTAGAGCGCAGTGAGCTCGCCGGGCGAGTACGTGTAGCTCTGCACGACCCGGCCCGAACGCGAGAGCAGGTCGAGCACCCCGTTCGAGAGGAACGCGGCGACCTCGCTGCCGTCCGGCCCGAGGCCCGAGGCTAGAAGCCTCACCGGAGCGGGTGCAGCCCACTTGAAGATTGCGGCGCCGTTGTCGCCGAGGAAGGTCAGGTTCGCATCGACCGCGTAGGGGACGCCCGCCTGCATCCCCTGACCCACGACGATCGGCGAGGGCAGGTCGACGTCCTGTTCGACGAACGCGAGCTGTCTCGGCTTCGTCTTCGTGCGCGTCGCCGTGAACAGCTGCCAGTCGCGCAGGTTGCCGCCGGCGTACTGAATCCAGAGCGAGCGCTCTGCCGACATCGCGACGGCGGAGATCCCGTCGCCGGTGCTCGGGCCTTCGACGCACGGCTCGTTCGTCGGCTTGCCGAAGCGCCACTTGCCGGTTGCCCCGCCGGCGGTGTGCCAGACGTAGGCGTGCGCGCAGTCGCTCTTCGAGGCATTGTCGGCGACCGCATAGGTGACGGAACGGCCGGTGACAGACAGCGCCACGATCTGCGCTCCTTCGGTTCTCGTGCGGCCCGGCTTCGTGACGCCCTGGGCGCCCCCGACGGCGGTGGCTGCGAGCAGCCCTGCCGCCACGACGAGCAACGCCTTCATCTGCAAACTATCGCTGGGAGGCCACGGAGGCCGCGGTTAGCTTTCGGTAAGACCGCGGTGAAGCGGAACCGACTCGCGCGCCTCCACGAACCCGTCGACCGCGAAGTCGAGGTCGGCGATCGTGTGTGCGGCCGACATCTGCGTCCGGATCCGCGCCGTCCCGCGGGGGACGACCGGGAACGAGAAGCTGACCGCGTAGATCCCGAGCTCTGCGAGCTTGTCGGCGAAGCGGGCGGCGGTGAGCTCGTCGCCGATCATCACCGGCACGATCGGGTGCTCGCCGCGCAGGATCTCGAAGTCGAGCGCGGCCATGCGGTTCCGGAAATGCCCGGTGTTCTCGCGCAGGCGGTCGCGGAGCTCGTGTGAGCCCTCGATCAGCTCGAGTGCCGCGAGGCTCGCCGCGATGACCGGTGGAGCGAGGCTGTTCGAGAAGAGGTAGGGCCGCGCGCGCTGGCGGAGAAGCTCGACGATCTCGCGCCGGCCCGAGACATAGCCGCCGCTTGCACCGCCCACGGCCTTGCCGAGCGTGCCGGTGAGGATGTCGATCCGGTCGATCACGCCGTGATGCTCGGGCGTGCCGCGGCCGCCGGGCCCGACGAAGCCCACGGCGTGCGAGTCGTCGACCATCACCAGGGCGTCGTGACGGTCTGCGAGGTCGCAGATCGTGTCGAGGTGGGCGAGGTAGCCGTCCATCGAGAAGACGCCGTCGGTTGCAATCAGCCGTCGCCGCGCGCCCTTCGCCTCGACGAGCCGCGCCTCGAGCTCGTCCATGTCGCCGTTCGCGTAGCGCAGCCGTTGCGCCTTGCACAGGCGGATCCCGTCGATGATCGAGGCGTGGTTCAGAGCGTCGGAGATCACGGCGTCCTCGTCGGTGAGCAGCGCCTCGAAGAGGCCGCCGTTCGCGTCGAAGCACGAGGAGAAGAGGATCGTGCCCTCGGTTCCGAGGAATGCGGAGAGCCGGTTCTCGAGCTCGCGATGGAGCTCCTGCGTGCCGCAGATGAACCTCACCGACGCCATCCCGTAGCCCCACCGGTCGAGTGCGTCGCGAGCGGCGTCGACGACCGCTGGATGGTTCGCGAGCCCGAGGTAGTTGTTCGCGCAGAGGTTCAGCAGCTCCCCGCGCCCTTCGACCTCGACGTGCGCGCCCTGCGGCGTCGTGATCACGAGCTCGGACTTGTACGTGCCGGCGTCGCGCAGGCCGGCGAGGGTCTCGGTCAGCTCGTGACGGAGGTTCCCGTACATCTAGGCGGCGGACCAATCGAGGATGACCTTGCCCGACTGCCTCGACCGGGCCACGGCGAAGGCCTCCTCGAAGTCTCGGTAGGAGAAGCGGTGCGTGATCACCGGGCTGATGTCGAGGCCTGACTCGATCATCACGCTCATCTGGTACCAGGTCTCGTACATCTCCCGGCCGTAGATGCCCTTCACCGTCAGCATGTTGAAGATCAGCGGATTCAGGTCGAGCGTGATCGGCTCCGAGGGAATCCCGAGCAGGGCGATCCTGCCACCGTGGGCCATGCTCGCGAGCATCGTGCGGAGCGCCTCGGGGCTGCCGGACATCTCGAGGCCGACGTCGAAGCCCTCGGTCATCCCGAGCTCCGCCTGCACGTCGGCGAGGTCGCGCTTGCTCGGATCGACGGCGAGCGTCGCGCCCATGCGGCCCGCCAGCTCGAGGCGGTAGGGATTGAGGTCGGTGACGACGATGTGCCGAGCCCCCGCGTGCCGGGCTACCGCTACAGCCATGCAGCCGATCGGGCCGGCACCCGTCACGAGCACGTCCTCGCCGAGCACGGCGAACGAGAGCGCCGTGTGGACGGCGTTTCCGAATGGATCGAAGATCGCCGCGACGTCCTCGTCGATCCCCGGCCAGTGGTGCCAGATGTTCGTCATCGGGAGCGCGACGAGCTCGGCAAAGGCGCCGGGGCGGTTGACGCCGAGCCCGATCGAGTGCGCGCAGAGGTGCCGCCGGCCGGCCATGCAGTTTCGGCAGCGGCCGCAGACGACATGACCCTCGCCGCTGACGAGGTCGCCGACCGCGAAATCACTCACGTTCGAGCCGAACGCGACGACCTCGCCCGCAAACTCATGGCCGACCACCATCGGCACAGGGATCGTCTTCGCGGCCCAGTCGTCCCATTCGAAGATGTGGAGGTCGGTGCCGCAGATCCCCGTCTTGTGCACCCGGATCAGGACGTCGTTGATCCCGAGCTCGGGCTCGGGGACGTCCTCGAGTGAGAGCCCTTCGGCGGCCTCGGCTTTCACCAGCGCACGCATTCTGGTCACGCTACATCGTCCTGCCGGGTCGATTGGTATGTTCGACCCGTGACCGTCCGGCCTGGCCTTGGGACGGTCGCGCTCGAGTGGGGCCGGATCGGCTGCATCGGCTTCGGCGGTCCGCCGGCGCACATCTCGCTCCTGAGGCAGCTTTGCGTGGAGCGGCGCAAATGGATCGAGCCGCAGGAGTTCGAGGACGCAATCGCTGCCTGCAACCTCCTGCCGGGGCCTGCCTCGACCCAACTCGCGATCTTCTGCGCCTGGCGCGTTCGCGGCCGGCCCGGGGCGTTTGTCGGAGGGCTCTGTTTCATCCTTCCGGGGCTGATCGTGATCCTCGCGCTGGCTGCGCTCTTTCTCGCCGGGTCCCCGCCGCGGTGGGTTCGCGGCGCCGGCGCGGGGGCAGGAGCCGCAGTCGCGGTGGTCGCCGTCCACGCCGGTTGGAGTCTCGTCCCCGAGAGCCGGCGCCGGGCAGCGAGCCGGGCACGGTGGATCGTCTACCTCGGCGCGGGCGGGGCAGCAAGCGCCACGCTCGGGCCGTGGGTCGTCCTCGTGCTGCTCGGATGCGGGCTCGTCGAGCTCGTGATCCGGCGCGGCGGCTCGGTCCCGGCGCTCGCCGTGCTCGCGCCGGCGGCCGGGGCGAGCGGCGGCCTGCTCGCACTCTCCTGGGTTGCGTTGAAGGTCGGCGCACTGTCCTACGGCGGCGGCTTCGTGATCATCCCGATCATGCAGGCCGATGCGGTGAGCCACTACCACTGGATGACCTCCGGCCAGTTCCTGAACGCGGTGGCCCTCGGTCAGGTGACCCCGGGGCCCGTCGTGCAGACGGTGGCGGTCGTCGGGTATGCGGCGGCAGGGATCGGCGGCGGCCTCCTCGCCGCGCTCGTTGCCTTCTCGCCGTCGTTCGCGTTCGTGCTCCTCGGCGCGAGCCGCTTCGACCAGCTGCGGGCGAACCGGAGCGCCGCCGCGTTCCTCGGCGGAGCAGGGCCGGCCGCGGTCGGGGCGATCCTCGGCGCGGCCGTCCCGCTCGCTCGCGCCCTCTCGGTGCCGTGGCAGTACGCGGTGCTCGCCGCCGCCGCGGTCGTGCTCTTCGCGCTGCGCCGCGGCACGGTCCTGACGTTGCTCCTCGCGGGCGCAGCGGGCGCGGTCATCGCTCTCGCCGGTGGACGGCTTCCGATCTGACCGGCAGGCCGATAGAGTCGCGCCGTGTCGTGGCTCTTCATCGTCGTCATCGTTCTGATCGTCTTGATCGGGCTGTGGGTCGTCTGGCTCTACAACGGCCTGATCCGCAAACGGAACCGCGTCGACAACGCGTGGGCGCAGGTCGAGGTTCAGCTCAAGCGGCGGCACGACCTCGTCCCGAATCTCGTTGCGACAGTCCAGGGCTACGCCGCCCACGAGCGCGGGACCTTCGACTCGGTGACGCAGGCCCGGGCCGCGGCGACCTCGGCTCAGGGCCCCGCGGAGGCAGGTGCCGCCGAAGGGATCCTCGGCCAGGCGATCGGCCGGCTCTTCGCGGTGGCCGAGGCCTACCCCGAGCTGAAGGCGAATCAGAACTTCCTCGACCTGCAGGGTCAGTTGAGAGACACCGAGGACAAAATCGCGATCTCGCGGCAGGTCTACAACGACACGGTGCTGACCTACAACAACGGCATCCAGACGTTCCCGGCGGTCGTGTTCGCCGGGATGCTGGGCTTCTCCAGGCGCGACTCGTTCCAGATCGACGACGGCGACAGCGCGGCGCCCACGGTCAGCTTCACGCCCGCGCCTGAGGCAGCAGCCTCCTCCGCAGTACCGGCACCGGAGTCAACCGGTGACGCGCCGAGCGCGTAACGCGGCCGTCCTCCTTGCCGCCGTCGCGGCGGCACTCTCACTGGCAGGCGCGGCCGCGGCGAAGTCGTACACGCTCCCTCAGGCGGACGTCTCGGTGCAGATGGCCGCGAACGGCGCCCTGCTCCTCGACGAGCACATCGAGTACTCGTTCGACGGGCCGTTCTCGGGTGGTTATCGCGAGATCCCGCTCGGCCCTGGGGAGAAGATCTCGCGCGTCCAGGTGCCTCGAGAACGGGCGAGCGTTACCGGCCCGGCGGCTGCACCGACCTCGGCTGCGCCGACGCTCCGGGAACCTACGGAGTCGCACACCTCGACGGGAAGGCCAGGATCGTCTGGCACTACAGCGCCCTCGACGAGAACCGGACGTTCGAGATCCGCTACAAGTTGAGCGGGATCGCGGTGGCCTATCACGACGTCGTCGACGTGAACCTCGACGTCTGGGGCAGCGAATGGGGCGTCGCTCTCGACCGGCTCACCTCGACCCTCACCGCGCCCGGGGAGGATCGTCCGCGCCTGGGGGAACCCGGTGTACGTGCGAGGAGACGTTCGGCTCGCCGGGAACAAGGTCTTCCTGCGCGCGCAGGACGTGCCGGCGCACCAGTTCGTCGCCCTCCGCGCACTTGTCCGCCGGTCGGCTTTCACCTCGACGACCGGGATGAAGGTCGCGTCCGGGCAACGGCCTGACGGCGATCGTCGGCGAGGAGACCGCGAGCGCAGCCTCGCTCGAGCGCGACCACGCGAAGGTCGAGCACGCGCTCCATCATCCGCTTCGCTACGTGCTCTACCTGCTCGCGCTGGGGATCGTTCCTGCGCTCGCGATCGTGCTCGGCGTCTACTGGCTGTTCGGCCGCGAGCCGAAGACCGGCTACGACCGCGAGTACGAGCAGGAGCCGCCGACCGACACCCAGCCGGCGCTCGTCCCGACGCTCCTGCGCCAGGGAGGTGAGGCCGGGTCGTTCGAGTTCACCGCGACGTTGTTCGACCTGATCCGGCGCGGGGTCTTCACCTCGAAGCCGGTCACGACCGAGCGCTCGACCTGGGGCGGCCTGCGCAAGGAGGAGATGTCCGACCTCGAGATCTCGGCCGGGGCCCCCGACGCGATGACGAACTACGAGCAGGACGTCGCCGCGGTCGTGAACGGCGTGATCGGAAGCGGCTCGGAACGGCTCTCCAACTTCCGGGAGCAGATCACCGCCCACCGGGCGACGATGAGCACGCGCTTCACCTCGTTCAAATCCGACGTCGCGAGCGAGGTGAAGCAGCCGCCGCTGGTTCCTCGGCCGCGGGGTCGTGCCGCTCGCCCTGGCGGCGCTCCTCTTCATCGGGCTCGCGATCGGCTGCTGGCTCGTCGCAGCCTCCCGCTGGCGCCCCGTGTATGTCCGCTGGAGTGACGTCGTGCTGATCGGGCTCGGCGTCTCGGCCGCGATCAACGTCGTGATCGTGGCGGTCGCGATCGGCCACCGGCGCCTCTGGAAGCGCTGCACGCCGGCCGCCGCCGCGGAGGCCGAGCGCTGGGAAGCCTTCCGCCGCTACCTCACCGACTTCCCGCGGTTGCAGGACGCGCCGCCCGCCACGCTCGCGCTCTGGGAGCGCTACCTGGTGTACGGGATCACATTCGGGATCGCCGAGCGCGTGCTGCAGGCCGCGCACCTGGCGATGCCGGAGGCGCTCGCGCAGGCCTCGTCGATCTTCTGGATCTCGCCGGGAGGCAACCTCGGCGGTGGCGCGACCTCGCTCGCGATCGGCGACCTCGCCTCGGGTTTCGGCTCGGCTCTCGCCCCGCCGTCCTCCGGCTCCGGAGGCTTCGGCGGAGGCTTCTCCGGAGGGGGAGGAGGCGGCGGGGGTGGCGGCGGTGGCGGCGCCTGGTAAGCGGCGTCGCGAGGGGATAGCCTTCGCCGGTGGCCGGCAACGGCGACCAGGGGCAGGTTCGGCTGGCAGAGCTCGTGGCGGCTCTCTCGCTGGGGGTCGACCTCGGCTTCGGGCAGCCGATGGAGCACGTGCTGCGGCAGTGCCTGATCGCGCTGAGGCTCGCCGAGCGGATCGGGCTCGACGAAGACGAACGGGCGGTCGTCTACTACACGGCGCTGCTCGTGAACGTCGGCTGCCACGCCGACGCCTACGAGCAGGCGAAGTGGTTCGGAGACGACATCGCACTGAAGTCCGGGAAGTACGACCACGAGTTCCGGAGCGCACGGGCGGCGATGGCCGCGATGCGCCTGATCGGATCCGGCAACCCGCCGCTGCACCGGTTTCGCGTCGCGGTCGAGTTCGCGGTGTCCGGCCACCGGGAGCTCGACGGGATGATCGAGAGCCACACGGCGCTCGCGCGGCTCCTCGCGGAGCAGCTCGGCCTCTCGGCCGGGGTTCGGGACGCGCTCGGCGCCGCCTACGAGACGTGGGACGGGCGCGGCTGGCCCGGAGAGCTCGAGGGAGCGGAGATCCCCGTCGCGGCAAGGGTCGCCGGCCTTGCGGAGTTCGTCGAGGTCGCCCACGGATGGGTGGCGTCGGGGCGGCGGAGGCGCTCGCACGGGGGCGTTCGGGCACGCAGTTCGACCCGGACCTCGCCGGGTACGTGTGCGCGGACGGGGAGCTGCTCTTCTCCGATCTGGACTCGGTCGGAACATGGGATGCCGTGATCGCCGCCGAGCCGGCGCTCGGGGTCGTCCTGGTGGGTGAGGAGATCGACGCCGCGTTGCTCGCGGTCGCGAACTTCGTCGATCTGAAGTCTCCCTACACGCTCGGCCATGCCGCGGCCGTGGCGGAGCTCGCGGCGGATGCGGCTGAGCGGGCCGGGCTCGCTCCGGCCGAGGTATCGACACTGCGGCGGGCGGGACTCGTCCACGATCTCGGGCCGGCTGGGGGTCTCGAACGCGATCTGGGACAAGGAAGGCCCGCTCGGCGCCGGCGAGTGGGAACGAATCCGGCTCCACCCCTACCTGACCGAGCGCATGCTGCACTCATCGCCGACGCTCGCTCCTCTTGGTGCGATCGCCGTGCAGCATCGAGAGCGGCTCGACGGCTCCGGCTATCCGCGCGGGCTCTCGGGCGCGGCGATCTCGCGTCCGGCACGGGTCCTGGGGGCGGCGGATGCCTACCAGGCGATGCGGGAGCCTCGGCCGTACCGTCCTGCCCGGCCGGCGGTAGAGGCCGCGGAGGAGCTCCGTGCCGAGGTCAAGGCGGGGCGCCTCGAAGGCGACGCGGTCGAGGCTGTGCTCGGCGCGGCGGGCCATCGCGTCTCGCGCCGCCGCGAGGGGCCGGCGGGTCTCACCGCGCGAGAGGTCGAGGTGCTCCGGCTCCTCGCCCGCGGACTGTCGAACAAGCAGATCGCGTCGCAGCTCGTGATCGCCCCGAAGACCGCCGGCAACCACGTCGAGCACATCTACGCGAAGATCGGCGCCTCGACCCGCGCGGGAGCGAGCCTCTTTGCGATGCACCACGGCTTGTTGCCCGAGGAGGGGCAGCCGAAAGATGAGGCAAACGCCCCATGCCGTCTCTGATGCGCCGCCCTAGCCTGGTCTCAATCCGAGCAAGGGGGCCGAAAATGCCAGGCATTTCCAGAGAATCCGCAGCAACCGTCGAGCACCACGGGCCGGTCGAGGACAGGCACGAGGACATCGACGAGATGACCGTGAATTTCCTGAGCTTCGGGATCGACATCGACGGGACCCCGCTCCTGAAGGGCCTGCCCGAAGACCGTTGCCCGTGCCCGCACTGGGGCTACGTGACGAAGGGCAGGCTCACCTACCGTTTCGCCGATCGAGAGGAGACATTCGAGGCGGGCGATGCGTTCTACGTGCCTCCCGGCCACATCCCGATCTTCGAGGCCGGGAGCGAGTTCGTGCAGTTCAGCCCGAAGGACGAGTTGAAGGCCGTCGGCGAGGTGATGGAGCGGAACGCACGCGCAATGCAAATGGTCTGAGGCGCGGGCGTGCTCGACCGAACGGGCTTTGTGTCCCACGTCAGGTCAATCGGTCGCGAGCACGACTCTTGCTCCGGACTCGCCGGGTGAAAGGAACGCCAGTAGCCGCTCGCCCTCCGCGGTGACCTCGGTCGCGGCGCGGCGGGCGAGCGGCCTGTACGGCGTCACGTAAAGCTCGGCCCCGGGGGTGAGCTTCCAGGACGCGCGCATGAAGCCGTCGATCAGCACGGTGCCCTGGCCGCCGCCGTTCCCGGGAAGGATCGGTGGTTTCCTTGTGCCCTCGATCACGCGCGTGCGGTCGGCGTGGGAGAGCAGGATGTTGTCGAACTCGGCGAGGAACCTGGGCGGCGCGGGCGTGGCCGGATCGGTCAGCGGCCCGTCCTCGACGTCGAACAGCTCGCGGCCGCTTTCGTCGCGGAACGTGCGGAGCTCGGGGCGGAGGCGGTCGAGCAGCCGGCGCGCGCCAGTGAGGCCGGACCAGGTGGTGAAATCCGCGGCGGACGCGGGCCCGAAGGCTCCGAGGTAGCGCCGCACTATCGCCTCCGGTTCCGGGTCGGCCGCCGTGTCGCGGTCGAGCCAGATCTCCTGCGCGATCCAGGTCGCCTGCCCGCGAAGCCCCCAGATTCCGCGCGGCGGCACCTGAACTGCGGGCACGAGTGCGGTCACGGCGTAGGCCAATGCGAGCGGTTCGTGCTTCGGCCAGCGCTCCGCAAGCCGCCGGCCGAGCTCGACGCGCGTCAGCGGCTCGGTCAGCAGCCACCGACCGGCGGCTGTCAGCTCGGCAACCTCGACTCCCTCGAGCCGGCGCGCCCAGATGCTGGACGCGAACCCGCGGGCGAGCGCCGGTTGGGCGAGAGCGCGAAGGGCGATCGAGTCCGTCGCGGTCACGAGGTGGACGGTTCCCCGCATCACCGGCATCCGCACGCACCGCCTCTCGAGCAGGGCTTCTGCGAGCTCGGTGGGCTCGAACGCTTCGAGCCGCGACCAGAGCGCGACGTAGGGCGCATCGGGCGCCTGGCCCTGGAGCCCGACGAGCTGCTCGACCGCGTCGTTCGCGGGAAGGTCGTGGCGCCGGAGGAGCAGTTGCCGCTCGAGGAGCGCGCGATTCAAGGCACGGCGAGTGAGCGTTGTCACGTACGGAAAGGAAACCATGGCAACCACGATCGAGGCCGCGTTCGCAAAGACGCCGAACCTGCTTCTCGGGTCCGCCTTGCCCTCCTGGAAGGTGTGATGCATGATTCCGACGCGGCAGGAGGGACACGGATGACGTGAGGAGTGCTTCCCACGTGGCAGCGAGGGCCCGGTTCGTCGTGGCGGCGATCGTCGTGGTGGCGGCGTGCCTGTTTACGGCGGATGCTGCGCATGCGACCTGGCTTCCCGGGCCTCCTCCGTCGGGAGCCTCTCCGCATGGGACGTCTCAGACCCAGGTGACGATGAACGGTGTCGCCGAGGGCCAGGGCGTGTCCGGATTCGCGGCGCTGCCGGGCAACAAGTTCGACCCGGTCCACGACGGCTACCCGAGCTCGAATCCGATGTCGGGCTTTCAGCCGCAGGACGAGTGGTTTGCCGGGATAATTCTCGGCGCGCCCGCCTCGGGAGGCGCGGAGCTTCGCCTCTACTGCATCGACCTGCACACAGAGACCTGGAACGGGATCGGATACGGCCTCGGCGACTGGAACGATGCCGACGTCCCGAACGTCGGCTACGTCGCCCGGGTCCTCGCCGACTACTACCCGAACACCAACGAGCCTTCTGCGATCGACCCTTCTGGGACGGCCAGCATCAACGAGAAGGCGGCCGTCGTTCAGGCTGCGGTCTGGTTCTTCACCGACCGCTACGTGCTCAATACGAACGACCCGCTCCACCACGCCGTCGCGGCCCTCGTGACCGCCGTGATCAACGCCGGCCCGATCGTCGAGCCGCCGCC
Source organism: uncultured Actinomycetota bacterium (assembly GCA_963766565.1). Lineage (GTDB taxonomy): Bacteria > Actinomycetota > Thermoleophilia > Gaiellales > Gaiellaceae > PALSA-600. The sequence goes on from CAVYAQ010000002.1 coordinate 901,009, forward strand.
GCCGAGCCTCACGATCACACCCGCGAGCAAGACGGGCGGGGCCGGCCGCACGGTCGGGCCGTTCACGGTCAACGCGAGCGTCGATGCCGTCGTGAGCGCCACCGGCGCGACCATGTGGAAGGACGCCGCTGCCACCCAGCCGATCGCGAACGGGGACAAGGTGACACCCGGGACGCAGATCTGGCTCAAGTCGGCGACGGCCGGCACGGCGACGCTTCAGGCGACCGCGAACGCGCGCGTCCCCTCCGGAAACGTCTACCTCTACGACGGGCACTCTCCGGGAGTCGCGAGCGCGCAGAAGCTGATCCTCGCGCAGACGGCCGAGCTTCAGACCGTCGTGACCGCCCAGGCAGTCTTCGAGAGCCTCGGCTCGCTCGAGGTCGCGAAGACGATCACCGGCCCGGCTGCCGGCAAGCAGGGCGCGATCACGATCTCGGTCAGCTGCGACAAGAACACTCCGCCGCTCGACGACTTCACGATTCCCGCGGGAACGCCCGCCAAGACCGTTTCCAAGACCTACACGGACATCGCCGCCGGCGCCCACTGCACCGTCACCGAGACCGCCGACGGCCACACCGACACGATCCTCGTCACCGTCGACGGGAGCGGGAAGTCGGTGACGATCCCGGCCAACAGCTCGGTCACGGCGAGCCTCAGGGACACCGTCAGCTTCCCACCCCCCGGCTCGCTCGTCGTGCACAAGACGATCGCCGGCACCGCCGAGGGACAGCAGGGACCCGTCCGGATCAGGGTGATCTGCGATGAGACCCCGGACGGCCTCCTCCCGGTATTCGAGATCCCGGCCGGGACGTCGGGCACCGTCTCGCGTACGTACGACGGGATTCCCGCGGGCGCCCGCTGCACCGTCACCGAGCTCGTCAACGGCAGCACCTCGACCGTGCAGGTTCAGGTCGACGGCAGCGGGCAGACCGTCACCGTCCCGGGCGGATCGACGCAGACCGCCGACCTCACCGACACCTACACGTTCGTGCCAGGCTCGCTCACCGTCCAGAAGTCGATCGGCGGCAGCGCTGCCGGCCACCAGGGAGAGGTGCGGGTTGCGGTCGACTGCGGCAAGGGCTCGCCGAAGCTTGACGACTTCGTGATTCCCGCCCGGACGAACACCGGCACCCTCTCGAAGACCTACTCCGGCATTCCGGCCGGGGCCGTCTGCACCGTTTCGGAGACCGAGGACGGCCACACGCTCACCGTGATCGCAGTCGTGAGCGGGAGCGGCGGGACGGTGACGATCCCGCCCGCGGGCACCGCGACGCTCGAGCTTACCGACCTCTACACCGACGTGCCCGGCGAGCTCGCGGTGACGAAGTCGATCGGCGGCCCGGCCGCAGGTGGGCAAGGAGAGATCACGATCGTGCCCACCTGTAACGGCACGAAGCTGGATCCCTGGGTGATCAAGGCCGGGACGGCGGCGGGAAGCGTCACGAAGGTCTACCCGGCGCTCCCGGCCGGTGCGTCCTGCACCGTGACCGAGACGGTTGACGGGCACACCTCCACCGTCGCCGTGGCAGTGAGCGGAAGCGGACAGGAGGTGACGATCCCGGCCAACGGCACGGCGACCGTCACCGTGACCGACACGTACACCGACGTTCCCGGCTCGCTCGTCGTGAACAAGACGATCACCGGCAACGCGGCCGGCAAGCAGCGGGAGGTCACGATCGGGGTGACCTGCAACGGCACGGCGCTGGGCGACTTCGTGATCCCGACGGGCGCCGACGGAGGGACCGTCTCCAAGACGTACACGGGGATCGCAGCAGGCTCGTCCTGCACCGTCACGGAGACCGCCGATGGGCATACGTCCACGGTGAGCGTCACGCAGACCGGGAGCGGGCAGCAGGTGACGGTGCCGGCCGCGGGCGCCTCGACCGCCACCGTGACCGACACCTACGCCTACGTGCCGGGGACACTCGTCGTTCGGAAGACGATCGCCGGGCCGGCGGCGGGAGGGCAGGGACAGATCGTCATCGTGCCGACTTGCGACGGCGCCCAGCTACCGCCCTTCGTGATTCCCGCCGGGAAGGCGGCCGGAGACGTGACCCAGACCTATCCCGGCATCCCGGCAGGTGCGAGTTGCTCTGCGACCGAGTCGGTCGACGGGCATACGGACACCGTCGCCGTCGACTCGTCGGGCACGAAGGGATCGGTCGTCGTTCCGGCGAACGGCAGCGCGACCGTCAAGCTCGAGGACACCTACTCCGAAGCCGAAGGCTCGCTCGTTGTCGAGAAGACGATCACCGGTGCGGCGGCCGGCAGCCAGGACACGATCAGGATCCGGGTCCACTGCGACAACGGGGCGCCGGCGCTCGACGACTTCGTCATCGCTGCGGGCTCCGCGGCGGGAACCCGGACTCAGACCTACGGCGGGCTGCCGGCAGGTGCAACCTGCGTCGCCGACGAGACGGCCGACGGCGGCACCGAAACCGTCGTCGCCGTCGTAACGACGGATCCCAGGGAGTCGACGATCCCCGCCGGAGACACCGGCGTCCTCCGCCTCGGGGACGCGTTCTCGTTCGCGCCTCCGGACCTGACCGTGGATACGGACCTCCCGGGCGAGACACCGTCGGGAACCGACGTCCCCGTCGAGGTCGTCGTCGACAACGTGGGCAAGGTCGCGGCGAAGGCCGTCACCGTCTGTCTTCAGCTCCACCAGTCGCTGGCACTCGCGAACGCGGGCGGGGGGCACGTCGTGAAAAACGGTGCCTGCTGGAGGACCGCGCAGCTCGTTCGGAAAGCGGTGCAGAGGGTCAAGCCGATCGCGCGGAGCTTCCCGCTTCGCTTCCTCGTCCACGCTTGCAGCCGGGTGACCGTCGAGGCGCGGGGCGTCGACCTCCGCAAGACGAAGGCCTGCACCTACCTGCTGGCGGCGGTGGCGAAGCAGAAGCCAGGCGGTGTCACCGGATAGCGGGCGGCGGCGGGCCGCCGTCGGCCTCCTGCTGGCCGGGCTCACCGCCGCCTCGCTCGCGCCGCTCTCCGCTGGAGCCGGGCAGCACCGAACGCTCGTTCCCGGGCCACCCGGCCGCGACTCGGCCTGGACGGCACGGCTGACGGCGCCGGTGGCGGCCCTCAGCGCGCCCGTGCGCGGGCGGGTCGTCACACGCCAGTCCGACTTCGGCAGCTGGAGCGGCGGCCCCGTCAACCTGCTCGTGCTCGCCGCCCGGACAGGAAGCGACGGACAGCTCTGGCTGCGGGTCCTGCTCCCGATCCGCCCCAACGACACATCCGGCTGGATCCCCGCCGGCAGCACCGAGCTCAGCACCACGACCTGGCGGATCGAGATCTCGACCAAGCGACGAACCGTCGAGCTCTTCCACGCAGGGATTCCGCTTCGAAGCTTCAGCGCAGTCGTCGGGGCGCCGCACACGCCCACACCGCATGGGCTCTTCGCCGTCTACGAGCGTGTGCCGCTCGCCGATCCGAACGGCTTCTACGGCCCGTGGGCCCTCCACCTGACGGCGCTCTCCGACGTCCTCCGCGCTTTCGACGGCGGCCCGGGGCGAGTCGCGATCCACGGACGCGGCGGCTCGAGCCTCCGCGACCCGCTCGGAACCGCACGCAGCCACGGCTGCATCCGCATCGACAACTCGGCGATCCGCTTCATCGCCGCGCACGTCCCCGTCGGCACTCCGGTCGTCATCACGTAGCCACCAGCCCGACCGGGTAACCCTTCGTGGCCCGACGAGGGCTTCAACCCAGCGTGACGCCGTCGGTGGGGCAGTTCCGACTGGCAAGGTAGGTTCGGCACTCCGCCTGCGTCCAGTCCCTGGTCAGGCGGCGGCGCGCAACGGCGAGCAGCTCGTCGACGGGGAGGACGTAGACGCGGACGGTGCCGTCTCCGCTGCTGGTCGCGAGGCGGCTGCCGTCGGGGCTGAACGCCACGTCCGTTAGCGCGAACGAGTGACCGGTCAGGGTGAGCAGCCTCGTCCCGGTGGCGATGTCCCACAGCTCTGTTGTTGCATCCTCTCCGGCCGTGGCGAGCGTCCCGCCGTCAGGGCTGAACGCAACGCTCTCGACGATCCCTTCCTGACTCGCGAGCTTCTGCACTGGCGCCCCCGATCTCGTGTCCCAGACGATCGCGGTGCCGTCCCAGTTACCCGTCGCCAGTCGCGCCCCGGTTCGGTCGAACGCGATCGACTGCACGCCGGCGTGACCGCCGGGAAGTGTCCGCACGAGCCTGCCGGTGTGCGAGTCCAGGAGCTGCACCGTTCCGTTGGCCCCTGCCTGCGCGACGATCGTGGCGTCAGGACTCGTGGCGGTGACGCCCGCATAGAAACGGGTGCCGGTTCCCTTGTAGCCACAGTCCACCTCGGGCGGAGCCGACGTGGTGGAGATCAGCGCTCCGGAGCTCGCGTTCCAAAGCTTCAGCTTGCCGTCGCATGTTCCCGACGTGAGCAGGCGGCTCCCGTCCGGGGTGAACCACACGGTCGCGACTCCGCCGCTGTCGGCGTCGAGCGTGAGCCAGTCACGGCTTCCCTCGGGTGTGACGTCCCAGAGGCGCACGGTGCCGTCCTCGCTCGCCGTAAGGAGTCTCCGGCCGTCGGGTGTGAACTCGACCGCGTCGACGGTGGCGGTGTGCCCGGCCAGCACGAGGAGCTGCTTTCCGGTGCGGGCGTCCCAGACGCGGGCGGTCCGGTCGGTACCACCAGTGGCGACGAGCTTGCCGTCCGGGCTGTAGGCGACCGCGACCACCTGGCCCGAGTGCCCGGTGAGCGTGGTGATGAGACGGTTCCCCGCGAGCGACCAGATCTCGGCGGTGCCGTTGAGGGTCGGAACGACAAGGTCTTGACCATCCGGGGAGAACCGGAGCATCGTCGTCGCCGGCGTTCCGGTCGTCCGGAACATCAGGCGGCCCGAGCGCACGTCCCACACCCGGATCGCTGATGCGGATGAGAAGTTGTACCCCAGGCATTGGCCCGCTCCGATCAGGCTGCCGTCGGGGCTCCAGGCGACCCCGCACAGGGGTGCGCCGGCCCGGATCGTCCGGACGATTCTTCGGCTGCCGAGGCTCCAGATCCGCACGCGGCCGATTCCGTCGGCGGTCGCGAGCAGCCTCCCGTCCGGGCTGAAGCCGACGCCGAGGAACCCGCCACCGGTATTGGGGTCGGGTAGCGCGACGAGACGCTCTCCGTTGCGCGCGTCCCAGACGATCGCGGTCCCGTCGTCACCTCCGGTCGCGATCTGGGTTCCGGTCGGGCTGTAGGCGATGTCATGGATGGGCGAGGTCGCCCCGACGAGGGAGAGCAGCCGCTTGCCGGTCCGCGCGTCCCAGACCGACGCCTTCGTCGCCGCGGCGGACGAGGTCGTCTCCTGATCGCGAACCGCGGCGCTGCCGATCGAGCCGGCGGCCGCGATCCGGGAGCCGTCGGGACTCACGGCGAGTGCGGCGGTCACGGGTGTTCGGATCGTGAGCACGATGCGCGAGGCGGCGAGCGCGCGATGGAGTGCCTCGACCGCCTCCGGGAGGGGCGCGCCGTTGACGCTTGCCTTCCCGACCGCCTGGATCGCGAGCAGGATGCTGAGCTCCGGGTCGGCGTCGAGGTTCGCCACCGAGGCCGACGCCAGCTGCCGTGCGGTCGCGATCCTCGCCTGGTGCTGCGAGCGGTGGCTCTGGTCGAAGGCATAGAGGGTGAGCCCGAGGGCGATGACGGCCGCGGCTGCCAGGACCGCAACGAGCGCACGGAGCCGATGCATCGCTCGCCGCTCGAGCTCGGCCTGCCTGGCCCGGCGCGACTCATCGTCCGAGCGGACGGCTTCCCGATCGGCAATGCCGGCCTCGAGGAACTCGCGTTCGCCCTTGGTCTGCGGCAGGCCCGACTCGGTCGCCCATGTCTCGAACCGGGAGAGCTGCGTTCCGCGAAGGAGAAAGCTCGGGTCGCGGGCAGCTTCCTCCCACTCAGCGGCCCGCGTCGATAGCCGGTGGTGCGCGCGAATGTCGTCTCGTGCTGCGCCGATCCAATCGCGGAGGAGCTCCCATTCGACGATCAGCGCATCGTGCGCGATCTCGACGGTGGACGCGCCCGTGCGCGGGTCGCCGTCGAACAACAACAGCCGTGAGGCTCCGAACGCCTCGATGCACTCCGCCACGCCGTCCCGGTCGACGTCGAGCTCGGCGAGGGCGGCCGGGCGTCGAGTGGCGATTCCCTGCTCTCCCACTGCGACGAGCTGGAGGAACAGCTGCCTCGCTGCCACCCGGCCGGGTTCCGACAGGCTCGAGTGCACCTCACCGGCCCTTGCGTCGAGTGCGCCGGCCACACCGCCGATCGCTCCGTAGGCCGAGCGCGTCAAGACTGTTCCCTCGCGTCGATCGAACAGCTCCGTCAAGGCGTACTGGAGGAGCGGCAGAGCACCCGGCTGATCGAGAACGTCCACGACGATCTCCACGAGCAGCCCGGGCTCGAGAGAGACGCCGACGCCGGCAGCCGGCGAGGCAATCGCCCGTTCGATCTCCTCCGGTGCGAGCGGCGAAACGGAGACGACGCGGTCCTGTAGCAAGCGCGCGAAGGCAAGATGGCGCAACGGCTTGTCGTAGAAGTCAGCCCGAAGCGTGACCACCAGGCGGAGGCGGCTCCGTGGGTCGGTGACCGCGCGTTCCAGAAGCGTCAGAACCTGCGACTGCCGCTCCTCGTCCTCGGTCAGCGCGAACAGCTCCTCGAACTGGTCGACCACGAGGACGAGCTCGGAGCCCCGGGCGGGGAGGATGCGTTTGACTGCGCGGCAAAGTCCGCGCTCGTCGTTCCCGAGCTGCTCCATCAGGCTTGCCGGCGGGTTCACGGCGACGCGGAGGAGCGCTGCTTCGAGCTCTTCGAGCGGGTGCTCGCCGGGACTCAACTCGACGATCGGCCATGTGGCCGAGCCGGGAAGGGCGCCCTGTCGCAGGAGAGGTACGAGGCCCGCTTGCACGAGCGAGGACTTCCCGCAGCCGCTCGGCCCGACAACGGCTACGAAGCGATCGGCGTCGAGCCGGTCGGCGAGCTGCCGACTTAGCCCCTCGCGCCCGAAGAAGTCGCGCGCATCCCCCTCGCCGAACGCGCTGAGACCCTTGTAGGGGTTCCGGGCCGGACCGGTCTCTCCAGGCGGCGGATCCTCGGGGGTCGCCGCGCTCAGGGAGCGGTCCTGGCGAAGCATCAGGCTCGCGAGCTCGCGCAGGGCGGAGGACACCTCGATGCCGAGCTCGTCGCCGAGGGTCTTGCGCGTCTCGTGGAACACCGCGAGTGCCTCTGCCTGTCTGCCCGAGCGGTACAGCGCGAGCATGAGGTGGGCGCGCAGCTGTTCCCGGAGCGGGTGCGCGCGTGTGAGCTCCTCGAGCTCGCTGACGAGGTCACCGGCGTGCCCGAGCATCAACTCCGCCTTGATCCGGCTCTCGACGGCGCGTAGCCGAAGCTCGTCGAGACGCGCGATCGCCGGCTGGGCGAACGACTCGTGGCTGAAGTCCGCGAAGGGTGGTCCGCGCCACAACTCGAGTGCCTGACGCGCAAGCTCGGCTGCCGCACGTGCCTCACCGCGGTGGAGCGCAGCGTCGGCCTCGTCCGTCATACGTTCGAACCGGAATGCGTCGACCCCGTCAGGCTCGACCCGGAGGAGGTAGCCGGGCGGGCGCGTCTCGAGAATCGATTCGAGGCCGGTGGCGCCGGGCGGTCGCCCGAGCAGCCTCCGCAACTGGGACACGTGATCCCGCACCTGCGCGAGCGCTGTTACCGGCGCGCCCTCGCCATAGAGACCATCAGCGATCTGCTCCACCGGAACCACCCTGTTCGCCTGGAGGAGCAGGATCGCGAGGACGGCCCGCTGGCGCGGACCACCGAGCCTGATCGCTTCCCCATCGTCCACGACCTCGATCGGGCCGAGCACACGGAATTCGACGCTCATCCAGCACGGACGGTAACGCTTCGGGAGCAAACCGGGAACAATTCGGGATGCTCGATTCCTAGGGTGACCGTCCCTTCGATCGGATCAAAGGAGGCACCCCGAATGAGCTCGTGTATCCCCGCCCTGCTCGCCCCGCTCGCCGGACCCGCGGCGATTGCCGTCGCCACAGCCGCCGGTGCGAGCTCCACCACCTTCGTCTCGCCCCTCTGCGAGGACTCGCTCCAGCTCGACACCGAGGAGATCCAATGCGTTGCCTAGCCTCGCCACATCGGTGTCTGGCTCTTGCCTCTTCGGTCGCTCTCGCTCTCGCTCTCGCCCTCGGCTCGGCCGTGACTGCGGTCGCTGTCGGCAGTGCCGGGCAAACCTACGTCTCGGCTCGCTACCACTACTCGCTCCCCGTTCCCGCCGGACTCGACCTAACCCCTGCGAAGGCCGATCTGATCTACGGGTTCTTCCCCTCCGCTCCGAGCCCGGAGGTCGACTTCTACCGCGCGGGGCCGGCAAATGACTCAAGCGGGATCGCGGTCGCTTCCGTACAGCTCCCGGCCGGTGCGACGCTCAAGACGTGGGAGCGAATGAACCTTCAGGCGATCGCGCAACACTTCAGCTGCCACGCTCCGACGCAACACGCGGTGAGGCTCGACGGCACTCCAGCGGTGGAGCTCGTCTACGCGTCGAGCTGCTACGGCGACTTCGACACGATCGAGGTCGTTCACGGGGGCCGCGGTTACGACGTCTACTGGCTGGGCCCGGTTGCCAGCAGGTCGCAAGACCAGGCCCGGTTCCACGCCGACACGAAGGCATTTCGCTTCACTTCGTAGGGGGCCGCGACACCCGCGTCCGAATCCGTTTCGTCTCGACGTTCCAAAGCCTCTGATCGGCGCGATTGCCCGGGCCGGCTTCCCCGTCAAGACGGGCTAGGGGCTGAATTCCCGAGAGCGTCCGCACGACGCTGACCCTCTGACGCAGATCCGACTCGTCCTATCCGGCTGGCGTTCGCCTCTACTGGATCCGGGACGGGCTCTTCAGACAAGCCCGATGGTCTAGCAAGGTCTAACCCAAAGGGCCGCGGTCACACGCCCCGGCCTCGTGTGTAGTAGGGGCGACTGGGGGCGGGTTGCCTCCAAGCGCCTTCGGCGCCACCGGCGCCGGAGAGGCACTGCGGAAAACCAGTGCTGTTCCATCTCGCTCGATCAGTTTCAAAGCCTCCAACCTCCCTGAGCCTGACTGAGCGACCCGTGTCTTTGATCCGGACGTCGTTCGTCGTGGTGGCGGGTTACAAGCGAAGGCGACAGCACAAAAGTGACCATCGTCCTTGCCCTTGTTGCCCGTTTGGCTGAGGCCCTCGCCGCAGAAGACCGCCGGCGGAAACCAGAGGTCGCCGTCGGGGCCCGTGTGGAGTCGTCCGGGCGGACTGACTGACTGACTGACTAGGTCGTGATCGTGACGGAGACGGTTTTTGGTTTGGTCTTGCCGGTCTGGGTCAGGCGGAGCTTGTAGCGGCCTTTGTGGCGGGCCGTTTCGGGGAGCAGCAGTGAGAGTCGGTGTTCGCCCTTTGTGACGTTGAGCGCCCAGTGCGCGACCGTATGGCCTTTCGGGTTGAGTAGGACGAGTTTGAGCGCGGTGGTCTTCGAGAGTTTGACGTTCAAGTGGAGTCTCGTTTTCTTCCCGTCGAGGTGAACGGTCTTCGGGGGCGTGACAGTCCACGTTGGGGCAGCAACTGCCGGGGTCGGCTTCTGTGTCAGGGGCGTGACCGCCGGCCCGTTCGTTGTCGGCGGGGCGGACACGGTCACCGAGGCGTTGGCGGTCGCGGTGATCGTTCCCGCGTCGGTCGGTGCTGACGCGACAACTGTGTTGGTGAAGCTCGCCGCGACATTGCCGAGCGAGCAGGTCCAGGTCACGCTTACCCCCGGCGCGACCTCTCCGAGCGCACTGATATCGCCGCTCGTCCTGTTACAGCCGGGCGCGGAGGGATCCGAAACGTCGATCCGCGCCAGATACCCGCCACCGGGATTCGACGCGACGACCGTGAACGTCGCTGTGCCACCACTCGCAATCGTTTGCGAGCTCGGGCTGATCGAGATCGACAAGCTGGGAGCCCCGCCGCCACCGCCACCGCCACCTCCGCCGCCGCCACGACCGCCGGGAGCCGTGGGGACGACGACGTTGGACGGGCTTGACGCCGGCCCCGTTCCGATCCCGTTGGTCGCTTGGACGGTGAACGTGTAGGGGACGCCGTTCGTGAGCCCGGTGATCACGATCGGGCTCGAGCCGCCCGTCGCCTGGATGTTCCCCGGCGACGAGGTCACGGTGTACGAACTGATTGCCGACCCTCCGGCGGACGCCGGCGGGGTGAAGTTCACCCTGGCCTGCCCGTCCCCCGGTAGCGCCGCGACGGCTGTCGGTGCTCCCGGCGCAGTCGGAGCAGAGGGGGTGATCATGTTGGAAGGCTGTGATGGCGGCCCGGCTCCCACGCTATTCGTGGCCGTGACGGTGAACGTGTAGCTCGTCCCGCTCGTCAATCCGGCCACGACGACGGGGCTTCCCGTGCCGTGCGCCGTCACGCCGTCGGGAGTGGAGGTGACCGTGTAGTTCGAGATCGGCGACCCGTTGTCCGGGGGTGGATCGAAGCTCACGGTTGCCTGACCGTTCCCGGCAACGGCGGTGACCCCGGTCGGCGCGTCGGGCGCAGTCACGTAGGCGTCTGTCTGCTGCGAGCTCGACACGCCGGTCCCGCCCGCGTTGGTCGCGGTCACCGCGACAAAGATCGTGGAGCCACGGTCGGCGGCACTGAAGGTGTACGCCGTTCCCGTCTGGCTGGAGACAGGGGCGCATTCGCCGACGTCCGCGCTGCAGCGCCACCACTGATACGTGAAACCCGAGGGCGAGCCGATCCAGGTACCGGTCGTCGCAACCGAGTAGACCGAGCCGACGCTGGGCGTCGTAGGCCCGGTCAAGGTCGGGGCGACGGTCGCGTACGGCGCCAGCGCCAGCGTGATCGGAGCCGCCGGCACCGCTCCGAGCTGGAGCGACCCCGATGCGTCGGCCGCGGTCACGAACGCGCTCAGTCTCATTCCCAGGTCATCGGGGGTCAGCTGATAGGTGCTTGCGGTCTGGCCGGTGATCGTGTTGCAGAGGGTGCCCGCCGCGTCGCAGCGCTCCCACTGGAAGGTGTACTTGGGAACGGTTCCGATCTCGCGAGGCGGCACGACCTTCGCCACGGCGCCGACGACCGGTGTGACGGTGATCGAAGGTGCCTCGTCTTCGAGCTGGGCGGGAGCCGTGACGGTCGCGCCCGAGCGGTCGTAGACGAACACGCCCCCGTTGTCCTGCGGGGTGACTGTCCCCGGTGGGGCGTAGGGGCTCGAACTCGCGAATGCCACCAGCGCGCCGTCGTTGCTCACACCGGCCGGCGGTTCCGTCACGGCGTCGCCGGCGACGAAGTCCGTCGTCCCACTCTGAAGGTCGCGGACGACGAGCGCGACGTGGTTCTGCGACCCGTTGTAGTCATCGTGCGTCGCCTGGAATGTCAGGTACCGCCCGTTCGCGGAGAGCTCGGGTTGGTGGCCTGCCTGGAAGTCGTCGCCCGCGGTGGAGAGACTCTCGCGAGTCGTCGTCCCGGTGACGGTGTCGCGGACGAACACGTCGGGTGTGCCGGGGGAGTCATCCGGCCCGAGGTCACTCGCCGACGAGACGAAGGCGATGTGCTCGCCGGTGTCGTCGATCGCCGGGCCCTCGTCGGTCGCTGTGCTGACGCCGACGGATGTCTGCGCTCCCTCGGAGGTCACGTCGACCAGGGTGGTGGTGCCGGCCTGCATGTCGTGCACGAACACATCGGGCGCGCCGTTCGTGTCGTTCGGGACGAGGTTGCTCGCCGAGGAGACGAACACGACGTAGCGGCCGTTGCCGCTGATCGCGGCGGTGACGCTCGCGCCGTTGGCCTGGGCTTGCGACGAGTCGACGCTGACGCGCGTCGTCGTCCCGGTCTGCATGTCGTGGACGAACACATCCGAGGCGTCGTTGGTGTCGTTCGGGACGAGGTTCGTCGCCGACGAGGCGAAGGCGACGTAGCGACCGTCGTCGCTGATCGACGGGTCGGTCGAGCCGGCGTTCGCGGCGACCGCAGAGGAAGAAACGCTCGCGTCGGCATCGCCGACCCCGATCGTCTCGACGTGGACGTCCTGGTTACCGGAGAGGTTTCCGGTGACGTAGGCGAAGTGCGATCCGTCGGGCGTCATCCCAAATGGCGTCGGCGCCGCCGAGGTGACGGCGCACGAGACCGCGCTCGTCTGCCGGTCGACGAGGTCGATGGAGCAGCTCGGAATGCGTTTGCTGACAAACGACAGGTACCGCCCGTCGGGCGAGAGGTCCGGGTAGACGCCCGAATCCTGCGAGTCGCGCTCGTAGCCGCCGACTTGCGGCATCCAGGCGAGGGACGGATTCAGGGTTGCCGATTCGAGGTCTGCCTCGATCTGGTCGGCGTTCAGGCCCGGGTCGTGGCTCGCGATCAGTGCCGCCATGCCGGCGACCTCGGGAGAGGCTGCGGACGTCCCGGCGAAACCCGAGTTTCGGCAGCCTGCCGCCGGGTCGAAGGAGCCGTACGTGTTCGTCGAGACGCTGTCGGGCGCGAGCAGCTCGGGCTTCTGCCGACCGTCTATGGTGCCGCTCGAGCTGTAGGGCTCGGTCGCTCCCGTGTTCCAGCAGTACGCGCCGACGGCGAGCACCGATGGCGACGAGGCCGGCTCTGCCGTCGAGGCGCCGTTGACGTACTCGACGCCCGAGCCGTCGGATAGCCAGTAAAGGTCGAGTCGAGGCGTCGTGACGGCGCTGTAGCGCTCGATCACGAGCCCGAAGTTCGCTCCCGGCCCGTTGTTCGTGTAGCAGAGCGATTCTGTTGGCGGCGCTGGGCCATTCGCCTGGTCGGCGCCCGAGTACGCGACGAGGGTTGCGTCGTTCAGATCCTGGTCAGGAGCCTCCTGGACGAGAGCGAGGTCGAAGTCCTCGGTCGTCACCGGCCAGTCATCCCATTTCAGATAGGCGCACCCGGACTCGCCGGTCTGCAGGTTGACGAGATCCTGCGGGCTCGCCGAGAACGAGTTGACGTCAGGGTCGAGGCTGGAGGGCTGGTAGTCGCCGCTCCAGTGGTCGTGGGCGTCGTTGCCGGCAGCGTTGACCCAGAGGATCCCGTGCGCGCGTGCGTCGGCGGCGATGGCGTCCGGACTGCCGGCCGTCCCTGAGCCGTCGCCGCGGCTCGTGTTGTACCAGGTGACCGACTCGTTGATCACCTTCGCGTTCGCGGTGATCGCGTCCTGTTCAGCCTGCGCCAATCCAACCTCGGAGTCGATGCAGATCAGCAGCAGGTGGGCGCCGGGCGCGACCTGGTGGACGACCTCCGCCACCGCTGCTCCGTGCTCGGATCCGATCGGAGGTGACGCCGAGAAGTTCCCGCTGCAGTGGTCGATCGTGGTGACCGAGGACGGCAGCTCGTTGCCGAGCATCCCCGAATATCCATAGAAGCCGACGTCGATGATCGCGACGGTGACGCCGGTCCCATCGATCCCAAGCTCTCGCCAAGCGGACGTGCCGAGACCGTCGAGCCCTTCGTTTGTCGCGTCGGCCCGCATCGCTGCAGGCGGACGAACCTGCGCCAAGGCGCTGTCGGCCGCGAGCTTCCCGAGCGAGGAGGGTGCGATGAGCGCCTCGATCAGGCCGTCTGCCGACCCCTCGACCGTCCCGCCCGCAGCCGCGATCGCGCTCTCCGCCTTCACAGTCGACCCAGACGGCCGTGCGACCACCACGACCTTGCCCCCGGACGTCCGGTCGCCCTGGGCACGAGCCGCGGCGAGCGCCGGAGCGGCACCCGCGACGCGGGCATCGGCAGCGACGGTCGCGAGCGGGGGCGCGAGCCTGCCGACGTCGGTCCGTGGGATCACGAACGGCAGATGCAGAAAACGCACTCCGCCGCTTGCTCCCGACCCAGAGACACCAACGGCAACGAACGCCGCCACCAAAGCGAAGGCGATTCGCCTCGCTCCCACGCAACCCCACCCCCCCGACTCCACGCCGCATGCCCCGTCCGAAATGCCGGCCAACGATAAAGCGCGCAAGCGCGGTTTGCACCGACAACCCTCCTTAGGCGAAAAGGGCAGACAGCCCGTCCAGCCTGCAACCGTCCAGCGCGGCGTGCGAGTTCAGGTGGTGAGCGGCGACGGCCCCGCTGTGAACGCTCGCTCGCAGATCGCTCGGGCGAGCCGGAGGTCGATCAGCGTCATCCTTGCGTCGCGGAGCGGCTCGTAGCCGGCACATCCCACGGGGCCACGACGGGCGACCGCGCCGAGCGGTTCCACGGAGACCGCGGTCAGCCCGCCAAGGAGCGAGCCTGACGAGTCGCCGGCGAACCCGGTCCATAGAAAAAGCCCCGTTTCCGAGGCTTTCTCCGTAGCAGGCCTGTAAGCCGGATTCTGTCTTGGGTGACCATCCCTCTTTGCAGCTACCCGGGCCCTGGGCGGGTCGCTTCATGCGGGCCCTGTTCGCCTTGCACCGGACGGGGTTTGGCTAGCCGCCGCGTCGCCGCGGTCGCTGGTGGGCTCTTACCCCACCTTTTCACCCTTACCTACGGCGTTTCCGGAAATCAACGTCACGCCGGAGGCGGTTTGTTTTCTGTGCCACTTTCCGTCGGCTTTCGCCCCCTGGCTTGCGCCAGCGTCCTACCCTGCGGTGTCCGGACTTTCCTCGAGTCGCAGCCTCAGCCGCGGCCCGCGGCCACCCGGCCTGCAACCCGAATCATAGCCCCCGGTGCCCGTAGTGTTCGTAGACGATGCGGATTCTCGTCACCGGTAGCGCCGGGAAGGTCGGGCGTGTCGTGGCGTCGGAGCTCGCCGGTGCCGGCCACGACGTCGTCGAGTTCGATCTCAGCCGCGGGCGCGATGTGCGACGCGAACGGGCGGTCCGCCGGGCGGCACGAGGTTGCGCGGCGATCGTCCATCTCGCGGCGATCCCCCACGACACCGCCGGGACGCCGGCCGAGATCATGGCCACGAACGTGCTCGGCACCTGGAACGTCCTCCTCGCGGCGGAGGAGCAGCAGGTCGACCGCGTCGTCTCCTTCTCGAGCTTCCAGGTGTTCGGGACGGCGGATGGCCAACGGCTGCCCGACTACCTGCCGATGGACGACGATCATCCGCTGCGCGCCGAGCGGCCCTACGGGCTCTCCAAGCGGCTTGCGGAAGAGATGTGCGAGGCCTTCACAAGGCGCACCGGTATCTCGACGCTCTGCTTGCGGCCGGTCGCCGTGTCGGACGATCGGGACTACTCCGCGATCGAACGGCGCCGGGCGCGGGACGCGCGCTCGGAACGGGAGCCGCGCTTGGAGGACGGCATGTTCGTGGACGTTCGCGACGTCGCCGCCGCGACCCGAGCCGCCCTCGGTTGCCCGTCACCGGGTCACGCGCGTGTCACGCTTTGCGCAGCAGACACCTCGGCAGCCCAACCGTCGCGGGAGACGGCGCAGCGGCTGCTGCCCGAGGTCGAATGGCGCGGCGGGACCGAGTTCGACGGGGATCCAGCGAAGGCGCTCTTCGATTGCACCCGGGCGCATGAGGTCCTCGGGTGGCGGCCTCGCTACCGGTGGGCCGACCGCTTCGCACGGGGCCCGAGGCTACCCAGCCCGAGCTCCGAGGCCCAGCTCTCCAGGCTCGCTCCCGACCAGCTCTAGCGCCGCCTCCGGGCCGACAGCGGTGCCGCACTCGGGGCAGAAGACGACACCTGCTCGTGCGTGCATCACGAACTCGCCGCAGACGAGGCACTCCAGAGACGCGCCGCGGAGCAGCGCGGCCAGCTCCTGGTCGAGCGTCCGGGCAAACGGTTCGACGTTGTGCTCGGTGCGCATGCTCACAGCTCCCTGAAGACTCCCACCACCCGCCCGAGGATCCGGACGTAATCGGCGTAGATCGGCTCGAGGGCCGCGTTCTCGGGCTGAAGGCGGATGCGGCCGTTCTCTCGATAGAACGTCTTGACGGTCGCCTCGTCGGCGGACTCGTCCCCGCCTGCGAGCGCGACCACGATCTCGCCGTTACGCGCATCCTGGGCCTGCTGGACGATCACCAGGTCGCCGTCGAGGATTCCGGCCTCGATCATCGACTCGCCGCGGACGCGGAGCAGGAAGTCGCCGCGGGTCGAGCGCGGGAAGGTCATGTACTCCTCGATGTTCTGGTCGGCGAGCAACGGGGCGCCCGCGGCGATCTCGCCGACGAGGGGCAGATTCACCGACGTATCGTCCGTGACCGGCTCGGCGCGCTCGCGCCCGATCAGTTCGAGGGCGCGCGGCTTCGTCGGATCGCGGCGGAGCAGGCCTGCACGTTCGAGGTTCGCGAGGTGAGCATGGACGGTGGACGGCGAGGCGAGCCCGACCTCGTCGCCGATCTCGCGCACGGTCGGCGGGTAGCCGTGGCGGTCGACGTATTCGACGAGGAAGTTCCAGATCTGTTGTTGGCGGTCGGTGAGCATGGGCCTCCGTCTTCGGCGTCGATGCGTTCGGGCGGGTGATGGTCGAACGTGTGTTCGTCATCAGGGTAGAGAGTCCTGCGGACGACGTCAACCTGTTTCGCGTGGGGCGTACGGCCCTGCGCGTACGATCGAGCTCGTGGCGAGCTCAGGCCATTCGAGGCGCCCGCGTCCCCACCGGCTCGAGCGCCTCCCCGAGCAGTACTTCGGCGCGCTCGTCGGGCGGGTCGCCGCAGCCGCAGCCGACGGGGGGCCGCCGATCGTCGATCTCGGGCGAGGGAACCCGGAGCTCGGGCCGCCTCCGCACGTCACCGAGGCGCTTGCCCAAGCGGCTTCCGATCCCGACGTCCACGGCTACGCGCCGTTCCGGGGCCTGCCGGATCTGCGCCGCGCGATCGCCGAGCGCTACCGCACGCACTACGGCGTCGAGCTCGATCCCGACGGCGAGGTGGCCGTCGTCCCCGGCACGAAGACGGCGATCGTCGAGCTCGCACTCTCACTTGCAGAAAGGGGCGACCGGATCCTGCTCCCCGATCCCCACTACCCGGACTATCCGTCGGGGATCGCGCTCGCCGGCGCCGGGCTCGGGCTCGTGCCACTCGATCCGTCGGCCGGCTGGCAGCCCGACTTCGAGACGACACCCTCCGCGGCCGCACTGTTCCTCAACTTCCCCTCGAACCCGTGCGCCGTCTGCGCCGCTCCCGGTACCTTCGAGGCCGCCGTCGAGTACGCGCAGCGCACCGGAACGGCTGTCATCCACGACAGCGCCTACATGGACCTCGTGTACGACGACCGCGCGCCGCGGAGCTTCCTCGCGACGGCTGGGGCCAAAGACGTCGGTGTCGAGTTGTGGTCGATGTCGAAGACCTACGGAATGGCGGGATGGCGGATCGGCTTCGTGCTCGGGAATGCCGAGATCGTCGAGCGGATCAACCTGCTCTCGGACCACGCCCGCGTCGGGATCTTCGCCGCGCTCCAGCACGCCGCGATCGCCGCGCTCGACGGGCCGCAGGAGAGCGTCGAGGAGCGGCGCTCGGGCTACGAGCGACGCCGCGACCGGCTCGCGGCCGTGCTCCCCGAGGCCCCGCTCTGCGAGGGCACCTTCTTCGTCTGGATCAGGCTGCCCGAAGGGCTGAGCGCCGAGCGCCTGCTCGTGGAGCACCGCGTCGCCGTCGCACCAGGAGAAGGGTTTGGTCCGTCCGGCCTCGGCTGGGCCCGCGTCTCCCTCGCGGTCACCGACGAGACGCTCGAGGCGGGGATCGAACGCCTCGCGCCCGCGTTCGCGGAGGCTCGCGTGTGAAGATCGGGATCGTCGTCCCGTTCTCGTGGTCGTACTGGGGCGGGGTCGTCGAGCACGCCGAGAACCAGGCCGCGGCGCTTCGCGACCGCGGGCACGATGTCCAGATCCTGATGGGGCACGACCCGCCCGGACGACTGACACGACTCCTGCATCCGCGTACCGGCCGGCACGGCGACCTGCCGCCCGGGATCATCCCGATCGGCCGCTCCGTGGTCGTCCCCGCGAACGGCTCGCTTCCGAACATCGTCCTCTCGCCCCGCGCGATGCTCCGGATCCGGGACACCCTTGCCGAGGAGCGGTTCGACGTGGTTCATCTGCACGAGCCGATGACCCCGGTCGTCTGCGTCTCGACGCTCGCATACGTCAAGTGCCCGGTGGTCGCCACCTGGCATGCCGCGGGCGATCTCGGCTGGATGCGCGGTGGACGCAAGGTCTGGGGATTCCTGATCGAGCGGATCGACGCGAGGATCGCGGTGTCGCGGAGCGCCGCCGAGTCCGCCGAGCGCTGGCTCGGGATGGGGTTCGAGATCGTCCCGAACGGCGTCGTCGTGCCGGAGAGCGCCGATCCCGAGAACCGCCTCCACAACGTCGTCTTCATCGGCCGCCACGACTCGCGCAAGGGACTGCCGGTGCTCCTGGAGGCGTGGCCCGAGATCCGGCGGCGCACAGGTGCCCGGCTCCGCCTGATCGGGACGGACCCGCTGCAGTACCGTCTCCTACACTCCCGCATGCGCTTCGACGAGGACGGAATCGACGTGCTCGGGATCATCCCCAACGCCGAGCGCGACCACGAGCTTTCGACGGCCAAGGTGTTCGTCTCGCCGGCACTCGGCGGGGAGAGCTTCGGGATGGTGCTCGTCGAGGCCTTTGCGATGGCGACCCCTGTCGTGGCTTCGAACATCCAGGGTTTCGCGGACGTGGGCGGGGCTGCCGCAACGCTCGTTCCGCCCGGCGACACGGTGGCGCTCGCGAACGCTGTGGTCGAGGTGCTCGGAGACGACGAGCGCCGGCTCGCGATGGCCCGGGTGGGCCGTGCCCTCGCCGTGGAGCGATACGCCTGGCCGGACGTCGCGCGTCGGCTCGACGAGATCTACCAGCGGGTCGCCGCGTGAGGAACGGCCGCTGGCGGATACTCGTGCCGTTCGGGCTGATCGTGCTCGCGATCTCGCTGATCTGGTGGCGCGGTCCCGACTGGCACCTCGTTCGCACGACGTTCGCTGCCGCCAGCTGGCCCTGGATCGTCTTCGCGGTCGTGCTGAACCTCATCTCCGTCGTCGTCCGGGCGGCTGCCTGGAACACGGTGATCCGTGAGGCGGTTCCGGCTCCGCGGCCCGGGTTTCGGCTCGTCTTCTCGGCGTTCTGCGTCGGCCTCTTCGCGAACGCGGTGCTTCCTGGACGGGTCGGCGAGATCGGACGCGTTGCCGTGCTCGCCCGCCGCTTTCCCGGACGGAAGGGGATCTTCGCGACGCTCGTCGGCACCGTGTTCGCGCATCGCCTGTTCGATCTGCTGCCGACGATCGCGCTCGTAGCCTGGGTCGTCAACTACGCCGAGCTGCCTCACTGGGCGGTGATGACGATCATCGTCGTCGTCGGCGTGGGGATGACGCTCTTCGCCTTCGCCGTGGTCGGCGCGCGAAGCGATCGCGGGACGATGCTCGACGACGGAATCGGGCGGGTGCGCGCTCTCCTCGTGCAGGCCCGGATCGGGCTCGCCGTGATGCACCGGCCGCTGCCGGCTGCGCTCGCCGGGACCTTCCAGTTCATCGGCTGGGTGTGCCAGCTCTTCGCGGTCTACGCAGCGATGCGCGGGTTCGGGATCGACGAGCCGCTCGTGGCCGCGGGGCTCGTGCTGCTGATGATGAACGTGGTCACCGTGATTCCGTTCTGGCCCGGGAACATCGGGCTCGTGCAGGCCGCCGTCGCCGTCTCGCTCGCCCAGTACGGGGTGCCGTACGCGACCGGCTTCGCTTTCGGGATCGGGCTGCAGCTGATCGAGGCATCGGTGGGGATCGGGATCGGGACGATCTTCCTCGCGCGGGAAGGGCTGTCGTTCGCCTCGCTGCGCGAGATGGAGACGCAGCCCGACGAGGAGCTCGAGACGGACGGGGTCGAGGCTGCAGGAGAGCCGGCCGGCGTCTCGCGGTAGCCCTCGCAAGGACAAGGCGTGCGCCGACGCTCGACGCGGGCGAGCTGTCACAGTTTCGTTGCGGTACCTGACCCCGCCGTCGAATCGTGGGGAACGCGCGTGGACTGCAGGGGTTTTTGCCGTTGCCTGGGGTCTCGCTTCGGCGGTTGTCGTGCCCTCCGGGAGGGGCTGGACAACGCGATCCCGCGGGAGCCCTCGGCTACATGTTCGGGACGAAGTAGAACCAGCGGGAGCGCTTCGGGGCGCCCTCCCAGGCCATCTCGCCGCCCGGTTCCACGGTGAACTCGGAGCCCGTCGGGGCCTCGTCCCGCAGGCGCGCGGCGAGGGCGTTCGCTTCATCCTCGTCGTCGGCTCCCACGATCAGGTGCTTCCAGCGGCGCGTCACCGGGATCCCCTCGGACTCGAGGCGCTCGGCGAGCTCCACGGCATCGCCGTGGTTCGGGAGGGCGACCAGCACCTCCCACTCGGCGTAGCCCGAGGTGAGCGAGTCGGCCGTGTCCTGCGCCTCGAGCTTCTCGTGCTCGGCCTCGCGCTCGGCAGCGGTCTGCGGCATCGGGGCGTCGACGGGCTCCCACTCCTCGGCGAGCGGGTGCCAGCGAGCGAGCGTGACCGCGGCCTTCGCGCCCTCCTTCTCGAGGATCGTCTCGACGATGCTCTTCGCGCCGTCTGCCGCCTCGCGGGTATCGGCGTAGAGGAAGACGTTCGGGCCGTCGGCAGAGACCGAGATTCCGGCGCCGAGCTTCTTGCGCGCCTCGTCTTCGAGCTCGTGCTCCGACAGGCTGGCGGCGAGATCGGTGCCGGAGTCGTCCGGGAACGTGACGGTGAGCCTGAAATCCTCGGCCATCGGCTAGGAGATCGGAGGGGCGCCGACGGCGGCGGGGATCTCGGGCTTCCAGCCCTGGAGCGTCGGGTCGCGGGAGAGTGCGAGGTCGGTGAGCTTCGCGCAGGCCGCGGCGAAGGCCTCCACGGCGTCCTTCGCGGTCTCGTACCGCTTCTCGGCGAGCTCGAACACCTGCTCCTGGATCGTGTACGGGCGGCCGGCCACGCGGGTCTTGAACCGCACGGCCACCTCGCCGCTGACGTCCCAGGCATCCGTGGACATGACCATCGGCGGCCTGCCCGGCTGCCAGGGATGATCGTCGAGCCCGAAGAAGTTCTCGGGCCGGAGCTCGGCGCTGAAGCTGACGGTGCCCTTCGCATCCTCGACCAGGATCTTGATCAGGGCCTGTCCGGAGAGCTCGGTCTCGAGGATGACGCCGTCGGAGTGGAAGCCGTTCCCGCCGCGCTCGTTCAAGATGTCGACGATCCCTGTCAGCTGTTCGTCGGCCGCGGTGAGCTCCTCGGTCAGCGGCTCGGCGTCGGCACCGAGCTCGCCGAGCACGGGCAAGAGGTCGGGCTTGTCCGTGGAGATGCGTGCGCTTGCCATCACTCGATTCTACGTGGTCGGCTCTTCACCGAGGCGCTTCGCGAGCTCCTCGATCTTCCCCTGGGCTCCCGAGAGCTGCTCGGCACAGCGGCGGTAGAGCTCCTCGCCGCGCTCCCAGAGCCGCGTCAGCTCCTCGAGCTCGACGTCGCCCCGCTCGAGCCGCTCGACGATCCGTTCGAGCTCCGCCTGGCTCTCCTCGAACGTCGGCTCGGCGTTCACTCGGCGCGGGCTCCGAACGAGCCGCCGGCGACCTCGACCGCAAGGCCGGTCCCCGCGGCGGGCGGTTCGCGAACGAGCTCCTCGCCGGCGCGGACGATCGCGTAGCCGCGCTCCAGGGTGGCTTTCGGCGACAACGTCCGGAGCCGGCCGTGCGTCGCCTCGAGCCTCGCGGCGCGCCGTTCGAGCGCGAGCAACGGAGCCCGGCGCAGGTGGGCGTGGGTCGCCTCGAGCCGTTCGCGCCGACGTTCGAGGATCCGGCGTGCGCCCCGGCCGAGGCCGGCATGTGCGCGGTCGAGGGCAGAGCTGAGCTCGGTGAGATCCGGCACGACGAGGCGCCCTGCGACCGACGGCGTCGAGGCGCGCACGTCGGCGGCGAGGTCGACGAGCGGCGTGTCCTGCTCGTGGCCGACCGCCGTCACGACGGGCACGGCACAGGCCGCAACCGCGCGCACGAGGCGCTCGTCCGAGAACGGCAGCAGATCTTCGAAGCTGCCGCCGCCGCGCGCGACGACGATCACGTCGGCTCCGCGGCGGCAGAGGTCGCTGATCGCACCCGCGATCTCGGCGGCCGCCTTCGGGCCCTGAACGAGCGTCTCCGCCACGACGACGTGCGCCGGGGGGAAACGGGTCGTGATCGCAGTTATTACGTCCCGCTTGGCCGCGGCGTCGTTGCCCGTGACGAGGCCGATCAGGCGAGGAATCCGAGGCAGCGGCCGCTTCCGCTCCGCCGCGAACAGGCCTTCTGCGGCGAGCTTCGCCTTCAGTCGCTCGAGCTCTGCGAGGTGGGCGCCGAGCCCGTACCGCTCGATCGAGAGCGCGCGCAGGTGGAAGTCGCCGCGCTGCTCGTACAGCTCGGGGCGGCCGAACACGTGGACGCGCTCGCCGTCGGCGAGCCCGAGCCGGAGGCCGTCGAACTGGCCCCGGTGCATCTGCACGGGCAGGCAGGCACCGCTCTCCGGATCCTTCAGCGTGAAGAAGACGAGCGCCCAGCGCTCCTGGCGGCGCAGCTCGGTCACCTCGCCCTCGACCCACAACGTCGGTAGCCGCCCGAGCCAGGAGGCGACGCCCTGGTTGAAGGCGCGGACCGAGAAGACCTTGCGGCCGTCTACAACCGTCGCCTCGACTTTCAGAGGAGGATCTCGGCTGCCGTCTCGTGCGAGCAGCCGGCCGTGATCAGCTCGACTGCATGGTGAAGGTCGGCTTCCGAGTTCGCGATCTGCTTCGCGAGCTCAGCCGGGTAGCCGGCCTCGATCAGGACATGCAGGCGCCACGAAACGACTTTTTCGTGCTCTGACGGTGGGATCTCGGTCGTCTGGGGCATCGTGTCGGGCTGTTCGCTTTCGTAGAGACGAACCCTGCCTCAGAAAGTTGGGACGTTCAAGCGCAGGGCCCGCGCTCCACAGTTTCAACCCCACGCACTCTAACCCGAAAAGTCACGTTCGGGTCGAGAGAGAGTCGAGGCGCCGTGCAAGCTCGTTCAGCCGCGCCTCTGCGGCGCGCAGCTCGGAGTCCACGCGCTCCGCGAGCACGGTCTCCGCGTCGCGGGCGAAGCGTTCGACCGAGAGCTCGAGCTCCCTGGCGAGGCGCCGGGCGGCGTCCTCGCGGGCGGCACGGATCGTTCCGTCGAAATGCGTGCCCGCAGCCTCGGTCGCGTGCGCAGCTTCGCGCGCGACGGCGCGGCGCACCTGCTCCACCTGGCGGCGCTCGACCTCGGCGAGCTGCCCGGACACGCGCTGGCTTGCCTCGGCGTGCTCGCGGTCGATCTGCTCCTGCAGCTCGCGCTCCCGTCGCCGGAGGCGCTCCGCCACCTCCTGGAGGGCCTTCCGCCGTTCGGCCGAGTGGCTCTCGAGCTCCGCGGACACAGCGCCTGCGACATCCTGCATCGCCTTCTCCAGATCGGCGCGCACTCTCGCGAGACGGTTGCGGTGCTCCTCGAACGCCGCTTCGAGCCGCTCGGCTTCCTTCGTCAGCTTCGCCTCGAGCGCCGTCACGAGCTGCTTCTGGCGCGTGCCGACGCGCTCGAGCTCTCCGGTGAGCGCCTGCTGGAGCGAGGTGAGCTCCGACCCCCAGTCGGCGAACCGCGCCTCGACCGAGCGCTGTGCCTCGGTGAGCGCCGCGACGAGCTTGACCGTGGCTTCGCGCTCGAGGTCGACCACTTCCCGGCGGCGCTCCTCGGCGATCCGGCGCTCCTCGTCGGCGAGCTTCGAGATCGCGTCCGAGCGGGTGAGGGCGAGCGTCTCCGCGAGCTCGGCCCCCCGGACCTCGGCTTCCTTCGCGATCACCTCCTCGAAGAGCGCCTTGCCGCGCTCGATCTCCCGGTCGAGAGCGCCGGCGCTCGCGCGCGTGCGCTTCAGCGCGACGAAGGCGAGGCCGGCCCCGACGCAGGCCGCGATTGCGGCGATGAACGCGACGACGGCTGCAACGGTCACCTCACTAGGTTAGGCGCGCGGTCACGAGCGCGGCGGCGAGCATCACGTTGGCCCACGGCAGGACCCGGAGCGCGTACTCCATCGGCTCGACCCCCTCGAGCGTCCCGACCTCGCGGCGAGCGCGCCTCACCGGTGTCGAGAGGGCGCGCTGGACGAGGATGAGCGCCGTCGCGAAGCCTGCGGCCAGGATCGCGTCGACCCGTAGCCGTCCGGCCTGGGCGAAGTAGGCGGTGAGCACCGGGAACGCGCCCCAGGCGAGCGCGAGCCCCCAGCGGTTGTGGAAACGCCCGCCGAACCACTCGAGGTTGTAGGCCGGCACGAGCGTGGCGCCCGCCGCGACGAAGAGAAGCAGCCACCAGCCCCAGTTCGACGCGGCCCAGATCCCGATCGCGCAGGCCCCTGCGAGCGCGGCCACGGCGACCCCCGCCAGCACCCTGCCGGGGATCCGGGTGCGGAGTGGCCGGCCGTTCAGCTCGTCGAGCATGTGCGCGGAGACACCGAGCGCGAGCGCGAACGCTGCCATCGTCCACACCATCCGATCGGTGCGGAAAACCGGGGCAAGCGAGGCGCCGAGCGCGACGTAGGCCAGGTTCCATGCCGTGTACGGCAGGTGCAGCACGGTCACGTAGTCGCGCCAGCCGCCCGCCCGCAGGGCATAGAACGACGGCCTTACCTCTTCCGTCCCCAAATCACGATCCCCGCGCCGAAGGACATCGGAAGCGCCGCGACCTCGGAGAGCCCGGCCTCGCGCCAGGCCGCGAGCTGCGCCTCGAGCGGCCAGCGCCCGTAGTGGCTGCGGATCGACGGCCCGAGGAACGAGCCCGCCTCCCGCCATCCGCGCCGGTACGCGAGACCGACGCCGGGAAGCACGGCTCGCACGTGGGCCTCCCACGGCAGCCGCCAGACGCCGCTCGGCAGCCCGAACTCGAGGCCGGCAATCGTCCTGCCGGGCTTCACGACCCTGACGAGCTCACGCAGCGTCGCGGCCGGCTCGTCGACGTAGCGCATCAGGTAGGTGAAGGTGAGCGCGTCGAACTCGCCGTCTGCGAAAGGCAGCTCCTCCGCGCTCGCCTCGATCAGCTCGATTCGCCCGTCCGTGCGGCGCCGTGCCTCGGCGAGCATCTCGGGGCTCTGGTCGATGCCGACGACGGCACACGCCTTCTGCTCGACGAGCTCGCGTGCGACCGCTCCGGTGCCCGTCGCGACGTCGAGCACCCGGTCACCGGGCCCGGCGTCGATCCGGGAGACGAGGAAGCGCCGCCAGCGTGGATCCTGGCCGTAGGACAGGGCCGAGGCGTAGCGCTCGTAGCTCGGGCCGAGCGGGGCGAACAGCTCTTTCGCGTGGTCGGACCGGTCCACCGGAGCGAGTGTACGGTGGCCGCGATGACGCTTGCAGTGGAGCTCGAGAGCGCGGCTTCGGCGGCGGGCGCCTACGGGAAGGTCAGCGCTGTGCTCGCGGCGGAGCCCGCGCCTGGAAGGCGTGCCTACCTCGTCGCAATCGGCGCCGAGGGCGATCGCCGGTGGCTCGTGCTCGACGCGGAGCTTCGGCCGGTCGACGAGCGGGGGCGAGTCCGCGAGACGGCCTCGATCGTCGTTCTCTCGGAGCTCGCCGGCGAGCTTGCGGGCGGCGGCCAGCTCGAGGAGCTCCGGGAGCACCTCGCTGCGGTCAGGCTCACCGAACGGCCGCCGGGGATCGAGGAGGCCGAAGAGGCCGCGCTCGCACTCGAGCGCACGATCGGCGCGCCCCCGGTCGTCGCTTCGCCCGCCTACCTCGACGAGGTCGGGGCGGCGGCTGCCGCACTCGAGCGGACGCTCGGCGACCATGCCTCACCCTTCGCAAACGCGCTTGCCGCCTCGGCCGGAACGGTGGAGGCCTTCGTCGCCGAGGTCGAGGACCGGCACGTGCTGCCTCTCCGCTAGGGTTTTCTCATGGAAGGCGGCGAGACCTTCGGCTTCCCGTTCGGCGGAGATCCGGAAGACCTCCTGCGAGGGCTGCGCGAGTTCGCCGAGCAGCAGGCGGAGTCGGTGCAGGAGACCCAGCGCGAGCAGTTCGCGACCCTGACGCTCAACACGGCGGTCGAGCTCAGCTCGGCGGCGCTGGCGCAGATCACGGTCGGCGGCACCTCCGACGAGCAAGCGATCGCACTGCGAGACGCAATGCGGGTGCTCTTCCCCGAGGCGGTCGCGCTCGTGAGCGCGGCCCGCCAGGGTTTCATGCGCGAACGTCCCTGAGCCCGCGCGCGCCTCGGTGACGCGCCTCGACTCGACGATCTCGCGGCTCCTGCCGGCCGTTCCGCGGCCGGTCGTCCGCCGGTTGGCGGCCCCGTACATCGCGGGGCCGACCCTCGACGACGCAGTACGCGTCGTGCGCAGGCTCAACTCCGAGGGGAAGCTCGCGACGGTCGACGTGCTCGGCGAGGAGGTCTCGAGCGCCGACGAAGCGGGCCGGATCACCGCCGCCTACCTCCGCGCCCTCGACCGGATCGAGAACGAGAGGCTCGATGCGAACATCTCCGTGAAGCTCACGGGTCTCGGACTGGAGCTCGGCGAGGACGTGTGCAGGGCGAACCTCGAGTCGCTCCTCGACGACGCGCGGGCCCGCGGCAACTTCGTCCGGATCGACATGGAGGACTCCACGACGACCGACGCGACGCTGAGCCTGTACAACGAGCTTCGAGCCGCCGGGCGCGAGAACGTCGGCGTCGTGCTGCAGGCCTACATGCGGCGGACCGCCGCCGACCTTGCCGGGCTCGACAACGTGCGGCTCTGCAAGGGCATCTACATCGAGCCGCTCGAGCTCGCTTTCCAGGAGCCGGACGAGGTTCGCGGCAGCTACCTCGCGGCGCTCGACGCGCTCCTCGAGCAGGGCTCATACGTCGGGATCGCGACCCACGACGAGATCCTGATCGCGGAGTCGCTCCGCCGGATCGGCGCGCTCGGCCTCGGGCACGACCGGTACGAGTTCCAGATGCTGCTGGGCGTCCGTCCCTCGCGTGGGGACGAGCTCGTGCGCGCAGGGCACCGGCTGCGCGTCTACGTCCCCTTCGGCACTCACTGGTACGAGTACTCGATCCGCCGCCTCCAGGAGAACCCGAAGCTCGCAGGCTATGCGGCCGGCGACACCCTGCGCCGGCTCCGTCCGGCTAGTTGGCGACCTTGACCGCGGGAGGGTGGTAGTAGCGGTAGAGGATGCCGTTGCGGCAGCCGTCGGCCCCCACGGCGGTCTCCGGAGCCGTGTTGTAGAGAAGGAAGACGGCGCGCTTCGAGAGCTTGTTGGCGGCCTGTTGCGGGGTCATTCCAGCTCTGACGGGGATGTGCAGCGTGTTCGAGATCGCGCCGAGGGGGAGGTGCCAGCACGCACTCCACTCCGTCATCCAGATCGACTGGAAGTCGCTCGTGAGCTTCGCCGGCGGGCGATTCTTGCCCGTGTCGATCCCGGCCGCCCCGCCGCTCGCCGCTCCGAGGAGGGCGCAGGCCGAGAGGGCCGCGACGATGACCACCCCGAGCCTCACAGCGATCCAGTATGCCCTCATCCCGGGCGAGTCGCCGACCTATTTCGCAGGCAAGCGTGGTGCCTAGGCGGGAAGCGAGAAACCGCCGTCGACCATGAGCACGTGGCCGCGGATCATCTCGGCGCCCGGCGAGCAGAGGAATGCCACCGCGGCTGCGACGTCGTCGGGCTCCACGAGGCGTCCTGCCGGGTTTGCCTGCCCGGCGGCGATCATCTCCTCGCGGTTCGGGAAGTGCTCGAGCGCGCCGGTCTCGACGACCCCGGCCGACACGGCGTTCACCCGGATCCCGTTCGGAGCGAGCTCGACCGCGAGGTAGCGGACGAGTGCCTCGAGCGCTGCCTTCGAGACGCCGATCAGGGTGTAGCCGGAGAGCACGCGCTGTGCGCCGAGCGAGGAGATCCCGACGATCGACGATCCCGGCGGCATCTGCGGGGCGGCGACTTTCGCGAGCTCGAGCAGGGCGCGGGAGTTCGCCCCGAGCGTCCAGTCCCAGTGCTTCTCGTCGGTCTCGAGCGCGTCGCGGACGACGCCCGAGGCGGCGTTGTGCACGAGCACGTCGAGCGGACCGAGAGCGGCGACTTCCTCGAGGACGCGCCCCGAGGTGATGTTCCCGCGGACGAGGACAGGCTCGACGCCGAGCTCCCGGAGCTCCTGGGCCGTCGCTTCGGCGGCCTTGTCGTTTCGCATGTAGCCGATCGCGACCCGCGTCGCACCGTCGCGCGCGAAGCGCAGCGCAATCGCGCGGCCGATCCCGCGGGACCCTCCCGTGACGAGGACGTTCACTGCGTGTTCGAGCTACGCGGAAGCGGCTTGTCCGCCGGGGCCGCGCTCGGCATCTCGTCCCAGCCCGGGCGGCTCGGCGACTCGCGAGGGCCCTCCTCGGCCTTCGAGGAGGCGTGGCCGAGGCGGTCGAGCAGGTCGAGCTTCGAGTCCGCGTACCGGCGGACGTCGTGATCCTCGGGAGCTCGGCAACGAGCTCGTGGATGCGTGCGCGGAGCTGGTAGGCGAAGTGCGGGGTCGCCGGCCCGACCAGGGCATCGACGTCGGCACGTGTGGGCTCGCCGCTCATCGGGCGAACACTAACCCCCCGGTAGTGTCGAGCCGGTGAGGAGGGTCTCGGGGGTCGATCTGATGCTGCTCTCGACCGTGCTCCTGTGGGCCTTGAACATCACGGTCACCCGGTACGTCGTGAGCAACGGCTTCCACCCGCTCGCCTACGCGACGATCCGCTATGCGGCGGCAATCGTGCTCTTCTGGTGCTTCACCTGGTGGCGCGAGCGCTCGTTCCGGATCGCGCGTCGAGATCTGAAGCTGATCCTGCTCGCGGCCTTCTTCATCTTCACGAACCAGCTCTCGTTCGTGACCGCCGTCCACTTGACGAGCGCCTCGACCGTGGGGCTCGTGCTGGGGACGACGCCGATCTTCGTCGGGATCATCGCCACGCTCTTCGGCCTCGAACGGCTCGGCTCGGCGTTCTGGCTCGCCGCCGCGGTCTCGTTCGCGGGTGTCGGGCTGATTGCGGCGGGAGCGAGCGGCGGGGGCTCCGGCAGCCTGCTCGGCGATGCGCTCGCGGTCTCGACTGCGGCCACCTGGGCGGCCTACTCGGTCACGGTCGCGCCCCTGATGAAACGCTACTCGCCGTTCCGGATCAGCTCGCTCGTGCTCGCGATCGGGTGGGTCCCGCTCGCCGTCGTGAGCATCCCGCAGATCGCCTCGCAAAGCATCGACGGGTTCGGCTGGACGATGGCCCTCGCCTTCGCATTCGCGGTCGTGGGACCGCTCTTCCTGACGAACCTTCTCTGGTTCACGGCGATCGACCGCGTCGGCCCGTCGCGGGCGGCGCTCTTTGCGAACCTCGAGCCCTTCTTCGCGGTGCTCTTCGCGGTCTTGCTCCTCTCCGAGCACCTGACCGGCTGGGAGATCGCCGGAGGGGTGGCAATCGGAGTCGGGATCCTGATCGAGCGGCGGGGCCAGCCCGAGGTCGAGCCGCTCGTCGTGCTCGGCGAGTAGGAGACAATCCCGAGGTGAGCGTCCAGCGGCGAACCGCGCTCGTCTCAGTGGCCGCGGCCGCAGGGCTGCTGGTGTTGAAGCTCACCGTGGGGCTGACGGCGCACAGCCTCGGGCTCGTGTCCGAGGCCGTGCACTCGGGCACCGACCTGGTCGCAGCGCTCCTCACCTTCTTCGCGCTCGGCGTCTCGGGGCGGCCGGCGGACTTCTCGCACCAGTACGGGCACGGGAAGGCGGAGCATCTCGCGGCACTTGCGGAGGCCTCGTTCCTCTCGCTCGCGAGCGTGTTCATCGGGTTCCGGGCGATCCAGCAGCTCGTCGGCTCGCATCCCTCGCAGGCCGTCACCTCGGTGTACGTCTTCGTCACGATCTTCGTCGTGATCGCGGTCGACGCCATACGGGCCATGCTCTCGTGGCGGGTGTCCCGTCGGACCGGAAGCGCGGCGCTGGCCGCCAATGCCGTGCATTTCGCGGGCGACCTCGCCGGCTCGGTTGCCGTGCTCGTCGGGCTCCTGTTCGTCCGTGCCGGGTACCCGAACGGCGACCCGGTCGCCGCGCTGTTCGTCGCAGTGCTCGTGCTCGCGGGCGCCGCCAGGCTGATTCGGGTGAACGTGGACGTGCTGATGGATCGTGCGCCGTTGGGTGCCGAGGCGGCTGCGCGCGAGGCGATCGCCGAGCTCGGGCCGACCGTCGAGCTGCGGCGGCTGCGGATGCGGCAGGCCGGCGGGCGGCAGTTCGCCGATGTCGTGATCGGCGTCGCTCCCTCGGCCGGGGTCGGCCAGGGCCACGCGGCGGCCGATGCGGTCGAGGACGCGCTGCAACAGGCGCTCCCCGGCAGCGACGTCGTCGTTCACGTCGAGCCCGGCTCCGAGGCCGACACCCGGGAGCGCGTCCACGCTGCAGCGGCTGCGGTGCCCGCGGTACGGGAGATCCACAACGTCAGCCTCCTCGACGTGAACGGCCGAAGCGAGCTCTCGCTGCATGTGAAGCTTCCGGGCGGGATGACGCTCGCCGAGGCCCACGACGTCGCGGAGGAGCTCGAGGCTTCGATCCGCGCGAAGGTTCCGTCGCTCGACACGATTCAGACCCACCTCGAGCCGCTGACCGAGCCCTCGGAGGGCCGTGAGGTTCCGGGCGACGCCGGAGTCGTCGAGCGGATCGTGGTCGAGGAGACTGGCCACGCCCCGATTGCCGTGCGTTTCCTGCGCACCGATTCGGGGCTCGTCGCCTACCTCACGCTCGCGCTCGACGCTTCCGCGAGCCTCGACGAGGCCCATTCGCGGGCCAGCGAGATCGAGGCGCGGCTGCGGCTCGAGGCGCCGCAGATCGCGGATGTCGTGGTACATACGGAGCCGGCATGAGGCTCTGCATGTTCAGTCCTGCAGGGATGGACCTCGAGCGCGGCTGGCCGGGGAAGATCCAGGGCGACCGCATCGTCCAGGTCGCGGCCCAGACGCTCCAGGCGTTCTTCACGGGAGGCGGTGGTGCGCGCGAGCATGCTGAGTATCCGCTTGCCGGGTCCGAGCTCCGTGCCCCTGTGCTCTACCCGCCGACGGTGCGCGTGTTCCGGCCGTTCGAGCGGGGAGCGACGCCGTTCTTCTCATTCCGAAGCCCGTTTCCGGTACTCGGGCCGGAACAGGATCTCGTCTATCCCGCCGGGACGCAGGAGCTCGACTACGGCCTCGCGCTCGCTGCCATGATCGGCGCCGAAGGAACGATCGGCGGCTTCACCCTCGCGAACGACTGGACCGCCCGCGACCTCTCGCGCGCAGAGTGTGAAGCCGGCTTCGGGCCCTCCAAGAGCAGCGACTTCGGGCTCTCGCTCGGCCCGATCGTGGTCACTCCGGACGAAGGGCCGACAGGCCGCCTCGTCGCCCGCGTGAACGGCGAGGAGCGCTGCGGCGCCGACCCCCGCGAGCTCGTCCACCCGTGGCCCGAGCTCGTCGCGCACGCGGCCCGCAACACGCTGCTTCGCCCCGGGGACCTCCTCGTCGCCCGCGCGCTCGGGCCTGGCAGCGGCCCGCCCCTCGAGCCCGGTGACGTCGTCGAGCTCGAGGCCGAGGGGATCGGGGTCCTGCGGACCCGGATCGCAGCGGCTACCTAGCCGATCTTCTTCTGATCCGAGCCGTCGGCGTTCATCACGTACGCCGACGCGCCGCCGTTCCGCTGGCTCAGGAAGGCGATCCTCTTGCCGTCGGGCGAAAAGCTCGGGTCGGTGTTGTCGTACGCGACGTTCGTGAGCTGATGAGCGCCGCTGCCGTCGGCGTTCGAGACGAAGATCTGGAAGTTGCTCCCGACCTGCTCCTGGAAGACGAGCTTCTTGCCGTCCGGTGACCAGCGGGGCTCCTCGGCGTCGGTTGCGGAGTGGGTGATCCGGTGCTCCGCGCCCCCGTTCGAGCTCACCACGTAGATCTGGTAGCGCCGGGTGCGGTTCGACTGGAAGGCGATCTTCTTGCCGTCGGGCGACCAGGCCGAGCCGACCTCGTCGGCCGAGCTCGAGGTCAGGCGCTTCTGGCCGGAGCCGTCGGCGTTCATCACCCAGATGTCGCCGAAGGCGCTTGCGCCGGTCCGGTCGAACGCGATCTTCGAGCCGTCGGGCGACCACGACGCCCAGTAGTCGTCGTCCTTCGGTGAGGGGGTCAGCTCCTTCAGGCCGCTGCCGTTGGCCTTGACGGTGTAGATCGCGCCGAAGCCGTTCGTGATCCGGTCGAAGGCGAGAGTCGTGCCGTCGGGCGACCAGTTGAAGAGCTCGTCGTCCGCACCGATGCTGTTCGTGAGCCGCTTGAGGCCGCCGCCGCCCGCGTTCATCACGTAGACGTGACCGGTCGTGACCTCCTGGCCGCCGGCGACCTTCGAGAAGGCGATCTGCCTGCCGTTCGGCGACCAGGCGACGTCAACGCTGTCGAGTGCGCCGTGGGTGAGCTCGCGCCGGCCGGCGCCGTTCGCGCTCACGCTGTAGATCTGCCAGTGCCCGGCCGCGCGCGTCGCGAAGAGGAGCGTCTTCCCGCTCGGAGACCATGCCGGGGCCGAATCCTGCGCAGGGGTCGCGCCTCCACCCGATGCTCCTGCCTGGCCCGTCGCGACGATCGCAATCGCCAGTGCCGCCAGAGCCGCAAGTGCTGCGGCACGCGGAAGCTGGATGTTGAACGGACGCGTCAAAGGAGGCTCGGTCGGCGCGGGCGAAGGGCCTTGCGACCATCGTAGACGCTGGGTGTCCCCGTCGCCTGCCCAGTTCCCGTGTAATACGTTCCTCGGATGAGTGGTTCCCCGATCTCGCGTGTCCGGCTGCACGATCTGGACAGCCTGGGCCGCTCCGGCCTCATGGAAGCCGATAAACGGGCTCCCGTGAGGCCTGCGCTTCACCGCGGCGGCACCTCACCGGTACGTCGAGTATCGGAGAGGCACCGCCGCGGCACCCCAGACTGCCCAGCTCGCGCCCCGAACAGACGATCTCGTGAGACCACTCATCTGAGATGAGGCTGGTACTCGACTGGGACGGGACGTGCACCGTCTCCGACAGCCTCGTCGCCGCGATCCGGCGTTTCGGCGACCCCGGCGTCTACGAGAGGCCGTTTCGCTCCTATGCCGAGTCGTTGACGGCAGAGGTGGCCTCGATCCGCGCGACGGAGGCCGAGGTGTCGGCCTGGGCCGCCGAGCGGATCGAGGTCCGCGCTGGGCTGCATGAGCTCGTCGGGCGGTTTCGCCCGCTGATCGTCTCGAGTGGCTTGCCGCAGTTGATCCTGCCGGTGCTCGAGCGCGAAGGGCTCGACGTCGAGCTCCGCAGCAACGACGCAGAGCCCGATCCGGACGGCTGGCGGCTCCGGTTCCGCGACATCGGCCCGTGCCCGGTCTGCGGCGACATGTGCAAGCGCCGCTCTCTCCCGTCCGAGCGGCCGCTTGCCTACGCCGGTGACGGCGTCAGCGATCGGTGTGCGGCGCGTGCGGCCGACAGGGTCTTCGCGCGCGACTGGCTCGCGACCGAGCTCGCGCAGTCGGGAGCTCCCTATGAGCCGTTCGAGACGATGGTCGACATTGCTGCTGCCCTTTCCTGAGCCGTACGACTTCGAGGTCTCGACCGAGCGCTTCCGCGTCTTCGGCGTCGATCTCGCGAACGTCTGGGACGACGACGCGCTCTACCGCGCGATTGCCGGGCGCGAGGTGCGGATCGCCGCGGCGCCCGGCGGTGTGGACGTCGAGCCGCTCGACAAGGTGACGCGTCCGATTGTCGAGAAGCTGCTCGGCCTGGAGTTCGAGCTCGAGCCCTTCACCGCGTGGGCGGCCGATCAGCCGGTGCTCGCCGAGATCGTCGCGCGGCTCCCGGGGTTCCGCCCGCCGCTCTCACCGGATGCGTTCGAGAGCGTCGTGACCTCGATCACCTCGCAGCAGGTGTCGCTGCGCTCGGCGTTCGCGATGCGGAGCCGGTTCATCGGGAGGCTCGGCGAGCCGGTCGGGCGTGCTTTCGCCTTCCCGACGCGGCAGCGAGTCGCTGCCTCGAACGAGGCGGAGCTCTTCTCGCTCGGCTTCTCGCACCGGAAGGCCGAGTACGTGATCGGGCTCGCCCGCGACGAGATCGACCTCGATTCGCTCGCAGGCCTCGAGGACGATGAGATCCGCGCGCGGCTCGTGGCGATCCGGGGGCTGGGCCCGTGGACTGCCGAGTGGTTCCTCGCGCGACACCTCGCGCGACCCCGCGCCTGGCCCGTCGGCGACGTTGCGCTGCGGCGGGCGGTCGATCTCTTCTACGGTTCCACCGTGGAAGAAGTCGGCCCCCGCCTCGATCCGTTCCAGAATCTCTCGGCTCACTACCTGCTGACCGGGTCGCGAATGCCATGAACGTCCGTCCCGCAACGATCGAAGACGAGCAGGCGCTCCACGAGCTCTCGGACGAGTTCGAGGCCGAGACTCCCGAGCCCGCGGGCTGGTCCGCCGGAGGCTGGGATGCCGAATGGACGGCGCTGAAGGTTGCGATCGGGACCGGCGCGATGTTCATCGCCGAGGACGGCGACGGTGCCACCGGGATGCTGGAAGCGCGGGCCGCGGAGCCCGGCCGCTGGCACGTCGAGACCGTCTACGTTCGCGAGCGGGCGCGCCGCGAAGGAGTGGCGAAAGCACTCCTCCATGCGTGCGCGGCTGCGGCGCGAGCCGCCGGGGCGACTCACCTCTCCCTCGGCGTGCTCGTCACGAACACGGTCGGCGAGACGGTCTGGCGGCGGCTCGGTTTCGAGCCGGTCGAGCTCGTGATGGCTCAGTCGCTCGACGAGCTCGACGGACGCCTCGGGAACGCGCCCGCGGGGCCCTCGCGGGCGTCGATCCATGCGAAGACCGACGACAGGCTCTCCGTCGATCGCGCGGTCGCTGAGGTGGTGCCGCGGCTCGAGAACCCCGCGGTCACCGACGAGCAGGGCGGCTGGATCCGGATCTCGAACGAGCTGCTCGACGATGACCGGGACCTGCAGATGAAGCTCGCCCGGGACATCTCCGACCGGCTCGGCGCCGTGGTGGTCGCCCTTGCCGTCGAGCACGGCGCGGTCGTTCGTTACAGGCTCTACGAGCGCGGTCTGATGCTCGACGAGTATCTGTCGGTTCCGGCCTTCTACGACGCGCTGGACCTCGGCGACGCGCTGGCGCTCCACGCCAATCCGACGCTCGTCGCGCGCCTCACCGGTGCCGACCGCGACGAGGTTCACCGGGTCGCGAAGACCGGGGACTCGCCGGCCGACCTGCCCCCCGCGGAGACGCTGTACGAGGAGATCGCGAAGCTCATGGGCCTGACGCCGTGAGGCCGGTCGCGGCGGCGGAGCTCGAGCTCATCCGGAGCCTCGCGTGACGGAGATCGACTCGGCCGAGCTCGCGAGCCGGCTCGGCGAGGTTCGGGTGGTCGACGTCCGGCGGCCGGAGGAGTACGACGGCACGCTCGGAAGCCCATGCGACCCACGCCAGGGCCACGTGCCGGGTGCCGTGAACGTGCCGATCGAGGAGTTCGTCTTCCTTTCGGACGACGAGGTCAGGGAACGGCTCGAGCTGACCGAGGGGGCCGAGGTCGTCGCCTACTGCCACAGCGGCTCGCGTTCGGCCACCGCGGTACAGATTCTGCGGAGCCTCGGCTACGACGCCCGAAATTACTCCGGCTCCTGGCACGAGTGGTCGAGAACCGATCTCCCGCTCGAGACGTAGATCACTTTTCGGTTCCGGCTCTGAGTCTCGACCGGGCCGGGTGCTCGGCCTGGCGGCGGTGTCGATGCTCGCCTTCATCGCCGGCTGGGCGGGGTCTCAAGCGGCCGCGGCGGGCAGCGCCTGCGCGCCGCCGAGGGCGAGTGCCGCCTACACGGCGAGCGTCACGCGCGCCCTCGCTTCCGGGCGCGACCTCTGGGGCGACGAGCTCCTCCGCGCGCCCGGCGGGCCCACATTCCTCGGAGCGAGCGGGCATCTGGCTCCGATCCTCTATGCGCGCTCTGCGAAGGGTCGGCCGCTCACGCGCTCCGGCGTCTACTACCTGCCGTTCGCGGTTCCGGAAGGCCAGCTCGGGGCAGGGAGCGTGGCGCTGCACGTAGCCGACGGGAGCGAGATCGTCTCCGAGCGCGCCGGCGGCCCGGCACTCGGGGTGAGCGTCGCGGGAGGGCCCTACGGGAGCTGCCTCTCCCGGCTCGCACCGGCCCGGCTCGCCTCGGGGTGGCTGCCGATTCTCGATACGCGCTATGCGGGCTACACGCAGGAGTCGTTCGCCGCGCGGATCCCGGAGACGGGCTCGCTCGTGAGCTTCGTGCGGGTGAGGGGCCCAGGGCCGATCCGCCTGACGCCGACGGTCCACGGGCTCCGTCGGGACGGCAACCGGCTCGTTCGCGGCTCCCGCACCTATCTCGTGTTCAGCGCGGGGGCGCGCTGGAACGGAAGCTCGCTCCTCTTCACCGGGCATTCGGCGTATGCGGCCTGGGTCGTGCAGCCGGGCCGCGTGAAGCCCTTCACCCTCGATCCCGCGCGTTACGCGGCGGCCCGAGCCTCGGTGGCGAGGTTCTGGCGCGCTCAGCTTGCCGAGGGCGCGAGCTTCGACGTCCCGGAGACGCGAGTGATGGACGCCGAGCGCGGGCTCCTCGTCCAGAACCTCGAGCTCTCGTGGCGCTACAGCATCGGCAACCCGTACGAGGAGTTCTCGTTCCCCGAGAGCGTCGACGGTGCGCAGGTGATGACGGAGCTTGGCTTCACGGGGGTCGGCCGCTCGATCCTCCGCGTCTCGCTCACGCGCCGCGCGACGCCCTACCCGGGCTGGACGATGGGCGAGAAGCTCCTCGGCACGGCGGTCTACATGCGTCTGACGGGCGACACCGGCTTTCTCGCCTTTGCCGACGCGAAGCTCGCCGGATACGTCGCCGCGCTCGGGCGGCGGCAGGGGCCGGACGGGCTGCTCGAGCCGGAGCACTTCTCCTCCGACATCAAGGACGCGGTGCAGGGGTTGCATGCGCAGGCTGTCGCGTGGGAGGGGCTCGGCTCGATGGCGGCTGTGTGGAGAAGCACCGGGCACCCGACGCTTGCCGCGCGCGCCTCGGCGATCGCCGCCCGGCTCGGCGTCGGGCTGCGGCGCGCCGTCGAGCGCTCGGAGCGGCGGCTCCCGGACGGCTCGCTCTTCCTGCCGATGCGGCTCGACGCCGGCGAGCAGCCGTATTCCTCGGTGACCGAGTCGCGGTCGGGGAGCTACTGGAATCTCGTCGCGCCCTACGCGCTCGCCTCCGGGTTTTTCCCGCCTGGGGGCGGGCAGGCGAAGGGCGCGCTCGCCTACCTCCTCGAACACGGATCGAGGCTGCTCGGGCTCGTTCGCGCGGGCGGGTACGCGCTTTACGGCCCGGACGCGACGACGACTCGTTCCGGAACCGATCAGGTCTACGGCGTGAACGCAGCCCGGTTCATGGCGGCGCTTGACGAGCCCGACCAGCTGGTGCTGAGCCTCTACGGCCAGCTTGCCGCCGGAATGACTCCGAACACCTTCGTCGGCGGCGAGGCCGCAAGTGTCGCCCCTCTCGACGGGCTGCGCTACAGGGCGATATATCTGCCCCCGAACAGCGTCTCGAATGACGCGTTCCTCGAGACCCTGCGGCTGATGCTCGTGCAGGAGACCGCGAGCGGGTTGCGCATCGCGTTCGCGACGCCGCGCGCGTGGCTCGCGCCGGGGAAGCGGATCGCCGTCGCGGGCGCACCCACCGGGTTCGGCCCGCTTTCCTATTCGCTCGCGGCTTCGGCTCACGAGGTACGGGTGCAGCTCGAGCCGCTCTCGAAGGGGCCACGCTCGATCGAGCTGCGGCTGCGGCTTCCGGCCGGCAGGCGGATCCGATCGGTCGCCCCGCGCGCGCACTTCGACGCCTCGAGCGGGACGATCGACGTCCCGGTAACGAAGGGTCCACTCGAACTGGTCGTGAAAACGACGTAGTGTCCGCAAGATGCGGCTGGGGGTCTGGGTTCTGGTCGTCGGCATTGCGGCAGCCGTTTCGATCGGCGGAGCCTCGGCGCGCACGCACAAGGCGAGCTCGGTCGTCGTCGGGAAGGTCAGGATCTGGAAGATCGCCTATCGCGCCCACAACGGGGATCGGCGGAACGCCTACGTGGCGCTGCCGGCCTCCTACCGCCCCGGGCACGCGCCCGCGATCCCGCTCGTGATCTCGCCGCACGGCCGCGGCGTCAGCGGCCGGACGAACCTGAAGCTCTGGGGCCAGCTGCCCGCGGTCGGCGGGTTCGCGGTCGTGAGCCCCGACGGCCAGGGGCGATTGCTCGGCAACTACTCCTGGGGCTCCGCCGGCCAGATCGACGACCTCGCGCGCATGCCGCAGATCGTGCGGCTCACGTTGCCGTGGGTGCACGTCGAGAAGCGGCGGGTCTACGCTTACGGAGGCAGCATGGGAGGCCAGGAGACGCTCCTCCTGCTCGCGCGCCACCCGCACCTGCTCGCGGGAGCTGCGGCCTTCGATCCGGTCGTCGACTTCGCCCTCCAGTACCACGAGTTCCCGAAGCTCGCCTGCACGGCCCGGTGCCGCAAGACGTGGGACGGCCCGGTCGGCCGGTCGCTCCAGGCGCTCGCGCGCACCGAGCTCGGGGGCTCACCGAAGAAGGATCCGCACGCCTACGAGCTGCGGAGCCCGATCACGTATGTCCGCGCGATCGCGTTCTCGCGGGTGCCGTTGCAGGTGTGGTGGAGCCCGCACGACCAGATCGTGATCGACCAGCAACGCCAGGCGGGCCGGCTCGTGAGGGCGATCCGCGCGCTCAATCCGAAGGCGGCGCTCGTCGGCTTCACCGGCGGCTGGCGGCACTCGGCCGAGATGCGCGCGAAGACCCGTCTGCCGCTCGCGCTCGAGGTGTTCGGGCTGCTGCCCAAGCAGTACGGACGCTTCAGCGGCCTGCGCGTGCGCTAGCGAGAAATGCGAGGCAGAGCGCGCGCCCGAGGCGGTGCCACCCGTCGATCTTCGCCTCGAGCTCCCGCTCGATCTCGGCCAGCGGCGCCGGGAGGCTCTCCTCGTCATCCTCGAACCAGCCGAGGACCTGCCCCCGGCGGGCCTCCGGGTGGAACTGGACGGCCCAGGCACGTTCCCCGATCCGGTAGGCCTGCGGCTGAGCCTCGGAGGTCGCCAGCTCGACCGCAGCGGTCGGCACCTCGAACCCGTAGCTGTTCCCGAGGAGCGCCTCGAACCGGTGCGGCAGGACGCCGAGCACCGGGTCGCGTTCTCCCTCTTCGGTCAGCCAGGTCTCGACGAATCCGGCGTGCTGCACCGGCAGCTTCGCGACCGTCGCGCCGCACGCGTGCGCCAGCGTCTGCGCCCCGAGGCAGATCGTGAAGAGCGGCGCCTCCTCGGCGACGAGCTCCCGGAGCAAGTCGTACTCGACCTCGAGCCAGGGATACTCGGCCTCCTCGCCGACGTTCTGATGCCCGCCGAGCACGAGTGCCGCGTCGAACTCGCCGGCCGGCCGCGGCTCGCTCGTGATCTTCCACTCGACGAGCTCGTGACCCTCGGAAGAGATCACCTCGCCGAAGAGCTCCGGCCGCACGAGCGGCCCGTGGGTCACCGCCAGCACGCGCATGGCGCCAACCCTATCCATGCCCGGGATCGGCTCGGGTGAGCAGTGCTCGGGCAGTGCGCTCGCTGGCGGATGTGATCCGGGGCTACTGGGTTCTGACGAGAGGGCGCTCATACAGCGGAGTGCCCTGCAGCCCGACCGGTTCTTGCCCGAAGCGCGACTCGCGCGGCGCCACGTCCGCAAGAGCCATCTTGCGGATTCCGGTCTCCGACGGGAAACTCAGGGTGCGGCCTCGGGGTAGCTCAACTGGCCGAGCAGCGAACTGTCCATTCGAAAGATGGCCGGTTCGAATCCGGCCCCCGAGGCCCAGGACATTCGAAAGCCCGCCGTGAGGCGGGCCTTCGGGTAACTCAACTGAGCGAACTGTCCAGCCCAAGAATACCTCCGTCTGCTGGAGCTGGCTTGCCCCGGCAGCGACTTACTCGAGCTGCACGAGAGCTATCGAAACGCTCGGGCACCCAATGCAGTCGGGATTCACGTGGCCGTCGGGATTCACGCGACCGGCACGGCCTCTTCCTCGAGCAGCCGCCGGAGCAGTTCCGCGCCGGCCGGGGCCTGGGCGACGCCGTCGGTCTGGTTGTTGTTGTTGAAGAACGCGAAGGTCTCCTCGGCGGCGGAGGACAGCTCGCGGAGCGGCTCGACCCAGCCCTCGAGCTCCTCTCGGCCGTACGTGTAGTCGAAGCGCTCGGCCGCGCCGCCGCCTCGCTTGTTCCAGGTCGCGGCGTTGCGGCCGTGGAAGCGGACGTAGGCGGTCGGGCCGGTCACGGCGACGAGTGTCGACGGGACGTTGGCCGCGTCGAGGCGCGGGGCATCGACGACGACGAGCGACATCCGACGCTCCTCGAGCCAGGCGAGGAGCTCGGCGCGGCGGTCCTCGGCGAACCAGTCGCGATGGCGGAACTCGACGAGCATCTCGTCGCCGCCGAGCTGGTCGCGGGCCCATTCGAGGTAGGCGAACGACGAGGGCTTCGGGACGATGTAGGGCGGCATCTGGAACAGGATCCCGCCGAGCTTGCCGGCTGCGCGGAGCGGCTCGAGCGCGCCGAGGAACTCGCCGAAGACGACCGCACGCTGCTCGGGCTCGGGGCGGTCGACGCGGCCCCGGGCATCGATCGGCATCCCGTCTCGGAGGCTCGGCGGGAGCTGCTCGAGCTTCACCGGATGGCGGGTCATCAGCCCGAAGGCCTTCACGTGCATGACGAACCCGGCCGGGGTGCGGTCGGCCCAGTTCTGGACCATCGGCACGTCCGGGATGCGGTAGAAGGTCGAGTCGACCTCGACCGTCGAGAACCGCTCGGCATACCAGGCGAGCCGTTCGGCGGCCGGGAGGCCCTTCGGGTACCAGTACTTGTTGAGCGCGTCGTCGGCCCACGAACACGTGCCGATCCGCACGGGCGCCATGGGCCCAAGCATAGGCAGCAGGCGGCAACCGTAGAATCGGTGCGAATGGACGCGAGACCGATCGGCGTGTTCGACTCCGGCGTGGGCGGGCTGACCGTGCTCCACGAGTGCCTCGTGACGATGCCGAACGAGGATTTCGTCTACCTCGGCGACCACGCGCGCCTGCCGTACGGCCCGAGGCCGCTCCCCGAGATTGCGCGGTTCGCGGAGGAGATCGCCCGCTACCTCGAGAGCCACGGCGTGAAGCTGATCGTCGTCGCCTGCAACGCCGCCACCTCCGCGGCGCTGCCCGAGCTCCAGTCGACGCTCTCTGTTCCCGTCGTCGGCGTGATCGCGCCAGAGGCGGCCGCCGCCGTCCGCGCCACGCGCAACCGGCGCATCGGGCTCCTCGCGACCCAGGCCACGGTCACCGCCGGGCGCTATCGCGAGCTCGTCCTCTCGCTCGACGCCGGCGTTCGCTTCATCGCGGTTCCCTGCCCGCAGCTCGTGCCGCTGATCGAGTCGGGCGGCCAGACCGTCGAGGCGGTTCGCACCTACGCCGCACCGCTGAAACAGGCAGGCTGCGACACCGTGATCCTCGGCTGCACCCACTATCCCCTGATCCGCCCTGTGCTCCAGCGCGTCTTCGGGCGCGACGTCACCCTTGTCTTCTCGGCCGAGGAGACGGCGCGCGAGGTCGACGAGACCCTTCGCCGCAAGGGCTGGGAGAACGCGCCCGGCCGCGAGGGGGCCTACCGGTTCCTGACGACCGGCGACCCGAGGGCATTCAGATCGCTCGGCGAGCGGTTCCTGCAGCTCCCGCTCGGTGCGGTGTCGCAGGTGTCGGTGGCAGAGCTGGAGAGGGCGGCATGACCAGGCCGGACGGGCGCCGCCCCGACGAGCTCCGCGCGATCATCGCCGATCCGGCCTTTCTCGAGCAGCCCCACGGGATGGTGCTCTGGAGCCAGGGCAAGACACGCGTGCTCTGCACCGCGAGCGTCGTCGAGAACGTCCCGCGCTGGCTCTACCGGAGCGGGCGGGGCTGGGTGACGGCCGAGTACTCGCTGCTCCCGGCCTCGACCGGGGACCGGACCGACCGCGAGGCGGCCCGGGGAAAGCAGGGAGGCCGTACCGTCGAGATCCAGCGGCTGATCGGACGGGCAATCCGCGGCGTGATCGACTTCGAGGCGCTGGGCGAGCGCACCGTCCACCTCGACTGCGACGTGCTCCAGGCCGACGGCGGCACCCGCTGCGCCTCGATCTGCGGCGCCCAGGTCGCCCTCGCCCGGGCGCTCGACCGCTTCGGCCTCTCGAAGGCGCTCACCGGCTCTGTTGCCGCCGTCTCGGTCGGGATCGTCGGCGGTGAGTCCCTGCTCGACCTCGAGTACACCGAGGACTCGGCGGCCGATGTCGACCTGAACGTCGTGATGACCGACGACGGCCTCTTCGTCGAGGTGCAGGCGACTGCCGAGCGGGTTCCGTTCGAAAGAGCCAGGCTCGACGAGCTGCTCGACCTCGCCGCCGCCGGGATCGAGGATCTGGCCGCACTCCAGCAGGACGCGATCGCCGCTCCCCTTGGTTAGAGCGGTCCTCGCCTCGGGGAACCGGCACAAGCTGGACGAGCTGCGTGAGGCGCTCCCGGGCTGGGAGCTCGAGCCGCTCGAGGCCGACGCCTGGCCCGAGGAGACCGGCCAGACCTACCACGAGAACGCGCGCATCAAGGCGCGCTTCGGCCGCGAGCGCGCAGCCTCCGACAGGTGGGTGCTCGGCGAGGACTCCGGGATCGAAGCCGCCGCGCTCGACGGTGCGCCCGGCCTGCACTCGGCCCGCTGGGCGCCCGGGCGAGACCAGGCCGACGCGCTGCTCGAACGGCTCGCAGGCGAAACGGAGCGCGGGGCGCGCATGGTCACAGAGCTCGTCGCGATCGCACCC
Source organism: uncultured Actinomycetota bacterium (assembly GCA_963766565.1). Lineage (GTDB taxonomy): Bacteria > Actinomycetota > Thermoleophilia > Gaiellales > Gaiellaceae > PALSA-600. The sequence goes on from CAVYAQ010000002.1 coordinate 943,799, forward strand.
GACGGCCGCGAGCTCCGCGGCTCGGGAGCTCTCGAGGGCAGCCTCGCCACCGAGCGGCGCGGCGAGGGCGGCTTCGGCTACGACCCGATCTTCATCCCCGGCGGCGACACTCGAACCGTCGCCGAGCTGGGCGACGCGTGGAAGCGCAGCAACTCACACCGCGCCCGTGCCGCCCAGGCCCTCGAGACCGCGATCCTCGCCGACGGCTGAGCTCACCCGCGAGCGGAGGTGCCAGTTGACCTCCGCGCCGAGCACGATCACGTTCGACATCACGTAGAGCCACACGAGCAGCACCACCGGGCCGGAGAGCGCCTGCAAGACGGGGTTGTGCTTCGAGATGCGGACGAAGAGCGGAAGGAACTGGAACGTCGCCTCGAGGAGCACCGCCGCGGCCGCCGCGCCTGGCACGACCTCCCGCCAGGTGAGTCGCAGGTTCGTGAGGACGACGTAGGCGGAGGTCAGGAACACGAACACGCCGACGAGCGATGCCGTCACCGCCAGCACGTAGGCGACGACCACGTTGTCGGAGAGCCCGGTGTATCGCTTGAGCAGCTCGACGCCGATCGTCCCGATCACGAGCGAGCTGAAGAGGAACGCGAGCGACACGATCATCATCGCGCTCGCGAGCGCCTTCCCCCGCAGGAAGGGCCGGTTCGGCCGGTCGTAGACGATGTTGAAGGCGCTCTCGAGCACGCTGAAGAGCGAGAGCGACGACCAGAGTAGAAAGGCCGCGCCGACGATCCCGAGGGGAGCCGAGTTGTGCTGGATCGCACGTACCGTTGTGAGGATCGAGTCGAGCGACGTGCTCGGAAAGGTCCGGTGCAGCTCACGGACGAAGAACGAGTGGGAATCGTCGTCGTTCGTCGTTCCGAGCAGCGCGAGCGCAAGGAAGAGCAGCGGCACGAACGAGAGCAGCGCGAAGTAGGCGATCATCGCCGCGAGGTGCGTACCGCGGTCGGCGAAGAACTTCCGCAGGATCGGCCCCATGAGGGCCAGTATGCTCAGCGCCATGGATGCCGCTCAGGCGCTCGCCGATCTCACCGAGATCTCGTCTCAGGTCGTGCAGGTTGCAATTCTCGACGGGGATGGGTCCGTTCTCGCCACGACCGCTCGCGATCCGGGCCGTGCCGAGCGGTTCGTCGCGGCCGCCACAAGGCTGCTCGAAGAGGCGGAGCGGCTCGCGCTCGCACGGGGGCTTCCGGAGCTCTCCCAGCTCGAGGCCTCGACCCTTGACGGCAGCGTCTTCGCCGTCCGGCGCGACGGCCGGCTGATCGTGGCGACGACTCGTTCCGACCCGACGGTCGGACTGATCTTCTACGACCTCAAGCACTGCCTCGGCAGCATCGACGTCGTTCCCGCGGACAAGCCCGCCGCGCCGCGCCGCGCGCGCGCGCCTCGCCCGCAGAAGAAGGCTGACAGCTCTGCGTAGGTCGGCGATATTCCTGGTGCTGCTCGTCGGCTCGGTGGTCGCCTCGATCCTTTATCGCCGCCGCTCGGCGAAGCGGGTCGAGCGCGTCGAGCTCTACGCGGGCGACGGCGCGATGGTCTCGCTCGCCGACGGCTCGATCGAGGCCGAGGAGATGCTCGGGCTCGCCCGCGGCGTGCTCTCGGTTCCGGGCTGATGTCGGAGCTCGCCGGTCAGGTCCGCGAAGCCGCGCTTCTCGAAGGGGACTTCCTGCTGCGCTCCGGCAGGCGCAGCAACTACTACCTCGACAAGTACCGCTTCTCGACCCGGCCCGACCTGCTCGGCCCTCTCGGTGCCGCGATCGCCGCCGCCGTGGCCGAGCACGAGCCCGGCGCGGTCCGCCTCGCCGCGCCCGAGCTAGGGGCCGTGCCGCTCGCTGCAGCCGCCTCGCTCGCAGCCGGGCTGCCGTTCGTGATCGTGAGGAACGCTCCCAAGGATCACGGCACCGGCAACAGAATCGAGGGCGTCTTCGAGCCGGGCGAGCTCGTCTGCCTGGTCGAGGACGTCGTCACCGCCGGGGGCGCTGCGCTCGAGGCCGTTCTGGCGCTGCGCGAGGCGGGGCTTCAAATTTCGACGGTCGTGTGCGTGGTCGACCGCGAAGAGGGCGGCGCGGACGCCCTCGCGAGAGCCGCCGTCAGGCTCCGACCGCTGCTGCTCGCCTCCGAGGTGCTGTCGGCCTGACTCAGGCGCATGGTTGAGCGGTATCCGACCGCCTTGTTAGGGTTCCGGCTCAAGGTCTGACTAATCGGAACCCAACCAGGAGGAAGGCTTTGACGAAGCAGGAGTTCATCCAGAAGGTCGCCGGTAAGAGCGGCCTGTCGAACCGCGACGCCGGCAAGGCTGTCGATGCGTTCATGGAGTCGATCACCGACGCACTGAAGGCCGGCGACTCGGTCAACTTCACGGGTTTCGGCAAGTTCTCGGCCGCTGCTCGCGCAGCCCGCATGGGCGTCAATCCGCGGACGGGCGAGCGTGTCCAGATCGCCGCCACGACGGTGCCCAAGTTCAGCGCCGGGAGCCAGCTGAAGGCAGCGCTCAAGGGGTAGGGCAGCTCGCACAGGGTAGGGCAGCTCGCACAGTTCGAACGGCGCAGTCCACGAGAGCGCAGTTCAAACAAAGCAGCTCAAACCAATGCAGTTCAAAACCAATGCAGTGCCGAGGGCCGTGGAGTTGACGCGGCCCTCGGTCGTTCTCCATACGCTCGGCTGGGCGTCGCCCGCGTCGGGCGCGGCCTCTAAGCTTTCGAGTCGTGCTCCTTCTTACAACCGCGCCTCGTTTCGTTCTCGGAGTGCGGCCGACCAGTCAGCCGAGTTCCAGGTGAAACGGTCGGGGAGGCCGCACTAGATGGCTGTCGCGACGCTCACGTTCGGCGACCGGGTCGCCGTCGAGGTCGAGCGCAAGCGAAGCCAGCTGATCGTCGGGCTCGATCCTCTGCCCGACCTCCTGCCGGTCGAGCTCCGCGGGGACATCACGCGCTTCTGCTGCGGGATCATCGACGCCGTGGCTCCGCACGCGGTCGCGGTGAAGCCGCAGCTCGCGTTCTTCGAAGCTCTCGGCGCACCCGGATTCGTCGCCTTCGCGGAGACGTGCGCGTACGCGCGGCGCGCCGGGCTGCTCGTCATCGCCGACGGGAAGCGCGGCGATGTCGGCTCGACCGCTCGCGCGTACTCGGCCGCCTACCTCGACGGCGAGGATTCCCTCGCCGACGCGCTCACCGTGAACCCCTGGCTCGGACGCGAGTCGATCGAGCCCTATCTGGCAGCGGCACGGCGCAGCGGCAGGGGCATCTTCTGCGTGGTGAAGACATCGAACGCCGGCGGGGATGTCCAGGACATGACGCTCTCGGACGGCCGCCCGGCGTGGCACGGCGTCGCCTCGCTCGTGGCCGACTGGGGGTCAGACCTCGTCGGCGAGCGCGGGCTCACGGCGGTCGGCGCGGTGGTCGGCGCGACCCATCCGCGGGCCGTCGGCGAGGCGCGGAAGCTGATGCCGCAGTCGATCCTCCTGCTTCCCGGTGTCGGGGCCCAGGGTGCGAGACCGGCCGATCTCGAGCGGGCGTTCACGAGCGGCCCGGCGAGCGCGCTCGTCGCGGCGTCTCGCTCGGTGATCTATGCCTTCCGCGAGGGAGGCGACGATTTTCGCGCCGCCGCGGGCGCAGAGGCCGCGCGACTCAGGCACGAGATATGGACCGTCTCGGGCTGGTAGTGGGACCGGGTCGCCGCGGCTGGCGGCTCTACGCCGGCCCGGCGGCGTTCCTGCTCGCTGCCGTGATCGCGGTCGGGGTGATCCGGATCGAGCTCCAGGGGAGCTCCCACGCGACGGCACCGACGGCACCCCCGGCGGCGCACCGCGCCAAGGCCTCCCGCCACCTCACGCGTCGGGTGTACGTCGTCCGGACCGGCGACACGATCGCCGCGATCTCGGTGAAGATGCACGTTCCGCAGTCCCGGATCCTGTCGCTGAATCCGAAGGCCTCCCCGACGGCGCTCTTCATCGGCGAGAGACTGCGGCTCCGATGAGGCCTCTGCTCGCCGCCGCGGTCGTCGTGGCGGCCTGCTGCGCCGGCGGATCCGCACACGCCGCCGCACCGGTCGCCGACGCCCGTGCCTGGCTCGTGATGGATCCGGTCACCGGCGAGGTGCTCGCCGAGCATCACGACCGCTACCAGGTTCCGATCGCCTCGATCACGAAGCTGATGACGATGATCGTCGCGCTCGAGCACCTGAAGCTCTCGGACGTCGTGCATGTCGATCCTCGCGCCGCGGCCGTCGGGCAGGAGTCGATCTACCTGCAGGCGGGGCAGGCGATCACCGTCGCGGATCTCGTGAAGGGCTCGATGATCCAGTCGGCAAACGATGCCGCCGACGCGCTCGCGCTGGCGACCGCGCCCAGCTTTCCCGCGTTCGCCGAGCTGATGAACGCGAAGGCGAAGCAGCTCGGTCTGACCGACTCGCACTTCGTCCGGCCCGACGGGCTCGACGCGCCCGGCGAGTACTCGAGCGCCCGCGACGTGACGAAGCTCGCGATCGCGGCGATGAGGCTCGCCCCGGTTCGCGACGCGGTCGACGAGATCACGGCCACGATCGCCGACGGCCAGACGCTCCACACCTGGGACGATCTGCTCGGCGTGTTCCCCGGTGTCTACGGCGTGAAGACAGGGCACACCGACGGCGCCCGCTGGGGGCAGGTGTCGGCGGCCCGTGGCGGCGGGGCGACGGTCTACGCAACCATCCTCGGCAGCCCCTCGCGCGCGCGCCGCAACGCGGATCTCGAGAAGCTCCTCGCCTACGGGCTCGCGCAGTACCGTCGCGTCGACCCCGTCGTAGCCGGGAAGCGGTACGCGATGGTGACGCTGCCCTACGGCCGCAAGCCGCTCCGGCTCGTCGCCCGGGGACGGCTGCAGGCGGTCGTGAGGCTCGGTGAGCCGCTCACCGAGCGGGTCGTCGCAAGCTCGGTCGCCTCGCTGCCCGTTCACCGCGGCCAGGTGCTCGGCCACGTCCAGATCTGGTCGCGCGGCCGCCTTCTCGGGACGCGACCGCTCGTCGCCTCGCGCTCGGTCGGCAAGCCCTCGCTCCTCGGCCGCGCCGGCTGGTACGCGGGGCGTACAGTCTCGAACGTCGCCGGCTTCTTCACGCCATGATCGTCACGGTCACGCTCAACGCCGCCTTCGCGCGCACGATCACCGTCCCGAACTTCCAGCGGGGCCAGCGCCATCGCGCGAGTGCGGGCCTGCCGCTTGCGGGCGGGAAGGGAATCAACGTCGCGCGCGCCTTGAAGGCGCTCGGCGTTCCCGTCGTGGCGACCGGGCTTGCGGGCGGCCAGGCGGGGCTCCGGATCGTCGAGCGGCTCACAGGGGAGGCGATCCTGAACGACTTCGTCCGGATCGAGGGCGAGTCGCGGACGACGACCGCCGTGGTCGATCCGACGAACTCGAGCTACACCGAGATCAACGAGTGGGGCCCGGTCGTGAAGCCGGAAGAGCTCGAGCTCTTCGACGGCAAGCTCCGGTACCTGTCGCAGGGCGCGAGCCTCGTCGTCTTCGGAGGGTCGCTGCCGCGTGACGTTCCCGAGGACTTCTACGCGGAGGCCGTCCGCGAGCTTCACCGCTTGCATGTCCCGTCGGCGCTCGACTGCGAAGGCGAGTCGCTCCGGCTGGGGGTCGAGGCGGAGCCGTTCCTCGTCTCGCCGAACCAGTCCGAGGCCGAAGCGCTCGTCGGCCAGGAGTTCCACGACGACGAGGACTTCGTGCTCGGCCTCGACGGTATCGCCGACCGCGGCGCGCGCAACGTGATCATCACCACGGAGGGCGGCTGCTACGCCCTGCTGCGCGAGGAGCGCACGATCCACCGCTACCGGGTCGAGGCGCCGCGTCTCGAGCCGGTGTCCCGCGTCGGGGCCGGCGACGTGCTGCTGGCAGCGTTCGTCGCAGCCTGGGCCGCGGGCCGCGGGCACGAGGAATGCCTCCGCGAGGCCGTCGCCGCCGGCGCCGCCTCGGTGCTCGAGCTGGGCGCCGCCCGCTTCGATCCCCGCGAGGCTCACCGCCTGCACGCGGGCGTGACGGTCACGGAACTGACCGAAGTCGCAGCTCTCTAGCGCCGCCCGCCGCGGTCGGTATCGTTGGGAAATGGAGATCGGGAGAGTCGAGCGGCTAGGGGACCCGGGACTCGACCGGTCCGAGAAGTTCGCCAAAGAGGGGCTCACCTTCGACGATGTGCTGCTCGTCCCCGCCGAGTCGGCGGTGCTGCCGAACGCCGTCTCGACGGCGACACGGCTGACACGGACGATCGCGCTCGAGATCCCCATCGTCTCGGCGGCGATGGACACGGTGACCGAGGCCCGGATGGCGATCGCGCTCGCCCGCGAGGGCGGGATCGGGATCGTCCACCGCAACCTCTCGATCGCCGACCAGGTCGCCGAGGTCGACAAGGTCAAGCGCTCCGAGTCGGGAATGATCGTCGAGCCGCTCACCCTGCCCCCGTCCGCGCTCGTCGCCGATGCGCTCGAGCTGATGGAGCACTACCACGTCTCCGGCGTTCCGATCACCGAGGAGGGCGGCCGGCTCGTCGGCATCCTGACGAACCGCGACCTCCGCTTCGAGAAGGACACCCGGCAGCCGGTCTCGGCGCTGATGACTTCCGAAGGGCTCGTGACCGCGCCGGTCGGGACAACGCTTTCCCAGGCAGAAGAGCTCCTGCATCGCCACCGGATCGAGAAGCTCCCGGTCGTGGACGATCAGGGTGTGATCAAGGGGTTGATCACCGTGAAGGACATCCAGAAGAGGATCGAGTTTCCACAGGCCACGAAGGACCTTCACGGTCGCCTGCGTGTCGGGGCGGCCGTCGGTGTCGGGCCTGACGCGCTCGAACGTGCTCAGGCGCTGGTCATGGCCGGGGCCGACGTGCTCGTTGTCGACACCGCTCACGGCCATTCACGCGGCGTGATCGAAATGGTCGGCCGGATCAAGGACGTTTCCGGGGAGTTCGAGGTAGTCGCCGGAAACATCGCGACGGCAGAGGCCGCCGAAGCGCTGATCGACGTCGGCGCCGATGCTGTCAAGGTCGGGATTGGCCCGGGACCATCTGTACGACCCGGATCGTCGCCGGTGTCGGCGTGCCGCAGATCACGGCGATCCACGACGTGTCGGAGGCAGCCGGTCGGCACGGCGTGCCGGTGATCGGTGACGGCGGCATCAAGTCGTCCGGGGACATCGGAAAGGCACTCGCCGCGGGCGCTGACACGATCATGCTCGGCTCGATGCTGGCCGGCACGGATGAGGCGCCCGGCGACGTCGTGTTCGCCCAGGGCGAGCGTTATAAGGAGTATCGAGCCATGGGTTCGCTCGGCGCGATGCGCGCAAGGGGTTTTTCGAAGGACCGCTATTTCCAGGGCGATGTCGAGGATGTGGACAAGCTCGTTCCGGAAGGGATCGAGGCGCGGGTCCCGTATAAGGGCGCGCTTAGCGGCGTGCTCTACCAGCTCGTCGGAGGGCTTCGCGCCTCGATGGGATATTGCGGAGCGGCGACCGTCGAGGCCCTCAAGGAGGCCCGGTTCGTCCGGATCACGGGTGCGGGTTTGCGCGAATCGCATCCTCACGACATCACGATCACCAAGGACGCGCCCAATTACCGTCGGAGCTGAGGTCGTCCAGCTCCATCCCGAGCCCGCTCCGGAAGAGCGGCCGGTCCTCGTCATCGACCTCGGCGGCCAGTACGCGCAGCTGATCGCGCGTCGCGTTCGCGAGGCGCGCGTCTACTCGGAGGTCGTCTCGCACCGCACCTCTGCGGCCGAGATCCGGGCGCGGCGGCCGGCGGCGCTGATCCTCTCGGGCGGAGGCGCGTCGGTGTACGCCGACGGCTCGCCGCACATCGACAAGGCGATCTACGAGCTCGGCATTCCCACGCTCGGCATCTGCTACGGGATGCAGTTGATGGCACTCGACCTCGGCGGCCGGGTCGATCGCACCGGCGGCTCCGAGTTCGGGAAGACGGAGCTGACGGCGAGCGGGGGTCGCCTCTTCGGCGACCTCCCGGGCGAGCAGACCGTGTGGATGTCGCACGGCGACTCGGTCGTCGCGGCCCCCGCCGGCGCGGAGGTCGTCGCCGGCTCGCCCTCGACCCCGATCGCCGCGTTCGAGGACGACACACGCAAACGCTACGGCGTGCAGTTCCACCCCGAGGTCGTCCACACGCCCCACGGCCAGCAGGTGCTGAAGAACTTCCTCTACGAGCTCGCCGGGATCACCCCGTCCTGGACGCCCGCGGCCGTGATCGAGGAGCAGGTCGAGCGGATCCGCACAACCGTCGGGCGCGACAGGGTGCTCTGCGCGCTCTCGGGCGGGGTCGACAGCGCCGTCGCGGCGCTGCTCGTGCACAAGGCTGTCGGCGACCAGCTCACCTGCGTCTTCGTCGATCACGGCTTCCTGCGCAAGGGCGAGGCCGAGCAGGTGGTCGAGGCCTTCGACGGTCACTACCGGGTGCCGCTCGTCCATGTGCAGGCGCAGGAGCGGTTCCTCGCGAAGCTCGCCGGGATCAGCGAGCCCGAGGACAAGCGCAAGCGGATCGGCGAGGAGTTCATCCGCGTCTTCGAGGAGGAGGCGCGCAAGCTCGGGAAGACGCCCTGGCTCGTCCAGGGGACCCTCTACTCCGACGTGATCGAGTCGGGCGGCACCGACGGCGTCGCCGCCACGATCAAGAGCCACCACAACGTGGGTGGGCTCCCGGCCGAGATGGAGATGAAGCTCGTCGAGCCGCTACGGATGCTGTTCAAAGACGAGGTGCGGCGCGTCGGCGAGGAGCTCGGAATGCCCGAGCGCATGGTGTGGCGGCAGCCCTTCCCCGGCCCCGGGCTCGCGATCCGGATCATCGGCGAGGTCACGGCCGAGCGGCTCGAGACGCTGCGCGAGGCCGACTCGATCCTGCAGGAGGAGATCCGCCGCGCCGGCCTCTACCGGGCGCTCTGGCAATCGTTCGCCGTGCTGCCCGCGATCCGCTCGGTCGGCGTCCAGGGCGACTCGCGGACATACGGCTACCCGATCGCGATCCGTGCCGTGACCTCTGACGATGCGATGACCGCCGACTGGGCACGCCTTCCCTACGAGCTCGTCGAGCTCATCGCCTCGCGGATCGTCAACGAGATCCCGGCCGTGAATCGCGTGGTGCTCGACGTCACCTCGAAGCCCCCGGCCACGATCGAGTGGGAATGAAAACCGCTGCCGCAGCCGCAGTCCTCTCGCTCGTCCTCACGGGGTCGGCCGTCGCGGCGAGGCAGACGATCCGGGTGACCTCCGTGACGACGAAGCTCACGAATCACAACGTGGGCCCGAAAGGCACGAGCCGTGGCGACACGGTCACCACCACAGACCGGCTCCTGAACGCAGCACCCCAGTTCGGGCGGAAGAAGGGCTCGGCGGTCGGGACCGACGCCGGCACCCTTACCTTCACGGGCCCCCACACCGCCACCTTCCTCGGCCACACGACGCTTCCCGGAGGGACCCTGATCCTGGCGGGACCGGTGTACACCACCCAGGGCGGGAGCATCGTCATCCCAGTCGCCGGCGGAACCGGGACGTTCTCGAACGTTCGCGGCACCCTCATCGTCGCTCCCGGCAGCGGCAGGGTGCTCAATACCTACCATCTGATCCGGCCTACCGGCGTAGCGCCGGTCGCCTGAGACTTCCCCTGCGCACTTCAGCACGCAACCGGCGTCGGGTGGAAGCCCGGTCGCCAGGGATCGCGCCCGTTCGAGGACACGATCCCTGGCCCGGCTGCGGCGCCGTCAGACCGCGGCGCCTGCCGAGACCGGCGCGGCAGAGCCTGTCGGAACGCTCTGGATCGTCTGCAGGATCCGACCCGCGATCTGGTAGGGATCGCCGAGCGAGTTCGGGCGGCGGTCCTCCAGATAGCCCTTGTAGCCGTTCTTTACGAAGCTGTGCGGGACGCGGATCGAGGCGCCGCGGTTGGCGACTCCGTAGTTGAACTTGTCGATCGACTGGGTCTCGTGGAGCCCGGTCAGCCGCATGTGGTTGTCGGGGCCGTACACCGCGATGTGGTCGTCCTTGGCGTTGTCGAACGCGGCCATCAGCGACTCGAAGTACTCCTTGCCTCCGACCTCGCGCATGTGCTTCGTCGAGAAGTTCGCGTGCATCCCCGAGCCGTTCCAGTCGTGCTCGATCCCGAGCGGCTTCGGATGGAAGTTGACGTCGACGCGGTATTTCTCGCAGAGGCGGAGCAGCATGTAGCGGGCGATCCACACCTCGTCCGCCGCGCGCTTGGAGCCCTTGCCGAAGATCTGGAACTCCCACTGGCCCTTCGCGACCTCAGCGTTGATGCCCTCGTGGTTGATCCCCGCGGCGAGGCAGAGGTCGAGGTGCTTGTCGACGATCTCGCGCGCGATCTCGCCGACGTTCTTGTAGCCGACGCCCGTGTAGTACTCGCCCTGCGGCAAAGGGAAGCCGTCGCGCGGAAAGCCGAGCGGGCGGCCGTCGCGATACAGGAAGTACTCCTGCTCGAAGCCGAACCACGTGTCGGGATCGTCCGGAATCGTCGCGCGACTGTTGCTCGCATGCGGGGAGTCGTCGGGCAGCAGAACCTCGCACATCACGAGTACGGAGCTCTCGCGCGCCGGGTCCGGGAAGGCGGCGACGGGCTTCAGCATGCAGTCCGAGTCGCCGCCGTCGGCCTGACGGGTCGAGCTGCCGTCGAAGCCCCACATCGGAAGCTGCTCGAGGGTCGGGATCGAGTCGAATTCCTTCACCTGCGTCTTGCCGCGGAGGTTCGGAACGGGCTCGTAACCGTCGAGCCAGATGTATTCGAGTTTGTACTTGCTCATTGACCGCTCCTCCATGGGCTCGAAATCGCCAACTGTCTCAGAAAAGACGAAGAGGCCTGAAGATCCCCCGCGGGGTCTTCAGGCCTCGTCGCCCTGCGCCGTCCATGGGGACGATGCGTCGCAAACGTTAGCGACGACGCGGCGGCTGCGTCAAACAGGAACCGCGCTGCGGCGCACGCCTCAGGGCAGGGCGAGCGGCCGGTATCGGCCGCGTACCTCGTCCACGAACGCGGCCAAGCGCTCTGCGATCTCGGCGTCGGCGATCTCGAGGACGTTCTCTGCGTTGTGCTCGCCGGAACGCGAGAGGTTGAACGAGCCCGCGAAGACCGTGTCGTCGCAGATCGTCAGCTTCGCGTGCATGAAGTCGTGGATGCTGCCGGCGCCGTAGGGAGTGCTGAGCTTCGCCGTGAAGGCCGCGGCGACGCGGTGGAGGAGGGACATCTTCCAGCCGCCCTTTCCCTCGAGCCACTGCCGGGCGACGTCGTGCATCTGGGTGCCGTCGAGGCAGCCGGCGACGTCGATCCTGCCGGCGCGGACGGTGCCGGCGAGGGCCCCGAGGACGGCCGGGGTCGTGAGCACGGGGGAACAGACACGGACGCGACGCTGCGCGCACCCGATCGCCTGCCCGATCCTGTGGGAGAGAGCCTCGCCGTGCGCCGGCGTGAACCAGACACGGACGCCGTCATGCCAAGTGGGGTCGACGTGCCCCGTCCCCACCGACGTGCCGGTGTCGATCAACTGGGCGAAGTCGCGGCGGAACTCGGCCGCGAGCGCGCGCGAGTCGGCGACGACGATCACGTTCTCCTGCCGCGTCCAGGCGTCGTCGGTCCAGTTCGTCGAGCCGGTCCACACCGACTCGTTGTCCCGGATCACGTACTTGTGATGCATCAGGTCGGGAACGCCGGCGATCGCGAATACCTCGATCGGGAGAGATGCGATCAGGCTCTCGTCAGGCGAGGCCGGCGGTGGGACAGGGACCGGATTCGCGTGGTCGACGTTGTAGGCGAGCCGGACGCGAACCCCGCGCGTGACGGCACGGCGGATCGCACCGCTCACCGCAGCCGCCGATTCGGGGCCGAGGTCGAAGTCGTACTGAGCCAGGTCGAGTGTCCGCTCGGCATCGTCGAGGAAGCCCACGATTGCCGCGGCGACATCGGTTGCCGGCTGGCCTCCGTCGGTCAGAGTGCGGATCGTGATGAACGGCTTCATCGAGCGGCTCGTCGCCGCCCGGATCGGCGGGACGTTCAACTTCTACCGGGACGGCGACCGTGCCGCTGTGCTGCGCGAGCGACTCTTCGGATATCTCGAGGAGCGCGCGGCGGTGCCGGTGCTCCTCGTCGCCGAGGCGCCCGGCTACCGGGGCACGCGGATCTCCGGGATCCCGCTGACCTCCGAGCGCCAGCTCTCCGGAACCGGGCCTGCAGAGGCGACCGCCACCGTCGTGCATGCGGTGCTCGACGAGCTAGGCCTGGCCGACGATGTCCTGCTGTGGAACGTCGTCCCGACCCACCCCGGCGGCGAGCGCTCGAACCGGCGGCCGACGCGGGCGGAGATCGAGGGCGGGCTCCCGTTCGCCCGCGAGCTCGCCAGGGGCCGGATGGTGGTCCCGGTCGGCCGGATCGCCGAGGCCGCGCTCGGCGGCGGCTACGTCCGGCATCCGGCCCATGGAGGCTCGGCGGAGTTTCGGAGCGCGATCGCGGCAGCGTTGGCGCTCCCTCGCGGGAAGGGCGGCCCGTCGGGTCCGACCCGGTTCGATCCTGGTACTCTTGGACGCGCGGCAGGAGAACCTGCCTGTTTCGGTGTGACGAAGACCTCTTGATGAAGACCTACAGCGCCAAGCCCGGCGAAATCGCACGCGACTGGTACGTCGTCGACGCCGACGGCCAGACCCTCGGCCGTCTTGCGACGCAGATCGCCGACCGGCTGCGCGGCAAGAACAAGCCGCAGTTCACGCCGCATGTGGACACGGGCGATTTCGTCGTCGTCGTGAACGCCGAGAAGATCGCGGTCACGGGCAACAAGCTCGACCAGAAGATCTACTACCGCCACTCGGGCTATCCGGGCGGGCTCAGGGAGCGGCCGCTTCGCGAGCAGCTCCAGCGCCGCCCGACCGAGGTACTCCGCAAGGCGGTCAAGGGGATGCTTCCCCGCAACAAGCTCGGCCGCCAGCAGCTCACGAAGCTGAAGATCTACGCCGGCCCGGAGCATCCGCACACCGCGCAGGAGCCGAAGCCCTTCTGATGGCGAGGAGCTTCTAGATGGCTGGAGCGCAGTACATGGGAACCGGCAAGCGGAAGACGTCGGTCGCGCGCGTGATCCTCAGGCCCGGCAGCGGCGCCACGTGGATCAACGGCAAGCAGATCGACGACTACTTCCCGCGGATGACGCACCGCAAGGCGATCATGTCGCCGCTCGAGACGGCAGAGCTCGCCGGCCAGTACGACCTCCGGGTGCGCGTCCACGGCGGCGGCGCCTCCGGCCAGGCCGGCGCGATCCGCCACGGCATCGCTCGCGCGCTCGTCGAGATCAATCCGGACTTCCGGGTGATGCTGAAGCGCCAGGGCTTTCTCACGAGAGATGCCCGGCAGGTGGAGCGCAAGAAGGCCGGCCTGCACAAGGCGCGCAAGGCGCCGCAGTTCTCGAAGCGGTAAGCCGATCCCGCCGGACGGGTGGGTGGGTTTCGCCGTTCGGCCGGAGCTACTGCTGATCTTTGTTGCTCTTGTAGGAGCGTGAAGGAATTTCGGGGGGTGGCCGAAGACAACGAGGTACCCTTCGAGCCTGGAGGCGTTCTCGATGATTCCAGGGACCCTGATGAGCTCTTCCTCGAGACCTGAACACACCCAAGAGTCGTGATGGAGGATTCGTCAGTGGGCGAGGGCCTGGGCCCGGACGGCACGTGCGGGCCCGATCGGCGTTCTGCCGTGCGCGGTCGTGCCCGGCGAACCGCTCGTGACGAGGGAGGACAGGCTCTCGTCGAGTTCGCACTCGTCATCCCGGTGCTGATGCTGATCTTGCTCGGGATCCTGAAGTTCGGAATCCTCTACAACAACTACCTGCAGCTCACCGACGCCGTACGCTCAGGAGCCCGCCAGATGTCAATCGAGCGCGGCCAGGGCGACCCGTGTGGTGATGCGGCAGGCGCACTCATCGCCTCCGCGAACCTCGGAAGTGGTCTCACCGTGAAGATCACGGATTCAAACCCGGCAGATTCAGCTGACATCTATACGTTTGCAGCGCCGTCCGGGCCCGGGGTGGGAACCTGCCCGCCGATCGCGTCGGGAGATGCCGTGACCGTGGCGGCCACGTATCCCTGCGATCTCAACTTCATGGGGATAAACTTCTTCTCCGGCTGCACGCTCAAATCGAGCGCGACGGAACGAGTCGAATGATGCGCCAGCCGAGCCTGAATCGGAGTTTGGCGAGACCAACGCTGCGGAGCAAGGAGGGCAGGGCATCCGTCCCGCGTGGACGGGCCCCGAGGAACTCCTCGTGAACCGCCGCGTGCCAAGGGCGGGCAGAGCATTCTGGCGCCGCGAGGGGGGACAGACGGTCGTCATCGTCGCCGTCTTCATGGTGGTGCTGCTCGCGGTCCTCGGCCTCGTGATCGACGTGGGTGAGCTCTACCTGACCCAGCGGCATCTCCAGACCGCCGCAGACTCCGCCGCACTCGCAGCCGCGCAGGACCTGCCGAACAGCAGCAGCAACGCTTGCTCGTACAGCGCGAGCCCGGCAGGAGCGACGACGTGCACGGTCGACGGGACGAACGTGCTCCTCGCGCCCAGCGGCGCCAACTACAACAGCCGCTACGGAAACGTTCAAACCTCGGCGGCGGTCGAGTGCCTCTCGGTCGCCTCGGCAGGGACGACCTGTCAGACGGGAACTGCGTGCAACGACCCCGCCGGGTACAGCCCGGCAGGTGACGGCGACAACCTCGGCTGCAACGCGATCAAGGTGACCGAACAGACGACGGTCAAGCCCTTCTTCATGCAGATCCTGGGCTTCGGCGGGCAAAACGTCACCGCGACCTCCACGGCGGGCATAGCCGGGGGCACTCCGCATCCGCTCGACGTGGAGATGATCGACGACACGACCGCGTCCATGCAGACCGCTGACACGTGCGGAGGCACCCCGACGGACGTTCCGCCTACGGTGCCCCTCACCCAGGAGGACTGCGCAAAGGCTGGCATCCGGGCGTTTCTCACCCAGCTCTACCCGTGTCAGCCCGCGCTGGCACATTGCGACATCAGCGACCAGACGAGCCCCGCCTCGCTCGACCAGGTAGGGCTCGTGACGTTCCCCGGTCTCGCCTCGACCTTCACCACGGGCACCGGTGTAGCCCAGGAGATGAACTGCACCCAGGAGTTCACACACAACGCCACGACGCCCACGGAGATCAGCTACGCGAACAACGCGAACTATCAGATCATCCCGTTCTCGAGCGATTTCCGCTACTCCGATGCGCCGACGAGGGATCCGCTGGCCACGCTCAACCCCGACTCGAACCTCGTGAGGTCCGTGTACTGGCCGGGCGACTTCTGCCCGAACGGCGGTTATCCGGTCAACGTCAGTGGTGCTGCCACTTCGTCGATCGGGGGCGGCAACACCGTGTCCGCAAACAACAATGCCCCTCCGCCCATCGCGGCAGGCGCGAGCACGAACGTCGACAACTCCGGCATCGAGCAGGGGAACTCGGTCAACACGACCAACACCTCGGCAGCCGGGATCACCCAGGGCAGCTCGATCGCGACCACGAACACCCCGGTGCCGATCACCCGGGGTAGCTCGACCGATACGACGAACATCGGAATCAGCGGCGGCGTGAGCGGCTCGGGTGACACCACGAGCCCCGGCGTTGTATCCGCCAATGCGCGGTCGATCACGATCAACGCGCCGAGCGGCTACGCAGCGAACAGCGGTGACTTCCAGCTCGTGACGGTGACGGCGCGCGGGCTTACGAGCGGCTGGGCAATCTGCGCCGTCAACACCGGCTGGCACACCATCGCAACGGCGACATCATCGGCGGGAACCTTCGTGCAGACGACCTTCTGGACGACCACGGCGACTGCGGCGGGGGTATTCAACATCGACACCTCGAGCGGATGCGGGACCAGGATCAGTAGAACCCAGGCGACGGGAGACGAGGTTTCCGCGATCTCGGTCAACTACACGGGCGTCAATCCCGCGACCCCTCTCTCGGCCACCACGACAAATCAGACCGGTACCACTCTCACCGCGCCGGCGCTCGCGAACGTTCCTGCAGGTGACGAAGTCGTCAGCGTCTTCGGCTCCGCAGCCACGTTCAGCACGGCCCCGACCTATTGGGTCCAGGGCACGGGTACAACGCCGGTCAGCACCGGGGCGGACGACGCCGCGCAGACGGCGCTCGGAGCGGCGCCGACCCCGACGGCAAAGACAGGTACCGCCGCCGCGTGGGCGTCGGAGACGATTGCCCTCGCACCGCTCCTGAGCTCGTCGATCTCGGTGGCGTTCCCGGGTGATTATTCGGCGAATACGGGTGATTTCTTGTTGGTCTCGGTCGCGGTGCAGGGTATTGCGGGTGATTTCGTGTGTACGCCGACGAACTGGCACGCGATTACGGCTTCGACCTCCGGGTCGGGGGGGACGGCGCTGACGCAGGCGTCGTTCTGGACGACGTCTGCGACCACGAACCCGGCCGTGTTCAGGTTCAACACGAATGCGGGGTGCACCGGGACGGCGGTCCCGGCTGCTGCGAGTGCTGTGGCGACGACCTACAACGGGGTGGACGTCGCGGCCACGCCGACTGCGACTACGGGTGGCGGCGCGTCGGGCACGGCTCTGACCGCCCCCCAGAACGCGACCACCACCGCGAACGAGGCTGTGGTGAGCCTGTTTGGGACCGAGGACGCGTTCAGCGGCACTCCGGCTCAGCAGCCGTCGGTCCAGACCTCACCGAGCAGCTTGTGGACGAACAGCGGCGAAGACAGCGCCGTGCAGCCGAACGTCGGGAATCAGGCACCCCAGGCAGGCGCGACGACCGCCAACTCGGCGCCCTGGTCAGCCCAGACCATCGACCTGATGCCCGCCCTGAGCTCGTCGATCTCGGTGGCGTTCCCGGGTGATTATTCGGCGAATACGGGTGATTTCTTGTTGGTCTCGGTCGCGGTGCAGGGTATTGCGGGTGATTTCGTGTGTACGCCGACGAACTGGCACGCGATTACGGCTTCGACCTCCGGGTCGGGGGGGACGGCGCTGACGCAGGCGTCGTTCTGGACGACGTCTGCGACCACGAACCCGGCCGTGTTAAGGTTCAACACGAATGCGGGGTGCACCGGGACGGCGGTCCCGGCTGCTGCGAGTGCTGTGGCGACGACCTACAACGGGGTGGACGTCGCGGCCACGCCGACTGCGACTACGGGTGGCGGCGCGTCGGGGACGGCTCTCACCGCCCCCCAGAACGCCACCTCGGGCGAAAACGAGGAGGTCGTAAGTCTGTTCGCGACCGAGGACGCGTTCAACGGTGCGACCCCGCCGTTCTCTCCCAATGCCCAAACCTCGCCGAGCAGCACCTGGGCCAACATCGGTGAGAGCGCGGGCATCCAGCAGGCCGCCGGGAATCAGGCCCCTCAGGCGACGGCGAGCACCGGGAATTCGGCGGCCTGGACTGCCCAGACAATCGATCTGACGCCGTTGCTGAACCCGTCGATCACACTTTCGACCTTACCCTCGGACTACCAGGCCAACACGGGTGACTTCCTGCTCGTCTCGATCGCCGTGCAGGGCTTCGGCGGCACCGTCTGCAAGCCCGCCGGCGCCCCCGGCGCCAGCTGGAACGCCCTGACACCGACGACCTCCGGGTCCGGAGCGACCAGGATCACCCAGGCGACATTCTGGACCACCGCCAGCACCGCGAGCTCGGACACGTTCACGTTCTACCCGACGTCGGCGTGCACGGGAACACCCGTCGCTGCTGCTGCGAGTGCGGTCGCGACCACCTACACGGGTGTCAACGTCGCGCTCACTCCGACGATCACCTCGGGCGGAAACGGCTCGGGAACGGCACTCACCGCTCCGCAGAACCCGACGACGACACCCTACGAACAGGTTGTGAACCTCTTCGCGACCACCGACGCGTTCAGCGGCGCCACGCCGGCCTTCTCGAGCCACGCGCAGACGTCTCCGAGCAGCGTCTGGTCGAACATCGGCGAGAGCGCGAGCCCGCAGGAGGCCACAGGGAATCAGGCCACGCAGGCGACGGCCACGAGCACCAACTCGGCGACATGGACCGCACAGACCGTCGACCTCGTACCGCTCCTCAGCTCCACGATCACCGTTACGCCTCCGGCCGGCTACGTGGGAGGCGGCGCAGATCTCATGCTCGTCTCGATTGCAGCTACGGGCCTCGGGAGCGGCAGCATCTGCGCTCCGAGCTCCGCGGACTGGGCCCCCGTCCCGCTCTCGACGACGAGCCCGGTCAAGCACACGGTGACGCAGGGCGACCTCACCCAGGAGGCCTTCTACACGAGCTCGAGCGAGGATCCCACCATCACGTTCACCTTCTTCTCCAGACCTTCGTGCAACGGCGTGCCGATGAACGTCGGCGCCAGCGCGGTCGCGGTCAGCTACACCGGCGTGAACACGGCCGACCCCTTCGACACGCCCTCCGCCGCCTCGGCGAGCGGGACCGGGACAACCCTCAACCCGGCGGCGCTCACCACGGCGGCGGGTGACGAGCTCGTCGGCCTCTACGCCTCGGACGCCTCCAATCTCGCGTTGACCGGCTCGACCATCCTCGCCCCGGGCAACGGCCTGTCGCCGAGCAGCGGCGCGACGAACGCGGCTCCCGGCGCGGGCTCGCACAGCCCGAGCACGGCGACGACGTCGCTCAACCCCGCGGACTGGACGACCGAGACGATCGCGCTCAATCCGCTCTCGAACACGGGAATCGTCGTGCAGCGGCCAGGCCCGCAGGCCGCCGACGACTTCATCGTCGTCACGGTTACGGCGAACGGCCTGGCGACCGGCAACATCTGCGCGCCCGACGACGGCACCTGGACGGAGCTCAACAACGCGCCGCTCACCAAGACAGGCGGCGGAGTCACGACCACCCAGGCCACCTACTACGGCTCGAGATCCGGTGACTCTCCCGAGTCGTACCTGTTCACATTCCAGACGAACTGCGCGGCGGTCGGCACCGCGATCCCCGCGTCGGCTACGGCGGTGGCCGCCCGCTTCGTCGGCGTCAACCCGATCACCCCGATCGACATCGACGCCTCGGGGAACCAGATCTTCAACAGCAACCCCGCTAACACGGGCGTGGGCACGACCGTGAATCCGGGCCCGGTTACTCCGAACCACATCGGCGACTGGGTTCTCAGTCTCTACGGGACCACCTCGACCGGCGCTTTCACTACGTCCTTGCACGACTGGGTTCCAGGTGAGCGCCGGCGCTCAAAGCGAAACCGGGTTCTGCTACAAGAATCTGCCGCCGTCTGGCCCTTACGACCCGCCGAACGCGACAACCAGTGCCAGTATGCCCTGGGTTACGCAGACGATCGCCCTCGAGGCCGCTTCGGGTGCATGCACGAGCTGTGTCTACGGGCTCGAGGCTCCGACCACGGACTACAACTTCACCGACTACGGGCTCGCGATTCAGGCCGCGGAGACGAACCTCGACAACCTCGCCGCGACGAGGCCGACGGCGCAGAAGGTGATCGTGATCCTCAGCGACGGCGACGGGAACATCACCAACACCGGCACCGGTCACACCCCGACCCCGATGCCGTGCACCTTCGGGATCCAGCAGGCGGAGGCCGCGGAGCAGCCCCAGCCCACCAACACCGTGCCCGGTAACACCTGGGTGTTCACGATTGCCTACGGCGCCCTGTACAAGTCGAGCAACCACGGCTGCAACCTCGACACGACCGGAACGTACGCCGGCCTGTCGGCGCAGTGCGCGATGATCCTGATGGCGCACAACTCCATCACCGATCCGCAGGCGTTCCCGCTGGGAGACAGTCAAGCGAAGACGGCGCTCTGTCCAAGCAACACCTACGAGCCGAGCGATCCTGCGCACCGGTACTTCAACGAAGCGACTGGCAGCTCACTCGAGCAGGTGTTCACCGAGGTAGGCGTTGCTCTGTCGACACCCCGACTCATCAGCAATGATGCGACCTGAGTGGATGTGCCAGACCTCCTGAACCGGCTCTTGCATCCGCTGCTGCTGCGGCCGAGCGACTCGTCCAAGGGCGCGGATCGCCTCGCGAGCGCGCGGAGCTCCGAGACTCACCGGCCCCTCCAGCGTCGGTGCGGCGATCGCCACTGCGGTGCTCTGCCTGGCGCCGTCAGCCGGCGCGATGCACGCCGATCTTCCGAATCCCTGCGCTCTCGTCGCTCCTGCGGTGATCGCCTCCGCCTTCGGGACGAAGACCGCGCCGCCTTCGTCCGATGCTGCCACCTCGAACACCTCCACTTGCTCGTACAAGAACGGGCTGCTCACGATCGAGGTCGGGTACACCGCCCTCACGAACCCGGCACCCCCGCTCAAGGTGACCGTCGTCAAGGGCCTCCCACACGGACAGCTCTCCGTGTACGCCGGGAACCAAAGGCAGATCGTCTTCTTCCGGGGGACGGCGGCGAACGGCCTCTATGTGGTCATCCGTAACTTCGCGAAGATCCCACCGAAGAAGCTCGAGAAGCTCGCGAGGACGCTCAACACGAGCCTCAGCGGCGTGGCCGGCTCGGGCGGCGTCCACATCATCGGCTGAGCCTCCACGCTTGCACTAACGTCCCGCCGATGGGCCGGCGGTACTTCGGGACTGACGGGGTTCGAGGGGTCTTCGGGGAGTTCCTGACTCCCGAGCTCGTCGAGCGGCTCGGGCGGGCGGCGGCGCTCTGGAGCGGGGCGGAGCACGTCTTCGTCGGACGGGACACGCGCGGCTCGGGGATCGAGCTCGAGGCCGCCGTCGCCGACGGGATCGTCTCGGCGGGAGCGACCGCGGTGCTCGGCGGCGTCCTGCCGAGCGCGGCGGTGGCGCTCGGGGCAGTCGAGCTCGGGATCATGATCACCGCGTCGCACAACCCGGCCGAGTACAACGGCGTCAAGTTCTTCGCGGCCGGGGGACGCAAGCTGAGCGACGACGAGGAGGAGGCGATCGAGGCGCTCCTCGATGCGCCGGCGGCCGCCGAGCGCGGAAAGGTCGAGGCGCGGCTCGACCCCGACACCGCCTACATCGACTACATCCTCGACCACTTCGGCTCCGACCTGACGGGGCTCGACCTCGTGGTGGACTGTGCAAACGGCGCCTGCGCCCGGCTTGCCCCCGAGGCCTTCGAGCGGCTCGGAGCGACCGTGCACGCGATCGGTAACGCGCCTGACGGGACGAACATCAACGCGGGCTGCGGCGCCACCGACCTCGCCCTCCTCCAGCGGACGGTGACAGAACGGGGCGCGGTGCTCGGGCTCGCCTTCGACGGCGACGGCGACCGGCTGATGGCCGTCGACGAGCACGGTGAGGTGGTCGACGGCGACGGGATCGTCGCGATCCTCGCACTCGACCTCGGCGTGAGCTTCGTCGCCGTCACCCAGATGACGAACCTCGGCTTCCACGCGCTGATGGCCGAGCACGGGATCCGCGTCGCCACCACCGACGTCGGCGACCGCTACGTGCTCGAGGCGCTCGAGCGCGAGGGAGGCCTGCTCGGCGGGGAGCAGTCCGGCCACGTGATCTACCTGCAAGACCACGTCACAGGGGACGGGGTCGCCGCGGCGCTCCTTCTCTGCGCGGCCCTGCGCGGCCGTACGCTCGGCGAGGCGGCAGCGGTGCTTCCGCAGTTCACCCAATACAAGGAAAACGTCGGAGTCACCTCGAAGGAGCTGACGGAGCCGGTACGGGCGGCGGTCGATCGCGCCAATGCCGAGCTCGGCGAAACGGGGCGCGTGCTCGTCCGCCCGTCCGGGACAGAGCCCATCATCCGGGTCCTCGTCGAGGCCCGAAATCGCGATCTCGCGCGTGAGGCCTGTGCTAGGATTGTCCGGCTCGTCGAGAGTGAACTCGGCTGATTCGTGGCCGCAAAAGAGGGCTTTTCCACTGAGCCGTCCACAAAGATATGGACGTTGCGGTGGATGTTACTGGTCATTTTGCGATTGCGTAACCGGCCGGGTTTTGTCATTTTTAGATCTCTAGTGGGATGATGAGACCGAAGCCCTGCAGGCCGCCGGCTTGGGCAAGGAAGGAGAGTCCAGCATGTGTGGGATCATCGGTTACGTCGGGAGTCGCCCGTCCAAAGATCTTCTGATTACGGGGCTCGAGCGGCTCGAGTTCCGCGGCTACGACTCGGCCGGGATCGCGCTGCTCGAGGTCGGGGGCCTCGAGTACGTCCGCGCGGTCGGCAATCTCGGCAACCTCAAGCAGGTCGCCGGGCCGAACGGCTCGCACGCCACGACGGGCGTCGGCCACACACGCTGGGCCACACACGGTGGGGTGAACGAGGACAACGCGCACCCGCTCACGGGCTGCGAGGACAGCAAGCTCGCGATCGTGCTGAACGGGATCGTCGAGAACTACCGCGAGCTGAAGAAAGAGCTCGAAGACGGCGGCCACATCTTCAGCTCCGAGACGGACGCCGAGGTCGTGGCGCACTTGCTCGAGACCGTCTACGAAGGCGACCTCGTGGAAGCAGTGCGCGCCGTCTATGCCCGGCTCGAGGGCCACTTCACCTTCGTCTCGATCCACCACGACGAGCCGGACCGCCTCGTGGGCGTCCGTTTCGAGACCCCGATGGTCGTCGGCCTCGGCGACGGCGAGAACTTCCTCGCCTCGAACCTCTCTGCGTTCCTCGCGGAGACGCGCCGCGTGATGTACCCGGGCGACGGAGACGTCGTCGAGGTCACGCCCGGCGGCGTCCGCGTCGTGCGTGCCTCCGACGGGAGCCCGGTCGAGCTCGAGGAGATCCGGATCGACTGGGACGAAGAGGTCGCCGAACGCGAGGGTTTCGAGACCTTCATGCTGAAGGAGATCTACGAGCAGCCCTACGGCTTCGAGGTCACGATCGGCGATCGGGTCCGGCACGGTCACCTCGTGCAGGACGGCCTCGGGCTGAACGAGCAGGACCTGCGCGAGCTCCGGCGCATCGTGATCGTCGCCTGCGGCACCGCCTACCATGCCGGTGTCGTCGGCCGGTACGTGATCGAGGAATGGGGCCGCGTCCCCGTCGAGCCGGATATCGCGAGCGAGTGGATCTACCGCAACCCGGTGATCGACAAGGACACCCTCGTGATCGGGATCTCGCAGTCGGGAGAGACGCGCGACACGATCCAGGCGATGAAGCTCGCCCGCGACCACGGCGCGCGCACCGTCGCGATCACGAACCAGATGGGCTCCCAGATCACCCGCGAGGTCGGTTCCGTCCTCTACACGCGCACCGGGCTCGAGGTCGGCGTCGCCGCCTCGAAGACGTTCTCGGCGCAGGTCGGGCTGATGTATCTGATCGGCCTCGAGCTCGCGCGCGTCCGCCAGACGCTGCCGGCGGAGGAGATCGAGTTCATCCTCGACGAGGTCTACCGGATGCCGCAGAAGATGCGGACGTTCCTGAACGGCAACCACCCGGTCGACGACATCGCCCGTCGCTTCTACGACCAGCCGTTCTTCCTGTTCCTCGGCCGCCACATCGGGCTGCCCGTGGCGCTCGAAGGCGCCCTGAAGCTGAAGGAGATCTCCTACATCCCGACCGAGGCCTACTCGGCCGGCGAGATGAAGCACGGGCCGATCGCCCTGCTCGAAGAGGGCACGCCCGTGGTTGTCGTCGCGACCCGCATGGACATCGTGTACGACAAGGTCGTCTCGAACATCCAGGAGACCCGTGCACGCGGCGCGCACGTGATCGCGATCGCTACCGAGGGGAACGAGGAGATCCAGCACCACGCCGACGACGTGATCTACGTCCCTCGCTCGCCGGCGTTCCTGCAGGCGGCGCTTGCGACGCTGCCGCTCCAGCTGCTCGCCTACCGCATCGCCAGGCTCCGCGGCCTGAACGTCGACCAGCCGCGGAACCTCGCAAAGACCGTCACGGTCGAGTAAGAGCCCGTCTTTCGGACGACGGGTTCGCCCGTGGATCCCTAGAACGAGGGAAGTTCCCTCATGTACCCCGGAAGGGGTAGGAGCGTCGAGAGGCCGGCTCCTAGGGTGAGAACATGAAGCGGCCCGGCCAACAGTCGTCTCTCAGGCGCGCCAGCAGACTCACCGTCCGCCCCGTACTCGTCCTCGCGGTCTGCGCGCTCGCCCTGACCGGCGCGAGCACGGCTTTCGCAGGACGCCTGCAGCGCGCGGCCGTTGCGCCCGCAATCGCGGTCTCGATCTCCGGGGCGCTCCAGCCGGGCGGTACCGCCACCGCGGCGGTGTCCGCCCCGGGGAACACGAACGGTTTCAGGTTCACCTACCTCTGGAGGGTGAACGGGATCATCGCCCGCACGCGGTTGGCGACGCACGCGACGAACGACAGCCTTCCGCTCGGGGCCCAAGGCTGGGGCGCCGTCGTCTCCGTGGTCGTCATCCCGTCCCTCGGATCGAGGATCGGAATCCCGGCGAACGACAGCGTGACGCTCGTCGACCACGCTCCGGCCGCCACCGTGACCCTGACCGGGCCGACGCAGGTCGGCGCCACGATCACGGCCAACGCCACCGCAACCGACCCCGACGGCTCCCCCGTCACCTTCACCTACGTCTGGCTCGTGAACGGGGCGCAGATGCAGGTCGACGCGAACGTCGGTACCCACGACGACTACGCGATCGACGACGACGCGAAGGCCGGCCAGACGCTGACCGTCCGAGTCATCCCGAACGACGGCTATCTGAACGGCCCTGTCGCAAGCGACTCGGTGACCACTGACGAACCCGACCTCGCCGCTTGGCCAGCCGGCGGCGTCCCAGGCTTCCTCGAACTACGACCCGGCGAGTGATCCGTACTCGATGTACGAGACGACGCTCGGCACGGGCGCGCAGGCCTGGTGGCGCGCCGGCTACACCGGCAAGGGCGTCGACGTGGCGGTCATCGACACCGGCGTCTCGCCGGTCGAAGGGCTCGACACCTCCGACAAGATCGTCTACGGCCCGGACCTCTCGCTCGACTCGCAGACGCCGAGCCTCCGCAATCTCGACGCCAACGGCCACGGAACCTTCATCGCGGGGCTGATCGCCGGCCGTGACCCCTCGCTTCGCCCGCCCTACGCGAGCGCCGACGCCTCCGTGTATCGCGGGATGGCGCCCGACGCCCGGATCGTCAGCGTCAAGGTCGGCGACGCCGACGGCGGCGTCGACGTCACCCAGGTGATCGCAGCGATCGACTGGGTCGTTCAGCACGCCCACGATCCCGGCCTGAACATCCGCGTGATCAACCTCGCGTACGGCACGAACTCCACGCAGCCCTACCTCGTGGATCCGCTCGCCTTCGCCGTCGAGCAGGCCTGGAAGGCGGGGATCGTCGTCGTCGCCGCGGCCGGGAACACCGGCTACCAGGTGGGGAACGGAGCTCCGGGCGTCGCGGATCCGGCGTACGACCCCTTCATCATCGGTGTGGGCGGCTACGACACGATGGGCACGACCGCGACCGACGACGACAGGCTCGGCGGATACTCGGCGAGCTCGTCCGGCTGCTCCGCGAGCGACGATGCCGCTCCCCTTTGCAAGGGCCCGGACGTCCTGGCGGACGGCTCCCACCTCCAGGGCCTTCGCGACCCCGGCTCCTACGTGGACGACGCGAATCCGACCGGTCGCCTCGGTGCGCGCTACTTCCGCGGGAAGCGGCACCTCCGAGGCGACGGCGATAGCCGCGGGTGCGGTCGCACTCATCCTCCAGAAGTACCCGAACCTGTCGCCCGACCAGGTGAAGCGCTTCCTGATCTCCGCTGCCGGCCCGATCGCCGGTGTCGATTCCGCAGACGAGGGCGCCGGCGAGATCGACCTGGGCCAGCTGCTCGGCGCCCCCGTGCCGTCGGCAACGCCCCAGTCGTACACGAGCTCGGACGGGAGCGGCACGATCGAGGGCTCCCGCGGACAGGATCACCTCACGATGAGCGGCGTGGAGCTCCAGGGCGAAGAGGACATCTTCGGCAAGAGCATCGACACGGGCGCCCTCGCCGCCCAGGAAGCCGCCGACGCGAGCTGGATCGGCGGTGTCTGGAACGGCAGCACCTGGTCGGGAAGCACCTGGTCGGGAAGCACGTGGTCGGGAAGCACGTGGTCGGGCAGCACGTGGTCGGGCAGATGCCTGGTCCGGCAATACCTGGTCGGGGAACACGTGGTCCGGAAGCACCTGGAGCGGGAGCACGTGGAGCGGGAGCACACGTGGAGCGGGAGCACGCTGGAGCGGTTCCGCTTGGGCCTCGGGCGAGTGGGACTAGCGACCGTCTCCGATTCGGTCGATCGAGAAACCATGGGGATAGCTCAGGCCAGCGACTCCACGAGCTACAGACGGCGTTTCCAGCCCGCGTTCGGGATGATCTGGGTGTACAACCTCGCGCTCCTCGCGGCTGCGTTCGCAGTCTGGGGCTGGCTGCTCCGGCACGTCGATCACGCCCCGATCGTGGAGGTCTCCACGGTGCACTGGTGGGCGATCGCGCTCCTCTTCTATCTCGCCGAGGCGTATGTCATTCACATCCAGTTCCGCAGTGAGGCACATACGATCTCCCTCAGCGAGATCGCGCTCGTCCCGGGCCTGTACATCCTCGCGCCGTCGGGGCTCCTGGCAGCCTCGCTCGCCGGTGCCGCAGCGGCGTTGGTCGTGGCGCGCCGCCAGCGGGTCGAGAAGCTCGTCTTCAACCTCGCGCAGCTCGCGCT
Source organism: uncultured Actinomycetota bacterium (assembly GCA_963766565.1). Classification (GTDB taxonomy): domain Bacteria; phylum Actinomycetota; class Thermoleophilia; order Gaiellales; family Gaiellaceae; genus PALSA-600. The sequence goes on from CAVYAQ010000002.1 coordinate 970,403, forward strand.
GACCACGGCCTGCGCGGTGATCGTCTTCCGCGAGGTCGCCGGGCTCGGAAACCCGCTCGGCCGGGCGGGCTGGGCGGCGGTCATCCTCGCCGCGACCGCCGCCTCGCTCGCGGGCATCCTGCTCGTGACCGCCGCGATCGCGATCGCCCAGGGCTCGCTCGACTTGCGGCGGATGCCGGTCGCGGCCGGGATCTCCTTCGTGGCGGCGCTCGGGATCTCGAACCTCGTCCTGATCGCAATGGTCCTCGCGCAAGCCCAGGGCGAGTCGATCGTGCTGCTCGTCCTTCCGGCGGCGATCGCGGTCGCCGCGTTTCGGGCCTTCGCCGCTCAGGCCCGGCGGCACGAACATCTCGAGGACCTCTACGAGTCGATGAAGACGACGCAGGGCACGCCCGAGTTCAGCCTCGCCGTCCGGCAGCTCCTGCTCACCGGCCGCCAGCTCGTCCGCGCCGAGTACGCCGAGATCTTCCTCTTCCCGGCCAACGGCGAGAACGGCCTGCGCAGTGTGCTCGGCCGTTCCGAGGGGATGACGGCCGCCTCCGGCCCGGCCGATCCAGCGGACACGAATGCGTTGGACGTGGTCGAAGCCGGGGACGGCTGCGTTGTCCTACCGGCGGCGCGCCCTCCGCACGAGCTCGACGGCTATCTCGCCTCGCGTGCGCTCGCGGACGGCATCGTCGCCACGCTCCGGGGCGACAGCGGCCCCTTCGGGCTGCTCATCGTCGGCGACCGTACGGGGGATGTCGAATCGTTCAACTCGGATGACCGGCGGCTGCTCGAGACCTTCGTAGGCCATGCGAGCGTGATGCTCGAGAACGGGCGCCTCGAACGGTCGCTGGCGCAGGTGAACGATCTGAAGGAGCGCCTCCGGCACCAGGCCTACCACGACCTGCTGACTGGGCTTCCCAATCGTGCGCTCTTCATCGAGCGCGTCCGGACGGCGCTCGCGCACGGATCGGCGGGCTGCGCGGTGCTCTTCGTCGACGTCGACGACTTCAAGGGGATCAACGACACGCTCGGTCATGCGGCCGGCGACGAGGTGCTCGTCGAGATCGGCCGGCGCGTGGAGCGGTCGGTGCGTCAGGTCGACACCGCGGCGCGGCTCGCGGGTGACGAGTTCGCCGTGCTGCTCGAGTCGACGGGTGGCCAGGGGGCCGAGCTCGTCGCCAGCGGCATGCTGGAGTCGATCCAGCGGCCGATCATGCTCGACGGCCGCGAGACGCGGCTCAACTCGAGCATCGGGATCGCACTCTCGAGCCCGGGGATCACCGCCGACGAGCTGCTCCTGAACGCCGACGTCGCGATGTACTCCGCGAAGCAGTCCGGGAAGCACCGGACGGCGCGGTACGCACCGGAGATGCACGCGAAGGTGCGGCGCCGGCATGAGTTCACCGTCGAGCTCCAGCGAGGCCTCGAGCGGGACGAGATCGGCGTCGTCTTCGAACCGATCGTCGATCTTCGCGACGGCCGGATCGTCGCGTTCGAGGCGCTCGCCCGCTGGTATTCGCCCGAACGCGGGCTCGTCTTGCCGGGCGAGTTCATCCCGGTCGCCGAGGAGATCGGCCTGATGGAGAAGCTCGGGAACCAGGTGCTGCGGAAGGCGTGCGAGGCCGCCGCCGGATGGCAGCGGGCCCATCCCGTCTACGGCGAGGTCGCGGTCTCCGTGAACCTGTCGCCCACCGAGCTCGGGAGCGACACGCTCGTCCGCGACGTCGCCCAGGCCCTGAGGGATTCGAGGCTGCCGCCCGAGAGCCTGATGCTCGAGATCACAGAAAGCGAGGTGATGCGCGACCTCGACACGCCGCATGCCCGCATCGCCGACCTACGCGCGCTCGGCTTGCGTCTCGTCCTCGACGACTTCGGAACGGGCCGCTCCTCGCTCGAGCGGCTGGGCTCGTTCCCGCTCGATGCCCTGAAGATCGCGAAGCCGTTCGTGGACCGGCTGCTCGACCCGGGCGCCGAGTCGAGCTTCATCGACACGTTCGTCCGGCTCACCCAGTCGCTCGAGATCGAGTGCATCGCCGAGGGGATCGAGTACGCCTCACAGGCGACGGCGCTCCTCCAGCGGGGCTGCGTGCTCGGGCAGGGCTTCCACTTCGCCCGCTCGATGAACGGCGAGGAGCTCGAGCAGTTCCTCGGGCTACCCGTCGCCCCGCTCGCCGCCGTCGGTTAGTCCGCAGCCGCTCTCTCGCTGCGTGTTGTCAAGCGCTGCCGGACCCCGCCGTTGAAGCCCTGTCCGAACCGCCGAAATCTTAGTGTTCAAGCGGCCCCGCGGGCGCGAAAGGCGGGGACAGGTACCGGTTCTTCCGGGTCTCGGTCGCGGCCCGTTGAGGCCACGCCGGAGCTCGCTCAGGCGAGCGCGGGTGCGAAGGTGCCGGTTGTCTCGGCGCCGACCGCGAGGGCGGTAGCGACGAAGGCGCGGGAGGCGGGGGAGTGGTAGCGGTCCCTGTGGCGGGTGATCCCGATCTGGCGGCGCGGGATCCGCGGGCTGAGGTTCGTGATCCGGACCGCTTCGTCGTTCGGGTCGACCGCGAGGCGCGGGATCACGGCGACGCCGATCCCGGCGCCTGCCAGGCCCTGCACGACGCCGTTCTCGTCGGAGCGGAAGACGAAGTGCGGCTCGCCGCCGCCGGCGCGCAGCTGGTCGACGACGATCTCGGTCGCCCGGCAGTTGCGGTACCCGATCAGCGGTTGCTCGGCGATCTCGCGCAGGCTGGGAGCGCGCCCGTCCGCGGCGAAGTCCGAGTCGACGGCGCTGACCAGCACGTAGTCGTCCTGGAGCACGAGCTCCGTCTCGAGCCACGGGTTCTCGAGTGGGAGCTGGACGAACGAGAGGTCGAGCTCTCCGCGCTCGACGAGCTCGGCGAGCACGCTGTCGGAGTGCGATTCGCGGAGCTCCACCTCCACGTTCGGCCACGCGCGGGTGAACCGCCGCATCACCTCGGGGAGGATGCGGGCGCCGACGCTCTGGAAGATGCCGACGTGCAGCGAGCCCGCCTCGCCCGCAGAGAGCGCGCCGAGGTCGGCCTGCGCCGCCTGGAGCCGCGAGACGATCGCGCGCGCGTGGCGGAGCAGCAGCCGGCCGGCCTCGGTGAGCGCGACCGGCCGCGGGCCGCCCGGGCGCTCGATCAGCCGCTCCCCGACGATCCGCTCGAGTGTCGCGATCTGCTGGCTGATCGCCGACTGCGTGTAGCCGAGCTTCGTCGCCGCCCGCCCGAACGAGCCCTCGGTATCGACGGCATCGAGCGCGGCCAGGTGCCTCAGCTCGACGCCGAGCCAGGGATCCGGGACCGTAGGGTTGATCGCACTCACTGATGAAGAATAGTCATAACTAGAGTTGATCTAATGGTAGCGGGCGCCGATAATGCGGGCATGTTCGCACTCGCCTTCCTCATCGTGATCGCCGCCGCCTGCGTCCTCGGTGCCGTCTACGGCACCGACTCGCGGCACGACGAATCCGTCAGCCACCGCCGGTCGCTCCTCTAGGAATCGACGTCCGGCGGCCGCCGCGCCTGCTTGCGGCCTGCCTGCTGGCGCTTCTCCTCGAGCCTGCGTTCGCGCGCGGCGCCCGACGGCTTCGTCGGCCGGCGCTTCCGCCGGAGCTTTGCCGCCTCCGACACCTGCTCGACGATTCGTTCGGTTGCGAGCTCGCGATTCCGTAGCTGTGAGCGCTCGTCCTGGGAGATCGCGCGCACCGTCGGGCCGAGCTTCTGGAGCACCCGGCGCCGCTCGGGCTCGCTGAGCCCGGCCGAAGCCTCGACGTCGAAGATCGCCTCGACCCGTGTCGAGCTCTTCTGAGCATGCTGCCCGCCCGGCCCGCTCGACCGTGAGAAGCGGAACCGCAGTTCCGACCGAATAGACTCGGCGTCCATGCCCGCGATTCTGCTCGACGTCGACGGTGTGCTGCATGTCTCCGGCGACCCGATCCCGGGTGCGGTCGATGCCGTGCGCCGGCTCCGAAGCGCAGGCCACCGGCTCCGGTTCGTCACGAACTCGACGACGATGTCCCGGGCCGAGCTCGCCGGACGTCTCCGCGAGATGGGATTCGGGTTCGAGGACGACGAGCTCCAGACGACCGGTAGCGTCGCCTCGAAGGTGCTCGCGGGCAAGCGCGTGCTCGCCCTGACGATGCCGGGGATCCTCGACGACCTCGACGGGATCGAGCTGATCGGGATGAACGCCGACGCCGTGCTCATCGGCGGCTGCGACGAGAGCGCCGAGCCGGGCCGCATCTTCTCGTACCTGAATCTGAACCGCGCGTTCCTCGAGCTCCTGGCAGGCGCGGAGCTCTACTGCCTGCACAAGAACCGGTGGTGGCAGACGACGGACGGCCCTCGGCTCGATTCCGGTGCATTCGTCGCAGGGCTCGAATACGTGTCGGGTGTCGAGACGATCGTGCTCGGCAAGCCGAGCCCCGCCTACTTCGGGGCGGCGATCGAGGCGCTCGACGCCGACGCCGAGATGACCTGGATGGTCGGCGACGACATCGAAGGCGACATCGCCGGCGCCCAGGGCGTGGGGATGCGCACCGTTCTCGTCCGCACCGGCAAGTTCCGGCCGGACGAGGTCGAGACCGCGCGGGTCATGCCCGACGGGATCGTCTCCTCGATCGCCCACCTGCCGGAATGGCTCGAGGCGAACGGATGACGCCCGTCCGCGTGGGCGTAGACCTGATCGAGATCGAACGCGTCCGCCGGGCGCTCGAGCGCCACGGCGACGGCTTCCGCGAGCGCTGCTTCACCGAGGCCGAGCGCGCGTACTGCGACTCGAAGCCGAACCCCGCGCAGCACTACGCAGGCCGCTTCGCTGCGAAGGAGGCGATCGGCAAGGCACTCGGCTCCGGCGTCTACTTCACCTGGCGCGAGATCGAGATCCGCGGCCGGCCGAAGCCCGGCGTGCAGCTGAGTGGACGAACCGCCGCCTACGCCGAGCGCACGGGCGCCGGCGCGATCGAGCTCTCGATGACCCATTCGCGCGAGCTCGCGGCGGCGGTTGCCGTGGTGGTCGCAGCCTGATGGACGCCCTTCCGCTCCTGACGGCCGCCGAGACGCGCCGTGCCGAGGAGGCCCACGAAGGGCCGATGGAAGAGCTGATGGAACGTGCGGGGCTTGCCGTGGCGGACGTCGTGACCGACCGCTACCCGGGTCGCGTGGCCGTCCTCTGCGGCCGGGGCAACAACGGCGGCGACGGGCGCGTGTGCGCACGGGTCCTGCGCGAGCGAGGCCGTGACGTCGTCCTGGTCGAAGCGCTCGGCGACTTCGGCGAGCCCGACGTGATCGTCGACGCGCTCCTCGGGATCGGCCTCGACGAGGCTCCACGCGAGGACGTCGCCCGGATGATCGAGCGGATCAACGCCGCCGGAAAGCCCGTCGTCGCGGTCGACGTCCCCTCCGGCGTCAACGCCTCGACGGGCGAGGTGCCCGGCGCGGCCGTGAGGGCTGAGACGACCGTCACGTTCGGGGCGGCGAAGGTCGGTCTCGCAGTCGCACCCGGGCGCTTCCACGCCGGGCTCGTGCACGTCGCGCCGATCGGGCTCGAGCCCGTCGCGTTCGAGCACCGCCTCGTGCAGGCCTCGGCACTCGAAGACGTTCCCCGCAAGACCGCCGAGAGCAACAAGTACCGGGCCGGGTCGGTCCTCGTCGTCGGCGGCTCGCCGGGGAAGTCCGGGGCGCCGGCTCTCGCAGCCCTCGCGGCGTTCCGCGCCGATGCCGGATACGTCACGGTCGCGGCGCCCGAGTCGGCGCTTGCCGCGATCGAGGCCCGCGTGCTCGAAGCCGTCAAGTGGCCGCTTCCGGAAGACACGTCAGGCCGCTTGCTTCCACGTTCTGCCGATTCGGTGCTCGAGGCCGCCGAGCGGGCAGGTGCGGTCGTGCTCGGTCCGGGCCTCGGCCGTAGTGACGGCACCCGCGACCTCGTGAGGGTGCTCCTCGAGCAGATCCGCGTTCCGGTGGTGCTCGACGCCGACGCCCTCTGGTCGCTCGAGCCGTTCGAGCGCGGCGGCGTCACGGTGATGACCCCTCACTCCGGGGAGCTCGCGGGCCTGCTCTCGACCGACGGCGACGAGATCGACGCGCACCGGCTCGAATCGGTGCGGCGCGCGGCCTCGAGGTTCGGTGCAACCGTGATGCTGAAGGGGCCGGACACGCTCGTCGCGTCGCCGCGCGAGGGAGTTCTGGTCGCCGCTTACGGTGCTCCTGCCCTTGCAACGGCCGGAACCGGAGACGTGCTCGCGGGCTGCGTCGGAGCCTTCCTCGCGAAGGGAATGGAGCCTGGCCCGGCCGCCGCGCTCGGCGCCGTTGCCCACGGCATCGCCTCGCGGCTCGTCACTCCGCAGCGGGGGCTCATCGCGACGGACCTGCTCCAGGCGCTCCAGCGCGCACTCGAGGGGGAGGGCCGGGAGCCCTAGAAACGCCGCGGGCCGAACCGGGCCCAGGCTCGCGCGAGCCCACCCGGGGCGGCGGCCTGTGCCAGCGCCGCCGGCCGGTACCAGCGCGGGACGAGGATCTCCCTCCGATCGTGCTCGACGGCGCCGATGATCCGCTCGGCGACGAGCTCCGGGCTCGCGGCGAGCCGGTGGAAGCGGCCGAGCCGCGCGCGCTGCGGGAAGCCCGCCGTCTCCACGAACCCCGGGTTGACGGTGTGTACCGAGATCCCGTCCCGGCCGAGCTCGACGGCCATCGAGCGTGAGAACGCGAGTTGCGCGTGCTTGGAGGCCGAGTATGGCCCGACCGCGACGAGCCCCGCGATCGAGACCACGTTCACGAGGTGCGAGCCGGCGCCGAGGCCCGGCAGGTACGCCCGCAGGCACCACACCGAGCCGAGATAGTTCGTCGCGATCAAACGCTCGATCAGCTCGGGCGTGGCCCCGAGAAACTCCTCGCGCCCTGCGATCCCCGCATTGTTCACGAGCAGATCGATCCGGGGATGGCGTTCGAGCACCCGCACGGCAACCTCATCGACCACCGCACGGTCGGAGACGTCGCAGGCCTCGTGCTCGTCGGCGTCCGGGGCAGCCGAGCGGGAGAGCCCGACCACATGCCAGCCGTCGCGCCGGAGCGCCCGGCAGAGCGCCGCCCCGATCCCCGACGATGCCCCCGTGACGACCGCGACGCGCATCCTGCCGCGACAGTAGCCGAGCCCCGGCTAGAGTCGCCGCGTGTCCTTCGAGGGAAAGCGCGGGCTCGTCCTCGGCGTCGCCAACAAGCGCTCGATCGCCTGGGCGATCGCGCAACGCCTCGCCGACGGCGGCGCGCAGCTCGCCTTCACCTTCCAGGGCGAGCGGATCGAGAGCTCGGTCCGCGACCTCGCGTCCACGGTCTCGAGCCCGCTCGTCACCTCGTGTGACGTCCGCTCCGACGCCGACATCGCCCGGGTCTTCGACGAGGTCGGCGAGACCTTCGGCGGGCAGCTCGACTTCCTCGTCCACTCGGTCGCCTTTGCCGCCGCCGAGGATCTCGAAGGCCGTTTCACAGACACCCCGCGCGAGCGTTTCTGGATGGCGCTCGACGTGAGCGCCTATTCCCTCGTCGCGACGGCTCACGCCGCCGAGCCCCTGATGGAGGCCGCGGGCGGCGGCTCGATCGTGACGATGACCTATCTCGGAGGGGAGCGCGCCGTGCCGCACTACAACGTGATGGGCGTCGCCAAGGCGACTCTCGACTCGAGCGTCCGCTACCTCGCCTGGGATCTCGGCCAGAAGAACATCCGCGTGAACGCGGTCTCCGCGGGCCCGGTCAGGACGCTCGCCGCACGCTCGATCGCCGGCTTCCCGACGATGGAGGCGATCGTCGAGGAGCGCGCCCCGCTCCACCGCCACATCGACGCCTCCGACGTCGCCGGTGCCGCGGCCTACCTCCTCGGCGACGATGCCAGGAACGTCACGGGCACCACGCTGTACGTGGACAGCGGGTACCACGCGATGGGGATGTAACGAGCGGCCGGGCAGAACTCGACCCGAACTCGTTTACGGACAGTGTGGGTTCCCGCATGGGCCTGTCACGAGCGCTGCCCGGGCCCGTGCTGTCACCGCATAGCCCTAGCGTTGTACGTCGAGTCACGGCCGGACCGCACGTCCGACCGAGATCACGGCGCGGCGGACCTGCGTGGCTCGCCCTTGTCGAGCAGGCTGATCGGTACCCGAACGGTGCGCTCGAAGACTGCGCCTCGAAGATCGGGGTCGAGGCTGGGATCACCGCGGCCGCCCGTGATGCGGACGATTGCGAATGGCGCAGGTGACATGTCGCCATTGTGGTCGAAATGGAAGCCGCCGAAGACGCCGCTGCTCACCCTGCTCGTGCTGAGCATCTGCAGGACGGACGCCCGCGTGCCGTCGGAGCGGGCGATCGCGTCGATGACGACCTCCGCGGCTTCGAGCGTCTCCGGGAGGTACGTGCCCGAGGGCACGTGGCGTCCCTGCCGGCTCGCTTCGAATGCCCTGAGCAGGCGCCGCCCGGCGGGCGTGAGGCTCTGATCGACGACGGCGGAGGTGTTGACGTACATCCCTTCCGCTGCGGGGCCGGCGAACTTCAGCGTGTCCGGAATCGTCAGGAAGCCGTCCCCTGCGAGCATCGTCAGCCGAGAACCGAATCGACGCCGAAGTGCCCGAACCACGTTGCCTGCCGTCGAAGTTGTATCCGGCGAGGAGTACGCCCTTCACCTTCGCGCGGCCGATGCTCGCCAAGAGGCGCTTGAAACCTCCGTCTGAGCCACTCCATGTTGCGGACCCGGGCACGGTCACGCCAAGGTGCCGGGCAGCACTTTCGAAACCGCGAGAAAGTACGTCGCCGTAGGCGCTGCCGTCGGTGAGGACGTAGACGCGGTGCAGACCGAGCTGCTTCGCGAGCACTGCAAGGCCGGCTCCTTCGAGATCGTCGGGAGATGCGAGCCTGAAGTAGCTCCGAACCCCGGTGGGGTACAGGATCCCGGGTTGGCCTGCCGCGGCTTCTCGCTCCACGCGGGTCAGGCTCGGAAGCGGTGTTCGCAGGACTGAGTATCGCGAGAGGCCCAGAGGGCGAGCGGTTCGTCACCGGGATCTCGATCTGGGCACAAGACGAGTCGTACGGGCCGACCACCGCAACGAGCCTCTCGTCCGAGCTGAACGCGCGGGCGTTCGACGCGCACTTGAAGAAGTCGGAGCCCTGTGTTCGCGCGGTCGAATCGTCGCACGACTGGTAGCCGACGACGAACCGACCGGCGCGGAAGCGGTGGGAACGGAGCACGAAGCGAACTGCGGCGGCGAGGGTCGGCGCCAGCGTCGGGCCCTGCAGCGGCAAGTCGGAGGCGAGGATCACGTCGGGCTTCTCGCCGCCAGACTCGACCGGCGCGCAATTCGCGGCCGGTAGCGCGCCTCGGGTCGTCCCACCGGCGACGCTGACCCAGACGGAGCCGTCGTGCACGGCAAGACCCTGGGGCGTCCCGTCAAGCGCTCGCGTCGCGGTGACGTCGTCGGTTCGCGGATCGATGCGGCTGACCGTGCCGTTCGCGAGGTTCGCCACCCAGACCGCGTTGTCGCCGAATGCGATCTGCGCCACCCCGAGGCCGAGCGCAACCGTCCGTGCCAACGGTTTGGGCCCGGGCGCGATCCGCCACACCACGCCGTCGTACGGATCGGTTGCCCAGACGAAGCCGGCCCCCACCGCAATGCCGACGAGGCTCGAGGTCGGAACCGGAATGATCTGCGCGACCTTGTTCGTGCGGGGATCGATCCGCGCGACCGCGGGGCCGCTTCGCCACGGTCGTCAGGAACCAGACGCCTGCGTCACCAACCGCGATCGCCCTGGCTACGGTCGCCCTGACTCGCGAGAGTGGGCCTGTCCCGTTTGCGATTCTCGAGATCGATCCATCCGAATCGACCGCCCACACTGCTCCGCGACCGATCGCGAGGCCGCTCACCCCAAGGGTCTGGTCCGAGTTCCACGATCCCGGGAGGGCCGGGGAGGTGGAACGTCCTCGTGACTTCCGCCGAGACCGGGTCGACGCGGGAGACGACCGCGCTTTGCGCGCCGCTCTCGACCAGCCCTTTTCGGGCGCCCCCGCTTGCGACCCAGATCGCATTCCTCCGACTGCGAGATCGGTTGGCTCACCGCTGACGGCAAATGTCTTCACGACACGTCCAGTCGCCGGGTCGATGCGCGTGATCGTCCGATCGTCCGTGTTGAGGACCCAGACGGCACCCTCCCCGAAGACGATGTTGCCGGGCGTGGTGCCGACGCCGGTATACGAGATGTGTTGCCCGGCTGAATCGTGGAAGCTGGCGACCTCACCGGACCGCGGCGGCTTCGGAGGGGTGCCTACGAGTCCGTAGTCCCCGGTTGCGAGAGCGAGTGCGGCTACGCAACTGACAATGGCGACGATCACGCTTCCGACGATCACGCCGGACCGCCGCCGGTCACCGGTTCCTTGTGGCTCCTCCGTCGGCGACGGCCGGGCCGGCACTTCGAGGAGCGCGCGGTAGATCGACTCGGTCTCGGGAGAGGGGTACGTTCCCAGCTCATCTGCCAGCAGCCGCCGGCACCGCTCGTACACGCGGAGTGCCTCGGCCGGATTGCCGGCGGCAACGTGGGCTTCCATCAAGCGGCGGTAGCCGGTTTCGCGATACGGCGTCAGCGAGATCGTCTGCTCCGCCCATTCCGCCGCCTCCGCCGCATCGCCCGAGAGCAGGCACACCTCGGCCAGCACGTTGAGCGCGCGGCCCTGCACGTCGGCGAGCTCGCGCCGCTCTCGTTCGACCCAGTCGGTCTGCTCCCCGGGTAGGAAGGGTTGCGACAGCAGTGCGACGGCGCCCGCCGCGGCAGCCTTGGCTTGCTCGCCGTCGCCCGCCGCAAGCGCCTCCTCGGCATCCCGCGCCCCGTTTGTCGCCGCCGCTACGTCGACCCAGCTCCCATCCGGCAATTCGAGCCGGTAACAGCCGAAGGCGTTCGTCAAGACGACGCCGTCTGCCGTGAGCACGCTTCGGAGCTTGCTCACGATGACCGTCAGCCCCTTTTCCCAGGTTGCAGGCGGTGCCTCTCCCCAGATCGCCTCCGCGAGCTCGTCATACGGCACCGGCCTGCCCGGCGCGGCGGCCAGGTAGGCAAACACGAGGCGGCCCTGGCGCCCGGGAAGGCGCCGCTCGTCGAGCACGTGGCCGTTCGCCTCCAGGGCTACACGTCCCATGAGGAAGACCTTCACCTGAGGCGCTTGATCCACGGTTGCCGTGATTTTGCCGCAACGTAGGCGCGCCTTCCTAACGTCGCTGCGGAGAGTTGTGGAAACGGTACTCAGATGCGACTGCGGATTCGAAGCCCGAGCCGTGTGCGAGGACGAACTCGTGGCGGCCGTGCGGAGGCATGCGTGGGAAGCGCACGGCATGGCGCTCTCGCACGACGAGGCGCTGGTGCTCGCCTTCCGCGCCGAGTCGGTCGACGAGGCGCCGACCACAACCCAGTGCGGCGAGACAGCTCGAACAAACGAGGAGGAGACATGAAAAGAAGGACCGGTCAGATGAAGGCGTTGCGCGTAATCGGGGGAATCGTCGCTCCTGGCTGTGGCGGTGGCGCTGTCGACGGCGCTCGGCGGTGGCGCACAAGCCGCCGGCGGTGGCTCCGGTGCCGCCCGACGCGGTGCTGACGTGGAACACGAACGCGGTGAACGCGGTACGTGCGTCGTCGCCGTCGAAGTTCCAGGTCGAGGGCCTGATCTACATGTCGTACGTGCAGGCGGCGGTATACGACGCGGTCACGAAGCTCGAGGGCCGCTACGTGCCCTACCACGACTTCGCGGCCACGGTCGTGCCGGGCGCCTCGCCGCAGGCCGCGGTCGCGGCCGCCACGCAGACGATCCTCGACAACTACCTCCTCGACCAGAAGCCCGCGGTGGATGCCGAGTACAACGCGTACCTCGCGACACTCACGGGAGATGTCGCCGACGGCGTCGCAGTCGGCCAGGCGGCAGCTAACGACATCATCGCGCTACGGGCAGGCGACGGCCGGAACGCAGCGACGCCGACCTACGGGACGATCGGGCCGATCCTGCCCGGGCAGTGGCAGCTGCAGTCGCCGGGCCAGACCGCGCAGACGCCCTGGGTCGCGACGATGCGGCCGTTCCTGCTCACCCAGGCGTCGCAGTTCCGGGTCGGCCCGCCGCCTCCGCTCACGAGCAAGCAGTACGCCAACGACCTGAACGAGATCGAGGCTTATGGCGCGCTCAACAGCACCGTCCGCACCCCGGACGAGACCGCGACGGCGTACTTCTGGAACGCGAACGCCGTCAACCAGTACAACGGCGCGATGCAGAACGCCGTCACCGAGAACAACCTCGATCTGGTCGACGCGGCGCACCTGATCGCGATGGGCGAGCTCGTCACGGCCGACGCCGGGATCGGCTGCTTCGACTCGAAGTACTTCTACCTCGGCTGGCGTCCGATCACGGCGATCCAGCACGCCGATCTGGACGGCAACCCCGACACGACCGCCGACCCCAGTTGGCAGCCGCTTGTCGCGACCCCGACCCACCCCGAATACCCGTCCGCGCATGGCTGCCTGACGTCGGCGTTCACCGATGCGGTCGCCGCCGCGCTCGGCACCAAGCACCTCGACCTCACCATCCCGGGTGCAACGGGCGGCGGCGTCACACTCACCACGAACCGCCAGTACAACACCGTCCAGGACATCCAGAACGAGATCGTCGACGCCCGCGTCTGGATCGGATTCCACTTCCGCAACTCCGTCGAACAAGGCGAACAACTCGGCAACAACGTCGCCGACTGGGACCTCGACCAGGCCTTCCAGCCGACCAATCCCTGACCGAAGCCGGTCGCGCGTGAGTGGCCCCCCCCGGGGGCCACTCACCCTCTCGCAGCGGGTTGAGAGCCCGTATTGATGCAGCTCGAGCGTCTGACTGGGCCGGAGTTCGACCTCTCGCGCACGCCCGCCCCTCGCGGCGCCTGACTCGATCGACGCTACCTCCCTTCGACCGCAAACAGCACGTCCGCGAATTGCGAGACGGTGTTTGTGCGCGCCTAATCGCGCTGTAGTTCGCAGAGGAGCTGGACCCAGGTGACCGGTTGTGCTCCAGCCTGGACCATGCGCTCCAGCGCCGCCCGGTGTGCGTCACGAGATGTACCGCCGACCGCGTCCACCACGGGGTAGACCTCGTAGCCGTCGCGCAGGGCGTCAAGCGTGGGGAAGGTCAAGCACGCTTCCGTCCAGAGCGCGGTCATGATTTGCTTCTTGCGCTCTGTCGCCTTGACCGCCGAAACGAATTCCACGTCTTCCCACGCATTGATCGAAGTCCGGTCGAATGCTTCGATATCGCCGATCACGTCGATCAGCTCACGGATCGTAGGCGCGTTTTTTCCGGTGTGCACGTTCACGGTCGACAGCACGATCGGCAGCCCGTAGAGCTTGGCCGTCTCGGCGACGGCGACAACGTTGAGCACCAGGGTGCGGCGATCCATCGAGGCGACCGAAGTCACCTGCACGGGCTGGTAGTCGATGATGATCAAGGCCGCGTTTTCGGGGGTCAGTAGGTGATCGGTGAGCGGAACGCGCCGCGGCTCATGAGTGTCCTCCTTCGTAGTTGCGTCGGTCAGCTGCGCCGTGACTCCCGCCGGAGCGAGTCGGCCAGAAGGAGCCCGACCGACACGGGCAGCAGCCACCAGGCCGAGATGCCCTTGTGCTCGAGGAGCCAGGTAAGGCCGAGCGCGACGGCGACGCCCGCAGCAACGCGGGGGTCGTCGCCGACGACGAAATCCCACCAGAAGTGGGCGAACGAGCGAACGTGGCTCATGCCTGCGCCTCCACAGGTGAAAGCGCAGCCTTCCGCCTGCGCAGGAGGTGGACGAGCGCGAGCGACACGATCCCGAGGTACGCGACGATGCCGAGAATCGCGAGGTCGGAGCCCGGCCACGGACGCCGGCGCCCTCGCCGGCCCAGAAGATCCCGAAGCTCGTCAGCAGCAGGCCGACGACGAACTTGAGCGTGTTCTCGGGCACGCGCTCGAGCGGCGCGCGCACCACGAGTCCGACCGCAACGACCAGGACGACGGCCGCGACCGCGGCGGCGGCGGCGAGCCCGAGCCGGCCTTGAGTGCTCCCGAACGAGACCACGATGAAGGTCACCTCGAGCCCTTCGAGCAGCACGCCCTTGAACGCGACTGTGAACGAGTACCAATCCGTTCCGGTAGACGCGGCGGCTGCGGTGCCCTCGGCCAGGTCGCGTTCGCGCGCGAAAGCCGCCGCCTCGTCATGGAGTTGCCTGTACCCGCTCGTCCGAAGGATCGCCTTGCGAAGCCACTGCAGGCCGAAGGCGAGGAGCAGCGCGCCCACGACGAGTCGGAGAGTGCCGATCGGGATTGAGCCCAGGGCCGGTCCGAGCGCGGCCACGATCGCGGCGAGCACCAGGGCCGCCGCGCCGGCGCCGGCAAGGGTCGAGCGCCAGCCGCGCACGACGCCGACGGCGAGCACGATCGTAAGAGCCTCGACGGCCTCGACTGCGCTGGCGAGAAAGGTCGTGACGACGAGGAGGACCGCGTGGCTCACGGCAGAGCACGGTAAACCGTTCGAAAGTGAGCTCCGTCATCCGCCTTCTCCGCTCGTCGGGTGGACGAGCCCACTTTCGCCGTTTGGGAAGCGATCCCGAGTCGGAGAGCATGCGGAACGGGTGCGCCAACTCCGCAGGTCGCGATCAAGATCGGATTCGAGAGTTCTCCGTACGCAATCCGGGATGTCCCCGATCCAGAGGAGAGCTGAGCCATGCACACTTCCGGCGATGAGGGCTCAGTCGGCGCTCGACTCGTCCGGCGCATCCGCGAAAGCGTGTATCGCCTGATCGCGGTGCAACGATGTCGCGTGTCCTGACCCCTCCGCTGGTTCCGTTCGTCGATCCGCTGCCGATCCCGGCTCGGCTGCTCGCATCGGAGCACGACGGCCGGCTGACCGTCTTCGTCCGCGGCGGGGCGCACCGCTTTCACCGGGATCTGCCCGTGTCGAGGATCTGGGGTTACGACGGCGCCGTTCCCGGTCCGACGATCGAAGCGGAACGCGGCCGGCCGGTGACGGTCGAGTGGCGCAACGGGTGGCGGAGCCGTTTCCGGTCGTCGTGACGGTCGCGCCGAGGCGACGACGGAAGGGGTGCCGGTGCAGTGCCTTCCGGGTCTCAGCGGCGGGGTGCCCGACCTCACGCGGCCGGGCTGACGGGTCACACGGTGGTCCACCTGCACGGCGGTCTCACGCCCGCCGCGTTCGACGGCTGGACGGAGAACCTGTTCGCTCCAGGTCAGCCGGCCCTCTGTCGATACCCGATGGACCAGCGCGCGGCGATGCTCTGGTACCACGACCATGTGATGGGCGTGACGAAGCTCGACGTCTACGCCGGCCTCGCTGGACTGTGGCTCGTGCGCGACGGTCGGGAGCGCGAGCTTGGCTTGCCCGAGGGGCCGCCGTTCGAGGTGCCGCTCCTGATTCAGGATCGCAACTTCGACGTCGGGCGTGATGCGGGGCTGAGCGGCCGCCTGGTGCACAAGACCGATCCAGACGTGATGGAGGCATTCGCGCCGTTCACGGTTGTGAACGGCAAGGTGTGGCCCGTTCTCGACGTCGAGCCGGCCGTGTACCGCCTCCGGGTGCTCAACGGGTCGAATGCGCGCACCTACCGGCTCGTCCTCCTCCGCGACGGTAAGCCCGAGCTCGAGCGAATCCGGCAGATCGGCACCGACCACGGCCTGCTCCGCGCGCCGGTGTCGGTGCCGCCGGACGGGCTCGTGCTCGCGTCCGCCGAGCGAGCCGACCTGCTCATCGATCTCTCCGACATCGAGCCCGGCGGCGACGTGACGCTTGTCAACACCGCGACCGCTCCCTTCAACGGCTCGTCGATTGCGGCGGCGGAGGCCGCGAACGCCGCCGACCTTCCCGGTCTCCTCCCCTATCCGCAGGTCATGCGCCTACGGGTCGTCCCGGCCGCGACCAGGCACCAACCGATTTCGATCCCCGGTGAGCTCGCGACCGACTACGAGGCTCCGACCTCCGGCGAGCTGGCCGCTGCGCCGCGCCGCGCGATCGCACTCATCGAGCGCGAAGTCGACGAGGAGCCCAACATACTCACGATGCGCGAGCTTGCGCTCGCCGACGACGGCGCGGCGGGCCCGATCGTCACGATCGCCGAGGGCACCACCACGACGCGCTATCGCGTCGTCGCCGCCCACTTCGAGGACGCCACGACCTTTTTCCCGATGCTCGGCCGGTACGAGGTGTGGCAGCTGATCAACCTCACCGGGGACACGCACCCGATCCACCTCCACCTCGACCCGTTCCAGATCCTGGCGCGACGGGCGATCCGGTACGAGATCCCGGACGGCGGCATCGAGGACCGCGACCTCTCGGCCAGCATCGTGCTGGAGCGAGACCCCGACGACGAGCTCGACCATGCCGTGGATGACAACGAGCGAGGCCTCAAGGACACGATCCGTGTGAACCCGAACGAGATGGTCGAGATCGCCGTCCGCTTCACCGCCTACAGCGGCCGCTACATGTACCACTGCCACATCCTCGAGCACGAGGACCGCGACATGATGCGGCCCTTCGTGACCATGCCGCCTCAGCTCATGCCCTTCATGGCCTGAGCAAGCAAACGAGCGAATCTCACCACATGATCGATCGGGGGTTGCCTCCGCGAATCGCAGCAGGGGCTCGTTGTGGGAAGCACCCCTGTCGAGATGCCCGCTCGCCGTCGGAGTTCAGCTATATGTCAGCCGTGGAGACGCCGCTCGATCGACGGTCACACGCCCTGGTGATCCCGCGGCAGCCGGCAGCAGGTCACAAACCCCCCGGGGTCGCATTGACCCCGTCGCGGTGGCACCGTAAACTCCTGTTCGCTGATTGATACGTAGTGTCTCATTGAGTGAAGAGGAGGAGCGATGCGGGCCGCTGTGATGTACGCCGTCGGGGAGCCCCTGGCCGTCGAGGATGTCAAGATCGCTGATCCGATCGGAGGACACGAGGTCCTGATCCGGACGGCCGCGGCGGGACTCTGCCACAGCGACCTGCTCTTCCTCAGCGGCGAGTGGGATCACCCGATCCCGACCATTCTCGGGCACGAGGTCGCCGGGGTCGTCGAGGCGGTCGGGGACCAGGTGACCTACCTGCAGCCCGGAGATCACGTGATCGGCTGCGCCGGCGGACCTTGCTACCACTGTCGCTACTGCATCGTCGGCCGCCCGCTGCTCTGCGAGGGCCGCGACCACGACCGCCGCCCTGACGAACAGCCGCGGCTCTCGGGCCCTGACAGCCCGATTCACCAGTACGGTCAGCTCAGCGCGTTTGCCGAGCTGATGCTCGTGCACGAGAACGCGACCGTCAAGATCGCGCCGGAGATCCCGCTCGAGCTGGCCTCGATCGTGGGCTGTGGGGTCGCAACAGGGCTGGGCGCCGTCTTCAACACTGCTCGGGTCGAGCCGGGCGCCACCGTCGTCGTCACCGGCTGCGGGGGCGTGGGGCTCAACTGCGTCCAGGGTGCAAGGATCGCAGGGGCGAGCACGATCGTCGCTGTCGACATCGTGCCGTCGAAGCTCGAGCGGGCCCGGGCACTCGGCGCGACTCACATGATCGATGCCTCCACGCAGGACGTAGTCGCCGCCGTGCTCGAGCTCACGGGCGGGGGCGCTGACCATGTGCTCGAGGCCGCCGGCGTCAACCGGTTGGCGGAGCAGGGGCTCGAGATGCTGAGAGCCGGTGGCGTGCTGACGCTCGTGGGGCTGCCGGCGCAGGGAACGAAGATCTCGTTCGATCCAACGCGCTTCACCCCGGCGGAGAAGTCGATCCTCGGCTCGTCGGTCGGCTCGCTCCGTCCGCGCGTCGACATCCCCCGATACCTGACGATGTATCAGCGCGGCCAGCTCGACCTCGACTCGCTCGTCTCGGCAAGGATCGGCCTCGACGAGATCAACGAGGGCTTCGCTGCGATGGAGCGCGGCGAGGTCGCCCGCAGCGTCGTCGTCTTCTAGCCGGCGACGCCCGGCGGGCAGCAGACGATCGCAGCGACCTCGCCTTCGAGCCCGAGCTCGCCGACGCCGTACGGAACAAGCCACGTCTCGCCGCCACGCACGGGCTGGCATTCGGCCGGCGCGATCAGAGCTCCCTCGCCGGACTCGACCACGACCACCCGGAAGCCGGGCCCGCCGAGCGCGACCGTACCGCTCGTCGCACACGCGCGGTAGGCCTGGAAGTACGGCTCCGTGTCCTCGCTGAAGAGGCGGCAGAGCGTCCCGCCCGCCTGGAGGGCGACGAGGTTCGCCGGCCGGAGGACGCCCAGAAGCTCGTCCGCATAGGCGCGCGCGTCGACGCAGGAGAGCGCGAGCTCCCACCCGAGGCCGAGCGTCGCCGCGGCCTCGTCGACGCCGAAAGAGCGGTATTCCGCAAGGATCGAGAACGATGTCGGCTCCTGCAGTTCGACGATCGTGACCCCGGCGCCGATCGCATGCGGGACACCCGCCGGGACGTAGTAGACATCGCCTGGCGCGGGGGTGAAGACGTTCATTGCGGCGAGCATCGCCTCTGCGTCCTGGGTGTCGACCCACGCTTTGAGCTCGCCGGCGCCGACCTCGCGGGCAAAGCCGAGCCAGATGCGCGCGTCCGCCCGGGCGGCGAGCACGATCCAGCCCTCGTTCTTGCCGAACCGCGACGCGAGGTGGGCTTTCGCGAAGGCGCGGTCGGGGTGCCAGTGGACCGGTAGCCGCTCGCCTGCGTCGAGGAGCTTCACGAGAAGCCCGGGCTCGCTTCCGAAGCTGCGGTGCAGCTCCGGTCCGAGCCAGCCTTCCGGATCGGCGCGAGACGTGCCCGTCGAGAAGCGTGCCGTCGCCGAGCGCGGAGATGCCCGTCTTCGGGTCGGCTCCGGCCGGGAGGAGAAGCTCTGGGAACGGGGTGACCGAGCCGACCCAGTCCTCGGGCCCATCGGTGCCGAGCTCGCCGCGGAAGCGGTCGATGCCGTGTGCCGCCCTCGTAGTACACGGGCACCTTGTTCGGCCCGAGGCGGTGCAGGCGATCAGCGAGCTTCGTTCCGTCACGCGTCGATGGGGTAGAGGGGTCTCGGTGCGCGCTCGAACTCGAGCGAGGCCAGGTTTGGCGTGCTCGCGCCGGGGAGGTCGAGGATGAACGCGCTTCCGGTCAACGGCGCCCAGGCGGCGCGGAACAGGTTCGCCGAGCGGACGTGGATGACGTCGGCCTCCTCCGGCGCGAGCCCCGCATGACGGTATGTCTCCGGGTCGAAAGTGATAGGCCGGCCGCTCCGTCAGCAGCACCGACAGTGGCCCGGCGTCGACTACGGCGAAGCGGCCCATGGTCACCTCGCTTCCCTGCAAGGAACGGCCCCGTGAGTCGGAACGGATCGCTACCGAGCACGCGCACGCGTCCATCCAGCCTGACCGGCTGTATGGAAGCGCTGCTCGAGCGTGCAGCCCACGCTCGAGCCCGCACGTCGCCGCCGGCACCGGCGGCGACACAGGCCGCGACTGCGGGCCCGTCGACAAGCGTTGCGAAGGCACGGAGGTCGGTGCCGTGGCGGAGCAGCGCCTCGACGACGGCGGGGCTGTCTGCGGGCGTTCCCGCCGTCGGCGAGTCGGCGGACTCCGAGAGCAGGACCGGACGGACATCCGCCTCGCGCGCCCGAGCGATCGCGGCAGCCGGGTCGACGAGCTCAACCCCGAACCGCTCGCGCGCCTCCCAGGCGAGCGACGCGAGCTCCTCCGCCAGCTCCTGCGCCTCCAGCGTCGTCTCGGTCGGACGTGACGGTCACTCCGAAGCCGAGCTCGCTGGACGTCGAGCCAGGGCTGGACCGGGAACAGCCCCACGTCGAGGATCGGCGAGACGGTCCGCTCGTCGGCCAGACGGCGTAGCTCTCCGAGAGGCCCGTCCTCACCGTGCGACTCGGGCGGCAGGATCATCGGCCGCTTCGCCAGCCGTGTTAGCGGGGCGACGTCGCCCGTCGAGGGCCCGAGACGAGCAGGCGCGCGGTGCGGGCGCCCGTCTCGGCCATGTCGATGTGGGGGTAGGTGCGGTAGCCGAGCACGAAGGTGGCCTCGTCGCACGAGCGCCTCGACGACGTTGGCATGCAGGTCGAGGCAGACGCCGATCGGCGGCCCGTCACCGAGCGCAGCGCGCGCAGCGCGGAGCAGCGCGAGGTCACCGGAGTCGACCTCGTCGGCCGCCATTGCTCCGTGCAGCGAAAGCACGAGCCCGTCGAGCGGAGCACGGGCCGCTGATCGCGTCTCGAAAGCCGGCCGCGCGAGCTCGTCCAGAGCGCCTCGGCAGGTGACCCGGCCGGAGGACATCGACCAGGCACGGAAGAGCGGGACCGCCTGGTGTCCGAGCACGGCTGACTCGTCGAGAGCGCCGCCGAGCTCGGTGTTCGTATCCCTGAACGCTGCTTCGGCCGCCGACGCCCTCGAAGACACCCTGCGAGTCGAAGTCGTCCCACGTGCAGGGGGCGGGAGAGAACGTGTTCGTCTCCTGGATGATGCTGGCGACGCCGATGCGGAACATCAGTGCATCGCCCAGCCGCCGTCGACGGTGAGGCACTGGCCGGAGATGAAGCGGCCGTCGTTCGAGGCGAGGAAGGCGACGGCGGAGGCGATATCCGAGGGTAGGCCCCGCACCTGGAGGCTCTGCAGCGGAAGCACGACCTCCGCGACCTCCTCGGGCGTCCCGTAGACGTCCTCGTTCGTCGTCTGGATCGCGCCGATCACGAGCGCGTTCACGCGGATCCCGTCGGCTCCGACCTCGCGTGCGAGTCCGCGCGTGAACCCGATCAGGGCCGCCTTCGTCGAGGTGTAGTGGAGGTTGCCCGGGCCACCCGAGCAGCGCGCGGACCGACGACATGTTCACGATCGCCCCGGTCGCCGGCCGCGCGCATCGCGGGGTAGACGGCGCGCGCGCAGATGAAGGATCCCGTCAGGTTCACGCGCGCCACGTGGTTCCACTGCTCGGCGGTCAGTTCGTGCCAGGGCGCGCTGATAGGCGACGGAGGCGGCGGCATTGTTGACGAGGATCCCGACCGGCCCGAACGTCTCGGTCGATCTGCGGCCACCATCGCCGCGACCTCGTCCTCGGCCGCGACGTCCCCGCGGATGGCGATTGCCCGCCCGCCGGCGGCAGCGATTCGCTCGGCGATCGAGGCGGCCGTCGACGGCAGAGGAGTCGGAGCGGTGGTTGACGACGACCGCGGCACCCTCCGCGCCGAGCCGCTCGGCGACTGCGGCGCCGATGTTCGCTGCGCCGCGCCGGTGACGAGCGCGACGCTCCCCTCGAGCCGCCCGCTCATGCCGTCGCAGGTGTGATCGTTACCTTGACGGCATCGGGCGTTCCGAGTGCGGCGACGGCCCGATCGAACTGCTCGAGCCCGAAGGTGTGCGTCAGAAGCGGCCGGAAACGGCTCTGCGTGGCGGTTCACGACGTCAACGGCGGCGGAGAACGTCCCGAGGATCGCCATCGAGCCAACGATCGTCAGCTCACGCTGGTAGACCCGGAATGGCGAGAAGCTGACGGTTGCCTCCGGCGAGGCGACCCCGAAGACGAGGAAGGTCCCGCCCGGCGCGACGCGCTCGAGCGCGGTCTGCGATGGCGTCGGGGCTTCCCGTGGCGTCGACGACGAGCTCCCACTCGCGGTCGCCGAGCTCGTCCGGCCCGCAGGCCTCGACGCCGACCAGCGACGGGGCGAGCGCGCGGCGTGCGGGGTCGAGCTCGACGACGGTGATCGGGCCGACGCCTCGGAGGTCGAGCAGGACGGCGAGGATCAGGCCCATCGTCCCGCCGCCGACGATCAAGCGCGCTCTGGTCGGCCTGAGGGCGCAGCTGCTGACGCCGCGGAGCCCGCAGGCGACGGGCTCGATGATCGAGGCGCACTCGAGCGGGAAGCCGTCGCCGAGGACATGGGCATTGGCGCCGGGGACGGCGACGTACTCGGCCCACGCTCCGGGCCGAGTGCCGCCGATTGCGCCCCAGCGCTCGCAGAGGTTTCCCTGCCCGCGGCGGCAGCGCGCGCACGTGCCGCAGTGCAGCGACGGATCGACCGCGACGAGATCGCCGACCGCGACCTCGACCCCGGCACCAACCGCGACGACCTCGCCCCAGGGCTCGTGCCCCGGGATCGAGCGGGTAGGTGACGGTCGGGAGGCCCTCCTCGAGGATGTGCCTGTCGGTGCCGCAGATACCGCAGCCGCGGACCGCCACGACGGCCTGGCCGTCGGCGGGCGATGGATCCTGCACGGTCGGTGACGGCGGCTGCGCGGCCCGGCTCCTCGACGACGACCGCTCTCACCAGGCGGACCAGCCGCCGTCGACGACGAGCTCGGCGCCGGTGATGAAGGCGGCGTTCTCCGATGCGAGGAAGCTGACTGCGTGGCCGATCTCGCGCGGCTTGCCGAATCGCCCGGCGGGGGTCATCTCCGAGAGCGAACGGATCACGTCCTCGTTGACGATCTTCTCGGCCTGCTCGGTGAGGAACATGCCGGGGCTGAGGGTGTTGACGGTGACGCCCCAGCGGGGCCACGGCGACCGCGAGGTCGCGGGTCATGTTGAGCAGCGCGCCCTTCGAGGTGTGGTACGCCGGCTGACGGGACGGGCCTCGGCCCTCGTCAGGCGGCGATCAGCCCGGCGTAGAGCGACGCATTCAGGCCGAGCGCGCCGTAGACCGAGCCGATGTTGACAATCCTGCCGTAGCTGCTGCTCCCGCATCACCGGCAGCACCTGCTGGGCAAGGAAGAACGCGGCCTCCACATTGGTGGCCATGATCCTCCGCCAGTCCTCGAGCGTGTAGTCGAGGAGGGGCGCCTGTCCAGAGATGCCCGCATTGTTGACGAGGATGTCGATGCGCCCGAACCGCCCGAGTGTCTCCTCGACGATCCGCCGCCGGTCCACGTCGGCGGCTACGTCGGATGCGACGAGTAGCGACTCCGCCCCGGCCGAGGGCACCGAGGAGGCCCGCGCCTCCTCGAGCGGCTCGCAGGCGCCGCCCGGTGAGCACGCAGTGGATCCCGCACTCGAGGAGGACGTGCGCAGTTGCACGGCCAAGGCCCGTGCCGGCACCCGTGACGATCGCGACGCGCTGCGTACTCAACTCGCTCATCTCCGTCTTCCTCGAGATTGGGGGGCAGGGCCGGCCCGGAGGCCGACCCTGCCGCGCCCTCCTAGCAGTGGGTCTTGTAGAGGTAGTGCTGCGACCGACGCGGAGTTCACGTTCGCACGTGTGATCACCGCACCGCCGGTATGCGTCCAGAACGGGCCGTCGCCCTTCTTGTACGTGCCCTGCGCCGCCTCGGCCGCCAGCTTCACGGCCGTGTAGCCGACGAGGTACGGCGCCTGCGCGACGAGTGCATCGTAGACACCGGCCTTCAGGTCCTGGACCTCCTTCGGGCTCGCGTCGTACCCGATCAGCCGCACCTTGCCGCGCTTGCCTGCGGCCTGGATCGCGGAGCCGACGCCCTCGGCGTCGTTCGTGTCGGTGGCGAACACGCCCGCGAGGTCAGGGTTCGCGGTCAGGATCGAGGACATCAGCTGTGCCGACTTGCCGGAGTCCGCGCCGCCGTACTGCACGGTGACGACGTGGATGTTCGGATACTTCTTCTTCACCTCGTTCTTGAACCCGTTCACACGGTCGACCTCGACCGGCACGTCGGACGAGAACGAGATGATCGCGACCTTGCCGGTCGCGTTCGGAAGGAACTTCGCCATCTGGTCGGCGGCGAGACCTCCGAGGATCAGGTTGTCGGTGTGGACGGTCGCGAGCTCCGCCGGGACGTGCAGCGCGGCGTCGTCGGTGATGACCTTGATCCCCTGCGCTTCCGGCGTTCTTGACCGGCTGGACGAACGCGGTGTCGCTGAACGGCACGAGGACGATCGCATCCGGGTGCTTCTGCACCACGGCGTTGAAGGTCGACACCTCCGGCGCGAAGTCGACGCCGTTGACGCCCTGCCAGGTCAGCGTCGCGTTATTCGCCTTGGCCGCGGCGGACGCTCCGCAGTGCTGCGTCAGGTAGTACGGGTCGAGCATGTCGGCGCCGACAAACGCCACCGTCACGTGCTTCGACGCAGTCGCGCCGCCGGCGAGTGCCGGACAGCGCTAATGCCAGGCCTGCCAGAGCAAGCGACAAGCACCCTCGAACGACGTGTACATACCTCTTCACCTCCGCTTGTTGTCATTGGGTTCCTCGGGCACCCCCGCCCGGCAATCTTCGGGTCACCTGCGTGAAGCCTCTCCGTATCTCGACTCCTCTGATGTAGACGGCAAAGATCAGGACCCCCCCGACGACGATGAGTTGGTAGAAAGGCGACAGGCCCTGGATCACGAGGCCCGTCTCGAGGATGACCGCGAGCAGGGCGCCGAAGACCGCACCGGGGATCGAGACCCGTCCGCCGAAGAGGTTCGTCCCGCCGATCACCGCGCCGGCGATGGCCGAGAGGGCTTCGGTCTGATGCCCCGAGATGTTCGTGGTCGAGAAGCGGGCGATGTCGTAGATCGCGCAAACACCCGAGAGCATCCCGACGAGTGCGAAGAGCGCGACGAGGTGCAGCCTGATCGGGATGCCGGCCCGCTCGGCCGCCTGGCGTGACGAGCCGATGGCGAGCGTGTGCAGGCCGAACTTGGTGAGCGCGAGGAGGCCCCACATCGCGATCACGAGGAGTCGCCGTGACCAGTGCCGGGCAGCGGGATGTCCGCACCGCCTCGCGCACGCCGAATCCCGACTGGAACTGCGGTCGGGATGTTCTGGATGTTGTTCCCGTTCGCGAGGACGAACGCAAGACCGGTTCCGATACCGAGCGTGCCGAGCGTCGCGATGAACGAGTTCACGCGCAGCACGGTCACGACGAACGCATTCACGAGCCCGAACCCGATCCCGCAGAGCAACCGTGACGATGATCCCGATCGTGAGGCCCAGGCCAGGTGCGGGTACTCGGCCGATCTCAACCTGATCCGTGGTGCCGGAGAGGGCGACCATCGTCTTGCGCGCCGACGACGGACGAGAGGATGATGTTTGCCCCGATCGAGATGTCGAGCTCACCGGCGCCGAGCAGGAACGAGATCCCGACCGCGAGCAGGACGACCTCGGCGGAGTCGAGCGCCATGTTGGTGAAGTTGCTCGTGTTGAAGAAGACGTTGTTCGGGGAGATGAGCGCCGAAGAGCAGGATCAGCCCGAGGTCGACGAGCGCGATCCAGAGCGCCGGCTGCTCGAGGAAGCGCTGCAAGCCTCGAGCAGTGGCGGATCCGCTCGTCCTGAACGGCGCGCGCGGCGGCGAGCGAGGGAAGTGGCGATCGTCGTCACTTTCCGTTCCCCCGAGCATGGCCGCGACCACCGTCGGGATATCGGCCTTCCCCTGGCCGAAGCTCGCGACCACACGTCCATGCCGGAGCACGACGATGCGGTGCGCGAGCCCGATCATGTTCGGCATGTCGTGCGAGACGACGAGCACTCCGAGGCCCCGGTCGGAGGCGCGCCGAATCGAGTCGAGAACGATCTGGGTCTGGCGGGCGCCGAGAGCCGCGGTCGGCTCGTCCATCAGGAGCACGCTCGTCGCCCACTTCATCGCTCGCGCGATCGCGACGGCCTGACGCTGGCCGCCCGAGAGGTCGCTCACGCTGACCCCGGCAGTCGCGCACGGTGATTCCGAGGAACCCGAGCGCCTCGGACGCCTCCCTCGCCATCTGCGCTTCGCGAGCACGCCGAACCGTCCCGCGCAGCGCCGTTCGCGACGAGCTCGTGACCGAGGAAGACGTTCTGCGCCACGCTCAGATGCGGGCGCGAGCGCGAGGTCCTGGTAGACGGTCTCGATTCCAAGCGCTGTGCGCGTCGCGCACCGAGACGAGCCTGACCGGCTCGCCGTGGACGCCGAGCTCGCCGCCGTCGGCGGACTCGGCGCCGCTCATGATCTTCATCAGGGTCGACTTGCCGGCGCCGTTGTCTCCGACGAGGGCGACGATCTCGCCCTTGTGCACGGTGATGCTCGCGCCCTGGAGCGCCCGGATGTGCCCGAACTCCTTCGAGATCTCGCGCGCTTCGATCGCGATGTCGCTCACGACGCGAGTGAGCGCCATCGAGGCGCCGAGCGCGGTGGCGAGCGCACGAGCGCCTCCCCGGTCTCGTCGAGCTCCGCCGCCGTGTGCTCGCTGGAGACGTAGAGGAGGCCCCGCGGGATGACATGCACGCCGCTGCTCGAGGAAACGCGCCGTGAGCTGGCGGTAGGCCTCGCGGTCGGCGCGCAGCGAGTCCGCGTAGGTCGACGACGGGGCGAGACGACACGAAGGCGTGGGCGACGCCCACACTGTGGTTGACGTGGAGCGGCGTCGAGGAGCCTGCAGATGCCTCGGTCATGATCTGCGCGAGCCGGCGGGCGCTCGCCGCCAGCCGCGCGATAGATCTCGTCTCGCTGCTGCTCGAGCTCGTCGAGGGCGGCGAGCGCGGCGGCGGCGCACACCGGGTTCGCGTTGAACGTCCCGACGTGCGCGACCGTGCCGGAGGCGACCGTCTCGATGACGGCGCGCGAGCCGCAGACCGCGCTGATCGGGAAGCCGGCGCCGAGAGCCTTGCCGAGCACGGTCAGGTCCGGGGTGACGCCGTAGTGCTCCTGAGCGCCGCCGGGCGCGAGCCGGAAGCCGGTGATGACCTCATCGAAGATCAGGACGACGCCGAGGCGGCGCGTCAGCTCGCTGACACCCTCGAGGTAGCCTGGCGCGGGCTCGAGGCAGCCGCCGTTGACGTTCAGCGGCTCCATGATCACGGCGGCAACGTCGCCGTTCGAAAGCTCGCGCTCGAGCGCTGCGAGGTCGTTCCAGTCAATGACCGTGACCGAGTCTGCGGCCAGCGGATCTTGGCCTGCCGTCCCGGGCGCCGACACCGCCTGCCCCGGCCCCCCGACGTAGATCGGGTCGAGCCATCCGTGGTAGTGACCCGAGGAACTTGACGACGCGCATGCGGCCCGTGGCCGCGCGCGCGATCCGGATCGCGACGTGAACGGCCTCGCTGCCGGTGCTCCCGAAGATGCACAGCTCCGCGGACGGCACGAGGCGGCACAGCGATCTCGCCGAGCTCGGCCTCGAGCGGATGCGACGCTCCGTACCCGAGCCCCGCGCCAGCTGCGCCTGGACGGCGTATGAGCACGCGGCGGGCGAGTGTCCGAGCAGGAGCGGCCCGAAGCCGAGCCCGTAGTCGACGTAGGCGTTCCCGTCGAGGTCGTAGATGCGCGGGCCTTCGCCCGCACGAACGTCATCGGCAACGGGAGCTGGCCCGCGCGGAAGGCCGTGGCGACGCCCCCGCCAGGGACTCGCGGGCGCGCTCGTGCTGCTCGCGCGAGCGCTCGAAACGGGCGTAGCGGATCGCTCCCCATGGCAGACCTTGATTCATTAGTGACACATACCCATTCGCTGGTCGCGACAATGACAACTCGAAGCGCACTGCTGTCAAGTCGCAAGTGCGGATCGACCGAAGTGGCCTCGGTCTCTCCTGGCGAAACATTCGCCATCGCGAACGCCGTCTCACTGAATACCATCCGTCATGGCGAGGTGAGCCGGGCGACCATCAGAGCGAGCGGTACGAGATCGCCGTCGTTGCAAACGCGCTCGACCTGATGACCCAGCTCGCAGAAGTCGAGCGAGATCTCGACTGCGGGTGCGGCCGCAGCTGCTCGGCCTCTCGCGGTCGACGGCATACCGGCTGCTCGTGACGCTGCAGTCGCGCGGCTTCGTCGAGCACGACGGACGACCCGGCGGTGGCGGCTCGGGACGCCGTTCATGGGGATCCTGGGCCGCATCACCGGCACCCGGCTTCGCAGCGCGGCGCTGCCCTCGATGCGGCGTCTGCTCGCAGAGGAGGAGCGAGACGGTCAACCTCGCGGAGTTCGCCGAGGGTGAGCTCGTCTACATCCACATTCTCGAAAGCCCACAGGCGTTTCGCATGAGCAACGTCCCGGGGAGGACGATTCCGCTCCATGCGACAGCGCTCGGCAAGGCCGTGCTCGCGTCGCACCCGCGGGAGCAGTGGTCGACCTGGTTGCCCGGCCTCGAGCTCGAGGAGATCACGCCGAGCACGATCACCTCGGCCGGCGGAGCTGCTCGCGGAGCTCGAGGCGATCACGCTCGAGCGGCTGGGGCGAGGACAGGGCGAGACGGCGGTCGGCGCTGTCTGCATCGGTGCGGCGATCGTGCCGCGAACGGCACGTGCTGGGCGGCATCTCGGTCAGCCTTCCCGCCGCGCGCTTCGGCGAGGAGCACGAGCGGCAGGCTGGGGCCCCGCTGTCGCGAGGAGGCGCCAGAGGATCAGCGCCGAGCTGGCTTCGCCTCCGCCGCAGCGGGCGGGGCCACGGATGAGCCCGTCCCTCCGTCCCTCCCGATCGCGCACACGGATGCCGCATCGACGTGTTCACCGGGAAGGGCAGACGGTCGTCGTCCTCGAGAACAGGCACGTCCGCGTCGCGGTGACGCCGACCAAGGGAGCCGACATCACGGAGTTCCGGCTGAAGGAGCTCGACCTCGATTTTCTCTGGCACGGACCACACCGGCTCTACGAGCTCGGGGCATACGTCCCGCCGCGGCCGTCGTCGCGCGGGGCGTTCCTCGACTACTTCACCGGCGGCTGGCAGGAGGTGCTTCCGAACGGAGGAGGCCCGTGCACGTACAAGGGGGCCGAGCTCGGGCAGCACGGCGAGGTTGCGTTGCTGCCGTGGGACGCGGAGGTCGTCCGGGACGACGAGGACGGCGTAGCCGTCGCGATGAGCGTGCGGACGCACCGCACCCCCTTCCTGCTCGAGCGCACGCTCTCGCTCGACGCGCGAGGCCCGCACTGCGGATCGAGGAGAAGCTGACGAACGAGGGGCGCGAGGAGCTCGCGTACATGTGGGGGCATCATCCTGGGTTCGGGCCGCCCCTCGTCGCTCCGGGCGCCGCATCGATCTCCCGGCGGAACCGTCGTCACGCATGACGGCGTCCGCCAGGGAGGCCGCCTCGCCGGCCCCGCGCGGACAGAGTGGCCGTTCGGCCGCGCACTCGACGGGGAGCAGCGTACGGCTCGACGTCTTCCCGGATCTCGCGGCCGAGAGCGACGAGGATTTCCACGTCGAGGAGCTCGAGGCTGGTTGGGCGGCGCTGCGCAACCCGACTCTCGGCGCAGGGATCGCGCTCAGATGGGAGCTCGAGGTGTTCCCTTGTCTCTGGATGTGGCTCGTTGCCAACGGGGTCGTGGGGGTACCCGTACTACGGGCGCCTCGTCCACGTGGCGCTCGAGCCGTTCTCGAGCCCGATCGGCAACCTCTCGTCAACGACGAGCGCGGGACGGCGCCGCATCTCGGCCCCGGCCGCGAGCGTCTAGACCGAGCTCCTGGCCGTGCCGTTCGCGGGTACGGGCCGGTGCATCGGCTTCGACGGGGACGCCGCTGCTCGACGGAGGCTGAGGGAGCTCGGTCGGCGTGCCAGCACGGCCGCCAGCAGCCCCTGGAGGTAGCCGAGCTCGTAGGCACGGCCGTGGTAGGCGTACTCGCTCTTGACCATCCCGGGGATGATCGCTGGATCGCCGTCGAGAAGTGGAACGTGGTCGTCGATCACGACACCGTCGAAGCCTGAGTCGCGCAGGACGCGCATCGCCTCGACGACGTCGACATTCCCCTCGCCGAGGAAGCATTCCGCGAAGGAGGGCACGGTACCGCTCACGTCCCGGAAGTGAACGTAGGCGAGGCTGCCGCGCTTCGGCGAACCAGCGCAGGGCCTCGACCGCGCCGGCCCCCATCGCCGAGGAGAGCGTCCCGAGGCAGAACTCGACCCCGAACCACGGGCTGTCGGAAGTGCTCTACGGCGCGGCGCAGGCCGTCGAACGAACGGAACGGCCGCCCGACGCCGCCGATGCTCGGGACCGGGCGGATCGTCGGGGTGCAGCGCCAGGCGGACGCCCGCCGACTCGGCAACCGGAGAGCGCCTCGCTGATGAACGCGGACGAAGGACTCCCAGATCTCGTCCTCGGTATAGACGCGGTCGAAGGTCGGGATGTCCCGGTCGGGCACGGCGGCGGCGTCGAAGACGGTCACGCGCGCCCCGCCGCGTCCCGGCGCCGCGAGCTCGCTGCGCCAGACCTCGTTCGCCATCCAGTGGAAGCCGAAGATCGGGATCCCCGCCCGGCCGATGTTCTCGATCGTCGCGAGCGTGTGCTCGAGCTGCTCCTCGCGTTTGGCCCGGCGAGGATCACGTCGCGGTAGAAGGACGTAGGCATGTTCTCGAGCGCCTCGATCCGGAGGCCGTGCGCCTCGACGCGGTCGCGGAGCGCCTCGAGGTCGTCGAGCTCCCAGCGCTCGTCCCCCGGTAGGTCTAGCGGCGTGTTGACGACGACGCCTCGCACGCCCATCTGGGCGGCGAACCGCAGGATCCGCTCGTCCACGCGGCGTACCGCGCCGACAGCCAGCCGAAGCCGCTGTCTCATCAGAAGAACTCATATGATTTCCTTAGTGAACACGACCGCACGAACGGGCGTCAACTCCGTCAGCCCGCGGGTCGCCGCGCTCGGCCTCTTTCACGAGTCGAACACCTTCGCGCCGCGCTCGGCCGGATATCGGCAGTTCGAGGAGGGCGGGATCTACCGCGCCGAGGCGGTCGTCGCGGTGTTTGCCGGATCGCAGGCAACGATGGGCGGCTACCTCGCGGCCGCGGATCGGTTCGACCTCGAGATCGTGCCGCTGGCGTTTGCGCAGGCGAATCCGATGGGTGTCGTGACGTCCGACGCGTTCGAGCGGCTCTCGGACGAGCTCCTCGAGCTGCTCCGCCGCCACGGCCCCTGGGATGCGGTACTGCTCGCCCAGCACGGGGCGGCGGTCGCCGAGGATGCCCTGGACGCCGACGGTGAGTTCATCGCCCGTGTTCGGGCCACCGTCGGCCCGGACGCCCCGCTCGGCGTCTCGCTGGATCTGCACGCGAACGTGTCGCAGCGCATGGTCGAGGAGAGCACGGTGACGACGCTGTACCGCACGAACCCGCATCTGGACGCCAGGGAGCGGGCGCTCGAGTGCGCCGGAATCGTCGCGGCAACGCTGCGTGGAGACGCCCACCCGGTACAGGTACTCGTGAAGCCGGCGGTGATCGTCAACATCCTCAAGCAGGGGACTGCCTCTGAACCGATGCGGTCGCTCATGGCCGAGGTCGAGGCCGCGTGCGAGACCGAGGGAATCCTCACCGCGGGCATCGCCGAGGGCTACCCGTACGCGGACGTGCCGGAGATGGGGATGTCCTGTCTCGCCGTGGCCGACGGCGACGAGGGTCTTGCTCGCGAGGTCGCCGACAGGCTCGCCGCAGCGGTGTGGGCGGTGCGCGCGGAGCTCCAGGGCTCGGCCGTCGGCGTTGAGGAGGCGGTCGCCCGGGCGGGACGGGCAACCGACGGGCCGGTGCTCCTGCTCGACGTCGGTGACAACATCGGCGGGGGCAGCGCGGGCGATTCGACGGCGATCCTGAACGCCGCCCGGCAGGCGGGCCTACGGGGCTACCTCGAGTCGATCTGCGACGTCGAGGCCGCAGCGGCCTGCGTGTCCGCCGGGGTTGGCGGACGGGTCGAGCTCGTGCTCGGCGGTTTGCTCGAGCGCGCCGCGCCGCCGTGTCGGGTCGAGGGAACGGTCGTCGCGCTCGGAAGCGGGCGCTTCGACGACTCTGCCTCGTTGCACGGCGGCTTTCGCTCGTTCAATCTGGGCGCGAGCGCGGTGTTGCGGACCGACGAGGACCAGACGCTCGTGATCACGTCGCTCCCGGTGATCGACGCGACGATCGAACGGCATCGGTCGCTGGGGCTGCGGCCGGAGGAGATGAGGGTGATCGTCGCCAAGGGGGTGCATTCCCCGGTGCCCGCGTACGGGCCGATTGCACGGGAGCTGATCTACGTCGACTCGCCCGGCTCGACGAGAGCCGACGTCACGTCACTGCCGTACGTTCGCCGAGCCCGTCCGCTCTATCCGCTCGAGGACGACTGACGCAGTCCTTCGCCGCGCCGCTCGACCAGCTCGAGGTTGCCGGCGGCCGCGGCGACGATCTCAGCTCGAGCGGGTCACCAGAGCGGGAGAAACGGTCGCCAGTCCGAGCGCTGCTCGTCCTGGAACTCGTCGCGCTCCCCGACCTCCTGGTAGAGGCGGTGGTAGCGCTCGAGCTGCTCGCGGTCGAGCTCCACGCCGAGTCCTGGCCCGTCCGGGACCGCGAGACAGCCGTCGCGGAAGGTGAACGGCTCCGTGATCACGTCTCCGGACTGGTCGACGAGGTGCGAGTCGATCGCGTGGCTGACCATCGGCTGGGCGGCCGCGAGGTGCACGATCGCCGCCGTGGAGATCCCGAGCTCGCGGTCGCTGTGCAGGCTCAACCCGAGGTTGAACGTCTCGCAAACCTTCGCGAGCTGCATCAGCGGTGTCGGGCCGCCCCAGAAGTGCATGTCGCCGAGAATGATGTCGAGAGCCCGGGCACGGACGACGAGCGGGATCTGCTCGAAGCTGATGCAGCACATGTTCGTGGCGAGCGGGATGTGGGTGTCCTTGCGGACGAGGCTCATGCCCTCGATGCCCCACGTCGGGTCTTCGCAGAACTCGATGTCGTAGTCGTCGAAGGCGCGGAGCACGCGAATGCTCGTCTCGACCGACCAGGCCTGGTTCGGGTCGATGCGGATGTTCCGCACGATCCCTTGGCCGAGCTCGCGGATACGACGCACCGTGTCCACCTCGAGCGCGGGATCGAGCACGCCATTCTTGAGCTTCACATCGCGGAAGCCGTGCGTCCTGCACCGCTCGATCGTGTGCTCGGCAACGAACTGCGGATCGCTATAACCGCCCTCCTCGGCGAGGGTCTTGTAGCGGTAGAAGACGTAGGCGGTGAACTCGACCCGCTCCCGCTCGGCTCCGCCCCAGAGATCGGCACACCGCTTGCCGAGCATCTTGCCCACGAGATCCCAGCACGCCATCTCGATCGCGGCGCCCGCGAGCTTGAATTGCGCCGCCCGCGCGAGCTGCTCGCTCGTGATCCGGTACACGGCGAACCGCTTGGCCAACCGGCTCACCTCGAGCGGATCGAGGCCGATCACGAGCGGCTTCGCCTCCATGATCGCAGCGGCGAGTTGCGCGCCGCCGTTCGACTCGCCGAGCCCGATCAGCCCCTCGTCGGTCACGAGCTCGACGATCACGCGCGTCATCCCCGGCTCGACCCCGAAGCTCCAGCGAAGCGGATGATGCATTGGCACATAAACCGGAGTCGCCCGCACCTCGATGATCTTCATCTCGGCCCAGTCGGCTGTTCGCTCAGTGAAGTACTCATGTGCACTGCGCGAAGCATTATGAGGGGAGTCTGTCCGCCGCGCGCCCGGGGGTCAACCATGAACGCCTCTCGACCGGCCTCGTGCGTGGATAGGAAATCGCCGGTCACGGCCTGACGACTGAGGTTGTTGTCCGTCACGCGGGTCGTCGAGACGTTGACACAGGAATTGGATTGTGGGATCCTCGGAGCCCCAGACGGAATGGCGGGTTCACGGAGTTGGCCGAAACCATTGCCTGCGGCACTTTTTGCCGAGCGGCGCCTGACGACAGCGTGCGTCTGCGGTCGATGACGCCGGAAGAGTAGCGCCGCAGATGGCCGGTTCGCGACAGCGGGAAGCGGCCGGCGCTCCTCCGTTTCCCGCGACGCTGGAAATCGGCGGCTTCGTTCTCTCAGTCGACACGGTCGTGCGTACGGGCACGTGGGATGCCGGAGCGAGCGAGTTCCGGGATGCGGCCGGCACGGCGTGGCTCGCATTCGACTGCGAGGGCGCGTGGGTGAGACCGGTCGAACCACGTCCGGGTCGGACGCTCCCCAAGCTGAGGCAATCGCTCGAGGTTGTCTCGAACGTCGAGCACCGGCAGACCCAGATCAGCCTCGTCGATGCGCAGCGCATCAAGCCTGAGGTCGAGATCGGGCAGTCGCTGACAGTTGAGCTGCCGGTCCGGCAGTCGCAGCTCCAGGAGATCGTTCAGCTCGGGACCGGCGTGCTCGGCTGGCTCGAGCAGCCGCCTGCGAGCGGCCAGATCCTCGTCGAGTTCAAGAAGGCGACGGTTCGCCTCGACGGCTCCGGCGCTCTCATCGGGCAGATCGTCGACGGAGAGGCCGTCTATCCCGTGCCGAGGCGGCCTTTCCCAGCGGGGATCGAGATCGACGTCGACGGGTTCACGCTCGTGATCTCCACCCTCCACGTCAGCCCGACCGGCGCAACCGGATCGGTGGTCGTGCAGCTGCCGGGCGGCATCGCCTCCGTCGAGTCCTGCGAGCGGGCCACGCTGGATCTGGGAGTGATCGACCTGCCGCCCTCGTGCGGCGTCTACGTCGACGCGACGGCCGGGCAGTACGGTCCGTGGTTGCTGGGCGACACGGGGCTCGAAATCCAAGGAACCGGCTACGTCCTCGACCTCCGGCCGGTCCCGCTGTTCCCACCGTTCCCGCCGCTTCCGTGGGCGCCTCCGCGCGGGCTCCGGCTCGCTGTGGGCACGGCCACCGGCGAGAACACCGTTCCCGATCCATGCAACACCGGTTACCTGCGCGGCCACTACGGTTACGCGAGCGCACTGATCGTCGCCGACGGCTTCAAGGGGCTGATCGAGCTGAAGGAGCCGTGCAGCTTTCACGCGCTCAACCCGCGCGGCGACGTCGTCGCGCTGCGCGCGGGCTGGCTGGAGCTGGCCCAGAGCGAGATCGTGGCCGGTGAGTTCGGTCCGGGTGAGATCGAGCTTCCACCCGACGCCGTGTGCGAAGCCGCCGCGGGCACGAAGGTCGTCGTGCCCCTCGGCACTATCAACGTGCAGCCGACCCTCGACCTCTCCGGAGTCGTCGACTACGCCGGAGGGCAAATCAGCTGGGGTGAGTTGACCCACCACGGTGCCGAGGTGGTCGCGTGGACTGCGCACGTCGGCAAGGGCTACGTCTACCTGCCCGCCGGCGCCGTCCCGAGCTACTTCCCCGAAACCGGCGGGACGTTCTCCGGCCCGTCGATCTCGTCGGTCGTCGACGCCAGCCTGACAGCGCTGGCTTCAGAGAACGCATCGGGCGTGACGTTCGCCGAGCTGAACGATGCCTCCCTCTTCTCCCCCGATCGTCCCGGTGGGACGGCCAACCCCCTCAAGCTGCAGCACGTCGCGGGGTGGCTGCGGATGGCGAGCCGTGGAGTCGACGGCGAGCTCCTCACCTACGGCGCGCTCCCGAGCGAGCGCCTCGGAGAGCCCGCCCGGCCCGGCTACGTCGGCGTCAAGCCGTTCGCCGTGGATCTGTTCGTCAACGACAAGAGAACACGGCTCGCCCAGTTCGTCACGAGCGCCGTCTTCGACGCAGACCTCGGCGGCCGCTTCAAGCTCCCGCCGCCGTCCGATCTCCCGATGCAGGTCGAGCACATGCAGATCACGTCGACGGGTCATCTGGTCGGCGGGGACGTCGGGTTGCCGACCGGAGGTGTACCGCTCGGCTACTGGCAGGTGTCGCTGGTACCGACCGGGCCGCCGAACCAGGCCGGCGTGGCGAGCGTGCGCACGGGCCGAATCGTCTTCACAGCCGCCGGCATCGCCGAGCCGCGCCACTTCGCCACTCCGTTCAGCTTGACCTGGGGCGAGCTGCTCGCCGACGGCGACCTCGGCGAGCTCGATCTCGATTTCAACAACTACGGCCAGCGGTTCGACGGCATCCCCTACAGCCCGCACAGGCTCGAGCTCTCGAAGTACGTCGCCGGGACGACCGATCCGTATCTCGCTACCTGCGGAACTGTCCACTTCCCGTTCTTCGGCCCGAGCGTCGTCAACATTCGCGATGAGAAGTACTCGACGACCACGGCGCCGTTCTTCGGACGCATGGTGACCGTTCCGAAGGCGGGCATCGAAGCGGGCTGGGAAGACACGGACCTGAGGCTCGTCGGGACGTGGCAGAACATCGTCTCGAGCAACCTGGCGCAGTTCGACTGCCCCGACGCGCAGGTCGACTACAACAACGCGACCCAGGACGGATTCATCGGTTCGGGGACCGCCGACATCGGGTTCTTCAACTCCGACCCCCTGACGGCGGAGGTGGAGATCCACAGTGACGCGACCGACATCCACATGCGTTCGGCAGGAACCCACGACATCGACCTCGGGCTGCTCGCACGGATGAGCGCCATCGGCGAAGTCGGCGGTTGCGCCCGCATCGAAGGCCCGCTCCTGACCCGAATGTCGTTCTACGGCCTGCTCGAGGCGAGTGCCGCCACGGGCACGATCCTCGTACCAAAGGCGGGTTAC
This sequence comes from uncultured Actinomycetota bacterium, assembly GCA_963766565.1. Taxonomy (GTDB): domain Bacteria; phylum Actinomycetota; class Thermoleophilia; order Gaiellales; family Gaiellaceae; genus PALSA-600. The sequence goes on from CAVYAQ010000002.1 coordinate 1,006,642, forward strand.
GAAGCCGAGATCGACATCAACGTGACCCCGACCTCACTCGACTACTACTGCTCCGGAGACATGATGATGTCACTGCCCCTCGAGGACATCGAGCTCTCCGCCTCCACGCACCTGCTGCTCGACTTCGCGACGGCGTCCGCGGAAGGCGAGGTGATCGGACGCATCGACTGCGACTCCATAAGCTCAGGGCTCTCCGGCGAGGGCCAGATCACCTGGCACGTCGGACCGACGATGCACTACCTGCAGGGCCGCATGAAGGTCACCGTGTGCAGCTGGACGGAGAGCGGCGGCATGGAGGGAGGCTTCTTCGTCGGCAATGAAGTGCCCAAACAGCTGGCCTGGGTGCTCGAGCCGACCAATCCCCACTTCGGCGTCGCCCAGGCGATCTTGCCTTCCACGCTCACCGGGGTATTCGGATACGGCCAGCTGTCCCGCGCTGAGAACTTCTGGGTGTTCGGCGGAAGTGTCGACATCTACGCCGGCATGGGCGCGTTCAACCTGGTCCCACCGGGCATGTCTCCCGCGTTCGGAGGGGTTGTCGGCTTCCCGTATGTGGTCGGCGCCTGCGGTATCTACGCGCACGGCGAGATCCTCGGCGGTGTCGTCAGCGCCTCGGCCTGGGGCAACCTCAGCTTGCGCGGCCCACTGCCCATCTACTTCGAGGGCACATTCGGTCTCGAGGGCTGCGTGGCCTGGGTTCTCTGCGCATCAGTCGATGTGACCGCCGGGATCAACGACAACGGCGTCTACATGCACACATGACGACACCGAACCCGAACAACCCCAGCGGAGAACGCCTCGTCGTCATGCAGGCGACATCGTCGGCCGCCGAGCGCGACGGAACCTCATTCGCGGCTCTTTCGTGGACACAGCACCCGGACGCCGTCGGCTACAACCTCTACCGCGTCGTCGCGGACTCGTCGCCATCCCGGCGGCTCCGCCCTATCAACGGCAGCCGGCCCGTCGCGCCCGTCACGACGTGTGCGCAGCTGACGAGACTCGTTGCCAGGGACACGCCCGAATGGAACGCGCTCACGAGCGGGCTCACCGCCCTGGCGGCACGCCGGAACCCGGCGACCGAGCCGGTTGACCCCTGTGCCGCTCTGGAGCGAGGACTGACGAAAGAGGAGGAGCTTCTCTTCGACACCCTCGCCGGCAGCAGCCTGAATGTGCGCCTGTCACGCGGCCTTGCGTATGTCGACCGAGGACTGACGGTCGACGAGCAGTACGCGTACGAGCTTCGCGGGGTCCTCGAGGATGGCAGCGAGATCGGCCTGGTCGTCGGTGTCCCCGTCTGGGGCGGCCGTTTCGTGCTGCCGGATCCGCCTTCGGGGCTCTCGCTCCTCGCGGGCGACCGCCGGGTGCTGACGCTCTGGAATCGCAATCCCTACGCCTACAGCTTCGCGGTGCAGCGCTCGACGGCGGCGGGCGGCCCGTTCCAGGCAGTGAATCCCCAGCCGGTCAAGTACGACGTCGACAGCGACCTGGACGGTCAACCCATTTCGCCGCCGCGACCAGGCTTTCTCGACTATCAGTACTGGAGCAGCGACGGACTGCCCGAGAGCCACGTGGTCGATGGAGAGGTGGTGGTCGGGCCCGAAAACGACACGACGTACTACTACCGCGTGGCCTCGCGGGACGGCCTGGGGCGGCTCGGTGCCTGGTCGGCGGCGCTGCCGGCGACACCAAGGCGAACGACGCCGCCGATGGCACCGGACTCGCTGCAGGTCTACCCGCAGCTCTCGCCGCCGGGGCTCGTCCTCTCATGGCGCAAGGTGACGCGCGACATCGACAACCACCAGCTGCCGGACTCCACCCAGTCGTATGCGATCTACCGGGCCACGAGCCGTGAAGACCTCGAGGACCTGTCGAGCCTCCCGGCGAGGCAGGTCGGATCGGTCACTACCGACCCGCAGGACCCGACTTCGGCGACGGTGAGCTGGACCGATATGGATCCGATCCTGGTCCCGCCGTACGGCCAGACGACCTTCTTTTATCGGCTCCGCTGCAGCGACCCGTACGGGAACACCGGCGCGCCGTCCGCGGTGATCGCGGGCTGCGTGCCCGACATGACGCCGCCGGGCCCCACCTACGTGCTCGGCGCGGAGGGCTTCGCCGACTACATCACCGTCTACTGGAAGCCGAATACCGAACCGGATCTTGCGGGCTACCAGATTTACCGGGGAGTTTGCGGTCTCGGGTCGATCTACGTCCCGCCCCGCTCGAAGGAGCGTTGCGACGTCAGCCTGGTCGGCCAGGTCTCGCTGGCTGATTCCGAGGCGATGCTCTCTGCGACCGGGCGCATCCAGTTCGACGACCACAGCGTGCCGGCGGGTTCTCCCATCTGCTACGCGTACTGGGTCCGGGCGTACGACTTCGCTCAGAACCTGTACCAGGGGCACCATGGCTGTCCCGCGTCCCGGAGCGAGTACACGTGCATGCGGCTGCGTGAGAGAACGCCTCCGCCGCCGCCGATCGTCACGGGCCTCCGTGCGCGCGACAACGGGGTGCTCCTTGAGTGGATCGCCTCCCCGGTTCAGGACCTGCGTGCGTTCCACGTGTACCGCTCGGCGCACGAGCACGACCCCCCGGTATTCCTCGCCTGCGTCTTCACTGACGGAACGGTCAGCCCCACACCATGGCATGGGCTGCAACCGGTGTGCGCCGACATCCCCGCCGTGCCGAATCCCGTCACTGCACACGGCCAGTACCTCGACTCGACAGCAGTGCCCCACGAGCTCTACTGGTACCGGGTGTCGGCGCTCGACTGGCTCGCCAACGAAAGCGACGGTTCCGCCCTCGACAACCTGCCCTCGAGCAGCACCTTCACCTACACGAACGACCTCCCCGCTACGCCCGGCGTCCTACCGCAGACCGACGTCGCGGTCGTCGGCTGCGGCCTCGACGTCCAGTGGGGACCGACGTTCGACTCCGGCGAACTGGAGGGCTTCGTCGTCTTCCGCAGCACCGCAGGGGGTCCCTACCGCCAAGTGTCAGGCGTTCTGTCGGAAAATGGGTTCAGCGACAGCTCGGCCAGGCGAGGCGTCGACTACTGGTACTGCGTGCAATCTGTCGACAAGGTCGGAACCCTGTCCATCCCCTCGATCCCCGTCCTGCACCGCTACTGACCCATGAGGAGCAGCCATGGCCATCGGCGATGAGTTCGATCCCGAAAAGAACGGCTGGTTCTTCCAGAACTGGAACGACGCGAACCTCTCGTGGGATCTGTATCGGAGGGCATATCTGGCGATCAACCCGACCCAGGACCTCGTCGAGGCGCCCCTCGACTGTGCGTTCTACGAGATCTTCAAGATCCTCGCGAAAAATGGAAACTGCGGCGGAATGTCGATGCTCGGGCTCGCCCTCTACAAGTACGGCGGGTTCATGGGCTTCTGTGGACCAGCAAGCTTCTACACCGGCGACAACTCTCTCAATGGTGAGGCACCCAATCCCACCTCTCCCCCCAGCACAACGTGGCGAGGACCGGATAGCGCGGACCTTCACGCCGCAATCAACGTCATGCAGGGGCGGCAGTTCGGCGCCGCCGGCGTCCAGAACTTCCTGGACGTGGCTGCGGCCGGACAGCTGAACGACGCGGAAGCCGCCTATGCTGGCATCGAGAGCGGCCTCGCGAGTGGCGACTACGCCATGCTGTCAATCGCGACCAGTCTCTGGGGAAGCGACGCCCACACGGTCATCCCGTATCAGGTTGAGGAACGGACGCCCGGCACAAAGGTAATTCACGTCTGGGATCCCGACCGGCCGTACGAGGTGTTCAGTGATTTCTACGACCCCGACCACGGCAACAACACGATCATGTTCACGTCGCCGACCTCGTGGAAGTACGACCAGACCGCGAAGTACGAGAATCCGGACGGCACTACGACCAACGCCGGAGGAAGGGTTTACGACGGGTCGACGGGCGGCTGGTGTTTCTCCATTCCCATTTCGCTCGAGCTCCATAAAGGACGACAGCCCTTCAGTGTCGGCTTTGCCGCGACAGCGCTCATGACGATCTTCCTAAGCGGCACCGGAGCGACGGTGACGCAAATCGAGGACGACGACGGGCGACGGTTCTACCGCAGCAGCCGCTTGCATCGCGACCTCAGTGAAATCGAGACCGACGACGAACGCCGTCTCGAGGGCGTCGTCCGCTGGCCCTGGTTCGGAGCCGCGAAAGGCGGCGAGCCGCCCGGCGAGATCTTCTTCGTCCAGCGTCCAGCGGAAAGCCCGCCGCTGACGGTCACCGTCCGCGGCGCGAGCTACCGCCTTCTCCACGCACAGCCGGGGCACTTGCTCGAAGTGGAAACGACATCCCGAACGGCGGCACGTGACAGGTTCCGCATCGAGGGCTTCGCTGGCGATTCGCAGGCCCTCGAGGTCCACACAGACGGAGATAAGCGCCCCTTCGACATCCACCAGCTGCGCGCGGACAACGCCGCTGGCGACTGGCGCAGCATTCGGATCCGCAACGCACGTATCACCAAGGCCGACCTGAGAATCCAGACACACGGCAAGCTCGAAGCCGTCGAGGTCTCGAGCCGGAAGGAAAGAAAGGCCTTCGACCTCGAGTTCCGGCAATACCGCTCGAAGACGCTCGCGAGCCGGTCCGCCGCGAGTCAGCGGGTCGCGGCCGGCAAGGCGGTCCGCCTCGCACCCGCGGACTGGAACGCGCTCAAGACGACCGACATCGACCGCAGCGTGAAGGATCGTTAGTAGCGATCGAAACGACTCCAGAGGATCGAGGTCTCAGATGGGATGGACGCACACCGACTTGACCGCCGTCACCGGCGCGCCTGCTGCGCTCACCGCCCCCTGGGCGTACATGTTCGACGCACAAGGGACCCAACACGTCGTCCACCTCGCATCTGACGGGCACGTTGTCGAGCTGTGGTCGGACAGCTCCGGGTGGCACCAAAACGACCTCAGCGTCGCCTCCGCCGCGCCGGACGTCCCAAATGACTTGCGCGGCAATCGAGCGGCCGGCTACGTCTTTGCCGCCGAGGGTACGCAGCACGTGTTCTACGTCCCCAACGACTGCCACGTGCACGAGCTCTGGTGGGACAGCGGCAGCGGCTGGCATCACAACGACTTGACCGACGCCGTTCCCGGCGCGCCGCTCTCGCTCGTGCAGGGACCATGCGCGTTCGTCTTCGATGCCGAAGGCACGCAGCACGTCGCTTACGTCGCGAGCGACTTCCACGTGCACGAGCTCTGGTGGCAGAACGGCGCCTGGCATCACAACAACATCGCGGCGGCAGCCGGCGCACCTCCGGCCGCCACCCAGGGCAGCGCGGTCGGCTACGTCTTCGCCGCTCAGGCCACTCAACACGTGGACTACGTTGGGATGGAAGGCCACATTCACGAGCTCTGGTGGGAAACCGGCAGCTGGCACCACGGTGACCTGACAGCAGCGACGGGGTCCCCGCTCCCGGACGACAGCGGCCTCGCGGCCTACGTCTTCGCGGCCGAGGGAACCCAGCACGTCGACTACATCGGGCAAGACCACCACGTTCACGAGCTCTGGTGGGGCGCCGACGGTTGGCACCACGAAGACCTGACCGCCGCCTCGGGGGCCCCGGTGCTGGGGGCGTCGGTCGTGTGCGCCTACACGTTCGAAGCGCAGCGCACGCAACACGTCATCTGCGCGGGGGACGACGGGTCGATGCACGAGCTCTGGTGGGCGAGCGACGCCTGGCACTACAGCGATCTGACTGCCGAGACCGCCGCACCGCCTGCAGCCCTTGGCACCCCGGCGGGAAATGTCTTCACCGCCCAAGGCACCCAGCACGTCGACTACATCGGAATCGTCGACAACCACATTCAGGAGCTGCGTTGGCAGCCGGGAGTTCGCCCCGTAGAGCCGCCGCCCGCAGCTGCGGCTAAGTGACCCGCTGCAGTTTGAGACAACGGACGCGCGATCGCCTGCGGGCTTTGGGCTGGTCCGCAGGCGGGTGCGGAACGTGCGATCCTCGGACGACGGCTCGCCGCACGTGCGTGCCCGCCTATCCAGTATCGAACATCTCGCCGGGCTGAACGAGGCCGGATTCGTAGGCGTAGACGACCGCTTGCACGCGGTCGCGGAGGTCGAGCTTCTGGAGGATACGTCCGACGTGGGTTTTGATCGTTGCGTCGCCGAGGAACAGGGCGGCGGCGATCTCGGCGTTCGAACGTCCCCGTGCGAGGAGGGTCAGCACCTCGGTCTCGCGGGCGGTCAGCGCGTCGAGGCCGTGCGGCGGTGCGGCGTCGGGCGGCGGTCGCCGCACGAAATGCTCGATCAGGCGCCGGGTGAGGGTCGGGGCGAGGAGCGCGTCGCCGGAGGCGACGATGCGGATGCCGGTGACGAGCTGGTCGCCGGGAACGTCCTTCAGCAGGAAGCCGCTGGCTCCGGCACGCATGGCCTCGTAGACGTACTCGTTCAGGTCGAAGGTGGTCAGGATCAGCACACGCGCCTGCGAGGCCGATGCTTGCAGCCGGCGTGTTGCCTCGATGCCGTCAAGGTTGGGCATGCGGATATCCATGACGACCACGTCCGGCTCCAGCTCGCGGGCGAGGCGGACGGCGTCCAATCCGTCGGCGGCCTCACCGACGACCTCGATGTCCTTCTCGAGCTCGAGGATGAGGCGGAACCCTTGGCGGACGAGCGCCTGGTCGTCGGCGAGCAGGACTCGTGTCATCGGGAGTTGCCTGTGAACGGGAGCCGAGCGTGGAGAACGAAACCGCCGTTCTTCGCCGGCCCGCTCTGCAGGTCGCCGCCGAGCAGTGTGACGCGTTCGCGGATGCCGATCAAGCCGTGGCCTCGGCCCGAGGCGATCGCTCGGTCGCCGCCGTTTCGAACTTCCACATCGAGATGGCTCGCTCCATAGTGAATGTTGACCGACGCGCGGACATGGCCCGCGTGCTTGCGAACGTTGGTGAGGCCTTCCTGGACGATCCGGTAGGCGGCGAGGTCGAGCGTGGCGGGTAGGGACACGGGCTCGCCGGTGAGCTCGAGTGTGACGCGCAGCCCGGCACGCTCGGGCATCCTCGACGAGCCGCTCGAGGTTGGCGACGCCGGGCTGGGGCTCGAGCAGTGGTTCCTCGTCCTCGTCGCGCAGGAGCCCGACGAGCTGGCGCATCTCGGCCAGCGCGCCGCGCGAGGTTTTCTGGATCGTCTCGAGCGGCTCGTGCGCGCGAGTGGGATCGCGACGCAGGAGCTTGCCGGCGGCGTCCGCCTGGACGGCGATGAGGCTGATCGCGTGGCCGACGATGTCGTGCAGCTCGCGCGCGATCCGGCCCCGTTCGGCACTCACGGCTTCGCGCGTTCGTTGTTCCCGTTCGGCTGCGAGTTGCATCGCGAGCTCTTGCAGTTCCGCCGTGCGCGCGCGTTCTCGCCGGAGCGCCTGACCGGCGAGCCAGGGCACGAGCGAGAAGACGACGAGTCCGAGTGCGAGGTCGCCGGCGCGGTTGCCGGGCGCGCCGAGCGCGTCGACGAGGTTCGCCACCACCAGCGCCGCGAGCGCGGCTATGGCCCGGCGTTGTCGTGCATGGGCGCCCGCGGAGTAGGCGGCGATGATCGAGCAGGGAAACGAGATCACGGCGCTGTCCCAGCCGGCGACCAGATCGTCGACGACGATCGCGCCCGCGACGATCGCTGCTGCCGCGAGCGGCGCCCGCCGCCGCCAGGCAAGCGGCAGGGTCAGCGCGGCGGCGCTTGCAACGCTGAGCGGTGTCGCGCCGCCGCTCATCAGCGTCCCCGTGACGACGAACACCTCCATCAGTGCGAAGAGCGCCAGCGCGAGCAACACGTCCGCGCGCGGCAGACCCGCGAAGGGGCGGCGGGTTTCCATTCCGCGAGCGTAATCGCGTCCGGAACGTCACGTCGCCCACCGCCGGGTGGATTGCGTTCCGCCTCGAGGCGGACGCTGAATCAGCTCTGCGGGCGATGACACGCCGCCGTTTGCTCTCTAGCGTCGGGAGATGCCCGAGTCACGAATCGAAAGGAGCGTCTGATGCGCTGGAACCGTCTCGCCGCCGCCGCCGGAATCGCTTATGTGCTGCTCGCATTCGTCGAGTTCTTCGGCCCGAGCTTTCCGAAGACGAACGACTCAGCCGCGGTGCTCGACGCCTACTTCGTCGCCCACCGTTCCTGGTCGCTCGCAGCGGTCGTCGTGCAGGGGCTCGGCAACGCGATCTGGGTCGTCTTCCTGTGCGGGCTCGCGCTACTCGTCCGCCACGCCGGCTCGGCGGCCGCCGCCTCGGTCGCGCTCGTCGGCGGCGCGCTCAATGTTGCGATCTCGCTGACCGGCCTCGCGAGCATCGCCGCGGTCTCCTTCCGGATCGCCGGCAGCGGTGACCCCGCGCTCACCATGGCGTGCTTCGAGCTCGCGGCGATGACCCTCGTGCTCTCCAACTTCCTGCTTGCGTTGATGGCCGCTGCCGTCGCCTCGGCGCCGCTGTCGCACTGGTTCCGCTGGGCGAGCGCACTCACCGCGGTCGTCTTCCTCGCCGGCGGCGCGGCGCTCGCACGCCACGGCGCCTTCTCGCCCGACGGCGCCCTCCAGTTCGCCACCTACGGCCTCGAGCTGCTCTGGACACTTGCCGCCAGCATCGTCCTCCTCAATGTCCGCACCGATGCCGCCCTCGACAACGTCGTACCGGCCTCGGTTCAGCGTGCGACCCGAACCGGGCAGACCCGAATGAGAAAGGTCAGTGTGGGCGGCGGGTCTGGTGCTGGAAGACGAGAGCGGTAGCGATTCCGAGCAGCCACCCGAAGACAGCGGCGGTGAGGACGATCCACGCAAGCGAGGCGTGGGTCGAGCCGACGACCCAATCCAGCTTCGCGGCTCGATTGTTCGCGGAGGCGAGCACGACGAGGAGGACGAGGAGCGCCACGAAGACGCCTGCCGTCGCGTAGAGACGGACACGGCGAGCATGGCGGGTGAACCGCGCGCCGCGCGCCTCGCCGGCGGGCAACGCGGCCGGTTCGACCTCGACGATCTCCGGAGGGGAAGCTTCGAGTACGGGGGCTTCGGACTGGCTTTCGCTCACGACTCCTCCGCCATCGACAAGAGCGCAAGCAGCGAGCCGATGTCGGCGTCGCGCTGGATGGGAAGCCCAAGCGGCAGGTGCCCCCTGACCGTGTAGAGGTTCCGGCGGCCTGTTCGCTCGCGTTCGATGTATCCCGCGCCGGCGAGGTCGGCCACGATCCTCTGCGTCCGGCGCTCGGTGATCCCGAGAAGCTGGGCGATGTCGCGGATCCGGATCTGGGGGTCCTCCGCGATCAGGAGCAGCGTCTTGCCGTGATTCGTGAGGAAGGCGAACTCCGGTGAAGGGCTCGCAGCTTCCGGCTCCTGATGTGCGATTCCTGTTGTTGACATCGCGAAATAGAATAACAGGTTATGAAGTTCGTGTGTATAGTGTGCCTGCGAAGCTCAGTGCCGGTCGAGCGCAGGGGCCCGTCCCGGCCACCCAAACAGGAGGACGAAACTCATGGCGTACCTCAAAGAACTGATCGAACGGCTCGGCAAGGCAATCGGGGTCGGGAGCAAGTCCCCGGCGACGTCGAAGGGCGCCTCGCCGAGCAAGCTCGTGCCCGCCGAGGTTCCGGCGCAGGATCGGACCCCGGGCGGCTGAGAGCTCGATCACGACCTGATCGGCCGGCCGGGCTCTCGTGGGTAGCGTGGTACTCACCCCGACCGGCGCCGCGAACGGGACGCAGCCCGGGTGCGGCCGGAGACCCACGACTCGAAGGAGATGAGATCGGATGAAAGGCGCGAGGAAACCCGGGCGGACCGAGAAGAAGGTCGCCCAGAAGACGTTGAAGGAGCGGCGCGTTGCGAAACGGGCCGCGTCCAACGAGCAGGCCCGCGACGACCGCAGCAAGCTCTGACGAGTCACTGCCGGCGAGGAGCGAAATGAGCCCGATGGTCCCGATGGTGGTCGAACAGACCTCGCGCGGCGAGCGCGCGTTCGACATCTACTCGCGCCTGCTCGCCGAGCGCATTGTCTTCCTCGGCACCCCGATCGACGACGAGATCGCGAACCTGATCATCGCCCAGCTGCTGCATCTGGAGTCCGACGACCCCGACAAGGACATCTTCCTCTACATCAACTCACCGGGCGGCTCGGTCTACGACGGGCTCGGGATCTACGACACGATGCAATTCATCAAGCCCGACGTGCAGACGATCGGGCTCGGCATCGTGATGAGCATCGCCTCGCTGCTGCTCGCGGCGGGCGCAGAGGGAAAGCGGATGGCGCTCCCGAGCACGCGCATCCTGATGCACCAGCTCTCGGGTGGCTTCGAGGGGCAGGGCACCGACATCGAGATCCAGGCACGCGAGGTCATCGGCCTCAAGCGCCGTCTGGAGAAGATCTACGCCGAGCACACGGGAAAGAACGTCGAGCGGATCTCACACGACCTGGAACGAGATTTCTTCCTCAGCCCCGACGAGGCGAGGGAGTACGGGATCATCGACGTGGTGATCGCCAGCCGCGGGGCCGGCGAGGTGACAAGGTCAGTGGAGGCCGTCAGCCAGACTCAGTAGCTCGATCGAGCCCCGAGCTGATCGGCCTGCCACGAAGTGTTATCCACCTATTAGGTGCGTCGGCGAGTAGTCTTGGAATCATGGCGGTCGAGTTGGCTCGTCCCGCCGTCATCACCCGCCGCTGCGGCCGACGAGGCGCCGATACCGGCGCCGACGAGACCGAAGCCGGCAACGAGCGCGCCGCTTCCCTTCACGAACTTCCCGCGCGTGAGGGTCGCGCCGAAAATGTTGATGACCTTCTCTTCGGTAGCGCTCATCTCATGCTCACTTCGCCATCATCCTGGCGGCAGTCTGGATCGCCTCGATGATCGCGGTGTAGGTGCCGCACCGGCGCAGATGCCCGTTCATCGCCTGTTTGATCACGGCCTCGGAAGGGTTCTTCGTCGTCCCAGCAGGTCGGTCGCCTGAATGATCATCCCGTTTTGGCAATAGCCGCACTGCGGTACCTGCACGTCTATCGCCCGGAGCGCTCATCCGGCTCGCTCCGAACGGAGCCCGGAAGGTCCTGGCGACCACGGGACTTGTCGATCCGACCGGAGTGGCTGTCGCATCCGGATCGATCTACATCTCCAACAACGGGCTCTTCCCGGGTTCCGGCGCCGGGCCGCTCGGCGAAGTCGTCAGCATCCCGGCCCGGCTCGGTTCGTGAGCCACCCGGCCGCCCCGAGGGCCATCACGTCGGGGAGCAGGGGCGTGATTGGCGCGCCCTTCATCGGCGGCCCGAGCCGAATCGGCCCGGGGTAGGCTCGTCAACGCCTGCCGAGGTGGCCGATCAGCGGCTGCTTCTGTTGCGATCGGAGCTGAGGTCTGGAGCTCCCGCGCTGGCTCCCGACAGAGCCCGTTGGCAAGTCAGAGGACGGCTTGGCCTTTGCGTGCGGGCGTCGTGTGAGCAACTCATGACTGTTCAAGACTGCGTCGGCGATCTCCTCGAGCTTTCGGTTCGTGCGGCGTGACTGGTCGCGCAGCAGCACGAACGCATCGTCGCCGGCGATCCGTTGGCTGGCCATCAAGATTCCCTTCGCACGCTCGATCACGGCGCGCCGCTCGAACGCCTCCTCGAGCCTTCGGAACTCGGCAAAGCGCTCGCAGACTGCGTGCACGGTCGCGCGCAAGCCTTCCCGGCCGAGGCCGACGACAGCCGCCGAAGCGCCGGCCGACACCGCGGCAGTTGTCCACTCGTCGTCGCCGCGCTCGATCGCTGCGACGACCGGCTGCCTGCCGAGGCGGCGGGCGGCGTCGATCAGGAGGAGCCCGGCTGCACGGTCGGGACCGGCAACGACAACGACCAGGTCGGGCTCGTCCCGTGCGAGCTCCTCTGCAACGGCTGCCGGCCGTAGGTGCTTGGCAAAGACGTGGTTCCCGAGTGAGGCGAGCGCCGAGGCGAGCTCATCCTTGTACGGGCACCGTTTTCCGGCGACCAGGATCCTGCGGGCCGGATCGACCGAGTGCCCGGGCTCGTCGGGCATGCTCGTCAGGCCTCCTCGAGCGGAACGACGACATAGCTGTTCTCGATCGCCTGAGCGACTGCGGTGAGCCGCAGGTTGAGCTTGCGTGCATGGTTGCGTAGCTGCTCATGCGCTTCACGCTCGCTGATCTTGTGACGCTCCATCAGGATGCCCTTCGCTCGCTCGACCTGCGCGACCCGCGCGCTCAAGCTCCGTAGGCGCGCGAGCTCCTGAACCTGCTTCAACGCGAGCGCGATTGCGTCCTCGAGCGTTTCCCCGCTCGCAAGCTGATGCGCGAGCCCGAGTGCGGTCGCGCGCTCGACGAGCTCGGAATCGCCACCTCCGATCACGACCAGTGTTCCCTGTTCCTCGCGCTCACGATCACCGACCTTGGTCGCCGCGGCGAAGACGGGGTTGCTGCTGCGATCGGGACCGGGAGGGGCCGTGCCTTCGAGACCGGCATTGCCTTTGCGACCAGTATCGCCTTTAGGACGAGCCTTGCCTGGCGCTGTTGGACGGTCCATGTCGTTACCGACAGCGTTCGCCGGTGTCCTTCCCGCCGGTGCCTGCTCCGAGGTCGAGCACCCCGCCGCTCCCCTCACGACGAGCGTTCGCTCGGTAAGCCGATCGTCTGACGACGCTAACCGCAGCAGTGCTGCACGTCTGTCCCACGAATTCTCCCCTTCCCCCAAACCTAACATCGGGTTGGCTTTTCCCAATCCTGCCGGTAATATAACGTCGTCCGCGTTTTCTGCCCATGACGGTTGGAGACGTGAGCGCAACCTCAGCACTCAGGTCGCGCGATTCCTGACCCACGCCGGTCGGGTTCGCAGTCGTACGTTCTAGCGACCAGGGGATGCGAGTGTTGGTAGGGGGAGTGCGGGGGAGCGAGTTGGTCCGTGCGGGCATGGTGCCCGGGCATTGCGCCCGGCTGCCTTCGTGCGGCGATCCTGCTGCCCTGACGACTCCGACCGAGGCGGTGCCTCATGCCTGTCGGCTTGCGAGGCATCGGCACGAGGGGGTGATGCCGCTGCCGCAACTGGGTTGACGAGATCTCAGTACGAAGGTCGAACCAAAACCACTCGGACCACTGACTTCAGTGGCGAAAGGAGATCAGGTGAGAAAGCTGCGCACGATCATGTTGGCGGGGGCCTCAATCCTCGCGCTGGCATTTGTCGCGTCCGCACTGGGCGACGACGTCACGCAGGGCGACACGAGCCAGTCGAATGCAGCGACGGCGACGGAGTCGGGCAGCAACACCAGCACCAACACGAGCACGCTCACTCAGACGAGCTCGGCAATGAGCTCGATCTCCGTCAGCCTTGCAGGCGGAGCAGGCGGAGCGGGCTCGAACTCCAGCTCGACGACCGCCGGTGCCGGCGGTGCGTCCACGAGCACGGCCGATTCGACCGCGACCGGTGGGGCCTCGACGCCGACTTCGACTTCGACGTCGACGGCGACAGCAAGCCCGTTCCTCGGCTTGGGTCTGGCCGGTGGTGGCAGCTCGACGGTACGCAACGGCGACAACGGCAACGCAGCGTCCGGGGCCCTCTCGGGTTCCGCGTCGGTGGGTGGCTCGGCAGTCGGTAACAGCAACGGCGGAAATGGTGGAGACGGTGGAAACGCCTCGATCACCAGCCCGACGTTCGGCGGAAGCACGACGTCCGGCAACTCCGCAACCGTCGGCCAGACGACCGATCAGGCGATCGTCGTCGTGCCCGTGTCGGTTCAGCTCGCATCCGCCAGGTACAGCGCGCTCTCGCACGCTCTGGCTCTGTAAGGCTAAGACGTACGACTCTGCCGCCAGGCTCTAGGGCGGCCGGCTTCCCGGGGGTGAGCCGTAATCACCCCCGGACGATTTGCTCCATCGACAAAAAGGGGGTTCCGTGAAGAAGAGCCGCAACATCTTGGCGGTCGCTGCAGCTGCACTGGCGCTGATGCTCGGCGTTCTCGTCGAGATCGCGGCAGCCGAGGGCGTACAACACCACTATCCGAAGCAACCGGCGGCCACGACCACCGCCCCCGCGGACACGACCGATCCTGCGGACACGACCGATCCTGCGGACACGACCGATCCTGCGGACCACGACCGATCCTGCGACCACGACCGATCCTGCGACCACGACCGATCCTGCGACCACGACCGATCCTGCGACCACGACCGATCCTGCGACCACGACCGACCCTGGGACCACTACCTCGGTCGGGCCGACGATCACGGCTGCCGACACCCCGGCGCCCTCGACCGATTCGACCACCCAGACCTCCCCGGCTACGACAACGGTGGCGGCTCCGCCCACCGCGCCGTGTGACACCACCCAGCTCACCTGCGGGAACAACGCCGCGACTCAGGTAGCGATCGTGTCTCAGACCTGCGTTGCCTCGGCGCAAAACACGTCTCTCAACGTGCAGATCGAGACCCTCGGGGGCACGCCCGTGAACAACGTCACGATCAGTCCGACGACCTCGTGTCTCAACAACCTTCAGATCACCCAGATCGTCGAGCAGTACTGCCTCGGGTGCACCGTGATCGTGATCCCGCCGCCGCCGCCGACTCCTCCCGTGATCTATGTGCCGGAGCCCGGCACGAACACGATCACCGTCGTTCAGACACCGGCGTCACCGCCCCCCGTTCGCGTCATGGCGTACTGCATGCCGCACCCGGTGGCGCGCGCCGGCGGTTCCACGGGAAACCTCATCTATCTCGCCGTCGGGGAGCCGCAACGCGACAAAACCTACGGTGCCGCAGTTCCCGCGACCTACGTTCCCGGTGTCGGGATGAAGTGCCCGACTACGACGACGGTGCGCACGACGGTGCCGGTGTTCACGTTGACTGTTCCCGCCAGCTTCGTCGGGCAGACCCTGAGGCTCTGCCTCCAGCCGGCGAGACCCGGTGCCAAGACGCTCTGTCATTCGATTCGCATCGATCTGGGAGCGACCATCAGCGTCCCGGTCGCCTCGAACGTCCTCGCAAGTGTCGTGAAGGCGAAGGCGTCGAAGAAGGCGAAGTCGGCGAAGACGGTCAGCAAGGCGTCGAAGGCGCTCGCGGCACTGACATCGACAGGAAAATCGGCAAGAAAAGGAGCAAAGCGGTGAGACGCCTATCCGTGCTGGTAGCGCTGTTTGCAGTACTGGGTGGTGCGAGCGTCGGCCTTGCCGGCACCGGGCAGTCCGGGCTGAAGGCGATCGTGCTCCAACCGGGCCAGGCCGTGAGGTTCGCGGGGCTCACCTGTACGGCCTACGCCGGTACGACGCCGACGAACGCCAACCTCGTGTGCGTCAGGAACAACCTGGCCGGTTTCGGCGTCGTCGTCAGCCAGCAGTCGATCGTCGTCGCAAAGCGAGCCGGATCGAAGCTGAAGGTGGTCTTCAAGACGAACAACCGCTGAGTCCGACAGCCCGCAGAGGTGGCCGCCGCATTGTCTCCCGCGTCGAGCTACGGCTCGTCGCGCTTGCGGCGCGGCCGGGATCCGGCGCCCGGCGCCGGGTCCGCCGGTGGAGGCGTGAGCAGGAGGTGGCTCTCGACCACCGCGTCTGCAACCTCTGCGAGCTTGCGCCCGGTGCGCTGGGAGTGCTCGCGGAGCAGTTCGAAGGCCCGGTCCGGGCTGACCCCCTGACGGGCCATGAGAATGCCCTTCGCCTGCTCGATCACGGCCCGCCGGCCCAGTGCACCCTGGAGGCTCTGATACTCGGCGAACCGCTGCAACGTGATGTCGATCGCGCTCGCGAGACCCTGTGGATCGTCGTTCAGGATGTAGGCGAAGATCCCCCGTTTGGCGGCCTCGCGGATGTAGGCGGGGTCCTCGGCCGAGAGGAGTGCGATCACGGGGCAGGACGCTTCGCGAACGATCTCTCCGATCAGGTCGAGCGCATGCCGGGACGAGAGGCCGAGCCCGACAAGCGCGACGTCGGGCTTTGCGCGTGCGGTCACGGCGCCTACCTCCGCGACGTCGATCTCGCGCGCGATCACCTCGTGCCCCAGTCCCGCAACGACCTGAGCGAGGAGTCCCAGCCGCTCGCGTTTCTCGTTCGCGATCAGCACTCGGAGGTGCCGGGTTTCCTGGGACGTCACAGCTCGGGATCGTGTCGGGTCGGACGATTGATGCCTCCGAAAAGGTAGACGAACCCCGAGCTCCACGCGACCGAGGATCGCCCCCGTGGCGTGGTACCCTCAGGTGCGGCGGTGCCCGAGCCCACGGCGCCGTCACTGTGGTGGCCCGCACGAACCGGGCCGCCGAGTGTGCCTCCTCAGCAGTGAGCGGGTTTCAGCTGTTTGACAAGCCGGCCCAGCTCGCGGTCGGCGACGCGCTATCGCCGCTGGAGGTCACCTTTGGGTGCACGCACCCTCGACAGTCGAACGACGAGCCCGGCAAGAACAGTCAAGCCTCGTTTCCGTGGGGTGGCCCACCTCGGCGCCTTTCTCGCCGCGGTACCGGTCGGAGTCCTCCTCGTTCTTCAGACCCGCTCCGGCGTCGCGCAGGTCGGTGCTGCCGTCTTCGCAGCGAGCGTCGCGTTCATGCTCGGCTGCAGCAGTCTCTTTCATCGCCGCCGCTGGACGCCGGCGCGAATGCGATGGATCGCGCTCCTCGACCACGCCGGTATCTACGTGCTGATCGCCGGCACCTACACCCCGTTCGCGCTTCTCGTTTTTCACCCCGGCTGGAGGCTGCCGATCCTGGCGATCGTGTGGGGCGGTGCCCTGGCAGCGACCCTGAGAAGAGGCATCCGGCCACACGCGCCTCCGTGGGTCGCGGCTGCCACGTGCCTCGCTTTCGGTTGGGTTTCTGTGGTCGTCCTGCCCCAGATCGTCGAGCGCATCGGGCTCGGCCCAACCGCGCTGCTGGTCGTCGGCGGAATCGCCTACACCGTCGGCGCACTCGTCTACACGCGGCGGAAACCCGATCCTTTCCCAGACACCTTTGGCTACCACGAGATCTTCCACGCCCTCGTGATCGTCGCGGTGGCCTGCCAGTACACGGCCGTGGCGTTCTTCGTCCTCCCGCTCGCATGACGCGAGACGCGCCGCGGCCGCCCGGCGCACGAGGGCCGTCGAGGGTGCTGCGCTCGCTGGCGACGTGCGTATGCGCGCTGGCCCTTGTCGCAGCAGTCCTCGTGGCCCGGCGCATCACTCGTACGAGCTGGCCGCTCGACGGTGCGCGGGTGGAGCTGGTCGTGGTCGCCGGAGCGGCGTACCTCGCGAGCTTCGTGTTCAGAGCGCTGGGATGGCAGCGCCTGTTTCCCGCCGCTGCTCGTCCTGACCGCAGCCGATGCCTCGCTGCCTGCGGCGCGGCGGCGGCGAGCGGCGTCATCCTGCCGTTCCGTCTCGACTACCTCGTCAAGGTCGCGACGCTCCGCCGCCTCGGCGGGGTGACGCTCGGGCTCGAGGCCATCGCCCTCTCGATCCTGGCTCTCGGGTTGGTCGACGCCGTTGCGATGCTCCCGCTCGCAGTCGCTGCATTCATCACATCCGGTGCGATCTTCCGCGCGCCGCTCACGGTCGTCGTTCTGTTCTGCCTCGGTTGTATCGCGATGCTCGCCTTCGGCCCGCGGATCGCCCGCCTGCCGTTTCTCGTCCGCTCGAACCGGGTGCGGCAGATCTGCGAATGTGTCGGCGGAACGGCTGCCCGCAGCGGATCCACCGTCGCCGCGGGCGGCTTTCTGCTGTGCTGCTGGTTCATGCGGGCACTCGGCAACACGCTGCTGCTCTGGGCGCTCGGCGTTGGGTTCTCCCCGGGGTTCGCACTCGTCATCCTCTGCCTGGCGGCTGCTGCGTCTCTTCTGCCGATCACCGCCGGTGGGGCTATCGCCGGCATCGGCGCGACCTCCGGCGTCCTGCTGGCGCTCGGAGTCCCGACGCGTGCCGCGGTCAACTTCTCACTCGCCTCCGGCCTGCTCCTCACGAGCACCGCGCTCGGCGCGGCGACCATCGGTGTGAGCGGATCGATCATCTTCGCCCTCGGGCGGCGGCGCCTTGTTCGCCTCCACCCCCGCTAGAGCGCTCGGGCCGTTGCGCGCCCACGCGCGTGCCGCCCGCGTTCTCGTCCGGACGCTCGACCTCCCGGGAACGCGAGGCTCGCCGGGCTCGGCGCCGGAGGCCGAGGACGGAGCTCTCGGCGGCTGGCCCGCGGTGACGGTCCGACCGCGGTCGTCACCTCCGTGGCCGGCGGTGATGTTCGTGAACGGGGCGACACCCGACGGGCGGGCTCACCCCGGCGTACGCCGGTTCGCAGCTTCGCTCGCCCATGCCGGGTACATCGTCTTCATCCCTGAACTACCGGGTGTGCCGGCCGGCGAGCTCTCCCTCCCGGCGCTCGCCGCTGCCGTCGAGTGTGCGGCGAGGGGGGCCGACTCGGCCGAGAACCGCGACGGGCGGATCGGTCTCTTCGGTGTCTCGGTCGGAGCAACGCTCGCGCTTCTCGCCGCCGCCAGCCCTGAGCTCTCGGATCGAATCTCGGTCGTTGCCTGCATCGCTCCCTTCACGGACCTCGAGAAGGTGGTGATGCTCGCGACGACCGGGATGTATCCGGGCACGGACGGATGGGAGCCCTACCCCGTGTCGCCCGAGTTGCCGGTGGGGGTGGCACGATCTCTCGTCGGGATCCTCGACCCTGGGCCCGACACGCAAGCCCTCAGTCGAGTCGTAGGGAGTCTCGATCCGGCGTCCGACGATCCGCTGAGCCGTCTCCGCGAGTCCCCTTGTCGGTCGCTCGGACCGGCCGCTGCCGCTGCACAGGCGCTGCTTCTCAACCGCGACCCAGCGCGCTTCGGGGAGCTCTTCGCGGCCCTTCCCGCCGCTGAGAGGGGCGTCGTCGACTCGCTCTCTCCACTTCGATCGGCTGTGCACCTCTCGGCACCGGTCGAGATCGCCACTGCCCCGCGTGACAAGTACTTCCCGCTCGCCGAGTCGATCGCCCTCCAGACGGAAGTGCCGCGCATCCGCATCACCGTTACCTCGGCGCTCACACACGCGACTCCAAGGCTCACCTTCAGGAGTGCCGGTGATCTCGTAAAGCTCGAGGGCTTCATCGCTCGCACGCTCGCCGCTGCCGCTTCTTCCTGAGGGCCCTCGCCGCGCGATCCAGTCTCCAGGTTTTACGCCGCGTTGACGCGCCGTCGCCTACTATCTCCGCGAGTCTTCGCTCCGAACTGAAAGGATGTCGTCATGCCGGTCCCCCGTCTAGCCGGTCTGCCGGATTCGTTCGATTCAGGCGTGCAGTTGCGGGCATCGCCCGGCGATTCCCGCACCGAGAGGTCCAACCCGGAGCCGCTGGGCCCTGAGCCGCTCAGCGCCGTGGTCGCTCGTTTCAACCTTGCGATCAGGGAGCAGGACTGGGCGGTGATGCGCGCCTGCTGCACGGATGACGCCGTCATCGACTCGGTCACCGCGAACGCGCCGCTCGGGGCCGATGAGACCGTTGCCGCCGTGCGTCTCGCCTACCGCGCCGGTGTCTACCACGTCCAGGAATGGGAGAACGAGGATCTCTCCGAGGAGGCCGTGCTCTCGTCCGGGCGCGTGCAGTACAGGCCCGAGCCCGGGCATATGAGCGACTCGATCTTCCACTGGATCACGATCGGCAGGAACGGCCTGATGTGGCGGGTCAAGGCGTTCGCCGGCCGCGACGATGCGCTCGCGCATCTCGAGGCGCACGGCCCGACTCTCGGGCTCTAGATCCGCCGGTACCGGGCTTCGCTCAGCGAGAAGATCGCGAATGCGATCAATCCGGCAGCGACGAGGCCGAGGAGCCAGGGGCCGTAGGTTCGGTCGTAGAGCTTCGCGAGCGCACCGTCGAGCCCGATCGCCTCGTCGGCCTTGTAGTCGATCGCCGCCTTCACGAGGAAGAAGCCGACGAGCCCGAACACGATCGCCCTTGCGACGTGGCCGACCGTTCCGAGCCAGGTGAACCACTCCTTCACCGCAGGCGGCATCTGCTCGGTCTTCGAATCGGCGAGGAACTTCCGGCGCACGCCGCGGATGAACTGATAGATCGCGACGCCGATCATCACCGCGCCCGCTGCGCCGACGAGCCAGTGCCCGGCAGGCCAGGCGAACACGTCCTTCGTCGTCTTCTTCGCACCACCGGAGGATCCGCCCGAGCTCATGAGCAGCTGGACCGCGATCGCGCAGAAGACGCCGTAGACGACGCCGCTTCCGAGCGCCCCGAGCCGCTCGATTCCGCTGTCGGCGCCCTCGGGCCCGTGGCCGAGCGCCGCCCGAAGGAGCCGCCAGAGCGAATAGCCGCCGAGGCCGACCGCGACGAGTGCAAGGAGCAGATGCCCGAACGGCTGATGCTCGACTGTACGGAGCGCGCCCTGCTGGTTCGTGATCTTGCCCCCGTGTCCGACCGCGAGGTCGAGCGCGAGAAGGCCGATGATCCCGTACATGAGGGCGCGCGCGACGAACCCTGACCGGGCGAGCACCTCGAAGGCCTTCGTGTTGACGAAGTCGTTGCCGGCTTCGCGAGCCTCGCGAACAGGAGCGGTCGCCTCGGGAACGCGGCTCATGAGGCGGGCACGCAGATCGTGACGGCTTTCGGCTCGACCGCGACCCTGAACGACTTGACCTTCGTCCGGTCGCCGCCGTCGAGCTCGTAGAGCACCTTGCGGTCGAGCTTGACGCTGATCTTCCGGGCGCTCGTCGTGTGCACGAACGGCGAGCGCTCGACCTGGCCGACCGCCGTGCGCGCCAGGGTGCGCGCCCAGTCGCCGACCCCATCTGCGTTCACGACCCCGATGTCGAGTCTGCCATCGTCGGGAGTCGCGTGCTCGAACACCTCGATCCCGCCGAACAGATTGGCGACGTTGCCGATGAGGATGCAGCTCGCGTTGCCCTTGTACCAGGAGGCGCCGTCGATCGAGATCTTCGCGTGAAACGGCTTGGCCCTGAGGTTCTGGGAGCCCGTCCAGACATAGGCAAGCCGGCCGAAGCGATCCTTGAGGCCCCCGTCGGCGGCCCTGATCATCGCTGCGTCGAAGCCCGCGCCTGCCATCACGCCGAACCGCTCCTTACCGAGGCGGCCGACGTCGAGCTTTCGCCGCTCCCCGTGGAGGCCGACCTCGACCGCGGCCTCGATTTCGTGGGGGACCTCGAGATTCGTGGCGAGGAGATTCGCCGTGCCGGCCGGCATGATCGCAAGCGCTGCGCTCGATCCGGCGACCGTGTCGATGCACCGTTGTACGGTGCCGTCGCCGCCCCAGACGAAGATCAGGTCGGCGCCTGCCTCGAGCGCGCGCTCGACCCGCGGAGGCGCATGGCCGGCTCTTCGGGATCTCGAACCACAGGGGGTCGGTGACGCCCCGGCTCCAGAGCTCCTGACGAAACTCGGGGAGGCCGCCTCCGAACGACTTGCCCGCGTGGGCGATGACCGCGACCTTGCTCATGCGGCTTCCTCCGATCGGCGCCGGTCGTCGGCGGCAGCGGCGGCTTGGCCCGCTCCGCGGCTCACGATCACCATCGCGACGAGCGTTGCCACCCCGATGAAGACGCCGCCGGCGACGTCGAGCGGGTGGTGCATCCCCCGGTACATCCGCGAGAACGCGACGTAGACGGGAATCGCGGCGGCGACACGCCCAGATTGCGATGCGCGCCCGCCGGGCGGCGACCCGCGAGCTGAGGAGCAGGGCGAGGCCGCAGTAGACGACGATCGCGGCCGCGGTGTGGCCTGACGGATAGCTGGCGTTCGCCGGGAGGTTTTCGAGCCGCAAGACCTTCGGCCGGTGCCGGTGAACGACGAGCGTCGTCGTCCGGTAGGCGGCCGACTCGACTGCGAGAGCGAAGATGAGGAACGCCGCAAGGCGCCATTGCCTGAAGACCGCAGCGAGCAGACCGAATACGGCCACGAGGATCGGCAGCGTCACGCCTCCGGCGATGATCGAGCCGATCAGGGATGCCTCGGTCAGGTCTCCCCGAGCGGTGGTGCGAGAGGAACCGCACGAGGGCCTCGTCGCCGCGGGCCACCGGCCCGTTCGTGATCAGGACACGAGTGACGAGCAGACCGAGCAGGATCGAAAGCCCCGCGACCGCCGCATACGCCACCACGATGCCCGCGGCAAACGCGCGCACCGGATGGATCGACCCAGTGGCGCGGGCGAGGAACGCGGCGGTGGCGCTCGGGCCGTCGAGAACCGGGGCGGCCGAGCCATGGCCGCGACTCGGGCGGCCTCCGCTTGCGGGGCGCGCCCGGAGTTCCGAGTGTTCCTGGAGTACTGAGCTCGCTGCCATCTGGGCCTCACAGTTCGGGGGGTGACAGCGGGGGTGTCTCCCGATCGTCACATCTGGAAACCTGCCCTCGCCGACCGGGCAACGCGGCCTGCGGTCAGGTCGCCTGCTCTTCGGCTCGCTGGAACCGTGCGCGAAGCTCACGGATCGTGGGGATGAGCATGAGCGCGGGCACGATCGGGAGCCAGAAGTTGAACAGGCGATAGATCAGCACGGCGACGAGTGCCGGGGCGAAGGGGACGCCCATTCCCACAAGCGCGAGCGTCAGCGCGACCTCGACGATGCCGGCGCCTCCGGCCGGAAGCGAACGGCGGCTCAGGACGTACCCGCCGGAGTAGGCGAGGATCAGCGCCGAGATCGTGATCTGCCTGCCGCCCACGAGCTGGAGGGCGGCCCAGAGGCACGCGATGTCGCCGGCCCAGTAGAGCGTCATCCCGAGCACACCGAGCCCGTGCTCGCGGGGGCTCGAGAGCACCATGCGGGCTTTTCGCGCGCCCGCGACCGAGTCGGCGAAGGTGCGCCGGAACCAGTTCCCGTTCGGCCTGGGCCGGCTGAGCCGCCCGGACCGCTTGTGCGAGGTCGCCCAGAGCGCAACGGCGAACGCCGGAATCACGAGGAGGGCCGGGAGGGTCGCGGAATCGCCGGCGTGGCCGTCGAGCCGTGCGTAGAGCGCGATCGAGGCGACGAGCGCGACGATGCTCAGCGTCGCGTACTCGAGGAAGCCGAGCGCGAGCACGCGGCCGACTGCGTCCCTGCGGCCGGCGCCTTCGCGGCGAAGTGCCCAGTAGTCGACGGCGAAGCCGCCCGAGGCGCGGGTTGCAGCGAAGACGCCGAAGCCGGCCACGACCGTCTTCGTGGAGACGGCGAGATCCATCTCCGGCCCGCGATCGACCCGCGCGATATCCCGGATCGTGAGCACGTACCCGACGTATGCGATCGTCTCACCGGCGAGACAGACGCCGAGCCACGCCCACGAATGCTGCGCGTACACGATGCGATGGACGTGCGCCCAGCCCGCCGAGGCGGCGAGCACGTAGGAGACGACGATTGTCGCGCCCGCGGCCAGAACAATGATCCCGAGCGGTTTCTGCTCGAAGCTCAGCAACCCGTCGCGCACTGCGCGACCGGTCCGGGCAGGCAGGGATCGGCTTCCCTTGGCGCGCATCGGGGTGTCCGTTGCCTACCCGGATCCCGCGCCGCCGAACCGGACGTTTCCCGTCGGCGAAGGCGGGCAGAACACCCCGCAGCTCATGCCAGTCCTCATCCTCACGATCGTCGCTCTCGCCGCCGGCGGAGCGATGACGCTCCTCATGTGGCGCTATCCGAGGCAATCACGGTTCGTCCGCATGCCTGCGCTCGCGAGCGCAGACAAGGTCGGGGAGGTTGCCCGCCGTCACAGCTCGGTTCGCCACCTACTCGGACGCAGGCTCGACCCCGAGTCGGCCACGGGTCTCGCGCTCTCGCTCGCACTGGCGGTGCTCGTCGCGGGCGGAGCCGCCCTCGGACTCCTCGCCTACCTCGTTCGCACGAATGCGCGGCTGCTCTCGATCGACAACAGCGTTGCGAAGTGGGGCGAGCGAAACGCCTCGCCGCTCTCGACGCACATCCTCACGGGGATCACCCAGCTCGGTTCGATCGATGTCGTGATCGGGCTCGCCGTGGTGCTCGTGCTCGGCGAGTGGTTGCGCACCCGGGGTCGTTGGATCCTTCCCTTCGTCGTTGTCGTCCTTGTGGGCGAGGAGCTCCTCTCCACGGTGATCAAGAACCTCGTCGACCGCGCCAGGCCGGCCTTCAACCCGGCGGCCGCGAGCCTCGGCCCATCGTTTCCGAGCGGCCACACGACGACGGCCGCCGCCTTCTACGCCGCCGCGGCGCTGCTGCTCGGCCGCCGTCGACCGCGCAACGCGCGCGCGATCCTCGCCGGCGCGGCGGTCGCGGTCGCGGTCGCCGTCGCCTCGAGTCGCGTTCTCCTCGATGTCCACTGGCTCTCGGATGTGATCGGCGGTCTCGCGCTCGGCTGGGCGTGGTTCTCGGTCTGCGCTGTCGCCTTCGGCGGGCGCTTGCTGGAGTTCGGTGCAGGCGCCGAAGTCGCGAAAGAGGTGGCCGAGTCCGGTGCTCCGCACGACGGCCCGGGTGCCGGCGGTCCCAAACGCCTCGATCCGGTCGCGCCCGGGTCGCGCCGGTCCTGAGCCCCGGTCGACAGATGCAACGCTCCCACCGTCAACCCGAAGAGTCGACCTCCCGGCTTCGCGCGGTCACGGTTCCGGCGGAACGCTGGTTCGGAGCGGCGTTGAGCCGCCAGATCTGCGACCACCACGCTCGTCGGCTCGAGCGGATCGGTTGGGAGGGCGCGCTCGATCCGCCGCCCGGCGGATGGGCCGAAGGGACATATCCGCCTCGGGCCGGCAATACCGTCGAGGTGCTGATCGACGGGGCCGAAGCGCTTCCGGCGATCGCCGAGGAGATGCGGCAGGCGAAGTCGCATATCCACGTGACGGGCTGGTACTTCTCACCCTCGTTCGATCTCGAGCGGAACGGCGATTCGGTCGCGTTGCGCCACCTACTGGCAGAGCTTGCGGAGGGAGTCGACGTGCGCGTGCTCGTCTGGGCAGGCGCCCCGCTGCCGCTGTTTCGACCCTCGCGCCGCGATGTGCGCAAGATGCGGGAACGGCTCGTGAGCGGATCGCGAATCGCGGTCGCCCTCGACGCGCGGGAGCGTCCGATGCACTGCCATCACGAGAAGACGATCGTGATCGACGACCGGATCGCATTTGTCGGCGGGATCGATCTGACCTCGGAGGACGGCGACCGCTTCGACACCTCGCACCATCCTGCGCGCGGCGGCGTCGGCTGGCACGACGTGGCAACCCGAATCGAAGGCCCGGCCGTCGCCGACGTCGCCGAGCACTTCAAGATGCGCTGGCACGAGACGACCGGTGAACGACTCGCTCCGGTCATCCCGCCGGAGCCGGCCGGCGCTGTCGAGCTTCAGATCGCCCGAACGGTCCCGGAGAAGATCTACGACGCGGTTCCGAAGGGCGACTTCGGGATCCTCGAGTCCTACGTCCGCGCCATTCGCGCCGCCCGGCAGTTCATCTACCTCGAGAATCAGTTCCTCTGGTCGCCGGAGATCGCTGCGATCCTCGCCGAGAAGATCGCGCATCCGCCGACACCCGACTTCCGGCTGCTCGTGCTGCTTCCGGCAAAGCCGAACACCGGCACCGACGACACGCGCGGGGTGCTCGCCGAGCTCCTCGAGGCCGATCGAGACCACGGGCGGGTCTTCGCCTCGACGCTGTATGCCCGCTCCGGCCCTCGCGCCGACCCGATCTACGTCCACGCGAAGGTGGCGATCGTCGACGACGCCTGGCTCACGGTCGGCTCCGCGAACCTGAACGAGCACTCGCTCTTCAACGACACCGAGATGAACATCGTCACCCACGATCCGGAGCTCGCCCGCGACACGCGCCTCCGGCTCTGGTCGGAGCACCTCGAACTACCGGTCGAGGCGCTCTCGGACCGCGCGCCGGTCGACGTCATCGACACGATCTGGAAGCCGATCAGCCGGGAGCAGTTCGAGCATCGCAAGGCCGGGAGCCCGCTCACGCACCGTCTCGTCTGCCTGCCGCAGGTCTCGAAGCGATCGAGCCGGCTCCTGGGCCCCGTCACCGGTCTCGTGGTCGACGGCTGACGAGACGCTAGCGCGCGAGCTCGAACGTCGAGAGCCCGGTCAGATCGACACACGTTCGGCCACGGATCGTGACGACCGCCATCAGCAGGCTCGTGCAGCTCCGACAGCGGATGATCGTGCCCGGCCCGTCGCCGAAGACGACGAGCTCCGCGAGCGGCCGCGTTGCGCTGCAGGCGGCACAAACGGTGGCGGCGGTCGTCGCCTCGAGGCCGAAGACCTCGTGGAGCAGCCCGGCCACCGCGTTCCCGTCGAGGCCGTAGCTCATGCGGCCGACGCTCCGAAGCGCTCGGTCTTGATGCGCCGTGGATCGTGCCCGAGCTCGACGAGGGCGCCGGCTGCGGCCTCGACGAAGCCGGTCGGGCCGCAGATGTAGACGAGGGGATTCATCGCCGGCGGCCAGACGGCTTCGGCGAGGAGCGCGCTGTCGACGCGGCCTCGGTGCCCGTCCCAGCTCTCCGGCCAGCTGCGCGTGAGCGCGAAGACGACCTCGACGCCGTCGGGCTGCTCCATCAGCTCGTCCCGGTAGATCACATCGTCGAGCGACCGCGCCGAATAGAGGAGGCGGGCGGATGCCGAGCTGCCTGCGGCGTCTCGATGCCGCAGCATCGCCCGGAGCGGGACGATCCCCGAGCCGCCCGCGAGGAGCTCGAGCGGGCCGCCATCCGAGTCGCGCCAGACGAAGTAGCCGCCGATCGGGCCGCGCAGCTCGAGCTCGTCGCCCTCGCGAAGCTCGTCGACGAGATACGGGGAGACCTCGCCGTCGTCGAGCCGCTCGACCGTCAGTGCGAGCCGGTCGTCCTCGGGAGCAGAGGCGATCGAGTAGCTCCGCTGGGCCTGGTAGCCGTCCTCGTCGGTGAGCCGGACGTCGACATGCTGGCCTGCGAGGTGCCCCGGCCACTCCGGCGGGTCGAGGAAGATCGTCGTCGTCCTCGAGCTCTCCGCCTTCGTCGAGACCACCGTCGCGAGCCGCCAGCTCAGTCGCCCTGATACCGCTGTTCTTTCCACGGGTCACCGTAGTTGTGGTACCCGTAGCCCTCCCAGAAGCCCGGTTCGTCTTCGTTTCGGAGCTCGAGCCCGCGCACCCACTTTGCGCTCTTCCAGAAGTAGAGGTGAGGGACGAGCAGCCGCGCCGGGCCGCCGTGCTCGGGCTCGATGGGCTCGCCGTCGTAGCCCACCGCGATCCACGCCTTGCCGTCGAGCAGATCCTCGAGCGGGAGATTCGTCGTGTACCCGCCGTCGCTCCAGGCGAGCACGAACTCGGCGCTCGTCTCGATCCGGCGAAGGAGCGTGTCGAGGGACACTCCGGTCCAGGCCGTGTCGAGCTTCGACCACTTGGTCACGCAGTGGATGTCCACGGTGACCGTCTCGTGCGGCAGCGCCTCGAGCTCCTCCCAGCTCCACGAGACCGACTCGTCCACCGCACCGCGGATCTCGAAGGACCACTCGTCGAGCGGCGTATGCGGAGTCGGCCCGGCCGAGAGCACCGGAAAGTCGGGCGTCACGTACTGCCCCGGCGGCACCCGGCCCGGGTCGGCTGAAGGCTCACGACGGCGGTGGAATCCCCGTGAGATCGGCACGTGAGCCGAAGACTAGATCTTTGCGGCCACGAGCAGCCGGTCGAAGACGAGCCGCACCGCCATGGAGCCCTCGCCGATCGCGGTCGCGACCCGCTTCACCGAACCGCTCCTCGCATCACCGACGCAGAAGATGCCCGGGACGGACGTCTCGAGCGGCAGCGGGACGGTGCCGTCAAGACGGCTTGCCGGGATGTCGGGGCCGGTGAGGACGAAACCGGCCCTGTCGAGCGCGAGCTTCCCCTGGAGCCACTCGGTGCCGGGGGTGGCGCCGATGAAAAGGAAGAGCGCTCGAACGTCGAGGGTTGCCGGGGCGCCCGAGCTCGAGACCTCGATCGCTGTCAGCTCCTCGTCGCCGAGCAGGCAGGTCACCTCGGTGCGTGGCATGAAGTTGATCTTCGGATGTCTCTCGATCCGAGAGATCAGGTACTGCGACATCGTCTCCTCGAGCCCGTCGCGGCGGACCATGAGGTGTACCGTCGCGCAGGTCTCGGCGAGGTAGAGCGCTGCCTGGCCGGCGGAGTTGCCGCCGCCGACGACGGCCACCTCGCGCGCGACGCATGCCTGAGCCTCGACGGCCGTCGCGGCGTAGTAGACGCCGACACCTTCGAAGTCGTGGATCCGGTCGAGCGGGAGCCGCTTGTAGTGGGCGCCGGTGGCGACGATGATCGAGCGGGCGCCGATCGTGCTGCCGTCGTCGAGGGTGAGCACGTGGCGACCCGGCTCGGAGCAGAGCGAGACGGCCTCGGCCGCAAGGGTGAGCCGCACGCCGAACTTCTCCGCCTGCACCACGGCCCGGTTGCTCAGCTCGGAGCCGGAGAGCCCGGCCGGAAAGCCGAGGTAGTTCTCGATCCTTGACGACGTGCCGGCCTGTCCGCCGAGCGCAGTGCATTCGAGAAGCGTTGTCGCGAGGCCTTCGGAGGAACCGTAGACCGCGGCGGCGAGCCCGCCCGGACCGCCCCCGACGACGACGAGATCGCAGTCCTCGGCGGCGGGGTCGCTCCCGGTTTCGGGGTTGCCGAGGGCCCGGCGGAGCTCGAGCGCGCTCGGGTTTCGAAGCGCCGGCAGGCCCGGGACCGCCACTACCGGCAGGTCCCCGGGGCTGACGCCGAGCTTGTCGAGCAGGAGCGCCGCCTGCGGTGAGCTCTCGCAGTCGAGCCACTTCGTGGCGACGCCGTTCCGCGCCAGCAGCTCGAGCAGCCGGCGGGTCTCCGGATCGAACCGCGAGCCGACGAGCGTCACCCCGATACCCTCGCGAACGAGATAGCCGCGTCTCGTCATCAGCGCGTCGAGGATCAGCTCGCTCAGTGTCCTGTCCTCCGCGACGATCGTCCGGACGTTCTCGACCGGGACCCGGAGTACCCGGCCTGCCTCGCCGACGACCGCGGTGAGCGTCGAGCGGCGGCCGGTCAGCATCCCGATCTCGCCGGAGAACTCGCCGGGCCCGTAGCTCACGACGACGCGCATCCCGGGCAGCCCATGGCGCTCGACGATGTCCACGCGGCCCTCGAGGACGACGAACATCCCCCAGTCCTCGTCGCCCGGCGAATACAGCAGGTCCCCTGCCTCGACGGGCTCTTCGCTGCCGTAGACCCTGATCTGCTCGAGCTGGGTCGGTGAGAGGGGGAACGCGGGCGGTCGGTCGAGCGGCACCGTCGCGGTGAGTGATTCGAGCGACGTCACCACACGACTCTAGACAACGAAGCAGGAGCGGCCGCGCCGCCGGCTCAGGCCGCAGGCGGACGCAGGCCGTCGAGCACGACCGCGACGTAGCGCCGCCACGAGTCGCGGCCGGGCGATTGCGTCGCGCCCATGATCGCCGAGCCGATCAGCACCGGCACGTCCTCGGGATGGATGTCCCGCCGGAGCGAGCCCTCCGCCTGGGCGCGCGAGACGAACTGCTCGGTGAGGACATGCAGGCGTTCCTTTGCCGCAGCAACCTCGGGGATCTCGCTGCACCGTGGAATCCCCTCGCACAGGCCCCGGTCCCCCGCGTAGAGCTCGGCGATATCCCACACGAACCGCTCGAAGGAGCGGCCCGCATCCGGCTCGGCGAGCAGCTCCTCGGCATGGTCGGAGAGCTCGGCGAGCCGTGCGCTCACCACCGCGGCGATGAGGGCGTCCTTGCTCGGGAAGCGCCGGTAGACCGTGCCGTGCCCGACGCCGGCGCGGCGAGCGATCTCGTCCGCGCTGACGTCGGGCCCGTGCTCCGCGAACGCCTCAGCAGCCGCGACGAGCACGCGGTCGTGGTTTCGCTGGGCGTCCGCGCGCAGGGTGGACACGGCGATCAGGCTCCCGCGAGCGCCGGCTCGTGCTCGCGCGCCTCGGCCTCGATGCGGGCGACGTCCTTCTGCCGCAGCATCGCGACCATCACGACCAGGGCGACGAGCAGGAAGACCGCGCCGAATCCGAAGGCCCAATGGAACCCGTCGACGAGCGCCTGGGGGTTCGTGGCCCCGCCGTGGGAGCTCGTCACGCTCGCTGCGATCGTGGACAGGACTGCGAGCCCGAGCGCACCGCCGATCTGCTGCGAGGTGTTGAAGAGCCCGGAGGCGAGCCCCTGGTCCTCGTTGTCGAGCCCGGTCGTTGCGAGCAGCGTGAGCGGCATGAACACGGCACCCATGCCGAGCGAGGTGAAGATCATCGAGGGCAGGACGTCGGTGAGATACGAGCCGTCCACCGGCAGCTGGGTGAGCAGCAGCAGCCCGATCGCACCCAGGATCATCCCGATCCCGGCGACGAGCCTCACGCCCACCTTGGGGGCGAACTGCGCCGCGAGCCCGGCCGAGACCATGATCCCGGCCGTGAAGGGCAGGAACGCGAGCCCCGCCTCGAGCGGCTTGTATCCGAGCACCTTCTGGATGTAGATCGTGTTGAAGAAGAACATCGAGAACATCCCCGACATTGCGAGGAACATCACGACATTCGCCGTCAGCAGGGAGCGGATCTTGAAGATCGAGAGCCGCACGAGCGGCGAGGCGGCGCGTGTCTCGATCACGACGAACGAGACGAGGAGCACCGCCGCGATCGCGAAGAAGCCGAGCGTCACCGTCGAGGTCCAGCCGGCGGTCTCGGCCTTGACGATCGCGTAGACGAGCGCCATCAGCCCGCCCGTGACCGTCGCGGCCCCGGCGATGTCGTAGTTGTGCGACGCCTCCTCGTCTCTCGACTCCGGCACGAGCCGGTAGGAGAGGATGAAGGCGACGATCCCGACCGGGACGTTCACGAAGAAGATCCACGGCCACGAGAAGTACTGCGTCAGCGCGCCCCCGAGGACGAGGCCGATCGCCGCTCCCCCGATCGCGATCGCGGCCCAGACCCCGAGTGCCTTGGCGCGCTCGGCGCCCTCCTTGAAGGTCGTCGAGATGATGGACAGTGCGGCCGGCGAGATCAAGGCGGCGCCGAGCCCCTGGAGGGCGCGGAAGCCGATCAGCATCCCCTCGCCCTGGGCGAAGCCGTTCATCAGCGAGGCGAAGGTGAAGATCACGAGCCCGACCAGGAAGACGCGTTTGCGGCCGAGAAGGTCGCCGGCGCGACCGCCGAGGAGCAGGAACCCGCCGAAGACGAGCGTGTAGGCCGTGACGATCCACTGCAGGCTTGCCTCGCTCAGGTTGAGATCCTTCTGGATCGACGGCAGCGCGACGTTCACGATCGTGCTGTCGAGGACGACCATGAACTGCGCGAGGCAGATCAAGACCAGAACGACCCACGGATTCGTCTTCCCTCTTGGCATCTTCTCCACTCCCTCCCTAGAACCGGACTCAAACGTCCGCTTACCGTATCAGAACCGGACTACCCAGTCCGGTTACGGTCTGGTAACCGTTCCCGAGCTGCTGCCGGCGTCCCAGTTGAGACGTGTCCCCCGGCGGAAACTCATCGGTGCCGGCTCAGCCGTTGTCGGAGCGTTGGAGCGCGGCCTGGATCAGGTCGAGCTTCCGGTCGAGCTCGTCGAGCCGGTTGCCGACCTCCTTGTCCTCGCCGGTGAGCGCCTTGATCTCCGTCCTCGCCCGTGCCACGAAGGTGGAGGTGATCGCGGCGGTGGTGATCGCGAGGATCGCGATGCCCTCGAGCATCACGAAGCTCGCGACGATTCGCCCCGAGACGTTCTTGGGGGCGACATCGCCGTAACCGACGGTGGTGACCGTCTCGATCGCCCACCAACAAGCAACGCCGAGGTTCGGGTATTCGGACCTGTCGAGCAGATGCATCAGAAGCCCCGCGATGAAGACGACGGAGGCAGTGGCGACGACGATCGTCCCGGCGGCGGCACGCACCGTCGGCGGCTTGCGCAGCAGCCTCGAGAAGCCGCGCTCGATGACGTTCACCCGCATCATGAACCTGTGACGTTACGGAGCGAAGCGGACGGGGTTTGCGATCAGGAGAGCATGAGCGCGAGGAGTGCCTTCTGCACGTGAAGGCGGTTCTCGGCCTCGTCCCAGACGGCCGACCGGCCGCCGTAGAGCACGCCCGGAGTGATCTCCTCGCCGGGGTGCGCGGGAAGGCAATGGAGGACGATCGCCTCGGGGCCGGCGAGCGCGACGAGGTCATCGTCGAGGCGGTAGGGCTCGAGGTCGGCGAGCCGCCTCTCGCGGGTCTCCTCCTGGCCGAGCGAGACCCAGATGTCCGTGACGAGAACGTCGGCGCCGGCTGCGGCCTCGCGCGGGTCGGCGACGAGCGTCAGGGGGGTGCCGGACGGCGGGTGGTAGCCCTCGGGGCAGGCGGCGACGACGTCCATTCCCGTCAGCTTTGCGATCTCTGCGAGCGAGACGAGGACGTTCGTCCCGTCCCCGACCCACCCGACCTTCACGCCTTCGAGGGCACCGAGGCGCTGGCGGATCGTGAGCGCGTCGGCGAGCGCCTGGCAGGGATGCTCGACCGAGGTGAGCGCGTTGATCACGGGGATCTCGGCGGCCTCGGCCCAGGCCTCCAGCTCCTCGTGCGAGAGCACGCGGATCGCGACCGCATCGAGGTAGCGCGAGAGCACGTGAGCGGTGTCCGAAAGCGATTCACCGCGAGAGAGCTGCATCTCCTGCGGCGTGAGGGTGACGAAGCCGCCGCCGAGCTGGATGATCGCGACGCCGAAGCTGATCCGGGTCCGGGTCGAGGGCTGGCCGAAGATCAGGCCGAGGCTCCGTCCGGGGAGGCGAGGGGCACGGTCGTGCTTCAGCTCCTCGGCGAGATCGAGGATCGCGTCGACCTCCGCCGGCACGAGATCGCCGACCTTCAGGAGGTCGCGGCCGGAGAGCGAGACGGGGAGCGGCGATTTCACAGCCAGCGTTCTTTCGCCGCGGAGGCCGCGGCACCTACGTCGCCCAGCCGCGGTGCGTCGGTTGCGGGCGGCTCGAACGTACCGTCCCGCACGGTGGCGGCGACCTGCTCGTGGGCGTCGCGGAACGGAAGGCCGCCGCGGACGAGCGCCTCGGCGGCGTCGGTCGCACGGAGCAGCGGGTCGGCGCAGGCCTCCGCCATCCGCTCGCGCTCGAACGCGAGCCCCTTCACGAGCACGGTGAGCGCACCGAGGGCGTTCCGCGCATCCGCCCTCGCGGCGAACACGGGCGGCTTGTCCTCCTGGAGGTCGCGGTTGTAGGCGAGCGGCAGGCTCTTCACCGTGGCGAGCAGGCCCGTGAGCCGCCCGATCGCGGTTCCGGCCTTGCCGCGGGCGAGCTCCGCGACGTCGGCGTTCAGCTTCTGCGGCATCATCGACGAACCGGTCGCGGCGTCTTCCGGCAGCCGCGCGAAGCCGAACTCCGAGCTCGTCCAGAGCACGAGCTCCTCGCCGATCCGCGACAGGTGGCCGAAGAGAACCGCGCAGGCATAGAGGTAGTCGAGTGCGAAGTCGCGATCGGAGACGCCGTCGATCGAGTTGCGTACCGGGTCGGGCGGCGGCGGGATCGCGAGGGTCGAGCCCGCGAGGGCGCCCGAGCCGAGCGGGCTCGGCTTCGCATTCACGCCGGCAAAGCGCAGCCTCGCTCGGTCGCGTTCGAGCATCTCGACCCAGGCGAGGAGGTGATGGCCGAGCGTGACCGGGATCGCCCGCTGGAGGTGGGTGTAGCCGGGCATCGGCGTCTCTGCCTCCTCGGCGGCGCGCCCGATCACCGCGCGGGCGAACGCCGTCAGTGCCTCCTCCGTCTCGGCGGCGGCGTGAGAGACGTAGAGCCTGAACGCGGCGGCGACCTGGTCGTTGCGGGAGCGGCCGGCGTGGATCTTGCGGCCGACGTCACCGAGCAGGCGCTCGATCGCGGAGTGGACGTCCTCGTCGTCGGCTTCGAGGTCGGCGATCGTGATCGCGGCGAGCCGCGCCTCGAGCTCGGCGAGCTCGGCCGGGGTCAGCAGGCCGGCGGCCTCGAGTCGCCTCGCGTGGATCAGCGTCCCCTGGACGTCGTAGGGAAGGAGCTCGTCGTCGGTCGCGCGCAGGAACTCCCAGACCTCAGGGGCGAGCACCGTTCCGACCCGGCCCGCCCAGAGGGTCACAGACCCCGCTCCCGGGTCCGGCAAAGCCGGCGCCTCCGCTCGATATGGAGCTCCGTCAAGCCTGAGCTCCGCTTATTTTGGAGCTCCGTCAAGCCTACGCTCCGCTTATTTTGGAGCTCCGTCAAGCGTACGCTCCGCTTATTTTGGAGCTCCGTCAAGCCTACGCTCCTCAAAGCTCCAGCGGATCCGAGGGCGGCGGGGGCGGCTCGAGGCGGAGCTTCCGCTGCTCGGCGAGCATCCGCTGGGTGTCGGCGATGTCGTTGACCTGGACGGCGAGCTGGCCGATCCGGTCGGCTGCGGTGAACGCGGTCGAGCTTCGCTCCATGCTCAGACGCTCCGGGTCGTAGGTTACGCCGTCCCCCCTCGTGTCGAGGATCGTGTAGTCGTCGCCGCGGCGGAGCTCGATCGCGACCTCGCCGGTCACGACGGCGGCGACGAACGGCTGGAGCGCGGCGCGCAGCATCAGCGCCTGCGGGTCGAGCCAGCGGCCCTCGTAGAGGAGCCGGCCGAGACGGCGGCCCTGGTCGGCATAGGCCTCGAGCGTCGCCTCGTTGTGGATCGCCGTGAGGAGGCGCTCGTAGGCGATGTGGATGAGCGCCATCCCGGGCGCCTCGTAGATGCCGCGGCTCTTCGCCTCGATGATCCGGTTCTCGATCTGGTCGGACATCCCGAGCCCGTGACGGCCGCCGACCGTATTCGCTTCCATCACGAGTGCAACCGGGTCGTCGCTCTCGAGCTTCCCGATGCCCGTCGGGATCCCGTTCTCGAACCGGATCGTGACGACCTCGGGCGCGATCTCTACCGCCGGATCCCAGTGGCGGACGCCCATGATCGGCCGGACGATGTGCATGCTCGTCGACAGGAGCTCGAGATCCTTGGCCTCGTGGGTGGCGCCGAGCAGGTTTGCGTCGGTCGAGTAGGCCTTCTCGGCGGAGCCGCCGTGCGGGAGGCCTCGCTCGGCGAGGTACTCGCTCATCTCCTTGCGGCCGCCGAGCTCCGAGACGAAGGCGTTGTCGAGCCACGGCTTGTAGACGCGCAGGCTCGGGTTCGCGAGCAGGCCGTAGCGGTAGAACCGCTGGATGTCGTTGCCCTTGTAGGTCGAGCCGTCGCCCCAGATCTCGACCCCGTGGCGGTGCATCTCCTTCACGAGCAGCGTGCCCGTGACCGCGCGGCCGAGCGGGGTCGTGTTGAAGTAGCGGCGCCCGGCGGTCTGGATATGGAACGCGCCGCACTGGAGGGCCGCGAGGCCTTCGCGCGCGAGGGTGTCGCGGCAGTCGACGAGGACGGCGTCCTCCGCGCCGTAGGAGCGGGCGCGGTCGGGGACGGCGCCGATGTCGGGCTCGTCGTACTGGCCGAGATCTGCTGTGAAGGCGTACGGGATCGCGCCCCGCTCGCGCATCCACGCGAGTGCGCAGCAGGTGTCGAGCCCTCCCGAGAAGGCGATCCCGACGCGCTCGCCGACCGGCAGCGAATCGAGGATCGCGCCGCCCGTGCCGTTTCCGCTCATCCGTCCGGGTCCCCTTCGAGGTAGTGCGTGAAGTCGGCGGCGAGCTCGGCGGCGCTCGACCCTTCGCGGACGGCGACGAAGATCGTGTTGTCGCCGGCGACCGTGCCGGCGACGTCGGGGAGGGTCGCCTCGTCGATCGCGTCGGCGAGCGCGGCGGCGAACCCGCGGGGCGTGTGGATCACGAGCAGCTCGCCGGTAGGGATCATCGTGCCGGCCCAGCTGCGCAGGGCGGTCGCGAGCTGCTCGAGCCGCCGCAGGTCGGCGGCGCCCGGGCGCGCGTAGATCAGGCGGCCGTCGCCGTTTCGCACCTTCACGAGCCCGAGCCGCGCCACGTCGCGCGAGACGGTCGCCTGCACGGCCTCGATCCCCTCAGCCCGGAGCGCCTCTGCGAGATCGGCCTGCGTCGAGAGGTGCTTCTGCTCGACGAGCTTCAGGATCGCGCCCTGCCGCTCGAACTTCGTCGTCATGCGAGCGTCTCCCGGAGCAGCTCGACGCCGAGGTCGGCCTCCTCCGGGGAGATCGTCAACGGCGGCGTGAGGCGCAACGCGGTCTCGCCCGCCGTGCCCACGAGCAGGTTGTGCTCGAGAGCGGCATGGGCGACGGGCCCGGCGGGTCGCCCCAGCTCGACGGCGAGCAGGAGCCCGGCGCCGCGGACGTCCGGGAGCTGCGCCTCGAACCGCTCCCCGACCGCACGGACGTGCTCGAGGAGCTCCTCGTCGACGGCCTCGACCACGGCGCAGGCCGCGGCGCAGGAGACCGGATTGCCGCCGAAGGTCGAGGCGTGGTCGCCCGGGACGAACCCGGTAGGCGCTCCGTCGGCAACGAGAAGCGCCCCGATCGGCAGACCGTTTGCGAGCCCCTTCGCCAGCGTTACGGCGTCCGGGCGCACGCCCGAGCGCTGCCACGCGAAGAACTCACCCGTCCGCCCGATGCCCGTCTGTACCTCGTCGAACACGAGCAGCGCGTCGAACTCGTCGGCGAGCGCGCGGGCCTCCTCGAGGGCTTCCGTGGGAATCGGCCGTACGCCGCCCTCGCCCTGCACCGGCTCGATGAAGATCGCGGCCGTCTCGGGGCCGACGGCGTCGGCGAGCGTCTGTGGGGTCGCGAAGCGGACTCCGGGCACGAGCGGCTCGAACGGTGCCCGCTTGGCCGGCTGGCCCGTGATCGAGAGCGCGCCCATCGTCCGCCCGTGGAACGAGCCCTCGAGCGCCACGAGCTCGGTCTTGCCGGTCGATTTCCGCGCCCACTTGATCGCGGACTCGACCGCCTCGGTTCCCGAGTTGCAGAAGAACGCCTGTGCCCCGCCGAAGCGATCGGAGAGCGCCCTCGCGAGGTTCTCCATCGGTTCGGTCGAGTAGAGGTTCGAGACGTGCCAGAGCCGCTCGAGCTGCTCTTTGGCCGCCTCGAGCGGTGCCGGGTGGCAGTGCCCGAGGCTGACGACGGCGATCCCGGCGACGAGATCGAGATACCGTTGCCCGTCATCGGCGATCAGCCAGGTACCCTCGCCGTCGACGAACGTCACCGGGAACCGGGCGTAGACCGGGAGCAGCGGGGTGCCGGTGAGGACGCTCATGCAACCACCGCGGTCCGTCCGATCGAGGCGGGAATCCCGTGGCGCGCGGCCTCGGCGGCGGCGCTGAGCTTGGGGATGATCCCGCCCTCGAGCGTGCCGCCTGCGAGCAGCTTCTCGGCGAGCGTCGCATCGACCGAGTCGACGACCTGACCGTCGATCAAGAAGCCCTCGACGTCGGTGAGGAAGACGAGCCGGTCGGCATTCATGCCGATCGCGATCGCCGCTGCGGCGACGTCCGCGTTCACGTTGAGCGAGCCGCCCTCACCGCGCGCGATGGGAGCGAGGACGGGGATCTTCCCCTCCTCGAGCGCCGACCGCACCGCTGGAAGCTCGGCCGGCCGAACCTCGCCCACCAGCCCGAGTTCCGACAGCAGCGTGGCAACGAGGCCGATCTCGTCGCCGGCGAGCCCGACGGCCCGCTCGCCGACCGCGGCGCAGAGCGCCTCGTTGACCGCCATGTACGAAGCGCGCACGATCTCGATTCCCTCGGGCGGAGTCACCCGGAGCCCGTCCACGAACTGCACCGGGATACCGGCTCGCTCCATCTCGGCCGAGATCTGGGGTCCCGCGCCGTGGACGACGAGCACGTCATCGGACGCCGCCAGCTCGAGCACGGCGGCCGCCGCCTGGCCGGATACGGCACCGCCGACCTTCACCACGAGAAGGCTCACGTCCGGTAGTCCGCGTTGATGCGGACGTACTCGTAGGAGAGATCGGTCGTGAGATAGCCGGCGCGTCCCTCGCCGAGCCCGAGATCGAGATCGATCGTGCACTGCGGCCCGGAGACATCCGGTTCGACGTCGGTGGGTGCGCCCCGGTCGAGGACGACGGTGCCGTTGTAGAGCAGCGTGACGCGGTCTGCATCGATCGTCGCATAGCTGCCGTTCCAGGGCGCCGAGCCCGCCGCCATCAACACGCGGCCCCAGTTGGCGTCGTGGCCGTGCAGCGCGGTCTTCACGAGCGGCGAGGTGGCGATCCGGCGGGCGATCGCCTTCGCCTGGGCGGCGTCGGCGGCACCGGTCACGTTGATCTGGGCGAGGACGGTGATCCCCTCGCCGTCCTCGACGACCTGTCGGGCGAGCGAGCGGCAGACCTCGGCGAGCGCCGTCGCGAAAGCCGCGTCCGACTGCGGCGTCCGTTCGATCTCGCTCGCGCCGTTCGCGAGCAGGATCACGCAGTCGTTCGTCGAGGGCTCGCCGTCGACCGTGATCGAGTTGAACGAGTCGTCGACCGCCGGCCGGAGCAGCCCGGCGGCTTCGGCTGCCTCCAGCGGGTAGTCGGTCGTGACGAGCGCGAGCATTGTCGCGAGGTCGGGATGGATCATCCCCGAGCCCTTCGCCATCCCGCCGACCGTGAAGCCGTCAGCCTCCGAGACGGCCTCCTTCGGCCGGGTGTCGGTGGTCATGATCGCCTCGGCGGCGTCGGCCCCGCCGTCGGCGGAGAGCGCGGCAACGGCGGGGTCGAGTGCCGGAAGCAGCCGGTTCAGCGGCAGCCGCGCACCGATCACGCCCGTCGAGAGCACGAGCACCTCCTCGCTGGGAAGGTCGAGCAGCCTCGCTGCCTCGGCTGCGGTGGCGAGCGCGTCGAGCTTGCCTCGTTCTCCGGTCGCAGCGTTCGCAACGCCCGAGTTGACGACGACAGCCTGCGGATCGGCGAGCGCGAGATGCTCGCGGCTGACCTGGAGGCACGCGGCCTGCACCCGATTGCGCGTGAACACCGCCCCACCGACCGCGTGGGGAATCGAACGGACGACCGCGAGGTCCTTCCGCTCGCGCCGCCGGATCCCGGCGGCCACCCCGGAGGCGACGAACCCTTTCGCCGAGGTAACGCTCAACTGCATCCCTTCAAACCAGCACGCTCCTCAGCCGCAGCCCAGCGATCTCCGGCAGCCCGAGCGCGAGGTTCGCGTTCTGCAGCGCCTGCCCCGCGGCGCCCTTGCCGAGATTGTCGATCGCGCAGATCACGATCGCCATTCCGGTGCTGCTGTCCCTGAAGACGCCGAGCTCGGCGGCGTCGGTTCCCTGCACGCGCCCGATCTCGGGCTCGACCCCTTCCGGCAGTACCCGCACGACCGGGCTCTCGTCATAGAAGCTCTCGACGAGCCCGCGAACGTCCGCCTCGCTCTGGAAGTAACACGTCGCGAGCAGGCCCCGCCGTACCGGCAGGAGGTGGGGGACGAAGCTGACGGGAAAGCCGAGCACCTGCTCGATCTCGGGCGCGTGGCGGTGCGCGCCGACCGCGTAGGGGGCGAAGTTCTCGAGCACGGCACCCGCGTGCGAGCTGTCGCGCAGCGTTCTGCCGGCGCCCGTCATCCCCGATTTGGCATCGACGATCACGTCGCCCCCGATAACCTCGCGTGCCGGTGCGAGCGCGAGCAGGGACGCGGTCGCGTAGCAACCGGGATTCGCGATCAGCGGGCCGGTGGCCGGATGGACTTCCGGGAGGCCGTAGCTCCACGCCCCCGGTGTCAGCCCGTACCACCTGTCCGCGAGTGCTGGGTCGGCGAGCCGGTGGACACCGGTCAGGTCGACGACCACCGCCCCTTCCGGGGGCGTGAACGCGGCGGCCTCGTTGTTCCCGATACAGAGGAAGATCAGCTCGGCGCCGCTCGCGGCCGCCTCGAGGTTGCGCGTGAACATCGGGATCTCGCCGTTCAGCCGCGGGTCGAGCGCGTGCGCCGGCCGTCCCGCGAGCGAGTCC
The DNA here is from genome assembly GCA_963766565.1 of uncultured Actinomycetota bacterium. GTDB lineage: Bacteria > Actinomycetota > Thermoleophilia > Gaiellales > Gaiellaceae > PALSA-600. Next base: position 1,046,348 of record CAVYAQ010000002.1, read on the forward strand.
GACCCGAGCGCGATCAGCTCGAGCTCCGGATGGAGGAGCACGCGATCGAGCGTCTCCTGCCCGGTGTAGCCCGCAGTGCCCAGAATCGCGACGGTCGCCATGATGTGCGTATTATGCACATCCGATGGAATCTATGCAGCGTAGGTCGATGCAGCAGAGGCCCGGGCATCTCGCCCTGGAGGACGGCACCGTCTTCCGTGGGATCCAGGCGGGCGCCCCCGGGGTCGCCTCGGGCGAGGCCTGCTTCACGACGGCGATGACCGGCTACGAGGAAGCCGTCACAGACCCGAGCTACGTCGCCCAGGTGCTCTGCTTCTCCTATCCGCTGATCGGGACCTACGGGGTCGACGAGACGCGAATGGAGTCGGGCCGCGTGCAGTGCGAGGGCGTCGTGATGCGCGACGCGCGGCCCGAGTTCGCCGCGTGGCTACGCGAGAAAGGCGTCGTCGCCCTCACGGGCCTCGACACCCGCACGCTCGTCCGCCGGATCCGCGACGGCGGCGTACTGCGCTGCGCACTCGGCGACGGGCCGGTAGCGGAGCTCCATGCCCGCGCGCTCGCCGAGCCGTTCATCGACGGCCGGCCGCTCGACCGGCAGGTCGGCGCGGAGGAGCCGTACTCGGTCGGCTCGGGGCCGCGGGTCGTCGTGGTCGACCTCGGCTCCAAGCGCTCGATTCCGCGGCGGCTCGCCGCGGCCGGGCTCGAGGCCTACATCGTCCCCGGCTCGTGGGACGCAGACGCGATCCTCGAGGCCGAGCCGCGGGTCGTGCTGATCGCCAATGGGCCGGGCGATCCCGCCGTCCTCAACGACCAAGTCGAGACGATCCGCAGCCTTCTCGGCCGGGCGCCGCTCTTTGGTGTCTGCCTCGGCCATCAGCTGCTCGGCCTCGCGCTCGGGCACAAGACCTTCAAGCTCCCGTTCGGCCATCGCGGCGCGAACCATCCCGTCCGCGACGTCCGGACCGGCCGCGTCCTCGTCACCGTGCAGAACCACGGTTTCGCCGTGATCGCCGAGGGCGACATCTCCCACGTCTCGCTGAACGACGAGACCTGCGAGGGGCTTCGCGGCGACGGGTTCGAGAGCGTGCAGTTCCACCCCGAGGCGTCGCCGGGCCCGCTCGACGCGCTCCCCTTCTTCGACCGCCTGGCGGACGCATGCCGAAGCGCACCGACCTTCGCTCGATCCTGATTCTCGGCTCCGGGCCGATCCGGATCGGCCAGGCCTGCGAGTTCGACTACTCCGGCGCCCAGGCGTGCCGGGTGCTGCGCCGCGAGGGCTTCCGTGTGATCCTCGTGAACTCGAACCCGGCGACGATCATGACCGACCCCGAGTGGGCCGACGCGACCTACCTCGAGCCGCTCGACCCCGAGACGGTCGCCGAGGTGATCGAGCGTGAGCGGCCCGACGCGATCCTGCCGACGCTTGGCGGCCAGACCGCTCTGAACCTCGCGATCGCGCTCGCCCCGCTCGGCGTGGAGTTGATCGGCGCCGACCTCGAGGCGATCAACCGCGCCGAGGATCGCGATCTCTTCCGAAAGACGGTTCACGGCGTCGGGATCCCGACGCCGCGGAGCATCGTCGCGCACTCGACGGACGTGGACTTCCCCGTCCCGGCGATCATCAGGCCGGCGTTCACCCTCGGTGGCACGGGCGGCGGCATCGCCTGGACGGCCGACGAGCTCCGAGCCACGATCGCCAGGGGCCTCGCGGCGAGCCCGGTCGGGCAGGTGCTCGTCGAGGAATACCTCTCGGGCTGGCAGGAGCACGAGCTCGAGGTGATGTGCGACGCGCGCGGCAACGCCGTCGTCGTCTGCTCGATCGAGAACCTCGACCCGATGGGAGTCCATACGGGCGACTCGTGGACGGTCGCGCCGCAGCAGACGCTTCCCGATCCCCTCTACCAGCAGCTTCGTGAGGCGGCGTTCGCGACCGCCCGGGCGGTCGGCGTCGCGACCGGCGGTGCCAACGTCCAGTTCGCCGTCCATCCGGCAAACGGCGAGTTCCGCGTGATCGAGATGAACCCGCGCGTGTCGCGCTCCTCGGCGCTCGCCTCCAAGGCGACCGGGTTCCCGATCGCGAAGCTCGCCGCGCTGCTCGCGGTCGGCTTCACGCTCGACGAGCTGCCGAACGACATCACCGGCAAGACGACGGCCGCGTTCGAGCCCGCGCTCGACTACGTCGCGGTGAAGGCGCCGCGATTCGACTTCGAGAAGTTCCCCGGCGCCTCGCGCCGGCTCGGGGCGGAGATGAGGGCCGTGGGCGAGGCGCTCGGCCTGGGGCGGACCTTCGACGAGGCCTTCATCAAGGCGTTCGAAGGCCGCGAGGTGCCGGCGGTCGCGTTTCCCGAAAGCGACGCCGAGCTCGTCGCGCGCGCCTCCGAGCCGATGGCCGAGCGCTGGGACCTCCTGCTCGAGTGCGCCAGGCGCGAGCTCGAGCTACCCGGAATCCACCCCTACTTCGCAGATCGGCTCCGAGAGGTCGCGAGCTCCGGCTCCAGGTCCCACGGCAAGCCGGTGCGGCTTGCGGTGGATTCCTGCGCCGGCGAGTTCGAGGCACGGACGCCGTACTACTACGTCACCCACGAGGGCGAGGACGAGGGCCCCGAGCCGTCAAAGCGCGCCGTGATCGTGCTCGGGGGCGGCCCGAACCGGATCGGGCAGGCAATCGAGTTCGACTACTGCTGCGTTCACGCGGCCCAGGCCCTGCGGAAGCTCGGCTACGAGGCCGTGCTCGTGAACTCGAACCCCGAGACGGTCTCGACCGACTACGACACCTCGGACCGGCTCTACCTGGAGCCGCTCGTGGAGCGCAACGTACTCGAGGTCTGCGAGCTCGAGCAGCCGCTCGGGGTCGCCGTCTCGTTCGGCGGGCAGACGCCGCTCCGGCTCGCACCGGCGCTCGCGGCGGCAGGGGTGCCTCTGCTCGGCGACCCGCTCGGCGCGATCGATGCCGCCGAGGATCGCGGGCGCTTTGCGCAGCTCGCCGGCGAGCTCGCACCGGAGTGGGGAGTGGCGGAGAATGCCGAGCAGGCCCGCGAGCTCGCCCATCGCATCGGGTATCCGGTCCTGATCCGGCCGCACTACGTGATCGGTGGGCGCGGGATGCACGTCGCCCGCTCGGACGACGAGCTTCGTGTCGAAGGCCCCTGCCTCGTCGATCGGTATCTCGACGGCGCGCTCGAGCTCGACGTCGACGCGCTCTGCGACGGCGAGACGGCCTGGGTCGCGGCCGTGCTCGAGCACATCGAGCCGACCGGCGTCCATTCGGGCGACTCCGCCTGCGTGCTCCCCGGGCCTTCCGTGCTGCCGGCGCTCGAGGACGAGATCCGCGAGGTCGCCGCACGGATCGCCGGCGGTCTCGGGGCGCGCGGTCTCCTCAACCTCCAGCTCGCCGTGACCGGCGGGAAGCTCTACGTGCTCGAGGCGAACCCGCGCGCCTCGCGCACCGTTCCCTTCGTTGCGAAGGCGACCGGCGTCCCGCTCGTCGAGCACGCCGTCAGGCTGCTCCTCGGGGAGAGCCTCGCGGGGCTCGACCTGCCCGAGCGTGCGGCGCCGTCGCGCGCCTGGGCGAAGGAGGCAGTGTTCCCGGCTGAGCGGTTCGCGGGGGCGGCGACCCGGGGGCCTGAGATGCACTCGACCGGCGAGGTGATGGCCGGCGGGGCCACCGCGTCGGAGGCGTACGCCCGGGCCCTGCGTGCCGCCGGCCGTTCGAAGCGGGGCGGGAAAATCGGCCCGCCGCTCCAGGCCACCGGGGTATCGTAAGCCCATGCGCGAGACCATCGACGCGATCGACGAGGCGGATGCGGCCGGGGAGAGGGTCGTCGTCGCCACCGTAATCGACACGATCCGCTCGGCTCCACGCCAGCCCGGCTCGAAGATGGTCGTCCGCCAGAGCGGCCGGTTCACCGGCTCCGTCTCGGGCGGCTGCGTCGAGGCAGACGTGGTCGAGCGCGCGAGCTCGATCTTCGCCGGAGAGGAGGCGCGCCGGGTCCACTACGGCGTCACCGACGGCGAGGCCTGGGAGGTCGGGCTCTCCTGCGGCGGCGAGATCGACGTCTGGGTCGAGCAGGCCGACCCCGAGCTGTGGCGCGAGGTGCGCGCCCTCCTCGACGAGGACGGCTACGGCATGCTCTACACGAACACCGAAACCGGTGAGAAGCGCCTCGAGCCCGGCGTGATCGAGAGCACGGGCCTGCGCGAGGACGGCATTTTCGCCGAGGTCGTCGAAGGGCCCCTGCACGTGATGATCTTCGGCGCGGCCGAGGCGGCCGAGCACCTCTGCTCCTACGGCCGCGATCTCGGCTGGCGGACGACGGTCGTCGATGCGCGCCCCGCGCTCGCGACACCCGAGCGGGTCCCGAGTGCCGACGAGGTGATCAAGGCCTGGCCCGACGAGGTGGCCGACCGGATCGACGAGCGCACCGTCGTCGTCACGCTCTCGCACGAGGAGCGGCTCGACATCCCGGCGGTCGCTGCGGCACTCGAGCGGAACGCCCGTTACGTCGGCGCGATCGGTGCGAAGCGCACCCAGGAACGCCGGCGCGCCGCCCTCGCCGAGCTCGGCTTCTCCGAGAGCGACCTCGACCGGATCCACGGCCCTGCCGGGCTCGATCTCGGCGGCCGCTCGCCCGCACAGATCGCGCTCGCGATCGCGGCGGAGATCGTCGCCGAGACCTCCGGCGGCGGCAAGAGGAGGGAAAAGCCAGCCGCAGCGGCGGCCTAGCGCGTTCTCAGGTGCTCGAGGCCGCCGGCCTCGCAGGTCGGGCCCGCTCCACTGCATCCTTCACGTGGGCTTCGAGCCCGGCTTCGATCCGTACCTCTTGCGTCCGGCTCAGCCGGCCCGAGGCGACGAGCGCGTCGAGCGCGTGCTTCCTCGCCGCGAGCATTGCTGCTTCAACCCCCGCAGCCGTTTTTTTTCGCGCAACGGCGAGGGTCGCGAGTGTCTGGCCGCCGGCGAGCTCGTCGCGAAGAGTTGAGACGGGCATCCCGAGATAGGCCGCCGCCGCGCCCACCCCCGAGCCGAAGAAGTCGCGCCCGTTGAAATCGTGGCGCCGGAGGTGCCGTCCTCCCGGGCCGAGCCCTCCGCCGAGGCCGCGCCCGCCGAGCATGCCGCCGCCGACTCCATAGCCGCTGATGTCGCCGCCGAACGGCGCCGTCACCGTCGAGACCGCTTCGGGCTTGGACGAGCTCAACTCGAGCGCGGCCATCGCCGCCCCGCCGCCCGCGACCACCGCGATTGCCACGGCACCTGCGATCAGCTTGTAATGCGACGCCATAGCCGGCCGGATCAGGAGGGCTGCGCGCCGAGCGTCACGGTGACGGTGGCGGTCTTGCCGTCGCGGACATAGGTGACGCTCATCGTGTCCCCGGGCTTCTTGGAGCCGATGACCGCGGACAGGTCGGACTCGCCGGAGATCGTCTTCCCGTCGAGCTTCGTGACAACATCGCCCGCCGTCAGGCCCGCCTTCGCCGCACCGGTTCCGGGCAGGATCTGTGCCAGGTCGGCGCCGAGCGGTGAACGCGAGTTCCTGGCCTGAACCCCGAAGTACGCGTGCGCAATCGGCTTACCGGCCACGATCTGCCCGACGATCGAGCGGACGGTGTTCGACGGGATCGCGAAACCCACGCCGTCGCTGCCGCCCGACTCGGTCTGGATCTGCGAGTTGACGCCGATCACATCCGCCGAAGCGTCGAGGAGCGGGCCACCCGAGTTGCCGTGGTTGATCGGGGCGTCGGTCTGGATCGAGTTCGAGATCGTGAAGCCGTTCGGTGAGTCGATCGAGCGGTGGAGGGCGCTCACGATCCCACTCGTCACTGTCTCCCGAAGTCCGAACGGGCTTCCGATCGCAACGACGGGGCCGCCGACCTCGACGTCGTCGGAGTTGCCGAGTGCGAGCGGTTTCAGCGCCGAGGAAGGGGCCGAGATCCGGATCACGGCGAGGTCGGTCGAGTCGTCTGCAGCTACGAGGCGTGCCTTGTAGCTGCGACCGTTCCACAGCGTGGCGGTGATCGAGGTCGCCCCCGCGACCACGTGCTCGTTCGTGACGATGTCGCCCTTCGAGTCGTACTCCCAGCCGGACCCCTCCGCGCGCTCTTTTGCGCCGCTGACGGTGATGTCGACGACGCCCCGGCGCGTGTGCTCGTAGATGCTTCCGACCGACAGATCGGCGGCCGGCGTCGCAGCAGCGTTCTCGATCTGGCCGCCCGCATCGATGTGCTGCACGACGGTCGTGGTGCCGGACGGAGCGAGCGAGGCGTACACTCCTGCCCCGATTCCGATGCCGGCAGCGAGCGCGCCGAGTACCCCTGCCACTGTCAGCGCAATCCCGCGCCGTGAAGATCTCATCCTCTTCTGTCCTTTCGCCGGTCACTCCCATGATCCCTGGCGTGGGCTCGTGACGGCTGAACGTGGGCTAAGAAGTGCCTAAGACCTGGAGGCGGCACCGCGGAACCTCGGCGGCGGTCGGGCTCTGGCTGGTCTCGGCGCTGACGCTCAGCCAGGTCACGGGCCGCGTGACCGACTGGTTCGTGATGACCGACGAGCTCGTGTACGAGCGGCTCGCGATCAGCATCGCGCGGAGCGGATCGCCGCTCCCGCGTATCCACGGCGTGTCGGTCACGAGCCTCGACCAGCTCTATCCGCTGCTGATCGCGCCGCTCTTCAGGGACGGTGCCGTCACGACTGACCTTCACCGGGCACACATCCTCGGTGCATGGCTCATGACCTCGGCCTGTATCCCCGCCTTCCTGCTGGCGAGGCGGGTCACCGCGCGCAGCTGGGTGGCCTTCGCGATCGCCGTCGGCTCGATCGCGATCCCCTGGCTGATCTACTCGTCGTTCCTGCTCACCGAGACGGTCGCCTACCCGGTGTTCGTGTGGGCGATGCTCGCGCTGCAGCGCACCGTCGCCTCTCCGTCGGCGCGGGCAGATCTCGCCGTGCTCGCGACGCTCGCGCTGACGTTCCTCGCCCGCACGGAGCTCGTCGCGCTCGTCGCCGTCGCGCCGCCCGCGATCTTCCTCACGGAGCTCGGTGCTCCCTCGATCGAGAGGTGGCCGGCACGCGCCAGGGCCGCCGCCCGGCGCTCCGTCACGGGCCACCGCATGCTGGCCGCTGCCTATGCGCTGCTCGCGGTCGGAGGTCTGGTCTTTCTCGCGACCGGGGGGCGGGTCGCGAGCCTCAGCGTGTACGGCGAGCAGATCCACTCCGGTGTGCTGCCGCCGGGGCTCACCCGCGAAGTCCTCGGGCATTTCGCGCAGGCCGCCTTCACGCTCGGGGTCCTGCCGTTCGTCGCCGGCCTCGCCTGGTTGCTCGCGAACAGCTTCGCCCCGAGCAGAGCGAGCCTCGACGCGCGATCGTTCGCCGCGGTCGGCTCGGTGACGGTCGTCGCGGTCACGGTCGAGGTGGCCCGCTACGACGCCGGTCTCGGCACGTTGACCCTCGACCGCTACCTCTTCTACCTCGTCCCGGTCGTGCTGCTCGGGTTTGCCTGCGCCGTGCTCGACCGGAGGTGGCCGCGGTGGTCGCTCCTGCTTCCGCTCGCCCTCGTCTGCGCGGGATTCGCGCTGCGGCTCCAGCCGGCGTTCACGTGGACGGGCCGGATCGACCCCGACTCCCCCGACTCGATCTTCTACCACCCCCTGCTCGAGGTGCTGGGCTCGATCAGGGCGCTTCAGGCGGGCCTCGTCGCCGCGGCGATCGCGCTGACGGCGCTCTTCGCGCTCGCCGGGTTACGGGTCGCAAGCCGGCGAGCGCTCGGGCCGGTGTTGATCGTGCTCAGCGTCTGTCTGCTCTTTGCCCAGACCGGATACGTCTTCGTGCGACTCTTCCGCACGAGCGGATATTCGTCGCGGCCGCTCACCGCGCCGATCCCGCCCGAGCTCGAATGGCTCGATGCGACCGTCGGCCGCGGTAAGAACGTCACGATCATCCCGTATCACGTCAGCACCGATTACTTCGTGACGCTCAGATACTGGCGCGACCTCGAGTTCTGGAACAAGTCCGTGGAGCGGGATGCAGAGTTCCCCACGACGGCGCCGTACTCGTTCACGGGGATCTGGTTCCCGAAGCTGACGCTCGGGTTCGACCCGACCACCGGCCGCGCGGGCATCTCGCCGACGAGGTATGCCGTCCAGAGCCTCAACGACAGCCGGTTCCAGCTCGCGGGCAACGTGCAGAACGTGACCGGCCCGGCGGAACTGATCGACGCCGACATGCCCTGGCGGGCCTCGTTTCTGACCTTCGGCGCCTACGACGACGGCTGGCTGAAGCCGAAGCGGCCCGCGGTCATCCGTGTCTTCCCGACGCCTGGTGAGACCCGACCGAGGATCCACACCCTGAGCCTCCAGGTCTGGGCCCCGTCCGACGTCGTCCGCCGGCCGTTCAGCGTCCGCTCGAACGAGGGCGTCTATCGCGGCGTCGCCTCGAACGCGGGTACGACCTTCGTGAATGCGCTCCACGTCTGCGTCCCCGCGAACGGATATGCCGACGTCTCGGTCACGGCTCCCACCTCTTCCCCGATTCCAGGCGACCTCTCGAGCCTCCAGGGGTCGTTGGGCACACGTCTCGGAAGTGTCGCCCTGGCCGATGTCTCGGTCTCCGACAACGTCGGCGCCGTCTGTGTTCCCAGGGGCGCCACAGCAACCTCTTAACCGGCGTTTAGCCTCGCCTGGTTTGCTCTCGGCAGTGAAGGACCGGGGGTATCTGCAGCGCGGCTCGACCTGCTGCCTCGTTCTCGTTGGGGTGAGCGCCCGTGGCTGAGAAGGCGCGGGGGATCCGGCGCCGTCCGGCGCTGCTCTACGGAGCACTGGGGCTCGTGGCGGCGATCGCAATCGTGTTCGGGCTCGACTCGGTCTACGGATTCCTCGGCGGCACCACGTCGAGCTCGGCGGCGCAGCGGACGGCGACCGTCGCTTATGGCACCGTCCAGTCGAGTGTGAGTGCATCCGGGAACGTGAGCGTGGCAACGTCCGCCTCGGCCGACTTCGGTACGAGCGGGACGCTGAGCGAGGTGCATGTCGCCGTCGGCGACCAGGTGCGCGCGGGGCAGGTGATGGCGAAGCTCGACCCGACGACGGCCGAGGCTTCGCTCGAGGCTTCGCAGGCGACGCTCACGCAGGCCGAGAGCGCCCTTGCTGCCGCCGAGGCCGGGCCGACGGCCGCCGACAAGGCGACGAACAGCTCGAGCCTCCAGCAGGCCGAAGCCGAGGTGTCGGCCGCGCAGTCGCAGCTGACGACCGACGAGCAAGCGGTGACCGCGGCGACGAAGCAGCTCGAGGTCGACGAGGCGCTCGGCTGCCCGCCGGCCGGGTCGACCTCGGCGAGCACGGGCTCGGGCACGGGCTCCGGCTCCGCTTCGAGCTCGGCGAATCAGTCGAGCTTCTCGACCGCGTCGAGCACGTCGAATAGCCAGAGCACCGCGACCGGCGCCTCGGCGGACTCGACGGGAACCGCGCAGACGCCGTCGGCAACGGGCTCGCAGGAGGGGACGCGGAACGGGCTCGAGATTCAAACGGCGGCCGGCCCCACCGGCGAGAGCGGTGCGACCGGTGCATCGAGCCAGGCGTCGACAGCCGGCGGAAGCGGAACGACCGGCGCCACGGGCACGACGGGCACGACGGGCACGACTACGGCTGCCGGCTCGACCGCAGCGAAGAGCTCCGCTCCTTCGGTCGCGACGGGCCAGGCGTCGGCCGTCGCCTCGAAGTCGGCGTCCCTCTCGGGCAGCGTCGACCCGGCAGGAGCGGCGACGAGCTACCGGTTCGAGTACGGCACCTCGGCCTCGTCGCTCGGCTCGAGGACCGGCAAGGTCGGTGCCGGCTCGGGGACGAGTCCAGTGGCTGTAACCGCGAACCTGACCGGGCTCTCGCCCGGCCGCATCTACTTCTTCCGGCTCGTGGCTTCGAGCTCCGGGGGGACAGGCACGGGCGCCACAGCGTCGTTCGCGACGCTTGCCGCTGCGCCGCCGTCGGTGACGACGGGCACCGCCTCGAACCTGCTGACGACGACCGCAACCCTGAACGGGATCGTCGACCCCAACGGCAGCGGCACGGCCTACTACTTCGATTACGGGACGACCATGGCCTACGGCAAGCGCACGCCGACCGAGGACGCAGGCTCCTCGACGACGGCCACTCAGGTCTCGGCGCAGGTCGGCGGTCTGAAGCCCGACACCGCCTACCTCTTCCGCCTCGTCGCGAGCAACGGCTCCGGCGCGGCCACCGGGCTCGGCCAGGTGATGAAGACCTCGGCCAGCTCGTGCGTCGCGGACCGGGCTGCGATCACCGCTGCCGAGCAGGCCGTGACGGCGCAGCAGCAGACGGTCGCGGCCGCCGAGGCGAACCTGGCGAGCACGCAGGCGACGATCACCGAGAACGAGACGCCCTCCGAGACGACGATCGCGCAGGACAAGGCGGCGGTCACCCAGGCGCAGGCGACCGTGACAGCCGACCAGAAGGCGCTCGCCGACACAGTCCTGCACGCCCCGGTCTCGGGCACCGTCACCGCCGTCAACTACTCGGTCGGGGACACGGTCGGCGGGGGCGGGTCCTCCGTGAGCAAGGGCGCGGCGAACGCCTCGAGCTCCTCGGACACCGGCACGGGCGCGGGGGCCGGGGCCGACACCGGCACGGTGAGCGGAACGGGATCCGGGAGCAGCTCGTCGAGCTCCACGCCCTTCGCCACGATCGAGACGCTGCGCAAGCTCGAGGTCGTCTCGGGCTTCGCCGAGGCCGACGCCACGAAGCTCGCCGTCGGTCAGCCCGCGACGATCACGTTCCCGGCGCTTCCGGACATCGAGGTCGCCGGCAAGGTCACGGACGTCTCGAGCACCTCTACCGTCGTCAGCAACGTCGTCACCTACAACGCGACGATCGCGTTCGTCAACCCACCGGCGGACGTGAAGGAGGGGATGACCGCAAACGTCGCAGTCGTGACCGAGACCCGTGACCACGTGCTCGAGCTGCCGAGCTCGGCGGTCACGACGACCGGCACGGTCTCCACCGTCCAGCTCGTGGCGAACGGCAAGACGACCGTCACGCGGATCCAGACCGGGCTCGTGGGCGACTCCTCGACCGAGATCGTGAGCGGTGTCTCTGCAGGCGATCTCGTCGCGATCCCGACGGTCACGGTCGTGACTCCGACTGCAACGGGCACGGGTACCGGCGCGGGCGGGGCCGGAGCGGCGATCTTCGGCGGCGGCGGGTTCGGCGGCGGCGGCTTCGGGCGGGGGGGATGACCGTTCACCCGGCGGGCTCGGAGCACCCGGTGATTGCGCTTCGCCGCGTGGCGAAGACCTATGAGATGGGCGATGTCGAGGTGAACGCGCTCCGCGGCGTCTCGCTCGTCGTCGAGCGCGGTGACTTCGTTGCGATCATGGGCCAGTCCGGGTCGGGCAAGTCAACCCTCATGAACATCATCGGCTGCCTGGACGTGCCGACCCGGGGACAGTTCTTCCTCGACGGGATCGACGTGCGCACCCTCGACGAGGCCGCGCTGTCGCGGATCCGCAACCGGAAGATCGGCTTCGTCTTCCAGGCGTTCAACCTGATCCCGCGGACGACCGCGCTTGCGAACGTCGAGCTGCCGCTGCTCTATGCGGGCATCAAATCCCGCGAGCGCCGACGGCTCGCAGAGAACGCGCTCGCAGCGGTCGGGCTCTCTGACCGAAGCCGCCACTTCCCGAGCGAGCTCTCCGGCGGCCAGCAGCAACGTGTCGCCCTCGCGCGCGCGATCATCTCGAGCCCGGCGCTCGTCCTCGCCGACGAGCCGACCGGCAACCTCGACACGGCGACGAGCGACGAGATCATGGACATGTTCAGCCGCTTCAACGCGGGCGGGCGAACTATCGTTCTGATCACGCACGAGGAGGACATCGCCGCGTACGCCAAGCGCACGGTCCGGCTGCGCGACGGGCTGATCGTGGAAGACGTGCGCCGGGTCCCGGTTGTGGCGCTTCCGCCGGGGCTCGATGTCGTCCGCTCGAGGTCGGCCGCCTCGTGAACGGGCTCGACACGATCAGGGTCGCCTGGCGCGGCGCAACGGCGAACAAGCTGCGCTCGCTGCTGACCGTGCTCGGCGTGATGATCGGCGTCGCCGCGGTGATCATCCTGCTCGCCGTCGGCACGGGATCGTCGCAGGCGGTGCAGAACCGGATCAAGGCGCTCGGCACGAACACGATCACGGTCCTCGGCCGCGGCCGCTTCGGTCGCGGGCCCGCGACGACGGGCACGCAGTCCCAGAGCGCCTCGCTCACGCAGCAATCTGTCGACGCGATCGAGGATCCGAGCCAGGCGCCGGACGTCGAATCCGTCTCACCGGTCGTCTCGACGACCGAGACCGCGACCTACGGGGCCGCGAGCTACTCGACGTCCGTGGTCGGCACGACGCCGGCCTACCTCCCGGCCGAGGGCTATTCGCTCGAGGCGGGGAGCCCGATCAGCTCGGCCGACATCGCGAACCGCCGCCGCGTCGCGCTCGTCGGCCAGACGGTGCTCAGCAACCTATTCACGACCGGCCAGAACCCTCTCGGCCAGACGATCCGCCTCGGCTCGTCGAGCTTCGAGATCGTCGGGGTGCTGGCCGAGAAGGGCGCGAGCGGGGTGACGAATCAAGACAGCGTCGTGATCGCGCCCTACACCGCGGTGCAGGACGAGCTCACGGGCGAGTCGGCGTCGTTCAGCGAGCTCCTCGTCCAGGCCAAGTCGACCGCCAAGCTCAACGATGCCGCCTCCGAGGTCGAGACGATCCTCGCGAACGAGAACGGCACGACCGTGGCCGATCTGCCCTTCTCGATCATCAATCAGGGAAGCCTGATCTCGACCGCACAGTCGACCTCGAGCACCTTCACGACGCTTCTCGGAGCCGTCGCGGCCATCTCCCTGCTCGTCGGGGGGATCGGCGTGATGAACATCATGCTCGTCACGGTCACCGAGCGCACGCGCGAGATCGGGATCCGTAAGGCGGTGGGCGCGCCGAAGTCGGCGATCCTCGGGCAGTTCCTGTCCGAGGCTGTGCTCCTGTCGCTGATCGGCGGCGCCGCGGGAGTGCTCGTCGGCGTGATCGGGACGCACTTCACGATCGAGGGCGTGAAGCCGGTGATCGCCGGCTACTCGATCCCGCTCGCCTTCGGGATCGCGATCGCGGTCGGCGTCTTCTTCGGCCTCTATCCGGCAAACCGGGCCGCCTCGCTGCGGCCGATCGACGCCCTGCGCTACGAATGAGCTCCGAGGAGACGACGCACTCGCTGCCGCCCGTGATCGACGAGGTCCCAGGGCTTCCGCCAGACGACGGCGATGACGAATGGGCTGTCCGCGGGCCCGCGAAGGGGATCCGGCTCGCGGTGCCGATGGCCCTTCTGATCGGAGTCCTACTCGTGGCCGCGGGCTTCTGGGGCGGCGCGACGCTGCAAAAGCGAAGCGGTGGCTCCGGGTCGGGCAATGCGTCGCTGGCATCGGCTTTTGCGGCGCGGCTGCGCGGGGCCGGGGCGACCGGCGCCACCGGGGCAACGGGCGCGGCCGGGGCGACGGGCGCGGCCGGCGCGGCCGGGTTCGCCGGGTTCGGCGGCTCGAGCGCGGCGGCGGTCGGGACGGTCTCGGTCGTGGACGGCTCGACGCTGTACGTGCTGAGTTCCACCGGCTCGCTCGTGAAGGTGACGCTCGGGCCTTCGACGACGATCACGCGCAACGCCAAGGCCCCCGCAAGCGGGCTCCGGCCCGGGGATACGGTCATCGTCCAGGGCTCGACGAGCGGGAACGGCAATGTCGCCGCCTCGTCGGTCTCGGCGACGGCCCCCGGTGTCTCGGCGGGCGGCGGCGGCTTCGGCGGGGGCCGCTTCGGCGGCGCCGGCAGGGGAGGGGCGAGTGGTGGATAGGGTGACCTCGCGTCCCGCCGCGGTTCTAAACCGGCGTTTAGTTTCGTCTGTCACCTTGGCGCAGGTATGAGAGGGGTCTTCGCAAAGGGTTCCCGCCGGACCGGCCTGGCGTTCGCCGCCGGCCTGCTCGGGGTCGCCTGCGTCCTCGTCGTCTCGGCCTGCGGGTCGAGCTCCGCCTCGACCGGCACGACGCCGGCGGCGGCGGGCACCACCGGTGGGACGGGCACCACCGGTGCGACGGGCGCTGCGGGTGCGACGGGCGCAGGGGGCGCCGGCTTCGCCGCCTACACGAGCTGCCTCGAGTCGCACGGCGTCACGGTCGGCCAGGGCGGCGGCCCGGGTGGCGGTGGCTTCGGGTTCTTCGGCCGCGGGAGGGGCGGCGCGTCGGGCGCGACCGGCTCGACCGGGGCGACGGGCGCATCGGGTGGAGCCGGTGCAGGCCGGTTCGGCCGCGGCCGTCCGCAGCGCACGGCGGCGCAGCAGAAGGCATTCACGGCCTGCGCGAGCCTGAGGCCCGCGGGCGGCTTTGGCGCGGGACGCGGCGGCCCGGGCGGCCCCGGCGGGTTCGCGAACAATCCGCAGTTCCAGAAGTTCGAGCAGTGCCTCACCAAGCACGGCGTTGCGGCCGGAGCCGGCGCCGACAGGACCTCGCCGGCCTTCCAGACGGCGCTTGCGGCCTGTCGCAGCCTCCTTCCGAACGGCGGGAACTTCGGCGGCGGCGGCTTCGGCGGCGGCGCAACGGGCGCCGGCGGCTCCGCAGCGGGTGGCGCACCTTCGGGCACGTTTGCGAAGTTCCAGGCGTGCCTCAAGTCCCACGGCGTCCAGCCTGGCGCTAGCGGCGGCCAGAGCTCGTCGAAGACCGCTGCCGCGATCGCCGCCTGCCAGAAGCAGCTCCCCTCGAGCGGCTCGGCGACGACGACAACCGGCTGAGCCCCGGGGGCGGCCTCCGCTCCGAGGGTCGACGGGCGCTCGACCCGATCGATCGAGACGAGCCCGCTTCGGCGGACACCGCCGGGGAAGCCCATGCGCGCGGTGACCTCCCGAGCCACGTCTCCGCAGGGCGTGTCTAGGGACAGTCCCCGGCCGTGGCTCGGGAGGCCATGGCCGCGCGAGGCCCCGGCCAGGTCGTGGCGGGGACACTGCCCGCACGTCTCCACGGCGGCGTCGGCGGGTTCGGCGGTGACCTGCCGAGCCACGTCTTCGCAGGACGTGTCCGGGGACTGTCCCGGGCCGTGGCTCGGGAGGCCATGGCCGTATGGGCACTTGCTTCCGGGGCCAGGTCCGAGCTCGCTTGGCCGACGGAGCCCGCGCGGCCCGCGGTCGGTGGCGTCGAGCGCCGGCGGCGGAGCTAGGAGCCGGTGCCGGAGTTCGCCGTGTACTGCACCGCGAAGCTCCTGCCGTCGCTCGAGGCGGCGCCGGGGACCGCGCCCGCGGTCGAGCTCACGCGCCCGGCGAAGCGATCGGGGCCGGGGAAGTAGCCCCGGCCGCTCCCGTCCGGGACGAGCGAGATCGCGGTGCTCGTCCAGCCCGGGTTCGCGGTCAGCGTGCCGCCGACGCTGTTTCCGATCGCGGCGATCTTCGAGAACGAGACGGTGCCGAAGTTCGAGAGCGGGATCTGGCTGCAGCGGTAGTCGTTACAGGCCGACGGCGCCTCGGCGATCCACTCCGCCGAGCTCAGATCCGGAGTCGCATAGGGAAGGTTCGTCGTGAACGACGTGTGGCGGGTGCGATTCTTCACCTGGAGCTCGATCGTCGTCCCGCCGAGGACGTTGACCGAGGTGGTGATCATGTCGCCGGGATGGACGGCGAGCTTCGTCGTCACCGAGTTGGCCGGGACGAGCTCGTACCAGGCGTAGTAGGTCGGGATGCCCCTCGTCGCGTTGCAGTCGGCCGACGTGCCGACCTGTTCGAGCGCCTGGGAGGTTTCCGAGGAGCCGCCGAGGCCGACCCAGAACGCGGAGGACTCGCCGGCGTCCGTGGCGCCGCAGCTCACCTTCGGCTCCTTCCAGGTCGCGGTGACGCTCGTATAGGTCGTTCCGCTCTGCGTGACGACGTAGCCGGCCCAGTTCGCGCTTGCGCTCGTGTCCGCAGACCGGAGCGCTGCGAACGTCAGCCCTCCGGCATGCGCCGTGGTCCCCGCGAATGCGGATGCGACCGCCGCCGTGACCGCCAGCACAGCCACCACGATGGTCCTGCGCCTGCTCGGGGCCTGCACGGACATCGACCCGGCCATTCGACCAGCGGAGCCTAAATCTGCGCTAAGAAAGCACCGAGTCTCAGCCGTCGGAAACACCGACGTGCTCCGACGCCGCCGAGGAGGCGTCCGCCTGGGCCGGAACGGCGCTCTCGAGGCGCAGCCGCATCAGCGTGCCGCCTCCGGGCGCCGTCTCGGCGCTGATCGTGCCGTGGTGGCTCTCTGCGACCTGGCGGACGATCGCGAGGCCGAGGCCCGAGCCGGGCATGCTGCGCGCCGACGTCGCGCGGTAGAAGCGCTCGAACACGTGTGGGACATCCTCGGCCGCGATCCCCGGGCCGTGGTCGCGAACGGTCAGCTCGCTGCCGCGCAGGCGCACCTCGACCGGCGAGTTGCCGGGGCTCCACTTCGCGGCGTTGTCGAGCAGGTTCGTGATCGCCCGCTCGAGACTTGCCGGCTGACCGACCATGCTCGTCGGCTCGAGCTCGGCCTCGATCGGGACGTCGGGATGATTGCGCGTCGCGCGCTTGATCGCCTCTTCGGTGACGAGATCGAGCCGGACGTCCTCGAGCGACTCGGCCTGCTCCTCGCCGCGCGCAAGCTGGGTGAGCTCGCCGATCAGCTCCGTCATCTCGCCGAGCTGGGCGACGACGTCTTCGAGGAGCTGCTTGCGCTCCCCCGCAGGCAGCCGGTCCCCCATCGCGAGCACCTCGATGTTCGTCCGCAGGCTCGTCAGCGGCGTGCGCAGCTCGTGCGAGGCGTCCTGCACCAGCTGCCGCTGCCTTTGCGACGCCTCGTCCAGCGACTCGAGCATTGCGTTGAAGGTGGAGGCGAGCGCCCCGATCTCGTCGGTGCCCTCGACCGCGATCCGCTCGCTCAGGTCGCGGGTCGCACGAACGCGCTCCGCGGTCTCGCTCAGTTCGCGCAGCGGGCGCAGCGTGGCGCGTGCGACCAGGAATCCGGCGACGGCGGCGATCCCGATCCCGGTACACGCGAGCAGGAACAGCCAGAGCCTGATGCGGGCGAGCTCGTTGTCCACACCCGAGAGCTGCCCCACGACCTGGATCGCGACCGGGGGCAGCGTCGTCGCCGGCATCGTGAGGACGCGCGTGTCTTCGCCCTGGAGCCGCGTGTCGTAGAAGAACTCCGGCCGCTTGCCGTTCGCGACCTGCTGGACGCGCGAGGTGACCGCGAGCCGCGGCTTCGGCGAGACGTAGCCGTTCGGGATGTAGATGTTCCCACGCCGGTCGACGAGCTGGAAGTAGCCGCTGAAGAGCGGAGCGGGCAGGTCGATCTCGTAGATGTTCGGCTCGTAGGCGAGATAGGTCGTGAAGCGCGCGCCGCCCGCGATCTGCGCGGCTTCGGCTCTGAGGTTCGAGTCGACCTGGGCTCGAAGCTCTTTCTGGACGAGGAAGTAGACCGCCATCGAGGCGAGCACGATCGCGATCGCGACCGCCGCCGCCGACCCGAGCGCCAGCCTGGCGCGAATGGTCACTGTTCGCGGAGCGCGTAGCCGACGCCGCGCACCGTGTGGATCAGGCGGGAGCGCCCGCCCGCCTCGGTCTTCTTGCGCAGGTAGCTGATGTACACGTCGAGCGAGTTCGATCCGTAGCCGAAGTCGTAGCCCCAGACGCGGTCGAAGATCACCGAGCGCGTCAGCACCTGCTTCGGGTTGCGCAGAAAGAGCTCGAGCAGGGCGAACTCGGTCCGGGTCAGCGTGAGCTCCTCGCCGTCGCGGGTCACCTCACGGGTGCCGGTGTTCAGCTCGAGGTCTGCAAACTCGAGCACCGTCGGCTCGTCGTCGGAGCCGAGCCGGCGGAGCAGCGCCCGCACTCGGGCGACGAGCTCCTCGAGCGCGAAGGGCTTCACGAGGTAGTCGTCCGCGCCGGCCTCGAGCCCCGCAACCCGGTCGGCGACCTGGTCGCGCGCGGTCAGCATGAGGATCGGGACCCGGTTGCCGTCGGTACGGAGCCGGCGCGTGAGCTCGAGGCCGTCGAGCCTCGGCATCAGGATGTCGACGATTGCCAGCTCGAACGCGTTGACGTTCGAGCGCAGCCGCAGCAGCGCCTCCTCGCCGTCGACGGCGAGCTCGACGTCGTATCCCTGCATGGTCAGCGCACGGCGCAACGCGTCGCGTACGGCCCGGTCGTCGTCGACAACAAGAATCGCCATCCCCGTTATGGTGGAGGTTCGGGGCCGGAAAGGGAAGTCCTCAGTCGCGAAGCCGCTTGCGGCGGCAGTGCTCACCGAATGGCAGTGGTTGTCCGGGCCGTCGCCGCCGCGGCACCGTGCGGCGAGGCGAGCGGCCCGGGCAGCCACTGCGACCTGCAAGGAGGGTGCGGGCGAGCTGCGGGACGGCAGCTCGCCCGCGGGCGGGTGAGGAGAGATCGCAGCGCCCGGCAAGCCGGGCGCTGCACGTGATGCAAGCCGCGCGTCGGAGGGTGCGTGGTGGCCTGCGTCACAATGGAATTGATCCTGGACGAGCAGTCTTAGAGCCGGGTAAGACGAGGGTTAGAAGTTGCTGAATCTCTCCGGTCGAACCTCGGCCTGCTGTGCGTTCGAGCCAATACTTCCCGATCGGAAAGGAATAATACTTTCCGATTGGTAAGAAATACACAGCTCTGCGGAAAATTGGCCACTACGGGGTGGCTTTCGGCCGGCAGGCACGCTAGACTGCAGGGGATGGCTGCGCGCAGGATGAACGAGGTCCACGACGGAAGCTGCTGCGCCGTCGCTGCGACCTCCGACCTGATCGGATCGAAGTGGACCGCCCTTCTCGTCCACGACCTCTCCGAAGGGCCGCGCCGCTTCACCGAGCTCGAGCACGCCTGCCCGGGAATCAGCCCTCGCACGCTCTCGGAGCGGCTGCACATGCTCGAGGGCCAGGGAATCGTCGAGCGTCACAGCTATCCCGAGTCGCCGCCGCGGGTCGAGTACCACCTCACCGACAAGGGCGACGCGCTGCTGCCGATCATCGAGGCGATGCGCGGCTTCGGCCATAGCTGGCTGATCGACGACCACGACCACGAGCACGTGGATCGCCGCGCCCTTCGCGTCTGACCGCTCGGTTTCACCCGTTCAGCTTCGACAGTGCAGCTCTGCTTCGAGAGTGCAGCTCTGTTTGACACGGCAAACACCGACGGGCAGACTGATTTCAGCACGATGAGCTCCCCGATCGTCACCGGTACGCTTACGCCGTCCCCGTTCTCGGGGATGTTCGTGGTGACGATCCTCATTCTCCCCCGTTAGGGGGGAGATTTTGCTCACGCGGCCACAGACGCCGCACACGCCGACCTCGAGACGGAAGAGGTGCGTCGAACACCGGGCCGTGGGACAGCTGAAAGCGTCACGACGCACCGAGAAGCGGGAAAGGATTCACCGAATGACCGTGACAGGATCACCGGGACTGAGTACACGAGAACCATCGAGAAAGGGCGAGAGATGACGAAAATGCTCGGCAGCGACGCCATCCTGCGCTCGCTCGAGGCAGAAGGCGTCGACGTGATGTTCGGGATCCCCGGCGGGGCGATCCTTCCGACCTACGACGCGATCGCGCGCGGCACGACCGTGCGGCACATCCTCGCGCGTCACGAGCAGGGCGCCGGCCACATGGCCGAGGGCTACGCGCGTGCCTCGGGCAGGCCCGGCGTCGCCGTCGCGACCTCCGGCCCGGGAGCGACGAACCTCGTGACGGCGATCGCCGATGCCTGGATGGACTCGACCCCGCTCGTCTGCATCACGGGCCAGGTGAAGTCGAGCCTCATCGGCACCGACGCCTTCCAGGAGACCGACGCAACCGGGATCACGATGCCGATCGTGAAGCACTCCTGGCTCGTGCAGGACGCACGCGAGCTGCCGCAGGCGATGAAGAACGCCTTTCACGTCGCCACGTCCGGCCGTCCGGGGCCGGTGCTGATCGACGTTGCGAAGGACGCGCAGGAGGCCGAGCTCGACTTCTCGTACCCGAGCGAGCCCGACCTGCCCGGCTGGCGGCCGCCGACCAAGGTGCACGAGCGTCAGGTTCGCGAGGCCGCGATCGCGATCTCCGAGTCGCAGCAGCCGATCGTGTACGCAGGCGGCGGCGTGATCAACGCCGAGGCCTCCGCGGAGCTGCTCGCGCTCGTCGAGGCGGCGCGGCTCCCGGCTGTCGTGACGCTGATGGGCAAGGGCTGCCTTCCCGACTCCCACCCGCTGAACTACGGCGCGCCCGGGATGCACGGCTCGAAGTACGCCAACTGGGCGCTCAACAAGTCCGACCTGATCATCGCCGTCGGCACCCGCTTCGACGACCGGGTCACGGGCAAGGTCTCGGCCTTCGCGCCCGGCGCGAAGGTGATCCACTTCGACATCGATGCCGCCGAGGTGGGGAAGATCCGCACGGCGGACATCCCGGTCGTCGGCCCGCTCAAGCTCGCGATCTCGCAGCTGACCCGCGAGGTAAAGGCGCTCGAGGCCGAGAGGCGCACCGATCGCACGGCCTGGCACGCCCAGATCGAGGAATGGAAGGCGCTCTACCCGTACAAGTACCGCAAGGCCGACGGGGTGCTCAAGCCGCAGACGGTGATCGAGCGGCTCCGCGACCTGACCGCGGAGCGCGCGGGCGACCACATCTGGACGACCGGCGTCGGCCAGCACCAGATGTGGGCGATGCAGTACGTCGAGTGTCAGAAGCCGCGGACGTTCATCACCTCGGGCGGGCTCGGGACGATGGGCTACGGCGTCCCTGCAGCGGTCGGTGCGAAGGCGGCGAGGCCCGATGCGACGGTCGTCTGCATCGACGGCGACGGGTGCTTCCAGATGACCTGCCAGGAGCTCACGACCGCGGCGCTCGAGCGGCTGCCGATCGTCGTCGTGATCATCAACAACGGCTGGCTCGGGATGGTACGCCAGTGGCAGGAGCTCTTCTATGCCGAGCGCTACGCAGAGACGCACCTCACGAAGCAGGTGCCCGACTACGCGCAGCTTGCCGAGGCGCTCGGCGGGGCGGGCTTCATGGTCGACAACGAGGACGACCTCGACTCGACACTCGAAGCCGCGCTCGACTGCGGCCGCACCGCCGTCGTCGATGCCCGCGTCGACCCGAACGAGAACTGCTACCCGATGGTTCCTGCGGGCGCCGCGTCCGTGGACATCCTCGAGATGCCCGATGAGGAGCCCTCGGCGAGAGGATCGGGATGAGCATCCAAGCCGGTGGTGAGTCCCACCACACGGTCTCGGTAGAGCTCGAGAACAAGCCGGGTGCGCTCGCACGCGTCTCGCAGATGTTCGCGCGGCGCGGCTACAACATCCAGAGCCTCGCCGTCGGGCCCGACCGAGCGGCCCGACATCTCGCGGCTGACCCTGCGCGTCGACTGCTCCGAGCACTCGCTCGAGCAGATCGAGAAGCAGATGCACAAGCTCGTGAACGTCCTGCGGGTCGTCGAGCTGCGGCCCGGGGAGTCGGTCGAGCGCGAGCTCGCGCTGATCACCGTCGGCGCTCCGCCCGACAAGCGCGCCGAGCTGATCGCGCTCGGCGAGGTCTTCGGCGCCCGCGTCGCGGACATCGGCCGCGAGGCGCTCACGTTCGAGATCGTCGGGCAGGCCCGAGGAGCTCGACGCCTTCGAGGAGCTCGTGCGCCCCCACGGTGTCCGCGAGCTCGCCCGTACCGGCCGGATCGGCCTTCGCCGCCCCGGCCCACGTCCAGCGCGGTCGAGCACCGCGGCCGTCTCGTAAGCGAAAGGGAATCCAGTGAAAGAAGTCATCAAGACCGGCGACGTCGGTCTCCTCACGGGGAAGGTCGCCGTGATCGGGTACGGGAGCCAGGGTCACGCGCATGCGCTCAACCTCGCCGACTCGGGTGTCGAGGTCGTCGTCGGGCTGAAGCCGGAAAGCACCTCGCGCCGCGCCGCCGAGGAGGCCGGGCTCCCCGTCCGTGACGTGGCAGACGCGGTGAAGGGTGCGCAGGTCGTCGCAGTGCTCGTGCCGGACGGCCCCCAGGCCGCGCTCTTCCGCGACGAGATCGCCCCGAACCTCGACGCCGGGCGCGGCAGTGCTGTTCGCGCACGGCTTCTCGGTTCACTACGGCCGTATCGAGTTCCCCGAGGGGGTCGACATGATCATGGTCGCGCCGAAAGGCCCCGGGCACATCGTGCGGCGGCTCTACGAGGAGGGCTACGGCACTCCGGCGCTGATCGCGGTGGCCCAGGACGCGACCGGCAACGCGCGCGAGATCGCGCTCGCCTACGCCGCCGGCATCGGCGCCGCCCGCGCCGGGATCCTCGAGACGACCTTCGCCGAGGAGACCGAGACCGACCTCTTCGGCGAGCAGGCCGTGCTCTGCGGCGGGCTCACCCAGCTGATCCAGGCCGGGTTCGAGACCCTCGTCGAGGCGGGCTACGCGCCGGAGATCGCCTACTACGAGTGCGTCCACGAGGTGAAGCTGATCGTCGACCTGATCTTCGAGGGCGGGATCGAGCGGATGCACTACTCGATCTCCGACACGGCCGAGTACGGCTCGATCGCCGTCGGCCCGCGCGTGGTCACGCGCGGACGTGAAGGCGAACATGAAGAAGGCGCTGACCGCGATCCAGGACGGCTCGTTCGCGAAGGAGTGGATCGCCGAGATGGACAACGGCAGCCCGAGCCTCGCCGAGGCGCGGAAGAAGCTCGAGCAGACCGAGGTCGAGCAGGTCGGGACGCGCCTTCGCGCGCTCGGCGAGACGCGAACCGCGCTCCAGGGAGCGCATGGCGTCGGTTGACGTCCCGGTCGCCCTGCTCGGGTACGGCACGGTCGGCGCCGCCGTCAACCGACTGCTGAACGAGCAGGCAGACGACATCGAGCGCGCGACCGGCCACCGGCTGCGCGTCGTGAAGGCGCTCGTGCGCAGACCGACAAGGAGCGGACCTTCCCCGCGCCCGACGGCGTGCTGACGACCGACGTGCGCGAGATCCTCGACGACCCGAGATCGCGGTCGTCGCCGAGGTGATGGGCGGCGTCGAGCCGGCCGGCGAGCACGTGCTCGAGCTGCTCCGGCGGCGGCAAGCACGTCGTGACCGCGAACAAGCAGCTCGTCGCGCAGCGCGGCGCCGAGCTCTTCGACGCGGCCTCGGGCGCGGGCGTGCAGCTGCGCTTCGAGGCGAGCGTATGCGCGGCGATCCCGGTGATCAAGGTGCTGCGCGAGTCGCTCGTCGTCACGAACGTGCACCGCGTGCTCGGGATCGTCAACGGCACGACCAACTTCATGCTCACCGAGATGGAGGGCGGCGCCGACCTACGACGAGGCGCTCGCCGAGGCGCAGGCGCGCGGCTTCGCCGAGGCCGATCCGACCGACGACGTCTCGGGCGCGGACGCGGCGGCGAAGATGGCGATCCTCGCGACGGTCGCCTTCAACTCGCGCTTCGCGCTCGACGACGTCGAGGTGGTCGGGATCGACAGGATCACCCCGCTCGACGTCGCGGCCGCGCGCGAGCTCGACATGGTGATCCGGCTCGTCGGCTCGGCGCGGCTGCTCGACGGCAAGGTCGACGTCCGCGTCGCGCCGGCGCTCGTCGACCGCCACCATCCGCTCGCCGCGGTCGAGGGCGCCTTCAACGCGGTGATGCTGCAGGGCGACGCGATCCGCGAGATCACGCTCGAGGGCCCGGGCGCCGGCGGCGTCGAGACGGCCTCCGCGGTGATCGCCGACATGGCGAGCGTGATCGGCACGATGGGCACCGGCTTCCTGCAGAACGACCCGGTCTGGCGCGAGCCTGCCGCGGCTCGAGCCGCGGCGAGAACCGCTCGCCCTTCTACTTCCACCTCTCGGTCGACGACCGGCCCGGCGTGCTCGCCCGCGTCGCCGACGGCACTCGCCGAGCGCGAGGTGTCGGTCGCGCGGCTGCTCCAGCACGCAGAACGGCGACGGCGCCGCGCTCCACGTCGTCACCCACGACACGCGCCAGGGCGCGCTCGACGAGGCGCTCGCCGCGATCGCGGCGATGGACGAGGTGCGGCGCGACGCCGCTCCCGTTCCCGGTGGTCTCGGAGCGCGGGGTGGCGGGGCTCGGATGGGCGTGATCGAGCGCTTCCGCGACCGGCTGTCCGGTCGGCCCGGACACGCCGAGCGTCTCGCTCGGCGAGGGCGGCACGCCGCTGATCCCCTCGCGGCGGATCGGCGCGCAGCTCGGGATCGACCTGTACTTCAAGTTCGAGGGGATGAACCCGACCGGCAGCTTCAAGGACCGTGGGATGGCCGTCGCCGTCTCGAAGGCGGTCGAGGCGGGCGCCGACGCGGTCGATCTGCGCCTCGACCGGGAACACCGCCTCCTCGGCGGCCGCCTACGCCGCCCGCGCCGGACCTGACGGCCGTCGTTCTCTGCCCGGCGGGCGCGATCGCGGCCGGCGAAGCTCGCGCAGTCGCGCGCGGTCGGCGCGCGGCGTGCTCGAGGTGCAGGGGAAGCTTCGACCAGGCGCTCGAGAGCTGCCTCGAGATCGCCGAACGGGGCACCTTCGCGCTCGTCAACTCCGTCAACCCGCACCGGATCGAGGGCCAGAAGACGGCCGCGTTCGAGATCGTCGAGGCAGCTCGGCGGACGCCATCCCGACGTGATCGCGCTGCCCTACGGCGGCGGCGGCAACACGGTTGCCTACGCGAAGGGGCTTCGACGAGGAGCGGCGCGCGATCGCGGATCGTGTCCGCGCACGCCGTCGAGCGCGCGACGACGATGGCCTCGGCGATCCGGATCGCCGCGCCGGCGCACCTGGCGGAGGTCGAGGCGCTCGTCGCCGACGGCCGCGTCGAGCCCGTCCCCGTCTCCGACGACGACATCACCCGAATGTGGCGTGACCTTGCAAGCTACGAGGGGATCTTCTGCGAGCCGTCCTCGGCCGCGGGCCTTGCCGGCCTGGAGCAGATCGAGCTCGAGCCGGGGAGCACCGTCGTCTGCGTTCTCACCGGCCACGGCCTGAAGGACACCGCCGCCGTCGACCTGATCACGACGGTCTCGATCCTCGTCGAGCCCACCGTCGAAGCGATCCTCGCCGAGGTGTCGGGATGAGCTCCGCTCGCTTCGTCGTGAAGGCCCCGGCGACGACGGCCAACCTCGGCCCCGGGTTCGACTGCGCGGGCGCCGCGCTCGACCTCTGGAACGAGCTGCATGTCGCTCCTGCTGGGAGCGGAGAGCCGCTCGTCACCGTCGAGGGCGAGGCGCGCGATGAGATCCCGCAGGACCGGACGCACCTGGCGCTACGTGCGTTTGCGCTTGCGGCGCCGCTCGACGGTCATAGCTTCCGCTTCGTGAACCGGATCCCACTCGAACGCGGGCTCGGGTCCTCGGCTGCCACCGTCGCCGCCGGGCTCGTCGCCGGGCTCACCGTCGCGGGCCGCGACACCTCGCTCGAGGACGTGCTCGCGCTCGGGCTCCCGCTCGAAGGCCACGCCGACAACCTCGCGGCGGCGCTCGCCGGCGGCGTCTGCCTGATCTGGAAGAGCGGCGAGCGCCACCGGGTGGAGCGGATCGCCACCGAGATGCCGCTCGCCCCGATCGTGCTCGTTCCCGAGACGCGGGTGAGCACGAAAGAGTCGCGCTCCCGGCTGCCCGAGTTCGTTCGCCACGACGTCGCCGCCGACGCCTCGGCACGGGCGGCGCTGCTCGGGGCCGGGATCGCCGCCGCGAATGCGGAACTGCTCGCCGCCGCTTTCGACGACGTCCTGCACGAGCCCCACCGCCTCCAGGATGCCCCACTGCTCGAGGAGCTCCGCTTGCGACCGGCCGAGGGAATGGCCGGCGTCACGCTCTCGGGCTCGGGCCCGTCGGTCGTCGCGTGGGCGCACAAGGAGGCCGCTACCTCGGTCGCCGCCGAGCTCGAGTCCCGCCTCACGGGTGTCCGCGTGCTCCCGCTCGCGATCGCCGCCCGCGGCACGTACGCAGCAGACGAGTCCCCGGAAGCCGCGATCGAGGTCACGGCTAGGTTAGGAGCAAGCGTATGAGCATCTATGAGCAGCCCACGGATCCCGGCAAGCGCCACAGCGCCGCGCTGACCGACGGCGTCGATCGCGCCCCCGCGCGCGCGATGCTGAAGGCGGTCGGCTTCACCGACGATGACCTCGCGAAGCCGCTCGTCGGCGTCGCGACGACCTGGATCGAGACGATGCCGTGCAACCTCAACCAGCGCGCCCTCGCAAAGCACGTGAAAGACGGCATCCGCGCCGCCGGCGGTACCCCGATCGAGTTCAACACGATCTCGGTCTCCGACGGCGTCTCGATGGGCACGACCGGGATGCGCGCCTCGCTGATCTCGCGCGAGGTGATCGCCGACTCGATCGAGCTGGTCGTCGCGGGGCACCTGCTCGACGGCCTCGTGTGCCTCGTCGGCTGCGACAAGACGATCCCCGCCGGCGTGATGGCGCTCGCACGGCTCGACGTGCCGGGCCTCGTCTTCTACAACGGCTCGATCGCACCCGGCCGCTACGAGGGCCGCGACGTGACGATTCAGGACGTCTTCGAGGCCGTCGGCGCGCGGGCGGCCGGCCGGATGACCGACGACGAGGTGCACGCGCTCGAATCGGTGGCCTGCCCCGGCGCCGGTGCCTGCGGCGGCCAGTTCACGGCGAACACGATGGCGCTCGTGATCGACTTCCTCGGGATCTCCCCGCGAGGTCTCTCGGGGATCCCGGCCACGAACGTGTCGAAGCCGAAGGCGGCGCGTGCGGCCGGGGAGCTCGCGATGAGGCTCGTCCGCGACGATATCCGTCCATCCCAGATCCTCACGCGCGATGCCTTCGAGAATGCGATCGCCGGCGTCGCGGGCTCGGGTGGGTCGACGAACGGCGTCCTGCACCTGCTCGCAATCGCGCGCGAGGTGGGGATCGAGCTCGAGCTCGAGGACTTCGATCAGATCGCGGCGAAGACGCCGATCGTCGCCGACCTGAAGCCGGGCGGGCGCTACGTCGCGACCGACATGTACGAAGCGGGAGGCGTGGGCCTCGTCGCACGCGAGCTCGTCGGCGCCGGCGTGGCCCACGGCGAGGCTCGGGGCGTCGACGGCCAGACGCTCGGCGAGGTCGGCGCGAACGTCCACGAGACCCCGGGCCAGGATGTCGTCGTCTCCTGGCGGGAGCCGCTGAAGCCAACCGGCGGGATCGCGATCCTGCGCGGGTCGCTCTCGCCCGAAGGCTCGGTCGTGAAGCTCGCCGGCCACGAGCGACTGCATCACAGCGGGCCGGCTCGCGTGTTCGACTCCGAGGAGGCGTGCTTCGCCGCCGTCAAGGCCCGGAAGATCGAGCCGGGAGACGTGGTCGTGATCCGCTACGAAGGCCCGGCTGGGGGCCCCGGGATGCGCGAGATGCTGCACGTGACCGCCGCGCTCGTCGGTGAGGGCCTCGGCGACGAGGTCGCGCTGATCACCGACGGCCGCTTCTCCGGCGCGACCCACGGCCTGATGGTCGGCCACATCTCCCCCGAAGCCGCGCGCGGCGGGCCGATCGCGGCGGTCAGGGACGGCGACACGATCGTGCTCGACGTTGAGAACCGTCGCCTCGATCTCGAGATCGCCCCCGAGGAGCTCGAGCGCAGGCTCGAGGAGTGGACGCCGCCCGCTCCGAAGTACTCGCACGGCGTCTTCGCGAAGTACGCCGCCGGCGTCTCCTCCGCGTCAGAGGGGGCCGTCACATGAGGCGACTAACTCGCGAGGAACTTGCGGATGCTGCGCGTCGCCTGGCTGATCCGCTGCTCGTTCTCGACGAGGGCGAAGCGCACGTGCTCGTCTCCGCCGGGCCCGAAGCCGATTCCGGGGCTGACCGCCACGTCGGCGCCGCGCGCGAGCATCACCGCGAACTCGAGGGAGCCGAGCTCCCGGTAGGCGTCGGGGATCGGCGCCCACACGAACATCGTCCCCTTCGGCGCCTCGACCGGCCAGCCGGCGCGGGCGAGCCCGGAGATCAGTGCATCGCGGCGGCGGAGGTAGATCCCGTTCACCTCGTCCGGGTAGCCGGAAGCCTCGCGCAGCGCCACGATCGACGCGATCTGGATCGGCTGGAAGGTGCCGTAGTCGAGATAGGACTTGAGCTTCGCGAGCGCCGCGACGACGTCGGGGCGGCCGAGGGTGAAGCCCATGCGCCAACCGGCCATCGAGAAGGACTTCGTGAGGCTGTAGAGCTCGACCGAGCACTCGAGCGCTCCCTCGGCAGCGAGCACGGACGGCGGCTTGTGGCCGTCGAAGGCGATGTCGGCGTAGGCGAAGTCGTGCACCAGCACGAACTCGCGCTCGCGCGCGAGGTCGACGAGCCGCTGCATCGTCTCGGCGGTTGCGATCGCGGTCGTCGGGTTGTGCGGGAACGAGATGACCACCACCCGCGGCGCCGGCTGCGCAGCACGGACAGCCTCTTCGATCCCCGCCAGCATCTCGCCGCCCTCTATCCGCGCGTGGATCACCGTTGCGCCCGCGAGGCGCGGCGCGACGAGGTGGATCGGGTAGGCGGGGCTCGGCACGACCGCGCTGTCGCCGCCCTCGAGCAGCACCCACATCAGATGGGCGAGGCCTTCCTTCGCCCCGATCGTGCTGACGATGTGCACGTCGGGATCGAGGGTGACCCCGAAGTGGCTCGCGTAGCGCTCGCAGACCGCCTCACGCAGGTTCGGCAGGCCCCGGCTCGCCGAGTAGCGGTGGTTGACGGGCTTCGCGGCGGCCTCGGCGAGCTTCTCGACCGCGATCGCAGGAGAGGGGATGTCCGGATTACCGAAGCCGAGATCGATCACGTCGCGGCCCTCCCGCCGAAGCTCGCGCTTCAGCTGGTCGACCGTCGCGAAGACGTAAGGGGGGAGATCGTGTATTCGCCTGAACTGCATCGGATTCACCATCGAACTCGCTATCGAACTCATGGGGAGGCCTACGACCATGCCGGTTGACGTCCTCCGCTGCCGCATCTGCGAGAGCGACTACCCGGCGCTCGCAAACGGTATCTGCGTCCGCTGCTTCGGGCCGCTCGAACCCGTCTACGACTGGGACGAGCTGGCCTCGGTCGTAAGCCGCGAGCGGATCGAGGCCGGCCCGAACTCGCTGTGGCGCTACGCCGATCTACTGCCAGCGATCCCGCCGCCCGACGCAGCCCACGCTCCCGGGATGACCCCGCTCGTGTCCGCGCCGCGGCTTGCGAGCGCGCTCGGGATCGGGGAGGTGTTCCTGAAGCTCGACCTCGCCAATCCGACGCATTCGTTCAAGGACCGCGTCGTCGCGGTTGCCGCCGCAAAGGCCAAGGAGTTCGGCCTCGACACGCTTTCTGCCACCTCCACCGGCAACCTCGCGAATGCCGTCGCTGCCCGCGCGGCGGCGCTCGGGATGCGCGCGATCATCTTCTGCCCGGCGGGGCTCGAGGCGGAGAAGTTCAAGGCGACCACGATCTACGGCGCGACGATCTACTCCGTTCGCGGAAGTTACGACGATTGCAGCCGGCTCGTCAGCGAGCTCGCCGGCGAGGTGGATTGGGGGATCGTGAACGTGAACCTCCGCTCCTACTACGCCGAGGGCTCGAAGACGCTCGCGTTCGAACTGAGCGAGCAGCTCGGCTGGGAGACCCCGAGCGCAGTCGTGATGCCGATCGGGTCCGGAGCGATGTTCACGAAGGTCTGGCAGGGCTTTCAGCAGTTCGACCGCCTCGGCCTCGTCTCCGGGGACCAGCCGAAGCTCTTCGGCGGGCAGGCCGAGGGCTGCTCCCCGGTCGCCTCGGCGTTCGCCGACGAGCGCCGGGTCTCGCCGGTTCGCCCTGCGTCGATCGTCACCTCGATCGCGATCGGCAACCCCGCCGACGGCGACCTCGCGATCGCTACCGCCCGGCGCTCCGGCGGCGCGATCTACGCGGTTCCGGAAGAGGAGGTCGGCGACAACATCGCGTTCCTGGCCGAGACGGCGGGGGTCTTCGGCGAGGGCGCAACCGGAGTGGCGATCGGTGCGCTCCGCGAGATGGCGGCGCGCGGGGACGTCGGCGAGGGGGATCGCGTCGTCGTGATCGTCAGCGGCACCGGCCTGAAGACGCCTCAGCTCGCGACCCCGAGCGGCATGGAGATCGAGATCGAGGCCGACGTCGATGCCCTCCTCGACCAGCTCGGAGTGACAGCGTGACGGATGCGACGCTCGCCGAGGCGCGCGAGGCGATCGACCGGGTCGATCGGGAGCTGCTCGCGGCGTTCAACGACCGGCTCGACCTGGTCAGGGCTCTGCACGAGCACAAGCTCGCGTGCGGCTTGCCGCTCCGCGATCCCGGTCGCGAAGGGGAGATGATCGAGTCCTTGAAGGCAGAGAACGGCGGCTCGCTCTCGCCGGCGGGCGTCGAGAGCTTCTTCGGCCACATCCTCGAGCTCACGAGAAGCGAGCTTCACGGTGCGTAGGCGGATCGTCTGCCTACCGGGCGACGGGATCGGGCCGGAGGTGATCGCGGAGGCTGTGCGCGTGCTCGAGGCGCTCCCGCTCGAGCTCGAGCTCTCCGAGCAGCCGTTCGGCGGCGCGGCGATCGACCTGAAGGGCACTCCGCTTCCGCCCGAGACTCTCGCGGCCTGCCGCGAGGCGGACGCGATCCTGCTCGGTGCGGTGGGCGGCCCGAAGTGGGACGGCGGCTCCGTCCGACCCGAGGCCGGGCTGATGGGCGTGCGCAAGGAGCTCGATGTCTACGCCAACCTCCGTCCGGCAGTCGGCGTGGGCGTGGACCTGCTGATCGTGCGGGAGCTCGGCGGTGGTCTCTACTACGGAGCCCGCGGCACGCGCGAGGACGGCACGGTCTTCGACACGCTCGAGTACAAGCCCGAGCAGGTCGAGCGGATCGCGCGACGGGCGTTCGAGCTGGCGCGCGGGCGCAGCGGCCGGCTGCTCTCGGTCGACAAGGCGAACGTGCTCGACACCTCGCGGATGTGGCGGAGCGTCGTCACCGAGCTCGGCCACGAGTATCCGGACGTCGAGCTCCGCCATGGCCTCGTCGACAGCGTCGCGATGCTGCTCGTGATGGACCCGTTGTCGTTCGACACGCTCGTGATGGAGAACACCTTCGGCGACATCCTCTCCGACGTCGCCGCCGGCGTCACCGGCGGGCTCGGGCTCGCTTCCTCGGCGAGCCTCGGCGACGCGGGCCCGGGCATCTTCGAGCCGGTGCACGGCTCTGCGCCCGACATCGCCGGCACCGGCCTTGCGAATCCGACCGCGATGCTCCGGTCGACGGCCCTGATGCTCGAGCACGGTCTCGGCGAGGTCGAGCTCGCCCGCTCGCTCGAGGCCGCCGTCACCGCCGCGCTCGAAACGACGCCGACGACCGACCTCGGCGGTACGGCGACGACGACCGAGTTCGGCTCAGCCGTGGTCGCGTCGCTCCGCGCGGCGGTGCAGGCGTGACGGTCGTCGGCTATCCCGGCCCTCCCGGCAGCCACAGCGCAGCCGCCTCGGCTCTGCTCGCGCCGCCCGGTTCCGAGACCGAGCCGCTCGCGAGCTTCATGGCGGTCGTCGAGGCGACGGTCGGCGCCGAGGTCGGTCTCGGCGTGCTTCCGATCGAGAACTCGCTCCACGGCGCGGTGGGCGAGACGCACGACTTGCTGTACGAGGCGCCGGTCTCGATCGTCTCCGAGGTGACGCTGCCGATCGTCCATTCGCTGTCGGCGAAGACGATGCTGCGGCTCGACGAGCTGCGGACCCTGCGCTCGCATCCGGTCGCGTTCGAGCAGTGCCGCGACCTGATCCGCTCCCTCGGGGTGAAGTGCATCCCGTCGGCCTCGACCTCGGATGCGGCACGCGAGGTGGCGGAGTCGGCGGATCCATACGAGGCGGCCCTGTCGAGCCGCGAGGCCGCCGGCCATCACGAGCTGACGGTGATCGCCGAGGACGTCGGCGACCGGCCGAGCGCGTTCACCCGGTTCGTCGGGATCGCGGCGTACACGAGCCTCGAACGGCATCCGCGCTCGCGGACGGCGCTTTCGTTCGTGACCGACCATCAGCCGGGGTCGCTGTATCACGCGCTCGGGCCGTTCCACCGGCACGGGTTGAACCTGGTGCAGCTCGTCTCGCGGCCGATCCCGCGCTCCACCTTCCGCTACCGGTTCGACATGGTGCTCGACGGGCATCCGCAGGACGCCGAGATCCAGAAGGCTCTCGACGAGATGCGCGAGTGGACGCGGGAGATCCGGATCTTCGGCAGCTACGTTGCAACGGGGGATCATTGAGGACGCTGTACGAGAAGATCTGGGAGTCGCATCTCGTCGACGAGCAGCCGGGCGAGCCGGCGCTGATCTACGTCGACCTGCACGTGGTGCACGAGGTGACGACGCCGCAGGCTTTCGAGTCGCTGCGCCTCGCCGGGCGCTCGGTGCGACGGCCCGAGCTGACGATCGCGACGATGGACCACAACGTCCCGACCGAGCCGGGGCCCATCCGGGACCTGATCGCAAAAGCCCAGCTCGATGCGCTCGCGCAGAACTGCGCCGACTTCGGCGTGCCGTTGAACGCGACCGGGAGCGGGGCGGAGGGGATCGTCCACGTGATGGCCCCCGAGCTGGGCCTGGTCCAGCCGGGGATGACGATCGTGTGCGGCGACTCGCATACCTCCACGCTCGGAGCGTTCGGCGCGCTCGCGTTCGGGATCGGGACGTCCGAGGTGGAGCACGTGCTCGCCACCCAGACGCTGCTGCAGGCGCGGTCGAAGACGATGCGCATCAGCTTCGTGGGCGGGCTCCCGTTCGGAGTGACCGCGAAGGACATGGTGCTCGGCGCGATCGGCCGGATCGGCGTCGCGGGCGGTGTCGGCTACGTGATCGAGTTCGCCGGGCCGGGGATCGAGACGCTTTCGATGGAGGGGCGGATGACCGTCTGCAACATGACGATCGAGGGCGGCGCGCGCGCCGGGATGGTGGCGCCCGACGACACGACGTTCGCCTATCTCGAAGGCCGCCCGGGTGCGCCGGAGGGCGCTGCGTGGGAGCAGGCGCTCGCTGCCTGGCGGGCGCTGCGGACCGACGACGGCGCCGCGTTCGACCGCGAGCTCGAGGTGGACGTCTCCGAGCTCGTCCCGCAGGTCACGTGGGGCACGAACCCCGGCATGGTCGCGCCGATCGACGGCTCCGTTCCGGATCCTGCGTCCTACGACGACCCCGGCGACCGCGCCGCCGTCGAGCGCGCGCTGCAGTACATGGCTCTCGAGCCGGGCACCCCGTTCACCGAGATCCCGGTCGACCGGGTCTTCATCGGCTCGTGCACGAACTCGCGGATCGAGGATCTGCGCGCGGCCGCTTCGGTCGCCTCGGGGCGTCGCGTTGCCGAGGGCGTCCGCGCAATGGTCGTTCCCGGGTCGGCGAAGGTGAAGCGCCAGGCCGAAGACGAGGGGCTCGATCGCGTCTTCATCACCGCCGGCTTCGAATGGCGCGAGGCCGGTTGCTCGATGTGCCTCGGGATGAACCCCGACATCCTCGCCGCCGGCGAGCGCTGCGCCTCGACCTCGAACCGCAACTTCGAAGGCCGCCAGGGCGCCGGCGGCCGCACGCACCTGCTCAGCCCCACGATGGCCGCCGCCGCCGCGATCGCCGGGCACTTCACGGACGTTCGGGAGCTCGGATGAGCCGCCCCGTACGAACCGCCATCGTCCGCTCCGGACACGGCTCGGGACAGTCCCCGGACCTGTCCCGTTCGGCCCCTGTCCAGGGACAGTCCCTGGACGTGTCTCGGGAGGCCATGGCGTGAACGAACTACGGCGGGTGACCGCTCGGGCGGCGGTGCTCGACCGGCCCGACATCGACACCGACCAGATCATCCCGAAGCAGTTCCTGAAGCGGATCGAGCGCTCGGGGTACGGCGAGTTCCTGTTCTACGACTGGATGAAGGATCCCCTGTTCGAGCTGCGCCGCCCCGAGTACGAGGGGGCCCAGATCCTCGTCGCCGGGCGCAACTTCGGCTGCGGCTCCTCGCGGGAGCATGCGGCCTGGGCGCTCGAAGACGCGGGCTACAAGTTCGTGCTGGCGCCGAGCTTCGGCGACATCTTCCACCAGAACTCGATCAAGTCGGGGCTCGCTCCGGTCGAGCTCGACGCCGACGAGCTCGAGCAGGTAAAGGCGGCGGTCGCCGGTCGAAACGAGCTGACGATCGACCTCGAGGCACTCGAGATCTCACACCCGAACGGCCTGCGGATCACCTTCGCGTTCGACCCGTTCGCCCAGCACATGCTCGTGAACGGCCTCGACGACGTCGCGCTGACGCTCGCCCGCGAAGACAGGATCGCGGCGTACGAGGCGAAGACACCGCCGCGCGTCGACACTCGAGCGCTCGCCTAGGGTCGCGACTGCACGTCGCGCTCCGGCGTCGGGCCGACTGCGAGCGGCTGAGCGGCTCCTGCTCGCTACCGCGGCCCGATGGTCGACCAGTGCGGCGCGACCGACGGTGCCAGCTTCCGCCCGATCCGAACGACGTCCCCGACCACGAGCAGGGCCGGCGACTCGAGCTCGGACGCGAGCTCGGCGATCGTTCGCAACTCGCCGGAGACGGAGGTGCCGTCGGCGTGCGTGCCTCGGGAGACGACGGCCGCCGGCGTCGAAGGCGGCTTGCCCGCCGCGATCAGCCCGCCGGCGATCTCCGCGAGATGCGCGAGGCCCATGAAGACGACGAGCGTTCCCGGCGTCGAGGCGAGCTGGGCGTAGTCGAGCGCCTCGCCGCCGGCTGAGTGCCCGGAGACGAGGGTGACCTGCGCCGAGAGCCCCCGATGCGTGACCGGGATCCCCGCGGAGGCGGGAACGGCAGAGAGAGCAGAGACGCCGGGGACGACCTCGAAGGGGATGCCGGCGGCGGCGAGCGCTTCGGCTTCCTCGCCGCCGCGGCCGAAGATGAACGGGTCGCCGCCCTTGAGGCGGACGACGTCGAGCCCTTCGCGGCCGAGCGAGACGAGAAGCTCGTTCAGCTCGGCCTGGCGGATCTTCTCGCGCGGGATCACGAGCGCGTCGGCCGGTGCCTCCTCGACGAGCTCGGGCGCGACGAGGACGTCGTACACCAGGGCATCGCAGCTCCGGATCAGCTCGAGCCCGCGAACGGTGACGAGACCCGGGTCGCCGGGGCCCGCGCCCACGAGCGAGACCGTCACGCGAGCCTCTCGGTGACGAGGTCCTCGAAGTAGTCGCGCCGCTCCTCGTAGCTCGAGAAGCGCGCCTTCACCTCTGGCCGCAGCGACCGAAGCTCCTCTGCCAGCTCGGCGTGCTCCGGCCCGACGAGCTCGGCGATCTGCGAGCGCAGACGCTTCGCGAGCGCGGGCGAGGCACCGCCGGTGGAAACAGCGACGGCGATCGGCCCCTCGCGGTGAACGGCCGGAAGGATGAAGTTGCAGAGCTCCGGCACGTCGGCGACATTGCAGAGCATCCCCCGAGCCTCAGCATCGCGCGACACCCGCTCGTTCACCGAGCGACCCGATGTCGCGGCGATCACGAGGAACGCCCCGCGGAGATCGCTCCTGCGATACCGGCCCGGACGCCACTCGACCTCGAGCTCGGCGAACGATGGGTCCAGCTCGGGCGAGACGACCGTCACCGCAGCACCACAGGCGGCTAACCCGGCCGCCTTCTCATAGCCGACGGAACCGCCGCCGACCACGACGCAGCGCCGCCCCGAGAGGTCGAGGCAGGCCATGTAGAAGCTCTCGGCCAACTAACTCTCGGCTGCGTCGGGGAGGATCCCCTTCTCGTCCGCGTACGCCTGGACGAGCGCGTTGACCTCGGTCTTGCCCTGGTCGGGCTTCTCGAGGCTGAAGGCGTAATTGATCTTCACGAACGGCTCCCACTCGTCCGGGATCGCGTCCTCGGGAAGGATCGCCTCCACCGGGCACTCGGGCTCGCAGGCGCCGCAGTCGATGCACTCCTCCGCGTCGATCACGAGCATCCGGTCGACCTCGTGGATGCAGTCGACGGGGCACACGCTCTGGCACGAGATGTCCTTCAGGTCGATGCAGGCTTCACCGATGATGTACGTCATCGTTTCTTCAGGCTCCTATGGTCGCTAGACGGGCTCCGGCTCGTCCGAGCCGAAGCACGACCTCGTAGTCCTCCGTCGAGATCGTCACTCCATATTCTCCAGGTCCGACGGCGTTGACCGAGATCCGATCGATCGTGCGGCCCTCGAGCGCGCCGAGCGCTTCGTTCAGGTCGCGTGCCGACGCGGTCAGTTCCTTCCCGAGCGGCAGCCGGCGGAAGAGCGCCAGCGCGGCCTGCTCGCCCTCGGGCCCGTAGACCGCGCGAACCCTCCCGGTCGCGAGGCCAAGCTCGAGCAGCTCGGCGAGCGCGTCGGCGTCGTCGCCCTCGACCTCGCCGCCGTCAACCGCGGCGACCACGTCGGCCAGGCGCCCGCGGCGCGTCTCGTCCTGCACCATCGAGAGCACCGCCTGCGCCTCGGCGCGGGCGACCTCGGCAGCCTCGCCGCTGACCCGGACAGCGTTTGTCAATCCGCGTCCTTGAGGATCGCATGCAGCTCGTGCTCGAGTCCACCGCTCTCGATCGAGCAGTGGATCCCGCACTCCTTCGGCGCGTTCGACTCCCACCACCAGCGGCCCGCGCGGCTCGGCTCGCCGGGCGCCGTGGCACGGGTGCACGGAGCGCAGCCGATCGACTTGTAGCCCTTGTCGTAGAGCGAGTGATACGGCACCTCGCGCTCGCGGATGTAGTCCCATACCTCGTCTTCCGTCCACTCGGCGAGCGGGTTCAGCTTCACGATCGCGCCGTGGTCGTGGTCGATCTCGACCTTGCGGATGTTCGTGCGGCTCGCCCACTGGTCACGCCGAAGGCCCGTGACCCAGGCATCGAGCGAATGCAGGTGCTTCGTGAGCGGCCGGACCTTGCGAAGGTTGCAGCAGAGGAGGCGAAGGTCGACGGAGGTCTTGAAGAGGTCGACGCCGTGCCTCCCCGTCATGCCGGCGATCTCGTCGGCGTCGGGCTGGATCAACTCGAGCTTCAGGCCCGGATAGCGTGCGCGCAGCCGGTCGGCCAGCTCGAGCGTCTCGTCCGGCAGACGGCCGGTGTCGACGCTGAAGACCGGGATCTCCGGATCGATCTCGTAGGCCATGTCGATCAGCACGATGCTGTCGTTCTGGAACGAGGTCGAGATCGCGATCCCCGGCGCGAACCGGTCGATCGCCCATTCGAGCAGTGCCTGGGGCTCCTCGCCCTCGAACTCGATCGAGAGCTCACCCGCCTCGAGTTCGTCGATCAGTTCATAGGTGCTCACTCAGCCTCCTCCCGTTGTCTCAGCTTGGCCGGCTCCAGGCCGGCAAGCTCACCGAGCTCGTCGTCCGACACGCGGCGGGTAAATGTCGTAAAGGTCTCGCCGTCCTCGCGGCGCTCGATCCACCCTGCGATCAGGCCTTGCACCGCGCTGTCGAGCTCGTCGGTCGGGACGCGCCGGAAGAGCGAGCGCCCGATCTCGGGCTCGGGCCCGAGGCTGCCGCGGACGAAGATGTCGTAGGCCTGGCGCCGCACACCGCCGTCATCCCGGGCGGTCGTGCCCTGGAAGCCGAGGTCGCCGACCCAGTGCTGGGCACAAGCGTGTGGGCAGCCGTCGAGATGCAGGCGGAGGTCGGCGATCTGCGTGCCGAAGCGCTCGTCGAGCCGGTCGATCAAGGCTCCGAGGCGCGTCTTCGTCTCGGCGACCGAGAAGTTGCAGTGCGGCTCCCCGGTGCAGGCAATCGAGTTGCCGCGAACCGGGTTGATGTCGAGCGGGAAGCCGATCGTCTCGAGCTCTGCCTTCGCCTCGCCGATCCGGTCGTTCGGGACGCCGGTGACGATGAAGTTCTGCTGGCGCGTCAGCCTGATGTCGCCGCCGAAGCGGTCGGCGAGATCGGCGATCGCGATCATCTGGTCACCCGAGATCAGCCCCAGGTGCACGGGCACGCCGATGTAGGAGAGCCCTTCCTGCTTCTGGGCGTGCACACCGAGGTGATGAGAGGGCTCGACGTCGATCGGCGGGAGCGTGTAGTCCTCGAGCTTGCGGCCGAGCCGCGCCTCGACGCGCTCGCGCATCCCTTCGGGGCCGATGTCGTCGATCATGAACTTGAGGCGCGCCTTCACCCGCGAGACGCGGTAGGCGAGGTCATCCGACCACACCGACGTGATCGCGCCGAGGATCTCGTTCGACTCCTCCTTCGGGATGAAGACGTTCATCGTCTTCGCGATCCGCGGTACCGACGAGAGCCCGCCGCCGACGAGCACGGCGAATCCGTCCCGCCCGTCCTTCACTGTCCCGATCAGCGAGATGCAGTTGATCTCGGGCGCGTTGCAGCGGTCGGGACAGGCCGAGATCGAGTACTTGTGCTTCCGCGGCAGGTTCGCCCAGTCGGGATTGCCGTAGAAGAGGTCGGCGGCCGAGGTGACGATCGGGCTCGCGTCGAAGAGCTCGTCGGCCGCGATTCCCTGCACCGGGCAGCCCGTGATGTTGCGCACGGTGTCGCCGCAGCCGCCCGCGGTCGTGATCCCCGAGCGGTCGAGGTGCGCGAAGACGTCCGGCAGCTTGCCGAGCTCGAGGTAGTGGAGCTGGATGTTCTGGCGGGTGGAGAGCTCCCCGACACCCTTGCCGTAGAGGTTCGAGACCTCGCCGATCGTGCGCAGCTCGGCGGCGGACAGCTGGCCCGCCGGCACCTTGACCCGCAGCATGAACGTGCCGATCTTCGGCTTGTCGTGGTAGAGGCCCCACCACTGAAGCCGCACGATGTCCTCCTCGGCCACGCTCTCGTAGCCCTGCGCGATCAGTGCCGGGAGCTCGTCGCGAATGCCGAGCGGCGCCTTCTCACGCTTCAGGCGCTCGACGGGATTGCGCTTGAGGACGAGATCCCAGTCGGCGGGCGGCTTGGGCGCGGCGGCGCGGCGGGCTCTCGGCTGCGCGCTCAAAACCCGGCCTTTCCACGAGGATCGGCGTGGACGAGCGACCGGGAAGCCTTGCCGGCTCCCCGGGCGCCCACCACTGGTCCGGTGCGAAGGAGGGTGATTTCCACCATCGGGAGCCACTGTAGCCAGCCCGGTACAAAAAGTAAAGTAATGAGCGGCGATGCGGGATCGAATCACTTCACTTGTTACAGATTTGATTCTTCAGTCTTTGCAGTAATGGGCGGCCCTCGCGGCCGCCGTTGCCGCTACGGTTGAGCCGTGAGCGATCGTCCCAGAGTCCTCGTTCGCGAGGAGATCGCCGAGCCCGGCATCGAGTTGCTGCGCACCCGCTTCGAGGTGGACATCGACGCCGACAGCGAGCTCGCCGAGATCATCGGCCTCTACGACGGGATCGTGATCCGCTCGGCGACGAAGCTCACGGCCGATTTGATCGAGAAGGGCACGAAGCTCAAGGTGATCGGGCGGGCCGGGGTCGGCGTCGACAACGTCGACGTCGAGGCGGCCACCCGCCGGGGGATCGTCGTCGCGAACGCACCCGAGTCGAACATCGTCTCGGCCGCCGAGCACACCGTCGGTCTCCTCTTCGCGCTTGCGCGGAACATCCCGCAGGCGCATGCTGCGCTGATCGAGGGGCGCTGGGAGCGCTCGAAGTGGGGCGGGATCGAGCTCGCCGAGAAGACGCTGGGCGTCCTCGGCTTCGGCCGGATCGGCCAGCAGGTCGCGCGGAGGGCGCTCGGCCTGCAGATGCACGTCGTCGCCTACGACCCATTCGTCTCCGCAGACCGCTTTCGTGAGGCCGGCGTCGAGAGCGAGACGCTCGAGGGCGTGCTCGCCCGCGCCGACTTCGTGACGATCCATCTGCCGCTGAACGACGAGACGCGCGGTGTGATCGGGGCGAAGGCGCTCGCAGAGATGAAGCCGGGGGCCCGCCTGATCAATGCAGCGCGCGGCGAACTCGTCGACGAGACAGCGCTCTACGACGCGCTCCAGTCGGGCCGGCTCGCGGGAGCGGCGATCGACGTCTTCCCACAGGAGCCGTACTCGGGCCCGCTGCTCGGGGCGCCGAACCTCGTCGTCACGCCGCACCTGGCGGCCTCGACCGACGAGGCGCAGGACCGGGCGGGGATGATTGTCGCCGAACAGGTCGCAGCCGCCCTCGACGGGGGCCTCGTGACGAATGCGGTCAACATCCCGACCGTGGGGGCGGAGGATCTCGAGGCGCTCGGCCCGTTCCTGCCGCTCGCGGCTAGCCTCGGCCGCTTCGCGCTCGATCTCGCGCGCGGCGAGCCCAACCGGATCACGCTGGAGTACTACGGCGAGCTCGCCGAGCGCGACACGCGCCTGCTCACGGTTGCGGCGCTGAACGGCGCCTTCCGCGGCCGCGTCGACCAGCCCGTGAACTACGTGAACGCACCGCTCGTCGCCGCCGAGCGCGGGATCGAGGTTGTCGAGCAGCGAAACCGCTCCTCCCGCGACTTCACGAACCTGATCGCCGTCTCGGCGGGCGAGCAGCGAGTCGCCGGCACGACGATCGGCCGCGACAACCGGCAGTGGCTCGTCTCGGCGCTCGGGTTCGAGGTCGAGATCGAGCTCGCGCCGCGGATGATCGTGCTCCGCTACGACGACGTGCCCGGCGTGATCGGCCGGGTCGGGATGCTGCTCGGCGAGGCGGGCGTGAACATCGCGAACATGGCCGTCTCGCGAAACCGCGAGGCCGGCAAGGCGCTGATGGTGCTCTCGCTCGACGCGCCCGCGACGGCCGAGGTGATCGAGCGGCTCGGAGTCGGGGTCGATGACGCCTACGTCGTGACGGCTCCGACCGGCTAGAACGGTTCTCACTTGACGCGCGTGTGAACGCGCCTTATGGTTGGCCCACGCATTCGGCAAGGTTGCCGGTGCGGAGGCATTGGGGCCTCAGGACTCTTTCGGGAGTCCTGGGGCCCTTTTTTTGTTGTCGTTTTGCAACCGAGGCGGCGAGCGGCGCAAGCGCGCTCGGAAAGGAGAGTCAATGCTGTTCGACCTAGCGCTTAACACGGCCGACAACTCGTGGCAGTTGACCGCGGCAACCCTGGTCGGTCTGATGAGCGTTCCAGGCCTCGTCGTTCTGTACGGGGGGGTGATGCAGAAACGGTGGTCGGTGAACAGCATGATGCTGACCTTCATCGCTTTTGCGCTCGTACTGCTCGTATGGGTCCTCTGGGGGTTCAAGATGGCTTTCGGCAATCCCTGGCACGGCCTGACGGATTCGGGGTTCTTCGGCAACTTCATCGGGCAGCCGGGAGCCGTGCTCGGGCACGCGTCCGAGCAGGGCGTCGGGAGCATCCCGCTCCTCAATCCGTCGCATTTCGATCCGACGAACAAGGCGCCGCTCGTCGATTTCCCGCAGTCCTCGCTCGTCTATTTCCAGTTCGTCTTCGCCGCGATCACGCCGCTGCTCTTGCTCGGTTCGATCCTCGGCCGGGTCAACTTCAAGGCATGGATCCCGTTCGTGGTTCTCTGGTCGACCTGCGTCTACACCGTCAATGCATTCCTGATCTGGGGCGGCGGCTACTTCGCGCAGAAGGGAGCGATCGACTTCTCCGGCGGTTATGTGATCCATCTCTCCGCCGGCGTGTCTGGATTCGTCGCCGCGTGGGTGATCGGCCCACGACTTGCCCGCGATCGTGAGATCGACGCGCCGAACAACCTGCTGATGGTTGCCGTCGGCGCGGGCCTCCTGTGGCTCGGCTGGAACGGCTTCAACGGCGGCGATCCCTACAACGTCGGCCCGGACGCCTCGTCGGCCGTGCTGAATACGAACCTGGCCACGGCCGTCGCGTTCCTCGTATGGGTCGGCTGTGACTACGCGACCAAGCGGAAGCCGTCGCTACTCGGCAGCGTCAACGGCATGATCGTCGGCCTCGTCGCGATCACCCCGGCAGCCGGTTTCGTCAGCGGCTGGGGAGCGATCGCGATCGGAGCGATCGCCTCGGTGATCGTCTACATCGCCTACAACTATCTGGCGCTCCTGCGCCCGTTCCGGAACGTCGACGATACGCTCGGCGTCATCTACACCCACGGCGTCGCCGGGCTTGCGGGCGGACTGCTCGTAGGCGTTCTCGCCGACAAGGCGTTTGTCGCCTCGGACGCTCTGTCGACGGTCGGTGGTTGGCATCTCCTGAAGTGGCAGGCGATCACCGCGCTGTGGGTGATCGTCTTCTCGGGGGTCGCGACGTTCATCCTCCTGAAGCTCGTCGGGCTCGTTGTCCCGCTGCGGATGAGCGACGCCGACATGGAGATCGGCGACCTCGCCGTTCACGGGCACGAGGTGTACCCATCGGACATCCCGTCGCTCGGCTACCCCGGCGGGATCTCCTCTCCGGCGCCGCCGGCCGGCGCAGGCGGGCCCGCCCCGGCCACGACCTAGACTCGGACCGGCTGGATCCTGGATCGCGGGCCTCGGGGCCCGCGATCCAGGATTACCCCCAAGACCCGAAACGACCACGCGGACTCGAGAGGAAACCATGGCAACGAAGATCATCGTCTCCTACGACGGCACCGACAACGACCGCGATGCGCTCGCGCTCGGTGCGCTCCTCAAACGAGCTGGAGCCTCGCTCGAGCTTGCCTACGTTCGCCATCTCCGGGAAGCAAAGGAGTCGGCGGAGCGGCTCGCAGAAAGCGACGCGGAGGCTCTCCTCGCCGCCGGCGCGAAGGAGCTCGGCCAGCCGGACGTCCCGCGGCATGTCGTCCTCAGCAGCTCGACTCCCGCCGGGCTCCGAGACCTCGCAGTCCAGGTGCAGGCCGACGTGCTGGCGTTCGGGTCCGCGTACCGCACGGCGCCCGGCTCGGTCGATCCTCAGCCCTCCGCCCGACAGCTCCTCGACGGCGGCCCGGTCGCGATCGCGATCGCGCCCGCCGGATTCGCCCACGTCGGCGAATATGCGGTCTCGACGATCGCCTCGGTCGCAGAAGACGGCGACCCGTGCCCGGCGGAGACCGCGGAGGCACTGGCCGCGCGCCTCGGTGCGACCGTCGCGGAGCGGGGAACCGGGGGTGGCGACCTGGTCGTCGTCGGCTCGAAGACGGGAACCGTCACGGGCCGGGTGACGATCAGTGCGGCGGCGGAGTACCTGATCGAGCTCGCCCGCTCCCCGGTGATCGTGCTCCCGCGCGGCGTCGCGCTGCCTTTCCGCTAGATCTTCGGCGTGCCTGCAGAAAGCGCCCGGCTGACGAGGCGGCTGCGCTCGAGGGACTGGTGGTTCCTCGGGCTGATCTCGCTCGCGCTCGCCGCGGGGTTGGTCGCCGCGGCGATCTACGTGGCGGGGTCGAAGGAGAAGGTCAAGCCGGGCTGCATCGCCACGATCCGCGCGGGGATCATGGGCGGCCAGACCTACTCGGTCTGCGGGAGAAAGGCCCTGGAGTTCTGCAGGCTCCACGCCGGCGACACTACGGCCCTGACCGCGGAGTGCGCCCGGGTCGTGGCGCTCTTCGGGAGTTAGAGCCTCGCACCGCCCGCGACCGCGGGGAGCAGGATCACGGTCGCTCCGTCGGCAAGCGACGTGTCGAGCCCGCCGAGCAGGCGGACGTCGGAGCCGTCGATGAAGACGTTCAGGAACTGCGGGAGCTCGTTGCCGTCGAAGATCCGGTCCTTCAGCGCCGGGTAGGTCGCGACGAGGTTCTCGAGCGCCTCGCGCACGGTGGTGCCGGACGCGTCGACCTCGCGGTTTCCGCCGGCTTCCGGCCGAAGGATCGGGGGGATCCGGATCGTGCTCATCCCGGAGAACGTTACAGGGCGGTCTCGGGCGTCAAGGTCGGATCCGGCCGCAGCTCCTCGAGCTCGTCGATTTTCGCCAGGTCGGGGAAAATCCACCGCCAGACGCCCGCGAGCACGATCGTGATCACGCCGCCCGCGACCACGGCCGGGACGGCGCCGAGCAGTGCCGCCGCAACGCCCGACTCGAACGCGCCGAGCTCGTTCGAGGCGCTGATGAACACCGACTCGACGGCCGTGACCCTGCCGCGCAGCTCGTTCGGCGCGGCGACGATCGCGATCGTCGAGCGGATGTTGACGCTGATCATGTCGACGAAGCCGCCGACCGCGAGTGCCGCCAGCGAGAGCGGGAACGACTTCGAGAGGCCGAACACCACGGTCGCAACGCCGAAAGCGCCGACGACGAGGAGGAGGGTCCTGCCCGTCCGGTTGATTACGGGCCGCCGGGTGAGCATCACACCTGCCGCGAGCGCCCCGAGCGCCGGAGCGCTCCGCAGGATCCCGAGCCCGAGCGGGCCCGTGTGCAGGATGTCACGGGCAAAGAGCGGCAGCAGCGCGACCGCTCCGCCGAACAGCACGGCGAAGAGATCGAGCGTGATCGCACCGAGCATCACCGGCGTTCTCCGGATGAAGCTGATCCCCGCGAAGAAGGTCTTCAGCGTGGGCGCCTCGCTCGACGCGGCGTTCGTTCCACCCGCGGGCTCGCGGATCATCAGCACCGCGACGATGCCGACCAGGAGGATCACGGCCGCGACCCCGTAGACGAGCTCGGCGTCGATCGCGAACAGGAGCCCGCCGAGCGCCGGCCCGGCCACGGTGCCGCTCTGGAAGGCGATCGAGCGAAGCGCGAGCGAGCTCGGAAGCAGCTCCCGCGAGACGAGCGAGGGGCCGAGCGCCCGGGCCGAGGGGTTCGCGATCGCAGCGGCGATACCGTTTCCGGCCGCGAGCGCGAGGAACGGCCAGAGCTCGGTCGCTCCGCCGATCGTGACCGCAAGCAAGGCGATCGCGACGATCGCATTCAGCGCCAGCGCAGCCGCGAACATCAGCCGCCGCGAGATGCGGTCGGCGAGCTGGCCCGCCGGCAGTGCCAGCAGGAGCAGCGGGACGAACTCGAACAGCCCGACGAGGCCGAGGTCGAACGCCGAGCGGTTGACGGCGAACACCTGCCACCCGATCGCGACCGCGACCATCTGGATCCCGAAGCTCTCGACGACGAGCGCCACCCAGAGCAGGAAGTAGTTGCGTCCCTGGAGCGCT
Organism: uncultured Actinomycetota bacterium; assembly: GCA_963766565.1. Taxonomy (GTDB): domain Bacteria; phylum Actinomycetota; class Thermoleophilia; order Gaiellales; family Gaiellaceae; genus PALSA-600. The sequence continues at coordinate 1,091,249 of CAVYAQ010000002.1, forward strand.
ACCGGCAGCTTCCCGCGCAGACGTCCGAGAAGCCCGCTCGCGCCCATCGGTCAGTATCGCGGAGGCGAAGCGGTCGGGCTCTCCGACCGCTCCGCCTCCCGATCAGCTCTATTCGGCCGGCTCGTCCTCGGCGAGGATGCGGTAGAGCGCCTTGCGGGAGCTGTCGAGCACCTTGGCGGCGGCGGCCCGCTGGGCCTCGTTGCCGTGGTGGACGACCTGCCGCGTGGCGATCCCGACCTGCATCGCGAGCTGGCCGAGCTCGCGCACGCCCTCGGGCATGCCCTCACCCGCCTGCTGCCAGGGATTGCCGAGCTGCTCGCGGTTCTCCTCGACGTAGGCGCGGCCGGCATCGGTCAGCTCGAAGGTGTTACCGCCGTCGCGCGCCTCCGAGCGGACGAGTCCCTCGTCTGCGAGGAGCTGGAAGGCCGGGTAGACCGAGCCGGGGCTCGGGCGCCACGCGCCCTCCGACCGCTGCTCGATCTCCTGCATGACCTGGTAGCCGTTCCGCGGCTCCTCCTCGATCAGGAGCAGGATCGCGGCGCGGACGTTGCCGCGGCGCATCCGCCGGCCGCGCGGGCCGCGGGGCCCACCAGGCCCGCCGAAGCCGCCCGGGCCGCCGAAGCCGCGGAACTTGAAGAACTGTGGATTCGGGAACTCTGGGCCGCCGGGGCCGAAGGCTGCGAAGCCCAAGTGCCCGGGGCCGGACATGAACACCGTGTCGTGCGACCCCGGGTCATGCCGGTGTTTATTACTGTGTTTGTGCATATCACGATAGTACACCGATATATCGGTATATGTCAAACGTGTCGAGAGGACGGGATTTCGAAGGCGCGCCCAGCCCGTATCCTTGCCGGATGAAGGTCGTTCTCCCCGACGGCAAGGAGCTCGAGCTGGCAGACGGCGCGACCGGTCTCGACGCCGCGCGCGCGATCGGCCCCAAGCTCGCCGAACAGGCCGTCCTCGTGCGCTCGAACGGCTCGACGCAGGACGTGCGCGCGCCGCTCGCCGAAGGGCAGCGGGTCCAGTTCCTCACCACCCGCGATCTCGACGATGCCGATGCGCTCTACGTCCTTCGCCATTCGAGCGCGCACCTGCTCGCCGAGGCGGTCCGGAGGCTCTATCCCGGGGTCAAGATCGCGATTGGGCCGCCGATCGAGCAGGGCTTCTACTACGACTTCGACTTCCCGGAGCCGATCAACGAGGCCGACCTCGAGCGGATCGAGGCCGAGGTCGTCCGGATCCTCGCCGAAGGACGGACGTGGTCGATCGAGCAGATCGACCGCGAGGAGGCGAAGCGGCGCTTCGCGGCCGAGGGGGAGCCCTACAAGCTCGAGCTCGTCGACACGGCCGAGGGGGAGATCTCGCTCTATACGCAGTCCCACAACGGCAGCGACGAGTTCACCGACCTGTGCCGGGGCCCGCATCTCCAGGACTCGAGTCCGATCAAGGCGTTCAAGCTCACGGGACTCGCCGGAGCCTACTGGCGGGGGGACGAGCGCAACAAGCAGCTCACGAGGATCTACGGCACCGCGTTCTTCCGCCAGGGCGACCTGGACGCGCACCTCTTGCGGCTCGAGGAGGCCCGCAAGCGCGACCACCGCCGACTCGGGACCCAGCTCGATCTGTTCCACTTCTCGGATATCTCGCCCGGCTCGCCGTTCTGGCACCCGAAGGGGATGGCGATCTGGAACGTGCTGGAGGATCTCCGCCGAAGCGAGAACCGCGCGCGGGGCTACGTCGAGGTGCGCACACCGCAGATCTACGACAAGGAGCTTTGGGTCACTTCCGGGCACTGGGAGAAGTACCGCGAGCACATGTTCATCTTCGAAAGCGAGCATCGCGAGTTCGGGTTGAAGCCGATGAACTGCCCGGGCCACTGCGCGCTCTACGCCGACGGCCAGTACAGCTACCGCGAGCTGCCGCTGCGGATGGCCGAAGCCGGAGTGCTGCACCGCGACGAGCTGACCGGCGCGCTTCACGGGCTGCTCCGGGTGCGGATGTTCTCGCAGGACGACGCGCACCTCTTCTGCACGCCCGCGCAGGTTGCCGACGAGGTGCTCGGCTGCCTCGAGTTCGGGTACGCGATCTACGAGAAGCTGGGGCTCGAGATCAAGGTCGAGCTCTCCACGCGCCCCGAGAACCGGCTCGGCACCGACGAGGAATGGGACGCGGCCGAGGCCGCGCTCGCGGAGGCGCTCGAGCGCCGCGGGCTCGAGTACACCGTGAATGCCGGAGACGGCGCGTTCTACGGCCCGAAGATCGACCTGCACATGCTCGACTCGCTCGACCGCGCCTGGCAGATCGGGACAGTGCAGCTCGACTTCCAGATGCCGCAGCGGTTCGGGCTGCGCTACCAGGGCGCAGACAACGCCGAGCACACCCCGGTGATGATCCACCGGGCGCTGATCGGCTCGTTCGAGCGCTTCATCGGGATCCTGATCGAGCACTTCGCCGGTGCCTTCCCGTTCTGGCTCGCGCCGGTGCAGATCCGCGTGCTCCCGGTCGGGCTCGACCACGCAGGGGCGGCGCGCGCGCTCGCCGCCCGGCTCGGCGAATACCGCGTCGAGGTCGACGACTCGAGCGAGACCGTCGGCAAGCGGATCCGCAACGCCGAGCTCGACAAGATCCCGTTCACGATCGTCTACGGCGATGCCGAGAGCGACGAGGCGCTCGCGATCCGCGAGCACGGCGGGGAGCAGTCGCAGAAGTCGCTTGCGGAGCTGCAGGCGTTGCTTGCTACTCTGTCTGCCTGACAAGCAGGGGCGAAACTGTCTCTCACCTTCCGGACGGCGTGTGCAGGTTAGTCGGTGCGCATCGATCGGCTTCGAAGGTTCAACCGAGTTGGTTGAGAACGGCTCTCGCCGGTGCTTGTCAGCGTGATCCAGCGCAACTGACAGTTCAGCCACATTCGGAGGTAATGACGAGCTTGGTAGTACACATTTGAGGCCGAGGCGGGGTTCATGGGAGCTGCCGCGCCGGCCGGAGCCGCAGGCACGCGTCAACGAAACGATTCGTTCGGCGCGCGTACGGCTGATCGGTGAGGAAGGACAGCAGCTCGGGATCAAGCAGATCGGTGAGGCGCGCGCCTACGCCGACAGCAAGGGACTCGACCTGGTCGAGGTGGCGGCGCAGGCCGATCCGCCCGTGGCCAAGGTCATGGATTACGGCAAGTACCGCTACGAGCTCGAGCAGAAGGCAAAGGCGGCGCGCAAGAACCAGACCCAGATCCACGTCAAGGAGATCAAGCTCAGGCCCAAGATCGGAATCCACGATTACGAGACCAAGAAAGGCCATGTCGTTCGCTTCCTGAACCAGCGGGCGAAGGTCAAGGTGACGATCATGTTCCGGGGCCGCGAGCGCGAGCATCCGGATCGTGGGCGCGACCTGCTCATGCGGCTCGCAGAGGACGTGAAGGAGATCGGCCTGATCGAGACCCAGCCGCTCCTCGAAGGCCGCAACATGACGATGGTGATGGCACCGACGAAAAACGCGGGAGTGAAGAAAGAAGATGCCGAAACAGAAGAGGAACTCGGGAGCCAAGAAGAAGTTCAAGGTGACCGGAACGGGAAAGATCCTGCGTCGGAAGGCGGGCCAGAGCCACAACCTGGAGCACAAGTCGCCGAAGCGGAAGCGGGCGTTCAGTAAGGACCAGCCCGTCGCCGAGGCGAACGACAGGACCGTGCGCAGGATGCTCGGGATCGGGAAGCGTGAGCGCTGATGGCGGGTGATTCTTAGTGGCACGGGTCAAGAGATCGGTTCACGCCCGTAAGAAGCGGCGCAAGGTCCTCGAGCAGGCCAAGGGTTACTGGGGCCTCAAGAGCACCAACTACACCTACGCGAAGGAGCAGGTCGAGCACTCGCTCACCTACGCCTACCGGGACCGCAAGAACCGCAAGCGCATGTTTCGCCGGCTCTGGATCACGCGGATCAACGCTGGCGCGCGGCTGCACGGTCTCTCCTACAACCAGTTCATCGCGGGGCTGAAGGCGGCGGACGTCGAGCTCGACCGCAAGGTGCTCGCCGATCTCGCGGTTCACGATCCCGAGCAGTTCGGGAAGCTCGCCGAGCAGGCAAAGGCCGCGCTCCCGGGCTGATCCGCTCGCGCGACAACGAGAAGCTGAAGCTCGTCCGGAAGCTGCACGAGCGGCGCTGGCGCGAGAAGCTCGGCCTCTTCGTCTGCGAAGGCGAGGATCTCGTCGCGGCAGCGACGGCCGAGCCGGTGGAGCTGCTCGTCGCGGGCGAGAACGTCGAGCCTTCACTCCTCGGCGAGGTCTCGACCGCCGCCCATCCGCCTCGCGTGATCGGCGTCTATCGCCGCGGCGATCTCCCGGCCCCGGCGACGCGGCCGGCGACGCTGGCGCTCTGGCAGGTCTCGGACCCCGGCAACGTCGGGACGCTGATTCGCACCGCCGACGCTTTCGGCGCCGCAGTCGCGCTGTCGGATGGCTGCGCCGACCCGCTTGGTCCGAAAGCCCTTCGCGCATCGGCCGGCGCGATCTGGCGCGTACCCCTGCTCGCCACCGCCGACCCCCCGGGGAAGCGCATCGCCCTCGTTGCTCACGGCGGCGCGCCGATCGAGGCGTGCGATCTCTCGGGCCAGGTGGTGCTCCTGCTTGGTGCAGAACGGGAAGGACTGCCGGGCGATGCGCGTCGCGAGCTCGAAGCGCGGATTCCGATCTCGTCCGAGTCGCTCAACGTCGCGGCCGCAGGGGCGATCGCGCTCTATGAGTGGCGCCGGCAGAACAGCTTGGCTACTGCGCCTGTTCCTTTGCCTTGATCTTCGCCTCGTAGTAATCGATCCGCTCCTGGAGCATGCTCATGGTGCGCTCGTGCCGGGCCTTCCGAGCCGCACGTTCCTCAGGAGTCGTCTTCCTCTTCTTCATCAGCGTCCTCCAACAGCTCGACAATGTGCTCGACGTTGTCCTTGATATCGAACAGTGCCTCGAACAAAGTCTGCACATCCCGGTCTTCGATGTCCACGAACTGAGGCTGACCGAACTCGGGGCCGCGCGCAATCCGCTCTTTCAGCCAGGTCACGCTTTCCTGCAGACCCAGATCGCGTCCTCGTGCTCGTTCCAGGCCGTGCCGTCGAACCAGCCGTAGAGGCCCTCGACGACGAAGCCCTCTCCGCCGAGGAGCTCGCGCCACTCGGGGATCGAGATCCAGGCGAGCGAGAGCTCCGACTCGACGCCGAGCCCCCGGACGCGCAGGATCAGCGTCCGGCGGCGATCGTCCCAGTCGGCCCGTTCGAAGATGCCCGGCTCGCGCTCGAGCCAGCGCCCGTGCGTCTGCGAGACGTCCTCGGGCCCGGGGCAGAAGACGTCGAAGATGAACGTTCCACCCGGTTTCAGCGTGCGCCGTACCGACCTCAGCACGGAACGGCGATCTTCGTCGGTCTGCATGTGGAGGAGCGAGCGGAACGGGATCGTGACGAGCGGCACGGTCTCCTCCACCGGCGGATCCCGGAAGTCGCCGTGACGGAGGTCGAGCTCGGCGCCGGGCCCGACGGCAATCCCGGAGAGCTCTGCCTGCTCCCGTGCCACCTCCAGCATCCCCTCCGAGAGATCGACCCCGATCACGCGGATCCCCTCGGCCGCGATGGGGATCGCGATCCGGCCCGTACCGACTCCGAGCTCGACCACCGGGCCGCCCGAGCGGCGCGCCCGCTCCACGTAGAACGAGACGTCCTCGGTCACGCTCAGCGACCACGGGTCGTAGAGTCGGGCGATCCTGTCGTAGGCGGACATGCCGCTATGCTGCCTGGGATGACGGCGATGCTCGTGCGCCCCGTGTTTACCTCGCCCCGGCCGGTAGCCGGGGCGGCGGCCCGAGCCGTCTGACCTCGCGTTCTCTGACCGGGGCGCCTCCAACCGCCGCCCGCACGAAACTGGAGAACGAATGACCGAAGAGATCAACTGGGAGAGCTACCGGGACGAGGCCGAGAAGGCGTTCGCCGCGGCGGGCCTCGACACGATCGAGGACGCGCGGATCGAGTACCTGGGCCGCAAGAGCCCGCTTGCGCTCGGTCTGCGCGGCGTGCGCGACCGGGAGACCGGGATGCGGCTGAACACGATCCGTTCGCGACTCGAGGAGGCTGCCGCCGCCCGCGAGCAGGCGCTCTCCGCTGAGGAGCTCGAACGGCGGCTCCGTGAGGAGGTGATCGACGTCACGCTCCCGGGGGAGGAGCTCCCGCTCGGCCATCTGCACCCGATCACCCAGGTGCGCCGCGCCGTGGAGGACGCGTTCCTCGGGCTCGGCTACGAGGTTCGCGACGACCGCGAGGTCGAGACGGTCGAATACAACTTCGACAAGCTCAACTTCCTGCCGACCCATTCCGCACGCTCACCGCGCGACACGTTCTTCTTCGACGAGACGCACGTCCTGCGGACAGAGACGAGCCCGTCGCAGATCCACATCCTCGAGGAGAAGCCGCCGCCGATCTACATGGTCTCGATCGGCCGCGTCTACCGCCGCGATGCGATCACCGCAACGCGCTACCCGATCTTCCACCAGTTCGAAGGGCTCGCGGTCGACAAGGGGCTCACCCTCGCCGACCTCCAGGGAACGCTGCTCCATGTGATGCGCTCGCTCTACGGCCCGACCCGCCGGGTGCGCTTTCGCACGCACTTCTTCCCGTTCACCGAGCCGTCGATCGAGCCCGACGTCTCGTGCGGCCTCTGCGACGGCGCCGGTTGCCGCACCTGCAGGTTCTCGGGCTGGATCGAGATGGGCGGGGCCGGGATGGTCGATCCGGAGGTGCTCCGAAACGTCGACCTCGATCCCGAGGAGTGGGGCGGGTTCGCGTTCGGCTGCGGGCTCGAGCGCACGGCCCAGCTGCGCCACGACATCCCGGACATCCGCGCCTTGTGGGAAGGCGACCTGCGCGTACTGCGCCAATTTTGATGGGGGGGCAGTTCTGATGCGGGTACCCGTCTCCTGGCTGCGCGACTACGTCGCGATCGAGATGCCGCTCGCGGAGCTCGCCGAGAGGCTCTCGGTCTCGACCGCCGAGATCGAGGGCATCGAGCGCCGCGGCGTCGCCGACGAGGGCGGGAACCTCGGCCTCTTCAAGGTCGGCAGGGTGGTCGAGGCCGAGAAACATCCGAACGCCGACCGGCTCCAGCTCACGAAGGTGGACCTCGGCGAGAGCGAGCCGCGCTCGATCGTCTGCGGCGCCTGGAACTTCGGCGTCGGCGCGACGGTCGGCGTCGCCCTCCCGGGCGCGGCCCTTCCGAACGGGCTCACGCTCGAGCGGCGCGAGGTGCGCGGTCAGGTCTCCGACGGGATGATCCTCGCCGAGGACGAGATCGGCCTCGGCGCCGACCACGACGGGATCATGGTCCTCCCCGCGACCGAGCCGGGAACGCCGCTCGCAGACGTGCTTCCGCTCGCAGACGACGTCCTCCTGGTGGAGGCGACCGGCAACCGCCCCGATCTCCAGTCGATCTACGGCATGGCCAGAGAGATCGCGACGCTCTACGACCTGCCCCTTTCGGCCGTGGCTCCGGCCGGCATGGCCGGGGACAGTCCCCAGCCATGGCCTGCGGAGACCGTGGCCATTCGGGTCGAGGACTTCAGCGGCTGCCCGCGCTACGTCGGCCGGCTCTTCGAGAACGTCTCGATCGCGGCCTCACCACAGTGGCTGCGCTCGCGCCTGTTCCTCTCGGGACAGCGGCCGATCTCGAACGTCGTCGACATCACGAACTACGTGATGCTCGCGCTCGGAAATCCGCTCCACGCCTTCGACTTCTCGACGCTCCACGGTGCGCAGATCATCGTCCGCCGCGCCGGCGCCGGCGAGAGGCTGACCACGCTCGACAGCGTCGAGCGCACCCTCGTCTCCGACGACCTCGTGATCGCCGACGTCGATCGAGCGGTCGCGCTCGCCGGGATCATGGGCGGCGAGGAGACCGAGATCGGCGAGGCGACAACGGCGGTTCTCCTCGAGGCGGCGAACTTCGAGCCGTACGGCATCTACCGCACCTCCGAGCGCCAGCACCTCCGCACCGAGGGCTCGAACCGCTGGGAGAAGGGGGTCGATCCGTACCTTGCCGGCCAAGCGGCGGACGTCGCGACGTCCCTCATGCTCGAGCTCACCGGCGCGGAGTGGGCCGCGCAGAGCGACGTCCAGGGGGAACTGCCGACGCGGCCCGAGATCGCCTTCCGGCCCGAGCGCGCCGATGCCCTGATCGGCGTCGCGACCCCGGCCGAGCGCCAGTACACGATCCTCGGCCACCTCGGCTTCGACCGGGAGGCGAGCGGCGAGGTCGTCGTCCCCACCTGGCGGGCACGCGACATCACCCGCGAGGTGGACGTGATCGAGGAGATCGCCCGCTTCCGGCTCGAGGACGTGCCGTTCACGCTCCCCGCGCGTCGCGAGATGCACGGCCTGCTCACCCGCGACCAGCAGCTCCGGCGCCGCGTCGAGGACGCGCTCGCGGGCCTCGGCTTCGCCGAGATCTACACGCCCAGCCTCAACCCCGACGACGAGACGACGTGGAAGCTCCCCGAGCCGATCTCGGTCGAGCTCACCGCGCTCCGAACGAGCCTCGTCCCGAGCCTCGTCGACGCGGCGCGGCGCAACGTCGACGCCGGCGCGAAGAACATCGCGCTCTTCGAGATCGCCCGCGTCTACCTGCCGGACGGCGACCTTCCGAACGAGCGCCTGCGGGTCGCGGGAATCACCGAGGGCGGCTTCCTACACGTGAAAGGGATCGTCGAGACGCTCTATGCCGCCCTCAAGGCCGAGCCATCCTTCGAGCGGACGACGCATTCCCTGCTTCACCCCGGCAAGGCCGCGCAGACCGCCGCCGGCGTCCTCGGCGAGCTCCACCCGCGCGAGCTCGACGGAGAGTGGGGCGTCTTCGAGCTCGACCTGGGCGACCTCTTCTCCGCCTCCCACGAGCCGGTCGCCTACCGCGACGTGATCACCTATCCGGCGATCCACCAGGACATCGCGGTTGCCGTCGCGGAGGACGTCCCGGCCGGCGACCTCGTCGCCGCGGCGCGCGCGGCGGCCGGGGAGGAGCTCCGAGAGATCCGAGTCTTCGACGTCTACCGCGGCGACCAGGTTGGTGAGGGCCGTAAGTCGGTCGCGTTCTCGGTTGCCTATCAGTCGGCCGAGCGCACACTCACCGAAGACGACGCCACCCGCCTGCGCGACAAGATCGTGAAACGCCTCGCCGAGCGCTTCGGCGCCGAGCAGCGCTAGACCATTCGCCCGTCGATCTGCCAGACGGGGCCCTGCGTGCCGACCGGATGGGTGTCCGAGAGAACGCGGAGGACCGTGACACGGCCGGTCATCCCGGCGGCGTCGCAGCGCTCGAGGCAGCGGCGGACCATGCCCGGCGAGGCGCCGTACCCGAAGCGGCTCGCGCTCCTGAACTGGAGCCGGAGGGTGCCGCCGACCCGGCGCGGATTGATCGGCGCCATGTTCAGCGCTCCGGGCTCGAGGTAGTCGGATGAGTCGAGCTCGACCTCGCCGAGCAGGTCGCTCCAGTCGCCCGGGACCGTTGTGAGTGCCGCATCCCATGAGTCGGGCAGGCTCGGCGCGGCAGGTGCCTCGGGAGCGCTCGCCTGCTGCTCGATCGCGCCGACCCAAAGCGCCCCGTGAAGCCGCTCGGCATCGAGCCGCGCAAGGCCGCGCCGGAACGCCTCGGCGCTTGGCCCCGAGCCCGCCCGGACCAAGCGGACGGAGATCGTGTCGTGACCCGAGCGAACCGGCTGGAGCGGGGCGAGGAGTGAAACCGCCCGGTCCGTGTGCGCGGCGTCCTCGAGCGTCACGCTGAGCGACGCGTCGACCCAGCCCTCGGGGAGCTCGGCCTCCAGGTCCTGCCAGTCCTTTGCGAGTGCCATCCGCGCAGAACGTACACTCAAAGGCGTGGCGAAGGTCGAAAAGAAACGCGCCCTGTCGGAGGATCGGCTCCGCGACTTCCTGCGCGAGATGCTCCTGATCAGGCGTTTCGAGGAGAAGGTCGAGGAGCGGTTTCGCGCAGGTGATCTCGCCGGGTTCCTGCATGTCGCGATCGGCCAGGAGGCGGCAGAGGTCGGCGTCTGCGCGGCGATGGAGGACGGAGACGTCTTCGGCTCGACCCACCGTGCCCACGGGCACACGCTCGCCCGCGGTACGCACCCGAACGCGCTGATGGCAGAGCTCTACGGGAAGATGGAGGGCTGCTCGCACGGCTACGGCGGCTCGATGCACCTCTACGACGTCGAGCGCGGCAACCTCGGCGCGAACGCGGTCGTCGGCGGCGGGATCCCGTCGCTCGTCGGCGCCGGCCTGGCCTTCAAGCTGCGCGACGAGCCGCGGGTCGCGGTCGCCTTCTTCGGCGACGGCGCCACGAACACCGGCACCTTCCACGAGTCGCTGAACCTCGCCCAGCTCTGGAACACGCGCACGCTTTTTGTCTGCGAGAACAACGAATGGGCCGAGTCGACGCCCGGCTGGCAGCACTCGCCGGTCTGGAACGACATGTCCAAGCGGGCGCTCGCCTACGAGATGCACTCGATCAAGGTCGACGGCCAGGACGTCGAGAAGGTCTACGAGAAGGCGAGCGATGCGCTCGACTACGTCCGGTCGGGGGCGGGCCCCGTGTTCCTCGACGTGGAGACCTACAGGATGCACGGTCACTACATCGGCGACACCCAGCCGTACCGTTCGAAGGAGGATCGGGACGAGGCTGCCTCGCGCGACCCGATCATCCGTCTCCGCGAGAAGCTAGAGGTCTCGACCGACGACTGGCAAGGGCTCGAGGACGAGGTGGCGGAGATCGTCGAGGCCGCCGTCGAGTTCGCGAAGAACGGCACCGATCCTCTCCCCGAAGACGCGCTGAAGAACATCTACGCCTGACCCCATGGGCATGATGACCTACAGAGAGGCCGTGAACGACGCGCTCGGCACTGCGATGCGCGCCGACGAGGACGTCTTCCTCATGGGTGAGGACATCGCTGAGATGGGCGGCTCCATGGGCGTCACCCAGGGGCTCTACGAGGAGTTCGGCGCCGAGCGCGTGCGGAACACGCCGATCTCGGAGATGGCGATCGTCGGCGCCGGGATCGGAGCCGCGATGCAGGGAATGCGACCCGTGGTCGAGATCATGTACGAGGACTTCCTCACGCTGTCGCTCGAGCAGATCGTGAATCAGGCGGCGAAGCACCGCTACATGTCCGGCGGGCAGCTCAAGGTGCCGCTCACGATCCGCACCCAGGGCGGCGCCGGCTGGTCGCCGGGCGCGCAGCACGCGCAGCAGCTCGAAGCCTGGCTCGTACACGTCCCCGGCCTCAAGGTGGCCTATCCATCGACGCCGGCAGACGCACGCGGCCTGCTCTGGTCGGCGATCTACGACGACAACCCGGTGATCTTCTTCGAGCACCGCCTCCTCTATCCCGTCAAGGGCGAGGTGCCCGAGACGCTCGAGCCCGTGCCGCTCGGCAGGGCGCGGGTGATCCGCGAAGGCAGCGACGTCACCGTGATCGCGGTCGGCCCACTCGTGCATCGTGCGCTCGAAGCGGCCGAGCAGGCGGAGGCCGAGGGCATCTCGGTCGAGATCGTCGACCCACTCAGCCTGCAACCTCTCGACGAGGACACGCTCGTCGCATCGGTCAAGAAGACGAATCGGGCCGTCGTCGCCCACGAGGCGGTCACGCGGATGGGTTTCGGGGCCGAGGTCGCCGCGATGCTGCAGGAGAAGGCCTTCGACTGGCTCGACGCGCCGATCGAGCGCGTCGGCGCGCCGTTCGCCCCGATCCCGTTCGCGCCGCCGATGGAGAGGTTCGTCGTGCCGGGGCCGCCCGAGGTGCTCGCCGCGATCCGGAAGACCGTCGCCCGCAGCTGATGGCGACGAACGTCATACTCCCGCGGCTCGGGCAGGGGATGGAGACCGGCACGATCGTCAAGTGGCTGAAGTCCGAGGGCGACACGGTCGAGAAGGGCGAGCCGCTCTTCGAGGTCGACACCGACAAGGCGACCCAGGAGGTCGAGGCCGAAGCGAGCGGCGTGCTGCTCCAGATCGCGGTCTCCTCCGGGGAGGTGCCGGTCGGCGAGACGATCGCGTTCATCGGCGAGCCTGGCGAGACGGTTCAGCAGGCCGGGCCCGTCGAGTCGAAGGCGCCCGAAACGGAGCCGCCGGAACCGGTCGCCGCCGACACCTCGACCGCGTTTCGCTCGGTGATCAACGGCGCCCGCGAGCAGACCGGAGGCCGGGTCAAGGCCTCGCCGCTTGCCCGCCGGATCGCGCGCGAGCGCGGGATCGACCTGGGCGCGGTCACCGGAACCGGGCCCGACGGGCGGATCACTGCCGAGGATGTCGAACGCGGCCCGGCGGCTCCCGCTGCGCCGCCGGCCGAGGCTGCGCCCACGTCGCCGGCACCGCACCTTCCCGCCGAGGTCGAGTCCGTGCCGCTCACGAGCATCCGCCGCACGATTGCGAGGCGACTGACCGAGGCCTCGCAGGTCCCGGTGTTCCAGCTCACGGTCTCGATGGAGATGACGCAGGCGAACGCGCTCGTCGAGCGATCGCGTGAGCTCAATCCGGACGTTCGCGTGACCGTCACCGATCTGCTCGCGCGGGTCTGCGCGAGCGCGCTCCAGCGCCATCCCGATGTCAACGTGCAGTTCGCCGAGGAGGCGCTCCTGCGCTTTCCGGCCGCGAACATCGGGATCGCCGTAGCCGCGCCGCACGGCCTCGTCGTGCCGGTGATCCGCTCGGTCGAGCGGATGTCGCTGGCCGAGGTCGCGGCGCAGCGAGCCGGGCTCGTCGAGCGGGCGCGTGCCGGGTCGTTGCAACTGGCCGATCTCGAGGGCGGCACTTTCACGATCTCGAACCTCGGGATGTTCGGTGTCGAGCAGTTCACGGCGATCCTGAACCCGCCGCAGGCCGCGATCCTCGCGGTCGGTGCGACCGCGGAGCGCCCGGTCGCCCGGGACGGCGAGGTCGTCATTCGGCCGATGATGACCGTCACGGCGACCTTCGACCATCGTGCGGTCGACGGCGCGCCGGCGGCGGACTTCCTGCGTACTGTGAAGACGTTCCTCGAAGATCCCGCGCTCGCGCTCTAGGAGCAATCACATGCGCGTTTCCTGTCGTCATAGGCAGTGTGGGCGTTGCGAGAGCCGAACAGACTCGGTAGCTCGATGACCTCGGATGTCATCGTTCGCAGGGGGGACAAGCTCGACGTTCCGTTCCTGCGGTCGCTGCTCGGCTTCGCCTACAACTGGCACGTCAACGTGTTCGACACCGACGTCTCGCTCTCGCGCTACGTCGATGCCTGGGGACGCAAGGGCGACACGGCGCTGATCGCGATGGACGGCGGGCATTCCGTGGGCGCGGGCTGGTTCCGTCTCTTCCCCGACACGCTGCGCGGCTACGGCTACATCGACGAGCAGACGCCCGAGATCACGATCGTCGTCGTCCCGACACGGCAGGACGAGGGGATCGGAGAGAAGCTCGTGACGGCATTGCTCGAACGGGCCAAGGCCGAAGGCTACGAGGCCGTGTCGGTCTCCGTCGAGCGCGGCGACCCCGACGAGACGCGGTTCATGAGCCAGGGGTTCGAGCAGTTCCGCGCGGACGGCAAGACCCTCACACTGCGTCGGGCGCTCTGACCGCAGCGTCGAGCCACGGGACGAGCTCCGCCACGAACGCCGGGTCGATCGCATGGTCGATCGGCGACTCGCGGTAGAGCACCTGGGCACCCGCGGCCTCGAGTTGCGCCAGCGAGCGATGGGCGAACTCGATCGGGATCACCGGGTCGTAGGTTCCGTGACCGATCGCGATCGGTGGGAAGGGGCGGGTTGCGTCGAGTTGCCAGCCGTCCACCGTCGGGACGAAGCCCGAGAACCCGATCACCCCGAGCGGCCGGGGGCGCCACTCGCCGAGGCCCACGGCGAGGCTCATCACGGCGCCCTGCGAGAAGCCTCCGATCAGCTTGCGCTCGTACGGGAGCGAGTCGACGAACCCGGCCAGTGCAGAGTAACCTTCGGCGAACGTCGTCGGATCCGGATAGCCGACGCGCGGCACGGCGTACCAGTGCGCGCCGCCGGGCGGTAGCGAGAGCGGCCCGCGCGGGCAGTAGCCGTGCAGGCGGCGCTCCGGGTCGAGCGCATCGAACAGGCCGAGAAGGTCATGCTCGCTTGCGCCGCGACCGTGGACGAGGACGAAGGCACCCTCGGCTTCGCCCGCGGCGGGGCGCTCCGCGAAGATCACGTCCGGCTCGGGCGCGGATCGGGGAGCGGCGTCAGGCGCCCTTGGAGCTGGCCTCTCAGCCGCTCGTAGTTCGGGGGCAGCGAGAGATGCTCGCCGAGCGTCTCGAGCGGCTCGTCCGAGGTGAAGCCGGGCCCGAGCGTCGCGATCTCGAACAGCACTCCGCTCGGCTCCCGGAAGTAGATCGAACGGAAGTAGAAGCGGTCGATCACCGGCGTCGGCTGCCCGCCGATCGAGGCGACCTTCGCGCGCCAGGCCTCGTGCTCCTCGATCGTCGACGACCACGCGACATGGTGCACGGTGCCTGCCCCGGGGATCCCGCGGGTCTCGGGGGGGTCGTCGTAGACGTAGAAGCTGCCTCGTTTCTCGCCCCGGCACTCCCAGCCCGGCGTGAACCCGAGCCCCCACAGGAAGGACGCGCTTCGGCCGTAGTCGGAGGAGTATGCGCGCACGCCCGCGAACCCGCGGAGGGCGAGCTCCCGCGGGATCTCCGGGTGGTCGGCGATCAGCGGCTCGTCGCCCGAGTCGTCGACGACGAGCTCCAGCTCGAGCCCCTCGGGGTCGTGGATCAGCGTCGAGCCGAAGAGCCGCTCGCCGCCTGCGCGCTCGGCCCAGAAGTCGAGCGCCTCCACGGAGGCGACCCTGAAGACGACGCGGTGCACCATCCCGTCGCCGGCGCGCCCGCGAGGCGTACCCGGGTACTCGAAGAAGGTGATGTCGGCGCCCGCGTTTCCCTTCTCGTCGGCGTAGAAGAGGTGGTAGACGGTGGGGTCGTCCTGGTTCACCGTCTTCTTCACCAGGCGCAGCCCGAGCGTGCCGGCGTAGAACTCGACGTTGGCGGGCGCGTCGCCCGTGATGCATGTCACATGGTGGATGCCTTCGAGCTTCACGGCTGGCGCCTATTGTGCCCACGATACGATCGGCGCGATGAAACGTGATGTCGCAGTTCTCGGCGCAGGCCCAGGCGGGTACACGGCGGCGATCCGCGCCGCGCAGCTCGGTGCGAAAGTCGTCTGCATCGAAGCCGAGCCCGAGCTCGGCGGCACCTGCCTGCGCGTCGGTTGCATTCCCACCAAGGCGTGGGTGCAGACCGCGCACTACCTGAACATGGCGCGCGACTCCTTCGAGAAGCTCGGCGTCGTCGTCGACGACCCCGAGCTCGACTTCGCGGCCGCGGGCAGGTGGAAGGACGGCGTCGTCTCTCAGATGACCGGTGGGATCGCCTCGCTGTTCAAGGCGAACGGTGTCGAGTGGGTGCGCGGAAAGGGCTCCTTCATCGGCCCGAACACGATCGCGGTCGAGGGAGGCGAGGACGTCGAGTTCGACTCGGCGATCGTCGCGACCGGGTCGTTCCCCATCCGCCCGCCGATCCCGGGCCTCGACTCAGAGCTCTGTGTCGACTCGACCGGCCTCCTCGCGCACCCGGAGGTGCCGAAGCGCCTCGTGATTCTCGGCGGCGGGATCATCGGCTGCGAGTTCGCGTCGATCTTCAGGACGTTCGGGAGCGAGGTCACGGTGATCGAGATGCTCGACCGCCTCCTCCCGACCGAGGACGAGGATGCCTCGAAGGAGCTCGCGAAGGCCTACAGGAAGAGGGGGATCGCGCTCGAGCTCGGCAAGCAATGCACGGCAATCGAGGAGAGCGGCGGCGCCCTGACCGTTCATTACGGCGACGGCGAGTCGGTGAAGTCGGAGCTGATGCTCGTCGCCGTGGGACGCGCGCCGCTCGTCTCCGGGATCGGGCTCGAGGCCGCCGGCGTCTCGTTCGACACCCGCAAGGGGATCGGCGCCGACGATGCCCGCCGGACCTCGGTGCCGCATATCTATGCCGTCGGCGACTGCGCGGGCTACTGGCAGCTCGCGCACACAGCCTTCCGTGAGGGCGAGGTCGCCGCCGAGAACGCCTGCGGCCACGAGGCGGCGGTCGGCGAGCCGGCGGTGCCACGGCCGATCTACACCGACCCCGAGGTCGCCGGCGTCGGATTGACGGAGGCCGAGGCGCGCGAGGCCTACGGCGACGCCGTTGCGGTCGGGCGGTTCCCGTGGATCGCGAACGCGCGTGCGGTGATGCAGGACGAGACCGTCGGCTTCGTCAAGTCGATCCACGAGACGCGTTACGGTGAGCTGCTGGGGATCGTGATCGTCGGCCCGCATGCGACCGACCTGATCGAGGCCGGCGTGGTCGCGCTCGATGCCGAGTCGACGGTGGAGACCGTCGCCGACGGGATGGCGCCGCATCCGACGCTGTCCGAGGGGATCAAGGAGGCCGGGCTGGTCGCGCTCGGTCGAGCGATTCACCTGCCCAATCGCAAGCCGCGGGCCTGAGAGCGGCGCGGCGCGGCCGGTGGCCGCGCCGCGCCCGATACAGCTCAGGCCGCGATCTGCGTCTCGCCCAGCAGCTCGCGCTCGGCGCGGAGCCAGTCGTCGAGCGGCCCCCCGCCGCTTCCGGACTCGTGGAGCTCGTAGGCCCGGGCGGCGATCTCCTCGTGCCCGGGCATCAGCAGCTCCGCCGGCTGCTCGGCTGTGACGTCCGTCGTCGGGACGTCTGTTGTCGGAACCTTCTTCCTTGGAGCCATCTTCCTTGGAGCCATCGTCACCTCCTGTCGGAGGCGGAGGCGGAGGCGCTCGCACCGAGATCGAGGCCGGACTCCGCCTCGTTGCGGTCACGGCACCTCGTAGCGCCGTCACTCACGGTAGACGAAATGGGGGACGGAGGTCGGCGGGGAGGCTCGCCGCGGCTTAACACGGGCAGCGACCGCCTCCTGCGAGTATCCCGGCCGTGGGCCTGACCATGGCGCGTCTCGAGATCTCGCTCGCGCTCGGCGTTGCGCTGTTCGCGACCTCGTGCGTGGCGGCTCCGGCGGCCGCCCCGAACGTCCACGCGGTTGCCTGGAAGTCGGTGACCGTGCCCGGCTCGGTGTGCGGGGCGAAGGTGCCGATCCAGCTGCACGACGGCCAGGCCGTCGTCGCCTCGACGCGCTTTGGCCGGGTCAGCGTTTCGACCGAGCCTCCCGTCTACGGCGATCTCAGCGGGAGCGGCCAGGATGTCGCCGCGCTCGGCGTGATCTGCTCGAACGGCGGCGGAACCGCTGCCTCGCAGCTCGCCTTCGCGCGGGTCGTCTACGGGTTGACCGGCTCGAAGCTCGGCGTGATCGGGATCGTCACGCCGAGGCAGCCGGCGGCCAAGGGTGTGCACGTGTCGCTGATCACCGCCAGGATCGTCCTCGGCGCGGTGATCGCGACGGAGTACTTCTACGGGTCGCATGACAGCGACTGCTGCCCGTCGGGCCGAGCGACGACGTACTGGCTCTACATCCACGGTGGGCTCACGCCGCAGTTGCCGAAGGTGACGAAGCAGGCCTCGGGCTAGCCCGGCGGCTCGTGGGGCCGGACGACCGCGCGATCGACCTGCCTAGACTGATGTCGTGAGCCTGCTGCGCAAAGGCAGCCGATCGGGGCTGGGACCGCAGCCTGTCCGGCGGCCGATCTTCTATGCCGACATCGTTGTCTCGAACGGGGCAGAGCTCCGGCAGGCAATGATCGATCAGGGCTTCTCGACCGGCGACTACATCCTCAAGTATTGCTGGCCGAGGTTCGCGCCCCCGGCCGACTCCGGGATCCGGTCGCTGCTGAAGTCCGAGCACCTCGGCTTGCAGTTCGAGCGGCTGATGGCGATGCATCGCATCGTTCCGGCGCACATCCCGATGCCGGCGGCGCGGGTCAGCAGCCCGGAGGGTGAGTTCGCGGGCTACATCCTCGAGTACGTGAGCGGTGTGACGCTGAGCTCGCTCCTCTCCTTCGGGATGGTCGACGAGGCTAGACGGCAGCTCGCCCTCGTCGAGGCGACCCTCGGGAAGCTCCACGCCAAGTCGCTCCCCCACGGCGACGTGAACGGGTCGAACGTGATCGCGGCCGACGACGGCAGGACCCTGCTGATCGACCCGGTGCCGAATCCCGGCAGCGGCGCGAAGCTGCAGGACGAGCTCTGCCTGGAGCAGCTCAGGAACGAGATCGAGACCGGCGCGGCGGAGCGACCCGGGGCAGACGGCGCCGGCTGAGAGGGCCGCGAAACCGGGGTCGAAACCGGGGTCAGGCACTGCCTCGGAACTGGAACGGCGGTGGAACGAAACTGCAACATCCGGTCACCAGACAACATGGAAGTCCCTGCAATGACGCAACTCACCGTGGTTCGACAGGCGGGGTCAGGTACAGGAACGAAACTGTGACGGCCCACTCCACGTTCTCGGGGTGATGCGCTCTCGTCGGGCGCCAGCCCGGAGGCGGGCCGGATCCGGGCGGGTACGGTTCGTGGTGTGGAGGACAAGGTCAACCTCACCGCCGCGCTCGCGAGCTTCGACGAGCCGTTCCAGCCGCGGATCGTCGCAGGGCTGAACGATTACAAGGTCATGGTCGTGAAGGCGAAGGGCGACTTCGTCTGGCACTCGCACGCCGAGACCGACGACTTCTTCCTCGTGCTGAAGGGGAGGCTGACGATCGAGCTCCGCGACCGCGACATCGTGCTCGGGCCGGGTGAGCTCTTCGTCGTCCCGCGTGGCGTCGAGCACCGCCCCCGGGCCGACGAGCAGGTCGAGCTGCTGCTGATCGAGCCCGCCGGAACCGTGAATACGGGCGACGGCGAGCCCGGCGCGCTGACCGCGCCGGAGCGCTCGCTCTGACCTCGCCCCGATGAGCGTCTCTACGAGAGAGCGCGTCGCCGGCCTGACGCTCGAGCTACCCCGCGACAACCTCCGCGGCCGCTTCGTGCAGCTCTACGCCGGTCTCGTGATCTACGGCCTCAGCTCGTCGCTGATGGTGCTCGGCCGCCACGGGCTCGTGCCCTGGGACGTTCTGCATCAGGGGCTCGCGAAGCAGACCGGGATCGCGATCGGCACCTGGGCGATCCTCGTCGGGCTCGCGGTGCTCGTCTTCTGGATCCCGCTCGGGGAGCGGCCCGGCTGGGGGACGATCAGCAACGCGATCGTGATCGGCGGGTCGATCGACATCGTGCTCTGGCTCGTACCGGAGATCCACGGCGAGTTGCTTCGCTGGGGCTGCTGCCTCCTCGGTGTCGTACTCAGCGGGGTCGCGACCGGTCTCTACATCGGCGCTGGGCTCGGCCCGGGCCCGCGTGACGGCCTGATGACCGGCATCTCGCGGCGGACCGGCTGGTCGATCCGCCTCGTCCGCACCGCGATCGAGGCGACGGTGCTCGTGCTCGGCTGGCTGCTCGGCGGGACGGTCGGGGTCGTCACCGTCATCTATCTCGTGTCGATCGGGCCGCTCGCGCACGCCTTCGTGCCGCTCTTCTCGCGCCGTTAGCTCTCGTCGGGACCGAGGTCAGGCGATCGTCGTGATGTAGGCGCCGACGAGCGTCGCCTGCTGTTGGTCGACCGGCCCCTCGCGCCGGTCGGCGTGGCCGTCCTGGAAATGGGCGAACGCGGCGGTCGAGGCGATAGGGTTCACCTCGTCGTCGGCGTGGTCGTGGAACGAGACGTGGACGAACGAGTCGTCCGCGAGCCGAAGGACGATGTAACTCACCGTTTCGGGCTTTGTCTCCTCGAGCTCGGCGAACACACCTTCGATCCGTCGCTCGTTCTCGTCTGCCGCCTCGGCGGACTGCGTCGCGTAGCGCGTGACCAGTCGCTTCTCCATCGTGTGGCTCCTTTCGCCGAGCTTCAGCTCGGAGGTCGCGTCAGCCCGACCGGCGGAAGAGCCCGACGAGCACGGAGATCGCCTTCCCCGTGATCGGCAGGATGCCGATCACGACGACCGTCCACGTAATGGCCGCGGTCGGATCCATGGCGCAAGGCTAGATGTCGGACGCTTGCGACGCCAGGAGGGGCCTTCCGAACGCGGCGGGATCGTGCTCGGGCTCGCGGATTCCCGGGATCGCGAACGGGAAGAGCAGCGTCACGAGCCCGCCGATGAGCCCGCCGGCGACGAGCGTCGCCCGCACGCCGACTCCGTCCGCGACGAAGCCGATTGCGACGAACCACATCGGCATCAGGCTCGTCGCGAACAACCAGTCGAGGCTCGTGACGCGGCCGAGCATCTCCCGTGGCACGAGCCGGTGCATCATCGTGCCCCAGGTCGCCTGGCCGTACGCGAGCCCGAGGCCACCCGCGAAGCCGAGCGCCAGGAGCTGCGCCACGCTTCCGGCCACGCCGTAGCCCGCGATCACGAGCAGCCCGAGCGCCCAGCTCGCGTACATCAGCAGCACGTACCGCCGGGTCAGGCCGAGCTGCCCGTACGCGACGGCGCCGACGATCGAGCCGACGGCCGTCGCTCCGTAGACGAAGCCGAGCGCGCTCGCGGACGCGTTCAGGTCGGTCTTGACGAGGTCCGGCAGCAGCACGTATCGCGCGGCCGGGCCAACCATGATGATCGCCGACACGAGCAGCGTCGCCCAGAGCCATTTCCGTGCGCGCACGAAGGCGAACCCCTCGCGCAGCTCCCGCTTCGCCGAGCGCTCCTCGACGTGTTGGAACGGGCGCGGCGTGAGCGCGAACGCGGTCACGGTCGAGACGACGAACGTCGCTGCGTCGGCGACGAACGCGGCCCCGACGCCGGCGCTTGCGATCAGGATCCCGGCGATCGCCGGCCCGATCACGTTCGAGACCGGCCGCACGAACTGATCGAGCGAGTTCGCCTCGACGAGCAGCTCGTTCGGGACGATCTCCGGCACGATCGAGCCGAACGCCGGCGCGAACAGCGCATCCCCGACTCCGGTGAACGCCGCGAGCACCCCGAGCTCCCAGAGACCCAGGTGATGTGAGACGGCGAGAGCGCCCATCGTCCCGACCGAGACGACCCGGATCAGGTCGGCGGCGATCATCAGCTTCCGCCGGTCGAAGCGATCTGTGAGCACGCCGCCGCCGAGCAGCACCACCGCCATCGGCAGCGTGTAGGCGGCCGCGATCCATCCGAGCGTCGAGGGCGAGCCCGACAGCTCGTAGGTCTGCCAGGCGAGCGCGACGAGCAGGATCCCGTCGCCCACGAGCGAGACCGTCATCCCGGTCCAGAGCAGGGCGAAATCGCGAATCCGTAGCGGTACGAGCATGCGTGGCGCGCGCATCGATCGATTATTCAGGCGCGCAGTGGGTCTGCGGGCCGGTCGTCACGCTCGGCCGGGTGCTACGAAAGGCTCCTGATCGCCTTCGCCGGCACACCCGCCACGAGCGTTGCCGGAGGGACGTCGTGTGTCACGACTGCGCCCGCCGCGACGACGGAATCCGCCCCGATGCGCACTCCGGGCAAGACCGTGGCGGCGGTCCCGATCCACACATTCCTCTCGATCGTGATCGGCTCGGCGGTGATGTAGGCCCGCCGGCTCTCCGGTTCGACGGGATGACCCGCCGTGACCAGATTGACCCTGTTGGCGATCATCACCTCGTCTGCGATCTCGATCGCACCGTGGCCCTCGAACATGCACTGGTAACCGATGAAGACAGCCCGGCCGATCGTGATGTTCAGGCCGTGGTCCGCATAGAACGGAGGGATGAGTGTGAAGGACTCGCCGACGGGCTTGCCGATCAGCTCTTCGAAGGCCGTCCGGATCGCCTCCGCTTCATCCAGGCGGTATTCGCTGAGCTTCGCGGAGAGCCGAGTAGCCACTTTGACCTGCTCGAACATCTCCCGGAACTCCGGCGACTTGGTACCGATCAGCTGAGGTTCGTCCATCCAGGCTTCCCGGCCTCGGTTGCCTCCGTTGCCCCTTACCCCCGAGGCGCGGCCGGGATTCTCCCAGGCGGAGCGGACGTTTCCGTCACCGAGGTGGCTAGGCCCGAGCGCGCGTCTTTGCGAACGACCGCTCGACGGCCTGCGCACAACGGCGGCCCTCGTTGATCGCCCACACGATGAGCGACTGCCCGCGGCGGGCGTCGCCGGCGGCGAAGATCCCGGGGACCGACGTCTCGTGGTTTCCGGCCTTCACGTTGCTGCGCTCGTCGCGCTCGACGCCGAGTTGCTCGAGGAGGCCGGCTTCGGGGCCGAGGAAGCCCATCGCGAGGAGCACGAGGCCCGCGTCGCGGGTCTCTTCGCTGCCGTCGACCAGCTTGAACGGAGGAGCCCCTTCGTTCCCGGACCAGTGAATCTGCTCGACGTGACCGTTCGAGCCCGAGAAGTGGGTCGTCGAGATCGAGAAGTCGCGTGAGCCGCCCTCCTTCAGCGCATACGGCACACGGAGCTTCAGCGGCCAGAGCGGCCACGGGGACAGATGATCCGGGCGAGAGGCGGACGGCTCGCCGATCAGCTCGATCTGGGTGACCGAGGCGGCGCCCTCGCGGTGGGCGTTCGCGACGCAGTCGGCGCCGGTGTCGCCGCCGCCGATCACGATCACGTCCTTGCCGGCCGCCGTGATCACGGCGGCACCCATCGGCGGCTCGGGCGCGCCCGCAGGCAGCGGGCCCTCCTCCCGGGCGACGTAGCGGTTGCGCTGGTAGAGGTAGTCCATCGCGAAGTGCACGCCGGCGAGCTCGCGGCCCGGAACCGGCAGGTCACGTGGAACGCGAGAGCCGGTCGCAATCACCACCGCGTCGAACGCCCCGAGCTCCTCGACGGAGACATCCACCCCTGCCTCGACGCCGAAGCGGAAGACGACGCCCTCCGCTGCGAGCTGCTCGACCCGGCGCTCGACCACCGTCTTCTCGATCTTGAAGTCCGGCACGCCGAAGCGCACGAGCCCGCCGCCCGCCTCGTCCCGCTCGAGCACTGTCACCGCGTGGCCGGAGCGCCGAAGCTGCTGCGCGCACGCCATCCCTGCCGGGCCGGCGCCGATCACGGCGACCGACCGGCCCGACTCGTGCGAAGGGGGCCGCGGACGGACCCAGCCCTCGTCCCAGGCGCGATTGACGATCGCGAGCTCGATCTGCTTGATCGTCACCGCCTCGCCCTCGCGGATCTCCAGCACGCACGCCGCCTCGCACGGAGCCGGGCACAGCCGCCCGGTGAAGTCCGGGAAGTTGTTCGTCCGGTGGAGTTGCTCGATCGCCGATTCCCAGCGGTCCCGGTAGACGAGGTCGTTCCAGTCCGGGATCAGGTTGTTCACCGGGCAGCCGTTGTGGCAGAACGGCACGCCGCACTCCATGCAGCGGGCACCCTGCTCGGCGAGCTCGGCGCCCGCGAGCGTGCGGACGAACTCGTGGTAGTCGTTGACCCGCTCGGCCGGAGCGCGCTCCGGGTTCTCGATCCGCTCGACCTTCAGGAACGCACCCAGCTCACCCATGTGACAGCCCGCCCATCAGCCGGCCGTCCCGCTCTCGACCTCGGCGGTCACGAAGCCCTCGCCGCCGCTCGAGACCACGTGCTCGTCGGGATAGTGGATCGAGCCGTTCCCCGCGGCGATCGCCTCGAGCGCGGCGCGGTAGTCGCGCGGCATCACCTTCACGAAGCGAAGCTCGTCGAAGCTCTCGAGCGCCCGCGCCGCGACCGGCGAGCCGGTTCGCTCCAGATGCTCCTCCACGAGCCCGCGCACGAGCGCGGCGTCGCCCTCGTCGAGCTCTTCCAGCTCGACGAGCTCATGGTTGCAGCGCGCGGCGAAGCCTCCGTCGAGATCGAGGACGTAGGCGATCCCGCCGCTCATCCCCGCGGCGAAGTTGCGCCCCGTCGGCCCGAGCACGACCACGTGGCCGCCGGTCATGTACTCGCAGCCGTGGTCGCCGACGCCCTCGACGACGGCATCCGCGCCCGAGTTTCGCACCGCGAAGCGCTCGCCCGCGAGCCCCCGGAAGAACGCCTTGCCCTTCGTGGCGCCGTAGAGGACGGTGTTGCCGACGATCACGTTCTCCTCGGCGGCGAAGGTCGCGGCTTCGGGAGGCCGGATCGCGATCGTGCCGCCGGAGAGGCCCTTGCCCGTGTAGTCGTTCGCATCGCCCCACAGCGTCAGCTCGACCCCCGGTGCAAGCCAGGCGCCGAACGACTGGCCCGCCGAGCCGTGCAAGCTGAACTGGATCGTCCCCGGCGGGAGCCCCTCGGCGCCGTAGGCGAGCGTGATCGAGTGCGAGAGCAGGCCGCCGACTGCGCGGTGGACGTTGCGCACGGGGAGCTCGCCGCGCACCGGCGAGCCGTTCTTCAGGGCGGCCTCCGCGAGCCCGATGAGCTCCCAGTCGAGCGCCGAGTCGAGCGTCTGCTGCTGCGGGCGCGTCCGGCGAAGCGGCGTGCCGGCCGGTACGTCCGGGGAGTGAAGCAGGTTCGAGAGGTCGATTCCGCGCGCCTTCCAGTGCTCGACCGCATCGTCGGCCGAAAGCAGGTCGACCCGGCCGATCAGGTCCTCGAAGCTCGCGATCCCGAGCTCGGCCATGATCGTTCTGACTTCCTCCGCGACAAAGAAGAAATACCGGACGACATGCTCCGGGGTGCCGGCGAAGCGCCCTCGCAGCACCGGATCCTGGGTCGCGATCCCGACCGGGCACGTGTTCAGGTGACAGGCGCGCATCATCACGCAGCCGGTCGCGACGAGCGGCGCGGTGGAGAACCCCATCTCGTCGGCGCCGAGGAGCGCCGCGATCACGACGTCGCGCCCGGTCTTCAGCTGCCCGTCGGTCTGAACCCAGATCCGCGAGCGTAGGTCGTTCAGCACGAGCGTCTGCTGCGTCTCGGCCAGCCCGATCTCCCACGGAATCCCGGCATGGTGCACCGACGAGAGGGGCGAGGCGCCCGTGCCGCCGTCGTGCCCGGAGATCAGCACGTGGTCGGCGTTGCACTTCGCGACCCCGGCCGCGACCGTACCGACACCCATCTCGGCGACGAGCTTCACCGACACCTGCGCCTTCGGGTTTGCGGTGCGCAGGTCGTAGATCAGCTGCTTCAGGTCCTCGATCGAATAGATGTCGTGGTGTGGCGGCGGCGAGATCAGGCCCACGCCCGGGGTGGTGAACCGGATCTTCGCGATGTAGCCGTCCACCTTGTGGCCGGGCAGCTGGCCGCCCTCGCCGGGCTTCGCACCCTGCGCCATCTTGATCTGGAGCTGGTCGGCGTTCGTCAGGTAGTTGATGTTCACCCCGAAGCGGCCCGACGCGACCTGCTTGATCGCCGAGCGGCGAAGGTCGCCGTTCGCGTCGGGCAGGAAACGCACCGGATCCTCGCCGCCCTCGCCGGTGTTCGACTTGCCTCCGATGCTGTTCATCGCGATCGCGAGCGTCTCGTGCGCCTCGCGCGAGAGGGAGCCGAGCGACATCGCGCCGGTCGAGAAGCGCTTCACGATCTCGGAGGCCGGCTCGACCTGGTCGAGCGGGATCGCGCTTCCCGGCTTGAACCGCAGCAGTCCGCGCAGGGTCGCGCGCCGCACCGCATCCTCGTTCACCTGACGTGAGAACTGCTCGTAGGAGGCGTAACCGCCGTGCCGCACGGAGTGTTGGAGCAGCGCGATCGTCTCCGGGTTCCACTGGTGGAACTCGCCCTCGTTGCGCCAGGCATAGACGCCGCCGAGCGGCAGCAGATTGCCGTTGCCCGGATAGGCACGCGCGTGCCGGTCGAGCGCCTCGCGCGCGAGCACCTCGGTGCCGATCCCGCCGATCCGCGACGGTGTTCCGGTGAAGTGGAGGTCGACGAGGCCCGTGTCGAGGCCGACCGCCTCGAAGATCTGTGCGCCGCAGTACGAGGGGATCGTGGAGATCCCCATTTTCGAGATCGTCTTCAGGAGGCCCTTCGAGATCCCCTTGATCGCGCGCTTCTGTGCCTCGTCGGCTGTCATTCCCTCCGGCAGCCAGCCCTCCGCCGCGAGCTCCGAGAGCGTCTCGAGCATCACGTACGGGTTGATCGCAGCGGCGCCGTAGCCGATCAGCGTCGCGAACTGGTGCACGTCGCGAGGCTCGCCCGACTCGATCACGAGCCCGGCCTGCAGCCGCGTTCCCTCGCGTACGAGATGGTGGTGAACGGAGGAGACGGCGAGGAGCGCGGGGATCGCGACGCGGTCGAGCCCGACCATCCGGTCGGAGAGGATGATGATGTTGACGCCCGCAACCAGTGCCTCGTCTGCCTCGCGCGAGATGCGCTGGAGAGCCGTATCGAGGCCTGCGGTGCCCTCCGCGACCGGCCAGGTGATGTCGATCGTGTGCGCCTTGAAGTGCTCGGAGTCGATCTGCCGGAGCGACTCGAGCTCGTTGTCACGCAGGATCGGCCGGTCGATCACGAGCTGGAAGGCGTGCTCGGGTGACTCGCCGAGGAGGTTCCGCTCGGAGCCGACGCTCGTCGCGACGCTCATCACGACCGCCTCGCGGGTCGAGTCGATCGGCGGGTTCGTGACCTGCGCGAAGAGCTGCTTGAAGTACTGGTAGAGGAGCGGACCCTGATCGGAGAGCACCGCG
This sequence comes from uncultured Actinomycetota bacterium, assembly GCA_963766565.1. GTDB lineage: Bacteria > Actinomycetota > Thermoleophilia > Gaiellales > Gaiellaceae > PALSA-600. The sequence continues at coordinate 1,117,755 of CAVYAQ010000002.1, forward strand.
AGCGCGAGGTCGTTGCCCATCGAGCCGATCGGCTCTTCGGCGTTCTTCGCAAGCGGCGTCAGGATCACCTTCATGTCCTCCTGCGAGTAGCCGAACGCGAGCTGCCGTGAGCGGAGCGGCTCGACGCGGGGGACGCGCGGCGGACGCGCGGGCAGCTCGGCGAGATTCACGATCCCGTCGCGGAACCATTTGCCGTAGGGCTGGGCGCTCGCGATCTCGTGCTTGATCTCGGCGTCTTCGACGATCCGGCCGCGCTCGAGGTCGACGAGGAAGATGTTCCCGGGCCGCAGGCGCCCCTTACGCAGGACGTTCTCGGGCGGCTCGTCCAGCACTCCGGTCTCGGACGCGAGCACGACCCAGCCGTCCTTTGTCTCCATCCAGCGGCCGGGGCGCAGGCCGTTTCGGTCGAGCGTCGCGCCGATCACCGTGCCGTCGGTGAACGAGATCGACGCCGGCCCGTCCCACGGCTCGGTCAGGCAACCGTGGAAGGCGTAGAAGCCGCGCAGCTCCTCGGGAAGATCGTCGTGCCCGTCGTAGGCCTCCGGGATCATCATCATCATCGCGTGCGGCAGGGAGCGGCCCGCCAGCACGAGCAGCTCGAGCACGTTGTCGAAGTTGGCCGTGTCCGAGCCGCCGTCGCGGACGACCGGGAGCAGCTTCGCGAGGTCGTCGCCGAAGAGCTCGGAGGCCAGCTGCGACTCACGTGCGCGCATCCAGTTCGTATTGCCGCGTACCGTGTTGATCTCTCCGTTGTGCGCGATCAGCCGGTAGGGATGGGCGAGCTCCCAGCTCGGGAAGGTGTTCGTCGAGAAACGCGAGTGGATCAGCACGAGCGCGCTCTTCAGCCGTTCGTCGCGCAAGTCTGGATAGCAAGGCGCGAGCTGCGGCGCCATCAGCATCCCCTTGTAGACGATCGTGCGCGCCGAGAAGCTCGGGATCACGAGGTCGGGCCCGGCCGCGATCTCGGCAACCCGCCGGATCACGTACAGCTTTCGCTCGAACGCGTCGCGGTCGTCCGCGAGCTCCGCCGAGGCGCCGACCACGAGCTGGCGCACGACAGGGGCCGACTCGCGCGCGGTCTCGCCGATCGAGTCGAGCTCCATCGGCACCTCGCGCCAAGCGATCACGCGCTGGCCCTCGCGCTCGACCGTCTCTTCGAGAAGGTGCTCGAGCTCGGCGCGGCGCGCCGGGTCGAGCGCCGGCAGGAAGCAGACCGCGACCCCGTATGCGCCCGGCGGGGGCAGCTCCGCGTCGATCACGGCCCGGAAGAACTCGTCGGGAAGCTGGAGCAGCATCCCCGCGCCGTCCCCCGTGAGCGGGTCCGCACCCGTCGCGCCGCGGTGCTCGAGGTTCTCGAGCGCCCGGATCGCGCGCTCGATCGTCTCGTGCGACGGGACTCCGTTCAGCCTCGCGACGAAGGCGACACCGCAAGAGTCGTGCTCGAACGCGGGGTCGTAGAGCCCCACGCGTGAGGTGGGGCGCTGTCGTCTGGGATGTTGGGAGTGAGTGGCGCTGTGCGTCACTTGGAGGCCTTTCAGAGTGGTAAGGGCCCCCGCCGCTTCTTGTGTCCTAGCCGGCGGGGCGGGAAAGATCGCCGGCTAGCGGGCAGCCTTCGAGCGCGCTGCCTTGAAGGCATCGTTCGCGTTCGAGTTCACGTTCACGAGGCTGCTCACGTCCATAACTTTACCCAGGATAGGAACAGAAGCCCCCGACCGCAAGTTGAAAGACCGCGCGACCGCCATAATCATCGTCTATGGAAGCCGAGCAGGTACCCGTGGCGACCGCCGAGCGGGAGCGGGAAGACGACGTCGCCCGCTTCTACGCGCTCGCGAAGCGGGCCGAATGGGTGCTCGACGACCTTCCCTGGTCGGACAAGCCGACGATCCCCGAGCTGCGCGGCTCCCGGCAGCGCCAGGCGCGCCGCCGCGACGTCTGGCGCTCGGTGATCACCCAGCAGCTCCAGGCCGACCAGCTCGCGGTCGAGATGGCGGCGCAGCTCTTCTCGCTCGCCCGGCACCACGACGCAAAGCTCTACTACACGACGATGGTCCAGGACGAGGCGCGCCACACCGAGGCGTGGCTCAAGCTCGTCGAGCTCGCGGGCGGGCCAGGGGAGCGTGACCCGTACCTCGACAAGATGGCGCGCCTGGTGATCGACGCGGACACGCTCGAGGAGAAGGTCTTCCTGATGCAGGTCTTCTTCGAGCGGCTGATCATCCCGAAGTTCCGGATGATCGCGAAGAGCTCGCCCGGGACCGTGCTCGAGAACCTCTGCAACCGCCTCGCGATCGACGACGGCATCCACCACGGCGCCGGTGTCGCCTACGAGCGCGTGCTCTTGCGGACGGCGAGCAAGAAGACGAAGGGGAAGCTCGTCACGGCGGCAAACGTCCTGCTCCCCGTCTTCGTCGAGCACGAGCTCTGGCGACCGCGCGAGCGCGCCTGGATCGGGAGTGCGATGCGGACGGCAGACATCGCCCGCCTCCGCAACGAGGTCGACCACGGCGTGCGCCTCGCCCGCTCGCTCGGGGTCGACGTCGGTGACGTGCAGTTGCCGTTCTAGCTACTTCTTCTTCGTCATCGAGGCCGCGAGGCCCTTCGGGAACTCGATGTGCTGCGGCGCGATCAGGGGCCTGCCCAGGTCGAGCTGGATCTGGGCCTCGCTCGTGAGCGGGATCGCGCTCGGGCTTCCCGTCCAGGCCTTCCCGTTGTAGAACGCGGTGACCTTGCCGACATGGCTGCCGAGGCGGAGCTTCGAGAGCTTCACGCCCCAGACCGCGAAGAACTGGCCGAGCGTGAAGGTCTGGAGCTTCGGCGCCTCGATGTGGATGACCCCGTCGAGCGCGTGGGTGTGGAGCCACATGAAGCAGCTTCCGGAGGTGGCGAACGGACCGGCGGTCGTGTTCACACCCTCGACGGGCGGGCCGATACCGATTCCGTAGGGAATCTGGAAGGCACGGCCCGAGACGAAGATCGTGAGGTGGGCGTGGATGTGGAAGGCGATCTTCTCCGTGCGCTCGCAGGCCACGCCGTCGACCGTCTGGCCGAGCTTCACGCTTGCGGGGTTCGCGAAGACCGGCGCCCTCGGGACGGGGACGCCCTCGGGGCCGAGCGGTCCCGGAGGCGGCGCCGGGGTCAGGTGGCCGAGGCTCGAGAGCGGCTTCAGCGGGAGCGCGGCCACCGCGGTGCCGGTCGCGACGAGCGCAACGGTGCAGACGGCGAGTGCCATGCGTCTGGACGGGTAGATCGAAAGGCTCACCGGTCCACATCGTAGGCGCCGCCGCGACGACCTGGTGAGAGAGGAACGTTAGTTGACACTTACGTAAGTGTGTGCTTACATCTAGCGGGATGGAGACTGCGCTCAAGGCACTCGCAGAGCCGCGCCGGCGGCGGATCCTCACGCTCGTCAGGGATGGGGAGCTGTCGGCCGGCGAGATCGCCTCGCACTTCGAGGTGTCCCGGCCCGCGGTGTCACAGCACCTGACGGTCCTGAGGGAGGCCGGGCTCGTGGACGAACGACGCAACGGCACGCGGCGCCTGTACCGGGCGCGTCCCGAAGGGCTCGCCGAGTTGAAGGCGTTCCTCGACGGGTTCTGGGACGCTCGGCTCGAGGCGCTCAAACGGGAAGCCGAACGAGAGGAGAGGGAGAAGCATGGAAAGGACGACTGAACGGACCGAGATCCGGCGCGAGGTCGCGATCGCGGCGAGCCCGGAGACGGTCTGGGAGTTGCTCACGGATCCCGAGAAGGCTCCCGTCTGGTGGGGGCGGGCGCTGACGCTCGACCCGCACCCCGGCGGGCTGCTTCGGATCGAGGTCGGCGCTGGCAACGTCACGAGCGGGGAGTTCCTCGAGCTCGACCCGCCATCGCGGCTCGTATACACGTGGGGCTGGGAGTCGGGCGGCGCGGGCCCCGAGCTCGTTCCGGCGGGCTCGACGACGGTCGAGATCTCACTCCTGCGCGACGGCGCGGGGACGAAGCTCGAGCTGATCCACCGGGGCCTCCCGGCAGGCGAGCCGGCCGAGAGCCACGGTCTCGGCTGGGAGCACTACCTGGGGCGGCTCGCGACCGCGGCCGAAGGCGGCGACCCGGGCCCCGATCCTTGGAGTGCGCCCCGGTCGTAGCCGAGCACGCGTGACAACCTGGATACGCAGCGGAATCGGCCGCTCGGGCGGGCGTAGGTTCACCTCACGATCACGACGACAGACAAGGAGAGAGAACATGGCGAAGTACCTGCTCGCATACAAGGGCGGCGGCATGGCGGAGACGGACGAAGCGCGCGAGGCCGCGATGGCGGCCTGGGGTGCCTGGTTCGGGGAGCTCGGCCCGGCGATCGTCGATGCCGGCAACCCGTTCGGCCCCTCGGCCTCGGTCGGCGCGGACGGCGCGAACGGGGCCGCAGGCTCGGGCCTGACCGGATACTCCGTGATCGAGGCCTCGAGCCTCGACGACGCGACGAGCAAGACCGGCGGCTGCCCGGTCATCGCAGACGGCGGCAGCATCGACGTCTACGAGACCTTCGACGTGATGTAGGAGAACGGGCGGGCGGGCCGGAGCAAGAACGGCCCGCCCGCTATTCGGCCAGGACCCGCAGGAGCTCGATCACCGTCGCGGCCGAGATCGCCATGTCCTGCACGCTGATCCACTCGCGCTCGGAGTGGTAGTCGTTGCCGCCGGTGAAGATGTTCGGGGTCGGGAGCCCGAGCTCTGTGAGCCGGGAGCCGTCGGTCCCGCCGCGGATCGAATCGAGCCGGGGCTCGAGCCCCGCGCGTCGCGTCGCCTCCATCGCGGCCTCGACGACGTGCGGAACCTGGTCGAGCGCCTCTCGCATGTTTCGGTACTGGTCCCAGCGCTCGAAGCTGACGCTCGCGCGCGGCTCGTCGGCGACAACCGCTTCGGCGAGCTCGCGGGCGAGCGCGACGTGCTGCTCGAGCTTCTGGCCGTCGTGGTCGCGGAGATAGACGGCGACGGTCGCCCCGCCCGTGCCTCCGGAGATCTCGAGCGGGTGGATGAAGCCCTCGCGCTCCTCGGTGGTCTCCGGCGAGAGGCTGTCGGCAGGGAGCGAGGCGACGAAGCGCGCCGCAAGCTTGACCGGGTTCACGAGCTTGCCCTTCGCAGAGCCGGGATGGATCGCGACACCGGTGTAGCTCACCTTGAGCTCGACCGCCGAGAACGTCTCGTTCTCGATCCCGCCGACCTCGGCGCCGTCGAGGGTGTAGGCGAAGTCGGCACCGAACTGGTCGAGGTCGAGGTGGTCGACGCCGTGGCCGACCTCCTCGTCCACCGTGAAGCAGATGCGGGCCCTCGCACGCGGGATCGCGGGGTGGGCGAGAAGCCACTTTGCCGCCGCCATGATCTCCGCGACCCCGGCCTTGTCGTCCGCGCCGAGGAGCGTCTTGCCGTCCGAGGTGACGATGTCGTGTCCGATCCGCTCGCCGAGGAGCCGGCTCGAGGCGGGGGAGATCGTCTGGGCCGGGTCGCCCGGGAGCACGAGCTCGCGGCCGTCGTAGTCGCGCCAGAGTTGCGGCTCGACGCCGCTCCCGGACGCGTCGGGCGCCGTGTCGACGTGCGCGAGCAGGCCCACCGTCGGGCCGTTCTCCGACCCGACCGCAGGGAGCGTGCCGAACACGTACCCGTGCTCGGTCAGCTCGACGTCGTCGACCCCGAGGCCTCGCAGCTCGTCTGCGAGCAGCCGCGAGAGCTCGAGCTGCTTCAGCGTTGACGGGAAGGTCTCCGAGACGCGCGCGGCCTGGGTGTCGATTCTGGCGTAGCGCACGAAGCGCTCGAGCACGTCGTCGACGAGCTCGGCGGCGATCTCGGATCCGTAGGGTGCGGCCACCGCTCGAGTCTACGCAGCCGAGGCGGGACCCGAAGGCCCCGCCCCGGCCGCGGTTTTTGCTACCCGACGTTGATCATCCCGAGGAGGCCGTGCGTCTCCCCGGTCGGGCCTGCTGCGTAGTAGAGGCTCGTCGTCAGCCCGGCGGCCGAGCCGTTGCCGAACGCGAGTGCCCAGAGGCCGTCGATCGTGATCGGCGTCCCGTTCGCGGTGCGGAGCTGCCCCTTGTAGGCGAAGTGCGTGGCCGAGACCGGCTGGTAGGCGTCGATCCGGCCGCTGCCGAAGTTGCCGACGAGCAGGTCCGAGCTGTAGACGCCGAACGACGCGGGCGCCATTGCGAGCCCCCACGGAGCGTTCAGCGGCGCGTTCTTCTTCCCCTGCGAGGCGACCGTCGCGATCAGCGTCCCGTTCGGGTCGTACTCGACGACGTAGCCCAGCCCGCCCCCCGCGACGTCGTCGTGCTTCGCCTTGTCCTGCATCGCGTAGGTGACGAAGATGTTCCCGTTCAGCGCCTGGATTCCGAACGGGCCCCAGCCCTTCGGGATCGCCTTGTCCGTGAACGCGGTCGCCGCGAGCGGCACCGGGTTCCATGACGCGTCGAAGACGTCGACGCGGGCGTTGTGGAAATCGGTCGCGTACAGCCGGTCATTCTGGGTCGCGAGGCCCTTGTAGACGGCCCCGGCCGACGAACGGTCGACGCCGGGTATTGCCGTCGTCGCGTTCACGGTCGGCGTCCAGCCGAGGATCTGCCCGCCCTCGGTCGAAAACAGGAACCTCGAGGCGCCCGAGGCGCCGTTCTGGCTGATCGGGAAGTCCGTCGTGCTCCCGTTGAACACGGTGCCCGTCGGCCCGCCCGGGACGGTGACGACAGTCGCCGACTTCGTGCCGGCGGCGTTGTAGAGCGTCGAGAGGTTCGTGCCGTTGTCTGTGACCCACCACGGCGTCGTCGGCCCGGCCGAGAGGCCCCAGGCGTTCACGAGCGACGTGTCGGTGTTGACGGCGGTGAATGCCGTGCCGTCGGAGACCAGGTTCTGCGGGTTGAAGATCAGCGATCCTGTGCCAGCCTCGGCGGCTGCCGCCCCGAGCACCATCGCCGCGACTGCCACGAGCGCAACCGCCATTCTCCTGCCTGAGGAAGCATGCTTCACGAGCTATCCACCCCTTCCGGTCGTTGCCTGCGTAACTGGAGGGGATACGGAACAGGCGCCCGTACGGTTTGTCGGAATGTTTCAGATACGCCGGGCGCCGACGTAATGCTTGCGATACCAGGGCTCGGAGAGCGTGTCGATCCTGACGAATGCGCCCGTGTGCGGCGCGTTGATGAACTCGCCGCTCCCGAGGTAGATCCCGACGTGGTCGAGCTTGTCGAAGAACACGAGGTCGCCGGGCTGGAGATCCTCGACGGGCACGGTCGCGCCGAAGCCCCACTGGGCGGCGGCGAAGTGGGGGAGCGCGACGCCGAGCTGGGCGTAGACGTAGCTGACGAGGCCGGAGCAGTCGAAGCCGTCCGGCGTCGAGCCGCCCCAGAGGTACGGCACGCCGAGGTAGGCGAGCGCGAGCTGGGCCGCCTCGGGATGGCCCGCCGGGAGCGGGCCGGTCGGAATGTAGGACGGGGTGGTGATCTCAGGGATCGTGTCGTCGGGAACCGGGGTGGTCGTGGTCGCGACCGTGGGCGCCGTGACCGGGGTGAGGACGGACGCGGCGGGCGGCGGTGTGTTGGCAGCGCCCGGAGCGGGCGCGCTGCTCGGGGTTGCCGGGACGGTCGAGCTCGTGGAACCGGCCGCCTCTGCTCCGTTCTTGTGTGTCGCCGCGGCCGCAGCCTCCGCAGCCTTCGCCCTGGCAGCGCTTGCGAGCTCGGCGCGCCGCGCGGCCGCGGCCTCGGCTGCCGCCTTTCGCTGCGCGGCGAGCGCGGCTGCGAGCCGGGCCCTGGCCTCGGCCGCGAGTCGCGCCTGCCGGGCACGCTCGACGGCCTCGAGATGGTCGACCTCCTTCTGCACCGACGCGAGCAGCCGCCGCCGCTCGGCGAGGCCGCCGAGGATCTGGGTGCGGGCATGCCCGAGCTGATGCAGCGCCGCCGCCGCCGCGGCCCGGTCGCGGTCGAGCCGGGTCACTTTCACAGACAGCGAATGCTTTGCCGCCTCGGTCTGGTGGGCGATCTTCGTCGCCTGGAGGCCGACCTGATTTTCGGCATCCGAGAGCGCAAGCAGCTCGCCAAGGCTGTGCGCACCGAGGAGCACGTCGAGCGAGGAGGTGTGGTTCGAGGTGTACATCCAGACGAGGAGCTTCGCGGCGCGGTGCTCCGAGCGGTGGAACCGCACCCTCGCGGCGGTGAGCGCTATCTGCTCCGACACCAGGCTCTTGCGCAGCTTGTCGAGCCTCACCTTCGCCCCGTCGTATTTCTCGGAGACCGAGTTCAGTTGCTCGTCGATCGCGGAGATCTGCTCGAGCACCGCCTTCGCCTCGGCCTGCTTCGCCGCGATCTTAGGGGTCACGGCACCCCCGCCTGCGCCGGCGCACACGGCTGTCAGGGCTATCGCCCCGACAAGCGGGATGAGTAGCTTGATGCGCATGGCGTTTCCTCAGGTCATCGCAGCCCGAAGACCGGCTTTAGCCGCCGCGGGCCGGTCTCCTGCATTGCTGCACCGTAGACTGCCACGATGACGGACGGCGTGCGTAAACGTTTTGCAGAGACCGCGGACGCGATCGCCGAGCTGCAGGACCGGCGGGCGGCAGAGACCGAGGAGCGAGTCTCGCGACTGCTCCAGCCGAACGGCGACGAGCGGGCCCTCGATGTGGGCACCGGCGCCGGCGCGATCGCGCTTGCGCTCGCACCGCTCGTGCGCGAGGTCGTCGGGCTCGACCTCGTCCCCGAGCTGCTGGAGAAGGCTCGGGAGCGCGCGCCCCGGAACGCGGAGTTCGTCGAAGGAGACGCCGACGAGCTGCCGTTCGGCCCCGACAGCTTCGACATCGTCTGCACCGCACGGACTCTGCACCATGTCGCCCGTCCCGAGCTCCTGCTGGCCGAGATGGTCAGGGTGCTTCGTCCCGGCGGGGCCATGCTCGTCGTCGATCAACTCGCGCCGAACGACCCGCTCGCGGCGATCGAGCTGAACCGGTTCGAGCACGCTCGCGACTCCACGACGACCCGTATCCTCGCCGATGTCGACCTACGCGGAATCTTCGACTCGAACGGGCTCGTGCTGCTGCGGGCCGAAACGGTGGCGGTCGACCGCGAGATGGAGAGCTACCTCGATCTCGCAGGCTGCCACGGCGAGGAGCGCGCCGCCGCCTACTCGCTCGCGCCCGCCCGCCGCACCGTCGATTACGGTTGGTACGTGCTCTCCAAGCCCAGCTTCTAGTGCGGCCTCCTCAAACGCTTCACCACGAACTCGGTGGGCCGGTCGGCCGCACCAATGGCTACGCCGCCGTGCCGCCCAGGATCCTCATCCTCACCGCCAGCGTCGGCGAAGGCCACGACGCGCCCGCCCGCCGCCTCGCCGACCAGCTGCGTGCCGAGCGGCCCGACGCGATCGTGGAGACGGAGGACTGCCTGCCTGCGATGGGGCGGGCCGTCTCGGTGATGAGCGAGGGCGCGGCCCGCGTCGTGTTCTTCCGCTTCCTCTGGCTCTGGGACGTCGGGTTCTGGATCTTCGCGGGCTTCGCGATGACGCGCCGGATCACGCAATGGACACTCACGCGCTTCGGCTCGCAGGGGCTACTCCGGCTGATCGCGTCGCACCGGCCGGACATCGTCGTCTCCGTTTACCCGAACGCGACCGAGGTGCTCGGGCGCCTGCGGAAGGCAGGGCGCCTCGACGTCCCGGTTTGCGCGGTGATCACCGATCTCGCCGGGCTCCGCTACTGGGCGACTCCGGGCGCGGACTTTCATCTCGTCACCCACCCGGAGTCGATCGACGAGGTGCGGCAGATCGCCGGCGACGACACCGTCGTCCACTGCGTTCACGGCTTCAGCGCGCCCGAGTTCCTGATCCCGCGCGAGACCGACGACGCCCGGCGGGCATTGAAGCTCGAACCGGGCGCGAAGATCGTGATCGTCTCCGGCGGAGGCTGGGGCGTCGGCGACGTCGAGGGCGCCGTGCGCGAGGTGCTCGCCGTGAAGGGCGTGGACCAGGTCGTGTGCCTCTGCGGTCACAACGCCGAGCTCCGGGAGGCGCTCGAACGCGACTTCGCCGACGACGGCCGGGTCCGCGTCGAGCCGTTCACCCATGAGATGCCCGACTGGCTCGCCGCGGCCGACGCCCTCGTCCATTCGACGGGCGGGCTGACGGTGCTCGAGGCGCTGATGCGCGGCTGCCCGGCGATCTCCTACGGCTGGGGCCGCGGGCACGTGCGGGCCCACAACCGCGCGTTCAGGCGTTTCGGCCTCGCTCGGGTCGCAGCGACGCCTGAGGCGCTCAGGGCCTCCGTCGCGGATGCGATCGAGCGGGGTCGCACGTCCTTCGACTTCTCCGATCTACCGTCCGCCGCCTCGTTCGTCCTCGCCGAGGTCGAACAGGCTCGTACGGTTCATGCCTCGGTTGGCTAGGGCCGCGACCGGGCTCGGGATTGCGGCGGTCGGTGCCTGGTGCGCGCCCGCCGCGGCGCCGGTCGTGCCGCCTCTCGCCTCGCTCTTCCGCATCCCGCTCCGCGTCCCGCGCGGGGTCGCGCTGACCTTCGACGACGGTCCGCACCCTTCGGGCACGCCGGCCGTGCTCGGCCAGCTCGAGCGCGCAGGCGTTCGGGCGACGTTCTATCTGGTCGGCGAGGAGGTGGCGCGCCGCCCGGCACTCGCGGCCGAGATCGCTGCGGCCGGGCACGAGATCGGGATCCACGGCCATCGCCACGTGCTCCTGCTCCGTCGCACTCCGGGGTCGCTGCGGTCCGACTTCGACCGTGCCGAGGCGCTGATCGGCGAGGCGACCGGAGTCGGCAGCCTCTCGTACCGCCCGCCCTACGGCGTGTTCAGCCTCGCGGGGCTGCGCCTCGCGCGCGAGCGTTGGGCGCCCCTGCTCTGGTCGCACTGGGGCCGCGACTGGGAGCGTCGGGCGACGCCTTCTGCGATCGCGGCGAGGGCGACGCGCGGTCTCGGGCCTGGCTCGGTCGTGCTCCTGCACGACAGCGACGCCTACAGCGCCCGCGGGTCGTGGCGTCAGACCGTGGCGGCGCTGCCGGCCGTGCTCGACGCGGCGCTCGCGACCGGCGAGCCGTTCGTCACTGCGAGCCAGTCGACGTAGCGCCGGACGCCCTGCGCGAAGCTCGTCTTCGCCGTCCAGCCGAGCTCCGTGGCCGCCCGTTCAGCCGAGGCCCGGCCGAACTTCAAGTCGACCGGGCGGTCGGGACCATGCTCGATCGGAACCTCCGCAACCAGCTCGCGGACGGTGTCTGCGATCTGGCGGACGCTGACGAGCTCGTCGCCGACCAGGTTGTAGATGCGGCCCGCGCCTGCAGGCGCGAGCCCGGCGACCATCCCCTCGGCGAGATCCTCGACATAGACGAACTGCCTCGTGGCGCTGCCGTCGCCGGCGATCGTGAGCGGCGTCCCTGCGTTCGCCTTCGCGATGAACGCCGGCACGACCGCTGCGGGGCGTGCGCGGGGGCCGTACGGGATGCCGAACCGGAGGATCGTCGTCGAGAGCCCGTACATCGTCTCGTAGGAGCGGCAGTACATCTCGCCTGCGAGCTTCGTCGCCGTGTAGAGATGCGGCGGCAGCACAACCGGCGTGTCCTCCTCGTGGGGCTCGATTCCGGGCGCGTTGCCGTAGACCCAGATCGTGCTCGCGTAGAGAAACCGCTCGAGCCTCTCGCTGCGGGCGGCCTCGAGCAGGTTGAAGGTCCCGTGGACGTTGACCGCGTCGGTTCGTGCGGGAGCATCGACGACCTGGGTCACATCCGCCATCGCGGCTAGATGGAAGATCGCGTCGCAGCCCGCGACCGCCTCGCGAACCGCTGCGGCGTCGGTGAGGTCCGCGAGGCGCGTCTCGACCTCGTCCTCGGCATGCCACGGGGACGGGGCGAGGTCGAGGATGACGGGTGTGTGCCCGGCCCGGGCCAGCTTGTCGACGACGTGCGAGCCGATGAACCCCGACCCGCCTGTGACGAGCGCCCTCACTCTGCTCGCGTCATCGGGCGTGCTTCATCCGGGTTGCTTCGCTGGGGTTGGTTCATTGGGCCAGGTTCATTGCCCGACTGCCTGCAGGGCGGGCATCGACGCAGGCCGGTAGTAGAGCGGCGCGCACCAGTGATTTTCCGCGACCCAGTCGGTGTTCGGGAGATCGACTGCATGTCCCATGATCCGGTGGCAGGGCTCGTCGTAGACCTTGCCGGTCGAGCGCTCGAGCTCCTCGAAGACGATGTACTTGTAGAGCCCGGAGACCATCCCCTCCGGGAGCTCGATCCGGGCGGGGTGCTGCGGGTCGAGCTCGTTGCGGGCGATCCGGTTCTTCCACGCGACGATCTCCTCGAGCCGCTCGGCCGCCAGGATCCCGATCGCGGCCGTGAACTCGTTCATCCGGTAGTTCAGCCCGGTCTGGGAGTAGTCCGGTTTCCCGTAGTTGCGGAAACGGCTCGCATACTCGACGAGATCCGGGTTCGCCGAGACGAGGATGCCGCCCTCGCCTGTCGAGATCGTCTTCGTGGGCGCAAACGACCAGAGCCCGACGTCGCCGAACGTGCCCGGCTTGCGCCCGTTCCAGGAGGCTCCGTGCGAGTGGGCGCAGTCCTCGAGCAGGAAGATGCCCTCGGCCTTGCAGAGCGCCGCGATCTTCTCGGTCTCGAAGGCGAGGTGGCCGCCGATGTGGACGAGCATCGCCGCCGCGGGCTTGTGCTTCGCGACCTTCCGCTCGAAGTCGTCGAACGACATGCAGAGGTCATTGCGGTTGCAGTCGACGAACTCGACCCTCGCCCCGACCTCGACGATCGCGAGCGGGTCGGCCATGAAGGTGTTCGACGGGCAGAGCACGGTCTTCCCGCGCAACTCGAAGAACTCGAGCGCCGCGAGTGCCGATCCCGTCCAGCTCGAGGTTGCGACGGACGGCAGTCCGTTCCACGCAGTCCACGTCTCCTCGAATGCCTTGACGAGGGGGCCGTCCGACCAGAGGTCGTCGTCGAGGATCCCGTCCCAGAGGGCGTGGAGCCGCTCGCGGTCGCGGTGATCGAAGCCGATGGCGAACTTGTCGAATTCCATGAAGTCGGTGCCGCCCGCGCTACCGCGGGAACGCTCCGGCGCGCCACAGGCTCCGGAAGGATCCAGAACCATATCTGAGTGTTTTCCGACGGACCGGGGGATCCGTTTCCGCCTACTCCCTGAGCAGCCCGACGAGGCCGAAGGCGATCAGCGCGAGCGCGACGAGGAGCACGAGCCCGGGCGCGAGCTTCGCCAGGAACTCGTCGACGTTGCCGCGCGCGCGGGCGAGCCAGGCGCGCGCTCGTTCGCCCGCGAACAGCCGGAAGGCGAGCGCCGCGAGGAGAGGCAGGACGAAGCACACGTTGAAGATCACGAGCAGCAGCACCTGGGCGACCGCCGGCTTCCCGGAGCCGATCACGGTGGCGATGACCGCGAAGTAGGGGATCGCCGTCGGCAGCTCGACGAGCACGAGCCCTGCGCCGACGAGGAACGACGAGCGGTCCATCTTCGCGCCGCCCGTGCTCACGTGGCGGGCGACGCGCTTGCGCTGGAACCAGAGCACCACCGCCAGCACGAGCAGCACCCCGCCGGCCGTGAGCTCCAGCAGATGCTTCGCGTGCGCGCCGGGATGCGGGACGAACGCCATGATCGCCTCGCCCGGCCCGAGGGCGATCAGGACTCCCGCCGCGAGGTTCGTCAGGAACACGCCGGCGATGAATCCGACGAGGCTCTTCGCCCCGCCGGGCCCGGCGGCGAGATAGAACGCCGGCGCGATGGTCGCCGGGTTCGCCGAGTCGACGAGCCCGACCCCGATCACGACCAGGAGCAGGTGCTCCATCTAGGACGGCCTCTCGAAACGAAGACTGGCCCGCGAGAGGGGGCTCACCGAGCCGGTCACGTTTTCATCCCCTGCCTCCGTTGACCATCTGCTCTGGGCTCTAGCGGGGGGTTCCGCACACGGTCCCCAGGGCAGGATCGCCTTACTCACGCGCCGACTCGGTGAGGTCTCGAACATATTTCAATCGGGCTACGCGCGGCAATACGACCCGGCCACGGATTCGCCGCAACGTGCGCAAAGTTTGCTCAGGCCGGGTCGGGTTCGGCGGCGTGAGAAGTGAGGAGCTCGATCGGGACGATGTCGAGCGCGCGCACGTGGGTTGCTCCGAGTACGACTTCGGGCGCCTGGCCCGCCGCGTGGGCCTCGAGCCAGCGGCCTGCGCAGAGACACCAGCGGTCGTCGGCGTGGAGCCCCTCGAAGCCCCACTGTGGCATCGGCGTCGAGAGGTCGTTGCCGGCGGCCTTCGAGAACTCGAGGAACACGTCGGTGAGAATCACGCAGACCGTGTGGCTGCCGGCATCCTCGGGCCCGGTCGAGCAGCAGCCGTTTCGGTAGAAGCCCGTAAGCGGCTTTGCCGAGCATGGGAGCAGCTCCCCGCCGACCACGTTCACGTCAGGCTCGATGCTCACTGCCGGAGCCTAACCCGGCAGGGCATGCGGCGTGCAATACCGCCTCAGCGGCGGCGGAGCCCTGCGTCCGTGAGCCAGGGCGGCGTCCAGCCGGAGTCGGCCGGGTTCAGGTTCGTGCCGGGCGCGACGATCTCGTCGATGCGGTCGAGCACGTCGGCCGGGAGCTCGACGCCGGCGGCGCCGAGCTGGCTCTCGAGCTGCTCCATCGTGCGCGGGCCGATGATCGCCGCGCTGACCGCCGGATGCCGGAGGACGAATGCGATCGCGATGTGAATCAGCGGGAGCCCGGCGTCGTCGGCGAGCAGCGCCAGTGCATCGGCCGCCTCGAGCTTCGCCTGGTTGCCGGGAAGGCTCATGTCGTAGCGCCAGGGAATCCGGTCCGAACGGGTGCTCGCCGGCAGGTCCTCACCTTTCCTGTAGCGGCCGGTGAGCCAGCCGCCGGCGAGCGGGCTCCACGGGATCACGCCGAGCCCGTGTGAGGCGCAGACCGGCAGTACGTCGCGCTCGACGCCGCGGACGAGGATCGAGTAGGGCGGCTGCTCGCACACGAACCGTTCCCGGCCGCGCCGCTCCGCCGTCCACTGCGCCTCGACGATCGTGTGCGCCGGGAAGGTCGAGGAGCCGAGGTAGCGGATCTTCCCGGCGTGCACGAGGTCGGAGAGCGCGCCGAGCGTCTCGTCGAGGTCGGTGCCCGGATCCCAGCGGTGAACCTGGTACAGGTCGATCCAGTCCGTCCCGAGACGGCGCAGGCTCGACTCGACCTCCTGGGCGATCCAGCGGCGCGCGTTTCCGCCGCGGTTCGGTCCCTCGCCCATCCGCATGTGGAACTTCGTTGCGAGCACGATCCGGTCGCGGCGGCCGGCGAGTGCCTTGGCGACGATCTCCTCCGACTCGCCGTCGGAGTACACGTCGGCGGTGTCGACGAAGTTGATCCCGGCGTCGAGCGCGGCGTGGATGATCCGGACCGACTCGGCATGGTCGGGGTTTCCCCAAGAGCCGAACATCATCGCGCCGAGGCAGAGCGGGCTGACCTCGACGCCCGTGCGCCCGAGCCTGCGGAGCTCCATCAGGCGTCCCGCCGGACGAGCATCACCGCGGCGATCGCGATCGCGACGACGATGTAGGCGCAGAAGAGGCCGAAGCCCGTCCACGGCCCGAGATCGCTCGAGCCGTGCGTGAGCGACATGATCTCGGTGCCCGCGTTCGAGGGCAGGTACTTCGAGATCGCCTGTTCCCAGATCGAGCGGAAGGATGAAGAGGAGCGGCGGGATCACGAAGAAGATCGCGACGAAGATCGCGATCCCGCCCGCCGTGTTGCGGATCATCGCCCCGATCGCGAGCGTGAACACACCGACGCCGGTCGCATAGAGGGCGCCGCCGAGGAGGCAGCGGAGCACGCCCGGGCTCGAGCTCGACAGCTCGAGGATGTTGTTCGATCCTGAGGATCGCCTGGCTGCCGAAGAAGGCGAGCAGCACCGATGGAACCATGAGGACGAACGTCACGGCCGCGAAGACCGCGAGCTTTGCCCAGAGGAACGGCAGCCGCCTCGGCACGGCCCCGAGCGAGGCGCGGATCATCCCGGTCGAGTACTCGCCGGTGATCACGAGCACGCCGAGGACGCCGATTGCGAGCTGTGAGAACCGTGCGCCGATGAGCGCGATGTCGAGCGGGTTCCGGCTCGCCTGCTCTGCGAAGCTCATGTGGCTCCAGCGGGCGGCCGTGATCGCAGCCGCAAGGCAGGGAAAGCCGATCGTGAGCACGACCGCGACCAGCATCGACCATCGGGTCGAGCGGATCGAGCGGAGCTTCGTCCACTCGGAAAGGATTACCCGTGCCTGGGTGACGCGCAGGCGGCTCGTCCAGCCGGCCGGCGCCGGGACCGCGCTCATCTCAGCACCGGCTCGGGCTCGCGCTCGAGGTCTGCCTTGAACTCGACGTCATCGCGGGTGACGTCCATGAACGCCTCCTCGAGCGAGGCCCGAACAGGGCTCAGCTCGTGCAGCACGATCCCGTGGGCCGCGGCGACCTCACCGACCTGCTCGGAGCTCCGGCCCGTCACCTCCAGCTCGCCGTTCGTGCCGGGCTCGACGCTGACCCCGGGACCCGCGAGAGCTTCCGCGAGCGCCGCGGCCTGCGGCGAGCGGACATGGACGGCGTTCCTCGATGCGCCCCTCACGAACTCGTCGACGTCGACGTCGGCGATCAGCCTGCCGCGCCCGATCACGATCAGGTGCTCGGCGATCAGCGCCATCTCGCTCATCACGTGCGAGGAGACGAACACCGTCCGGCCTTCCGCAGCGAGCTCCTTGAGCATGTTCCGGATCCACTGGATCCCCTCCGGGTCGAGTCCGTTCGCGGGCTCGTCGAGCATCAGGATCTCCGGATCGGCGAGGAGAGCCGCGGCGATCCCGAGCCGCTGACCCATTCCGAGCGAGAACTTCCCGACGCGTTTGCGCGCGACCTCGTGGAGGCCGACCCGGTCGATCACCTCGTTCACGCGGGCCTTCGGCGCGCCGTGGGTCTGCGCGAGCGCAAGGAGGTGGTAGTAGGCGGAGCGGCCGGTGTGCACGGCGCGCGCCTCGAGCAGGGCGCCGACCTCGTGCAGGGGTGCCGGGAAGTCGCGGTAGCTCTTCCCGTTCACCGTGACCCTGCCGGAGGTCGGCTGGTCGAGCCCGATGATCATCCGCATCGTCGTCGACTTCCCCGAGCCGTTCGGCCCGAGAAATCCGGTCACGATCCCGGGCTTGACCGTGAACGTGAGCCCGTCCACCGCTCGTTTCGCGCCGTAGTCCTTGGTGAGGCCGTCTGCCTCGATCACGTGCCGTCCCCTCGCCGGTGCCTCTGGCGCCACCCTAGCGGGCGGAATCCGAGAGCCGCGTTAAGCGTCGAGCCCGAGCGTGAAGGTCGGCGTCGGCGAGGTGGCCGGCAGCTTGTGCTCGTCGGCGAGACGACGGACAGAGGTTCCCGTGGCGAGGAACTCGGTGGCGTGCTCGCCCCAGACGTGGTTGTAGACCGCGACCGTGACGCCGACGACCCCTGAAGCCTGCGCCTGGGTGGCCTCGGCCTGCATCCGCGAGAGCGCGAGCTCGCGGGCCTCGTAGATCCCCTGCGTGAAGACGACCATCTCGGTGTTCTGGCCCATCTGGCGCAGCGACTGCATCACGCCCTGATGGGCGATGTGGTAGACGCAGGTGCCGAGCACGAACGAGACCGGAACGGCTCCGGCGGCGAGCAGGCGGTAGAAGTCCTGTGCCGAGAGGTCGGAGGTGAATGCGTGCCCGTCGGGCGCGCGGTGGGCGCCGTTCGCGGCGAGCGCCTTCACGGCGGTACCCGTGGCGAGGAACTCGAGCACGTCCTGCCCCCAGACGTAGGCCTGCATCCGGAGCTGCACCCCGACGATCCCGTCGGCGCCGAGATGGTCGGCCTCGGCCTGCATCCGCGACATCGCGAGCTCGCGGGCGTTGTACATCGCCTGGGTGAGCACCCCGAGCTCCTGATTTTGGCCCCACTTGCTCTGCTGCAGACCGATGTGGTAGATCGACGAGCCGACGACGAAGCCGAGCGGCTCGAAGCCGGCCTCGCCGAGCAGGACGTACTCCGAGACCGAGAGGTCGGAGGTGAAGACGCCGCCGGGAGTCGCACCCGCAGTCTGTGCGAGGCGCCCGTCGGCAGCCTGCGGCTCCCAGGTTGCGGTGGTGTCCGATGAGTCTCTTCCGAAGAGCGGCATGGATCCTCCTTCTCGGGGCGATGAGCGTTCGGCTGACCCTACCCGAGTAGCTGACGCAGCGATTCGCGCCCACGCTCGCTCTTCCCGGCCTCGGCGAGAAGAGCACGGGAGAGTGCGTCGATCCAGGGGCCGAGCTCGAGCACCTCGCTTCGCACCGCGATCCCGCGCACGATCGCCCGCTGCCTGCAGAGGATCGTGCCGGAGGCGTGCTCGAGCTCGAACCCGTCGTCGCCGAGCACGGCCGAGATCTTCGTCACGGCTCGCGGGCCCGGCTCGCATGCCGCGGCGTCGCTCGACCTTCACATAGCCCGGGAACGAAGCAGTCAGCTTGACCGCCAGCGCTTCGACGAAGATCTCGAGATCGGAGGTATCGGCCCGGAGCGAGGCGGCGACGAGGTCGAAGTCGGTGTCGTCCACCACCCGATCCTAGATGGGGAGTTCCATGAGATCGTCTGCTTCGGGGCGTGAGCTGGACGGTCTGGGGTGCCGCGGCGGTGCCTCTCCGATACACGACGTACCGGTGAGGTGCCGCCGCGGTGAAGCGCAGGCCTCACGGAAGCCAGCCTCACCGGCTTCCGTGAGGCCGGAGCGGCCCAGGCTGTCCAGCTCGTGTAGCCGGACACGCGAGATCGTGGAACTACCCATCAATGATGGACGAAGGTGATCTCGAGGCCGACGAGGATCAGGCCGAGGATCCCGTTCGTAAGCCCCGCGACGAGCGCTCCCCGCCAGTTCTTGCTGGCTCGAAACCCGAGGAAGAGACCCCAGCCGAACAGCTGGACGATGCAGATCCCGATCGCGATGTCCTCCGCGATGTTCTCGCTGACCAGGCCGGCCCAGCCGAGGAACAGCACGAACGAGGGCGCGAGCCCGGACTCGACGAGCGGCCACTCGGCCCGGCCGATTGCGGCGATCCGGTGGAAGCTGAACCGGGTTCGGTAGTGGATCCGTTCCCCGAGGAACTCGGCCCAGATGTGGACGAGCCAGAAGACGATCATCGTTCCGAGCAGCGAGAGCGCGACGTCCTCCGGTGCCGCACCCTCCTCGTGGAAGGCGCCGATCACCGCCGCGGCGATGATCGAGCCGTAGACGGCGGCGGCGTAGAAGTCGGAGCGGTCGAGTTCGGCTTCCGGGGCGGCCACGGCACGAGGATTCCACATCGGGCGGCTGACCGGCGTAGCCTTCCGCCGTGGATCCGAGCGCCTACCGGGACCGCTTCCCGATCCTCGGCGAGACGACCTACCTGATCAACCATTCGCTCGGGGCGATGCCGGCGGCGACCGCAGGGCGCCTTGCGGAGTACGCCGAGGTGTGGGCGACGCGTGGGATCCGGGCGTGGGGCGAGGGCTGGTGGACGATGCCTCTCGAGGTCGGCGACCAGCTCGGCCGGATCGTCGGCGCGCCGCCCGGCACGACGGTGATGCACCAGAACGTCGCCGTCGCCGAGGCGGTCGTGCTCTCGTGCTTCCGGCCGGTCGATCCGGCGCGGAACCGGATCGTCTACGAGGCCGAGAACTTCCCCTCGGTGCGCTACCTCTATCAGGCCCAGCCCGAGCTCGAAGTCGTCGTCTGCGAGAGCGCCGAGGCGATCGTCGAGGCGATCGACGAGCGGACGCTCCTCGTGCCGATCTCACACGTCCTCTTCAAGTCGGCCGAGATCCAGGACGTCGCTCCGATCGTCGCGCGCGCGCACGAGGCAGGCGCGCGTGTCGTGCTCGACTGCTACCAGTCGGCCGGGATCGTCCCCTTCTCGCTGACCGACCTCGGCGTCGATTTCGCGGTCGGAGGCTCGGTGAAATGGCTCTGCGGCGGCCCGGGGAACGGCTGGCTCTACGTACGGCCCGACCTGATCGAGGAGCTCGAGCCGACGTTCACCGGCTGGCAGGCGCACGCCTCCCCATTCGCGTTCGAGCCCGAGCTGCGCTACGCGCCCGGGATCGCGCGTTTCCTGACCGGCACTCCGAACGTGCCCGCGCTCTACGCCGCGACGTCGGGTTACGACCTCGTCGAGGAGGTCGGCGTCGAGGCGATCCGCGCGAGCTCGATCCGGCAGACCGAGCTTCTGATCCGCCTCGCCGACGACGCGGGCTTCGAGGTGCGCTCGCCTCGCGATCCCGCGGTCCGCGGCGGCACGGTCACGGTGTTCGTTCCCGAGTTCGAGGCCGTCCACGCAGAGCTCGGAGCCCGCGGCGTGATCTGCGACTTCCGGCCCGGCGCCGGCCTCCGGCTCGGGCCGCACTACTACAACGAAGACGACGAGCTCCGGTTCGCGATCGATCAGATCGGCGAGATCCTCGAGACCGGAGCGCACCGGCACGCGCTCGGCGCCGCTGCGCGCTTCTGATTCGCCATCTGGCCGCCTCGCCGCGGCCGCGAGGATCCGGCAACGACCGGGAGCAGGAGAGCTTCCTGAGGAGGATGTCGCAAACTGCGGCGTCCCGAGTGGGGGCCATCGGGACCGGTTTGTACCCTGTCCCTCCGCATGCCTGAAGCGCCCTTCGTCCACCTTCACGTCCACAGCGAGTACTCGATCCTCGACGGCGCCTGCCGGATCCCGGACCTCGTCAGGCGGGCCGCGGAGCTCGAGATGCCGGCGGTATCGCTCACCGACCACGGCTCGATGGCCGGGTCCGTCCAGCTCTTCAAGGAGGCGAAGGGAACAGGCGTGAAGCCGATCATCGGCTGCGAGGTGTACGTCGCCGAGGATCGGCGCGTCCAGAAGAAAGGCTACGCGCACCTGACGCTGCTCGCCGCCGACAACGCCGGCTACTCGAACCTCGTCAAGCTCTCGAGCCTCGGCTATCTCGAGGGGTACTACTACAAGCCCCGCGTCGACTGGGAGCTGCTCGAGCGCCACTCGGCCGGGGTGATCGCGCTCTCCGGCTGCCTCTCGGGCCGTGTCTGCAAGGCGCTCGAGGAGAACCGGCCCGGCGATGCGCGGGCCGAGCTCGACCGGCTCGCGCAGGTGTTCGGCCGGGACTCGGTCTACGTCGAGTTGCAGAACGCGCATCTCGACGTCCAGGCGCGGCTCCTGCCGCAGCTTGCCGAGCTCGCCGCCGCGACCGGCCTTCCGAGCGTCGCCACCGGTGATGTCCACTATCTCCGCCACGAGGACGCGCGCGCCCACGAGGCGCTGCTCTGCATCCAGTCGGGCGACTCGCTGAAGAACCCGAACCACTGGAAGTTCGAGACCGACCACTTCTACTTCAAGACGCCCGAGGAGATGGCCGGCGACTTCCCGGGCCATTCGGACGCGCTCCGGCGCACGCTCGAGGTCGCGGAGCGTTGCAACGTCGAGATCGAGGTCGGACGGATCCTGCTGCCGAAGTTCCCGACGCCGAACGACCGCGACGCATTCGACTACCTCGTCGAGTTGTGCGAGACGGGCCTTGCGAGGCGGTACGGCACGATCGACGACACGCTCCGCGAGCGGCTCCGCTTCGAGCTGAAGACGATCAAGGAGATGGGCTTCACCGACTACTTCCTGATCGTGTGGGACATCATCCACTTCGCCAGGGGAAACCGGATCAGCGTCGGCCCGGGCCGCGGCTCGACCGCCGGCTCGCTCGTCGCCTACTGCCTCGAGATCACGGACGTCGATCCGATCCGCTACGGCCTGCTGTTCGAGCGGTTCCTGAACCCGGGCCGCAAGCAGCTTCCGGACGCCGACCTCGACTTCGCGGTCGCCGGGCGCGAGCACGTGATCAACTACGTGACGGAGAAATACGGCCGCGACCGCGTCGCCCAGATCATCACCTTCGGCACGATGGCCGCCCGCGCGGTCGTACGTGACGCGGGCCGCGTGCTCGAGATCCCCTACGGCACGGTCGACCGGATCGCGAAGCTGATCCCGGAAGGCCCGGGACAGACGCTCGAGGAGTGCCTGAAGCCCGGCGCCGAGCTGCGCAAGGCCGTCGACTCGGACCCGATCGCGAAGGAGATCGTCGAGCTCGCGCGGCCGCTCGAGGGCCTCACCCGCCAGGACGGGATCCACGCCGCGGCCGTCGTGATCGGCGCCCAGCCGCTGATGGACGTCGTGCCGCTGCAGCAGAAGGGCTCCGACCAGGAGGTCGTCACCCAGTACTCGGGCGGCCACGTGGAGGCGGTGGGCCTGCTGAAGATCGACTTCCTCGGACTGCGCAACCTCGACGTGATCGACAAGGCCGTCGAGCTGATCGGGAACCTCGAGATCACGACGATCCCGATGAACGACAAGAAGACCTACGAGATGCTCGCGAAGGGCGAGGCCAACGGCGTCTTCCAGTTCGAGTCGTCCGGGATGCGCGAGGCGCTGCGGCTCGTGAAGCCGACCGAGTTCGAGGATCTGATCGCGCTCGTCGCGCTCTACCGGCCGGGCCCGATGCAGTACATCCCGAACTACGCCGCCCGCAAGAACGGCAAGGAGCCCGTCACCTACCTCGACCCCCGGCTGAAGCCGATTCTCGGCGACAGCTACGGAATCTCGATCTACCAGGAGCAGTCGATGGAGATCGCCAAGCAGATCGGCGGTTTCAGCCCGGCAGAGGCGGACGACCTCCGGAAGGCGATCGGCAAGAAGATCCATGCGCTGATGGCCTCGCTGAAGGACAAGTTCATCGAGGGCGCGATCGCGAACTCGACCAGCGACTCGGTTGCGCGCCAGCTCTGGGAGGACATGGAGAAGGCGCAGGACTACTCGTTCAACAAGTCGCATGCCGCCTGTTACGCGCTGATCTCGTATCGCACCGCCTGGCTGCGCGCCCATCACCCCTGCGAGTACATGGCGGCGCTGATCAGCTCGGTGATGAGCACCAAGGACCGCGTCCCGTTCTATGTCAATGCCTGCCACGAGCTCGGGATCGAGGTGCTGCCGCCCGACGTGAACGAGTCGCAGACCGACTTCGCCGTCGTCGGCGGCAAGATCCGCTTCGGCCTGAACGCGGTGAAGGGCGTCGGCGAGCTCGCGTGCCGCACGATCATCAGGGCGCGCGAGGAGGGCGGCCCGTTCGAGTCGATCTGGGACTTCACCGAGCGCGTCGATCCGTCGGTCGTCAACAAGCGCGCGCTCGAGTCACTCGTCAAATGCGGCGCGCTACCGGGGTCGCGGATGGGGATGCTCCAGGTGCTCGAGCAGGCGCTTGCCTACGGGCAGAAGCAGCAGGCCGACCGGCTCGCCGGTCAGGGCTCGATCTTCGACGGTCTCTTCGACTCGGTCGAGACGACCCGTGAGAAGCACCACCCGCATGTGCCGAGCGACGAGTTCGAGAAGCCCGATCTGCTCCGGCTCGAGAAGGAAACGCTCGGTCTCTACGTCTCCGAGCATCCCCTCTCGGCGCTCCGCGGCGAGCTGCGGGCGAAGACCGACGCTACGCTTGCCGAGCTCGAGCGCCGCCGCGACGGCGAGAGCGTCACGGTCGGCGGGATCATCAGCGAGGTCAGGCAGCTCACGACGAAGCGCGGGGAGCAGATGGTGTTCCTGCGGCTCGACGATGCGACCGGGGGCGTCGAGTGCGTCGTCTTCTCCACGGCCTATGCCTCGGCCTCGGAGCTCTGCGTCACCGACCGGATCGTGATCGTGAAGGGCCGCGTCGATCACAAGGAGGGCGAGACGAAGCTGCTCGCACAGGAGATCTCGGCGTTCGAGTCGGTCACGGCGAAGCGCACCGTCCGGATCAGGATCGACGCCTCGCGCGCCTCCGCCGGGACGATCGGCGACCTCAAGGCGATCGTCAGCGACTTCCCCGGCGAAAGCCTTGTCGAAGCGGCCTGCTCGACCTCACAGGGGCCGGTCGTCCTGAGGTTCGGAAGCGGTTACAAGGTCGAGCCGCACCCCGACTTCTTCGCCGAGGTGCGGGCGCTTCTCGGCGAGTCCGCACTCGCCTGAAGGGTCCAGCGCGGTGCCGCGCTAGAGAAGGATGCGCAGGGCGACCTCGGGCGGGCAACCGGACTCCACGAGCTCGATCGCACGATGAAGGTCGACGTCCGAGCGGGTGGCGAGCTCGTAGGCAGAGACGATGTCGTAGCCCACCTTCTCGAGTGCCTCCGCACGCCAGCGCTCGACCTTCTCGGTCTCGGTCTCAACGGGATTGAGCTCTGTAGCGGCCATCGTGTCGGTCTCCTCTGTGTCTTTCATCGGTGTATTCGGTTAAACGCATTAGAGGGTTTTTCGTCACCTGCCGAGGCCCATGATTTACGGATCTTTTAACGGGTGCGGAGCGTGTGCGATTTAGGGGTTTCCTCGGTCAGCGCGCCCCTGCGCGAGAGCTGACCTCGGCGGGCGTCGGCGGAGTCGGGCAGAATCCCGGCTGATGGGGGCGATGCTCGGATTCATTCCCTCGCCTTCGAGCGGGGTCATCCACGTCGGGCCGCTCTCGATCCACCTCTACGGGCTGACGTTGCTCGTCGCGATCCTGGCCTGCGTCTGGCTGACGATCGTCCGCTGGAAGCGGCAGGGCGGCGACTCCGATCTCGTGATCCGCGTCACGGTCTGGGGTGTGGGCTTCGGTGTGATCGGCGCCCGCCTCTACCACGACCTGAGCTCCTGGAACGAGGTTCCCTCGCCGAAGTGGCAGGGGGTCTTCGAGGTCTGGAAGGGAGGCCTCGGAATCTGGGGCGGGATCCTGCTCGGAACGATCGCCGGCGTGATCGTCGTCCGGCGCGCGGGCGTGAGCGGCGCCGCGTTCATGGACGCGGTCGCACCGGGCCTCCTGCTCGCCCAGGGAATCGGGCGGATCGGCAACTGGTGGAACCAGGAGCTCTACGGCAAGCCGACGAGCCTGCCGTGGGGGCTGAAGATCGACCCGTTCCACCAGGAAGGCCTCCCCGCCAAGTACCTGAACGCGAAGGCCTACCACCCGACCTTCCTGTACGAGCTGATCTGGGACCTCGCGGGTGTCGCGCTCCTGCTCTGGCTCGACAAGCGCTACACGTTCCGTCCGCCTGCGCTCTTCGCGCTCTACGTCGCCTACTACTGCTTCGGCCGCTTCTTCGAGGAGCTGCTACGCATCGATCCGTCCCACCACATCCTCGGGCTCCGCTTGAACGCCTGGGTTTCCGTGATCTGCTTCGCCGGCGCCTCCGGTTTCTTCATCTGGTGGCAGCTGCTCGGGCACGGAGGCTCCGGCCGGGAGGGCCCGGCGAAGTCGAAGCCGCGGCCCCAGCCCGACCCGGCGCGGCCGAAGATGGCCGTCCCCAAGAGCCGTCCTCGCTAGCGTGCCGCGTCCGGTGCCGGGGCTAGCCTGCGGCCGATGGCCGTGGCAGCACCTGTAGGCGAGCTCGACCTCGACCTCGACGCATTCGAGGGGCCCTTCGATCTCCTTTTGTCGCTCGTCCTCCGGGACGAGCTTCCGCTCCGTGAGGTCGACCTCGCGGAGATCGTCGTCGCCTTCATCGAGCGCCTCGCCGAGCGAGAGAGGCTCGACCTCGACGCCTGCGGTGAGTTCCTCGTGCTGATCTCCGCGTTGCTCGAACTGAAGGCCCGTGGCCTCTTCCCCGAGGAGGATCTGGAGCTCGCCGAGCTCGAGCCCGAGGCGGCCGCCGAGGAGCTCGCGCGGCGGCTCACGGAGTACAGGCGGGCGAAGCTCGGCGCCGAGTGGCTCGCCGAGCGCCTCGAGTCCGCGCGGGACGTCTATTTCCGGCTCGGCCCGGCGCCGCTCCTCCCTACGCCGCCCGAGCCGGCGCTCGCGTCGCAGAGCCCCGTACGACTCGCCGAGGCGATCCGTTCGCTTGCGATCGAGCCGCCGGCGCTTTCGACGTCGCACATGGCGCTCGCGTTCCCGCCGGTCGCACGGTTCCTCGAGCGGTGGCGGTCGCTGCTGCGCCGCCGCGCGAGGCTCGATTTCGACCAGGAGGTCGCCGGGCTCTCTCGGATCGAGGTCGCTGTGGCCTTTCTGGCGATGCTCGAGCTGGCGAGGCAGAACGAGCTCGCCGTGGCGCAGTCAGCCCCGTTCGCCCCGATCAGGATTGCCCGTTCCGCCGCCGAAAGGAGCCTCTCATGGACCGCCCACTCAGGCTAGTCGTCTCGAATCCGCTCGAGGAGCTCGCCCGTACGATCGAGGCGCTGCTCGTCGTTGCCTCCGCGCCGCTTTCGGAGGAGCAGCTCGCCGAGGCCGCGGGCGACGACGTCGAACGTGTCTCCACTGCGCTCGAGCTGCTCTCCGAGCGATACCGCGAGGGGCGAAGCGGGATCGTGCTGGGGCACGTCGCGGGTGGGTTCGCCTTCCATGCGTCGCGGGAGGCCGCCGAGGCGTGCGCCCGGCTCTACGAGCATCCGGTCGAACGCGGCCTCAGCCGCGCCGCACTCGAGACCCTCGCGATCGTCGCGTACACCGGCCCCTGCACCCGGCCGGAGATCGCGCGGATCCGCGGCGTCAGCGCCGACGCGGCGGTCGCAGGGCTCCTCGAGCGGGGGCTCGTGGCCGAATCCGGCCGCGATCGCGAGTTCGGAGCCGTCCGCTACGCGACCACGCAGCTCTTCGAGCGGGTGTTCGGGCTCGAGTCGCTGGCCGAGCTGCCGCGCCTCGACGACGTCGGCGCCGACGAGACCGAGATTCGGGAACGTCTCGAGGCGGTCGCCGACGTCCGCCAGGCATAGCGGCTCGCCCTCGGCCTCGTCGAACGAGCCGCCGCGCCCCGCTCCCCCGGCTCCGCCGGCGAGATGTGCGCGAGCCGTTCCGAAGTTGGCACACGCGCGTCACGCGAAGCCCGCTAGCGTTCCGGAAGGGATCCTTCGTCCCCCCGTGGTGGGGGTGCGCCTCGGGGCATGGCCGAAGCGGCCGGAGCCGAAGGGACAACGTGTTTTGCGGCTGCGTCGCAGCTCGCGACCCGGCCGGGAAGGGTTGCCGCGCCCGCGGCGTTCTGAGGGCCATGGACGTCACCGACGAGACATTCGCCAGCGAGGTCATCGACCGCTCCGGCCGGGAGCCGGTCGTCGTCGACTTCTGGGCCGAATGGTGCGGGCCGTGCAAGCGGCTCACGCCGGTGCTCGAGGCGGCGGTCGAAGGCCGCGAGGTCGTGCTGGCGAAGGTCGACGTCGACGCGAACAAGGAGCTCGCTCGGCGTTTCGACGTCTCCGGGATCCCCGCGGTCAAGGCGTTTCGCAACGGACAGGTCGTCGCCGAGTTCACCGGCGCCCGCTCGCGGCCCGCGGTGGACGAGTTCCTCGACGCGCTGACACGGCCGCCCCTCTCCGAGACCCTCGAGGACGAGGAGCTCGCCGCGTCGCTTCGCGATCGCAACTACGAGGGTGCGCTCACGACCCTCCTCGAGCGCGCGGAGGACCCCGGGCAGCGGGACGAAGCAAGGAAGACGATGCTCGAGCTCTTCGATGAGCTCGGACAGTCTCACCCGCTCTCGATCGCCTACCGCAAGCGGCTCGCAGCGCTTCTCTTCTGACGCCGGAAGCGAGAACGCGGCGGCGGTTCGACCACGGGACGCCTCGACCAGGCGTCCCTTGGCTCCCGCCGCTCCGGCGCCAGGCGCGAGACTTACGCGATGCGGTTGAACGCGTGGCTCGCAAGGGCCGGAGTGGCCTCCAGGCGTGGGGCGGACGAGCTGATCAAGGCGGGTCGCGTCACCGTGAACGGAGAGCCCGGCCGGCTGAACACGTTCGTCGAGTCCCGTGACCGCGTCGAGCTCGACGGGCGCGCGCTCGAGCGGCAGCAGCTCGCATACGTGCTGCTCCACAAGCCACGCGGAGTCGTGACGACAGCGCGCGACCCCCAGGGACGGCCGACCGTGGTCGGGCTCGTCGGCCATCCGACGAGGATCGTCCCGGTCGGGCGGCTCGACGCCGACACGACCGGCGCGCTCCTGCTCACGAACGACGGTGAGCTCGCGCACCGGCTCGCACATCCCCGGTACGAGGTCGACAAGGTCTACGTCGCCGAGGTCGAAGGGGATCCAGGCCTCGCCGAGATCGGCAGGCTCGAGGAAGGGGTGGAGCTCGACGACGGCCGCACCGCACCCGCCAGGGCGCGGCGAACGGGTCGTGGGCGGGTCGAGCTCGTCATCCACGAAGGCCGCTCCCATCAGGTGAAGCGGATGCTCGCCGCCGTCGGCCACCCCGTCCGCCGCCTACACCGAAGCCGCTACGGGCCGCTCGACCTCTCGGGCCTCGCGCCCGGCGAGTGGCGCGAGTTGACTCGTGAGGAGCTCGCCGCCCTGCGGGATACTGCTGCGCGATGAGCTCCACCGGCAAGGCAGGCGACCTCGCCGTCCGTCCGGGCCGGGCCGGCGACGGCCGGGTACTCGCCCGGATCCACCTCGAGGGCGCCGCGTACTACCTCGCGTTCGCTCCCGACGAGTTCCAGATGCCGAAGGAAGAGGGCCTCGCCGCCTACATCGAGGGCGAGCTCGAGCCGGCCGACGGCTCCCTCGTGCTCGTGGCCGAGCTCGACGGCGAGCCGGTCGCTGCCCTCTTCGCACGCATCGTGCCCGCCCTCGACGAGGCGCCTTTCCAGTGGAACCCCGCCTTCGCGCACACACGGCTCTCGATCGAATACCTCGCCACCGGCGAAGCCGAGCGCCGACACGGTGCCGCGAGTGCTCTCGTCGAAGCAGCCGAGCATTGGGGCCGCGAGCAGGGAGCCACGCTCGCCTTCACCGACACGTTCCTGCGGAGCCCGGCCTCGCTCCCGTTCTGGCGCGACCGGATGGGCTACGCCGAGCGGTCGGTGAGCCTGTACAAGCCTCTCTAGGTCGAAGCGGGCAGTACGAAGCCCATCCGCTCGTACATCGTGCGCAGCGTCGGTGCGGCCGTCTCGCGCGCCTTTGCGGCCCCCAGCGCCAGCATCCGCATCAGCTCGCCGGGATCGCCGCGCAGGTCGGCATACCGCTCCTGGATCGGGCCGAGCAGCTCGACGACGGCTTCTGCGACATCCCCCTTGAACCGCCCATAGCCACCGCCGTCGTAGCGAGCCTCGATCGCCTCCGCCGTCTCGCCGGTCGCGACGGTCATGATGTCGATCAGGTTCGTGACCCCGGGCTTGTCGCCGCCGCGCCGCACGTCGCTTCCCGAGTCGGTGACCGCCGAGCGGACCTTCTTGCGGATCGTCTCCGGCGGGTCGAGCATCAGCAGCGTTCCCTGCGGCGTCCCGCCTGTCGTCGACATCTTCTTCGTCGGCTCCTGCAGGTCCATGATCCGGGCGCCGATCTCCGGGTAGACCCCGTCCGGGAGCTTGAAGGTGTCGCCGAAGCGAGCGTTGAACCGTTCCGCGATGTCGCGCGAGAGCTCGAGGTGCTGGCGCTGGTCGTCGCCGATCGGGACGAAGTCGGTGCCGTAGAGAAGGATGTCGCCGGCCATCAGGATCGGGTAGGTGAAGAGACCGGCCGTCACGAGCTCCTGCCGGCCGCCCTTCTCCTTGAATTGGGTCATTCGCCCGAGCTGCCCGTAGCTCGTCACCGCCGAGAGGAGCCACGCCGCCTCGGCGTGGGCGCTCACATGGCTCTGGGCGAACACCGTCGAGCGCTCCGGGTCGAGGCCGGTCGCGAAGAGCAGCGCCGCGAGGTCGAGGGTGCGCTCGCGCAAATCGGCCGGCTCGTATTCGACCGTGATCGAGTGAAGGTCGACGATGCAGAAGAACGCCGCGCCGCCCGCCTCCGCTGCGCGCTCCTGCGTCGCTGCATACTGGCGGAAACCACCCGACCAGTTGCCGAAATGCTTCGCGCCCGTCGGCTGGATGCCCGAGAAGATCTTCACGGATCGAGCTTAGCCGTGCGGTGTCGGCCCGTCCCTACACTTGAACGGTGGCGGTCGTCGATTCCACGTGGTCCCCGTCGTCGTGGCGGGACTTCGAAGCGCTCCAGCAACCGGTCTGGCCGGATCCCGCTGCCGCGGACCGGGTGAGGCGGCGCCTGCACTCGCTCCCGCCGCTCGTCTTTGCCGGCGAGGCCCGCCAGGTGCGAAGCGCGCTCGCCGAAGTCGCGGCCGGGCGCGCGTTCCTGCTGCAGGCGGGCGACTGCGCCGAGTCCTTCCACGACTTCTCCCGGCTCACCGAGTCCGGCGCCGCCTACTCGGCCGTCGCCATCCGCGAGCGCTTGAAGATCCTGCTCCAGATGGCGGCCGTCCTGACCTACGGCGCCGCTCTGCCGGTGCTGAAGGTCGGCCGCATCGCCGGCCAGTTCGTGAAGCCCCGCTCGAGTGACCTGGAGCGGACGGCGCTCGGCGAGATCCCGGTCTTCCGCGGCCACATGATCCACGACGATGCCGCAACCGCCGAGGCGCGCATCCCCGACCCGGCGCGCATGGTCGAGGGCTATCACCTCTCGGCGACGACGCTCAATCTCGTCCGAGCCTTCACCAAGGGCGGTTTCGCCGACCTTACGCAGGTGCACGCCTGGAACCAGGATTTCGTGGCCCGCTCCCCCCAGGGAGAGCAGTACGAGGCGCTCGCCTCCGAGATCGAGCGGGCCCTCAGCTTCATGGCAGCCTGCGGGATCGACCTCGCAGCGACCCCGCAGCTCCACCAGGTCGACGTCTGGACGAGCCACGAAGGGCTCCTGCTCGACTACGAGGAGAGCCTCACCCGCTGCGACTCCTTCACGGGCGACTGGTACGACTGCTCCGCCCACATGCTCTGGATCGGGGAGCGCACGCGCGCGGTCGACGGCGCGCACGTCGAGTTCTTCTCCGGCGTCCACAACCCGATCGGGGTGAAGCTCGGCCCGAAGACGACCGTCGACGAAGCCGTCGAGCTCTGCGACAAGCTCAACCCGGACCGGATCCCCGGCCGGATGACGCTGATCGCGCGCCTCGGCGCCGACCGCGTCGACGGGCTCCTGCCGCCGCTCCTCGCCGCCGTCAAGGAGAGCGAGCACCCCGTCGTCTGGGTCTGCGACCCGATGCACGGGAACGGCTTCACGACCGCCGGCGGCCGCAAGACCCGCCACTTCGACGCGATCATGGCCGAGATCGAGGGCTTCTTCCGCTGCTGCCGCGCCGGTGGCGCCTGGCCGGGCGGCGTGCACCTGGAGTACACGGGCGACAACGTCACGGAGTGCCTCGGCGGCTCCGAGGGGCTCGCCGAGGAGCATCTCGACGCCCGCTACGAGACACTCTGCGATCCCCGTCTCAACGGCCGCCAGTCGCTCGATCTCGCATTCCGTCTCGCCGAGTTGATGCGGCGACCCTAGATAGTGGCGGTCACAGAGCTCACCATCGTCGGCACCGGGCTGATCGGCGCCTCCGTCGGCATGGCCGCGCGCAGCGCCGGCGCGCATGTGACCGGCTGGGATCCGGAGCCCGCGGCTCTGGCAGCCGCCGCGGACCAGGGCGCGGTCGCTGCCGCAGCCTCGCTCGAGGCGGCCCTGGCCGAGGCCGAGCTCATCGTCGTCGCCGCTCCGATCGGAGCGCTGCCCGAGCTCGTCGGCCGTGTCCTCGCGCAGACCGGCGAGGGCCAGACGGTCACGGACGTCGGCTCGACGAAGACCGGGGTCGTGCAGGCCGCCGGCGGGTCGCCGCGCTTCGTCGGAGGCCATCCGCTCGCGGGCAAGGAGGCGCACGGCGCCGAGCACGCGTCGGCAGGCCTGTTCGAGGGCGCCACGTGGTTCCTCACCCCGACCGGAGCGACGAGCCCCGAGCGGTACGCGCTCGTGCACGGTTTCGTCGCCGAGCTCGGCGCCTTTCCGCACGCGATCGAGCCTGCCGCGCACGACCAGCTCGTCGCGCTCACGAGCCACCTCCCGCACGTGCTCGCAAACGTCGTCGTCAACCAGGCCGGCGCCACGCGCGTCGAAGGCCACGAGCCGCTCGCAACCGCCGCCGGATCGCTTCGGGACATGACCAGGATCGCCGGCGCGAATCCACGGCTCTGGCGGGAGATCTTCCTCGACAACGCCGAGGCGGTCCGGGCGAGCCTCGCCGAGCACCGTCGCCGGATCGAGGAGGTCGAGGACGCGCTCGACCGGCGCGACGGCGAGTTCATCGGCGCCTGGATCGGCGAGGCGGCGCACAACCGCAGGCGGATGCTCGATGTCGCCTACGGCGATGCCGGCGTGCTCTTCCGGATCCAGGTTCATGTCGCCGACCGGCCGAACGTGCTCGCCGAGATCACCCAGGCCTTCGGGGCCGCACGGATCAACATCGGCGACTTCGAGCTCGACCACGTCTCGCCCGAACAGGGCGGAACGCTGATCATCGTCGTCAGCGGCGAGGCGGAAGCCGCCCGTGCCCAGGTGCTCCTCGAGAGCCAGGGCTACAGCGTCGTCGTCTCGCCGGTGGTGGACGATGAAGGTTGAGCCGGTCGCAGCGCTGCGCGGCGCGATCGCCGTGCCGGGCGTCAAGGGCATCTCCCAGCGCGCCGTCCTTCTCGGCGCGCTCGTGGACGGCGAGAGCCGGATCACCGGCTTCGGCCGCGCCGCCGATACCGAGTCGGCGCTCACGGTCGCGCGCGCGATCGGCGCAGAGGTCACCGAGGACGGGCCCGAGGAGATCCGGATTCGCGGCGTTGGCCTGCGCGGGGCACGCTCACCCGAGGGCCCGATCGACTGCGGCAACGCCGGCACCGTGATGCGGCTCGCCTGCGGGATCCTCGCGGGCCAGACCGGCCGCTTCGAGCTTGTCGGGGACGAGTCGCTGACGATGCGGCCCCACGAGCGCGTCGCCGCACCGCTCAGGCTGATGGGCGCCGACGTGCAGACCACGGACGGCCACGCCCCGATCGTGATCCACGGCTCCCGGCTTCACGGGGTTCGCTATGAGCTCCCGGTCGCGAGCGCGCAGGTGAAGTCGGCGGTGCTGCTCGCCGGCCTCTTCGCCGAGGACGGCCCGACGACCGTCGTCGAGGCGTTCCCGACCCGCGACCACACGGAGCGGATGTTCGAATCGCTCGGCGTGCGGATCAGCCGCACCCCGAGCTCGGTCTCGGTCTGGCCGGTCGAGCGGCTCGATCCGTTCGAGCTCGAGATCCCCGGCGAGTTCTCCTCGGCCGCGCCGTTCATCACCGCCGCCGTGCTGCTCTCCGGCTCCGACCTCGTGCTCCAGGGCGTGAACGTCAACCCGACCCGTGCCGGGCTGCTCGACGTGCTCGGCCGGATGGGCGCCCGGATCGCAGTCTTCAACCGGCGCACCGTGGGCGGAGAGGCAGTCGCGGACCTGCAGGTGAGCTCGACGCCGCTCGTCGCGACGAAGGTCGAGCACGCGGAGGTTCCGCGCCTCGTCGACGAGCTCCCGCTCGTGGCGCTCCTCGGAGCATTCGCGCATGGCACGACCGAGGTCACCGGTGCCGAGGAGCTCCGCGCCAAGGAAACAGACCGGATCGAGACGGTGACTGCGGCACTCCGCGCGATCGGCGTCCACATCCGCGAGCGGCCCGACGGGTTCACGATCCGCGGCGTTCCCTCCAGGCCGCGCGGGGGCACGATCGACGCTGCGGGCGACCACCGGATCGCAATGCTCGGGGCGATCGCCGGCTCGGTCTCGCGCGAGGGCGTCACGATCAAGGGGCCGGAATGCGCGGCGATAAGCTTCCCCGGCTTCTACGACCTGTTGTCCGAGATCTCGGTCGACGGCGAGATCGGCGAGACGGAGTAACCCCAATGGAGAGCAGCGCATGATCATCGCGATCGACGGGCCCGCCGGAGCCGGCAAGAGCACGGTTGCGCGAATGCTGGCCGAGCGGCTCGGCTTCCGCTACCTCGACACGGGCGCGATGTACCGCGGCCTCACGTGGCTCGCGATGCGGCGCCGCCTCGACCTCGGCGACGGGCCCGCGCTCGGGGAGCTCGCCCGCGAGTACCCGGTCGTGATCGACGCCGCCGGCCGGGTCTTCATCGACGACACCGACGTGACCGACTCGATCCGCAAGCTCCGCGTCGACCGGATGGTGCCGACGGTGGCGAGCCACCCCGAGGTGCGCGAGGTGATGAGGGAGCGCCAGCGCGAGCTCGGGTCGGAGGGCAGCTCCGTGATCGAGGGCCGCGACATCGGCACCGTCGTCGCACCGCAGGCCGAGGTGAAGGTGTTCCTCGTCGCCGACCCGGAGATCCGGGCCGGCCGCCGGCAGGCCGAGCGGCCCGAGATCGGCGTCGACGCGCTCGCCACCGACCTCCGGCTCCGCGACGCCTCGGACCAGGTGCGGATGCAGCGTGCCGAGGACGCGGTCGAGATCGATACGTCCGAGCTCGGGATCGAGGACGTGATCGCACGGATCGAAGAGCTCGTCCGCGCGCACGCGGCTGTCTGATGGCCTACGGCGACTCCGCCTGGAAGACCTCGCGTCTGTGGCTTTCGCCGCTCACGTTCGTTCTCACGCGCTCGAGGATCTACGGACGCGACCGGATGCCCGCGGAGGGCGGCTGCGTGCTCGCGATCAACCACCTCGCATGGGTCGACATCCCGGTGGTCGGCTCCCAATCGCCGCGGAACATCAACTTCGTCACGAAGATCGAGATGCGCGACGTTCCCGGCTTCGGCTCCTTTCTGAACTGGCACGGGATCATCAGCGTTCGCCGCGGCGAGTCCGACCGCGATGCGGTCCGCAAGATGGTCGACTTCGCGCGCGCCGGCCGGGTGATCGGCGTCTTCGTCGAGGGCTCGAGGCAGAAGGCAACGAGCAGGCCGGGGCACGTCCAGCCGGGGGCGGCGATGGTCGCGATCCAGGCCGGCGTCCCGGTGGTGCCGATCGCCGTGTACGGCACCCAGTTCTGGAAGGGCTGGAACCTCGCACCGTGCTCGATCGCCCTCGGCGAGCCGTTCCTGCTGGAAGGGTTCCCGAAGGGCGGCAAGGGCTACAAGGAGGCGAGCGTCGAGATCGAGCGGCGGATCAACGTGCTCTTCGACTGGCTCGCGGGCGTTCACGAGCGCGGCCGACCGCCTAACCTGGTGCCTCCGCTGTGAACGAGACGCCTGTCCCCGAAAGCGATCCCGACCTGCTCGGCACGGTCGCGATCGTCGGCTACCCGAATGTGGGCAAGTCCACGCTGATCAACCGGCTCACCTCGACACGCGCCGCCGTCGTCCACGAGACGAGCGGCACGACCCGCGACCGCAAGGAGCTCGTCTGCGAGTGGGCCGGCAAGCAGTTCCTGCTGATCGACACGGGCGGCGTCGACATCACGAGCAAGGACGCCGTCGCCCGCTCGATCGTCGACCAGGCTCGCGTCGCGGTCGCCGAGGCCGACCTCGTCCTCTTCGTCGTCGATGCCCGTGCGGGCGCGACGGCGGGCGACGAGGAGCTCGCGACGATCCTCCGGCTCTCGAAGAAGCCCGTGCTCGTGCTCGCGAACAAGATCGACGATCCCGCGCAGGAGTCGCTTGCACTGGAGCTCCACCGGCTCGGGCTCGGCGACCCGCTGCCGATCTCCGGCATGCACGGCACCGGCACCGGAGACCTGCTCGACGAGATCGTCGGACGGCTCGAGGATGTCGGCGAGTCGCGGCCGGCGGTCGGCGGAGAGGCGATCCGCGTCGCGATCCTCGGCCGGCCGAACGTCGGCAAGTCGTCGCTCTTCAACGCGTTGATCGGCGAGGAGCGCACGATCGTCTCCGAGGTGCCGGGCACGACGCGCGACTCGATCGACACGCTCCTCGTCCGCGGCGGCCAGGCGTTCCAGCTCATCGACACGGCGGGGCTGCGGCGCAAGCGCAAGCAGCGTCAGGGGATCGAGTACTACTCCGAGCTGCGCGCGCTCGAGGCCGCCGAGCGGGCCGATGTCGCGCTCGTCCTGATCGACGCGAGCGAAGGGATCGTCGAAGGTGATCTTCAGGCAGCGGATGTGGCCAGGAAAGCTCAGTGCTCGACGCTGATCGTCCTCTCGAAATGGGATCTTTCGACCGTGACGATCGAGGATGTTCGCCCCGAGCTTCTGCGCCGCCTCCGCCAGCGGCCGCCGATCGTGACCACCTCCGCGAAGACGGGCCGCGGGATCGCACGCGTCCTCGACAAGACCGCCGAGCTCTATGAGAAGCACTCCGGCCGGATCGGGACCGGCGAGCTGAACCGGTTCCTCGGCGAGCTGAAGGAGGCCCGCCAGCCGCCTTCGAAGGGGCGCAAGCACCTGAACCTCCTCTACGGCGCCCAGGTCTCGACCCGCCCGCCGCGCTTCCGCTTCACCGTGAACGACACGAGCCTCGTCACCCGCGACTACGCCTACTGGGTCGAGAACGAGCTGCGCGCCCGGTACGCGATGGAGGGCATCCCGGTCGCGATCGACTTCCGCCGCCGTTCGTGAACCGCGCGGTCGTCGTGGGCGGGGGCTCCTGGGGCACGGGGTTCTCGAGACTCCTCGTCGAGCGGGACTTCGAGGTCACGCTCGCGACGCGGAATGCCGAGGACGCGGCGGCGATCAACGCCACCGGCCGAAACCCCCGGTTCCTGCGGGACGTCGAGCTTTCCGGCGTCGTCGCGACGACGATCCCCGACGCGCCGTTCGAGGAGGCCGAGCTCGTGGTCGTCGCGCTCCCGAGCCGCGCGTTCCGCTCGGTAGTGGAGGCACTCCCGGGCAGTGCGCCGCTCCTCAGCCTGACGAAGGGCCTCGACCCCGCTACCGGCAATCGGCTCTCGACGCTCGTCCAAGGGCGCACGGCCGCGGTGATGTCGGGCCCGAACTTCGCCGAGGAGGTCGCTGCCGGGCTTCCGGGCGCCGCGGTGATCGCGAGTGAGGACGCGGACTTCGCACGGTCGCTGCAGGAGTCGCTGAACTCGACGGTCTTCCGGATCTATCTCAACGACGATCTGATCGGTGTCGAGCTGTGCGCCGCAGCGAAGAACGTGATCGCGCTCGCGGCCGGCGCGTGCGACGGCCTCGAGGTCGGCGACAACGCGAAGGCGGCGCTGATCACGCGCGGGCTCGCCGAGATCGCACGGCTCGGGGAGGCGGCCGGCGCCGACCCGGACACATTCTTCGGCCTTGCGGGCATGGGCGACCTCGTGGTCACCTGCTGGCACCCGAGCGGCCGGAACCGCCGCGCGGGCGAGCTGATCGCGCGCGGACGGACTCCGGATCAGGCGATCGCCGAGATCGGTCAGGTCGTCGAGGGGCTCGCGACGGCACCGGTGCTCCGCGACCTCTCGCGCCAGATGGGCGTGGAGCTGCCGATCACCGAGAGTGTCTGCTCGGTGCTCGAGGGCAGGTCGCTGCTCGAGCTCGCGGCCGGGCTGATGGGCCGCGCGCCGACCGATGAGTTCCGGGTCCGCGGGACGTCTACCTGAGGTGACGCCGACTCTTCTCCGGGACGTAGCATCCCATTCGATGGCAAGTGGCTCCGTGACCGCTTCACGTGAGCTGGCTGCGCTCGAGCAGCACCGCTCGGAGCTGACCGGCTACTGCTACCGGATGCTCGGCTCGCCGTTCGACGCCGAGGACGCCGTGCAGGACACGTTCGTGCGCGCGTGGAAGGCGCTCGACCGCTTCGAGGGGCGCTCAGCCCTGCGTTCGTGGCTCTACCGGATCGCGACGAACGTGTGCCTCGACATGATCGAGGCGCGCAAGCGGCGCGCGCGGCCGATGGACCTCGGCCCGGCGGCCGAGCCGGTCGCCGAGAACCTGAACATCCCCGCCGAAGTGACCTGGCTCGAGCCGATGCCGGATCCCGCAGACCTCGTGGTCGAGCGCGAAACGATCCGGCTCGCATTCGTGGCGGCCCTCCAGCACCTGCCGGCGCGGCAACGCGCGGTGCTGATCCTCTGCGAGGCGCTCAAATGGCAGGCGAGCGAGGTCGCCGAGCTGCTCGAGACGTCGATCGCTTCCGTGAACAGCGCTCTTCAGCGGGCCCGCGCCACCCTCGCGCAGGCCGAGATCCCCGAGACGGATTCCGGGGAGCTCGACCGCGAGCTCCTCGAGCGCTACGTCGCCGCGTTCGAGGCCTACGACTTCGACGCGCTGACCTCCTTGATCCGCGAGGACGCGATCCAGTCGATGCCGCCCTACGACATGTGGCTCGCGGGCCGCGAGGACATCTTCGCCTGGTGGGTCGGTCCCGGCAACGGCTGCCGCGGCTCACGCGTGATCCCGGTGCGGAGCGCAAACGGCTCCCCGGCCTTCGGCCAGTACAAGCCGGATCCGGACGGCGAGGGTTACATCCCCCAGGGGCTCCAGGTGATCGAGCTCGCGGGCGGCCGGATCAGCGAGTTGACCTTCTTCCTCGATTGGGAGCGGGTCTTTCCGCTCTTCGGGCTACCGCCCAGGCTCGATCCCTAAGACGTCTGCGAGGCCCATGAACGCAACGAGCTCGCGGAGCTCGGGCGAGGCGTTCCGGAGGTAGACCTTGCAGCCTGCGCGGGCTGCCCCGAGCTGTAGCCGGCTCAGCGCTTCGACGGTCACCGCGTCCGGTTCGACACCTGCGACCTCGCAGACCGCCGCCGCCGGCTCGTGCTCGGTGAGGAGCGCGCAGATCCGGGCGCAGAGCCCGGCGAGGTCGTCCCGGCCGATCGGCCCCTCGACGGAGAACGTCAGCGTTCCTCGAGGCGGAGCGGCCATCGTGTCGGTTGGACCGGTTCGTCACCGCAAACTCATCGCTTGCCCGTCTGGCTGAGCCGACCCGCCCGCTAGTCTCACCAGATCGCCGTTCGCTCTTACTCCTTCACCTCGGAGTCGGTCACTGAGGGGCATCCCGACAAGGTCGCGGACCAGATCTCGGACTCCGTCCTGGACGCCGTGCTCACCGCCGACCCAGGCGGGCGCGTCGCGTGCGAGACGCTCGTCACGACGGGCCTCGTCGTCGTCGCCGGGGAGATCACGACCGACACCTACGTGGACATCCCAAGACTCGTGCGCGAGCGGGTTGCCGCGATCGGCTACACGCGTGCGAAGTACGGCTTCGACGCCGAGACCTGCGGGGTGATCGTTGCGCTCGACGAGCAGTCGCCCGACATCGCGCAGGGCGTCGACAGCGCCTTCGAGCAGAAGCACGAGGCGGGCGACGACGATCCCCTCGACAGCGTCGGTGCCGGCGACCAGGGCTTCATGTTCGGCTACGCGACCGACGAGACGCCGGAGCTGATGCCGCTCCCGATCATGGTTGCGCACAAACTTGCCAAGCGGCTGTCGGAGGTTCGGAAGGCCGACATCCTCCCGTACCTCCGGCCGGACGGGAAGACGCAGGTCACCGTGCGCTACGAGATCGACGAGAAGGGCCACCGCCGCCCGGTCGAGATCGAGCGGGTGCTCGTCTCGACCCAGCATCGCGAGGGCCTCGACCCCGAGACGATGATCAAGCCGGATCTGATCGACCACGTGCTGCGGCCGATCCTGCCGAAGGAGATGTACGACGAGCGCCGCCTCGGCCAGAAGGGCTTCGTCTACGTGAACCCGACCGGCAAGTTCGTGATCGGCGGCCCGATGGGCGACGCCGGCCTCACCGGCCGCAAGATCATCGTCGACACCTACGGCGGCGCCGCACCCCACGGCGGGGGCGCGTTCTCCGGGAAGGACCCGACGAAGGTCGACCGCTCGGCTGCCTACGCGGCCCGCTACGTCGCGAAGAACATCGTCGCAGCCGGCCTGGCCGACCGCTGCCTGATCCAGGTCGCCTACGCGATCGGGGTCGCGCGCCCGTTCTCGATCCTCGTCGACACCTACGACACCGAGCACATCCCCGTGACTCGGATCGAGGAGCTCGTCCGCGAGCACTTCGACCTGCGCCCCGCGGCGATCCTCCGCGACCTCGACCTCCTCCGCCCGATCTACGCCAAGACCGCTGCCTACGGCCACTTCGGCCGCGAGGACCACGACTTCACGTGGGAGCGGACGGACAAGGCCGAGGCACTCGCCGCGGCCGCCGGCATCCCGGCCCGCGCGGCCCGGTAGCGGGCGCGGCTACGTCACTGCGTCCAGCGGCCCAAGCCCTCGGCGATGCCGACGAGATCTCCCATGGTCAGCCGGACGCAGGCACGGCGGCGCCGTAGCCGTGTTCGACGAGCAGGTGTGCCCGTTCTCGATACGCCTCCGGGTCCGAGGGCTGCCAGGTGTCCAGGCCGTCGACGTAGCGGTTGTACATGCAGAAGGCTGCTGCGATGAGGACGGTGTCGTGGATCTCGAGATCGGTCGCACCTTCGGCCCGTGCTGCTTCGATGTCTGAGCTCGTGACGCTCTTGCCGTCGACCGCAACCTTGCCGGCGATGTTCAGGAGCGTGCGAAGCTTGGGCTCGATCGGTGCGAGGTCGGGGTCGCGCTTGACCTCCTCGACGAGCTCGAATCCGCCGTCGAGCTGGAGCGCGGCGAAGGCGCTGTGCGAGAGCTCGCAGAACACCGTCTTGTTGCGGCTGGAGACGTAGGCCGCGATCAGCTCCCGGTCACCTCGCGACAAGGTGTTGTCGGCCCGGAGCAGCTGCTCTGCGAGAGCGTTGAGATGCACTGCAGTCTCGGGCCGGAACTGCATCGCGCTTCGGATCCCCGGCACATCCACGGGCAGATCGATATGGGGCATCAGCCGACTCCTCCTCGATGTGTTCTACAGGTCGAACCAAACGATAGACGCGCGGCTCAGACCAACCAGCACGCGACCCGCCGCCCTCCACCCTCGAATCGACCGGCGGGCCGCTCCGAGTGGGTGCGCATGCGTCACCGGGCGCCGAGCGACGTCGGCCCCGTCAGGGCCTTCAGCTCACCGCCTTCTTCACGAGCGCGACGATCCGGGCCTCCTCGTCGGCGCCGAGCTTCTCCAGTGCGAAGGCGATCGGCCACATGTCCCCGTCGTCGAGGTTTGCCGCTGCGTTGAAGCCGAGGGTCGCGTACCTCGACTTGAACTTGTCCGCGCTCTGGAAGAAGCACACCACCTTGCCATCCCTGGCGTAGGCAGGCATCCCGTACCAGGTCTTCGCCGACATGTCCGGCGCCGCGGACTTGACGATGGCGTGGAGCCGCTTCGCCATCGCTCGGTCCCGCGGCGGCATCTCGGCGATCTTCGCGAGGACGTCCTGTTCCCCGTCCCGCCTCGACGCGCCCCGTCCACGACTGGAGGCGGTCTTGAGCTCCTGGGCGCGCTCCTTCATCGCGGCGCGCTCCTCTGCCGTGAAGCCCTTGGCCGCCTTGCCGGTCGCGGCCGTCGCGGGCGTCGTCGTGCGTTTCGCTACCGGTTTCTTCTCAGCCATCGGATGCTCCTCCTGTCATCGTTCGCTCAGCCACGCTCGCATGCCCGGGCGGCGCGCCACCAGGATGCCGACGATCACGACCGCGATCGCGACAACTACGAACGGCCACAGCGGCTGATACCCACTCGCGGTAGCCGGGATCACGATCGCGACGATTATCGCGCCCAAGATCAGGCGGTAGACGAGCCCGTGCAGCGTAAGGGCGAACCGGTCCCGCACAGAGCGATCGTATCTCCGCGCCGGCGGGAGCCTGGTCGAACGGCCTGCCCGGCTAGGACGGCCGGACGAAGAGGCCCGCGGCCGCCTTGTCCGCGATCGCTCGGTCGTCTCCGTCCACACGGACGTGGAACTGGCCGGCGGCCGGCTTCGCCGAGTCGAGCTCGATTGTCGCTCCGGGCACGAGGCCCTGGTCGTAGAACCACTCGAGCAGGTCGCCGTCGTGCTCGGCAAGGCGCACGATCGTCGCGCGCGAGCCGGGCTCGAGTGCCGTGAGCGGCTCGAGCTCGAGGTTCTCGGCCTGCTCGAAGACGGTGTCGATCGGCCACCCGTGCGGGCAGCGCTCCGGGTTCCCGAGGCGCGTGTTGATCCGCTCGACCATGTCGTCGCTGAACGTGTCGCCGAGCTCGTCGGCGTGGACGTGCGCTTCGGCCGCCGTGTAGCCCATGAAATCGGTGAGCAGCCGCTCGACGATCCGGTGCTTGCGAACGGCCCGTACTGCCCGCTCGCGGCCGGACTCAGTGAGCAGCGCCTCCTTGCGCTCCCCCCGCTCGACGAGCCCCTCCGCCTCGAGCCGCTTCAGCATCTCCCCGGCCGAGGCGCGGGAGACACCGAGCATCTCGGCGACGCGCGAGGAGAGCGTCGGCAGCGCCGTGTCCTGCGGGTGGTACTCGCCGATCGGGAACGCGAGGAAATAGATCGTCTCGAGGTATTCGTCCACCGAGTGCCCC
The DNA here is from genome assembly GCA_963766565.1 of uncultured Actinomycetota bacterium. Classification (GTDB taxonomy): domain Bacteria; phylum Actinomycetota; class Thermoleophilia; order Gaiellales; family Gaiellaceae; genus PALSA-600. The sequence continues at coordinate 1,159,861 of CAVYAQ010000002.1, forward strand.
GTAGCCATCTCGCCGCATCGTAGCCGCGGGCGCTCTGTGCCTCCCGTGCTCGTACGCTACGAGGAGTGGGAGCCTTCTTCCATGCGGTTCGGGTCTTCGGCGATCAGCTCGCGGCGGTCAGGTGGCAGTTCATTGCGGTGGCGCTCGGGCTCCATCTGGCCCGGCTTGCGCTGAGGGCGATCGCGTGGCGCGAGATCCTGAAGGCCTCCTACCCCGGCGAGCGGATCCGCTACCCGAGCGTATTCGGGGCCTACGTCGCGGGAGTCGGGATCAACTCGATCGTCCCGGCCCGGGCCGGCGACGTCGTCAAGCTGTACCTGATCAAGCACCGGATCAACGGCTCGACCTACGCGACCCTCGCCCCGACGCTCGTCGCCGAGACGCTGTTCGACGCGTTCGTCGCCGGCGGCTTCATCATCTGGGCGCTCGCGATCGGCGCGCTACCGACGCATCAGGTGTACTCGCGGCTGCCCTCGGTCGACTGGGGGTTCCTGCTCGAGCACTTCCGCTGGACGGAGATCGCGCTTGCGCTGCTCGGGGCCCTACTGCTGATCGGCGTGATCGTCTTCGTCGAGGAAGGCGGCGACACACGGGCGCGGATCATGCGCGGGTTCGCGATCGTGCACCAGCCCGGCCGTGCGCTCGTCGGCGTGATCTTCCCCCAGGCGCTCTCCTGGGTGCTGCGGATCGCCTCGCTCTACTACTTCCTCGAGGCATTCCACGTGCCCGCGACGATCCACAATGCGATGCTCGCGCTCGTCGTCGACTCGCTCGCAACGCTCTTCCCGGCCACTCCGGGAGGCGCCGGCACCAAGCAGGGGCTGATCGTCTTCCTGTTCCGCGGCAACAAGGAGATCTCCAAGTCGCTCCTCCTCGCCTTCAGCGTCGGGGCGAACATCGCGGTCGTCGCGTTCAACCTGGCCCTCGGCAGCGTCGCGATGCTGATGATGGCGCGCACGGTTTCGTGGAAGCGGCTGAAGGCGCAGCGGGCAGCCGAGTCGGCCGAGTCGACCTGACTGACCGGCTCTCTACCCTGCCCGGGTGGCGTACGCCTCGATCTATCCGCTCGTGACGGCCCGCGCGGTCGCGCGGGCGTTCACCTACGAGGTCGAGGAGGGAGTGGGGAAGGGCGCGATCGTGACGATGCCGTTCGGGCGGCGGCGGGCGCGCGGAATCGTCGTCGGTCTGGAGGACCACGCCCCGGAAGGGTTCGAGGCGCTGCCGGTGGAGAAGGTCGTCGGCCAGGTGCCGCCCGCCCTCGTCGACCTCGCGCTCTGGCTCGCCGACTACTACGGGTCGACCCCGGCGCGCGCGCTCGCCCTCGTGGCGCCCGAGATGCCGAAGCGGCGCAAGGAACAGGCGCCGCCCGCCGAGCGGCAGTCGCTTCCCGGCGAGGAAGAGCCCGCATCGCTCATGCCCGAGCAGCAGGTGGCGACCGACCGCATCATCGAGGCGCTCGACGCCGGCGCGGGCGGCGCCTTCCTGCTCTACGGGCCGACCGGCTCCGGCAAGACCGAGGTGTACCTCCAGGCGTGCGCTGCGGCACTCGAGCGCGGACTGGGGACGATCCTCCTCGTCCCCGAGATCTCGCTGGCACCTCAGACCGTCGGGCGTGTGCGGGCGCGTTTCGGCGAACGCGTCGCGATCCTGCATTCGGGGTTGACAGACGCCCAGCGCCGCGACGAGCGCCAGCGGATCGCGAGCGGGGAGGCGCGGATCGTTGTCGGCGCGCGCTCCGCAGTGTTCGCGCCGCTGCGCGGCCTGGGGCTCGTGATCGTGGACGAGGAGCACGACGCCTCCTACAAGCAGGACTCCGACCCGCGCTACGACGCGCGCACACTCGCGGTGAAGCGCGCCGCGCTGGAGGGAGCTGTCGCGGTGTTCGGCTCGGCGACACCGAGGCCGGAGAGCTGGGCGGCGCTCGAGCGGCTCGAGCTCGGCGGCCGCGTCGGCGGCTCGCTGCCGCCGGTGCAGGTGGTGGATCTCAGGCGAGAGGCCGGGTATCCGCTCTCGGCGCCACTGCTCGCCGAACTGCGGGCGGTGGCGGAGAGCGGCGGGAAGGCGATCCTGCTCCTGAACCGCCGCGGGATCGCGCCCGCGCTCCACTGCCGTGCCTGCGGCACCACGATCCGCTGTCCCGACTGCGATGTCGCGCTCGTCCTCCACCGCGACGGGATCCTCTACTGCCACCACTGCGGGCACAACGAACCGGAGCCCGACGCGTGCCCCGTCTGCGGCTCCGTCGAGCTCGCGCGCCTCGGCGCAGGAACCCAGTGGCTCGAGCGGTCGCTCGCGCGCGAGTTCCCGGAGCTCGAGCCGATCCGCCTCGATGCCGACACCGCCTCGAGCCCCGAGCTGATGGCGGACGCCCTGCGCCGTTTCTCCGAGACGCCGGGAGCGGTGCTGCTCGGGACGCAGATGGTGGCGAAGGGCCATCACTTCGCCGGCGTCGAGCTCGCGGCGGTGATCGACGCCGACTGGGCGCTCTCGATGCCCGATTTCCGCGCCGAGGAGCGCACCTTCCAGCTCATCACCCAGCTCGCCGGCCGAAGCGGCCGCGACGCCCCCGGTCGGGTGATCGTCCAGACGTTCCAGCCGGATGCCCGGCCGATCCGCTACGCGGCGCGACACGATGTGCGCCGCTTCCTCGACGAGGAGCTCGAGCGCCGCCGCGACCTCGGCTACCCACCCGAGCGCCACCTCGTGCGGATCGTCGTCTCCGGCTCGACGTGGGAGCCGGTCGAGCGCGCGCTGACCGAGCTCGCCGCAGGCATGCCAGAGCTCGAGCTGCTCGGCCCGGCCCAGCTCGTGCGCCTCCGCCGCCGCCACCGTGGCCAGCTCACCGCAAAAACTGACCGTCCGCGGGCAGTCGCGACCCGCGCCGCCGCCCTCCTCGCCGCCGCCGCGCCGGCGATGCGCCGCGCCGGGCTCACCGCGGTCGTCGACGTCGACCCGCAGTAGCCGGACGGCGCATCGTCCTCACGGCAGACGGCCACTCTGGACATGGCTCGGGACAGTCCCCAGCCCGGTCCTGCGGAGACATGTCGTTTCCGGACCTGCCCTTCTCGGCACACTTTCGCCCGTGGCGCTGAAGCGGACACGGGCCGAAGAGATCCTCGGGGAGTGGGGTGTCCGGGACGTGACGCCGCCCTCTGCCGCGGAGCGCGAGAGGGTCGAGCGGGATCGCGATCTGAACGCTCTGATCGGCGAGCCGTTGCCGAGGCGGATCCGGCGGTTCCGGCCCGAGGCGGACACCTATCTCGCCTCGCTCGGTGGACCGCTTCCGTACATGCAGCGGGCGCGGGCGATCGACGACGAGATCGAGGCCGAGCTCGCCCGGCTCGCGACGGCCTATGCGGAGCACGCCGGCGACCCCGATGCGTGGCGCCGCGTTGCCGAGCGGTGGGACTTCGGTGCGCTCAACGACCTGATCGAGCGCCACAACCGCTGGTACCCGATCGAAGCGCGCCTGCCCATGGATCCGCGCTCGCGCGACTTCGTCAAGGTCGGCGGGCGCGATTACCGGCGCCGGCCGCTCGACGCGGGCTGGATCCTCGAGCGCTTTCCCGTGGTACAGCGGCCCTCGGCCGCAAGCCGCTGACGCTCCAGGGCCTCCGTCCTGGCAGACTGTTCGCCACATGCCCGACGAGCACCCACAGGAGCACGACCACGACCATTCGCACGGTCACGATCACGCGCACGAGCACGACCATGCCGATCATGACCACGCCGACCACGAACACGACCACGAACACGATCACGAGCCGAGCGAGTCCGACCTCGAGCGCGAGCGCCAGTACGTCCGCCGTTACGCGCTCTCCCAGATCCGCCAGTACCCCGATCCGGCGCTGCGGATGAGGGCCAGGGAGGTGACCGAGTTCGACGAGTTCCTGTTGCAGCTCGTCGAGCGGATGTTCAACCTGATGGGCGATGCGCAGGGCGTGGGGCTCGCCGCGAACCAGGTCGGCACCCTCCAGCGAGTCTTCGTCTTCGACCTCGAGGGCGAAGGCCCGCAGGCGGTCGTCAACCCGGAGCTCACGATGGTGTCCGACGAGAAGGAGACCGACGAGGAGGGCTGCCTCTCCCTCGAGGAGATCCGCGTTCCGGTCGAGCGCTCGACGAAGGTGACGCTCGACGGCGTGAACCCGGCCGGCGAGCCCGTGCACTTCGAGCTCGAAGGGCTTTCCGCACGGGTCGTCCAGCACGAGCTCGACCACCTCGACGGCGTGCTGATCATCGACCGGACAGGCACCGAGCACCGCAAGCAGGCGCTCGGAGAGCTGCGGCCGCAGACAGTCCTGAGGTAATGCGGATCGCCGTCGCTGCGACGGCGTCCTTCGGTGCCGACTTCCTCGTGCGGTTGGCGGCTCTGCCGCATCTCGAGGTCGCGGTCCTGCTCACCCGCCCGGATGCCCCGAAGGGTCGTGGTCGCCGGCTCGCCCCACCGCCTGCGAAAGAGGCTGCCGAGCGACTCGGGATCCCAATCTTCCAGCCCGAGAAGCCGGAGCCGCCGCCCATCGAGGTAGACGCGGTCGTCGTCTGCGCTTACGGCCTCCTGATCCCGGACGACCTCCTCCAACGGTCGCTGTGGCTGAACGTCCACCCCTCCCTGCTCCCACGCTGGCGCGGCGCGGCCCCGGTGGAACGGGCGATCCTTGCGGGCGACGAGGCGACCGGTGTCACGATCCACGAGACCGTCAAGGCCCTCGATGCCGGCCCGATCGCAGCGCAGGAAGCCTTCCCGATCGGCAACGAGGACGACGCCGGCACCATCTTCGAGCGATCGGCACGGCTCGCGGCAGACCTCGTCGCCGGTATCCTCCCGGCGCCGCGGTTCACCCCGCAGCCGGACGAAGGCGCGACCTACGCCGAGAAGATCACGCCTACGGATCGCGAGCTCGACCTCTCCGATCCGCTCGATGCGTGGCGCCGCGTGCGGGCGCTCTCGCCCCACATCGGCGCGTGGGCGGTCATCCACGGACGGCGCGTGACGATCTGGCGCGCGGAGCTCGAAAACGGGATACTGATCCCGCTCGAGGTGCAACCGGAGGGTCGGCGGCGGATGAGCTACGAGGAGTTCCAGCGCGGCGTGCGAGCGTGACGGCACCCGCACGGGCCGCCGCTTTCAGGGTCGTTCGCCGAGTCTTCGAGGACGGTGCCTACGCAGACCGTGCGATGGCCTCAGCGGCGGACGGGCTCGACACGCGCGACCGCGCGCTCGCCCAGCGGATCGCCTACGGAACCGTGCAGCGAATGCGGACGATCGACCACGGGATCGACGTGCTCGGAAGCCGGCCTGCGGCCGCGCTCGACCCGCCGGTCCTCGCCGCGCTCCGCATCGCCGGCTACGAGGCCGCATGGAGCGATACGCCCGCCCACGCAACCGTGAATGACGTGGTGGAGCTCGTCCGTGACGCAGGGCTTCAGCATGCGACCGGTTTCACGAATGCCGTCGCACGGCGTCTCGTGGAAGGGTTCCCGGCGCTCGTCGCGGGCTTGCCGCCGGGGCCGCTCGCCGAGTCGTATCCGGACTGGGTCTACCAGACCTGGGTCAGGGATTTCGGCGAGGACGAGGCGCTTGCCCTGATGCGGGCGCAGAACGAGCCCGCCGAGCTCGTTGTCCGCTCGGCGGTGCCGGTGGGGGAGCCGACCGAGATCCCGGGCGCCTACCGGCTGGAGCGCGGGAACCTCGAGGACGACGACGGGACCCGTGTCTGGCAGAGTCGCGGATCGCAGCTCGCCGCGCTCGCCGTGGGCTCCCGCGACGGCGAGACGATCCTCGACGCGTGTGCGGCGCCGGGCGCGAAGACCACGATGCTCCACGGGAACGTGACGGCCGTCGAGCTCCACCCCGGTCGTGCGCGCGAGCTCGAGCTGAACATCCAGCGCCTCGGGGTCGGGAACGTTCGCGTCGTGAACGCCGATGTCCGCGAGCTGGACGAGTCGGAGTTCGACCGGGCGCTCGTCGATGCGCCATGCTCGGGCCTGGGAGTGCTCGCCCGCCGACCCGATCTCCGCTGGCGCTCGACACCCCTCCCGGGCCTCCAGCTCGAGCTGATCCACGCCGCCGCCGAGCGCACGAGATCGGGCGGCACCGTCACCTACTCGGTCTGCACCCTGAACTCCGACGAGAACGAGGCAGTCGTCGACGACGCGGGGCTCCGCGCGGAACCGCTCGGCGAGGAATGGCCGCAGTTCGCGCATCCCACGCGGCCGGAGTTCCTGCTGACGACTCCGCACCGGCACGGCACGTCAGGGTTCTTCGTCGCCCGCCTCCGCGTCCCCTGACTCGTGGTCGAGGTCGAGCTGCTCGTCGGGCTCATCGTCCGCGACCGCGACCGGAACGAGCGGGCGCTCGTCGGGCGGGCGCCGCGCCGGGCTCGACCAGGGGCTGAAGGCGATCTCCGCAGCGTGAACCTCCGGGACGAGCAGCATCGCGTCGAGGTCGGCTGACGAGCTCCACCAGAGGTCGTAGCGCCAGCCGTCGTCGCGGCAGGCGAGCCAGCCGCGGCCGCCGGCCTCGGCGAGGATCTCGATCGCCTCGACCGGATCGTCGTGTGGCAGCACACCGACTGCGAGCTCGTAGTTGAACGGCTCGGCCCAGTGCCGTTCCGCCTCGATCGTCACCGTCGCTCCGCCGAGAAGGCTCGTGAGCTCGTGCTCGATCGTCTCCGCGATCCGGGCGGCATCGATCCCGTCGGTGATCTCGGTGAAGAGGCGGAGCTCGAGGCGGTCACGAGGCTCCTCCGGGGACGGGATCGAACCGATCGGCACCCGCCGGCCGCGCTCGTCCTCGGCGAGGCCGGTCGACTCGAGCTCCAGCTCCGACACGGTCATCAGCGGATCCCGGTCGGGCGTGTCCCCGAGCCTCAGCGTCACATTCCAGGCGCTGCCCGACTCGTCCGGGCCGGCGAGCTCGGCGACGACGCCCTCGGCTCCCGCGAAGCCTGCTTCTCCAGGAGCCCCGATGAGGCGCACGATCTCCTGCGGGCGGAATCGTGGTCTCATTCGAGGCAGCATAGGGCGCAAGCCGGAACCGGTCGTTTAGGATCGATCGCTGTGACCGGCACGCTCGTACGGATCCTGACTGCCGACCTCCCCCTCGCCCAAGCGCCCGCGTGAGCCTCGCGCACGCGCTCACGCTCGCCGGCGATGCGGCGGGCCGCGCGTATCCGAAGCCGACGGTCGGCGCCGTGATCGTTCGCGACGGCACAGTGATCGCTGAGGGCGTCACCGAGCGGGGGGACGGCACGCGGAGACGGTCGCGCTCGACGATGCTGGGCCGTCGGCCCGCGGCGCGACGATGTTCGTGACGCTCGAGCCCTGCGCGCATCAGGGGACGACTCCGCCCTGCGCCGACAGGATCGTCGCCGAGGGGATCGCCCGGGTCGTCGTCGGCGCGCGCGACCCCAATCCCGAGGCCGCGGGCGGAATCGAACGGCTTCGCGCCGCCGGGGTCGAGGTCGAGCTCCTCGACGCATGGGAGGCACGCGTTCAGAACGAGGCGTGGCGCATGCTCGTTGCTCACGGGCGGCCGTTCGTCACCTACAAGGTAGCCGCGACCCTCGACGGGCGGGTCGCAGTGCCCGGCAGGCGCTGGATCTCGGGCGAGGAGAGCCGCCGGCTCGTGCACGAGCTCCGCGCCGGTTCGGATGCGGTGGCAGTCGGAATGGGAACCGTTCGTGCCGACGCCCCGCGCCTCGACGCGCGCGACGTGCCGGTGCCGCGCGGCCAGCCGCGGCGGCTGGCGTTCGGTCGCGGCCCGCTTCCGGAAGGCTCCGAGCTCGAGCTCCGCACGGGGGCGCTCGCCGATGAGCTCGCTCTGCTCGGCGCCGACGGCGTCCAGTCGCTCCTGCTCGAAGGCGGTCCCACGCTCGCGGGAGCCTTCTTCGACGCCGGGCTGATCGACAAGATCCTGGTGTTCATCGCGCCGTTGCTCGCGGGAGACGACGGGCCGATGGTGCTTCCCCGGCTAGCATCGCCCGTGGATCTAGCGCACCTGAGCGTCAGGCAGGTCGGCGCGGATGCCCTGCTCGAAGCCTATGTCCACGAGCCCTGATCGCGAGGACGATGACCGCCAAGGAGCCCCAGCGCACCGATGACGAGATCGTCAACCTCCTCTCGCAGTGGCTCATGGTCTCGCTGGGAAACGATGAGCTCCGCAAGCGGATCGAAGAGATCGGGACGGCCGAGCTCGCCCCCGGGCAGCGGGCGGCGGTGGACGAGCTTCTCGTCGCGCTCGCGAACGCGTTCCCGGGTGAGCGTGGCGACCTCGAGATGGTCGTCCGCGAGACGGTCGAGTCGCTCGCCTACGGCGAGTAGCGCCGGTTCGCCGAGCTCGGCTCGGCCGGTTCGGTGCGGCTCGCTCGGTTCGGGCGGCTCGGTCGAGGTCGTTCGGTTCGCCGTGTCCGGACATGCCCTTTCCGCCGTCAACCGGTCGACGCATTTTGCCGTGATGTTCCACTCTCGTCACAGCAATCGCTCCAAATCCCACTAGCGTTTTCGGTGGGACAAGACCCCGGGTGGGTGGGGCTCGTATCGGGGCCGGCCGGGAATCTGGCGAGTGCTGGTCGAGCCGGGCTCGACGAGGTTCGAGCCGAAGGCGCCGCTAGCCTAGGGCCCGTGTTCACGGGGATCGTCAGGGAGGTCGGGCGGGCGACGTCGATCACCGGCCAGGCCGCCGGAGTCCGGCTCGAGATCGAAGCACCGCAGACGGCGGCGACAACCGCCGTCGGCGACTCGGTTGCCGTCGACGGCTGCTGTCTCACAGCGGTCGCGCGCGCCCACGGGAGGATCGCTTTCGAGGCGGTGCCCGAGACGCTCGCACGAACGTCTCTCGGGAGTCTCGCCGTGGGCGCGCGCGTCAACATCGAGCCGTCGCTGCGTGCCGGGGAGCCGCTTGGCGGCCACTACGTCCAGGGCCATGTGGACGGAGTCGGCGTCGTCCGCAGCGTCGGGCACGAAGGCGCCGGCCGCCGCGTCTGGATCGATGCGGCTCCGGAGATCCTCCGCTACGCCGTCGAGAAGGGCTCGATCACCGTCCAGGGAACGAGCCTCACCGTCGCGGAGCTCGATGCCGGCGGCATCGCCGTCGCGCTGATCCCCCACACGCTCGCCGCGACCACGCTCGGCGAGCTCGAGCCGGGCCACCTCGTGAACCTCGAGGTCGATGTCCTCGCCAAGTACGTCGAACGCCTGTTGATCGGCGGGGAGTAGCCTTCGGGGATGGCGATCACAACCCCGTTCACCGCGATCGAGGACGCGATCGAGGAGATCCGCGAGGGCCGGATGATCATCGTCGTCGATGACGCCGATCGCGAGAACGAAGGCGATCTCGTGATCGCCGCCCAGTTCGCAACGCCCGAGACGATCAACTTCATGGCCACGCACGGGCGCGGCCTGATCTGCCTCTGCCTCACCGAGGAGCGCGCCGACGAGCTCGAGCTCCGGCCGATGACCGAGCGCAACGAAGCGCCGCTCGGAACCGCGTTCACCGTCTCGGTCGAGGCTCGCGAGGGCGTGACCACGGGGATCTCGGCGGCCGACCGCAGCCACACGATCCAGGTTGCGATCGCGCCCGACGCCGAGCCCGGCGACCTCGTCCAGCCGGGCCACGTCTTTCCGCTCCGCGCGAAGCCGGGCGGTGTGCTCGAGCGGATCGGGCAAACCGAGGCGGCCGTCGACCTCGCGAGGCTCGCCGGGCTCAATCCGTCTGGTGTCGTGTGCGAGATCATGAACGACGACGGGACGATGGCCCGCGTGCCCGACCTCGTCGCCTACTGCGAGCGCCACGGGCTGAAGATGATCACCGTCGCCGATCTCGTCGAGTACCGTCGCCGTACCGAGAAGCTCGTCGAGCGCGGCGCCTCCGTCCGGCTTCCGACGCCCTACGGCGAGTTCACGACGATCGCCTTCCGGGAGCTCCTCACCGGGAAGGCGCACGTCGCCCTGATCCGCGGCGACGTCGACGGAGCCGAGGACGTTCTCGTGCGCGTCCACTCCGAATGCCTCACCGGCGATGTCTTCCATTCGTTCCTCTGCGACTGCGGGGAGCAACTCGACCAGGCGCTCGCCCAGATCGCCCGCGAGGGGCGCGGCGTCCTGCTCTACATGGCGCAGGAAGGGCGCGGGATCGGCCTCCTCAACAAGCTCAAGGCATACGAGCTGCAGGCGCAGGGGCTCGACACCGTGGAGGCGAACCTCGAGCTCGGGTTCCCTGCCGACGCACGCGACTACGGGATCGGGAACCAGATCCTCGCAGACCTCGGGCTGACGACGATCCGCATCCTCACGAACAACCCGAAGAAGCTCACCGGCATCGACGGGTTCGGGCTAACCGTCGTCGAGCAGGTTCCGATCGAGGTCGCGCCAAACGACGAGAACCGCCGGTATCTGGCCGCCAAGCGGGATAAGCTCGGTCACAAGCTTCACCACCAGGACGTTCGCAATCCCGACTGGGACCCGAAGAACGAGGCGGCAACGGGCGTGCCGGAACAGGGCGGCCCGGAACAGCCTCCGCAAGAAAACACAGAGAAGGAAGCAGAACAATGAGCAGCGACGAGCACGACGAGTTCCCGCGCAGCGATCCGGCCCCCACGATGGTCGGCGGCCAGCCGCCCGCCGAGGCGCCCGCGGCCGTGATCAGCCCACCCGCCCTCGACGAGCAGGAGCCGGCTTCGACGGAGGAGGCCGAGCAGGAGGCCGGGGCGGAGGACGAGCCCGCGGCGGCCGAGTCGCCCGAGACCGAGCCCTCCCCGGAGACCGCCTCCGGAGCGAGCCGGTTTCGGAGGAGACCGAGCCCTCTTCGGAGATCGAGCCGGCTTCGGAGGACGAGCCCTCCGGCGACCCGTTCGCCGCCTGGCCTCAGGCCGAGAGTGCCGAGGTGATCGAGGACGTCCCGGCCGATCCCGACTCCGTCGAGCACGTCGCCGGGGAGATCGACGTTCCCGACGGCTACACCGTGCTCGAGGGCACCCCGAGCGGCCACCGCCGCTCCGTCGCGATCGTCGTCGCACGTTTCAACGGCGGAATCACGAATCGGATGCTCGCCTCGGCGATCGACACGCTGGAACATGCCGGAGTCGCTCCAGACGCGGTCACGATCATGCCGGTGCCCGGAGCATTCGAGCTCCCGCTCGCGGCGATGGCGCTCGCGAAGACACGGCGCTATGCGTGCGTTGTCGCGCTCGGCGCGATCGTTCGCGGCGAGACGCCGCACTTCGACTTCGTCGCGTCCGAAGCGGCCTCGGGCCTCCAGCTCGCAGCGATCGAGACCGGCGTGCCGGTCGCCTTCGGCGTGCTGACGGTGGAGAGCATCGAGCAGGCCGAGGCGAGGATCGATCGAGCGGGCGAAGCAGTTCGGACGGCGCTCGAGATGGCCGACGTCTTCGCCCAACTCCGGGCAAGCGCCCGGACATAGGAGCCCGGTCCGGGGCTCGAGCCGGCTCTGTCGGAACGAGCTCTGCCGCTACACTGATCGGCCGATGTCCAAGGTGTGCTCAGTTTGCGGGAAGGGTCCCGGGTTTGGGAACAACCGCTCCCATTCGATGGTGGCCACGAACCGCCGTTTCGATCCGAACCTCCAGCGGGTCCGGATGATGGTGAACGGGGTCGCTCGCCGCGCGTATGTCTGCACCCGCTGCCTCAAGGGCGGCAAGGTGCAGAAAGCCGTTTAGCGCCGAAAGCAAAGCAAGCCTCGAGTCGATCGGAAGTTCGTTCCGGGTCGTTCCGGTTACGGCTCTCAGCAACCGTCAGGGCCAGGCCGGCGTCTAACGCGACGCCGTGTCAGACCTCACTGTCGTCTCGTCCCGGGGCTCGATCACGATCTCCCGTGAGGTCGTCGCCGAGCTCGTTGCGGAAACCGCTGCGCGCTGTTACGGCGTCGTCGGGCTGACGCCAGGCTCGAGGATGGGGAAGCTCCTGCGTCGCCCGCGCATCACAGTCGGCGGTGATGCGTCGGGAATGCGCATCGGGCTTCGCGTCGTCGTCGAGTATGGCCTGAACCTCGCCGAGGTCGCCGCGACCGTGCGCTCGCAGGTCGCCTACGACCTGCAGCGGCTCACCGGCCTCCCGGTCGAGTCGGTCGAGGTCTTCGTCGGCGACGTCAGGATGACCGGGTGAGAGCACGTGTGCTCGAGGCCGCCCGCGGCGCGCTCGCCGCGATCGAGGCGGCGAGAGCGCGCATCGACGACCTCAACGTCTATCCCGTCCCGGACGGCGACACCGGCACGAATCTCGCGCTCACGGTTCGAGCCGTGGTCCTGGAGCTCGAAAGCTCGGACGCCGACGACCGTGCCGCGCTCGCAAAGGAGATCTCGCGTGCGGCGCTGATGGGGGCCCGCGGCAACTCCGGGGTGATCCTCTCCCAGATCGTTCGCGGAGCAGCCGACTCGCTTGCAGCCCGGGACGGGCTCGCGCCCGCGCTGCGCTCGGCGAGCGATGCCGCCTACCGCGCCGTCCGCAAGCCGGTCGAAGGGACGATGCTGACCGCGATCCGCGAGCTTGCCGAGGCGGCCGAGGCGGGCGGCGACCTCGCCGCCGTGATCGCTCGCGGCGACGACTGCGTCCTTCGGACGCGCGAGCTGCTCCCCGTTCTGGCCGAGGCCGGCGTCGTCGACGCGGGCGCCGCCGGGCTCGTCGAGATCCTCCGCGGAATCGCAGGCGTGCTCGTCGGCGAGCCGCTACCGGAGACTCCGCTCGTGGCCGAGTCGCCTCCGACCGTCGAGTCGCTCCACGCGGAGCTCTCCCGGTACCGCTATTGCACCGCGTTTCTCGTCGTGGGGGAGGGACTCGACGCCGACGAGCTCGACCGCGAGCTCGACCCGCTCGGCGACTCGCTGCTCGTCGTCGGAGATCCGACCGCGCTCAAGGTCCACGTCCACACCGACGATCCCGGCCGTGCGCTCTCGCTCGCCGTCGCCCGCGGAGCCCTTGCGAACGTCGAGATCGCCGACATGCACGAGCAGACGCTCGACCGGCGTGACCGGCTGCTCCATGCGGTGGCGGATGGGCCGCGCGTGCTCTGCGCGGTCGTCGCGGTTTCGTCGGGGGCCGGAAACCGTGCCCTGTTCGAGAATCTCGGCGCCCAGGTCGTCGACGGAGGGCGGACGATGAACCCATCCACCGCGGAGCTGCTCGCCGCCGTCGCGGCCACAGGCGCCCGCGAGGCGATCGTACTCCCCAACGACCGCAACGTCCTACTCACGGCCGAGCACGCCGCCGAGGTTTCCGAGGCTCCCGTCTCGGTGATCCCCACGCTCACGATCCAGAGCGGGCTGGCCGCCGCGCTCTCGTTCGACCCTGCGCTCACCAGGGCCGAGAACGCAAGGGCGATGGAGGAGGCGGCCGCCGAGGTCGCGACCGGAGCGGTCACGATCGCCTCGAGAGACGTCGACTCGAACGGGATCGCGATCCGCCGGGGCGCCTGGCTCGGTCTCGCAGGCGGCGTGCCGGTTGCAGGCGGCGAGAGCTTCGACGAGGTCGCGCTCGCCGTCGTCGCCGAGCTCCTCGCCGAGCCTCGAGGGATCATCACGTTCCTGAACGGGGAGGAGCCGCAGCCACTCGAACGGCTGCTCGAGGTACTCGCCGGTTCGCATCCCGAGCTCGAGCTCGAAGTGCGGGACGGCGGCCAGCCCCACTACGCGCTGCTCCTCGCCGCCGAATAGCCTCCGAACGCTCTCGTAAGCTCACGGAATGCCCGTGATCCGACTTGTCCTCGTCGAGGACAACCGGCTCTTTCGCGAGACGATGGAGCTCCTGCTCGGGCTGCGGAGCGAGATCGAGCTCGTCGGCTCGGTGGAGAGCGGCAGCGACGCGATCGCGCTCTGCACCGAGGTTTCCCCGGACGTCGTCGTCATGGACTACCGGATGCCCGGGCTCGACGGCGCCCAGACCACTGCGGCCGTCTTGCAGGCGTGCCCGCGCGCTCGGGTGATCTGCCTGACCGCCTCGGTGTCGCCCGCCGAGCGCGAGCTCGTGCTCGCCGCGGGGGCCGTCGCCTGCATCACGAAGCTCGAGAGTCTCGACCGGATTGTCGACACGATCCTCCAGCTCGGCGAGGCCGCGGCCGCATGAAGCTGACGGCTGACAACACGGCGATCGTGCTCGACTCGACCGCGGACTTCCCGGACGCACCGAAACGGTTCCCGAACTGGAGAGTCGTGCCGCTCTACGTCAATCTCGGCGGAACGAGCCGTCGCGATTACGTCGAGCTCGGGCCCGAAGAGCTCTATTCGAAGCTCTCCGATCTGCCCGAGCCGCCGACGACCTCGCAGCCCCCTCCGGGCGACTTCCTCGCGGCTTACGAGGAGCTTGCACCGCACTACGAGCGCATTCTCTCGCTCCAGGTCTCCTCGACGCTCTCGGGGACCTACGCCAGCGCCGTCGCCGCCGCAGCCGAGGCCGGGGACAGGGTGCGCGTGATCGACACGCGGACGGTCTCGGTCGCCGTCGCGATGCTCGGGCTCGCGATCGCGCGGCGGCTCGACCGCGGCACGACCGACGAGGAGATCGACGCGCTGTTCGAGCGTTTCCGCACGACACACGGCCTGCTCTTCACGGTCGACACGCTGGAGTTCCTCGCGCGCGGCGGACGCATCGGCCGCGGCGCTGCCTTCGCGGGGACGCTGCTGAACGTGAAGCCGATCTTCGGGATCTCGGACGGCGAGGTCGTGCCGCTGAAGAGAGTGCGCGGCAGCCAGAAGGCGCTCGAGGAGTTCGTGTCCCTGCTCTCGGCCGCGACCGAAGACTCGCCCTCGCTCCGCCTCGGGCTCGTGCATGCTGCGGCCCTCGACCGGCTTTCTGTGCTCGAGCGGCTTGTGCGCGAGTCACGCCCGAAGGCGCAGATCGAGGTCGCGGGATCCCTCGGTGCGGTCGTCGGGACGCACGCCGGCCCGGGCACGCTTGGTCTGTGCTGGTTCGACGACACGGAGTGACCACCCTCGCGCATGCCCCGTTTCCCGGCGTCGCGCAGGATGGCGACTGGCCGAGACCGCGCGGCTGGGCGCGACCCGAGCGGCTCGGGCTGCCGGTCGAATCGCTCGCCGCCGTCGGCCCGTCGCTCGCCCGGAAGCTCCGGCCGCTCGGCCTGCTCACGGTCGGCGACCTGCTCCTGCGCAGGCCGCGCCGGTACGAGGCGGCGGCCGACGAGATCGCGATCTCCGAGCTCTGGGGCGACGAGGAGGTGGCGATCGCGGGCGTCGTCGAGAACGTCCGGTTGCGGCGCCTTGCCCGCCGACGCTCGATCGTCACCGCCCGGATTGCGGACGCGAGCGGCCCGATCTCCGCCAACTGGTTCAACCAGCCCTGGCTGGCGGACCGGCTGAAACCGGGAACGGCGATTCGCCTCAGGGGTCGCCTCTCGAGGCACGGATTCGAGGTGAAGACCTACGACCTCGGCGAGGCCCGTGCCACCGCCGACCATGCCCCGGTCTATCGCGCGAGCGAGCAGGTCCCCGCCGTGCGGCTGCGGGAGCTCGTTCGCGCCGCGCTCGACGAGCACGGCCACGACATCCTCGACCCGCTTCCGGCGGAGCTCCAGCTGCCGATCCGGCGGGACGCGCTCGCCGCGCTTCACTTTCCCGCCGATCTCGCCCAGGCCGAGCGTGCCCGTCAGCGGCTCGCGCTCGACGAGCTGCTCGCGCTGCAGCTCGCGGTGCTGCGCTCGCGCGTCGAGGTCGCCGTTGGACGGCCCCTCCCCGGGCCGGGAGAGCTCGTGGCGCGGTACCGAGACGTGCTTCCGTTCGCCCTCACCGCCGACCAGGAGCAGGCGATCGCCGAGATCGATCGCGATCTCGTCCTCGAGCGACCGATGCAGAGGCTGCTGCAGGGCGACGTCGGATCGGGCAAGACCGTCGTTGCGCTCTATGCCCTCCTGCGTGCGGTCGAGGCCGGACGGCAGGGCGCGTTGATGGCGCCGACCGAGACGCTCGCCGAACAGCATTTCCTGACGGTCGAGGGGCTCTGCGCGGAGCTCGGTGTTCGCACCGTGCTCTTGACCGGAAACGCGGGCTCGAAGGCCGTTCGCGCCGAGATCGCCTCGGGAGAGGCTCAGATCGTTGTCGGCACCCATGCCCTGATCCAGCGCGACGTCGAGTTCGCCGACATCGCGGTCGCCGTCGTCGACGAGCAGCACCGCTTCGGCGTCGAGCAGCGCCAGGCACTCGCGGGCCTCCGGCCGCACCTGCTGCACATGACCGCGACGCCGATCCCACGCACGCTCGCGCTGACCGTGTTCGGAGAGCTCGACGTGACCGAGATCGCGAAGCCGCCTGCGAGCCGCAAGCCGATCATCACGGCCTGGGTGGGGGCCGAGCGCTCGAGTGAGGCCTACGCGCGGCTCTGCGTGCATCTGGACGCGGGGCGGCAGGCCTACGTGGTCTGCCCGCTGATCGAGGCGTCCGAGACCCGGCTTGCCCGCGCGGCCGAGGAGGAGGCCGCTCGTCTTGCGCGGGCAGAGCTGCGCGGTTATCGCGTCGGGCTCCTCCACGGCCGACTGAAGGCGTCGGAGCGCCGCGAAGTGATGCGCGCATTCAAGGAGCGTGAGCTCGACGTGCTCGTCGCGACGACGGTGATCGAGGTCGGCGTCGACGTTCCGAACGCGACGATCATGATCGTCCAGGAGGCAGACCGGTTCGGGCTCGCCCAGCTCCACCAGCTTCGAGGCCGCGTCGGTCGCGGCGCAGAGCAGTCCTACTGCCTGCTGATCTCGCGCCCGAAGCTCGAGCTCACCGAGTCCGCAGCCGCCCGGCTCGAGGCGCTCGTGGAGACGAACGACGGCTTCGAGCTCGCCGAGCGAGACCTCGACCTCCGCGGCGAAGGGCGGCTCCTCGGCACCCGCCAGTCCGGCCTCGGCGACCTCCGCTTCACCCGCCTGCGCTCCGACCGCAAGCTCCTCGAGCAGTCCCGCGAGCTCGCTGCAGCGCTCGTCGACGAGGACGGCCCGTGGCAGGACGAAGCCGATGCCGTCGAAGCCGGCGCCGACCCGTCGGCCCTGGCCTGAGGAGCCGTGTCCCCGGTGGAAAACCCGGGGTCAGGTACAGCCTTGAACCCCCGGCGCCTGCGGGCTGAACCCTGGGCTGACAACACAAGAGCCCCTGCACACGCGAACCTCACCGAGCTCCGAACGGCGGGGTCAGGTACCGCCACAGAAGTGCAACAGACGATCCACAAGCACGCCGATTAGGCTCGTGTCCGTGAGGGTCATCGCCGGCGAGCTGAAGGGGCGGCGGATCGAGGCGCCGAAAGGAACCGCGACGAGGCCGACCTCCGACTTCGTCCGCGAGAACGCCTTCAACCTGATCGGGCCGGTCGACGGGGCCACCGTGATCGACCTCTACGCCGGCTCGGGCGCGCTCGGGATCGAGGCGCTCTCGCGCGGCGCCGAGCGGTGCGTCTTCGTCGAGAGCTCCCGCGAGGCGTGCCGCACGATCGGCGAGAACCTCGACAAGCTCGGCCTCCGCGGCACCGTCCTCTGCCAGGACGCCGTGCGCGCACTCGCGGCCGAGCGCGGCCCCTACGACCTGATCCTCGCCGACCCGCCCTACGACTTCGGCGCCTACGAGAAGCTCGCCCCGGGTTTCGCGCGGCTTCTTGCCCCGGACGGGCTTGCCGTGGTCCAGACGCCGGCAGCCGCCGAACCGGAGCTCGAAGGCCTTCAGATCCGCACCTCCCGCCGCTACGGCTCGGCACGCCTTACCCTGTTCCAGCCATGAACACCGCTCCGTCCATGAACACCGCCCAGCCGTGATCACCGCAATCTGCCCCGGATCCTACGATCCCGTCACGAACGGCCACGTCGACGTGATCGCGCGCGCCGCCAGGATCTTCGACCGCATCGTCGTCGGCGTCGTCGGGAATCCCCAGCACAAGACGACCCTCTTCCCGGTCGAGGAGCGGGTGGAGCTCCTCCGCGAGGCCCTGCGGCCGCACGAGAACGTCGAGGTCGACGTCTTCAAGGAGCTCGTCGTCGAGTACGCCCGCCGCTGGGAAGCGAAGGTGATCGTCAAGGGCCTCCGCGTCATCTCCGACTTCGAGTACGAGTTCCAGATGAACCAGTTGAACCGTACGCTTGCCCCCGAGATCGAGACCGTCTACGTGATGGCGAGCCCGCAGGTCAGCTTCGTGTCGTCGAGCGGCGTGAAGGAGATCGCCGCGTTCGGGGGAAATGTCGATGACCTCGTGCCCGCCGCCGTCGCCCGTCGCCTGAAGGAGCTCTTCCCCGAGGGCAGAGGCGGCGCTCCCCTCAACTCCCAGGAGTAGGATCCCCACCTCATGGATGTTCTCGTACTGATCGACAAGCTCGACGACCTCGTGCACAACGCGAAGGCGATGCCTCTCACCGACCAGGTGCGGATCGACCGCGAGGAGATCTACGACATCCTCGACCAGATGCGCGCGACGATCCCGGAGGAGATCAAGCAGGCGCGCTGGATCGTGAAGGAGCGCCAGGAGATGCTCGCAGAGGCCAAGCGCGAGCAGGACAGGCTCCTGCAGGAAGCGCGCGAGCAGGCCGTGCGCGAGGCCTCCCAGACCGAGATCGTGAAGCTCGCCGAGCGCCAGGCCCAGGAGATCATCGACGAGGCCCGCCGCAACGCCCGCGAGACGAGGCTCGAGATGGAGGACTGGGCCGACGGGATCCTCGCCACCCTCGAGTCGAACCTCGACAAGTTCCTCACCGCCGTCCGCCGCGGCCGCCAACGCCTGCACGAGCGCTCGCAGGAAGACATCGGCATCGGCGGCAGCGAGCCCGACGATCTCTCCTACTAGCGAGGCCTCCCGACCGTTTCGTCTGGAAGCTCGGGCGGGCTCGTCGGCCGTAGGTTCCAGGACGTAGGGCCAGTGTCGGGTGGGTGGCGCGCTAACCTGAATCAATGACGAGCTTCGACCTTCGCAGGCTGAAGCTCAGGCCCGGCGACGAGCACCGCGAGGCGCTCGAGGTCGAGTTGCCGGCCTTCGAGTTCGGAGGCCAGCGCTACCTCCCGGTGCCAGAGCTCGTGCCTGCCGAGCTGACGGTGACCCGCGCGCTCACGGGCACTCTGCTCCGCCTGAGATTCACGACCCGGCTCTTCGGCCCCTGCTACCGCTGCCTCGGCGATGCGGTGCTCGAGGTTCCCATCCACGCGACCGAGTACGAGGCGACCTCGCCCGACGACGACGAGCTCCGCTCTCCCTACCTGATCGACCACAACACGGTCGAGGTCTCGGCGTGGGCGCGCGATGCCGTCGTCCTCGCGCTTCCGGACAAGATCCTCTGCCGCGACGACTGTGCAGGCCTCTGCCCCGAGTGCGGAAAGAACCTGAACGACGAGCCCCACGCGCACGAGGAGGTCACCGTCGACCCGCGCTGGGCCGCCCTCGAAGCGCTGCGCGAGGGCGATTAGCTACGCTTAGAGCCGCTCATGGCTGTCCCGAAGAGGAAAACGTCCAAGTCCCGGCGCGACAAGCGCAGGGCAACGCACAGCCTCGAAGCCCCGAGGGTGAACACCTGCCCGCAGTGCAACTCGCCGAAGCTCGCACATCGCGTCTGCCCGACCTGCGGCACCTATAAAGGCCGCGAAGTCGAGCCGCTCCGCTTCGGGTAGCGAATGATCCGCGTCGCGGTCGACGCTCTGGGTGGCGACCGCGCGCCGGAGGAGATCGTCGCCGGAGCCCTTGCCGCGGCGGCTGAAGGGATCGAGGTCACGCTCCACGGGCCGGCCGGCCTGGATACGGGCGGCCTCGAGCTGGTCGTCGCGAAGACCGCGATCGGCATGGCCGAGAAGCCGGCCGAGGCGGTGCGGGCGAAGCCCGATTCCTCGATGGTGAGTGCCGTCCTCGCAGTGGCGGAGGGCCGCGCGGACGCGGTCGTTTCGGCCGGCAACACCGGCGCGATGCTGGCTGCAGGCCTTCTCCATCTACGGAGGCTGCCGGGCGTGATGCGGCCCGCGATTGCGATCCCGCTCCCGACACGCTCCGGGGTCTCGCTCCTGCTCGACGCCGGCGCGAACGCCGACTGCCGGCCGGAGCATCTCGCTCAGTTCGCGATCATGGGCTCGGTCTTCTCGACCGAGCTGCTCGGCGTCGCCGACCCCGAGGTGCGCCTGCTCTCGATCGGCGAGGAGCCCGAGAAGGGGAACCAGCTCACGATCGAGGCCCACGGCCTGCTCCGCGAGCTCGAAGGGATCCGGTTCGAGGGGAACGCCGAGGCGCGCGACCTCCTTCGCGGAGCGGCCGACGTCGTCGTCACCGACGGCTTCACCGGGAACATCACGCTGAAGCTGCTCGAGGGCGGCGTCAAGGAGCTGCTCGACCTGCTCCGCGAGGAGGTTGTCTCGACCGCGCGGGGCAAGGTGGGCGGTTTCCTGATCCAGCCGGCCGCCCGGCGGCTGCGTTCCCGCCTCGACCCGGATAGCTACGGCGGCGCCTATCTACTCGGGCTCCGGGGGCTCGCCGTGATCTCGCATGGCAACTCGGGCCGCCGCGCGATCGCGAATGCGATCGAGGTCGCCGCGAAGGGAGCCGAGCATCGCGTCGTCGAGCGGCTCGCCGAGCGCGTGCCCGAACGCGAGCCTGCGGCGCAAGCGCGCTAGCGCCCGCTCCCGGCTGTGTATGATCGGCGCGCTCCAAGGCCAGCAACCATCCCCGTAAACCAACCCGATCGAGGTGACATGGCAGCGTCCAAGGAAGAGATCTTCGAACGCGTCAAGGAAGTCCTAGTCGAGCAGCTCGGCGTCGACGAGAGCGAGATCACGATCGAGGCGTCGTTCCAGGAGGATCTCGACGCCGATTCGCTCGACCTCGTCGAGCTGATCATGGAGCTCGAGGATCAGTTCGGAATCAAGATCTCGGACGAGGACGCGCAGAAGATCACGACGGTCGGCCAGGCGGTCGACTACGTCTTCTCACACCAATAGGTCGCTCGCCGACCTGATCGCGGAGCTCCCGCCCGAGCGATCGGCGGCGGTGTTCACTCACGCGAGCTGGGCGTCCGAGCGCACCGAGTCATACGAACGGCTCGAGTTCCTCGGCGACTCCGTGCTCGAGCTCGCGATCGCGCACACGCTGTACGAGCGCTTCCCGGACTTCGAGGAAGGGCAGATGGCCAAGCTCCGCTCGCAAGTCGTCTCGCGGGCGAGCTGCGCGGTGATCGCCGAGGAGCTGGGGCTCGGCGAGCGGCTTCTCGCCGGCCATCCGGACCCGGAGTCGAGCGAGCCCGCCCGCCTCGCCGTCAACCGAAACGTCCTCGCTGCGGTGCTCGAGGCGGCGATGGCCGCGATCTACCTCGAGCACGGATTCGCCGCTGTCCAAGGGCCGATCGTGGCCGCATTCGACGCCGCGATTGAGTTCGCGCTCACCCACAAGATCGACCACAAGACGGAGCTTCAGGAGGAGCTCGCCCGCCGCGGCAAGTCGGTGAGTTACACGCTGCTCGCCTCGGAGGGCCCCGCACACGAGCGCACCTTCACCGCCGCCGCCGTCGTCGAGGGTGTGCGTGCGGGCGTCGGGCGGGGCGCGTCGAAGAAGGACGCCGAGCAGGAGGCCGCCCGGGGTGCCCTGGAGGGGCTCAGCGCCGAGGACGCCGCAACGCCCTCGCGTTCGGGCTGAGTCGGGGGAATCCCAGGGCTCCCCAGAGCCCCTCCACTTGCGCGCTCGCGGACAGGCTCTCCGGGCCGCACTGTCCGCTGCGAGGGGCAAACTTCCCCCTTCGTGCACCTGAAGACGATCAAGCTCCGCGGGTTCAAATCGTTCGTCGACCCGGTCGAGGTGCGCCTCGAGCCGGGCGTCGCGGTCGTCGTCGGCCCGAACGGCTCCGGCAAGTCGAACATCTCCGATGCGATCCTCTGGGCCACGGGCTCGCTGAGCCCGCATGAGCTTCGTGCCGAGAAGCCCGACGATGTGCTCTTTGCGGGCTCCGCCGGTCGCAAACCGGCCGATTTCTGCGAGGTGGAGCTGATCTTCGACAACGAGGATGCTGCGTGGCCCGAGCTTCCATTCGCCGAGGTGTCGCTGTCACGGCGGCTTCATCGCGGCGGCGAGGGTCAGTACCTCGTCAACCGGGCCGCCGTCCGGCGCCTCGACCTGATCGAGCTGCTCTCCGATGTCGGTCTCGGCGGCGGCCTGCGCTCGATCATCTCGCAGGGAAGCGTCGAGACCGTTCTCGGCGCGAAACCGGCCGAGCGCCGCTCGCTCGTCGAGGAGGCCGCGGGCCTCGGACGCTTCAAGCTGCGCCGGCACCGCGCCGAGCTGAAGCTGAACCGCGTCTCGCTCCAGGTCGATCGCGCCCGGGATGTCGAGGCCGAGGTGCGAAAGCGCCTCCGCCCTCTCGCGCTCCAGGCCACGGCCGCGGAGCGGGCAGAGAAGCTCCGCGAGGAGATCGCCGGTCTCGAAGCTGCGATCGCGACGCTCGATCTCGCACGGCTCGACGAGCGCCGCGCTGCTGCCGGCGAGCGCAGAACGACAGAGCTCGCGGCGCGCGCGGAGCTGAACGCGAAGACCGAACGGCTCGTCGCCGCGCGCTCGCACGCCGAGGAGGAGCTCACCGACGCCGCAGGGGCGCGCGAGGCGACAACGGCGGCGCTCTACCGCTTGCGATCGGATGCCGAGCGGCTCACGAACCGCCGCGAGGCAGCCGCGGGTCTCTCAGCACGTTTCGCCGCCGACCTAGCCGCGGCAGAGGCCTTCGATCCGGACGAGGCCGACGGCCTTCTGAATGCGGCGCGAGAGGCCTCGGCGGCTGCACAGGCCGCCGTCGCCGACCGCACCGCCGCGCAGCTCGCGGCCGAGGAGCGGTGGGCGCGCCTCGCCGGTGCCGAGTGGGCGCGCCATGCCGTGCTCGCCGCGGAGCTCGAGGAGCTTGCGGTCGGGCGCGCAGAGATCCAGCGCGATCTCCTCGGTGGAGGACGCGACTCGCTTCTCGCTCTTCGTGATGTCGGCCAGCGGATCGGCCACTCGCTCGAGTCGCTTGGCTCGCGCCGGGCTCAGCTCGCAGCCGACCTGGCCGAGGCGAGCCGCGCGGGCCCGTCCCCGGCGGCCCTCGGCCGCGTCGCCGACGACGCCGATGAGGTTGCCCGCGCTGCAGCCCGGGAGCGCGACGACCTGAAGGCGCGGGTCGAGCTCGCGGGCCAGCGTCTGGCGGCGCTCGACCGGGCGCTCTCCGAGCGCGAGGGCCTCCCTCCCGCCGCCCGCGCGCTCGTCGAGGACGGCGAGCAGTTGGCGCTGACGGGCCTCCAAGTTCCGGCAGGGGACGAGCGCGCAGTCGCAGCGGCGCTCGGAAGGCTCGCCTCGGCCGTCGTCGCCGACGATCCCGTCCGCGGCCTCGAGCTGATCGAGCGTGCCCGGACGAGCGGTCTCGGCTCGCTCGTCGTCCTCGTCGGCCGTGACCCCTCGCAGATCGTCGGCGGCCTGCCCGTGATCTCTGCGGCCGATCTTCTCGACTCGCCTGTCGCCGCCGTCACCCGTGAGGGAATCGGGTGGGATCCAGCGCGCGGCGAGCTCTGGTTCGCAGGCGAGACCGCCGAGGCCGTGCTGCTCGAGCTCGAGGCCCGGCGGCGGGGTCACATCGCCGAGCTCGCGGAGCTCAACCGGGTCGTCGAGCGCCGCCGTCGCGGCTGCCGAGGCGGCCGCGGAGCGGGCACTCGCAGCGGCAGCGGCCTTCGCCCCGGTCGCGCATCTCCGTGCCCGCCCCGAGTGTGACCCGCAGGTTTTGGCCCGGATCGTGCGCGGAGCCGAACGTCTCGACGAGACCCTCCGGATCGCCGCTTCGGTCGCCGCGCGGTTCGAACAGCCGCTCGCCGAGCGTGTCGAGCTGGCCGCAAGCCGCATCGGCGAGGTCGCAGCCCGCGAGCTCGAGCTTCGCCGTGCTCTGAGCGATCGCGACGCGGCCGCCCGCACAGCCGAGCGCACCGCCGGCGGCCGGGTCCTCGAAGACTCGGGCGACCCGACTGAGCTCCGTGCCGAGGCGGAGCGGCTGACCAGGGTCGCGGCGGAGGCAGCGGCGGCCGCAGGGGTCGCCTCCGAGCACGCGTCGGCCGCCTCCCGCGCCCTGGCCGAGGCCCGCGCCACGAGGTCGCGTCAGGTCAGCAAGCTCGTGCTGGAGCGTCTCGCCGCTCTCGGCATGCGACTCGAACGTGTCCTTTCGCTCGATACGGCCCGGTTCGAGACCGATTTGCGCGCCCGGGTCGACGCCGGCGCCGCCCGCACCACCGAGCTCGGCGGGGCTCTGCGGCAGCTCGGAGCCGAGGAGGTAGAGCTCCGCGCCGCCGCCGCCGCAGCGGTCGAGAGCCTGTCCGCGACCGAGGTCGAGCTCGCCCGCATCGAGGCCGAGCGCGAGGACGCCGCCCGCCGCCTCGAAACCGCCGGAGCCGATCCAGCAGAGGGCGACGATCGCGCCGAGCTCGCGATCCGCCTCGACCGCACGAGGCGCCGCCTCGACCAGATCGGCCAGGTCAATCCGCTCGCCAAGGAGGAGTACGACGCAGAGAAGGAGCGCCTCGACGAGCTCACCGCCCAGCGCGAGGACCTCGAGCAGAGCCTCGCCGAGATCGACAAGCTCCGCCGCGAGCTCACCGAGACCGTCGAGAGCCGCTTCGCCGAAACCTTCGCCGCCGTCGAGAAGAACTTCACCGAGGTCGTCGAGAGCCTCTTCCCGGGCGGCGAGGGCCGCCTCCGCCTCAGCGAGCCCGAAGAAGAAGGCGAGGAGCCCGGGATCGAGGTCGAGTTGTGCCCCGCAGGCAAGCGCGTCACGCGCCTCTCGCTCCTCTCGGGTGGCGAGAAGGCGCTCGGTGCGCTCGCGTTCCTCTTCAGCCTGTTCCTCTCCCGCCCGAGCCCGTTCTACCTCCTCGACGAGGTCGAGGCAGCCCTCGACGACACGAACATCGGCCGCTTCACCGCCCTGCTACGCGGGTACGCCGACCGTGCCCAGTTCATCGTCGTCACCCATCAGAAGCGCACGATGGAAGCCGCCGACGTCCTCTACGGCGTCACGATGGCAACGGAGGGCGTCTCGCAGATCGTGTCCCGCAGGCTCCCACACGAACAGCCGGTCGCGGCCACGGCGTAGCGCGATCGAATGGCTCACGGTTCGCCGGTCCTGAGCCGCCTGTCAGGTCCGAAAGTCTTCGAAGCGTGGGGCGTAGGGACCGCGTCGCCGAACCTCGGAACGCCATCTCAACCACCGGTACGGATGGCGAATCCAGCGGACGTCGATCGGCTCGGTGACCCGGAACCAGCTGAGCGGAAGCCCCATCGCACGCGGCTCCGTCTCGTCCAGCCGCCACCGCTTCCCGCCGTGCTCGTCGGGAAGGCCCGGCGCAGAGTCATTCGGTTGCTCCCGTTCTTCGTCCACCGTGTCTCCGCGGAAGCATATGGCTCGCCGGGTGCCGTCAGTCGGCGTTCTCCCAGCCCTCTTCACCCTCGGACCACTCCACAGCCGTCCCGCGCTGGAAGATCGCCGTGTCAGCCTCGTTCCCCGGCCAGATCGCGATCTTGTCGCTGTCCGGATAGACCGAGACGGCCGGTACCCGCGAGCTCGAGAACATCATGATCCTCGACGGGGACTCACTTCGGTTCATGACCTTGTGCGCGCCGGCGGGACCGGCCGGGAAGCACACGAGGTCTCCGCGTGCCAGCATCAGCTCCCCATCGGATGTGCGAACCACGACGGCCCCGTCGATCACCAGCAGCCATTCCTCTTCGTACTCGTAGTGATAGGGGCACGAGCTCCGGCCCGGGGCGAGGTCATAGATGAACATGGAGGTTGCTTCCGACCCGACCGCGCGGCTCACGTCGATCCTGCCGTCCCGATTCTCGGCTGTGAAGAGGTTGATCCGGGCCATCTCCCAGAGTATCTCCCGTTTTGGCCGGCACATCACGTTCGATGGCTTCGAGCTTTTGGTCGGCTCGCGAGGCCGACCGTACGCCCATCACGACGTGAAAGACACGTCACTGGCTCCAGCGTCACCCCGGCCCGAGCCGACCCGGAGTAGAGTCGGCGGATCCCATCAGAAAGGAACACCGTGAGCATTCTTGTCCGCTTCACCGGGGCGCCCAGCATGAACGACGAGAAGTACGACGCCGTGATGCCCAGCATCGAGTCAGCAGGCGATTGGCCGGCCGACGGCCTCGCGTTCCATGTTGCGTTCACCTCCGCCGGCAGCTTCCGGGTCAGTGAGATCTGGGACTCGAAGGAGCAGTTCGAGGCGTTCGGCGAGCGGCTGATGCCGATCCTCCAAGAGGGAGGCGTCGAGCTCGCGGGCCCGCCCGAGCTCTGCGAGATCCACAACGTCATCACGCGGTAGCCGGTTGCGTGGACTGGACGAAGCGCTCATGCAGAGCGCTTCGTCCACGTGGACCGGCCGCCGATCGGTAGGTTCGGGGCCATGGAGATCGTGAACCTCGGCAACACCGGGTTGCGGGTGTCGCGGGTCTGCCTCGGGATGATGAGCTACGGGCCGTCGCCGAACCGTGAATGGGCGCTGCCTGCAGCGGACGCCGAGCCGATCGTGCGGCGCGCCGTCGAGGGCGGGATCTTCTTCTTCGACACCGCCGACGTCTACAACGAGGGCCGGAGCGAGGAGATCACCGGCACGTCTGCTGCGGCGGCTCTTCGGGATGCGCGAGGAGTACGTCGTCGCGACGAAGGTGCACGGCCACACGATGCCGGGCGCGAACGGCGGTGGGCTCTCGCGCAAGCACATCCTCGCCTCGATCGATGCGTCCCTCGAGCGGCTCGGGCTCGACTACGTCGACCTCTACCAGATCCACCGCTGGGATCCGCAGCACGCCGATCGAGGAGACGATGGATGCCCTGAACGACGTCGTGCGCGCGGGGAAGGCCCGTTACATCGGTGCGAGCAGCATGTTCGCCTGGCAGTTCGCGAAGGCTCAGCACGTCGCCGGGCAAAACGGCTGGACGCGGTTCGTCTCGATGCAGAACCACTACAACCTCGTCTACCGCGAGGAGGAGCGGGAGATGATCCCGCAGTGCATCGACCAGGGTGTCGCGGTCATCCCCTGGAGCCCGCTCGCACGCGGACTGCTCGCCGGGAACCGGAGCCGGGAAGGCGAGAGGCTGACGACCCGAGCGCAGACCGACGCGTTCGGCGACACGCTCTACAGGCCCGGAGATCGACTTCGCCGGTCGTCGATGCGGTCACGGAGGTCGCGAAGGAGCGGGGCGTCCCGAACGCGCAGATCGCCCTCGCCTGGCTCCTGCACAAGCCGGGCGTGACCGCTCCGATCGTCGGCGCGACGAAGCTCTCCCACCTCGAGGACGCGCTCGCCGGAGAGCAGCTCGAGCTGTCGGCCGACGAGCTTGCCCGGCTCGAGGAGCCGTACGTGCCGCACGCGACCTCGGGCCATTCATGAGGCTCGAGCGCGCCCTCGAGATCGTCGACTCGGTCGTCTCGGGTGAGCACGGCCCGGTATCGGTCTTCGTCGCCGACGCTCACGGCGAGCTCATCGCTGCTGCGATGATGGACGGGGCCGCACCCGACACGCGGCTGAACGCGCAGCGGAAGGCGTACACGGCCGCCCGCTCGGATGCCCGCACCACCGGTGAGCTCGCCCGGAAGGTGCGCGCCGACGCCGCCGAGCTCGCGAGCTTCGATCCGTTCTTCACGTTCTTCTCGGGCGGCGTCGCCGTCTTCGACGGAGACGTCCGCGTCGGCGCCGTCGGCGTCAGCGGCCTCTCCGGCGAGGCCGATGAGGAGCTCGCCCGGCGGGCGATCGACCGCTCCGCCTAGGTCCGCATCCTTGGACGCCGATCCGGTCGAGATTCGTGTGCTCGGTTGCCTGCTCGAGAAGCAGCGGACGACGCCCGACTCCTACCCGCTCACCCTGAACGCGCTCCGACTCGCCGCGAACCAGGCGACGAACCGCGATCCGATCGTCGACTACGACGAGGCAACGATCCGGGCGGCGCTCGACAAGCTCGGCCGTCGCGGCTGGACGCGGCTCGCGAGCGGGCCCGGGAGCCGGGTCGCCAAATTCAGGCACCTGCTCGACGAGGCGCTCGGAGTCACGACGTCGCAGCTCGCCGTGCTCGCGGTGCTGCTGCTCCGCGGGCCGCAGACAGTCGGCGAGCTGCGGACGAGGAGCGAGCGGCTGTATGCCTTCTCGTCGATCGAGGATGTCGACTTCGCGCTCGGCGAGCTGGCCGAGCGCGAGCTCGTCGAGCGGTTGCCGAGGCGGCCCGGGGAGCGCGAGGAGCGCTGGGCCCAGCTTCTCGGAGCAACGGCCGGGCCTGAGCCGCCGGCGCTGGTCGA
Organism: uncultured Actinomycetota bacterium; assembly: GCA_963766565.1. Taxonomy (GTDB): domain Bacteria; phylum Actinomycetota; class Thermoleophilia; order Gaiellales; family Gaiellaceae; genus PALSA-600. The sequence continues at coordinate 1,188,102 of CAVYAQ010000002.1, forward strand.
GCAACGCGGCGATCTCGAGGAACGCGTGGCGCGGATCGAGCAGCAGCTGGCCGAGTTGCTCGAGCGCCTCGACGCCTGACCGCTCGGGCATAACGGCAGGCAGACCTGCGTTCGAGCTTCTGTCGCTACCTTCAGGGGGTTTACGGATGCATCAGGTACTTCTCGGCGAGCTCGAGGTTTCGCGTATGGGGCTCGGCTGCATGGGAATGTCGGCGTTCTACACCGGCGCAGGCTCGGACGACGACGAGTCGATTCGCACGATCCACCGCGCGCTCGAGCTCGGGATCACTTTCATCGACACGGCAGAGGTGTACGGCCCGTACACGAACGAGGAGCTCGTCGGCCGCGCAGTCGCGGGGCGACGCGACGATGTCGTGATCGCGACGAAGTTCGGGCTGATGAGCGGCGGCGTCCGCAAGATCGACAGCTCGGCGGCGACGATCACCTCCGCGCTCGAGGGCTCGCTCCGGCGCCTCGGCACGCGACCACGTCGATCTGTATTACCAGCATCGGGTCGATCCCTCGACGCCGATCGAGGAGACGGTCGGCACGCTCGCCGAGCTCGTCGCCGAGGGCAAGGTCAGGTACATCGGACTCTCGGAGGCGGCACCCGAGACGATCCGGCGTGCCCATGCCGTGCATCCCGTCACCGCCGTTCAGTCCGAGTACTCGCTCTGGACGCGCGATCCCGAGACCGAGGTGCTGCCTGTCCTTCGTGAGCTCGGGGTCGGGTTCGTCCCCTACTCGCCGCTCGGGCGCGGGTTCCTCACGGGCCAGATCCGGTCGACCGCGGATTTCGCCGAGGACGACTTCCGTGCGACGAACCCGAGGTTCCAGAACCTCGACGAGAACATGCGCATCGTCGACGAGGTCGAGGCGATCGCCACGGAGGCCGGGGCGACTCCGGCGCAGGTCGCGATCGCCTGGCTGCTCGCGCAGGGAGACGACATCGCGCCGATCCCGGGAACCAAGCGCACCAGGCGGCTCGAGGAGAACGCCGCGGCGGACGCTTTGGAGCTCACGGACGATCAGCTCGAACGGTTGACGGCGATCAGGCCGCCGGCCGGCGACCGTTACGCGGACATGAGCCCGCTCAACCGCTGATCGGGCCTGGTGTGGGCGGCGAGCTCGAGGCCGATCCCCGGAGCGCCGAGGGACGCGGCGAGGACCGGCGGAGAGCCTGATTTCGGGCTCCGTGGAACTTGACGGCCGCCGCACCGGCGGGTGCAGAGTCGGGTTTCCAAGCTGGCCAACCGAAGGAGGAGCAATGATCGCTCGCGTCGCAAGCTTCGAAGGGATCAATGTCGAGGCCGCCCAGAGCTCGATGGACGAAGCCGAGGCCGTCATCCGTCCGATCCTCGCGGGTCTGCCCGGTTACAGCGGCGGGCTCGAGCTCGCCTCGCCGGACGGGAAGTTCATCTCGATCTCCTTGTTCGAGACGATGGAGAACGCCGAGTCGGCGGAATCGACCTTCGACGAGGAGATGCCGGCCAAGCTCGGCCACCTCTTCCAGGACTGGGAGGGTAACCGCGTTTCGGTCGACCGCTACCAGGTCGTGGGGGACGACCGGCGCTGAGAGCCGCCGTCGGCGCGCGGCGGCGACCGATAGCGTTCCGGCATGGCGAGAAGCTGGGCGGAGTTCCTCGGAGATGCCGAGGGACCGTATGAGACCGAGGTTGCCCGGCGCGGGTTCGCCTCCCGGCTACGGGAGTCGCTCTCGCGGTCGCGCCGCGCGCTGACCGACCAGCTCGCGGTCGCGGCCTTCGACCCGGATGACTCTGCCTCGTGGGAGCGGCTCGAGGAGGCCCTGCTCGGCGCCGACGTCGGCGTGCCCGCGACCGCCGAGCTCATCGCGCGGCTCGAGGCGCGCCAGGACGTGACCGAGCTGTCGGCGGCACTTGCCGAGGAGATCGCGGCGCTCCTCGGCCCGCCGCCGTCACTGGCACTCGAAGCCCGCCCCTCGGTGATCCTCGTCGTCGGTGTCAACGGCACCGGCAAGACCACGACGATCGGCAAGCTCGCCCAGAAGCTGCGAGAGCACGGCCGCTCGGTCACGGTCGGCGCCGCGGACACGTTTCGTGCGGCGGCCGAGGAACAGCTCGAGGTGTGGGCAAAGCGAGCCGGTGCGACGTTCGTCGGCGGCGAGCGGGGCGGCGATCCCGCGGCGGTTGCCTACGACGCGGTTTCGGCCGGCGGCGACGTCGTGGTCATCGACACCGCCGGCCGGCTGCATACACAGACGAACCTGATGGACGAGCTCGCAAAGGTGCGCCGCGTGATCGCGGCGCGCGTCGAGGGCGCGCCGCACGAGACGCTCCTCGTCCTCGACGCCACGACCGGCCAGAACGGCATCCAGCAGGCGCGGCTCTTCGCGGAGATCGCAGGCGTCACCGGCGTCGCGCTGACGAAGCTCGACGGCTCGGCGAAGGGCGGCGTCGCGGTCGCGATCGCCTACGAGCTCGGGCTTCCGGTGAAACTGATCGGCGTCGGCGAGGGGTTGGACGACCTCCGCCCGTTCGACCCCGGCGACTTCGCGCGCGCGCTCGTCTCCGGCTGAGTCGCGCCTGCAAGGGGTAGAAGGCCACGGAATCCAGGCACGGCAAAACCGCCCCTTCCTTAGTCCCCCGCCCTGGGTGGGGAAGCCCCGCCACCCTCGTGAGATCAATTCTACGGGCTCAAGGGCGTCCTGTCTGTACCAATGCCGTCACACGGTGTACCGGTGTCGTCACACCTCGAGCGGCGTGAAGGATCGAGACGCGCTCGGTCGGCTGCTCCGTGCGCGAGAAGCGCGGATCGGAGGCGTCGAGGACGAGCGCCGAGAACACCCCGCCCGCCCCGTACACTGACTGCCCATGTTCGACACCCTCTCAGATCGCCTCAGCGGCGCCCTCGGGGGCCTCAGCAAGCGCGGCCGCCTCGACGAGGAGTCGATCTCGCGCGCGATGCGCGAGATCCGCCTCGCGCTGCTCGAAGCCGACGTCGAGCTCGGCGTCGTCTCGGCCTTCGTCGAGCGCGTCCGCGAGCGCGCACTCGGCGAGGAGGTACTGAAGAGCCTCACTCCGAGCCAGCAGGTCGTGAAGGTCGTCCACGACGAGCTCACCGACCTGCTCGGTGCCGAGACCGCCGAGCTCGACCTCGGCCGCTCCTCGGTGATCCTGCTCGCGGGCCTCCAGGGATCCGGCAAGACAACCACAGCCGCGAAGCTCGCCCGCCGGCTCAAGGAGCAGGGGCGCAAGCCCGCTCTCGTGCCGGCCGACCTCGCACGCCCAGCCGCGATCGATCAGCTCGAGCAGCTCGGTGCTCAGATCGACGTCCCGGTCTATCGCATCGACACGACCGACCCCGTCGTCGCCGCCCGGGAAGGGCTCGAACGCGCCCGCGCCGACCACCGTGACACCGTGATCATCGACACCGCCGGCCGGCTCCAGGTCGACGAGGCGCTGATGGACGAGCTCGAGCACGTCCGCGACGCGACGAGCCCCACGAACGCCCTGCTCGTCCTCGACGCGATGACCGGGCAGCAGGCCGCCGCCGTCGCGACCGCGTTCCAGGAGAAGATCGCGTTCGACGGCGTGGTCCTCACGAAGCTCGACGGCGATGCTCGCGGCGGCGCCGCGCTCTCGGTCAGGACCGTCACCGGCCGCCCGATCATGTTCGCCTCGACCGGCGAGAAGCTCGACCAGATCGAGGTCTTCCATCCCGACCGGATGGCCTCGCGCATCCTCGGCATGGGCGATGTGCTCACGCTGATCGAGCGCGCCGAGCAGGCCACCTCGGAAGAGGAGAACGCCCGCTTCGAGGCGCAGATGCGCAAGGGGCAGTTCACCTTCGACGACTTCCTTCAGGCCCAGAAGATGCTCCGCCGGATGGGGCCGCTTCAGGGTGTCCTGAAGATGATGCCTGGGATGGGGCAGCTCGCCGACGCCGACATCGACGAGAACCGCCTGAAGCGCGTCGAGGCGATCGTCCTCTCGATGACGCCGCGCGAGCGCTCGCTTCCGCACGTGATCGACGGCCGCCGCCGGCAGCGGATCGCGGCCGGATCGGGCGTCGCAGTGCAGGAGGTGAATCAGCTCCTCGAGGCTCGGAAGATGATGGAGAAGATGATGGGCCAGGTCGGCAAAGGGAAGATGCCGTCGCTGCCCGGCCTCCCCGGAATGTCAGCCGGGATGCCGGGCGGCATCCCCGGCGGGCCGCCCGCCGTCGCCCCGCTCGAACGCCGGTCCGGCGGGAAGAAACGGAAGGCCAACAAGCGGCGTAGCGGCCGTCGGTAACCTACTGTCATGGCAGTCAAACTCCGGCTCACTCGCGTGGGCTCCAAGAAGAACCCGATCTACCGCGTCGTCGCGGCCGATTCGCGCTCTCCCCGTGACGGGAAGGTGCTCGAGATCGTCGGCCGTTACAACCCGCAGACCGATCCCTCGACGATCGTCCTCAACGAGGAGAAGATCAAGAGCTGGCTCGGAAAGGGCGCTCAGCCGACAGAGGCCGTCGCCCGCCTGATCAAGACGCAGGGCATTAGCTAGCGGCGATGGCCGAGCTGCTCGCGTACCTCGCGCGCGAGCTCGTCGACGATCCCGCCGCCGTGCGCGTCGAGAGCGAGGAGCGTGAGGGTGCGCTTGTCCTCTTGCTGCACGTAGCGCCGGACGACGTGGGGAAGGTGATCGGGCGGGGCGGGCGGATCGTGCGCGCATTGCGGACGGTGGTCCGGGCGAGCTCCGCCAGGGACGGCCGTCGCGTGCTGGTCGAGATCGCCGGTTGACAGAGGCCCAGCGCGTCTTCATCGGCCGGGTCGGCCGGCCCCACGGCCTCGACGGCGCGTTCTTCGTGGAGGAGCCGAGTGAGGACTCGCGCTGGTTCGAGCGCGGCGCGCGGTTCCTTGCCGGGGGTGTGGAGGCCGAGGTGATCGCCGCCCGCCGCGGCGCAGGCGGCCGCCCGGTAATCAGGCTCGACCGGCCGGTGCCGCGCGGCGCGCTGCTCGAGATCCCGCGCGATGCGTTGCCGGAGACGGAAGCCGACGAGTACTACACCTTCCAGTTGATCGGCCTCGAGGTGATCCAGGAGGGCGGCCGCAGCCTCGGGAGGGTCGTCGACGTCCATCCGGGGCCCGCGAACGACTCCCTCGATCTGGGCGACGGGCTGCTGCTTCCCCTCGTCGGCGCGTGCATCCAGATCGTGGACCTCGAGGCAGGACGTATCCTGGTCGCTCCCGGCTTCGCCGAGCCCGACTGATCCCTTTGCGCCTGGATGTCTTCACCCTCGTTCCGCACGCCTTCGCCTGGCTCACCGAGCAGCGCCCGGTTGCCGCCGTCCTCGGCGGCGAGCTCGACCTGCGGCTCTACTCCTACCGCGACACGACGCCCCTCGGGTCGAGCAGCGTCGACGACGAGCCCTACGGCGGCGGCGCGGGGATGGTGCTCCGTGTCGATGTCGTCGCGGCCGCACTCGATGCGGCCTACGGCGAAGCGCCCGCTCACCGTGTCGTCGCGCTCAGCCCGCAGGGCCGCCAGTTGACGCAGGAAGTTGTCGAGGAACTGGCGAAAGAGGACCACTTGACGCTCCTCTCCGCCCGTTTTGAAGGCTTCGACGAGCGGATCGTCGAGCATCTCGCGAACGACTCGATCTCGATCGGGCCGTACGTGCTCTCGAACGGCGATCTGCCGGCGATGGTGGTCGTTGATGCGATCGCGCGGCGCCTACCGGGCGCGCTCGCGGCGGGCTCCGGCGAGCTCGAGAGCTTCTCGCCGGAGCTCGGAGGCGCGCTCGAGCACCCCCACTACACACGACCCGCGGACTTCAGGGGCTGGCAGGTACCCGACGTCCTCCTGTCGGGCGACCACGGAAGAATCGAGAGCTGGCGGAAGGAGCATGTGCGTTGAGGAACCCCATCGACCGCCTGACCGTCGGTCTCCCGCACGGCCTGCGCGTCACGATCGACTGGCTCGTCACGATCCTGGGCGCGATCCTGATCGTGCTCGCGATCAAACAGTGGATCATCAACCCGTACAGGATCCCGTCGAGCTCGATGGAGCCGACCCTTCACTGCGCGCTTCCCGGGCAGGGCTGTCTTGCGAAGGGAGGGCTCTTCAGCGGCTCCGATCGTGTGCTCGCCTGCCGGATCTGTTACGACATCTCGAGCCCGAAGCGGGGCGACATCGTCGTCTTCAACACCCCGCCCCGCGCGCTCATCGCCTGCGGGACCGGCGGGGTGTACGTCAAGCGGCTGATCGGGCTTCCGGGCGACGTCTGGTCCGAGAAGGACGGCTACGTCTACATCAACGGCAAGAAGCTCGACGAGCCGTACATCAAGCCTGAATACCGGGACGACTTGACCGTGAAGGCCATGAAGATCCCGGCCGGGCAGTACTTCATGATGGGCGACAACCGCATCGGCTCGTGCGATTCGCGCAAGTGGGGGACGGTACCGCGCGACAACCTGATCGGAAAGGTGGTGGCGACATACTGGCCGCCGCAGCGGCTTTCGATCCAGGCGATCTTTGCGCGGCTCTGAGCGAGCGAATCGTCGTCGGGGCGGAACGGCCGAGGATCGCGGCTCTCCGTCCGGTAGGGCCGGGCACTTCCGCTACCATTGTCACCTCCCGGGCCCTCTGGCCCTGAGCGGATTCCACTCATGAGCACGATCATCCAGGAACTCGAGCGCGCCCAGTTGCGCGAAGTCCCGCGCTTCAAGGCCGGAGACACCGTCCGCGTCCACTTTCGGGTGATCGAGGGCACACGTCAGCGGATCCAGGTGTTCGAGGGGATCGTGATCAAGCGCCAGGGCGCAGGAGCACGGGAGACGTTCACCGTCCGCAAGAACTCCTTCGGCGTCGGCGTCGAGCGCACGTTCCCTCTGCACTCGCCGAAGATCGACAAGATCGACGTCGCGGCGATCGGCGATGTCCACCGTGCAAAGCTCTACTACCTGCGCGGTAAGGTCGGCAAGAAGGCTCGCGTCCGCGAGCTCCGCCAGCGGTAGCGCGCGCCCTTTTCGCTCACGGTTATTGCGCAAACAGCGGCCGCCCGGCCGTTTTGGGCAATGGGCGCGGACCGCGCCCCTGGCTATCCTCGACTTCGTGGCGCAGAGAACCGGGAAGAAGCTGCTGTCGTTCGACCGGCGGCTCGGTGTCCGGTTCGTCGCCGGCGCGGACGAGGCAGGGCGGGGGCCGCTCGCCGGGCCGCTCGTGGTCGCCGGGGTGCTGCTCGATCTCGATCGCCTGCGCGACCATCGTGTGCGCCCCCTCGGCCTCCTGAACGACTCGAAACAGGTCGCGCCGGGGCTGCGCGAGGAGCTCTACCGCGCTGTTCTCACCTGCGCCTCCCGGGTGTCGGTACGGGTGTTCCCGCCCGCCGTGATCGATCGAGACGGCCTTCACCGCTCGAACCTCCGTGGGCTCCGGGAGGCGCTCTGGGCCTGCCAGCCGGCAGAGGCCTGCCTGGTGGACGGCTTCAGGCTCGGGCCGCTCGCGCCGCCGCATCGGGCCGTCGTGGACGGCGACACCAAGAGTGCCGCGATCGCTGCGGCGTCGATCGTCGCGAAGGTGACTCGCGACCGGTACATGCACGCGATGGATGCCTGCTATCCCGGGTACGGCTTCAGTTCTCACGTCGGCTACATCACGCCCTCCCACAGTGCGGCAGTCAGGCGGATCGGCCCGAGCGAGATCCACCGGCTGTCATTCCGGGCGCGTTGCTACGGCGGAGCGCCCGATGACGAGCTCGAGCTCGCGGCGGCCGAAGCCTAGGAACGAGGCGGAAAGGCGGGCGGCGCGCTGGTACCGCCTCCGCGGCTACCGAATCGTCGGCACGAACGTGTGGATCGCCGGGTTCGAGCTCGACGTGATCGCGTGCCGCGGGCGGACACTCGTCTTCTGCGAGGTGAAGTCGAAGAGCGGATCCGGCTTCGGCGATCCGCTCGAGATGGTGACGGCCGAAAAGGTACGACGCATCCGTCGGGCGGCCGAGGCGTGGCTCGACTCGCAGTGCGGCTATCGCGGCCACATGGTTCGCTATGACGTGATCACGGTGCACGGGCAGCGGCTCCGCTGCATTCGCGCCGCCTTCTAGGCTCGCCGCGATCCTGTTTTGCGGGGCTACGGCTGCGCCGGCGCGCCGGAGGCGTCAACCTACGAGTGCCTGCGTCCTGGGATACGACAGCCCATAGTGCCGCGCCGTAGAAAGAAAGTCTGCAGGTGGAGAATCCGTTACGAAGTTGGTACAGAAAGGAGCGGGGAGGTTCCGTACAATTTGCAGTGAGGATGGCGGGTTGGCTTCCCCACCCTGGGTGGGGTAATTCCTTATCTGCGGGGGTCAGGTGGTTCTGGCCTCCGAGCCCCGTCGTGGGTTCGGCGAGGACCGCGGCCAGGTACGTCGAACCCTGAAACGTGGCGGCTACCCAGGATGCGCTCTACGCGGCGATCGACCTCGAGCTCTCGTGGTCGGAGCAACAGCTCCCGGAGCGCGAGCGGACGAAGCACGTTCACCGCCTGCACCCGTATCTCGGCAAGTTCATCCCCCAGCTCGTCGAGGAGCTCCTTCGACGACAGGTTGCACCGGGCGGCAGCGTGCTCGACCCGTTCGCCGGCTCGGGCACGACGCTCGTTCAGTCACTCGAGAGCGGGCTCGGCGCCACCGGAATCGACCTGGCCGCGTTCAACTGCCTGCTGATGCGCGTGAAGACGGCCCGCTACAACCAGTTCATCCTCGAGCACGACCTTCGAGACGCGCTCGCGCGGTTCGAGCGAGGTGAAGGAACGCCCGGCGAGCCGACCCCGTACGTGCGCGATTGGTTCGCGCCAGAGGCCGCCGCTGACCTGCTCCGATTCCGATCGGTGCTCGAGGGCTACGAGTATGCCGACGTGCTGCGGATCGTTCTCGCCCGCGCCGCACGCTCGGCGAGGCTCACGACCCACTTCGACCTCGATTTCCCGAGCCGCCCTCAATCCGGGCCCTACTGGTGCCACAAGCACAAGCGAGAATGCAAACCCGTCGAGCAGGCCTCGCACTTCGTGCGCCGCTATGCGCTCGACACGCTGAAGCGGTTGAAGGAGTTCGCCCGCATCCGGAAACCGGGCGAGGCGACCGTGCTCCATGGGGACGCCCGCGAGGTCGATGCAGGCACAGGGTTCGACGCCGTCGTCACCTCGCCGCCCTACCCGGGCCTGATCGACTACCACGAACAGCACCGGTACGCCTACGAGTTGCTCCGCCTGGATGATCTTCGCGAGCGGGAGCTCGGGGCGGCAGCGAAAGGGACGAGCCGGGAGGCACTCGATCGCTACACGGAAGGGATCGCGGCGGTACTCGCTCGTGCCTCGGAGTCGATCAAGCCCGGAGCCCCGCTCCTCGTCGTCGTGAACGATCGCCGCGAGCTGTACCCCGAAGTGCTCGAACGCGCCGGCCTGAGACTCGACGGGCGCTACCGCCGGCACGTCAACCGCCGAACGGGGCTCCGCGCCGGTGAGTATTTCGAGGACGTGCTCGTCGCTCGTCGAGCGTAGGTGCGCGCGGCCAACCTCGCGATCCGGTTCGTGCTCGAGCTGTGCCTGCTCGCCGCGTTCGGATACTGGGGAGCCGGCGCGACGGACGGCAGGGTTGCGAATATCTTGCTCACCATCGCGGCGCCACTCGCCGTCTGTGTCGTCTGGGGCCTCTTCGTCGCTCCGCGTGCGGCTCGGCCACTGCCGGCCGTGCCGTGGGTCGCGGTTCAGCTCGTGCTGTTCGGGCTCGGCTGGGCTGCGCTCGGGAGCCGGGGAGCGCAGGCTCTCGGCGTCTTGTTGTTCGTCGCGGCCGTGATCAATCTCTCGATTCTCGTGACCCTTGGCGAGCCCCAGCGTAGCCGCGAAACCGTCACAAAGCTGTGACCTTTAGCGACGTTGCGTTATCTAGAATGGCAACAGATGCTAGCCAAGACGGTCACTCACGCCCTCGTCGGGCTTGATCCGAGACGGGTCGAAGTCGAAGCATTCCTCGAGAGCGGTGCGCCGATGTTTGCGATCGTCGGGCTCGCCGACCGGGCCTGCCAGGAGGCGAAAGAGCGTGTCCGCAGCGGCATCACCTCGGCTGAGCTCGAGTGGCCCGGGCATCGGATCATCGTCAACCTCGCGCCGGCCGACCTTCGCAAGGAAGGCTCCGGCTTCGACCTTCCGATTGCGCTCGCGCTGCTCGAAGCTTCCCACCAGATCCCACCCGGCTGCCTGAGCGGCCACGCCTCCGTCGGCGAGCTGGCCCTCGACGGGCGTCTTCGTCCCGTGCCCGGCTCCCTGGTGGCCGCCGAGGGCGCACGAAGGAATGGTGCACGGCGGCTCGTTTGCGCCGCCGAGTCCGGGGCCGAAGTCGCCCTCGCGGGTATCGAGCCGGTGCCGGTGCGACACCTGGCCGAGGCAGTTGCGTACTTCCGCGGACACCGCGATCCTCCAGATCCCGACCCGGCGCCCGCGGATCGCTCTACGTCGGCTCCCGACCTGGCAGAAGTCCGCGGGCAGGAACGTGCGAGACGCGTGCTCGAGATCGCCGCCGCCGGAGGGCACAACCTCCTGCTTGCCGGCCCACCGGGGATCGGCAAGACGATGCTTGCGCGACGTCTCCCGGGGCTCCTGCCTCAGCTTGGCGACGACGACGCGTTGGAGGTGACCCGGATCCATTCCGTCGCCGGCGTGCTCGCCGCGGGTGCGGGGCTCATCCGCGTTCCACCGTTTCGAGCCCCGCACCACACCGCGTCCGCGGCGGCGATCGTCGGCGGCGGCTCGACTCCTCGCCCCGGCGAGGCGACGCTCGCTCACCTTGGAGTGCTCTTCCTGGATGAGATCCCGGAGTTCCCCCGTCTCGTGCTGGAAGCGCTGCGGCAGCCGCTCGAGGACGGTGCGATCGCGGTCGCCAGGGTGGGCGGCCGCTGCGTCTTCCCGGCCAGGTTCCAGCTCGTCGGAACCATGAACATGTGCCCTTGCGGAGGGCGAGGCGACGGAAGCGCGACGTGTTCGTGCAGCCCTCAGCAACTCGATCGCTACCGTGACCGGCTCTCGCGGGCCCTGCTCGATCGGTTCGACCTCGTTGTCGCGTTGCCCCGACCGCGCGCGAGCGAGCTCGCGGGCGCGCCCGGTGAGGGCTCGGCAGCCGTCCGCGAGCGGGTCGTCGCGAGTCGCACCGGACTTCGGACAGCCGGTCCGAAGCTGACGGAGGATGCCGCCGAGTTGCTGGCACGGGCGGTCGATCGGCTGCCTTTGTCAGGCCGCGGTCGCGCTCGGGTCGCTCGCGTCGCTCGGACGATCGCGGCGCTGGCAGGGTCGGTCGAGGTTCGCTCCGAGCATGTCGCGGAGGCGCTCTCCTACCGGTCGCCTGCGGAGCTCACCGCGCGATGAGCGAGCTGGCGATGGCGATGTATGCCGCTTCCCGCGACGCCCATTCCACGGACCGCGACCGGGCGACGCGCACGTTTGCGGGTTTCGCCGCCGGCTTCGACGAGCAGGCCGAGCTGCATCGGCTGGCGGCTGCGGGCTTCCGCTGGCTCGGCCGTTCCGAGACAGGGTTTCCCGTACGGCTGAAGTCGATCCACGACCCACCGCCCGGCCTCTTCATACGCGGGTCCGCAGGCGCGGATCTGCTGGCTCGGCCTGCGGTTGCGATCGTCGGCGCCCGCGCCTGCAGCGACTACGGGGCCCACGTGGCGCGATCTCTGGGGAGGGAGCTCGGCGCGGCAGGTGTCGTCGTAGTGTCGGGCCTCGCACGCGGGATCGACGGCTGGGCGCACCGGGGTTGCCTCGAGACGGGCGGCGAAACGGTTGCGGTGCTGGGCTGCGGGATCGACCGCGACTATCCGCAGGCACATGCGGGGCTCGCCCGGGAAGTCGGCGAGCGAGGGCTCATCGTCAGCGAATACCCACCCGGGGTAGCTCCCGCACCGTGGCGTTTCCCGGCGCGGAACCGGATCGTCGCCGGCATGACCGCCGCGACCGTGGTGGTCGAAGCGCGTGAGAGGAGCGGCGCTCTGATCACCGCGGATCTGGCGCTCGAAGAGGGCCGCGAGGTCCTTGCCGTCCCGGGCGAGATCACGTCGGCCCTCTCGGCTGGGTCGAATGCGCTCCTCCGGCTCGGCGCGACCCCGGTCACCTCTCCCGCCGATGTGCTCGACGCGATCGGAGTCGAGCCCCCGCCCTCCGAGCCCGATCGCCCCGCCCCCGGAACGGCGGCCGCACAGGTGCTGGCGGCCCTCGAGGCGGGTGCGTCCACGGTCGATGAGATCGCCCGCGCCGCGGGGATGACGCCCGGGGCGGCTGCGGGGGCCCTCGTCGAGCTCGAGCTCGGCGGCCTCGTGGAGGTTCGCGCAGGGATCTATCGGAGGTGATGCCGCAGCCATAGGATCGGTTCGTGATGACAACTCCATATTGGCTCGGAAAGGGCATAACCAAGCCGGTTACGCCCTTTTTCTACCGCGACTTTCTACCGTTGTCAGAGTCGGGAACCCTAACCGCTTTACTTGACGACGAGTACGCCCTTCATCCCTCCGGCGCGCCCGCCTAGCTCGACGGAGGCTTCGGGTATGCGCTTCCCGCCTAGGGCAACTTCCACAAGAACTATTCAGGCATCACGCGTACGATGAGCCTATGCATGGTGCTCACCGGGCCGGTTGCCGCGTGCCTCAATACCCGAATTGCTGAGGGCTAGCACGGAAGTGTTCGGAGCTGTCCTGAGCAGCCACTAGCGCTATTAGGCGGCCGACCGGCAGGCGCAGGTTCTACTAGACTTCCGTACCGGAGGGCGTCTGAAGATTTTCGTTCGGCAACTCGTGGTTCTGCTTGCGACGCTTGCGGTGGCCGCGCCGGCAGCCGCTCGCCCTGCGCCCTTTAGCGGGGACGTCTGCGGCCTCCTGACGGCGAAGCAGGTGACGGTGATCTCCGGCGTTACCGGCCAGTGCAAGAACGACACCCCGCTCCCGGGGCCGGGCTCGGAGCAGTACACCAGCAACTGGGCGGGCGTGACGAAGAAGTCACCGGCGCTGCAGGTCACTGTCGTGAAGTACACCGATCCCGGGGTGCTGCAGCTCGCCGTGCACAACCTGAAACAGGGACTGTCCGGGGGGACGCCCACGAAAGTGACTGGAATCGGCGATGCCGCCTACGAGGCCAAGGGTGCGTTCGAGGCTGGGATTCACGTTGCTGTCGGCAAGTACATCGCGTACATCAGCCTCAGCGAGATCGGGAAGACACCCTCGCTGGCACTCATCGAGCCGGTGGCAAAGGACGTCGCGGCGAAGCTGAGCTAGCCGTGCCTGCCTCGAGTACTCGTAAGGGGTCGTAACCGGCAGCTCGTGGCGCCCCTTGTCGCGCGCCATGTGCAGCTAGCCTTGCGGGCGCCGTCAGGCCCCGGAGAGAGGCATGCTCCGCGTTGGAGCTCGGCCGGCTCGACCTGGCCGAAGCGCTCGAGCTGACCGCGCTTACGGCCTTTGGAGGATCGGTCAAGGTCACGTCGGCTTCCGGCGAGGTGGCTCGGCGAGACGTCGATGCCGACGATCGACGAGGCTGTGATGGTCCCGGTCTACTCGGCGCTCTTGGGGGTGCCGAGCATGATCTGGCGCTGACCGCGCTTCCGGCTGTGCGTCAGACGTAGCAACACCGGCATCGATCAGGCCGCTTACCTCAGTGAGAGGTGAGCGGTGGCCTGCGCCCACAGGTTAGGCGCTTCCAAGCCTCGTGAGGATGTCGCGTTCCTCGAGGCTCTAAGGCTTACTTCAGCTTCGGCGCCCACTTCAATACGTCACCCGACTTGGTAGTGCATTGGCCCGTGAACGCGTTCACGTTGATGGGCTTGCATTTCCACCCTGGTGGTGAGTAGTAACCGCGCTCCCTCGTGAGCCGTACGAATAGCGTATTCGAGACCGAACAGGAGGCTCCGGAGCCCAGGACGCTGTAGACGGTGCCCTCTCGGCCATTGTGTGACCACGGGGCGCCGCTATGGACAGCCGTGCACGACGTCCCAGTGGCCGATGCGCCGGTAGCCGCTCGCCCGCTGGACGCAAACACTGGCAAAAGAATCGCTACCGCGAGGCACACCGTCGGCAAAGGAAAAACTCGTACCATCACGATCGTCCTCTCTCGTCGACTGGATCTTGGACGGAACCCGGCGTAACCCAAACGTAGTCGCGGCCGAGCCTGCGAGGCGCGCTTGCAACGCTCGCCGCTAGTTGAGTCTGAAATCCGGAGGAGTTAAAACGCACCCATCACCGATTTGCCAAGACTCTCGAAGGCGTTCGTGACCTCAGACTCCTGGGCCCTGTCGTTGGCCTCGTCGACGGAAGGCTTCTGCGGATCGTCGGGAGAGATGAGCTTGGAGGCCAAGCGGAACCACAAGAACTGCGACTGCGAGCGCCGCGAGGAACGCCGTCACCCACAGTCTCGTACTCAAACCTTCCACGCCGATCATTCGATCCTTTCGAGAGCCTCTCACCCGAGGAGCCCTGATCCTCTCACACCAGAACCGCAACTGAAGCCTCGACGGTAACGCAGTCTCGAGCGGCCAGTGGGGAGTCTGCGTCCTGCTCCGCGCGTTTCTCGCGCCCTGCCAGCGCGAAGGCACATCGAGGCGAACAGTCGCACTTAAGACTCATCGGGCCACGCGGCCCTGAGAGTGCAGCGCCCGCGGGGCCGTGGTCTAACAGGAGCCCCGTCAGTCCCCGTCTAGGCATCACTCCTGACCCGCTCCACGCTGTGGGCATCCGCAGGCGGGATTCTCCCACAAGGTCAGATGGCTCCGCAAGCCGCCGACGCGAATATTTCGCTTGCGAACGTCTGGGTCTTCGTGGGAGAATCGACGAGCGTCGATGTCCTCCCGAGAAATGCACGACTTCACGGCACGCCCCGGATAGGGCTGCTCCTGATGGACGTCGAAGCAGCGTGCGAGTACGTGGAATGGCTGGGCGGAAAGCTCAAGACGCTGGGGCACGAGGAGCTCGAACAGAAAGCGGCAGGGTCGAAAACTCATCCACCTTGGTTCGTGCTTCTCGCGCGAATCATGCTGCCGCTCGTGAACAGGGACTTGCGGATACTTGAGCGCGGCGAGGCTCTCTCACGCCGGGACGAACTGCGGCTCGAGGCTAACCTCAAGGAACTGCGGGGTTGGTCCCCCTACCCGCAAAACGATATCTGGCGGATGTTTCTTGAGCAGCATCCGGAACTGACGCAGCACGCGTAGCTCGACCTAGGCTTTTCGACGGATCACAGGGCTGAAGCGGGGGGCTTGAGAGTTCGCCAGGCGCCGCGGTCTGTAGCGGCCGAACGATTGTCGACTTGCAAGTCTCTCGGTCTTCGTGAGAGAATCGGCGAACGTCGGGTTGTCCTCCCGGTGGCACGACGTGGTATGGCTGATTGCGCGAAGAGCACGGCCCTCAGGCGTTTGGAGGCGTCTGGGGGCCGTTCTCTAGCAGAGCTAGATTCTTGGTCGGATGCCGCCGCGAGCCCTCACCGTTCCGCAGGCGGCTCACCGGCTCGGCGTGAGCATCGCAACGGTCCGCCGCTGGGGCAAGATCGGGCAACTCAAAGTCGAGACCGACGCCCGCGGCCTGACCGTGATCCCCGAAAGCGAGATCGACGCGTTCCTGCGGGATTCACAGCTGAGACCGGCGAGATCGAACAGATTCAACGGGCGCGTCGAGCGCGTTGACAAGGACGGCCTCATCAGCCAGGTCGAGATGGTTGTCTCGGGGCCGGTGCGGCTGGTCGCGCTCGTCACGAAAGAAGCGGCCGAAGAGTTGGGCCTCGAGCGTGGCATGACCGTTGAGGCGGTCATCAAGTCAACGTCCCTGATGATCGTGCCGATGAGCAAGGCCGACGACCCACACGGATAAGGGCCGCCGCGCCCCTGCGTCTTTGGAGGGCCGGGAACGCGGCGGCGACAACTGAGAATACGGGAGGTAGGTCCTGCTCCTCCCATCCGCCGGCAGCCCACTGCCTGCGATAGGCTCGCAACGCTGTCCGGCCCCAGGACAACCGAGAGGAGCCTGGCATGACTGGACTACAGAACGAGCTGCGTTACCTCATCACGTTCGACGACGGCGGTTCAGGGATGCGTACACGCCCCGAGCCGCTCAAGCCGGTGACACCCTGAACGACGCTGGCTCACAGTACGTCGTGGTGACCGTCGAGCCGTCGCCGACCGATGGTGGTTTCGGCCGCGTATGGGCCGAACGGTTGATTTCGGATTCAGAGAGCTAGTCCTACGCTCGTGGTGCGGGCCGGGTCGCGCCGCGGCGCTCGCGAACCCTCAAGCCATCCGACCCGCGCGGCTCGTCTACCTTGCACCGGGGCCGCGTGCGAGGCCAGCTCCTACGCTCCGACTCGCGTGAGTCGGCCAAGGCCAGTCGCCAGGTTTTTATGCCGGCGATCCAAGTTGCGTCAGGCCTTTTCTTGGTGAGCACGCTTCGCCTCCTCCTCCATACGTTCGAGACGGGTGTAGTAGTCCGGGAACTCGTTCAAGTGTGCGAGAGCGATCTTCCCTGTGACAACGGGGTCACTGTCGGTTACGTTCGTCAAGAGGTCGTGAAGGCCGTGCTCGAGCTCAACGTCCATACCCATCCGATACTGCTCGACGTCGAAGGGAGCTGAGTCCCAGTCGATACCGATCTTCTCTCCGATGCTCCGTGCCTCATCGACCGTGAAGCTCGTTCGTTCACTCATCGCTGATCCTCCTCGTATTCCGTGGGGTTTCTATGGTAGGCCGGTCCCGACGAGAGAAATCCGCCGTCATCGGTAGGACCTCAACCGCGATCCATTCACCCAATGAGGCGGGCACGATGTCCAGTGGACGCGACGCCTTCTCCACCCCTTGAGGCGATGGCTACACGGAGGCTCGCGCAGAGCGCCGAAGCACTCGGCTCACACTGACACCCGTTGCGGCCAGCGCTGCCATCGCCACGCCGATGATGTTCGACGTGACGCAGGTTCGGCAGGCGTTGCAGCACGCTGTCGCCATCGGCGAGTTCTCACCGTACTTCGCTGCGGCCTGCGCGACCCGTCCCGAGGCGATCGTCTTCATGAGTTGATCTTATGCGGGATGCGGTTTCGGCCACCTGTCGTTCGGCAATACCCGGAAGGTCCGTGCGGCGCGGGGCTTGAGGATGCGGTACTCGTCCCGCGCCGCCCGGCTCCCTATGGGCGGCAGACTTTCCCGTGTTCGTCTCCCGCTTTGCCTCGCGGCAACAAAGTGCCGCTAGAAGATCGCGGTAGAAAGAACGCCTCAGCCGTTTAGCTGAGCCGTTCTCGTTAGAAGATCCGCCTACCCTCCGCCAGTGGCCGAGGCCTGCGACGAGGTCGACTGGTTTCTCGCAGCGCTCGTCGGCCCAACCCATGAGGACGCAGTGTGGCCGCGTCGCGAGATCCTCCCGGCGAAGCTCACCGGTCGCGCATCGCCCACGGCTGAGAGCGAAGTCCAGAAACGGTGACAAGCGTCTGTCACCCTGCGCTTGCGTCCGTCCAGACGTCTCCGCTCGGGGACTGGTCGCGATACCAGTCCCCGAGCACTCCTAACGTCAGGGCGCCGAGGAGCGTTCAAACCCAGCAACAAGGAGCGAGACGGAATGGACATGAGATGCAACGGATGGCTACGTAGCCCGGTTTCCCTCGGCTGGCGCGTTACATCGGTCGGCCTCACGACGCAGACAGCTTTTTCGACGGCAGCGATCTCACGCCTGAAGCCGGGGCTGCGCAACTCATTCGCTGGATCGCCGGAGCTGACATCACCTCGAGCGACTTCGACGACCTCCGCGAGGGGCTGATCGTTCTTTACCCAGAGCACGAATCCATTCTCAGGGCGGCGGAAATGTTCCACTTGCTCGAGACCGATGCCGAGAACTTGGAGATGTCGAGCGCAGTGATAGACGAGGGCGTCAAAGGTGGTCGCTTCCACCCCGAACTCCAGCGTATGAGGAGTGACGATCTCAAGAACGCCGCTGCACTACGAGAAACGGCGAGAGATCTTCGGATTGAAGGTCGTTCAACTCTCAGAGCCGCTGCGGCGAGTGCACCGCCGACAAGACGATCCTGAGCCGGAACCTCCCGGTGTAAGGATTTGGGAGGCGCCAGACTGTAACGAGTCGCTTGAGGGGCGCCGCCCTCAGACAAGAGCACACAGCGAGAAATGCCGCCAGGCGCTCGCTCGCCATGAGCGCGAAGAGCGAGAGCGGGAGATAGCGCTCGCCATCGCGAAGGCCGCGCCAGCGTCCGAAACGCCTCCGGTTGTTGTCTTCGAGATGGACCCGCTCGACTGGACGTCCCACAAGATCAACGGCTCAGGCCGCTGGAGCCGTGGCTCGATCATCTACCGGGTCGTAAGGCTCGACGGGATGACGAAATGAGCGACGATGCGAAGGTCATCAATCGGCTCGAGGCTCGCGTAGCGGAGCTCGAGTCGGCCCTCGCGCAACTCGTACAGGCTGAGAACCGTCGTCGGGCTGCTCTCGTGCCCGTCGGAACGCACGCCGCGCAGACGAAGCCAACAAAATCGCTGCGGCGCACCAGGTGGACCGTGCCGTAAGCAGGTTCCAACGACATCAAGAGCTCGGCGACTGTCCGAGGTTCGAGGTTCCCGAGTCCGTTAGGCGGGTGGCGTAATGGACGAGCCGATCGTGTTCCCGAGGCCGGAGATCCACCTTCCTGTCCGCCGGACTAACTGGACGGCTACAGAGCTTCTCGCGACGGAACTGCCCCAACCACGTTTTGCGGTAGAAGGTCTCCTTCCCGAGCTAGGAGGTCGATATGACCGACACCGAGACCGAGATCTGTGAGGCGTTCTCGGAAGTGCTCCATAGCCAATGGGAGGTCGAGGAGTTCGAGCGTCTCATGACAGACGCTCCGGAGCCCGAGTTCGCGAAGGAGCTCCGCGCGGCGCTCAAGTCGGCGGGCATCAACGCGTACGTGCGGCGGTTCCACCGTCTCCGCCATTCGAGCCTCACGAACGTGGCCGCGGCCGGGTCGAATCCGATCGCGTCGATGACGAAGGCGGGTCATTCGTCGATGTCGACGACACGTATCAATCTGCATCTCGCGGGCCAGGTGTTCCGCCCTGAGGCAGATGCGCTCGAGCAGCGTCTCCTCGGCGGTAGAACTTTCTGCCCATCTGAGGCGACTTCGGATGACGTGGCATCACCGGACACGGCTGTTCAAGCCGTTTCCGTAGCCTAGATACCGCGTCTAGTTCAACTCCATATTGGCTCGCTCAACCGCTGCCCGAAGTTCCCGCCGGCTCGGTGTCGAGCCCCGTCGATGTCGTCATCGTGGGCGGCGGAGTCACCGGCTGCTCGTGCGCTCTCACGCTCGCCCACGGTGGGAAGCGCGTGAGGTTGCTCGAGGCCCGCGAGGTCGCCGGCGGCGCCAGCGGCCGGAACGGCGGCTTCGCTCTCTGTGGGCTCGCGCTCGGCTACGACGTGGCTCGCGAGCGGCTCGGTGCCGTTCCCGCACGCGCGGCCTGGGAGCTCACAGAGGTCGGTCTCGACGCGATCGCAGACCTGGCCGGCGATGCGTTCCGGCGCGTCGGCTCGCTCCGGCTCGCGATCGACCAGGCCGAGTGCGAGGAGCTCCGGCGTGAGTACGAGGCTCTCCATGAGGATGGGTTCGCGGCCGAGTGGCTCGACCCGCTGCCCGAGGCGGCGCGGCTGTTCGCGGGAGGGTTCGTCCACCCCAGGGATGGCGCCCTCGATCCGGCCCGCTGGGTCAGGCGACTCGCCGCCCATGCCGCCGCGGCGGGAGTCCAGATCGTCGAACGCCACCCGGTCGATCGTGAGGCGATCGACGAGCTCGATGCGGACGCAGTCGTGCTCGCCGTCGACGGGACGGCGGCTGCGCTCGCCCCCGAGCTCGCGGCATGGATCGTGCCGACGCGCGGGCAGGTCATCGCCACCGACCCGCTGCCCGAGCGGCTCTACGATCGGCCGCACTACGCCCGGGGAGGCTACGACTACTGGCAGCAGCTCTCCGACGGGACGCTGATCCTCGGCGGTCGCCGCGACACGAGCCTCGAGACCGAGCAGACTGCGACCGAGGAGACGACCCCGTTCATCCAGGATCAACTCGAGTCGTTCGCCTGCGAGCTCATCGGCCGGCCGGTGCCGATCGCGAGCCGCTGGGCCGGTATCTGGGGCCAGACGTTCGATCTGCTCCCGTTCGCGGGCCGCGTTCCGGGAACCGACCGTCTCTGGATCGCCGGCGGCTACTCCGGCCACGGCAACGTCCTCGGGTTCGTCTGCGGCGATCTCGTCGCAAAAGCGATCCTCGGAGAGGCCGTCCCTGGGCTCGGGCTCTTCGATCCCGGGCGGGTGGGTGAGCAGTCGTCCGAGGGCGTGGCGCGCTTCGGGCCTCGACCGCAGCAGTGAGGGCTGCGGCTGCGCTGACCCACGCCCGCCACGACCGGAGGCGCTCAGGCTAGAGCGTGACGGTGCGCACGTCGAGGTCCACTCCCCGCACGATGCAGGCGGTCGCGATCGCAAGATCCTGGATCGCGAGGCCCGTCGAATCGAAAATCGTCACGTCGTCGGCGGATAGTCTCCCGGACGTCTCGCCGGCGAGCACCGCGCCGAGCTGAGTCACGTCTTCGCGCTCGACGAGGCCGGCCTCGACGGCGTGAACTAGGTCACCCGAGTGGCTCGCTTGCTCCCAGTCGTCGCAGAACAGACGCATTTGCGCTCCGTGCCGCTCGCTGCCGGCGGGGCCGCTTGCACCGCGCGCGAGCTCACGGGCGGCGATCTCAGCCTTCCCGGGGCCATCGGCACCCATCAGGCTCACGTGTTGCCCCGGTGCGAGCGAGCCGTCGGCGAAGAGCACTTGATGGCCGGGCGTTACCGTCACCACGATGTCCGCGGCGAGCGCCTCCTCGAGCGAGGCCGCCACGCTCGCGCCGAGATCGTCCGCCGCACGCGAGGTTCGTTCGGGATCGAGATCCCAGACCGAGACCTCCCGGCCGCGCGCGAGGAACGTCCGAGCCGCGGCCCGGCCGTTGACGCCCGCGCCGACTACGGCGACCGTCCTCGCGTCGTCCCGCGCAAGCGTCTCGGCTGCGAGAACAGAAGCAGCGCCGGTACGAAGCGCCGTGACTGCACCCGCGTCGAAGATCGCCTCGAGCGCGCCCGTCTCGGCGTTCGAGAGCAGTACGAGCCCTGACACCGTCGGCAGCCCGCGCGCGGGATTGCCGGGGAACGACGTCACCCACTTCAGCAGAGCGTGTCCGCCGCCGAGCGCCGGCATCGCGCGGAAATCGCCTGCCGGATAATTCGTGAGGTAGACCTTCGGCGGCATCGTCCATTCGCCGCGGTAATGGGCGACGAACGCTGCACGAACGGCCTCGACCGCCGCCTCGGGCGGCACCGCGAGCTCGACGTCTGCGGCGCCGAATACCCGGACGCCGGCGCTCACAGCGCCTTGACGCCCGCCACCAGCTTGAGCACCGACTCCTTCGCATCGCCGAAGAGCATCCCGGTCTTCGGATCGACGAAGAGCGGGTTGTCGATCCCTGCGAAGCCGGTTGCCATCGAGCGCTTGCTGACGACGATCTGCTTCGCCTGATCGACGTTCAGGATCGGCATTCCGTAGATCGGACTTCCAGGCTCGTTCCGGGCGGCGGGGTTCACGACATCGTTCGCGCCGATCACGAGCACGACGTCCGTCTGCGCGAACTCAGGATTGATCTCGTCCATCTCCTTCAACGCGGTGTAGGGCACGTTGGCCTCCGCGAGCAGGACGTTCATATGGCCCGGCATCCGGCCCGCGACGGGGTGGATCGCGAAGCTCACTTCGATCCCCTTGGCCTCGAGCACGTCGGCCAGCTCGTGCACCGCGTGCTGGGCCTGCGCGACCGCCATCCCGTATCCGGGCACGATCACGACCTTCTGGGCGTACGAAAGCAGGATCGCGACATCCTCGGCGGAGAGCCCCCGCACCGTGCCGTCGACCGTGCTCGCCGCACCGGCCCCGGCTTGCACCTGGCCGAACGCGCCGAAGAGCACGTTCCCAATCGAGCGGTTCATCGCGCGCCCCATCATCATCGTGAGCAACGTTCCCGAGGCCCCGACGAGGGCGCCGCTCACGATCAACACGTTCGAGTCGAGCTCGAAGCCCGTCGCGGCCGCCGCCAGGCCCGTGAATGCGTTGAGCAGCGAGATCACCACCGGCATGTCCGCCCCGCCGATCGGCAGCACGAAGAGGACGCCGAAGACCAGTGAGCCGAGGAGGAGCGCGACGAGCACCCACTGATGCTCGTAGCCGGCGATGAGCGCCACACCACACGCGATGACGGCTGCGATGAGGATCAGGTTCACGAACTGCTGGCCCGGGTAGGTGATCGGCCGGCCCGAGAGGAGCTCCTGGAGCTTCGCGAACGCGACCATCGAGCCGGCGAAGGAGATCGATCCGATCATTGCCGAGAGCACGATCGCAACGGAGATGTCCGGCTTCAGATCGACGTGGTGGGGGAGTTGGAGGTGGAGATGGAGCTCGGCCAGCGAGATCAGGGCCGCCGCGCCGCCGCCGACGCCGTTGAACAGCGCCACCATCTGCGGCATCGCGGTCATCTTCACCTTGCGTGCCCCGACCGCTCCGAACGCTGCGCCGATCGCGGCCCCGACCACGATCTGCCAGTTCAGGTGGACGCCGGGGCGGGCAAGCGTCACCCCGATCGCCCACGCCATCCCGAACGCGCCGACCCAGTTCCCGCGCCGCGCCGTCGTCGGAGACGACAGGAACCTGAGTGCCAAGATGAAGCAGATGATCGTGACGAGATAGAGCAGGTTGCTCGTGGCAGTGCTCATGCAGTCCCGCCGTCGTCCTTCTTCTTCGGTGGCTCGCGCCGCTTGAACATCTCGAGCATCCGGTCGGTCACGACAAAGCCACCGACCACGTTGGCGGAGGCCAGGATCATCGCGACGAACCCGATCCAACCGACGAGCAGGCCGCTACTGGCTGCACCCGCGATCACGAGCGCGCCGACGATCACGATCCCGTGGATCGCGTTCGTCCCGGACATCAGCGGCGTATGCAGGAGCGTGGGCACCTTCGAGATCACCTCGATTCCGAGGAAGATCGCGAGCACGAGGATCGTCAGCTCGACGACGAACTGCGCGTAATGGCTCATCCGCACCTCCGATCGGATTCGATGGTTGTCGAGTGACGTCGATGTACATCTACATCACTCCGGGAAAAACCCCTGGAAACGGGGATAGTCATGCCGTGCCGTCGGGACGCGTGACGCACGCGCCGGCGATGATCTCGTCGTCCCAGTCGAGGTTGAGGTTCCCACCGGGCGCAAGCAGGTCGAGCAGCGAGGTCACGTTGCGCGAATAGAGCTGGCTCGCGTGCGTGGGCATCGTGCTCGGCAAGTTGAGGAGGCCGATGATCGTGATCCCTCCGACCTCGGCGATCTCGCCCGGGCGGGTCAGCTCGCAGTTGCCGCCGGTCTCGGCTGCAAGGTCGACGATCACCGAGCCCGGACGCATCCGCTCGACGGCGGTGGCCGGGATCAGTCGCGGCGCTGGGCGACCCGGGATCGCGGCGGTCGTGATCACGAGGTCGAACTCGGGGATGCGCTCGCCGAGCGCCTCGAGCTGGCGTTCCTGCTCCTCGGGCGTCAGCTCACTTGCATAGCCGCCCTCGGTCTCCTGTCCGACGACACCGAGGTCGAGGAACGTGGCTCCGAGCGACTGCACCTGTTCCTTGACGGCCGGGCGGACGTCGAAGCCTGCGACGACAGAGCCGAGCCGCCGGGCAGTCGCGATCGCCTGCAGCCCGGCAACGCCGGCGCCGAGCACGAGCGTCCGCGCCGGCGCGATCGTTCCAGCTGCGGTCGTGAGCATCGGCAGGAACCGGGGCAGCCGCTCGGCGCCGAGTAGTACTGCCTTGTAGCCGGAGACGGTCGCCTGGGAAGAAAGGGCGTCCATCGCCTGGGCACGCGTCGTCCTGGGAATCGATTCCATCGCGAAACCGAGGACACCGCGCGCGCGAAGGGCGTCGAGCCGTGCCTTCTCGGTCAACGGCTGCAGGAACGAGACGAGCACCTGGCTCGACTGGAGGCGTTCGACCTCGGCGTCGGTCGGCGGCGCGACCTTGACGACGGCGTCGGCGCCCTCGAACGCATCTGCGACGAGCTCCGCGCCCGCCTCGGCGTAGAGCGAATCCGGAAAACCGGCAGCGTTCCCGGCGCCACGCTCGACGGCGATCGTGGAGCCCTCGAGCCGCGCGATCCCGTCCGGAATCAGCGCGACCCGGGTCTCGCCGTCAGCAATCTCCTTGGGAACGCCTACCCTCATCTGCGCGCGCGACCCTACCGAAAAGGACCGGGGTCAGCGCCGTCGCACCGGAACCGGCGTCGGCCTAGACTCGTTCGAGATGACCCACGAACTCGAGAGCTACGGGCTCATCCTGCTGTTTCTCTTCGTGATGCTCGAGGGCTGCGGGATCCCGCTTCCCGGCGAAACCGCTCTAATCACCGCGGCCGTGCTCGCCGGCAGCGGTCGCTTCAACATCGTCGAGGTCATCGCCGTCGCCTCGGCCGCGGCGATCGTCGGCGACACGATCGGATACTGGATCGCGAGGCTGGGCGGTCGCCGCGTGATCGAGAGGATCCCCTTCGGCGGCGACGCCGCCCAGAGGCTCTTACCGAGAGGCGAGGCGTTCTTCGACCGGCACGGCCCAAAGACCGTGCTCATCGCCCGCTTCGTCGCGGGGCTGCGGATCGTGATCGCGTGGCTGGCGGGCCTGAGCAAGATGCCGTGGCTTCGCTTCCTCGCCTACAACGCGGCCGGAGGCATCCTCTGGGCCACGACCTACGGGCTCGCCGCATACTACTTCGGGCAGGCTGCCGTCGACGCCGTCGCAAAATACGGTTTCCTCGCCGTAATCGTCGTCGTCGGCGTCGCGATACTTCTCTATCTCGGACATCGCATTCTCAAACGCCGGATGGAGAGGGGCGCCGGCCTCGCCGTAACGGAATCCGACGAAGAAACGCAATCCGCCGATCTGGTGGAAAACGGCCAGGAGGAGCCATCGAAGGTCGGTGATACATGACGGCAATGGTTGCCACCCCGAGGCTGATGATTATTTGCTTCACTTACGCGAAAGAGATTTCCGTCAAAGGAGGTAAATCATGGCACGGAGAACCGTTCTCGTCTGTGACAATTGCGGGAAGGAAGTGGAAGACAACAAGGGCGCCGCGATGCGGATCACGTTTGACGACGCACGCCGCGGCTCGAAGGTCGCCGACCTGTGCGACACCTGCGCCGGCGACTATCCGGGCCGGGCAGCGGCGAGGCGCGGGCGCAGGCCCAAGTCGGCAGTCGCCGCCTGAGCCGGTCGCGGAATCGGCGGCTCCGCACACCGTCACGTCTCGGCGTCCCCCGTTCGCACACCACCCCTCGGGATCGGGGAACGAGGGTGGTTCGTTCCCCGAGCCTCCGCAGTCGACGGGATCCCGCACCGAGCGCGAATCGCGGGGATTTGGCTCTACGTCGTCGTCTGCGCCCAAAACTACGATTGAGCCGTGACATTCGCGGCTTCAGCAGCGAATCGGGCCGCCGTAGATACAGCTGAGCGCGGTCTCAGCCTGATCACCGGCCCTGCGAATGCGGGCAAGGTTGCGCTGCTGCTCGACCGCTATCTGACTCGTCTCGACGACGAGCCGTTTCTGATCGTGCCGAACCGGGCGGACGTCGCAAGAGTCGAGAGCGAGCTGCTCGAGCTGAGCGGCTGCCTACTCGGCGGGGCGATCGGCACGTTCGATCACCTGTTCGAGCGGATCGCCGCGGCCGATCCCGGGCGCCGGCAGGTTGCAAGCCGGGGCCAGCGTGCGCTGATCGCGCGTCGCGCCGTCGCCGCCGTGCTCCGTAGCGGAACGCCGCTGTCGGCTTCGGCCAGATTCTCCGGGTTCGCCGACTCGCTGCTCGCAGCGCTCTCCGATCTCGAAGGCGGCCTTCTCGATCCCGGCGATCTCGAAGGTGACCTCGCTTCGCTCTACGCCGCATACCGGGCCGAGCTCGACCGCGTCGGGCTCTGCGATCGGGAGCTTCTTCGACGAGCCGCCTGTGACCGCCTCCGAAGCGACCTCGGTGCGTGGCGCGGCGAGCCGGTGTTCGCATATGGGTTCGAGGACCTCACCGCCGCCGAATGGTCGCTGCTCGACGCGCTCGCCGGCCGTGCTGCCGTCCTGGTCTCGCTTCCCTACGAGCCGGGCCGCCCCGCTTTCGCCTCGCTCGCGCGTACCGCGACCGACCTGGCGGCCCTGGCCGGCGGCCGGATCGAGGAGCTTTCTCCACGGTCGGAGGAGTTCGTCGCGCCGGCGCTCGCGCATCTCGAACGCTCGCTCTTCGAGCCCGAGCCCGAGCAGCGGCCGCTCGGCGGAGCCGTTCGGTTCCTCGCCGGGGCGGGCGTCCGCGGCACGCTCGAGCTCGTGGCCGATCAGGTCCTCGACGCGCTTCGCGGCGGGATCGCGCCCGAGCAAATCGGGATCGTCGCCCCCTCCGTCGAGCGTTGGCGCGCATCCCTCGAGACCGTGATGGGCACCCTCGGGATCCCGTACGCGATCGAGGCGAGGACGAAGCTCGGCGACACGCCGCTCGGGCACGCCCTCATCTCGCTCCTTCGCTTCGCCTGGGGCGGCGGAGGCCGCCGCGAGCTCTACGCATACCTACGGACGCCGTACGCCGGAATCTCGCGGCAGAGCGTGGACTTCGTCGAAGGACGGCTCCGCGGGCGCGCCGTCGACTCGCCGGCGAGAGTCGAAGAAGAGACCGAGCGCCTTCGTGAGGCGCCGCTCGTCGCGCTGCGCGACCTTCGCGACGCCCGCTCGCCGCTCGAAGGAATCCGCGTGGTCCTCGAGGCGATGGTGCGCGCCGCTTACGGGCTCGAGGCGCCGCCGGCGGGGGATCAGGCGCGTCTCGATCTCGGCGCCTTCGCCGCCGCGACCGATCTTCTCGACGAGCTCACCGCGCTCGAAGCACTCGGCGAGCCGCTGGGGACGAACGATGCAATCGACGCTCTCGCTCGACTCGAGCTGCCCCCGCCCCGATCAGGCGAGCCGGGGCGCGTCGTCGTCCTCGACCTCTCCCGGGCGCGGACGCGCCGGTTCGACACCGTGTTCATCCTCGGGCTCGAAGAAGGCGTGCTGCCGCGTAGGGGGCGAAGCTCGCCGTTTCTGGACGACGAGCGCAGACGCGAGCTCGGCGCCCGGCTCGAACGGCCCGATCCGGTCAGCCGCGACCGCTACCTCTTCTACACCGCCTGCACGCGTGCGACTCGTCGTCTGTATCTCGTCCGACAGGCCGCGACAGACGACGGCTCTCCGCTCGAGGAGAGCCCGTTCTGGCACGACGCTGCCGCTCCGTTCCCCGGCGAGGAGGTCGAGCACGCAACCCTGCGCCGGGCGCTCTCGGAGGTGACGTGGCCGATCGAGTCCGCACCGACCGAGCGCGAGCGGCTGCGCGCGCTCGCGCGGCTGACCGCCGATGACGACTCGGTCGCGCTGGCGCTCGCGCTTGCCGAGTCGAACGGCTGGACCCGGCGCCTGCAGCGCGCGCGGCGCGCATTCGTGCGCGACACGAAGTTGCGGAACGCCACGGTGCTCGGTCAGCTTGGACACCGCACGGTCTTCGGCGCCACCGAGCTCGAACGGTTCGTCGATTGCTCGTCCGCCTGGCTGATGGAGCGCGTGGTCGATCCGAAGACGATCGATGCCGAGGCCGACGCATTGCTTCGCGGGAAGGTCGCCCACCAGACGCTCTATGCCTTCTACTCGGGTCTCCCGAAGGAGCTCGGGGCAGACCGTGTCACTCCCGAGACCCTGGAGCCCGCCCTAAGGTTCCTCGACCGCTGCCTCGATGATGCGTTCGCCTCCGGCGTGCGGATCGAGCTCGGCGAGGTCGAGTCGGCAGAGCTGCACGAGGGCCTCCGACGCGATCTCGAACGGTTCGTCTGTAGCGAGGCCGAGTCGACGCTCGCATTCCTGCCGAGGCGGTTCGAGCTCGGATTCGGCACCGACCGCTCCGCCCCCGAGCTCCAGCGCGGCCTCGAGCTCGGTGACGGGCTTTTCGTCAGCGGCAAGATCGATCGGATCGACATCGACCCCGGGAGTGCGCGCGGGGTCGTGCAGGACTACAAGTCGGGCAAGGGGTCGTTCTCGGCGCGTCAGATCGACGTCGAGCGCCGGCTTCAGGTGCCGCTGTACATGCTCGTGCTTCGCGATCTCGCCGGGATCGAGCCGCTCGGCGGCGTCTACCGCGCCCTCTCGGGCTCGCGGGCGGCGCGCGGGATGCTCCGGGCCGAGTCGCGTGACGAGCTTCCGGGCTTCGCCGCGAACGACTATCTGGAGGAGGACGCTTTCTGGGGCCAGGTCGAAGCGGCACGGAGCCACGCGCTCGGCGCCGCCCGGCGGATCCGCGCCGGTGACGTCGCCCACGACCCGAAGGGCGGCGAATGCCCGTCGTGGTGCG
This sequence comes from uncultured Actinomycetota bacterium, assembly GCA_963766565.1. Taxonomy (GTDB): domain Bacteria; phylum Actinomycetota; class Thermoleophilia; order Gaiellales; family Gaiellaceae; genus PALSA-600. Next base: position 1,216,549 of record CAVYAQ010000002.1, read on the forward strand.
ACCTCTGGACGATGTGCAGGATCTCGCGGGCATGAACGAGAGCCAGCTCGAAGCGGTGGAGGCGCGCGGCGAGGTGTTCGTGTCCGCGGGCGCGGGGACGGGCAAGACCTCTGTGCTCGTCGAGCGGTTCGTTCGTGCGGTCTGCGACGAGGGGCTCGACGTCGAATCGGTGCTCGTGATCACCTACACGCGCAAGGCGGCGGCGGAGCTCCGTTCGCGGATCCGCGCCGCTCTCGTCGCACGCGGACGACCGGAGCTCGGCCGCGAGCTCGACGGCGCCTGGATCTCGACGATTCACGGCTTCTGCGCCAGGCTGCTCCGGGCCCACCCCTTCGAGGTCGGGATCGACCCGAGCTTCCACGAGCTCGACGAGGAGCATGGCGCGGTGCTGCGCGGCGAGGCGTTCTCGCGAGCCCTCGAGACGTTCTGCGCCGAGCCCGACGAGCGCCGGCTTGGTCTGCTCGCGACCTACGGGAGCGTTCGCCTGCGGAGGATGCTGACGGGTGTGTACTCGACGCTCCGGTCGGCCGGTCGCGAGCTCGAGCTCGAGCTCGGGGAGCCCCCAGACCTGGGAGAGCGTCTCGGAAGCTTCCGCGACGCCGCCCGGTCGCTCCTGGCCGACCCGGGCGCGACGGCGAACCACCTCGCTGCGGCACAGGCAGCTCTCGACCTCCCGTCGCTTCCGGAGACGCTGATCGACCTCGCCGCGCTCCGCACGCGCGGCGACCGCGCTGCGAGCTTCGACGAGGCGCGCAAGGGGCTCGAGCAGGCCGCGCTGGAGCTTGCGGCGGCGCAGGATCGCGAGCTGCTCCAGAAGCTCCTCGACCTGTTTGCGGCCGAGTATCAGGCGGCGAAGGAAAGAGAGTCGGCGCTCGACTTCGAGGATCTGCAGATCCTCGCGCGCAACCTCCTCGCGACCGACGAGCGGGTGCGGGAGGCCGAGCAGCTTCGGTTTCGCACGATCATGGTCGATGAGTTCCAGGACACGAACGCGCTCCAGTGCCGCCTCGTCGATCTGATCGCGGGCGGGGCCAGAAAGGAGCTCTTCTTCGTCGGGGACGAGTTCCAGTCGATCTACGCCTTCAGGCACGCCGACGTCGGCGTGTTCCGCGAACGGAGGGCGGCGGCGGAGCGGCGGCTGACGCTGACCGAGAACTATCGCTCCCGACCCGAGGTGCTCGCCGCGGTGAACTACGTGTTCGGGGAGGAGTTCGGCGACGAGTATCAGCCTCTCGCGGCTTCGGGCGAGTTCCCCGATCCGGTGTTCGGTCACCCGGTCGAGCTGCTCGTCACCGACAAGGAGGCCTACAAGAGCACAGGGATGCACTGGCGCCGGGCGGAGGCGAAGCATGTCGCCCGGCGAGTCCGTGAGCTCGTGGATGCCGGCGCTGCGGCGCCCGGCGAGATCGTTCTTCTGTTCGCGGCGGGAACCGACGCCGAGTGGTACGAGGAGGAGCTCCGTGCACTCGGTCTCCCGACGTTCAGAGCCACAGGCCGCCGCTACTTCGGACAGCAGCAGGTGGTCGACCTGCGCATGTACCTCCGCCTGCTCTGGAACCGCTACGACGACGAGGCGCTCGCGGCCGTCCTCGCCTCGCCGTTCGTCGGCGTCTCGAACGATGCGCTCGTCCTGATCCGGAGGCACGCGGGCCGCCGGCCGCTCTTCACCGGGATCGAGCGGAGCCTCCCCGAGCCGCTGTCGGCCGAGGACGAGCGGCTCGTGCGCGCGTTCAAGCAACGCTACGAACGGCTCGTCGCGGCCTCGGCACGCGTCTCGCTCGAACGGCTGTGCGAGCGGGTGGTCGCCGAGCACGACTACGACCTCGCGGTGCTCGCGCGCTTCGACGGGGCGCGCCGTTACGCGAACCTCCGCAAGCTGATGCGGCTCGCCCGCGGCTACGAAGAGGTGCGCGGCCGCGACCTCGAGGGGTTCCTCGTCTTCCTTCGCGACCAGGAGTCCCTCGGTGCGGCACAGCTCGAAGCGGTGTCGGAGGAGGAGGGATCGGGCGCGGTCCGGCTCCTGACGATCCATGCCGCGAAAGGGCTCGAGTTCAAGGTGGTGGTGGTTGCAGACGCCGGGCGCGACCTCGGCGGCCCGCCGTCCTCCGACGAGATCCTCGCACTCGCGGACGGGCGCTTCGGCTTCAAGATCGTGCACCCGATCTCGGGCGACCGCAAGCCCGTGTTCGACTACGACGAAGTCGCCGGCGCCGGGCGTGAGGCGGCGAGAGCCGAGCGCTTGCGTCTCTACTACGTGGCGATGACGCGCGCGATCGACCGCCTGCTCGTCTCGGGAGCGGTCGGCGAGAGTCGGGACACCCCCATCGGCTGGGTGCTCTCCAAGCTCGATTGCGAAGCAGAGCTCGACTCCGGCGGCAGGGTGTTCGAGCTCGAGCGTGGCGGCGCGTCGTTCCTCGTTCGCGTCGATCGGCCGGCCGAGGAGGTACCGGCGGCGGCCGAGCCGGCTCTCGAGCAGCACGGCGAGGCTCAGCTGAGCCTCTTCACCGAGTTGCCGTCGACCCCACCGATCCGGGGCTGGCTGCTGCCGGAGCTCGTCCCCGTCCCCGCTCCGCCGCTCCACCGCGTGCGGCAGCTCTCCTACTCCGCTCTCGCGCTCTTCGGCCGCTGCTCATACCGCTACTACGCCGAGCGGGTCGCTCGGCTCCCGGAACGGCGCGGTGAGGGTCCGGCCGGCGGCGGGATGACCGCGACCGAGGTCGGCGACGCGGTGCATCGCCTGCTCGAGACGGTCGACCTCGCGGCACCGCGGCCTCCGGATCTCGATCCGGTGCGCGCCTGGTACCCGCAGGTCGCAGACGATGAGCTCGAACGGATCGGCTCGCTCGCCGCGGCGTTCTGCGAGTCGGAGCTCGCGGTGCGGATCGCCGCGCTCGAGCGGCCTCGTACGGAGGTGCCGTTCGCGTTCGAGCACGACGGGGTGCTGATCCGCGGCCGGCTCGATGTGCTCGACCGCGCGGCCGGCGGCGCGTTCGTCCTCGATTTCAAGACGAACGTGCTCGGAGACCGCTCTCCGGACGAGGTGATCGAGTCCGACTACCGCCTTCAGCGGCTCGTGTACGCGCTCGGCTGCCTCCGCGCCGGTGACGACCAGGTCGAGGTCGCCTACCAGTTCCTCGAGCGGCCGGATGCAGTCGTCAGCAGGACGTTCACGCGTGCCGACCAGCCGGCGCTCGAAGCCGAGCTCTCGGACGCGATCGCCCGGATCAACGAGGGCAGGTTCGTCCCGACCCCGGGCGAGTTCACGTGCTCGGGGTGCCCGGCGCTCGACCTCGTCTGCGCCGGTCCGCGGCTCGAGGGCGGGCAGCTCGGCGGGCATGAGGCTTTCGTCGGATCTTACGAAGCCTGAACGACGGCCTTCGGCTTCGAGCTGCCGCTCCCGCCGATCGTGCCGGCTTCGATAGCGTCGCCTGCGTGGCACGGAGCTACGTGCAGGAGGCGCGAAGGAAGGTCGGGCCGAAGCGTGAGCGGATCCGGCCGGTGATCGACCGGCTTGCGATCGAGCACGCCGACGCCGGGATCGCGCTGAACTTCACGAGCCCACTGGAGCTGCTCGTGTCAGTGATGCTCTCGGCCCAGACGACCGACGTGAGCGTGAACAGGGTCACGGAGCGCTTGTTCCGCAAGTACCGGCGGCCCGAGGACTACCTGGCTGTGCCGGTCGAGGAGCTCGAGCAGGACATCTTCCAGACGGGCTTCTATCGCCAGAAGGCGAAGGCGCTTCGAGGGACGATGGCGATCCTGATCGCCGAGCACGGCGGCGAGGTCCCGGAGAGCTTCGAGGAGCTGCTTCGGCTGCCGGGAGTGGCCCGGAAGACCGCGAACGTGGTCTCCGCGGAGCGGGGTCGCGCGCAGGGCATAGTCGTCGACACCCACGTGCGCCGGCTTTCTCAGCGCCTCGGGTTCACGCGGCAGGAGGATCCGGTACGGATCGAGCGCGATCTGATGAGGCTCGTGCCCCGCACCGACTGGGCGCGGTTCCCGCACCTGCTGATCTGGCACGGCCGGCGCGTTTGCGACGCTCGCCGCCCCGATTGCGAGGGCTGCGTGCTCTTCGATCTCTGCCCGTCGAGCCGGGTTTGAGGGGGCGTTACTCGGGAGTCAGCGCGACGAGGAGGCCGCCGTCGTCGTCATAGGCCGGGAAGAAGTCGGCCACGACCTTCTTCTCGATCCCGGCGTGCGTGCGCACCGTGAGCTCCTTGCCGAGCTGGCGAACACCCCATTCCCGAACCGTTGCGATCGCCGCCGTATCGGAGAAGGTGAATGCCTCGGCGAGGTCTCGGCCCATCAGCTCGGGCTCCTCGTAACCGCTGAGCTCGAACACGCCGTGCCCGCTTGCAAGGATCCGCCCTTCCTGGTCGCAGACGACGAAGCCCGTCGCCGGGGCCGGGTAGTAGTCCTCGAGCAGCTCGAACATGAACCCGAAGTCGCAGTGATGGCACGAGGGCGGCTCCTGCGAGAGGCCTTCGCGCCCGTCGTGGTCGAGCCGGCGCGTCTTGCAGCGGGGACAGATGAAGAACGGCACCTATTCAATCTAGCCGGGGTTCCCGCCGTCAGGTGTGCTCTGCGGCGAGGCTTGCGCGCCAGAGCTCGAGCACGAGGTGCTGGTGGGGAAAGGCCATCTGGCCCGGGAGCTCGTCGGGGCCGAACCAGGCAAGCTCGTCGACGTCGTCGGCTGCTTCCGGCTTCCCCTCGGCCGTGACGAGCCAGGTGAGGCCGAGCACGCTTCGGCTGAGATAGGGGTCGACGTAGGCGCCGATCCACTCGAGCGGCTCGACTTCGAGCCCGGTCTCTTCGAGGAACTCCCGGCGGAGGCCGTCGAGCGGCTCCTCGCCTTCCTCGAGGAAGCCGCCGGGAAGATCCCAGAGCCCGAGCGCCGGCTCGATCCCACGTCGCCCGAGAAGGACCTTGCCGTCGCGGACCAGGAGCCCCTGAACGGCGGGGATCGAGTTCGCCCAGTAGTCCGAGCCGCAAACTTCGCAATGCCGTTGCCCGGCGGAGCGGCTCGCGAGCTCGGCGCCGCAACGCGGGCAGAATCGCCAGCCGTCGAGGATCGACAAGCTAGACGGCGACGGCGGCGGCGCTCTTGTGCTCGAGCTCCGCGAGGTAGCGCTCGGCATCGAGGGCGCCCATACATCCGGAGCCTGCGGCGGTGATGGCCTGCCGGTAGATGTGATCCTGGACGTCGCCGACCGCAAAGACACCTTCGATGTTCGTCTGGGTCGAGCCCGGCTTGGTGATCAGATAGCCGTTTTCGTCATGGTCGAGCTGGTCGACGAAGAGCTTCGTGTTCGGCTCGTGGCCGATCGCGACGAAGAACCCCTGGGCGTCGAGCTCGCGGGTTTCGCCCGTCTCGGTGTTGCGAAGGATCAGCCCCGTCAGGGAGGTGTCGCCGATCACCTCTTCGATCGCATACGGCGTGAGGATCTCGATCTTGCTGTTCGCCCGGGCGCGACTGACCATGATCGGTGAGGCGCGGAACTCGTTGCGACGATGGACGAGGGTGACCTTCGTCCCGAAGCGCGTGAGGAACAGCGCCTCCTCGAATGCCGTATCTCCGCCTCCAACGACGACGATGTCCTTCTCCTTGAAGAACGCGCCGTCACAGGTCGCACAGGCCGACACGCCGCGGCCCTGGAGCTTCTGCTCGGACTCGAGGCCGAGCCACCGCGCCGTGGCGCCGGTCGCGATGATGACCGAACGCGCGAGATGCTCGTCCTTGTGGATCGTGACCCGGAACGGCCTCACCGAGAAGTCGACCTTGGTCACGTCGTCGGTGATGAACTCGGCGCCGAAGCGCTCGGCCTGCCGCCGGAAGTCCTGCATCATCTCCGGCCCCATGACCCCGTCGGGGTAACCGGGATAGTTCTCGACGTCGCTCGTGACCATCAACTGGCCGCCCCACTGGAAACCCTCGACGACGAGCGGCGCGAGCTCGGCCCGCGCTGCGTAGAGCGCAGCCGTATAGCCGGCGGGGCCCCCGCCGATGATGATCAGATCCCGAACCTCGCCAATCTCGCTCACACTGCCTCCTCGGAACTCTCGCTTCCCGAAAAACTCAACACACAGTAAAACGTGATCGGGGCAGCGAACGTTCCCCGCTTCACCGTCACTGCTTCGGCATCACTGCTTCGCCGCGACTGCGCACAGCGTACGCCCCGCCGGGGCGCGCTACGCCGCGTCGGCGGCGCGAGTAGGCAGTTCAACGACCGCATCGGCGTGAACGGCGGGCGGGTCTTCCCAGAGGCGGGCGTCCTCGGCAAGCTCGGAGGCCGTAACTCCAGTGTCTTCGGCCGCCGCAAGCAGCGGACGCGACTGTGTGGAGATCGGCGGAACGTCGGGTAGTTCGTCGCTCCCGGCACCCAGTTCGGGGAACTTCCGCGCCGTGACGAGCACGCGCGTGTCATACGACGCTACGGCGTTGTTGTAGTTCCGCATCGCCGTATCGAGCGATTTCCCCACGCTCGCGAAATGCCCCGTGAAGACCCCGAGACGTTCGTAGAGCTGGCGGCCGAGCTTGCTGACCTCGCGGGCGCTTTCGGCGACGGTCTCCTGCTGCCATCCGTACGCGACGGTACGGAGCAGGGCGATCAGCGTGGTGGGCGAGGCCGGAACCACCCCTGCTTCGACTCCCGCCTCCAGCAAGGATGGGTCGACGTCGAGCGCCGCGCGGAACCATGACTCGTCGCCGAGGAACATCACGACGAACTCGGGAGCCGGCTGGAACTGCTTCCAGTAGGCCTTCTGGCCGAGCTTCGTCATGTGCTCGCGGACGAGCCGTGCATGGCGCACGAGGTGGGCCCGGCGCGTCTCGTCGTCTTCTGCCTCCGAGGCGTCGAGGAACGCATCGAGGGGCGCTTTGGCGTCTACGACCAGGCTCTTGCCGCCCGGTAGCTTGACCACCAGGTCGGGCCGGAGCAGCCGTCCTTCATCGGTGCGCTCGCTCGCCTGCTCGACGAAATCGCAGTGGGCGACCATGCCTGCGAGCTCGACGACGCGCTTGAGCTGGACCTCGCCCCAGCGCCCCCGAACGTGCGGTGCGCGCAGGGCGGTGACGAGGTTGCCCGTCTCCTTCTGCAGCCGGGATTGTCCGTCGGCGACGGAACGCAACTGCTCGACGACGCCCGCCACCGCAGTGAGCCTCGTCTGCTCGAGCGCACGTGACTGCTTGTCGAAGCGATCGAGGGTCTCCTTGATCGGCGCGAGCCGAGCCTCGGTCTCCTTCAGGAGCGACGACGAGCTTCGCTCGATCGCCTCCCCCGTCGCCGCCCGCAGGTGATCCTCCCACTGCTTCTCGGTCTTCTCGACGAGCGCCGCGCGCTCCTCGGCCGCACGGACACGGCCGTCGGCCGACTCGACCTGCACCTCGGCGGCCCCGATTCGAGCTTCCGCAGCCAAGAGCCGGGCTGCCGCGGCGGCCATCGCCGCGCGCGCCCACAACCAGAGCCCGAGGGCTCCGGCGGACAGTCCGAGGACGAATGCGAGTAGCTCGAGCATTGGGCCAACAAACGCTAACGGTCGCGTCGGACGGAGTTGCGTTGCGATCCCGGTATCCAGAAATGGCCCAAGAAGTTCTCGAGATCGCCAAAATTACCGCTCTTTGCGCATTTTGACGCACGCGGCCATTGACCGGGCCCCAAACCGCCGTGTAGCTTCCCGCCCGTCGGATCCGGTAGGTCTTCGGACTCGCTGGATCCGGCACTCAGCTCCGGCGGGTCTTCGGACTCACCGGGGCTGATTTTTTATCTTTTTAGGCGCCTCCGCTCCAGAGCTCTCCCCGGAGCCATCCGAAATCTGCGCCTGGGCCAAATCAGCGCTCGTTGCGGCAATTTGTTTTCGAATCGCGTTGACGCCGGGCTCAGTCACCAGATAGCTTCCCGCGCGTCGGATCCGGTAGGTCTTCGGGCTCGCTGGATCCGGCACTCAGCTCCGGTGGGTCTTCGGACTTGCCGGGGCTGATTTTTTTAGTGCCGTCAGAACCCGACCGGCATCTTCCTCGGGTTCGGGAGCCGATCGGGCTTCGTGCGAACAGCCGTTCGCATCCGTAACCTTGCAGGCGTGAGCGATCTCTTCGCCCCCGGCGGCGCGCTTTCGGCCACCCTTTCCGGATTCGAGGCCAGGGCGGAGCAGGGTGCACTCGCGGCGGCGGTGACCGAGGCGCTCGCGAGCGGCGAGCATCTCGTGGCCGAGGCCGGCACCGGGACGGGGAAGAGTCTCGCCTACCTGCTGCCGGCGCTCGCCTCGGGGCGGACCGTCGTCGTCGCGACCGCGACCAAGGCCCTCCAGGAGCAATTACTCGCCAAGGACGTGCCTGCCGCCGCCCGCGCGCTCGGACGCGAGGTCGAGGTCGCCGTCCTCAAGGGCCGCCAGAACTACCTCTGCCGCCGCCAGCTCCAGAGCTTCGGGCCGATGCTGCTCCGCGACCCGCGTGACGAGCAGGCCTACGAGGAGCTCCAGCCGTGGATCGCCGAGACCGAGACCGGCGACCGCGCCGAGCTCCCGCTCGAGCCGTCCGAAGCCCTCTGGGCCGAGCTCGCAGTCGGCTCCGACCGCTGCTCGGGACGCCGCTGTCCGCTTCTTTCGAGCTGCTTCGCCGAGGCCGCTCGCACACGCGCAGCCGAAGCCGAGCTCGTGATCGCGAACCACGCGCTCTACTTCGCCGACATTGCCGCGGGCGGTGGCGTGCTGCCCGATCACGACGCCGTCATCTTCGACGAGGCTCACCGGTTGGAGGAGACGGCCGCGACCTGGCTCGGCGGCCGGGTCTCGCGGGCCGTGCTGCACCGGTTGGCACTCGATGTCGAGCGCGCCTGCCGCGATGCGGACGAGCCCTATCCTGCGGACGCACTCGATCGGATCGCGCATGCCGGCGATCGCCTGCTCCGAGCGGTCGCCCCACCCTCGGGACGCAGGCGGCTGAAGGAGATCCCGGTCGAGAGCGCTCTCGTCCTGATCGACTCGCTCGCCGCGCTTGCCTCGGCGATCGACGGCCGGGCCGAGGGTCTCGACCAACTCTCGCGCCGCACCCTCGGGGTTGCTGCTCAGGTCGAAGCCTGTCTCGAGCCCGCCGGGCTCGAACGGGTCGTGTGGGCCGAGCCGGAGGCGCTCGCCTGGGCCCCGGTCGAGGTCGGCCGCCAGCTGCGAGAGCGGCTCTGGGAAGACGGGCCCACCGCGATCCTCGTCTCCGCCACGCTCACGACCGGAGAGGACGCGACGTTCGTCCGCCGGCGCCTCGGGCTCGATCACGCGCGCGAGCTCGTCGTCGGCTCGCCGTTCGACTTCAGGGAGCAGGCGCTCCTCTATCTGCCGCGCACGATGCCCGACCCGCGCGCCGATGGGTTCACCGAGCGTGTTGCCGACGAGGTCGTCGCGCTCCTCGGGCTCTCGCGCGGTCGCGCCCTCGTCCTCACCTCGAGCTACCGGGCACTCGACGTGCTCAAGAGGCGGGTCGCCGGCAGCGTGCCCTACGACGTTCTCGTCCAGGGGGAGGCGCCGCGGGAGCGGCTGCTCGAGCGTTTCCGCGCCGACGTCGACTCGGTGCTTCTCGCCACCTCGACGTTCTGGCAGGGCGTCGACATCCCCGGCGAGTCGCTCTCGCTGCTCGTGATCGACAAGCTGCCGTTCTCCGCCCCGGGCGATCCGCTGCACGAGGCACGATGCGAAGCCGTCGAGGCGGCCGGCGGCGACTGGTTCCGCGACTACGCGCTTCCGAGCGCGATGCTCCAGCTGCGACAGGGGTTCGGGCGCTTGATCCGGAGCCACGAGGATCAGGGTGTCGTCGCGATCCTCGACCCACGGCTGCGCACGAAGTCCTACGGGCGTGCGTTCCTCGCCGCTCTGCCCCGCTGTCCAATGGTCGAAGACCGTGCCGGCGTCGCCGCGTTCTTCGGCGCGGCAGAGCTTCAGACGGCGTAGCCTTCAGCGAGCTCCCTCGCCGGGGTGGCGGAACTGGTAGACGCGTCCGGCTTAAAACCGGGTGTCCAATGCGGGCATGGGGGTTCGAGCCCCTCCCCCGGCACTCCCCGCAGTGCTTTCCCTGTTAAGTACAGTCTTTTCGTGACCGAGGTCGCGCATCCGGCAACCACGCTGGAGTGGGATACACCCCTCTACCGGCAGGCGCGTACCCAGCTCGAGCAGGCACTCCCCGGCGCGCGGATCTCTCGCGACGTCGCCGAGCGCCTTCGCTATCCCGAACGTGCGGTGATCCTCACGCTGCCGGTACGGATGGACGACGGCGGCGTTCGCTCGTTTCCCGCCTACCGCGTGCAGCATTCCTCGGTGCTCGGGCCGACGAAGGGAGGGATCCGCTACGACGAGGCGGTCTCGCTCGGCGAGTGCGCGGCGCTCGCGATGTGGATGACCTGGAAGTGCGCGCTCCTGCGCCTGCCCTACGGCGGCGCAAAAGGAGGTGTGCGCTGCAGCCCGCATCAGCTCTCCCAGCCCGAGCTCGCGCGCGTGACGCGCCGGTTCACCTCCGACCTCGCGCCGTTCATCGGGCCGGAGATCGACATCCCGGCGCCCGACATCGCGACGAACGAGCAGACGATGGCCTGGATGATGGACACCTACTCCTCGCAGAAGGGCTACGCCGTTCCCGAGATCGTGACGGGGAAGCCGGTCTCGATCGGCGGTTCCCTCTTCCGCAGCGAGGCGACCGGCGCGGGCGTCGTGATCGTGATCGACCGGGCCTGCCAGCGCCTCGGCTGGAACCTGCCCGAGCTCACGTTCGTCGTCCAGGGCTTCGGGAACGTCGGCGGCGTTGCGGCGGCGGAGCTCCATGAGCGCGGAGCGCGCGTGATCGCGATCGGCGACGTCGCGACGAGCGTGCACGACCCGGCCGGCCTCGACGTGCCGACGCTGGCCGCGTACGCACGCGAGCGGGGCTCGCTGGAGGGCTTTCCGGCTCCGCACATCTCGCATGAGGCGCTTCTCGAGGTCGCTTGCGACGTGCTGGTGCTTGCAGCGCGTGAAGACCAGGTGACGGGGGCCAACGCCGCATCGCTTCGCTGCCGGCTCGTCGCGGAGGGTGCAAACGGCCCCACCTCGATCGAAGCCGACGAGATTCTCGCCGCCCGTGGGATCCCGGTGCTGCCCGACGTCCTCACGAACGCCGGCGGGGTAACCGTCTCCTACTTCGAATGGGTGCAGGATCTGAGCCGGCTCTTCTGGGACCGCGACGAGATCCGCCGCAGGCTCGCCGAGAAGCTCGCCGACGCCTTCGATCGCGTGTGGATGCTCTCCGAAGGCGATGGAGTCTCGCTGCGCAGTGCCGCGCTGATCTCCGGCATCCGCGATGTCGCGGCGGCGCTCGAGGCACGGGGGATCTACCCGTGAGCGTGCAGCGTGTGCGCGACGCGATGGTCTCCGACCCGCATGCGCTCGAGGCCGGCGCGACCGCGCAGGAGGCAGGCGAGGCGCTGATGCGGCCCGAGGTTCGCTCGGTGCTCGTTTGCGACGGCGGCCGCTTCGTGGGAGTGATCACCCGCAAGACGCTCGTGCGGGAGGTGGTCGCCCGCGGGCTCGATCCGCGAACGACGATCCTGCGGGAGATCGCCGAGATCCCGAACGCGACGGTCGACTCGGAGCTGCCGCTTGCCGAAGCCTTCGCGTTCCTCGAGGAGGGCGACTACAAACGGCTCCCCGTCGTCGATCGCGGGAAGCTCGTCGGCGTGATCTCCCGCTCGTCGATTCAGCGCCGCCTGGCGGAGGACGACCCTCCGCAGGCGGAAGAGATCGAACCCTAGGCCGCGAGCTTCGCAGGCTCGGTCGCGGCCGCGAGAGTCGCCACCGCGTCGCCCAGCTGCTCGCGGATGCCCTCGTCGACGAGCACGCCTGCGTCGTCGAACTTCTCGTGCGAGTGCCCGACGGCGACCTCGACCTCCGCGACGCGGGCGCCCATCGCCGCGAGCACCTTACGCAGGTCGGCCTGCGCCCAGACCGCCCCGAACATCCCGATGCTCGACCCGATCACTGCGACGGGTTTCCCGCGGAAGGCATTCGACGCGATCGGGCGCGAGGCCCAGTCGAGCGCGTTCTTGAGTGCGCCCGGGATCGACGAGTTGTACTCGGGGGTTGAAAAGAGGACGGCGTCGGCGGACGCGATCGCGGCGCGCAGGTCCGCGACCGGCCGGGGCGCCGGCTCGACGTCCGAGTCCTGGTCGTACGGCGGCACCTCGCGCAGCCCGTCCCAGAGCTCCAGGGTGTCGTCGGAGCCGAGCAGCTCCCCCGCGGCCCGCAGCAACAGGGTGTTGTGCGAGTCGCGGCGGAGGCTGCCGGAGATGGCGAGGAGCTTCAACTTAGGCTGCCTTCACGAGCGAGAGGTCAGCCTTGAGGGTGACCTCGTCGGCGAGTGCCTTCGTGCCGTTCGGCATGTCGTTGTTCCAGGTGATCGCGAACTGCGTGCGGTCGATCGTCGTCTCGAGCTCGAGGCCGTAGCGCTCGTTCCCGTACGGATCGGCAACCGGCCCGGTGACGGTGCCCGTCAGCGTCGCCGGCTGGGTGATGCCCTTGATCGTCAGCTCGCCCTCGAAGGTGACCTCGTTGCCCTCGACGGTCGCCTGACCGGTCGAGAAGCTGACCTCGGGATGGCGCTCCGCGTCGAAGAAGTCCGGCGACATCAGGTGGCCGGTGAGGTTCTCGTCCTTGGTCTGGAGCGTGGCGATGCGGGCCGCGCCTGTGAGGCGGCCGTCGACGAGCCGGGCGTCGAAATCGGAGACGGTGCCTCCGAACAGGCCGATCCCCATGTAGCCGACTTCGAAGGCGACGGTGGAGTGGACGCGGTCGGCCTCGTAGGTCCCGGCCGGAAGTGCCTGGGTCTGAACCGACCCGCTCTGAACTGACTGCTGCTCTGTGGTGCTCATTGGTCCTAGACCTCCATAAGATTGAGTACGCAACAATCATTCAAAACGTTGCGCGCGCAAGGATATTCCCCGGAGGTATTCGGGCCTTCGAGCCGTTACTTCGAAGGGACGAAGCTGCGCACGACCCTGAACGTCGCCCAGACCTCACGGGCGCCCCCGGCGATCACCTTTGCCGCGGCGAGGGACTCCTCGAGCTGCGCGCGCGCGGTATCGATGCGCTCGGTTCCCGACGCGACGCCTGCCATCCGTTCCTCGAGCTGCGAGATGCGCCTCTCGACGTCGAGCATCGAGGGCCCGGTGGTCTGCTGGAACCGCCGCAGCGTCCGCCAGGCGACCCAGCCATACCAGGCGGCAAGCGCGAGCCCGGCCACGAGCGCGACCGCGAAGAAGATCAACGAAAGCAGCAGGAGATGGTGCACGGGCCCATCGTAGACTTCGGGCGTGAGGAGGCTCGTCTCGCGCCACGACGGTCTCTCCCAGCTCGCCGTCGTGCTCGCCGCGGTGGGCGTCTATGAGGCGATGCGACTCGAGCTTCGCCCCGACTGGCCACTCGCCCTCGCGCATGCCCACCGGGTCGCCGGTTGGGAGCGGGTCGCGCACCTCGCCTGGGAGCGGCCGCTCCAGCAGGCCGTCCTCGCAGTCCCGGGCCTCGTCGACGCGTTGAATGCCTTCTACCTCCTCGGCCACTTCGCGATCACCGGGCTCTTCTTCCTTTGGCTCTACCGCCGCTCCCGCGCCGGGTTCCGCCTGTTCCGAAACGGCTTCCTGATCGCAACCACGATCGCGCTCGCCGTGGCCTGGCGCTTCCCGACTGCCCCCCCGCGTGTCGCGGGCCTCGGTCTCGAGGACACGCTGCGCCGCTTCTCCGGGGTCGAGATCGGCTCTCCCGGGTCGGGCGGCCTGTCCGACCCGGTTGCCGCCGTCCCCTCGCTCCACGCCGGCTGGGCCTTCGGCGTAGCGGCCGGGCTGTTTCTCTACGCCGGTAGCAGAGCCGTGAAGGCGGCCGCCGTCCTCTACCCGTTCGCGGTCGTAGCCACGGTACTCGCCACCGGCAACCACTTCGTCCTCGACGCCCTCGCCGGAGCCCTCGTGATGGGCATCGGCTTCACCCTTGCGGCCCTTTCGGCCCGCCTCGCAGTGATACCATCAGTGCCACGTCGCGGGGTGGAGCAGTCAGGTAGCTCGCCGGGCTCATAACCCGGAGGTCGCAGGTTCAAATCCTGCCCCCGCTATTGCCAAGGCCCTGCTTGCGGGGCCTTTGTCGTTCTTGAAAGAACTGCACGCAACGCCCGGCTCGCGCTGGGTCTCTGCCGGACACTGGTGAGCCGATCGGCCCGTCGGTAGCGTGGAGCGAGTCGATGGCGGAGCTCAGCGAGAGATCCCGGCCCCAGGAGGTCCTCGCCGCCAGGTTCGGGTTCGACGGCTTCCGGCCCGGGCAGGAACAGGTCGTCGAGGCTCTGCTGGCGGGCCGCTCGGCACTTGCGGTCTTTCCGACGGGAGCGGGGAAGAGTCTCTGCTACCAGTTGCCGGCGCTCCTGCTCGACGGTGTCACCGTCGTCGTCTCGCCGCTGATCGCGCTGATGAAGGACCAGGTCGACTTCATGGCCGCGCGCGGGATCGAGGCTGCGCGAATCGATTCGAGCCTCGGTCCCGACGAGGTCCGCGACGTCTCGGCCCGCTTGCGGGCCGGGACGCTGAAGCTCCTCTACGTCGCTCCGGAACGGTTCAACAACGAGCGCTTTCTCGCTCTTCTCGGCGGCCTTCCGATTGCGTTGTTCGCGGTCGACGAGGCGCATTGCATCTCGGAGTGGGGCCACAACTTCCGTCCCGACTACCTGAAGCTCGCGGTCAGGGCGCGCGAGCTCGGGGCGGAACGGGTGCTCGCGCTGACTGCGACCGCGACACCGGCGGTGGTCGCCGACATCCGCGCGGGTTTCGAGATCGACGAGGGCGATTCGGTCGTGACCGGTTTCTACCGGCCGAACCTGACCCTCCTCACGACGCCGGTCGCCGACCGCTCCCGCGACCAGTTGTTGATCGACCGTCTCCGCGAGCGGCCGCCAGGCTCGACGATCGTCTACGTCACACTCCAGCGCACGGCATTCCGGATCGCCGCGCTTCTCGCTGCAGCGGGGATTCCCGCGCGTGCCTACCACGCAGGAATGAGCACCGAGGACCGCGTCGAGGTCCAGGAGTGGTGGAAGGGCGGGGCGCAGAACGTCGTCGTCGCGACGATCGCCTTCGGCATGGGCATCGACAAGGCCGACGTGCGCTACGTCTACCACTTCAACCTGCCGAAGGGGCTCGAGTCGTACTCGCAGGAGATCGGCCGCGCCGGCCGCGACGGCGCGCCGAGCATCTGCGAGCTCTTTGCGTGCTCCGACGATGTTCCCGTGCTCGAGAACTTCGCCTACGGCGACACCCCGACCCGGGGCTCGCTCGAGGGGCTGCTCGACGAGGTCTTCGCTCACGAGCTGGGCATCCCGTTCGCCGTGTCGGAGTACGACCTCTCCACGCGCCACGACATCCGCGGGCTCGTGCTGAAGACGATCCTGACCTACCTCGAGCTCGACGGCCTCCTCGCCCAGGGAACGCCGTTCTTCGCGGGGTACAAGCTGCGACCCCTGTCCGGATCTTTCGACGATGTGTTCGCGTCCTTCGACGAGCGCCGTGCCGGATTCCTCCGCCGGGTTGTTGCCGCGGGGAAGACCGGACGCACCTGGACGACGCTCGACCCGGACGCGGTCGCAACGGCTCTCGGTGAGGAGCGGAGCCGGATCGTCGCGGCGCTCGAGCATCTCGATGAGCGCAGGCTGATCGAGCTGCAAGCGGCCGAGGCACGCCAGCGGTTTACGGTCGTGAGACGCCCGGGCTCCTTCTCCGAGCTGCGGGAGCTCCTGGCCCGGCGGTCGGAGCGCCGCGAGCAGGTCGAGAGCGAGCGGGTCGAGCGGGTCGTCGCACTGGTGACAAACGACGGCTGCCAGGTGAACGCCCTCGTCGCCTACTTTGGCGAGGAGCGCGAGGAGCCGTGCGGCCATTGCAGCTTCTGTCTCGGGCAGATGGCCCGGGCGCTGCCTCCCTCCGAGCCGCTGCCCGAGATCGCGTCGCTCGTCGACGCCCGCGCCCTCGGCGCGTTGCTGGCGGCCCGCCCCGGCGCGCTCGCCGAGCCGAGGCAGGCCGCTCGGTTCCTCTGCGGGCTCGCCAGTCCTGCGGTGAGCCGGGCGAAGCTGACTCGCGACCCACTCTACGGAGCGCTCGCCGAGCATCGTTTTGCGACCGTGCTCGACTGGTGCGAGCGGCGCGCTACGCCCGCACTGCAGTGACCACGACGTTGTCGCGGTAGTGACCGGTCGCGTGGTCGAAGCGGCCACCGCAGGTCACGACGACGAGCCGGTTTGGGCCCTTCTGCGACCAGATCCGCGTGGGGAGGTCGTCCTTCGCCATCGTCTCCACGGAGCTGACCTCGTAGGTCTTCGTCTGGCCCGAGGCGGTCGTCACGTGAATCAGCGTGCCGCGCCGGGCCTGCTTGAGCGGGAAGAACACCCCGGCACCGGCAGCGGCGCTATCGACGTGGCCCGCGATCAGGACGGTTCCGGTGCTGTCGAGCGGGGTCGCACCGTCCGACCACCAGCCGGTCTTGTCGATGTCGGCAGGAACGCCGAGGACGCCCTGTTTCACGTCGATCGCCGAAGCGATGACCGGTGCGTCGATTCCGAGCGAAGGCACCTGGATCCGCACCGGCGCGCCGGCGGGAGTCGTACTGACCGCGATCACGTGTGTCGAGTCGCCACGGCCCGTGATGATCGCCGGCGCGCCGAGCGAGGTCTCCGCAGTGTCGCCGCAAACCGTCGAGGCGCCTGCGACGTTCGGCCGGCCGACGAGTGCCTCGTGGAAGGCGTAGAAGCCTGCCTGCACGATCCGAACCGGCGGTGAGCGGAAGTCGCCGTCGCCCTGGGCGGTGACGACAGTCTGGGAGTACGGCTTTCCGGTACACCGGATCGCCGCGCTCGATGGGAACGGCCCGTAGAGCGCGACCTGGACGGCAGCCTCCGTCTGGCCGAGCCCCGAAACCCGGATGTGGTCGGACAGTCCCGAGCCCGGGCGGACGATGTCCGCCGAGACGAGGGTCGTCACGGTCGGCCGCGCCGAGACGAGAGTCGTCTCGGCGGTCTCGGCACAGCTACCGGTGAACGGCGTGCTCTCGGAAGTGGCGGGAACCGACTCGCGGAAGGTGTAGTAGCCGACCTTGCCGAGCGTCACCGGCTGCGTCTCGTAGGTGCCGTCGCCCTTTGCGGTTAGCTTCACGGTCCCGACCGGCGTGCCGGAGCAGCTGATCCCGGCTCGGCTCGCGAACGGCCCGAACAGCTCGACCGTGACCGAGAGGTGGAAGGCACCGCTCCCCGAGACGTCGACCTCGTCGCGGATCTGTCCACCGGGGCTCACCTGCGAGCTGCTCGCGTGGGTCTTCACGGATCGGCTTGGCGGACACCACCGTCGTCTCCGCGGCCTCGGCGCAGGCACCCTGCGAGCCTCGAATGAGGGAGGTGCTGTCGATCTGCGCGCGATAGGCGTAGACGCCCGGGACGGTGGGGGTGAAGGTCGCCGTCTTGTACGAGCCGTTCGCCGTGGCGGAGACCGAGCCGCTCCAGACCGGCGTGCCGCCGCAGGCGATCGCCGAGGTGCTCGGAAACGGCCCGAACAGGTCGACGACCGCGGTCACCGATGTTCCGGCCAGCGAGCCGACCGTCACGCGATCGAAGATCGGCGTGCTCGGAGAGACGGTTGCGGCGCTCGCCGCGGTGGAGAGCGTCGGCTGGGCCTGGACGAAGAACCGTTCGGTGGAATCGGAGCACGAGGTTCGGACGCCGATGTTGGCGCTGTCGCCCGGCACCCGGAGCTGGAAGCCGTACCACCCCGGCAGGTTCACGGCGGCGTCCGGGCTCGTGTACGTGCCGGGCCCGTGCGTCGTGAAGCTGCCGGTCCATGCCGGCTTGCCGCAGGCGACGGCGGCGCTCGAGGGGAATGGACCGTCGACCGTGACCGTGACCTTCGCCGTCCAGCCCGCAGTCGCCCCGCTGATCGTGACGTGATCGCGAACGACATGTCCTGCGACCTGAGTCGTCGGGGCCGCCGCCGTCGTCACGGCGATCGAGCCCTTGGTGACGTGGCCCGTGACCGTCCCCATGACCTGCTGGGAAGTGGGTGTGACGATTCGCTGGGCATTCTGCGCGGACGCCGCGGTCGTCGCCTTGTAGACATCCGGGACGTTCGCCGCAACGGGTGCGGAGGCGACAGCGATCGAGACGCCGGCGGAGGCGGTCGGACGGAACGTGATCTGCGCGACGCCCTGGGCGTTCGTCGTCACCGCTCCGGGCGCCCCGCTGACCCCGGTCGAGGTCAGCTTCAGCTCGAGATCCGGCATCGCTGCTCCGCTTGCCGAGAGGATCCGCAGCGTTGCGGCGGCGGGCCGCCCAGCTTTCAACGGCCCGTCCACCCGGCTCGAGAGGCGATACGGGCCATGGAAGCGGTAGGCGTCGGCCGCGATCTGCCGGTCGATCGAGGCCACTGCGGGGCCGATCCCCGCGGGGTCGACCTCGCCCGGACGGGCATCGCCCATCAGCGAGTGGACGTAGAGCATCACGGCCGCCTGCCGATCCGGGTTGCTGCTCCGGCCGTAGGCCCAGGTCGCATAGGCGATCCTCTCGCGATCGAGCAGGCTGACCGTCTCGCCCTGGCTGTTCTCGAGGGTGGTCGAGTCGTCCAGTACGTACTTGTCCTTTGCGGACGGGTACCAGTAGCCGAGATCGATGCAGAAGCTCTTGCTCGCTCCCGCGATGACGCCCGTGTAGTCGCCGAACCAGCGAACCCCGTATCGATAGTTCTTGTAGAAGCCGACGCCGGTGGTCCCGCACACGTCGCGGCCCGCCCTCGCGCACGGGTCCTTCGGGTTCGGCGGCAGGACGGCAGCGGCCGTTCCTGCAGCGATGAGTGAGGCGGCGACCACGAGCCCGGTCGCGATCGTGAGTGCCGAGCGGATGGGCCGCGCCCGAATCTCAGGTCCGTACGACACGCGTCTCGAGTGTATGCAACGCGGCTTCAGCCGAGCCCAGGTGTAAGGCCGCGGCAGGCGCACGTGCCGATTATCCTCGGGGGGATGTGGGCTCGGGTGGCGATCGGACTGGCGCTCTGCCTCGTCGGAGGAGTGTTTTTCGGGCAGGGGGTCGGAGCGATCCACGGGTCGGCGATGACCGGCGAGACGCAGTGGGCTGTGATCGGCGGCGTGCTGTTTGCCCTCGGTCTGGCACTGCTCGTGTGGGCGTGGCGGCTCGCGCGCTAGCCGTACGGAGCGGCGCCGCTGGTTCCATCGAGCTCAGGGCTTGGTCATCCGGAACCGGCTCCGGGCTCGCGCCGCGTTTGGGGTCACGTTGGGGTCAGGTACTGCCTCGAAAGTGAGACGCGGCTGGAACGAAACTGCAACGAAGGGCCGGAAGGCAACAGCGAAGTGCCTGCAACTCGGCCGGTAACCGTGGCGCGAAGAGCGGGGACAGGTACTGGAACGAGACTGTGACGCCGCTCAGGCTCAGGGTGCCGGTTAGGGACGTGCCTCTTCCTGCCACTAGGATCGGCCCGTGATTCCCGCGTCGAACCTGGCGGCCTTCGCGCTCGCCGCGCTCGTCCTGATCGTGGTCCCGGGGCCGAGCGTGCTATTCGTGATCAGCCGCGGTGTCGTCCTCGGCCGGCGCGCAGCGCTCGCGACCGTGCTCGGGAACTGTGCGGGCGTCTACGTGCAGGTCGCCGCGGTCGCGCTCGGGATCGGGGTGCTCGTGGAGAGGTCGGCCGCCCTCTATACGACAGTCGAGCTGCTCGGCGCCGGCTACCTCGTCTGGCTCGGGATCCGGACCTTTCGGAGGCGCAGCTCGCTCGCGGCGGCGCTCGGGCGACCGGTTGCGGCGAAGAGCGGGCGACGGATCCTGCGCGAGGGCTTCGTGGTCGGCGTCACCAATCCGAAGGCGGCGGTGTTCTTCGCCGCCATCCTCCCGCAGTTCACCGATCCTGCCGCCGGGCACGTCCCGCTTCAGATGCTGGCGCTCGGTCTCGTCTTCGTCGCGATCGCGATCGTCTGCGACGGCATGTGGGCGCTCGTCGCGGGCTCGGCCGGCCGGCGCCTCGCATCATCTCCGCGTCGCCTGGAGGCGATCGGCGGCGCCGGCGGCGTCGTTCTCGTCGGCCTGGGCGTGGGCCTGGCCGTGACCGGGCGCAAGCCCTGAGCCCGGGCTAGGCCCGTCCGAAGAGGACGCAGCCGTTGTGCCCGCCGAGGCCCATCGCGTTCGAGAGGGCGACGTCGACCTGGGTGTGACGCGCCTCGTTCGGGACGTAGTCGAGGTCGCAGTCGGGATCCGGGTTCCGGTAGTTGATCGTCGGCGGCAGGACACCGTCGCGGAGGGCGAGGATGCACATGAGCGACTCGATCGCGCCGGCGGCGCCGAATGTGTGGCCCATCATCGATTTCGTCGACGAGACCGCGAGCTTGTAGGCGTGAGCGCCGAACACGCTCTTGATCGCCTTCGTCTCGGCGATGTCGCCGAGCGGGGTCGAAGTGCCGTGGGCGTTCACGTAACCGACGCGCTCGGGAGCAACCCCGGCACGCTCGAGGGCGCTTTTCATCATCGCGGCGACGCCCTCGGCCTCGGGCTCGGGCTGGGCGAGGTGGTGGGCGTCGTTCGAGGCGCCGTAGCCGAGCACCTCCGCATAGATCTCGGCGCCGCGCGCCTGGGCCTTGTCCCAGTCCTCGAGCAGCACCGCGCCTGCGCCTTCGGCGATCACGAACCCGGCGCGCGTCGCGTCGAACGGCCTCGAGGCCCGCGGTGGGTGCTCGTCCTCGGCGGCCAGCCCCCGCATCGCGGTGAAGCCGGCGAGGATCAGCGGATCCACGCACGCCTCGGTGCCTCCCGCGATCACGGCGTCGACCCAGCCGCGCTTGATCAACTCGGCTCCTTCGCCGATCGTGTGTGACCCGGTCGCGCAGGCCGACACGATCGCGTAGTTGACGCCCTTGATCCCCAGCGAGATCGCGAGCTGGCCGGATGCAGTGTCCACGAGAACGTTCGGCAAGAAGCTCGGCGCCACGCGGTCGGGCCCTCGTTCGCGCAGGATCGCCGCCTGTTCCGCGATCTGGGTGACCCCTCCGATTGCCGAGCCGAAGATGATCCCGACGCGTGTCGGGTCGAAGTCTTCGAGGCCCGAATCGTCCAGCGCTTCGCGTGCGGCTGAGAGAGCGAAGAGCACGTTTCGTTCGAGCTTGCGGGCATCCTTCGCGGAGGCGACCTGCTGCGGGTCGAAGCCCTTGACCTCGGCGGCGATCCGGATCGGCAGCCCGTCCGTGTCGAAGGCCGAGATCCAGTCGATCCCGCTCTGCCCCGCGAGCGCTGCGCTCCACGTCGTCGGCGCATCGAGGCCGAGTGGCGAGACCGTGCCGATGCCGGTTACCGCGATACGCGTCATAGGCGGCGCAGCTTAACCGTAGGCTTCGGGGGTGCCCGCGCCCGAAGTGCCGTTCCCGCCGATGGAGGCCGAGCTCGTCCGCGAGCTGCCTGTCGGCGAGGGATGGGCCTACGAGCCGAAGTGGGATGGATTTCGCGGCGTGCTCGAGAACCTCGGCGACGAACTGGCCCTGTGGTCTCGCAACGAGCGGCCGTTGCTGCGGTACTTCCCCGAGCTGCGACCGCTCGGAGAGCTGCTGCCGCCGCGCTCCGCGCTCGACGGGGAGATCGTGATCGTGCGTGACGGGGCGGTCGACTTCAACGCGATGCAGATGCGGCTTCACCCGGCCGAATCGCGCATCCGGCGGCTCTCCGCGGAGATCCCTGCGTCGTTCGTCGCCTTCGACGTGCTCGTGTGGAAGGGCGAGCCGGTCTGGCAGCTCTCGTTCGGCGAGCGCCGGGCCGAGCTCGAGCAAGTGGCCGACGGCTTCCGGCTCTCGCCGTCCACCCGCGACCTCGCCGAGGCCCGCGGCTGGCTCGATCGCTTCGAGTCGCTCGGGCTCGACGGGGTGATCGCAAAACGTCTCGGCGCCCCGTACCTGCCGGGGTCTCGTGAGGGCATGGTGAAGGTGAAGGAGCACAAGACGGCCGACTGTGTGGTCGCCGGGATCCGCTGGAAGGGATCCCGGGAGCAGGTGGCGACGCTCCTACTCGGGCTCTGGGGCGAGGACGGCGAGCTCGACTACGTCGGCTCGTGCGCGGTCGCGGCGAAGACCCGACCCGAGGTGGCTGCAAAGGTGCTGCCGCTCGTCGAGGACGACCCCGACTGGACCTCGGCCGAGCCGAACCGCTGGGGCACGGGCTCGCTCGAAGAGGCGCGCGTCAGGCCCGAGCTCGTGGTCGAGGTTCGCTACGACAAGGTGCAGGGCAACCGCTTCCGCCACGGGACGAAGCTGATCCGCTGGCGGGACGACAAGGACCCGGTGGATTGCACGTGGCGCGAGCTACGACCCGCCCGGGTGGACGCGGCCCAAGGCGTCGACTCGCTTTTCGACTCGGCCCCGTGATGGAGATGCACATCGGTATCACTGTGCTTCGGCCCGGCTCGTCCGCAGGGCTCACGTAGATCCTCTACGTCAACCGTCCGAAGGAAGCGGCAGCCCGAGCTGTTCGAACCGCGGTACAAGCGACACCGCCTGCTCCCACATCCCGCGCATGGGATCGCCGGCCTCTTCGAGCCGCCGCGGCATCGTCTCGATCGTGAAGGCGGCCGGATCGACATCGGCGACCTCGTCCCAGCTCAGGGGGGCCGACACGCGAGCGTCGGGAGTCGGGCGCACCGAGTAGGCGCAGGCGATCGTCCGGTCGCGGGCGTTCTGGCCGAAGTCGACGAAGACGCCGATCCGGTCGGCTACACGCCAGATGGTCGTTGCGATCCGCTGGTCGCCGATCCGGCGCTCGACCTCCTCCGCGAGCGCCTTCGCGAACACCCGTACGTGCGGGAATCGCAGCTCGGGCCGGATCGGGGCGAGGACATGGAGGCCCGTCGCGCCCGAGGTCTTCGGGAACGAGGCCAGCCCGAGCTCGTCCATCACCTCGTGCACGACGAGGGCGATCTCGCGCACGAACGGCCACTGCCCGTCGGTCGTCGGGTCGAGGTCGATCAGGAGGTAATCGGGAAGCTCGATCTCGGGGACGCGCGAGTGCCAGGTGTGGAGCTCGATGCACCCGAGGTTCACGACCCAGGCGAGCGCGGCGGCGTTGTCGATCACCGCGAACACCGTCGAATGCCCGCTCGGGAAGGAAACGGGCACCTCGTCCACGTACGCGGGGTGCTTGGCGGGAACGCGCTTCTGGTGGAAGAACTCGCCCTCGACCCCGTTCGGGAACCGCTTCATGTGGAACGGCCTCCGCCTCAGGTGCGGCAGGGCTGCCGGCGCGACGTCGAGGTAGTACAGGACGAGATCCTGTTTCGTCAGGCCGGGAACAGGGAAGAAGATTTTGTCCGGGTTCGAGACCGGAACGTCGTAGCGACCGACGAGCACATTGGCAGGATTCCATGCCAAGGTGCAAACTCCCGCACAGGATCGACGTATGACGGTGCAACCGCGAGCTCACCTCATCGCCGGCGTCGGGCTCCTCGTCGCAGTGCTCGGCATCCTCGGAATCGGCCCGCGACCGGCCGCCGCGAGCCAGGCGTTCTCGGATCTGAACACAACCGGCGCCACCCTCGAGGTGAACGCGAAGGGCGAGGCGCTCGTCACGTACACGCGGTCAACGGGTGTTCCGCGCCACGTGCTCGTCTGGGGTGCGGTGAACGCACTCGCCCCGACATCCGGGCTGCCGCAGATGCGGTTCCACTTCGACTACGCAGGCGGGTGGGGGAGATACCGGAAGCCGAGCTATTGGAGGACGTTCAGGAACCGCTGCCGCCCCTACACCGGCCCGGCGCTGCCCTACCTCGTCGCCGCCTGCGATGCGCCCGACGGCTCGTACTGGGCCCTCCAGAGCTGGCAGCGGCGGCTCCCGGTGCTCGGGTTCAGCCCCTTCACCCCTCGCCAGTCCGCCTACGAGCTCCACATCTCGCATTGGACCGGCGAGCTCGCACAACTCGCCGTGGGCGTGCACTGGACCTACGACAACTCGGCGATCGGCATCTTCGGCAGGCTCACCTACGACGGGCAGCCCGTATACGGATTCGGAGCGACGCCGAAGGGGGTGCCGAAGGATCGCTACTCGCGGACGGTCTACATCGACACCTTCAACTCCGTCTACGGGGCAGGCTGGCATCGCGAGACCGGAATCCTGCTTCATCATCCGGGCGGGACGTTCTGCCACAGCTTCGTCCCGCAGACGCCTCCGCCGGGATATCCGAGCCGCGCAACGGTCCCCGCTGCTCCCGGTGACCGCTACCGGGTCAGCGTGATGGGGCCGGGAGTCACGCCCGTTGTCGAGTGGGATGGAGATGGGCTCCTGCCCTGGTCCGGCACGGAGGCAGAGAAGCGCACTCAGTCCGCTGCGGACGACAGCTGGAACGGCCTGATGAAGGGCGATTCCCAGTGCGCGCCCGAGGCCGGTTGAGCCCTCCGTGAGGGGCCTACCGATGCGCTACCCTCGCCAGGATGCGCATGACCGCCGTCGCCTTCGTTGCTCTTGCCGCCCTGCTTGCGGGCACGGCGGCCCACGGCTCGGGCGCGCCCATCGTCGCGACGACGGGATCGTGTGCGAAACCGAACCTGAAGCTCGTCAACTCGGGGACGCTCACCGTCGGTACCGACAATCCGGCCTACCCACCTTGGTATGCCGGCGGAACGCCGAAAGGGTCGCCGTGGAAGATCAACGACCCGGATACCGGTAAGGGCTTCGAGCCGGCCGTTGCCTACGCGGTCGCCGCCCGCCTTGGCTTCACGCCGAGCAAGGTCAAGTGGGTCTACGTCCCGTTCAACCGCTCGTTCGCGCCCGGCCCGAAGTCGTTCGACTTCGACATCAACCAGGTCTCCTACACGCCGGCCCGGGCGAAGGTCGTCTCGTTCAGCAACTCCTACTACGACGTCAACCAGGCGCTGGTCGTGCTGAAGGGCACGCCGATCGCGAAGGTCAAGGCCATCGCGGGCCTGAGGCCGTACAAGCTCGGTGCCCAGCTCGGGACGACGAGCTACGGCTTCATCACGAGCGCGATCAAGCCGGAGAAGCAGCCGTCGGTCTTCCCACAGAACGCAGCAGCGATCCAGTCGCTCAAGAACGGCCAGATCGCCGGGCTCGTCGTCGACCTCCCGACCGCGTTCTACGTCACCGCCGCCCAGGTACCGCACTCGACGATCCTCGGGCAGTTCCCGACGGTGGCGGGGGGTGAGCACTTCGGCATGGTCTTCGCGAAGGGGAACCCGCTCGTCGGCTGCGTCAACGGAGCGCTTGCAGCGATGAAGAGCAGCGGCAAGCTCCAGAAGATCCAGCAGCAGTGGCTAGCGAAGGCGACCGGCGCGCCGGTCCTGAAGTAGAAGCCCGCAGCTCGAAGGTCCTCGGCAGCTGGCGGGCGGGCGACGGGCGGCGTGGCGTTGCGATCGCGCTTGTGAGCACGGTCGTCTTCTTCGCGGTGCTCGCGATCGTGATCACCCGGTCCCCCGGCTGGCCCGAGGTGAAGAGCACGTTCTTCGACTGGGATCAGTTCCGCGACTCCTTCGGCGGGATCGCTCACGCGTTCAAGCTCAACGTGAAGATCTTCTGCATCTCAGAGGTGCTGATCCTCGTGTTCGCGCTCGTGGTCGCGGTGATCCGGAGCCTGCGGGGACCGGTCTTCTTCCCGCTGCGCGCGCTCGCGATCGCCTACGCCGACTTCTTCCGCGGCGTGCCGACGATTCTCGTGATCGCGATCCTCGGGCTCGGCGCGCCGGCACTCGGGTTGAAGCATCTCCCGACATCGGCGACGTTCTGGGGGATCGTCTCGCTTACCTTGATCTACACGGCCTATGTCTCCGAGGTCTACCGGTCGGGGATCGAGTCTGTGCACCCGTCGCAGGAGGCGGCCGCCCGCTCACTCGGGCTGAGCCGTCTCCAAGCGCTCCGCTTCGTGATCCTTCCCCAGGCCGTGCGCCGGGTGATACCGCCCCTGCTGAACGACTTCATCGGGCTCCAGAAGGACACCGCGCTCGTCTCGACGATCGGGGCGGTCGAGGCGTTCAACCAGGCGAACATCGATGTCGACGCGACCTTCAACTTCACGCCGTACCTCGCCGCAGCGGCGCTCTTCGTGGCGATCACGATCCCGCTCGCCCGCTTCACGGACTGGCTAGCCGCGCGCGATCGGCGCGCGCGCGAGGCACAGGGGATCCGTTGACCGCGGCGCTCCTGCTCGAGGGCGTCTCGAAGTCGTTCGGACGCAACGAGGTGCTGCGTGGGATCGACCTGACGGTGGCCCAGCACGATGTGGTTTGCCTCATCGGCGCGTCCGGCTCGGGGAAGTCGACGCTTCTTCGCTGCGTCAACCTGATCGAGCCGATCGACTCGGGCCGGATCCTCGTCGAGGGCGACGTGATCACGTCACAGGGCGTCGACAAGAATCGCGTACGGCGGCAGATCGGGATCGTGTTCCAGTCCTTCAACCTCTTTCCGCACATGTCGGTTCTCCGCAACGTCACGCTCGCGCAGCGCTCCGTGCTAGGCCGCTCGCGGGCCGAGGCAGAGCAGCGCGCCCACCAGCTCCTCGACCGCTTCGGTGTCGGCGACAAGGCCGGGGAGTATCCCGATCGCCTCTCGGGAGGCCAGCAGCAGCGCGTCGCGATCGTGCGGGCGCTAGCCATGGATCCGCGGCTCATGCTCCTCGACGAGGTCACGAGCGCGCTCGATCCCGAGCTCGTCGGTGAGGTGCTCGAGGTGATCCGGGAGCTCGCCGCCGGTGGAATGACGATGGTGATCGCGACGCACGAGATGGCGTTCGCGCGCGAGATCGCGAGCCGCGTGTGCTTCCTCGATTCCGGCGTGATCCTCGAGCAGGGCACGCCGGAGCAGATCTTCGGGGCCCCGCGCGAGCAGCGGACGCAGCAGTTCCTGCAGCGGATCATCGCTGCGGGCCGCTTGGCGGATTCTAATGGCGCGGAGATGACCGAGGGAGCCCACGAGGCGCTCGACTCGAAGCCCGCGTTCGAGGCCCCGGCCTCAGTCGAGGTATCCGCCGTGCCGCTCTCTGCGGGCGGAGCCGGAGCGATGATCCTCGCGCTGCAGCAGAGCGCCGGTAATGCGCGTGTCACTCGGATCCTCGGCCGCGGCCTGCTCCAGCGCGACGGTGCCAACCCACAGAACACCCAGGCACCGCAAGCCGGCGGCTCCGGAGCGCTGGTCGGCACCGTCGGCGGGCAACGGCCTTCGGTCAAGGCCACGACCAAGAACTTCGACGACTGCAACGCGGCCGTCGCCTGGCTCAACTCGGGAGCCGATGCCGGCGACGCCCAGCCGGTGTACGCACCGAAGGCGGGCAAGATCCGGGGCACGAGTCAGACGGGCGGCACGGTCAAGGCCGAGGTCGACCTGGCCTGGAACTACGACCCGTCCTCGAGCGCCGAGATGACGATCCCGGCGTGGCCGAACATGACCGCCGCCGAGACCGCCGCCGTCGCGAAGTACCGCTCGGCGATTCAGGCGCACGAGTCGATGCACTTCGACGTGACCGACGCGATCATCAAGGCGCTTCCGAAGACGGTTTCGGCGACGGGATCCGACAGGGCCGACGCGACCGCGAATCTCCAGACGGCCGTCAACCAGTACGAAGCCGACGCCCAGACGGCGATCGACAAGGCGACCCAGGAGTACGACGCCAAGACCCAGCACGGTAAGACCCAGTCGGCAGTCGGCGGTGTCGATGTCCACCTCGACTGCGGGTCGCAGCCCAGCACGCCCGGGCCGTGACGATGGCGCGGCGATTCGGAGCTCGCCGAGAGTACGCTTCGGGCATGCTCGATCCTGCGTCTCGACTCGAGGTGACGATCGAACCGCTCGACGACTACCTCGTCGTCCAGCCGCTCGACGACTCCGAGACATCCTCGGGGCTGATCGTCCCGATCAACGAGGCGGCGCAGTGCACGACCGGGATCGTCGTCGCGGTCGGCCAGGATGTCGGGGCGGTCGAGCCCGGCGACAAGGTGCTCTACCCTCGTGAGGCGGGCTACGAGGTGCGGCTCGTCCGCTCGAGCCACCGCGTCCGTGTGATGAGGCGCGAGGAGCTGATCGCGCGCATCCACGACTGACCGCCGCGTCGCCGGGCCGGGCCCCGCACCGGCTAGCCTGATCCCTTCCGGAGAGGTGTCCGAGCGGTCTAAGGAGCACGACTGGAAATCGTGTACGTGCTGAAAGGTGCGTCGAGGGTTCAAATCCCTCTCTCTCCGCTTCCGCTTCATCTCGAACCCCGTGGCCCCGAGCCGCGGGGTTTGTTTCATCCGGGAGGTCGTTCGAGCGCCAGCCCTCCGCTCGCATCCGAGTCGCAGTCGGGGCTCATGAATGCGCCCGCCTCTGCCGATGACGTCGTTGGAGGATCAGCGCAGACGATGCCGAGCCCACGGCGCAAGCCGATCAAGCAAGAGGCGACCCAGATCGAGTGTCTCGCCTGCGGTGCTACGCGCGTCGTCACCGGGCTCGCGACGCTCGAGACCGGGGAGTGCCCCCGCTGCCGGTATGTCGGCTGGACCTACTCCGACGAGCTCGACAGCACGACCCGTCGCGCGATCATGAACGGGGAGTTCGCCCTCAACGGGGCCGGGCCCACCGTGAGGCTCCGAACGGCCCGCGGCCGCGGTTTCGTCTAGCTGCCGCTCGCGCCTACGTGCTCTCGCCCGGTGAGACCGTGACGAGCGTCCCGACCTGCACGTACGGGAAGATCTGCCCGGCGGTATCGACCGGCGCCTCGACGCAGCCGAGGCTCTGCGGCCAGCCGTAACTCCCACGTACGAATCCGTGGACGGCGTCGCCGCCGCTGAAGTAGTTCACCCACGGGACGCCGGGGTCGTTGTAGTGCGACCCGTCCGGGTTCGTGCCCGACATCGTGGTCTCGGTCAGGTGGAGGTACACCGGGAACGTGCCGATATCGGTCTCCCGGCCGGAGATACCCGTGTTGACCGCCGAGCGGAGAATCACTCGGCCGTCGTGCCACAGCGTCAACGTCTCCGGAAGCGCCTCGCTGACGTAGACGTAGCTATAGCCGTCCTTCGTGCGGCGGCCCGAAAGCTCGTCGCGCTCGAGCGCCCGGAAGACGCTCATGCTCGGAAAGCCGTCGGTCGTCATCCCGTGGGTCGACTCGAAGGCCATGATCGCTCCGCGGATCAGCACCGGCCGCTCGCTGCCGGAGGTCCACAGGTTCTTCAAAGCCGCCGGCGTCTTCGAGTAGCGCCACGCGAAGGTGCCGTCGGGGGGCTCGACCGCGGCCCGCGCCTGCGCGCCGCCCGTGAGCCCGACCGGCTGGGCCGCAGGCCTCCACGCGAGCGGCAGGTAGCCGAGGTCGGCAAGCATCTGCTTCATCCGCAGGAGCGACCCGCGCGGAACCTGCCAGGTGAGCGTGCGAAAGCGCGCCGGATCGGAGCCCGAGATGACCTGCACCGACTCGGGAAGCCTCACGTGCACCTTCCGTCCAAGCGGGAACCCGAGCCCGCTCGGCTGGAACACGAGCGTGTAGTCGTTCGGCTGCCGCCATGAGCCGGACACGTTCGGCTTGATCGTCGGGTGCCTCCCCTGCAGTACCTGGTCGACGGGGCGCGAGAACCTGAGCACGATCGGCGCCGACGGGGCGAGTTGGCTCTTCGGCGCCGGTCGCACGAGCACGCTCGGCGCCGGACCGGGCGGGAACCATGAGATCCGGCGCGGGGTCGGCAGCACCTCCCAGCGGCGCGGAGCGCCGGCGACAAGCGCCGTGCCCGCAAGGTTCGAGCCGCCCTCGATCACGCCGATCGGAGCAGTCCGGCGCGCGGTCCGAAGCGTGACCCGCTTCTGCCGTCCGTCGGCTGCCTGGACCCACACCACCCGCACGGGGCTCGAGAAGTGCACCGAGACGGCGTGGCCCGCGCGCGGGTACACCATCGTCGCGGTCAGGAACGACCCGGGCGTGCGCGCAACGGCCGTGACCTGCTCGGTCTTCCCGAGGAGCCAGCCGGCCCACTTGGAGCGCTGAACCGTGGCGACGAGGTGGACGCGCTCGCCGATCGGGAGCTTCGCAGCCGGCTCGATCACCCGTCCGCGGAGGCTGACCGGCACCGCCCGGCCGGAGGCGTCGAATGCGCTCACTGACGCGACATGCTCGCCGTGGCTTGCGATCGCGACTCGGCCGAGGCCGGATCCGCCCGTGACGATGACCGCCTTGGGCCACATCGAGCGCACGACGAGCAGGCCGGCGTCGGCCACGCAGAAGACTCCGCCGAAGGCGATCAGCCCGACCAGGATCCGGCGACGCCTGCGGCTCACTGCTCCCACGTTATTCGATGCCCCGGTCGTGTTCACTCCCGCTCCCCCGTATCGGCGGTTCGATCACCGTGCTCCGACGGAAAATCCCGAAAACCGAGCTGCCTATGTGGTTATGCGGCGCGCCCCGTCGTAGTTGGCCGCTGCCCATCCCGTCGTGAGGCTGTCAACCCGTACGAAGGCGCCCGTATAGGGCGCGTCGACGAACTCGCCGCCGCCGATGTAGAGCCCGACGTGGCCGAGCCCGTCGAAGAAGACCATGTCGCCCGGCTGGAGCTGGTCGGAGGGAACGGGGGTCCCGTAGTTCCACATCGCATAGGACGAGTGCGGAAGGGAGATCCCGAGTTGGGCGAACGAGTACATCACGAGGCCCGAGCAGTCGAAGCCGCCCGGGCTCGCGCCGCCCCAGACGTAGGGGACGCCGATGTAGGACATCGCGATCGAGACCACCTGGCTCGAATAGCCGGAGGCCGGGACGACGGCGCCGCCTTCGGGAGTCGAGGCGGTGGCTCCCACGGCGGTCGTCTGCACCTGCGCGGCCTGTGCGGCCTGCGCGGCGGCGACGCGCGCCTTGGCGGCGGCGGCTGCCTCGAGCTGGCGCTGGACTTCCTGCGCCTCGAGTGTCGCGATCTCGCCCTTGATCGAGGTGAGCAGGTGCTGGCGCTCGTCGATCTGGCTCGCGACCGATGCGCGCTCGGCCCGGCGCTGCGCCAGGAGGTTGCTCGCGTAGGTCGCATCGTGCTTCAGCGCCCGTGCATGCGCGACGACTGAGTGCTTGAAGGTCTGCACCTGGCCGACGACCTGGCCGTCGACGCTCGAGAGGCGGTTGGCGTCGTCGAGCCGGCCGAGCACGCTGGAGAGATTCTGCGAGCCGAGGATCACCTCGAGCGTCGAGGGTTGTGAGGCGGTATAGATCTTGAGGAGCCGCTTCGCGATCATCTTCCTGCTCCGGCCGAGGTTCCGCCTTGCGACGACGAGCTCGTGATGGTTGACCTTCTGCTCGTACCGAACCTGCGCGAGCCGCACGTCTGCGAGGTTGATCTTCTCGTCTGCGGCGCTCAGGTTCTGGTCGAGCGTGATGATTTGCGCGTAGACCTGCTCGGCCTCGGCCTTCTTCTCGTCGATCGGGTTGCTGCCGCTCGCGGGGGACGCGCTCACCGAGAGGACGCCGAGCAGACCGACCGCGAGCACGACAAAGCCGAGCACCGACAACAGCCGCCACCCGCTCGTCACGGATCCCGCTCGAGTACGAGACCGGCCTGCTGACAGGGTCCGGCACGCCACTGGTCGAGCACCGTAGCAGGCGAGGCGGTTGGGACACAAATCGCTAACACCTCGATCTCCCTGCAAACTGCCCATTCTCGGGGAGGCGGCCACTTCGGCGAAAGTGCCGCGATGCCTGTCGGCCGTGTGCCTCGTACGTGAGTCGTTGCCTCGCAGGGGGTCGGTCGAACTGCTCCGGAGTCTGCGGAAGGGGACGGGTGGTACGGTCGTTGCCGTGGCGAAGAGATACGCGTTGGCGGTGCTCGGCTTTGCGTTCCTCGCACTGCTCACGACGCTGATCGTCTCGCGGGCGCGGAGCAGCACCACTACCCCTGCGTCGACGGCCAGCACCGCCTCGGTCGCACAGAAGAAGAGAAAGCCGGTGCTCCGCCCGAGCGTGGCCCGCAAGGTGGCGGCCGGCTCGTTCACGATCGTCGCCGGCGGGGACATCGCGATGTCCGGTGCCGGTGCCGACGATTCGACCTTCGCCGGGATCTCGCGCTTCCTGCACGGCGACGTCGTCTTCGGCAACCTCGAGGGCACCCTCGCCACGGGCGGCACCCCGAAATGCTCCCCCTACGGCGTGAACGGCTGCTTCACGTTTCGGGCCGATCCAGCGTCGGTCGGAGCGCTCAAACGCGCCGGCTTCACGGTGATGAACCTGGCCAACAATCACGCCCTCGACTACGGGCCGGAGGCGCAGGCCCAGACGATCGCTGCGCTCAAGTCTGTCCATCTCGCCTACGTCGGCCTGCCGGGGCAGATCACGATTCTCGATGCGGGCGGGATCCGGGTCGCGCTGATCGGCTGCGCACCGTATCCGTGGGCTGAGAGCCTCCTGAACATCGGCGCAACCGCGGCGCTCGTGCGCAAGGCCCGCACCGAGGCGGACGTGGTTCTCGTCTACATGCATGCGGGCGCCGAGGGCAGCTCGGCAGACCACGTGCCCGCGGGCGACGAGACGTTCCTCGGCGAGGATCGTGGGAATGTCCGTGCCTTCTCCCACGCGATGATCGACGCGGGTGCGAGCCTCGTCTTCGCCTCCGGGCCCCACACCCTGCGGGGGATGGAGTGGTACCACGACCACCTCGTCGTCTACAGCCTGGGGAATCTCGCGGGCGACAACACCCTGAGCGTCGACGGCACGCTCTCGATCAGCGCGCTCATCTCGTTGAGGCTGAGCGGAAGCGGCGCGTTCCTCGGCGGGCAGATCATCCCGCTCGAGCTCGTCGGCGCGGGAACGCCGACCTATGACAGCTCCGGGCAGGCGATCTCGTTCATCCGAACCCTCTCGGACGAGGACTTCGGCGCGCCCCGGCTCCAGTTCGCGAGCGACGGCACGATCACCCCGCCGTAGCAGCGGGCTCGAGCCCGGCCTCGGCGAGCGGGCGGCGGGCCCAGGCGAAGCTCCTCGTGTACCAGCTCATCGAGCCGAGCGAGACGCCCTGCCCGGCCGACTCGATGATCCAGCCGTTCCCGAGGTAGATCGCGGTATGGCCGATCTGAGCGGGCTTCGAGCGCGGCCCGCTTCCGAAAAAGACGACGTCGCCCGGCTCGAGCTGCTTCGCGCCGATCCGCTTGCTCCGCGCGACCTCGCCGGCCATCGCGGCCGCTGTCCGTCCGGCGAACACGGTCGTGAGCCCGGGTGCGTCAGGATAGGAGACGAGCTTGAAGGTGCGCCAGACGAGGCCCGAGCAGTCGAAGCCAGGCTCCACGTGCTCGTCCTGTCCGCCCCACACGTACGGGTAGCCGATCAGCGAGACGGGCGTTCGGAGCACTTCCTGCTGGAGCGGCGTCAGTGCCGGGAGCGCGAAGGCAGTGGCGAGCCCCTGCACGTAGTTGACGCCGCCGGCCGCGTCCGCGGCTGCGAGCGGATCGAGGCCCGGCGCGGGAGCTCCGGTCGCCGTTTCCCTCCCGAGGGAGACCACGCGTGCGGCCGACCACGCGGCATCGGCGCGAGTCGCGGTCTGCCGGGGCTGGAGCTCGTAGGCGTCGTCGGCGATCGGAAGATCGGTGCGCAGGCCGAGGAACCGCGCAACCACCTCGGTCCCGAACCGCGACGGCGGGTCGAGGCCTGCGTTCGTGGCGACGCGCTGAAAATCGGCCGCTGCGGGGCCGAGGCCGAGCGCATCGACGAACGACGCGTCGAGCCTCTCGATCGTGACCGGGGCGCCCGGGCTCGTGACGCTCGCATCGGTGGAACCGCCAAGCTTGGCAAGAACCGACTGGAGCGTACCGGCGGTCAGCGGATCGGCCGGCCGGAACATCCGGGCTGTTCCCGGGAAGATCCCGCGGCTCGTGACGGTTGCTATCGCCTTCTTCGCCCAGCCCTCGTGCGGCGCAGGCGTGGACGAGCGTGCGCCGAACGCAGGAGTGGCGAGCACGGCGGAGGCGAGCGCGACGACGACGAAGCGTCTCACCCTCCTGCCATCGGCCTGACGGCCCGAGCGCTTTAGCCCTGATTACCCGGAGCGATGTCGGGAACGAGGCCTTCGCCGTGCATCAGCTTCTGCGCTTCCTCGAGCGTGAGATCGAGCGGCGGGACGATCGAGTCGGATTCGTCGAGGCTGTCGTCCGCGAGCCGCTTGCCGTTCAGGCGAACGGCGGCGCCGAGCGCTGCAAGGGCGGCGTGCATCGCCTCCTGGTCGTTCGCCGCGAAGGCATCCTCGGTGGCCGCGTCGAGCTCAGCGAGGCGGGGCGCAAGCGCGTCGTCGACCCGGTACTGGCCCTCACCCATGATCCTGACGATCACGCTGCACCGCCGGCCGCGGGCGGGTCGATCGCCGCGGGAGCAGTTGGCTGGGCCGGCTCGGATTGGCCCAGCTCGGCCTTCATCTTCGCGAGCTCGTCGTCGACCTGGCTTCCCTGCGAGATCTGCGAGAGCTGGCGGTCGAGGTCGTCGCCCTGGGCCGTCGGATCCTCGAGCGCGCCCGAGGCGGTGAGCTCGTCGATCGCGGAGGCGCGCGCCTGCATGTCGGCCGTCTTGTCCTGGGCCCGCTGGACCGCGAGCCCGACGTCTGCCATGTGCTCGCCGATCCCGGTCGCGGCCTCGCCGATCTTCACCTGCGCCTCGGCGGCCGAGTACTGGGCCTTGATCACCTCTTTCTGCGAGCGGAACGACTCGACCTTCGTCTGGAGCGCCTGCTCGGCGGCGATCAGCTTTTGCTGCTGGTCGGCGAGCTGTGCCTCCTGCTGTGCGATCCCGTCGAGCTGGCCCTGGATCGCGGCCTTGCGTGTGAGTGCCTCGCGCGCGAGATCCTCGCGGCCGGCTGCGAGCGCCTGCTTCGCCTGGTCGTCGAGCTTCGCGATTTGCTGCTGCGTCGAGGACTCCTCGAGCTGCAGCCGGTTCTTCGCGGTCGTGACGTCGGCGATGCCCCGCTTGACGTTCTGGAGCTGCTGGAGTTGCTGCGCGTAGGCGTAGTCGAGCGTTTCTTCCGGGTTCTCGGCGTGGTCGAGCAGCTTCGAGAACTTCGCCTTCGTGATCTCCGACGTGCGAGCCATCAAACCGGCCATTCCGACCTCCCCGGGCGTTGAGCCGCAAGCGTATCCGACCTTGCATCCCTTTTACACAGGCCGGACGTGTGCCTAACGCTCCGGTCCAAGAATGACGGGAGTCAACTGCTTCGCGTCCATCGATTGTCCAACGAACGAACGGAGAAGATCATGCGCAGACTGATTCTCATCTTCGCTCTCGGGGTGTTTCTCTCCGTCGCCGGCATCGCGACCGCCGACAACGGACCCACGCCGAGCACGAACACGGCCCACATCAAGGGCTTCAATGCGCACCAGCACTGGTTCGCCGGCCAGGTCACGGCCGTCGGCGCCGATTCGCTGAGCGTCGGCGTCCTCTGGACCGGCCCGAACGACGGCTCGCTCAACGGCACGACCGTGACCGCCGCCGTCTCCGACCACACCCGCATCAACGGCCCGCGCCACCGGCCGATCGCGCTCGCACAGATCCAGGTCGGCGATCTCGTCGCAGTTCGCGGCGTCGGGATCGGCGGCGACCTGACGAACCTCACCGCTGCGAAGATCCGCGACTTCTGCAACTGCCACTGGGTCGGCGGCACCATTACCTCGGTCACGCCCGGCACGACCCCGGGCACCGGCAGCATCGCCGTTGCCGTCAAGCAGACGGGCCCGTACGACACCGTGCTCGACAACAGCACGATCACGCTCGGCGTGAGCTCCTTCACCGTGTACCTCCGTGGCCCGCATCGCGCGCGGCTCGGCGTCTCCGACCTGCAGGTCGGCGACGGTGTCGGGGTCGTGTTCTCGGCGAACGGTTTCTTCAAGGCTCCGGGCTTCGACCCGACCACGGCGACCTTCACCGCCAAGCGCGTCCACGTCTGGCCGCGCCGCTTCGTCCCGCCGGCGTCGAGTGACGCACCCGACGCAGCTTCGACAACCACGTAAAAGTTCATCCGCACCGCCCGTGCAGCCGGGGACGCCATTGCGGCGTCCCCGGCGTTCACGGGCCGTCGCCCGGCGGTCTTGACGCCGGCAAGGCAAGAGCACCTAGAATCGGCATCCATGTGTCGGAACATTCGTACGCTCTACAACTTCGAGCCGCCGACCTCCGCCGAGGAGGTCCACCTCGCCTCGGTGCAGTACGTGCGGAAGGTGAGCGGGATGCAGAAGCCGTCGAAGGCGAACGCCGAAGCCTGCGAACGGGCGATTGCGGCGGTTGCGATTGCGACCGAGCGGCTTCTGTCGGAGCTCGTCACCTCGGCCGCGCCACGGGACCGGGACGTCGAGGCCGAGCGGCGGCGCGCCCGGTCGGTAGCCCGCTTCGGTTCCGCGGCCTGAGCCGGCGGCGGCTCGGCTGACTGCGGGATGAGAGGGGCAGGGCCTCGCGACGCCCGCCCCTCGGTCACTCTTGGTATTCGCCTACGGGTGGGACGGCCAGGGCAGGTGGGGCGGCCCGGTGGTACGGGCAGGCAGCCGAGGAACCGGCCCGCATCGGGAGCCCGGAAGACCGTGATCACAGCGCTGCCGGAGACGTACCGGCCGCCCTTGACATCTCCCGGCGCCGTCAGGCGCGGCCCGACGTTCACCTGGGAGGTCCCGTTCTCGGAGAGCGAGAGCAGCAGTTGCTTCCCGTTCAGGAACGGGTCGATCTCCGCCCAGGAGTAGGTCGAGGCGTATCCGTCCTCCGAGGAGGTGACCTCGACGTAGAAGCGTGCATTGTCGTTGTCGCTGCAGAACTGGAATTTCGGCTCCGCGGCGGCGAGGACGTCGAACAGGGTCGGGCCGGTCTCGGTGGCCGTTGTCGAGCTCGAGCCGGCAAGGAACGAGTCCGTCTGCGTCACCTGGGGCAGGGCCTGCAGCTGGGTGAAGGTGAGCGTCACCGGATGGGCGACGTCGCCGTTGACGAGGACCGAGCCTGGAGCCGGTGCGGTGACCGGTGCCGTGAACGGGCCGCCGTGCACGCTGGGGTCGCGGTGTCCCCGAGCTGCGGCGCGGCACGGCCGATCACGATCGAGTTGACGCCCTGGGTATCGCGGATGCTCGTCGCGTCGGAACGTCCGACGAATTCCACGCATCCGTATCCCCTTCTAGGCGAGTATTACCGTTCGAGACTATTCCCAGGCCCGCCGGCCGCAAACGTCCCGAGCAGAGGTGCGTTGGCGGTTGCTCGCTCGCCGGACGGGCGTCGAGTCAGAGAGGCTCGCGGTAGACGAGGGCGGTTCCGTCGAGCACGACGATGCCCTCCTGGTTCGAGATCGTGGTTCGAAGGGTCGAGATCGGCTTGTCCTCACGGAGCTCGAGCACCTCGACCTCTGCGGTGATCGTGTCACCCGGGCGGACCGGCGCGCGGAAGTTCCAGTCGACGTGCAGGAACACGCTCCCCGGGCCCGGGAGATCTTCGGCGACGACCGCATTCAGGAGCCCCGAGGTGATCCCGCCCTGAACGATGATCCCGCCGAAGCGGCTCCTGGCAGCGGTCTCGCGATCGTAGTGGAGCGGGTTGCGGTCGCCGGTCAGCTCGGTGAAGAGCTCGATGTCCCGTTCGCCGATCGTGCGGGAGCGCCGGGCCGTGTCGCCGATCTGCATCGGCGCATCTTCTCAGGGCGGCGTGCGGGCGGCGTGGGCGGCGTCCGATGCTCGCGCCGCGAAGGAGGATGACCGGTCGGGGCGAATGGACCTGCCCGTGGCCGCGCCGATTCCAAATCTGGTGCGTGCTCCAAGCGAGGAGGCGACGCTGAGCTCTCGCGACGAGCGCGTGCTCGAGTGCATCTCCAACGGGATGACGGACGCACGGATCGGCGAGGAGCTCCACCTCTCGTCGGAGACGGTGCGTGCGAACGTCCGCAAGATCGTCCGGAAGCTCGGGGCGAGGAATCGCACCCACGCCGTTGCGCTTGCTCTGAAGACCGGCGTCATCCAGTAACGCGGGCGTCGAGCGCGGCTGCGACCAGCTCGGCGATGCAGGCGGCCGGCTCGGCGAAGGCGCGTGAGCGGCCAAAGTGCTCGAGCAAGGAGATCGCAGGCACGCGCGCGGTTCCGGGACCGATCTCGCCCACGACGACGAGGGCCGGGATCCCGCGCCGCGCCGCGGCCTCGACGACGCCTCCGACGACCTTCCCGTCGAATGACGTCCGGTCGAGCTTCCCTTCGCCGGTGATGACGAGATCCACTCCGCCGAGCGCACGCTCGAGCTGGAGCTCGGTCGCGACGAGCTCGAAGCCCGGGACGAGCTCGGCTCCGAGCGCGGCGAGGCCGCCCGCAAGCCCACCGGCTGCTCCCGCGCCCTCGATCGTGGTCACGTCGATCCCGAGCTCGTCGCTGTAGCGCAGGGCGAGCCCGCGCAGCCGCTCGGCGAGGGCTCGAACCTGGTCGGGCCTCGCACCTTTCTGCGGCGCGAAGACGGCGGCGGCGTCGAGGAACGGCGTGCGCACGTCGTAAGCCACACGAACGTGTGACTCGAACGGCCGCCACCCGAGCGCCTCGATCGCGCCGAGTCCCCCGTCGGTCGTCGCCGAGCCGCCGGTGCCGACGATCACCTCCGTCGCTCCGACCTCGAGCGCCTCTGCGATCAGCTCGCCGGTGCCGCGCGTCGTCGCTGCGACCGGCTCGTTACCCGCGGCTCCGCCCGCAAGTGAAAGCCCCGACGCCCGCGCCGCCTCGATCACCGCCGCGTCGGCGTCGAGCCGCCAGCCGGCCTCGACCGGCCTGCCGAGGGGGCCGGTGACGAGGCTCGTCCGGTTGGCGCCGCCGAGCGCGTCGAGCGTGCCCTCTCCGCCGTCGGCGAGGGGCAGAATCCGGCACTCCCACCCGGCGCGCCGTGCTCCTTCCGCGAATGCTCGAGCCACCTCAGGGCCATCGAGCGACCCGCGGAACTTATCGGGAGCGGCGAGCGCGAGCATCGCGGGCATTCTCCGTCGCCCACGCGATCCACGCCGCCGTGGCCGTCCGGGACATGCCTCCGCAGGC
Organism: uncultured Actinomycetota bacterium; assembly: GCA_963766565.1. Classification (GTDB taxonomy): domain Bacteria; phylum Actinomycetota; class Thermoleophilia; order Gaiellales; family Gaiellaceae; genus PALSA-600. Next base: position 1,255,541 of record CAVYAQ010000002.1, read on the forward strand.
CACGGCTCGGGACAGTCCCTGGCCCGGTCCCCGCGGGACACGCCGGGAAGCGACCCCCATCTAGCCGGCATGGCCGATCGAGCTTCTCCCGCAAGGACGCCATGCACTGCCACTCCGCGCGTGGTTATCGTCGGCTGGTGGCCCCGCCCGCGCATCCCACCGGCGAAGCAGGGAGCTCGCCCGGCACCGCGCCCGGCTCGCCGGCGCCGCTCTCCGTCGCGATCCCCGCCGCGCGGGATCCGCTGTGGCATGCGCCGGTGTTCATGCTCACGCCCGCGCGGTCGAACTCCTCGGTGGTGACGGCGATGCTCGGGCAGCATCCGCGGCTCTGCGTGTTCCCCGAGCTTGCGCTCTTCAGGAAGGCGACGGTGGCCGAACTGCTCATCGACCCGCCAGGCTGGAAGGGCCCCCCCGCGCGGCTGCGACTCGCCGGCCTCCTGCGGGCGCTCGCCGAGCACCATGACGGCCGCCAGACGCCCGAGACGATCGCCGCCGCGAGCCGCTTCCTCGAGGATCGCCGCGAATGGGGCGTGGGGGACATCCTCGATCATCTGCTCGACCTTGCCCGCCCGCGGCTCGGGCTCGAGAAGTCGCCTGAGAACTCGAGCCGCGAGGAATATCTCTCACGCCTCGACGCGTCCTACCCGCGTGCGCGCTACCTCCATCTGACGCGCCACCCCGTGACGACCGCGGCCTCGATGCATGCGGCCTGGTCCGACCGCGGCTACTGGCAGATCGAGCCGAGGCTCTTCCACCATTTCTGCCTCGGTGTCTGGTACCACCAGCACGCCCGCATCGCGGCGTTCTTCGAGCGGCTTCCGCCGGACCGCGCGTTGCGCGTCCGCTCCGAGGACGTCTTGAACGATCCGGCGGTGACGCTCCCACGGATCTGCGATTGGCTCGCGATCACCTCCGGCACGGAGGCGATCGAGGCGATGCTCCACCCCGAACGCTCGCCCTATGCGGGCACCGGCCCCGACGGTGCGGCAGGCGGTTGGGACCAGGGGTTCATGCGCGATCCCGTGCTTCGCCGGACGGAGCTTCCGGTCCGGTTCGAGCTGCCCGCGGGCTGGATCGTCGACCCGTGGCTGACCCTCGCGTGCGCCGAGCTCGCGGCGAGCCTCGGCTACTGACGGTTATCGTCCTCACGTGTCCCGCGAAGCTTCGACGGAGCGGCAGGCGCTCGAGTCGCGCCTCGTCGCCCGCGCGCTCGCCGATCCCGGCTTCCGCGAACGTCTGCTCACAACGCCACGCGAGGCCGTCGCCGAGGAACTGGGGATCGAACCGCCCGACACGCTCGAGATCGCCGTCGTCGAGGAGTGCCCGAACCGGCTCGCGATCGTGCTCCCCGTCGATCTCTCCGGCCTCGGGGTCGATGCGGTCTGGGCGATGACGGGCCGTCGGCCCGAATAGCTACTTCGTGTAGCTCGAGTCGTGCCAGGTGCGGGCGACCGCGAAGCGCGCACCGTCCCAGTTCCACCGCGTGTGGTCGAAGCCGCCGCTCGGGCAGCAGTTCGGGTCTGCAGCCTTGTAGACGGGATCCGACTCGACGAGGCCGGAGCCCGCGCGAACGAGCCCGAGCTTGTAGCCGCCGCGGATGAGCGAGACCTTGTAGCCGTTTCGGCCGCTGACGAAGACCGCCCAGTCGATATCGCCGGCCGTGCCGCCGCTCGCCACCGTGAGCGCCATCGCGACTCGCCCATCCGGTAGGCGGATGCAGATCACCGAGTCGACCTGTCTCGGCGAGACGCGATAGGCCTCGCTCGAGATCGACTGCGAAGCCGGGATCGTGAGCCGCGCCGCCTTCACCGCCGCCTTCGCGGCAGCGGTTCCGCACGGTGGGGGCTTACCGAGGGCAAGCGCAGCCAGAGGCAGGGCCAGCACGTGCGGAAGCTTCGCAGACGCCCCGGCGGCCAGGCTTCAGGGCGATGGCGTTTCGGTGACAAACCGGAAACAGCCCGCAAAAGCCCGATTTTTACCGTCACACTGCAGGGGATGGCGACGAAGCTTGCGCCCCTACTCTGCGAGCTCCACTCCCACACCACCTGGAGCGACGGCTCGCTGACCATGCGCGAGCTCTGCGATCTCCACGGCCGCGCCGGATTCGATGTGCTCGCGATCACCGATCACACCCAGCCCGAGGCGAGCGTCCGCGAGCCCGACTTCGCCTCCTACCTCGAAGAGCTCACGGGCGAGGGCGAGAGGGCTCGCAAACTCTACGATTTGCTCGTGATCCCGGGCCTCGAGCTGACTTTCGAGCATGAAGATCCCGCGCTTGCGGGACACGCGGTCGCCGTCGGCCTCCGCGATTTCGTCGGCGTCGAGGACGGGCTCGAACCTGCTTTGCGCGCCGCACGCGCGCAAGGGGCGGCGTTGATCGCCGCCCACCCGTATCCCCTCGCCGAGGCGCGGCGCGCTTCACGGCACACCGCTGCCTTCGCGACGGACCCGCAGCGGTGGGCGCCCCTCGTCGACCGCTTCGAGCTCTTCAACCGCGATACGCTCTTCCGCTGGGTCGCAGACTCGGGCCTCCCTGCCGTCGCCTGCGGCGACTTCCACGTTCCGGCCCACCTTGCGACGTGGAAGACGCTCCTGCCGTGCGCGAAGGACGCCTCGGTCGTCGTCGAGTACCTCGCTCTCCGAGACCGGCCTTTCTCGCCCGGCTCGAGCCCGAGCCGGAAACCCTCACGCGAGCGGCCTGAGCGGTCGATACGGGATGAGTGACCAGCGATCCCGGGACGGTACGATCGAATCTTCCCAGCGTGGGGTGCATCGTGGGCGCTGAGCCCGAGCCGCAGCCCGCCCCGAGGGCCTGGACCGCGTGGTACCGCTTCGCTCGGGACGAGCTGGGCTACGAGCACGAGGAGCGCGTCGAGTATGCGAATCTCCGTTTCGTCGAGGAGGAGAATCGTGAGACGCTCCGTCGCCGTGAACGTGCCCTGCACGATCGCTGATCACCGGCGGTAGGCTCCGCCGGCGTGACTCGGTTCCTGGTCTCGTGCGCCCTTCCCGCTGCCCTCGCTGCGGCCGTGCTTCTCGTGCCCGCGGGCGGTTCGGCGGTGGTGCAAGCGCCAAAGTGCCCGACCTCGGGCCTCGTCGTGTGGGTGAACACCGACGGCGACGGGACGGCGGGCAGCATCTACTACAAGCTCGAGTTCACGAATCTCTCCGGCTCGACGTGCACGCTGACCGGCTATCCCGGTGTCTCGGGTGTGAACCTCGCCGGGCACCAGCTCGGGAGTCCCGGCGGTCATGACACGGCGACAGCCGCACACACGGTCACGCTTGCGAACGGCGCGACGAAGACGGCAACGCTGCGCATCGTCGAGGCCGGCAACTTCCCGAGCTCGCGGTGCCACATGACCGAGGCGGCTGGACTGCGCGTCTACCCGCCGAACCAGACCGTGTCGAAGGTCGTTCCGTTCCCGTTCTACGCCTGCTCACGCACCGGACCGGTATATCTCTTGGTTCGCGTCGTCAGCTAGGACGGACGAGACCGCTCTCATAGGCGAGCACCACCGCCTGCACGCGGTTCCTGAGCTGAAGCTTCTGCAGGATGCTCGCGACGTGGGTCTTCGTCGTGTGTTCGCTCACGACGAGCCGCGCCGCGATCTCGGCGTTCGAGAGGCCGCCGGCGACGAGCCGGAGGACCTCGAGCTCGCGCGAGGTCAGCCGCTCGAGCGCGGGCGGTGCCGCCGTTGCCTGTGGCTCGACGGCGAACCTCTCGATCAGCCGCCGCGTCACGGACGGTGCAAAGAGCGATCCGCCGTCCGCGACGACGCGGATCGCGGCCACGAGCTGGTGCTCTTTCGCGTCCTTGAGCAGGAACGCGCTCGCCCCTGCCCGGAGCGACTCGTAGACGTACTCGTCGAGGTCAAACGTCGTGAGCACGACGACACGGGGCGGGTCCGGGGCGGCGACGATCTGCCGGGTCGCCTCGATCCCGTCGAGAGCGGGCATCCGGATATCCATCAGCACCACATCGGGTTCGAGCGTTCGCGCCTGGCTCACCGCCTCGATCCCGTCGCCCGCCTCCCCGACGACCTCGATCCCGTGCTCGTCCGACAGGATCATCCGGAAACCGGCGCGGACGAGGCTCTGGTCGTCGGCGAGCAGGACGCGGATCATCGCGATGATCCGAGCGGAAGCCGCGCCCGGAGCGCATATCCGCCCTCGGGGCGCCGCCCGGATTCGAGCGCGCCGCCGTAGACCTCGACGCGCTCGCGCATCCCGTCGAGCCCGAAGCCGGAGCCGGCGATTGCGGTGGCGCCCGTTCCGTCGTCGAGGATCTCGATCTCGAGCTCGTCGTCGCGGTAGCGAAGGAAGACGTGGGCGCGCGCCGGTCCCGCGTGCTTGAGCGCGTTCGTCAACGCTTCCTGCACGATCCGGTAGGCCGAGACGTCGATCCCGGGGGGAAGCTCCGTCGCCTCGCCTTCGACGGTGATCTCCACAGGCAGCCCTGTTGCGGTCAGCGCCGCCGCGAGCTCGTCGATGCGGCCCAGGCTCGGCTGCGGCGCGAGCGCGAACTCCTCGTCGTCGCGCCGGAGCATCCCGAGGAGCCGCCGCATCTCGGTCAGCGCCTGCTCACCCGTGTGCTCGATCGCATCGAGGGCCGCCCGCGTCTCGCCGGGGGAATGCTCGAGCATCCGTCTGCCGCCCCGGGCCTGGAGCACCATCACGCTGATCCCGTGTGCGACGACGTCGTGGAGCTCCCGGGCGATCCGTGCGCGCTCCTCGGCGACGGCAAGGCGGGCCCTTTCGTCTCGGTCTGCGCGAAGCGCTGCCGTCTCGTCCTCGAGGTGGTGCTCTCGCTCCCGGCGCGCTCGGATGATTCGTCCACCGACGAACGGGCCGGCAAAGAAAACCGTGAAGAAGGCGAAGTCGGTAAAGGCGATCGGCTGGCCCGGCTCGATCGCTGCCAGCGGGATGGACGCGGCTACGAGGAGGCCGCAGAGCCATCCGGCGAGCCCGCGTGCCCAGCGGCCGGCCGAGTAGATGGCGATGATCACTCCGACGAGGAACGCGCCGGCCTCGGCCAGACCCGGCAATACGGTGTTGTCGAGGATGATCACGGAGAGCCCTGCGAGAAGGGCCGTGAGCGGGGCCCTTCTGCGAAAGAGCAGAGAGGCCGAGAAGAGGGCGGCGACGGCGGCGCTTGCGGCGCGGTGCCCGGCAAGGCTCGCCTCGAAGGTCACCTCTGCGAGATAGAGGGCGCCGATTCCGGCGGCCAGGATGGAGTCGCCATACCTCCGGATGAACGGTCTCACGGCCGCTCACGGTAGCGCCGAACGCCCACGCCGCCCATCGCTCCCGCGGGCGAACTCCGAGCGCGAAGATCGCTCTTGCGAGCGAGGCGGAATCGTGCCGGCGGCCGATGCGAAGGCCCCGCTTCACCGCAAGCCTTGATGCAATCGAAGCAGGGAGGACTCATGACCAGAATCGCAACGCTCACCGGCGTGCTTCTTTTGGCCGCCGCGGTGGCCATGCCCGCCGTCGCCGGAGCTCGACCGCTCACGAAGGCGGCCGTGATCGCCAGGGGCACCGTGATCTGCAAGGGCGCCGAGCGGAAGGTGGATGCGCTCCCGGAGCCCCGCTCCCAGAACCCGTTCGCACCGACCGCACCGAAGGGCGATCGCGCGCGTGCGATCGTTTTCCTGGCCGGCTATGCGAGCGCGCTCGGCGGCGTCCGTCGCGGGCTCGGAGCACTCGACGCGCCGCCTTCCGGGAGAGGGCTGCTCGAGGGGTTCGTCGCGGACCTCGGCCCGGCCATCGCCGCGTTCCGCAGCGCACACGCCGACGCGGTCGCCGGGCGCTTCACCGCCGCGCTCTCGGCGACGAACGAGGGGTTCGAGCTGTTTGCCCGCGCGAGCGCGAAGACGAAGGCCTACGGCTTCCCGAAGGGTGTGTGCCAGTCCGGGGCCTCGGGCTGACACGGAACTCGGATCGCCTGCTCTACGGCCCTGCCGTGGAGCAGGCGTGGCCGCGCATCGGGCGGGGGGCCACCACCGGCCGGACACCTCGATTCGGCCATGTCCGCGCCGGCCGTGTCCAGGGACTGTCCCCAGCCATGGCGTTATTGGTCAGGTGCGGATGGGATCTGCGCCGGGCGGGGTTAGACTCGCGCCGAGGTGGAGGCGGGCGGCCCGTTCACGTGTTCGAACTGCGGCCGCAAGGTACCGCGGGAGCCGTTCTGCGTCTGCTGCGGCGAGCCGCTCGGAGCGGAGGCGCCGAAGCGGGCGGGATACGCCGCCGCGCCGCACGAGAAGTGGTTCCAGCCGCGGCTCGTCTCCTCGATCTTCCCGCACCTCCCGCAAGGGGACATGCGCTCGTTCCGCGTGGCCCTGCTTGCAGCCTCGGGGCTCGTCGTCCTGCTGTGCCTCCTGCACCTCTTCCCGCTGGCGCTGGTCGCGGCCGCCGTCGCGGTGCCGATCCTGTTTCTGCTCTACCTCTGGGACGTCGACCTCTACGAGGACGCGCCGCTCATCGTGGTCGCGTTCACCGTCGCCTGGGGCATCCTCGCCGGGATCGCGCTCGGTTACGCGGCGAGGAACGTCTCGAGTCACGCATCGGTGCTCCAGGGCGGGCCGAGCACGCACAACGTCGTCTGGCTCGGGGTGATCCTGCCGTGCGCGGCGCTCGCGCTGATCGTCGCGGGGCCCCTCGTCCTCCTTCCCTACCGGAAGTTCAACGACCTTCTCGACGGCGTCACCTTCGGCGCCTGCTGCGGCGCGACGCTCGTCGCCGCCGAAGCGATCACGAACTCGGCGGGCTTCCTGCATCTCGGGTTCAAGCCCGCCGGGAACGCGGAGCTCTGGATCGCCCGGCTACTCTCCCTGGGCGTCGCGACGCCGGTGCTCGCAGCGGGGGCCGGGGCCGCCGTCACCGGGTCGTTCTGGCTACGCCTCCGCTGCCCGGTTCCCGACCGGGGCGTACTCGGCCCCGTCGGCTCACCGTTCGCGTCGGTGCCGCTCGCAGCCGCAGCACTCGTCGGTGCCGCGGTCGCGGCCCTCTATCTCGGAGTCTGGGAGACGCTCGGAATCACGGTCGCTCTGGGCGCCGCCGCCCTCGTCTGGCTTCGCCGCATGATCCACGTCGGGCTGCGAGAGGAATCGAGCGAGAAGGCGATCGGGGCGCCCATCGAATGTCCGGGCTGCAACCACGAAACGCCGGCGCACACCTTCTGCGGTCACTGCGGCGTCGCGCTCCGCGCGCTCCCGAAGGATGCTGCCCCTCATGACGAGGGGGCGCCGCGAGGCTCGCGCCTGGGAGTGGGGACGAAGCTCGCCGCGTTCGGTGCCCTCGCAGCCGCGGCCGTCGCGCTCGCCGCGATCGCGATCGCGGTCACGCGGCCGTCCGCTCCGAAGCCCGCCTGCGAGCCGGGCGTCCCATGCGCCGCGCCGCCGCCGGGGATCCCCGTGGCAGCCCCGCACCTGCTCGCGGGCATGTTCCGGTCGGGGAGCACGTGGACGAGCAGCCTTGGTGTCGCCCTTCGCTACGGCGACAACTGGAAGGTCGAGCAGAGCGGAGAGCGCAGCCTCGTGATCCAGGCGCAGGCGCCCGACGGTGTCTTCGTCGTCGTCGCCGTCGTCGTCTTCCCTTCGAGCGTCACGCCCGGCGCAGCGATCCAGAACCGGCTCTCGAGCCTCGGCGACGAGTTCCTCGGCGTCGAGCGCGATTCGTCTTCTGCCCACCTCGTTCTCGCGCCCGAGCTCGCGTTCGTCCGCGCCACCGCCGCGACGTATTCGGCAACGATCGACCAGCCGCCGAGCCCGGATGCGCAGGTGGAGCTCGCGTTCGAGGCGGCGCGCCACGGCCATGCGACGGTCGTCGTCGTGGGAGTCACGAACGACGAGCCCCACAAGGGCGCAAGCTCGCCGTTCCCCTCGTTCCAGCTCGTCGATTTGCTGCTAGACGACCTCCAGTGGCCGCGATGAACCGCCGCCTTCTCCCCGCCGCCGTGGCGGCTGCCCTGTTGCTCGCAAGCGGAGGCCCCGGCGTCGGCAACGTCGGAGCAGGCGCGCTCGGCAGGACTCCAGGTGGGACGCCGATCCGCTTCGCTCTGAGCCTGAGGCTCGACCGGCGCCTGCTCGATCGCGATCTGGCGGCGGGCAGGGTTGCCCGGAGCGCCGACGCGCTCGGAGCCCGCTACGGCCTGCCCACCGCAGAGATCGGGAGGATCGAGCGGCTCCTCGGCGCCAACGGGATCGCGGTCACCGCCTCCTATCCGCAGCGCACCGAGCTCGACGCTCGCGCGAGCGCCGCGACACTCACCCGTTTCTTCCGGATCGGGTTCCGCAACTTCAGCGCTGCGAGTGGGCAGCGCTACCACGTGCCGACGGCCCGCCCGCGGATCCCGGCCGAGCTCCGACCGTATGTCACCGGAGTGGTGGGGCTCAGCAACCGCCCGGTCGCGCTTCCGGCCGACCTGCCGCACGACGCCCTCCGTCCCGACGACGCCGCGATCGCCTACGACCTCGCGCCGCTGCGGCAGCAGGGAATCGACGGCACCGGCGAGTCGATCGCGGTCGTGTCGCTGGAGCCGTTCCCGCCAAACGTCAGCCAGACGAGCAGCGACGTCTCCACCTTCCGCGCCCAGTTCGGCGCCAGGGGGCCCTCACCCGAGGACGTGAAGGTGGACGGGGGCGGGACAGTGAGCGACCTGAGCGAGGACGACCTCGACCTCGACGTCGTCAGCGCGATCGCGCCCGGAGCTCAGATCATCAACTACGAGGCGCCGGAGACCGCCGCGGGCGAGGTTGACGTCTTCAACCGGATCGTCGCCGACGGCAAGGCCGGGATCGTGACCTTCAGCTGGGGGCTCTGTGACTCCTCGCTCCCGGCCGCCTTCAGGCAGGCAGTCGAGCGTTCGCTGCAGCTCGCAGTCGCGCGCGGGATCACGGTCTTCGTCTCGAGCGGCGACAGCGGCTCCTACGACTGCCAGCGGCAGAACTTCTCGGACCACGCCCTGAGCGTCGACTTCCCCTCGGATCTGCCGCAGGTCGTCTCGGTGGGCGGGACGCTGCTCTCGGTCTCGTCCAACGGGAGCTACTTCAGCGAGTCCGGATGGGAGAATCCGCTCTCGGACGCGGGCGGAGGCGGCGGGATCAACAGCCACGACGCCGCTCCGAGCTGGCAGCGGGCCGCAAACCTCCCGGGCGGGGGCCGTCGGGTGCTGCCGGACGTCTCGGCCAGCGCCAGTCCAGCGAGCGGATGGATCGTTCGCGACTACGGGAACTGGGAGGCGGTCGGCGGCACGAGCGCAGCTGCGCCGTTCTGGGCCGCCTCGATGCTCATTGCGGAGCAATACGCCTCGAAGCACGATGTGAAGCGCCGCTGCTTCCTCGCGCCGATCCTGTACCACCTCGCCACGAGCCGCCAGCCCTACCCTGCATTCCACGACGTCCGGATCGGCGGCAACCGCTTCTACAGCGCCAAGCCCGGCTGGGACTTCGCCACCGGCTTCGGCTCGCCCGACGTCTACAACCTCACCCGCGACCTCACCGCGTACCTCCGCTCGCACCGCTGCGGGCCCTCGAGCTAGAAGGACGTCGCAAGCCAGACGATCAGCATCCCGACGCCGGCGATCGCGACCGCGATCAGGAGCAGCCCGAGGTTCGCCCCGACGAAGGCAACCCAGGGCGTGCTCTCGTTGCGCCCGGACGAGAGCCCGCTCGTCGCCGCTCGGATCCGGGTCCGCCAGCTCTCGGGACGGACGGTGATACCGCTCGAGCTCACGGGCGGTCCGAGCTTTGCAAGAGCCGGCAGGAGGTGCGGGTCGATCTCGCCCGATCCCACGACGACGATCTCGTCGGCGGGAAACCGCTCGAGTGCATCCGCTACGGCCTGGATCGGATCAGAGCTCCCCGGCTCTCCGCCGCCGATCTCGGCGGAGCCCGCAAGCAGCCACTCCGCCTCGAGCGCGCGGGCCCCCGCCTCCCCGTGAGCGCGCGCCTCGTCGGTCGCAAGCCATTCGAGCGCCTTTACATGCGCGGGCGCGACGACGTAAACGGACGGATAACCATCTCCGTGCGCTTCGACCGCCGTCTCGAGCTCCGCTTCGGTCGCGTCGCCGAGCAGCAGGATCAGCAGCTGCCTGCCCACGAACCGGACTCTAGGGGGCGACTAGCTCTCGGGCGAGAGGAAACCGGCGTGGTGGTAGGCCACGAGTTGGAGGAGAAGCGCGTGCAGGGCCGCGCGGTCCTCAGAGTCGAGCGGCGCGAGGAACTCCGTCTCGACGGCCTTCGCGATCGCACGCAACTCCCCGAGTGCGCCCTTGCCCTCCGGCGTCAGGTTCACGAGGTGCCGTCTCCGATCGTCTGAGTCGCGCTTGCGCACGACATAGCCGCGTTCCTCGAGGTCGTCGAGGAGGCCAACGAGCTGGCTACGGTCGTAGCCGAGGCGGTCGGCGATCACCCCCTGCGCGCCACACGTTCCCTCCTCGAGCAGCAGCATCACCGCGTGGTGCTGCGGGCTGAGGCCCGACACGCGGTAGGCCTCGTAGGAGCGCTCCTTGACCGCGAACCCGAGCTTCTTCAGGAGAAAGGTCGTGTTGTCAGCCAGTTCGCGCGGCGCGCTCGTGGGGAACGCGGTCGGAGCAAGCGAGGCCTGAGTGAGTGGTGACTGGGACATGTGTCGAAAGTGTAGCGCGACCGACGGTTGTCGTGTGATATCGTTGGCGAGCCAAACGATCTTGAGGAGAAACAAATGAGTACTACTGCGATTGCAGTCGGAAACGATACGGGACGCAAAACATACAAGTGGGCCGCGCTGGCCCTGATCGTCACGGCGCAGTTCATGGTGATCCTCGACGTGGCGATCGTGAACGTGGCCCTGCCCTCGATCAAGACCGACCTCGGCTTCTCGTCGGCGGGCCTCCAGTGGGTGATCACCGCCTACGCCATCTTCTTCGGCGGCGCTCTGCTTCTCGGTGGGCGGATCGCCGACCTTCTCGGACGGCGCCGCGTCTTCATCGCCGGCCTTTCGGTGTTCGCCGCGAGCTCGCTCCTTTGCGGCCTTGCCTGGTCGGAGGGCTCTCTGATCGCGTTCCGCGCGCTCCAGGGCCTCGGCGGGGCACTGCTCGCTCCGGCCGCCCTGGCGCTGCTGATGACGACCTTCGCCGAAGGCACCGAGCGCAACCGGGCGCTTGGGATCTACGGGGCCGCCTCGGGGAGCGGCGCCGCAGCCGGCGTGCTGCTCGGAGGCATCCTGACCTCCTATCTGCACTGGTCATGGATCTTCTTCATCAACGTGCCGGTCGGAATCGCCGCGATCGCAGCCGCGCCGTGGCTGCTCCGCGAGAGCCGTGCCGACCTCCCGCACCGCCACTTCGACTTCGCCGGCGCCGCCTCGATCACCGGCGGGCTGATGCTGCTCGTCTACGCGATGACCCGGGCGACTACCGACGGCTGGGGCTCTGCGACGACGATCGGCCTGATCTCGGGTGCGGTCGCGCTCGTCGGGCTTTTCCTCGTGATCGAGTCTCGCACGACCTCGCCGCTCCTACCCCTCCGGATCTTCCGGATCCCGACGCTCGCTGCAGCGAACGCGACGATGGCGGTGATCGGGGCTGTCACGTTCTCGGAGTTCTTCCTGCTGACGCTCTATCTGCAGGAGGTGCTGCACTACTCGCCTGTCCAGTCCGGGGTCGCATTCCTGGCGTTCGCGCTCACGGTGGTCGTGCTCTCGAACGTCGCCCAGGTGATCGTCGGACGGCTCGGCGTGCGCTTCACGCTCACGCTCGGCCTGCTCACGTCTGCCGTTTCGATCGCATGGCTCGTTCGGCTGCCGGAGAACGGGCACTACTTCTGGGATCTCTTCCCAGCGTTCGTGCTCGGGGGTGCGGGCCTGGGACTCTCGTTCGTACCGGTCACGATCGCGAGCCTCTCGGGCGTCCGGGGAGCCGACGCGGGGATTGCCTCCGGGCTCGTGAACACGAGCCGCCAGATCGGCGGCGCGATCGGCCTCGCCGCCGCGAGCGCGATTGCCGCAAGTGCCACCTCCCGCTACGCCGATGCCCACGGAACGACCGTGACGAGCGGAGCCGCGCTCGACCACGGGTTCCGGATCGGGCTGATCGTGCTCGGGATCGCGCTCCTCGTCGGGGCCGGAATCTCTGCAGGCCTCGTCAGGCCCGCTCCGCGCCCGGTTGCAGAGCCGGTCCCGGCAGGTGACTTCGAACTCGTAAAGGAGGCAGCATGACCACGCTCGAACTCGCACCCGACACACAGGCGCTCCTCGATCGCGAGATCGACGATCTCCTCCTCGACGCCCGCGGCCTCGCGCTCGTCCGCGACCTGCTGGAGGAGCGGGGCGCATCGACCGGCGAGATCGCCTCGCACACCCGCGCACTGAGCCGGGTGCGCGCCCGGCTCGTCGAGTTGATCTCCGCCCGCCGCTGATCCTGCTTTGCGCCAACCGGACCGCCGGCTTTCGCGGTCCGGTTGGTGCAAGCTCCGGCCCGGGCGCGCGGGCAGGGCCGGAGCGATCACTCACGGTCGGCTCAGAAGGCAGCGCACTGGCCTATCTCGTGGCCGGCGGTATTGCTGCTGCCCGTCGGGGGCGGGGTGTTGCCCAGGCAGTCGAGGTTGTGCCAGACGGTATTGCCGGCGATCACGGCGGACGGGGCGCCGCTCACGTGGTTGGCGAGGACGACGGCGTCGTTGCCGACCGAGTTGCCGGTCGTGCAGGTAGGAGAGACGCCGATGACCGTCTCGTTTCTGTTGTTGTGGACGTCGAGGTTGTGGCCGATCTGCACTCCGCAGAGCACGCTCGCCGGCCCTGCGATCCCTCCTGCGAGCTCGAGATCGCTACCGACGATGGTCGGGCTGCCGCTCGAATCCGGGCCGATCGAGACGGCGTTGCCGTAGGCGTGGATGTCGTTGCCGACCGTGACGCCCTGGAGCGTCAGGCTGCCACCCGGATCGACGAGGACGTTGCCCTCGATCGTCGAGTCCGTGATCGAGCACGACGACCCGTGCGTCACGTGCACGTCACCACGAACAGCGGCGAACGTCATCGGGCCGCTGCAGTCGACATTCCCGAAGCTCCCTGCAAGGAAAGGAAGCCCCGGCAGCACCGGCGGCGACCCTGGGCCGCCTGCACCGGCGGCGAGAGCCGGCACGAACCGGGCGGCGTCGATCGTTCCGAGGCCGCTTGCCAGGTCATATCCCGGGAGGGCGTCGAAGCCCGGCACGTTGTAGGTGTTGCCGTCGCTGTTCTCGAACGGCCCTATGCCGTTGTTCCCGGAGGTCACGTCGACGAGGCCGCCGCCGTAGGGGATCTTGTAGAGCTCGTCGTTGATCGTGCCGAGCGACTGACCCGCGAGCTGGTCCGCCATCTCGACGATCCCCGAGAACTCCGGCGTGGCCGCGCTCGTTCCGCCGAAGATGAGGTACGGCGAGGTCGGATTGACGCGCCACGAGGTCGCGCGTGCCGTCGACGTGTTCTCGTTCGGGGCGCGTGCCGCGCTCCATGACGACGGCGAGCTCTTCGCCTGCGACATCTCGGCGAACGGCCGTCCTCGGCGGGCGTTCACGACCCGTGAGCCGGTCGCGCTCGTCGCTGCGATCACGCCGTTCAACCACCCCCTGAACCAGGTTGCGCACAAGCTGGCACCGGCGATCGCCGCTGGAGCGCCGATCGTGCTCAAGCCGTCTGAGAAGACGCCGCTCGCCGCGCTCTGGCTTGCTCGGGCGGTGCTCGAGGCGGGCTACCCGGCGGACGCGCTCGCGGTCGTCACCGGAGATCGCGAAGTCGTGCTCGACGAGATGCTCGGGGACGAGGCGACCGAGGTCGTGATGTTCACGGGCGGCGTCGAGATCGGGCAGCTGATCGCAGGCCGCGCCGGTTACCGCCGCGTCGTGCTCGAGCTCGGCGGGAACGACCCATTGCTCGTCTTACGCGACGCCAACCTCGACGAGGCCGCGCGGCTCGCCGTGGAGGGTGGAACGAGAAACAGCGGCCAGCGCTGCACCGCGGTGAAGCGGATCATCGTCGAGGCTCCGGTGGCCGAGCGCCTCGCCGGTCTGATCGCCGAGCGCGCCGCGAAGCTCAGGGTCGGCGACCCACTCGACCCGGCGACCGAGATCGGCACGCTCATCGACGAGGAGGCCGCCGCCCGGGTCGAGCGCCGCGTCGCGAGCGCGATCGGGGACGGGGCGCAACTGCTCCAAGGCGGTGAGCGCACCGGTGCCCAGATCGTCCCACCGGTCCTCGACCGCGTGGCGCCGGGAAGCGAGCTCGTCCGCGACGAGACCTTCGGTCCCGCCCTGCCGATCATCGCCGCCGCAGATCTCGGCGAGGCGATCGCCCTCGCGAACGGCACGCGCTACGGCCTCTCTGCCGGAGTCGTCTCGAACGACCTCGACGCGATCACCCGCTGCATCCGCGAGCTCCGCTGCGGCACGGTCAACGTGTGCGAGGTTCCGGGCTTCCGCACCGAGGAGACGCCGTTCGGCGGCGTGAAGCACTCCGGGCTCGGCGCGAAGGAGGGCGTGATCGAGTCGATCCGCGCGATGACCACCGTCAAGCTCGCGACCCTTCCCTGGCCGTAGGATCCCGGGAGCGCCAAACTCGAAACGAAACGGAGGCGACATGGCTTCAACCGCTTTTACCGCCCATCTCCCGGCCCTCGGCGAGCACGTTCGCGAGGAGACCGGCGCAGAGCTCCAGGCGACGCTCCTCGAGCTGATCGACCTCGCGCTCGTCGGCAAGCAGCTCCACTGGAGCATCGTCGGCCCGCGCTTCAACCCGCTCCACCAGCGCCTCGACGAGCTAGTCGACTCGTGGCACGACCTCGCCGACACCGTCGCCGAGCGCGCAGTCGCGATCGGCCATGCCCCCGACGGACAGGCCGACGCCATCGTCGCGGCCGGAGACCGCTCACCGCTCGAGCGCGGCGCCGTCGAGGACCACGCAGTCCTCGAGGAGCTCGTGAACCGGATCAACATGGTCGCCGAGCACGTCAGGGAACGGATGGACAAGCTCGGTTCGCTCGACATCGCCTCGCAGGACGTGCTCGTCGGCGTCGTGCGTGCGCTCGAAGAGCAGCTGTGGATGACCCGCGCGCAGCTGCCGTAGCTCCTCCGGCAAACGCCAATCTGACACCAGACGTTCACCACCCGGACTCTCGGGGCGGAGGAGAATCGCCGTGCCGTGGCGGGCGATTCGATGCGAGCGGACCTGGTGGTGCTCCTGAACTCCGTGAGAGCCGGTGAGCTCGAGACGGCGAGCTTTTACGAGCGACTCGAGGAGATTCACCGCCGCCATCTCGGCACCGAGGCGGGCTCGGAGGCCTGGGTCGAGGCGCGCCTGCGGGCGGTGAGGATCTTCGACGGGCTCGGGACGACGGAGGCGAGTCGCCACCATCAGCTGGAGGCCCTCGCGGAATCGCTCGGAATCGGCCCCTGAGCAGGGCTTCTTTTGGTCAAAGCGGTGAACGTCCTTCGCCGATTTGGTATCCAGACCCCCGTCGGCGCAGGAAACCTCCTGGAAATCGGCTACATCGTGTGCAGATGCCCGAGGTCGCCTCACCGGCCGGCAACGCACGCTGCGATCTGCACGTTCACTCGCGCTTCTCGACCGATAGCGGCAACTACGCGCTGAGGCGGGCGCGACTCGGCGAATCGTTCACCGAGCCGGAGCGGATCTACCGCGTCGCGCGGGCCCGGGGGATGGATTTCGTCACGATCTCCGACCACAACACGGTCGAGGGCGCGCTCAGGATCGCGCACCTCGAGCACACGTTTCTCTCGGTCGAGGTCACCACCTGTTTTCCGGAGGACGGCACGCCGCTGCACGTGCTCGTCTGGGATCTGACCGAGGAGGATCACCGCGATCTCCAGCCGTACCGGCGGTCGGTCTACGAGCTCGTCCCCTTCTTGCGTGAGCGCTGCCTCGTGCATGCGCTCGCGCACCCGCTTTACCGGATGGGCCCTCCGCTCACCCAGTGGCACGTCGAGCGGATGATGTTGCTCTTCCCGGTCTGGGAGGGCCGGAACGGAGCGCGCCCCGAGGAGTCGAACCTCGTCGCCTGCCGGCTCGCCGCGTCGGTCTCGGCGGGGCTGCTGACGAAGCTCGCCGCGCGCCACGAGCTCGAGCCGGTGCATGCCTGCCGGATCGCGCTGACCGGCGGCTCCGACGATCACGGCGCACTTGACATCGCCGAGACCTGGACCTCGGCGCCGGGAGCGACGGCTTCGGAGTTCCTGGCTGCCGCCGCTGCCGGGGCGGGCGAGCCGGGCGGCGCGCACGGGTCGGCCGTGAAGCTCGCTCACGCGATGGCTGCTCTCGCAGCGAATGCCTATCGAGAATCTGCGACCGAGACTCCCGTGCTGCTCCGCGGCCAACTCCGTGCCCTCTTCGACGACGATGCAGTCGACGCGGCTACCCGGCACGACGAGATCCAGGCCTCGAGCCGCGCGCTCGTCCGGCTGCTCGGTGGTCGGGCCCGCGAGGGCGGGATCGGCGAGCTCGGTTTCTCCTCCGTCGGGACGCGTCTTGCTTCCGCAGCATTCGCGATCGCCCTCGAGGTTCCGTACGTCGCCTCGTCGCACCACCACCGGGGGGCACGTACAGACGTGCGGCTGATCGAGAAGGCCTTCTTCGGGACGCGCGAGGATCCCCACGAGCCGAGCGCGATCGTCTTCACCGACACCTACACCGAGACGAACGGCGTTGCCGGCACCATGCGCCGCCTCGCGGCCGAGGGCGCCGGCGGGCGGCTGCCGCTCAGCATCGCGACCGCATGCGCCGACGGTCTCGACGGCGAGGCCGGGATCGTCGCGCTGCCGACCGACTGGACGATGCCGCTGCCCGCCTACGAGCAGATCGAGCTTCGCTTCCCGCTCGTCACCGACGTCCTCGCCCGTGTCGAGGCCGCCGCGCCGGATATCGTCCACGTCGCGACACCGGGCCCGATCGGGATCACCGGGCTCCTCGCTGCGAAGCTTCTCGGGATCCCCGTCGTCGGCTCCTACCACACGGAGCTCGGGCCCTACGCGCTGCAGCTGACGCGCGACCCGGTCGTCGCCGAGCTCACCGGCAAGTACGTTGATTGGTTCTACGGCCAGTGCGACATCGTGCTCGCTCCGACCCTCGGCGTTCTCTCCTCGCTGACGGCACGGAGGACGGGCGGCCGCGTGCTGCTCTGGGGGCGAGGCGTCGACGGTGCGGCCTTCGGCCCCTCCCATCACGACGAGGCGCTTCGCTCCGAGCTGCTCGCCGGTGGCGATCTGCTCCTGCTCTCGGTGGGCCGGGTCTCCGACGAGAAGCGCATCGACGTGCTCCTCGAGGCCTTCGGCGAGCTCCGCCGCTCGAGGCCCGGCGCGCGGCTCGCTGTTGTCGGCGACGGCCCGGCACGAAGCCGGCTCGAGGGCCGCTCCGACCCGGGCGTGACCTTCCTCGGCGAGCGACGCGGTGTCGCGCTCGCGGCCGCGTATGCGAGCGCCGACGCCTTCTGCTTCCCGAGCACGACGGATACGTTCGGCCAGGTGATCCTCGAGGCGGGGATCTCCGGCCTCCCCACCGTCGCAGTCGCCGCCGGGGGCGCCGCCGAGCTCGTCCGCCACGGCGAAACGGGGCTCGTCGTGCCGCCGGACGACGTGACCGCGTTCGCCGAGGCCCTGGCGCGCCTCGCCGGCGACCCCGAGCTTCGCGCCCGCCTCGGCGAGGGCGCCCGCAGCGCCGCAACCGCCCGCACCTGGGAGCGCTCCTTCGCCGAGCTCCGCGACGCCTATCGGATCGCGGTGCACGGCACTCCCTCCGAGCTCACAACCCAACTCGCCGCCTAACCTGGGCAGGACGGGGAGCGCGGGCTTCCGTTCGTGCGAAGCAGGAGCCACGCGTTTGACCGCGTCGGTGGGCGATGACCCGCTTGCCGAAGGCGGGTATCGTTTTCAGCCTCCGACGACGTGTTGGGGGAAATAGCGGAGAGGAGCAGTTCCCGGGTTGCGATGGGTGATCGAGGCTTGACTTGAGATGGAGGCCAAGGCTTGATCTGATCGAACCTGGGCCGGGCGTGGCGCGTCGTGTCGGCCCCACGGCGGTTGGGGTCGGGGTGGTCGTGGGGGTCGCGGTGGCGTGGGGCTTTTTGGGTGGGCCTGTGACGGGCCGCCTCATCCGTCGTGGCTTTGCGTTCTTCAGCCCCGTTGTGGTCGTAGGTGTTGCCGTCGGGTTTCTCGTCGTCGGTATCGGGTGTCGGTTGACGCCGGTTGCCTGGCGGCGGAAAGCGGTGGGGTGGGTCAGCCTGCCCGGCGAGCCTGGCAAGAGGCGCCCCCGTGTATCCACCCTCGTCGCGTTGACTGCGATTGTCGCGTTGGGCGCCCTGTTCCGTGTTGTCCTGGGAGAGGCGAACCACGTCCCGGAGGTACTCGGGGACGAGTTGATCTACGAAGGACTGGCAAAGGGCTGGGCACTGCATGCCGCTCCGCTCTTGCGAGGCAGTCTGAACGTGGGGTATTCGACGTTCTATCCGCTGGTGCTGGCGCCCGCGTTTCGTTGGACGGCCGACGGGGCGGAGGCGCTCGCGGTTGCCAAGGTCATAAACGCGATCTCGATGGCGCTGACCGCGTTTCCAGCCTTCGTGCTGGCTCGACGTGTCGTTCCACGTCGTTGGGCGCTGGGTGTGGCGGCGCTGTCGGTGATCGTTCCGTGGACCGTGTACTCGGCACTGGTCATGACCGAGTCGCTTTTCTACCCCGTGTTCGTGGCGTACGCCACGGTTCTCGCCTGGACACTGGAGCGGCCGACAGCGCCACGTCAGGCCGCGATGCTCGTTACCCTCGCCCTGCTCGTCGGCGTTCGCGCGCAGGGTTTGACGGTCGCTCTCGGCACGCTCGTCGCGATCGTGCTCTGTGCGGCGTTCGACGAGGCAGGAGTCGCGGTCGCGCTACGCCGCTTCGTGCCCACGCTTTCTGTGTTCGTCGCGGTTCTCGGCGTAGGGATAGCTGCGAAGGCCGCCGGTATCGCCGTTCCGACGAGCTCCTACAACGTGGTGTTCGGTTCGCTCGACCAGGTCGGAGGCATGTTCAAGTGGGCCGCATGGAATCTGGCGCTGTTCGAGCTGTCGCTCGGCGTCGTCGCACTGGTAGCGCTGCCGGTCGCCGTCGTGGGAATGGTACGACGAGGGACGCCGCCGCTCGTTCGCTCGACCGGAGCAGTCGTAGCCGGCCTGAGCCTCAGCCTGGTCGCCTCGGTCGCGCTGCTCTCGGCAAGTCCCTACGGCCTGCAGCGCCTCCACGAGCGCAACCTCTTCTACATGACACCGCTCGTCCTGACCTGCCTGGCGTACTGGCTCTGGCGAGGGCTCGAACGGCCCTTCTGGCTCTCGGCGGGATGCGCGGCCGCGGCAGTGGCGCTCGTAGCTCTCTTGCCCGAGAAACCCGTCCAGGTAGCCGGCAATGTCGATGCTCCCTCGGCGTCGTTCCTGCTTGCCCTGGACGGCCGAATTCCCGCCGTCCACTTCCGTGGCTGGGTGATCCTCATCGCCGCTCTGGGCGCAGGAACGTTTCTGATCGCGAAACGTCCCCTGTTCCCGCTCCTGACAGTTGTGCTGGCCTTCGCCGCCGTCACCAGCCGCGTGGACTACGAAGACGGCCTATCCGGTGCCCAGGCTCGAGCCCTTTCCTGGGTGGATCACACGCTCCCACACGGCACGAGCGCAAACCTCGTCTATCTCGGGGGGCCGCACCAGCTCTGCGCCACACCGTCAGCGCAGCAAGACCTCCTCACCGTCTGGACCGAATGGTTCAACACCGATATCGGGGATGTCGAGTATGTCGACAACACCGACCCCGCGGATGGCCTCGGCCCCCCGCGACAACTCGCGGTTGAACGCGGCGGTGCCGTCCTCAGCGACGGCGAGCCGTTCGCGCCCGCATATGTGGTGATCAACTCGCGGCAGAAGCTCGTCGGTACACCCCTCGGCCGCTTCGATCTCTCGAGCCTCGGTCCTCAATACAAGGGCGGAGCCTCCCTCACGCTCTGGCACGTCGATCCGCCTCTGCGCTTCGAGCCGCTGCCACCCGTCACACCCGCCACCGGCCGAGGTCACGGCGTCAACCTGATACCCAATGGGGGGTTCGAAGCGGGCGTAGCCGGCTGGGTCGGAAATGCCGGAACCGAGACGATCACCGGGACGCCCGCTCGACACGGCCCAGGAGGGACGTCCGCGATGCGCGTCGCGACCGTCGGCAGCGGCGCCTCCGGCGTGTATTTCGCAGGACGCATACCGGCGACGGAAAACCAGCACTACGTCTTCTCTTTCTATGTCAAGGGGGAGCCTGGCCAATCCGTGATCCCGACAATCGAGTGGATCTCCGAGACCGTCCAGGCGCCCACCGTCGATCAATCGACGGCAATACCGTTGACTGGAAAATGGCAGTTCGTGACCTTCGCCGACGCTGTTCCGGCCGGAACCGACATGGTCAGGCCCGCGATCGTGCTGGGGGGCACGCCGACGACGACCTTCTACGTGGACTCGGCACGGCTCGTTCGCGGCGGAACGGGAATCCCGGCAGCTTGTTGGGGTTGAGCCCGGGCCGCTCGAGAGCTCTAGACTGCCCGGCTCATGCCGGCGCTCTTCATCCCGGGCTGGGGGGCACACCCCTCGCTCTACCGCGATGCGCTGCCGTCGGGCTGGGAGGTGCTCGCGCCTCCGAGCTTCAGGACGAGCCGTGGTTCGTTCGCGGCCTATCCGGCGTGGTTGCGCTCAGAGCTCGACTCCCGGACCGGGCCCTTCGTGGTCGGCGGCCACTCCTTCGGTGCCGCGCTCGCCGTCCTCGCCGCGAGCGGCGGTGAGCTTCCGATCGAGCGGCTCGTCCTCGTCGATCCTGCGGGGCTTCCGCTCTCGAAGCCGATCAAGGCCTGCCTTGCGGACTTCGCCTCGCAGCTCGGCTCGGGCATCTATCCGCTCCGGCCTGCGGCCCGAAGCGTCGGCTCGACCCTCGCCGCCCCGCGGGCGGCTCTACGTCTGGCGGCGTCCGTACGGGCGCTCGACCTGAGCCCGGAACTCGACGCGCTTCGCCGGCGCGGGATCCCGTGCACGGTCGTCACGGCCGACACCGACACGCTCACGCCGCCCGCGCACTGCCGTGCCGTTGCCCGGCTCGCCGGCGGGGAGTACCGCGAGCTGTCGGTTGCGGGCGGTCACGTCTGGTTCCTCGCGGCGTCCCGCCTCTTCCGGCATCAGCTCGCTCTCGGCTGAACGCGCGCCGGGCGGCGTGGGCGGTGCTCATGAGCCGGCGCGCTCTCCATCTCGGCGCGGCCCGGCGTGGCCTGAAACCAGCGGGCGTAAGCCTGGGTGAGCGGTAGCGCCGTCAATCCGTGGGCGAAGACCGAGAGGCCGACCGTGACGGCGACCGTGGGGATCAACAGGCTGAGCTGGGGCAGCGCAGAGCCCTCCAGCAGGATCACCGCGAACACGATCGAGGCCAGCCCTCGCGGGCCGAACCAGCCGAGGAAGGCGATCGTCGGCGGCCGCGCGTCCAACCCGAGCAGCGAAAGCGCAACGGGAACCATCCGCACGACGGTGAGGCTGAGAACGGCATACAGCGCGATCCTCCAGTCGAGCAGGTCGAGCGCCTGCCCGAGCGCGACCGCCCCGAAGACGGTCAGCGTCACCGCGTTCAAGACTTGGCCGGTCGTGTCGACGAGGTAGGTGACCTCGCCGGTCGAGGGTCGTTCGAGGACGCCGAACACGAGCCCGGCGACGAATGCGGCGATGAAGCCGCTGCCCCCGAGCGGCGCCGCGATCCCGTATGACAGCGCAGCCGCGGCGAGCGGGATCACCTGGGCCCAGTCGTCGGCCACGAGCCGCCGGCTCTGGGAGAACCGCAGCACGAGCGCGCCGAGCGCGCCGGCCGCGACGCCGCCCGCGATGCCCCAGCCGATCTCCCTGGCGACGAGCCCGACGGCGTGGTGGATCGTCATCGCGTGGTCATCCGCCTCGGCCAGGGCGAGGGCGATGAAGAGGAGCGGCACGCAGATCCCGTCGTTCAGCCCGCTCTCGACATTGAGCGCCTGCCGGATCCGCACCGGCAGCCGCGGGTCGGTGACGACGGCCTGGCCGAGCGCCGCATCGGTCGGCGCGAGCACGATTGCGAGCACGAGCGCCTCCGGCCAGTCGAGCCCGCCGAACACGAGCAGCGCGACCCCGGTCCCGGCCGCGATCGTCAGCGGCAGGCCGATCCCGAGCAGGCGTGCCGGCAGCCCAACTTCGCGCCGGAGCACGGCCAGGTCGATCCGCGAGGCGTCGGTGAAGAGGACGAGCGTCAGCGTCGCCTCGGCGAGGGCGCGGACCGCGCCGCTCCCGATTCGCAGCCCGAACCAGCCCAGGCCCTCACCGCCGACCAGCAGGCCGACGCTGACGAACACGATCGGTGCGGTCAGGACCGTGCGCTCGAGCCGCCGGGAGACCCCGGCGTATCCGAGCACGAGAACCGCCATGATCGCGAGACTCCAGCTACCCACGCCCGGCGATTCTCAAGAATCCGGCGGACGCGACCAGATCAAGAGTGTTACGAGGCCAGCAGCTCGGTAGCTTACGTCCCGGTGCGGCAGGGGTCTCGGCCTTCACGCGACCGGTTCCGCCGGCCTCAGGTCAGGGCGGTGTCGAGGGAGTCGACGACGTTCAG
Source organism: uncultured Actinomycetota bacterium (assembly GCA_963766565.1). Lineage (GTDB taxonomy): Bacteria > Actinomycetota > Thermoleophilia > Gaiellales > Gaiellaceae > PALSA-600. Next base: position 1,278,172 of record CAVYAQ010000002.1, read on the forward strand.
CAACTCGGTCAGGTGGGTGATCTCGAACACGCGCCGGACAGGATGAGCGGACGGGCTCACGACGCGGAGCACGATCCCCTGGGAAGCGAGTGTACGTTGCGAGCGGACGAGGGCGTTCATCGCGGAGGAGTCGAGGAATGTCACCGCCGAGAGATCGACGACGACACGGCGGACCGAACCGGTAGCCGACTCGATCGCCTCGCTGAGCTGCGGCGAGGTGGCCATGTCGAGCTCTCCCGCACACTCGACGATCAGGATGTCCCCGGCGAACGAAGCGTGCAGCTCGAAGATCGGAGGCGGCGTCGTCATCGTACGTTTGAACAAGACTTGCGCAATCGACGTTATCATCCGACCGCAATGAGCGAGTCGGACGAACGGAAGGGCAGGAACGAGGCCTTCTTCCGCGAGGTGAACGAGCGCCTCGAAGACAGGGCGGCGGCCGCCACGACCGAGCCGCTGTTCACAGTCGTGTGTGAATGCGTCCTGGAGGAGTGCGCAGAACGCATCGAGATCTCTTTCACAGCGTACGAGAGCATCCGCTCGAACCCGAGGACGTTCGTGATCGCGCCCGGGCACTCGGACCCGAGCTGCGAACGTGTTGTCTCGTGGCGGGCCGGCTACGAGGTCGTCGAGAAGCTCGGAGACGCCGGCGTCGTCGCGGAGCAGGAGGATCCCCGCTGAGCGCTTCCCTGCTCGAGATCGGAGCCGTCGCACGCGAGCTGGGGATCGCCCCGAGCACGCTCCGGAGCTGGGAGCGCCGCTATCACCTCGTGGTGCCCCGTCGCGGCCCGAACGGCCAGCGGCTCTACGACCCGGACCAGCTCGTCGTCCTCCGTCAGGTCCGGGCTCAGGTGAGCCGTGGAGTGCGCGCCGGAGCGGCGCACCTTGCTCTCCCCGCGCCGCTCGTGATCGCGGTGGCCTCGGTGCAGCTCCAGCCGACCCTCGAGGCGTCGCTGCTTGCGAGGCGGACGATCGACGAGCTTCTGAGGGATCGGGTGAGCGACGCGCGGTTTGCGTTCAACCTCCGGCTGATCGCGAGCGAGCTCGTGAACAATGCGGTCGTTCACGGCCAGACGCGGGATCCGATCGAGCTCGAAGCCGGGCTCTACGCGAAATGGGCGGAGCTGAAGATACGGAACAGCGGCGACCGCCTCCAGATCAAGAGGCTCCGCTCGCGGCCGCGGAACGCGGGCCGGGGCCTCGAGATCGTCGACGCCCTCGCCGACGCCTGGTCGATCGACACCGGGCCCCTGGGGACGTGCGTCAGCGTACGGCTCGAGCTTTCAGCGGCCGGGTGACAGGGCTCGAGTCGGTCGCGGCCTCGAGGTCGCCGATCCTCCGCGGCCAGAGCCGACGGGTGGCGACGACGTTGGCCTCGGCCGCGAGCAGCACGACGGTCGCCGTAAGGTAGATCCAGGAAAGGATCCCGATGACGAGTGCGAACGTGCCGTACACCTCCGAGGCGTGCCTGAGCGTATGGGTCATGTAATAGGAGCCGGCGAGCTGCAGCGCCTCGTAGCCGAGCGCCGCGGCGATCGCACCGCCGCGCAGCTGCCGCCAGGGGACCTGGTGCGGCGCGAGCAGCCTGAAGGCGAGCCAGAAGAGCAGGAAGTCCCCTCCGAGTGAGACCGCGAACGCGACGACCCGGACGGCCGGGCCGAGGCTTCCCCCGAAGGCGGCGGCTCCCGAGGTGACCGTGGCGAGCAGGAGTCCCCCGCCGAGGAGCCCGAGCAACATCAGCGCACGGAGTCGCATCCCGACGAAGCCCGTGCGGCTTTCGGCCGGGATGTCCCAGATACGCGACATCGCCGCCTCGGCAGCGAGCAGGACACCGGTTCCGGTCCAGAGCGCTGCGACGAGCCCGATTGCGAGCGCGAGCCCGCTTCCGTGCAGTCCGTTGCTGCCGAGCTGCGGCCCGATGACCGGGAGCTGGCCGAGTGCGGTATCGACGATGTGTCCCTCGAGGTGCGGCCAGCGGCGAAGCGCGTAGCCGAGGATCGTCACGAGCACGAGAAGGAGCGGGAAGAACGAGAAGAAGCCGTAGTAGGAGATCGTCGCCGCGAGGTAGCCACCCCCGTCGTCCGAGTACTTCCGGACGACCGCGTAGGGGAAACCGAGCAGGGAGTGCCGCTGCTGGAGACTGTCGAGGCGCGCGAGGCTTCGCCGGATCGGCACGGCTCGTTCGTTGCCGTGCTCAGCGGAGCTCTGGGCGCGTTTCGATTCCTGTTTGGCTCCGAGTGACGGCATGGCCGGGAGGTACCCGGACGGACGGGCTCGAAACCCAGCGCGATCCGGCCTCGTCGTGTGCGCCGGCCGGCTTCGCACCGATGCGCCCTTGCAACTGGGTGAGCCGCTGGTACCTTCGGCGGATGGTCGCACGGCGCCGGATCGAGGATGAGCACGAGCTGCGGGAGATCCTCGGCACGCCGGCCGAGGTTGTCGTGTCGAAGATCGCGGACAGGCTCAACGACCTGACGAGGCAGTTCATCGAGCGCTCGCCGTTCATGTGCGTTGCGACCGGACGCCCGGGCGGCGGGCTCGACGTCTCGCCGCGCGGCGACCCGGCCGGGTTCGTTCGCATCCTCGACGAGTGGACGCTGCTCATTCCCGACCGCCCCGGAAACCGGATCGGCGACACGCTGAGCAACCTGCTCCAGGACGACCGGATCGCGCTGCTGTTCCTGATCCCCGGCGTCGGCGACTCTTTCCGGGTCAACGGCCGCGCGGTCATCGTCGACGACCCCGAGCTCCTCGCGCCGAGCACGGTCGGGGGCAGCGCTCCCCGGCTCGGGATCCTCGTCTCGATCGAGGAGGCCTACACCCAGTGTGCAAAGGCCCTGATCCGCTCCGATCTCTGGAATGCCGAGAAGCAGATCGAGCGATCGGAGCTACCGAGCTCCGGCGAGATCCTCCGCTCGCTCAACGATCGAGAGTTCGACGCCGACGAGTACGACCGCACCCGCACAGAGCGTTATGCGCGGGGCGAGGGTCTGTACTGAGCGCGTTCGTTTCGGCCGACTCGCGGCCGGGTAACCCTCCGTCGTCGTCAAGGACGGAGGTGAAACCGACATGCTCTGGCTACTCGTACTGCTTCTGCTGGTCATCGCACTCGCCGGCGGGATCGTGGTCTCGAAGTTCCTGTTCCTCGTTCTGATCCTCGTGCTGATCGTGGCACTGTTCGCGGGAATCGGCAGGGGCTCGACCGTCTGACTTTTTCGCCGGTGCCCGCCCGCGGCCGGGGGCGGGCACTCGGCCCTTTCGGCGCTCCTGCGATACTCGGGCGGAGCCCAACCGAAAGGACTGCATGACCCTCAAGCACCCCAAGGTGGCCGAGCCGCAGTCGCTAGTGAGCTTGCGGTGCCGCCGCTCTTCGGCCTCGAGGCGACGACGATCCCGTGCCATGAGCTCGGGGCCGGCGAGATGCCCGCCGACGTCGCCTACCAGATCATCCACGACGAGCTGATGCTCGACGGAAACGCGCGCCTGAACGTCGCCACGTTCGTCACCACCTGGATGGAGCCCCAGGCGGAGAAGCTGATGAGCGAGTGCTTCGACAAGAACATGATCGACAAGGACGAGTACCCGCAGACCGCGGAGATCGAGAAGCGGTGCGTGAACATCCTCGCCCGGCTCTGGAATGCGCCCGATGCGGACGAGGCGACGGGTTGCTCCACGACCGGCTCGAGCGAGGCGGCGATGCTCGGCGGGCTCGCGCTGAAGCGCCGGTGGCAGCAGCGCCGCGAGGCCGAGGGCAAGCCGGCCGACAGGCCGAACCTCGTGATGGGGATCAACGTGCAGGTGTGCTGGGAGAAGTTCGCGAACTACTGGGACGTCGAGATGCGCCTCGTGCCGATGGAGGGCGACCGCTTCCATCTCTCGGCCGAAGAGGCGGTGAAGCTCTGCGACGAGAACACGATCGGCGTCGTCGCGATCCTCGGCTCGACCTTCGACGGCTCCTACGAGCCGGTCGCGGAGATCTGCGCCGCGCTCGATGCGTTCCAGCACGAGTCGGGTCTCGACATCCCGGTGCACGTGGACGGCGCCTCGGGCGCCTTCGTCGCGCCGTTCATCGACCCCGACCTCGACTGGGACTTCCGGCTGCCGCGCGTCTCCTCGATCAACGCGTCGGGTCACAAGTACGGGCTCGTCTATCCGGGCGTCGGCTGGATCGTGTGGCGCGACTCCGCGGCGCTGCCCGAGGACCTGATCTTCTGGGTCAACTACCTCGGCGATAACATGCCCACCTTCGCGCTGAACTTCTCGCGGCCTGGTGCGCAGGTCGTCGCGCAGTACTACAACTTCCTCCGGCTCGGCTTCGAGGGCTTCCAGAGGGTGCAGGCCTACGCCCGCGACGTCGCGACGGCGCTCTCCACGAAGATCGAGCAGATCGGGCCGTTCGAGCTGATCACGCGGGGCGACGAGCTGCCCGTGTTCGCCTTCAAGCTTCGGGACGAGATCGACAACTACACGCGTGTTCGACGTCTCGAACGCGCTCCGGGAGCGCGGCTGGCAGGTGCCTGCGTACACGTTCCCGAAGAACCGCGAAGATCTCGCCGCGCTCCGGGTCGTCGTGCGCTCGGGCTTCAGCCACGATCTGGCGGACCTGCTCGTGAGCGACATCGAGCGGCAGCTGCCGCATCTCGAGAAGCAGCCGGCGCCGGTGCGGGACGCGACCGCGGGCGGCTTCGCTCACTGACGGACGTGGGCGCGGCGCTCCAGCGGTTCGCGGCGTGGTACCGGGGACACGACCCGGGCCTCGCCGCGTTGCGCCGTGCGGGGCGCGCCGCGATCCTGATGCCGCTGCTGTTCGCGTTCGCCGACAAGGTGATCGCGAACCCGGCCGTGGCCGTGTTCGCAGCGTTCGGCTCGTTCGCCTCGCTCGTGCTCGTTGACTTCGGCGGCCCGATGGGCGACCGGCTCCGGGCGCAGGCCTCGTTCGCTGTGGTGGGAGCGGTCTTCGTGTGCGTCGGAACGCTCGCTTCGCGCTCGGCGTGGCTTGCGGCAGCAGCGATGGGGGTGGTCGGGTTCTGCGTGTTGTTCGCCGGCGCGGTCAGCTCGGTGCTCGCGAGCGCCACGGTCGGGCTCCTGCTCGCGTTCATCCTGCCGGTGTGCCTGAAGGGGCCCGCCTCCGAGGTCCCGGACAGGCTGGCGGGGTGGGGGCTCGCCTCCGGCGCGGCCTTTCTCGCGATCTGGCTGCTGTGGCCGGCGCCCGTGCGCGATCCGCTGCGCGGCGCCGTCGTCGCTGCCTGCCGCGGGCTCGCCCTCCGGCTGCGGGCCGATGTCTCCTACCTCCTCGCCCGTGACGATGCAGCTCGGGAGGCCCGTGACGAGGCCCACGAGGCCGCCGCCGGCGCGGTCGCGCGGCGTCCAGCGCGTCTTCTTCGCCATGCCCTACCGCCCGACCGGGCTCACGACGGCCGCGAGGACGCTCGTGAGGCTCGTCGACGAGCTGACGTGGCTGAACGCGATCGTCGTCCAGGCCCATCCTGAAGGCGCCGGCGTCGATTCCACGGTGTACCGCGTGAAGGAGGCCGCTGCGGCCGCCCTGGAGGAGGCGGCGGACGTGCTCGAGGCGCGGTCCGGGGCCTCGGAGGCGCTCGAGCGAGCCGGCGTGGAGTTGCAGCGCGCGCTGCGCGAGCTGGAGGAGCACGCGGCGCAGGCGCTGCCGGCCGGGTCGGCGCAGGCCGGGTCGGGCGGGGCGGCTGCGATCGTCGATTCGCTCGACCCGGGGTTCCGCGCCCAGCAGCTCGGGTTCGCGGTCTCCCAGGTCGCGGCCAACGTCGCTTTCGCAGCGGCGGCCGAGCGCCGGAGCTTCGCCGACCGGCTCCTGGGGCACCAGCCGTCGGGCTTCCCCGGCCCGCTGGCCGCGGCGCAGCGACGTGCGTTCGCTCACCTCGAGTGGCATTCGGTATGGCTCCACAACAGCCTGCGCGGCGCGATCGGCCTGGCGATCGCAGTCCTCGTCGCCGACCTCTCGGGCGTCCAGCATGCGTTCTGGGTCGTGCTCGGCACGCTCTCGGTGCTCCGGTCGAATGCGCTCGCGACCGGGCAGAACATCATCCGCGGGCTCGCGGGCACCGCGATCGGCTTCTTCGTCGGCGCGCTCCTGCTCGAGGCGATCGGGAAGGACACGACGTTCATCTGGTTCCTGCTCCCGCTTGCAGTCTTCCTTGCGGCCGTCGCGCCCGCCGCCGTCTCCTTTGTCGCCGGTCAGGCGGCGTTCACGGTGACGATCGTCCTGCTCTTCAACATCATCCAGCCCGCGGGGTGGCGGGTCGGGCTCGTGCGGATCGAGGACGTCGCGCTCGGCTGCGCGGTGAGCCTCGCGGTTGGGGTGCTCTTCTGGCCGCGCGGGGCGGGCGCTGCGCTCGGGCGGGCGCTCTCCGAGGCGTATGTCGAGAGCGCACGGTTTCTCGCGGCGGCGGTCGGGTTCGCGCTCGGCTGCTGCGACGTGGGGATGCCGGGCCGCCCTGCGCCCTCGGTGGAGTCGCTTCGGGCCGCGGGCGCGGCCCGGCGGCTCGACGATGCCTTCCGGAGCTATCTCGCCGAACGCGGCGCAAAGCCCGTCTCGCTGGCGGAGGTTTCGGCCCTCGTCGCCGGCGTGGTGAGCCTGAGACTGACCTCGGAGGCGGTGCTCGACCTCTGGGACGAGGCGGGGAGCGACTCCCGCGATGATCGCACTGCGGCCCGCGGCGAGCTGCTCGAGAGCACGGCCGCGGTGGAGGGCTGGTACGAGACGCTCGCCGTCGCGCTCGCAGGCCACGGCGACGTGCCGGCCGCGCTCGCGCCCGACGAGGCCGCCAACGCACGGCTCGTCGAGGTGGTGCGCCGCGACCTCGGGGGCGAGAGCGATGCCGTTGCGGTCGCCGTCAGGATCCTCTGGACAGGCGATCATCTCGACGCCGCCCGCCGGCTCCAGTCGGGCCTCGTGGCCCCGGCCCGGACGGTCACGGAGCGGGCGATCCGGGCGCTGCCGGTCCTTGGCCGCCTCACGCCCCAGCACGGCTGAGAGGCCGTCCCACCCACAGCCGGTTCGCCCGTTGTCCGTTCGAGCGGCCTCTTCCCAAGCCACGTCCAGGGACAGTCCCCAGCCGTGGCTCCGCAGGACATGCGCCAAAGAGCGGCGTCCACCTCGGGCGTGTTCCCCGCGGACCGGGCTGGGGACAGTCCCTGGCCGTGGCTCTGCGGGACATGCGCCAAAGAGCAGTGTCCACCTCGGGCGTGTTCCCCGCGGACAAGGTCGGGGACTGTCCCTGGACGTGGCCTCTCGGGACACCGGTGCGCGGAGCCCGTGCGGGTCGGGCAAGGCGCTCGAGGAGCTCGATTGAGCCTGTGCCCGGCGCATGAGCATCTTCGGGACCGGCGTGGTGCTCGTGCTCGTCCTCGTCGCAGGCGAGAGCGGGCCGCCTCGTGCTGCTCGCACGCCGCGCGCGATTCGTGAATGTTTCGTGAGAGCCCTATCCGAACCGCCGGCGCGGCGTCTGGATATTCGGGGTCACTGATGGGCGGTCGAGCTCCCGGACGGGCGGCCGCCCATCGACCTCCTCAGGCGATCGGCGGGGGGCTGCTGTCGAAGCTCGCCGCGAGCTCCGGATCCCACTCGCAGGCGTCACAGGCCCGGTGGACGACGGAGCGGCCGAAGTCGAGCGCGGCCTGGAACGGGTCGGGCAAGACGATCACGTCGTCCCAGTCGAGGATGAACTCGCCGAGCGCCCCATCCCAGCGCGCGGCCGGGGGCGAGAGGTCGGCGGCCGGTAGCGCTTCGGGCGACGGGTAGGCGTAGCCGTAGAACGCGGCGCGGGGGTGCCGGGCATCGCCGGGCCACCAGCCAATCGCGATCTCCTGCGAGTCCATGGCATTGCGGTCGATGAAGCCGGTCGACGGTGGCGTCGCGGCGTGCCCCGAGAACAGGCTCACTGCGAAGTCGAACGACCCCCACCAGGCATTGACCGGCGTCGCACGGCCACGGTAGGGAGCGCGCAGCGCCCCGAGGACGGTCGTCGCCTGCCCGGCCGCGGCCAGGTAAGCCGCAACCTGCCCCGTGTCGTAGGTGGCGTGCTCCTCGTCCTCGTCGAGCGGTGTGTCCCAGGCCGTCTCCTGCGGCTTCAGGCTCAGCTTGACGGCTCCCACGAGCTCGGTCACCGCGGTGAGAACCGCGCCCGTGACCTCGGCCACCGAGCGGTTCGGCGTGAGCGGCACTCGTCGGATCCGCCCGTCCCCGTGCTCGACGATCGCCTCGTGCGCATGGAGGTCGAGCGCCACCCCGAAGATTCCCGAGCCGTCCGGAGCCGGAAGCGGCCGCGTCTCCCAGCCGCGGGCGGTCAGGCGCAGCGCGCCGTGCTGGAACTGTGGCTCGGGTGGGCCGAGCTTCGAGGAGAGCTTGCCGAGGAGTTGCGTATGCGCGTGCAGCGTGTCACGGGTAGCACTCCACGATTCGTACGGAAGCGCCGGCCACGCCGAAGGCATGGCCCGAACACTACCGGGGCAGGGCCGCGTTACCGGCAGGGCGACTGGGCCCGCGCGACGAGCGCGAAGCCGGCGACCACGCCGCCTGACGCGTGACTCGCGGCCGTCGAGTTGCCGACGAGCGTGCCGGTTACGCCCGTCGAGGAATGCCCCATCAGAGGTACCTCCCCGCTCCGAGACTTGGCTCGAACGTGCGATTGTCGTTCCCGATCGGCGTCCCTACGCTCACGGTGCCAATCGATCCGGCCGGGAACGGCGCGGGTCAAACCCGAGGGGGAGAGATGCACGGAAGCTGGAAGCGCGTGGCAGGGCGCCGGGCTGCGCTGATCGCGATCGTCTCGATGGTGCTGCTCGGCACTGCCGCCGGAATCGCGTACGCGACGATTCCTGACGGCAACCACGTCTACAACGCCTGCGTGCGGAAGCTCACGGGAACGGTGCGGTTGATCGACCCGTCGCGTCCGAGCTACGACCTTCGCAGCCACTGCACCTCTCTCGAGGAGGCGGCCTCCTGGAACGAGCAGGGGCAGCCCGGCCTCACCGGTCCGACCGGCGCCACGGGTGCGGCCGGTCCGACGGGTGTGGTAGGAGCAACGGGCGCTCAGGGCCAGACCGGCTCGACCGGGGCTCAGGGGCCAGCGGGGGCGACCGGGCCGCAGGGCTCGACCGGTGCCACCGGTGTGATGGACGGCGTTCAACGTCTCCCTGATCCAGCCCTGCTGAGGAAGGGAGCTCGACGAGCCGGCGGCGCGGCCGACGCCGCCGGCACGTCTCAATCCACCGCCCGCCGGAAGAAGCCGCGGACGCCGATCGCGAGCAGCGCCGCGATCGCGAGCGGCAGCACGAGCAGGCAGATCCAGGGCGCGATGTGGGGCACCTCCGGCACGAGCGCACCGCGCATTCCCTCGCTCACGTAGGTCATCGGATTCAGCGCCGTCACGACCTGGAACCACGGCAGCCGGTCGAGCGAGGGCCACGGGTACTGGCTGCAGCCGGTGAAGAGGAGCGGGGTGAAGACGAGCGCGAACACGATGTTGATCCGGTTCGGCTTCACGAGCGTCCCGAGCACGAGCCCAATCGCGGAGCCGAGCACCGAGCCGAGCAGCAGGATCACCAGAAAGAGCGGGAAGCCCGCCCACCGCCACGGGATCGAGCCGAGCACGAGGATCCCGATCGGAATCATCAGCGTGGTCGCGATCAGGGAGCGAAGCGCCGCGAACACGACCTTCTCCGCGGCCACGAGGCTCGTCGACATCGGCGCGAGCAGGCGATCCTCGATCTCCTTCGTCCACCCGAACTCGATCACGAGCGGGAACGCCAGCGTCTGCATGCTGGTGATCACCGCGGTCAGCGCGAGGAGGCCCGGGAAGAGCAGGTCGGCGTAGCCGGGCTGCGTGTAGCCGAGGCTGCCGAGCACCTTGCCGAACACGAAGAGCAGGAAGAACGGCTGCAGGATCACCTGGGCGAGGAACACCGGGAACTCGCCCCACGTGACATAGAGGTCGCGCTGGAGCACGGCGAGGAAGACGCGGCCCTGCCCGGGAACCGCTCCGGCGCGAGCTCGGTCATCTGAGCGTCCGGCCCGTGAGGTCGATGAAGACGTCCTCGAGCGTGGGGATCCCGAGCTTCACGTCCGCGAGCGTGGCGCCGTGCTCGGCGAGCACGCCGGCGGCCGGCGCGACGAGAAGCGGCGCATCGTCTGTGACGTACATCCGCACGCGCAGGTCGCCGTTCGCCGGCGCCCGGCGGCGCCCTCGGAAGCATCCGCCGCGACCCGCTCCGCACGCTTGACGCCGGGGAGCGCCGCGAGTTCCGCGACGATCCGCTCGGCGACCTCGGCGTCGCGCGGCTGCGTCGTCAGCTCGAGCGTGGCGCCGCTCGGGACGGAGCGCATCAGCGCCTCGGGCGTGTCGAGGGCGAGGAGCTTGCCGTGATCCATGATCCCCACCCGGTCCGAGAGCGCCGCCGCCTCGTCCATGTCGTGCGTGGTCAGGACGAGCGTCACACCCTGGTCGCGAAGCTCGCGGAGGCGATCCCAGACGAAGAGCTTCGCCGCCGGGTCGAGCCCGGTGGCGGGCTCGTCGAGGAAGAGCACCTGCGGCGCGTGCATCAGCGCCCGGGCGATCATCACCCGCTGCGACTGGCCGCCCGAGAACAGGTCGGGCTTCTGGTCGGCCCGGTCGAGCAGGCCGAACTGCTCGAGCAGCTCGTCGGCCCGCTGCGTCCGCTCGCGAGGAGGGACGCCGTGATAGGCGGCGTGGAAGATGAGGTTCGCGCGGATCGAGAGCGCGCGGTCGAGGTTCGATCGCTGCGGGATCACCGCGAATGTGCTCCGCGCCCGCACCGGGTCGGAGACGACGTCGACGCCCGCGACCGACGCCGAGCCTCCGGTCGGCCGCACCCGGGTCGTGAGCACCCCGATCGTGGTCGTCTTCCCGGCGCCGTTCGGCCCGAGCAGGCCGAAGACCTCGCCGGGCGCGACCTCGAAGCTCACGCCGTCGACCGCGTTCACCGGAGCCTTCGGGTAGCGCTTGACTACCTCGCGTACCGAGACTGCGGCTGCCACGGAGGCCATGAAACCATGCGGGCGCGGGCCGGGCGAGCCGCTCAGCCGGCGCGGCTCGCGCCCGCCTCGGTCGCCGCGGGACGGCGGCCGGGGCCGGAGCCTCGGGGGTCTCCTCGGCGACGTAGCGGCCGCCGCGCGACCACGAGCAGGCGGCGGCGACGAGGCAGGCCACGATCGCGAAGGCGAACGCCTCGTGGAGCCCGACTTGAACGGCTCGGCAGATCAGATTGGCGAAGTAGCCGTGGCTCGTCAGGGCGGCGCTGCTCGCCGGCGGAAGCCCGTGGAGGACATGGGCGGGCACGAGGGTCGCGATCGGGTTGTAGCCGAGGAACGCGGCGAAGAGCACGGACACGGGCGGCAGGTGCGGCGACCCGCGGCGGCGGTGTGCGCCGGAACGCCGTGCGAGACGAGCCCTGCCGCGAGCGTCTGGTGCAGCGTGCCGGCGAGCCCGACGATCATCAGCGTGAAGAAGATCCCGATCGAGAGCACCTGCGCCGAGTTCTGGAACGTCTGGTTCATCCCGCCCCCGGCACCGCGGTCGCGGGCGGGGAGGCTGTTCATCACGCCCGGCTCGGTTCGGCGAGGCGAACATGCCCATCGAGATCGCCCATCAGCAGGAGGATCGCGGCGAGCTCCGGATACGAGAAGTCGATCGGGAGCGACTCGAGCAGCACGAACCCGAGCGCCGAGCCGAGCATCCCGCCCGTGGCGAAGTACCGCGCGCCGTAGCGGTCGGAGAGGAAACCCGACAGCGGGCCTGCGATCAGGATCCCGAAGGTCAGCGGCAGCATGTGGATCCCGGCCTGGAGCGGCGTCGATGCGAAGCTGTAGCCGTGCGCCGGCAGCCAGATCCCCTGCAGCCAGATGATCAGCATGAACATCAGCCCGCCGCGGGCGAGCGCCGAGAGGAAGCTCGAGAACACGCCGAAGGTGTAGGCGCGGATCCGGAACAGCGAGAGCCTGAACATCGGGAACGCCGTGCGCTGCTCGATCGCGACGAACGCGACGAGCAGCACGATCCCGGTCGGCGATCGTCCCGAGCACGAACGGCGAGGTCCAGCCCATCGGATGCCCGCCGTAGGGCTGGATCCCGTGGGTGATCCCGATCATCACGAGGATCAGGCCGAGCGCGAAGGTGAGGTTGCCGGCCCAGTCGAACGGCTCGCGCCTGCGGACGCCGGTGTCGCTGCAGCATCTTGTACGACCAGATCGTCCCGAAGATCCCCGGGCGGCACCGAGACGAGGAAGACGAGCCGCCAGTCGATCGGCGCGAGGATCCCGCCGAGCACGAGCCCGATGAACTGCCCGCTGATCCCGACGACGTTGTTGATCCCGAGCGCGAGCCCGCGCTGGGTCGAGGGGAACGCGTCGGTCAGGATCGCCGCGGAGTTTCCGATCAGGAACGCGGCCCCGATCCCCTGGACGATCCGGAAGCCGATCAGCCAGTCTGCCCCCGCGCGGCCGTGCATCCAGTCGATCGTGAGGAGCAGCGAGGCGGCCGTGTAGATGACGAAGCCGAGGTTGTACATCCGCACGCGCCCGAACATGTCGCCGAGGCGGCCGACGCTGACGACGAGCACGCTCGTGACGATCAGGAAGCCGAGGATCATCCAGAGCAGGTAGAAGCTGTTGCCCGGGGCGAGCGGATCGAGCCCGATCCCCCTGAAGATGTCCGGCATCGCGATCAAGAGGATCGAGGAGTCGAGCGTCGCGAGCAGCACGGCGAGCGTGGTGTTCGAGAGCGCGATCCACTTGTAGCGGTCGTTCGTCGGCATCCTGCGCGCATCCTCCGAAATAGACAGGTTACCTGTACAGGTTACCTGTACAATCTCGTGCATGGCGGTTGTCGAGACGAGCCGGTCGGCAAGCGAGCTTCGGGTCGTGCTCGGCCGCCTCGTGAGGCGGCTGCGTGCCGAGAACACCTTTCCGGTGACACAGGTCGCCGTCCTCGCCCGGCTCGAGCGCGACGGGCCGCAGACGACGAGCGCGCTTGCCGCCGCCGAGCGGGTGCGGCCGCAGTCGATGGCCCAGACGGTCGCGGAGCTGCAGGCCGCGGGCTTCGTCGCGCCGCCGGCCGCACCCGATCGACGGGCGCCGCGTCCTGATCGAGCTCGCCGAGCCGGGCCTCGCCGCTCTCCGCGAGGACAGGCAGGGCCGCGAGAGCTGGCTGGCCGCAGCAATGGCGAGCCTCACGCCCGAGGAACGGAAGGCGCTCGACCGCGCCGTCCCGATCCTCCAGCGGCTCGCGGGCTAGCTAAGGGCGGCCGCGGCCGCTTGGTGTGGATCTGCCACGCGGCGTTTCTCTTCTGGGAAGGCTCTGGCGTCGCGGGCTTCTCGCGCGCCGGGAATGCGATCAGGGCTCGGTTCACGCCCTGGAGGAAGCCGAGCCCTGCTGCCGAGTGGTCGTCCAGAAGCCCTCGCATCACGTTGTCGTCGATCTCGAGCACCCGGGCGTCCTCGAGCGCGGTGCAGGTCGCGGTCCTCGGGCCGCCGTCGATCAGCGAGAGCTCGCCGAGCATCCGGCCCGGCCCGACCGTCGCGAGGCGAAGGCGCCGCTCGCCGCGCCGCCTGCCGACCTCGATCGTGCCGCGCAGCACGACGAACGCCGAGCGAGCTGCCGCGGCTTCGGCGAAGAGCACCGCCCCGGCCTCGAGGTCCCACACCCGCAGCGACCTCGTGAGACGCTCGAGCTCATCCGGCTCGATCTGCTCGAAATAGGAGAGCGAGCGGATGAACGGCAGCTCCTCGCGAGGGTCGGGGCCAGGTGTCGCCGCCGCCGGAGCCGCGGCCGGCGCAGCCGGCGCCCCCGCGTCACCGGCCGCGCGGACCCGCTCGGCCAGGTGCCGTCTCGACGATCGCGGGCAGCCCTGCGATCGCCGCGGCACGGACGCGTGAGCGATCGGTCATCCTCGCAGTCGATCCGGGTCGGCTCGAGCATCACCTGGGCAAGAGCAGGTTCGCCGCAGCGCTCGAGCGGGAGATCGTCGGCGCGCTCCGCCAGGCCGAACGCCCCAGGCACGAATTGCCGCACACCGCGGCTGAGCTCGAGCGGATGTAGGCACGAGCTTGCCGTACCTCGATGTGCCCTGGGTCAGAGGCCAGATCATCGATTCCAAGTTCATCGCATCCCGCACGCGTGACTTCGGAGCCGATCGTTTAGGCTTACCGAGATGGGAGACGCCGAAAACCAGAGCGACTCGTCCGCAGGCGACGATTCGGCGGAGGAATGGACGCTCGACCCGGCCGTGATGGAGTCGATGGGGCCGATCCAGATGATAAGCCTCGCGTTCCCCGGCAACCGCTTCAAGGGCGAGATCCTGCCGGAGCTGGAGAAGCTGAAGAAGGCGGGGATCGTGCGCATCGTCGACCTGCTGCTCGTTCGCAAGGACGGGCTCGGCAACGTGATGGTGACGACTGCGAGCGACCTCGACTGGGAGGAGGCCGTCTCGTTCGGCTCCTACGTGGGCGCGCTCGCCGGCTACGCGGCCGACGGGCCGGCCGGGATCGAGAAGGGCGCGATGGCCGGCGCGGCCGAGCTCGCCGACGGGCACCTCTTCGACGGGGACGACGTCTTCCGCGTCACCCAGGCGCTGCCGAAGAACATGAGCGCGGCGCTCGTGCTCTTCGAGCACCTGTGGGCGAAGCCGATGCTCGACGCGGTCGACCGCGCCGGAGGGATCGAGCTCTCGAACGACTGGATCCGACCCGAGGAGGTCGTCTCGGTCGCGCACCGGGTAGCGCCGCCCGTCGCGCCGAGCTGACCGGGCCGGATGGAAGCCGATGAGGCGAGCACCTGAGCCGCAGCCTCGGGCTCGTCCAGGAGTGACGTTCGAGAGAGGGGGTCTTGTGGATGACGCGCTGCTGAGCGAGATTCGTGTCGTCAATTTCCGCACAGCGCGCCGGTTGGTGCTCCGGCCGGGGCCGGTTTGCGCGTTCATCGGCGAGCCGGGCGCCGGTAAGTCGAACCTGCTCTTCGCCCTGCGGGCCCTGCTCGATCCGCTCTTCGATCTATCGACGGCTGATCTGACGGCCGGCCAACGTGCGCTCTCGATCGAGGCGAACCTCGCAGACGGACGGACCGTTTCGCTCGACGACCGCACCTCGGGCCCGCCGATCGTGCACTTTCCGACGGCGCTCCGAGGCGGCGACCTCGTCTCGGCGACGGTGGGCCCGGGGCCCGCGGACGCCGTGCATTCGTTGATCCGTGAGGCGCTTGCGCGGGCTCCCGCGCCGCGCGTCGCTCTCGTGCGCGGGCTCGAGGCCTGCGCGGCCGAGACCTCGGGCGTGGTCTTCGCGATCGAAGAGCCGGAGTTGTTCCTCGCCCCTCAGGCGCATCGATATCTCCGCCGGGTGATCCGACGGCTCGCCGACCGCGGCAATCAGATCTTCTTCACCACTCACGCTCCGGGCCTACTCAGCGTCGCTGCGCTGGAGGAGGTCAATCTCGTCGCTCGCGACGGGCTCGGCGTGACGTCGGTCGAGCGACTGGGCCCGATCGATGTCGAAGACGCGTTCCGTGTGATGTGTGAGTTCGACGCGGAGCGTTCGGAGCTCTTCTTCTCGCGGGCCGCGATCCTGGTCGAGGGGATGACCGAGAAGATCACTCTTCCCTTGGTGTTCCGCGCACTCGGGCACGACGCCGATCGCGAGCAGATCTCGATCGTCGAGTGCGGCGGCAAGGCAAACCTGCCGCTCTTCGTCGAGATCTGCAGGCGCGCCCGTGTTCCCTGGGTCGTGGTGCACGACAGCGACCTGCGCCCCGGGCGCGAGCCGTTGGCGGCCGAGGTGAAGCTGAACGCGCTCATCCGCCGGCGGGCCGGGGCGAGGCGCACGATCGTCCTCGAACCGGACTTCGAAAACGTCCTCGGGTTCCGCAGCAGAGCGCGCAAGCCCGAACGTGCCTGGCGCCGTGTGGGCCGCGCGAGCCCGGATCAGCTGCCGAAAGCGCTCGTTGCGGCCGTGAGGCTCGCGCTCGAATCGGCGCAGCACCGCCAGGCCTCGTACAGCTGACCGCTCTTCCGAGCGCACCGAGGAACGTGTCCGGCGAGTGATGCTCAGCCGAGCAGCATGCCCTCGGCTGCCGCCGAGGGCTCCGGATCGGGTAGCCGCGTCATCCGGAAGCCGAGCAAGAGGCCGAGCACGGCGGCGAAGAACGGCACGAGCAGGGCGAGTTGGAGGGCGCGGGGCCTCGCCTTCGTGTTGATGTGAATGATCTCGGCCTTGACGTCGGCGGACTGCCCCACGAGCAGCTCTTCGAGATGGGTGTTCGTCATTACCTCGGCGTTTTTCTCGAGGCCTTTCGAAACCTGTTGCTGCTCGGTGGGCGTGAGCACCTTGCTCTGATCGGCGTAGTGCGTGAAGAGCAGCGATAGCGAGGCGAGCATGATCGCCCCGGCGAAGGCGAGTCCGAACGAGAGCCCGAAGGAGCCGCCTGCCGAGTTCACGCCTGCCGCTTCGCTCACCCGCTCTTCCTCGATCGGCGAGAGTGTGTAGTTGTTGAGCTGTGAGACGAGCAGGCCGAGACCGGAACCTGTGATCAAGAGCGGGAGGACGAGTGCCCAGCCCGAGTGGACGCGAGGCACGAACGGGATCAGAATCGCCAGCCCGAGCACGAGCAAGAGGAATCCCGCTCGGATGATCTTGCCCGGGCTGCGCTTACCGGCTTTTTTCCCGGCGAGGAGAGCGACGAAGAACATGCTCAACGACAGCGGAGCGAGCGAGAGCCCGGACTCCAAGGCGTTGTACTCGAGCACCATCTGCAGGAAGATCGGAAGCGCGATCATCATCCCGCCGAGGGCGATCTGCTGGAGCGTCTGCGAGGAGATGCCGAGACGGAAGTACGTCGAGCGGAAGAGATCCGCATCGATCAGCGCGGGCTTGCCCTCACGCTTGCGTCGTACGAGCCACCACGCCAGCGAGCCGAGACTGACTGCCCCGGCCGCGAGCAGCACTCCGACCGCTACGCCCCCTTCCTCCCAGACGAGAATCCCCAGGACGATCCCGCCCATGCCGACCGCCGACAGGATCGCGCCGACGATGTCGATCCGCCGGTCGCCCGTGTACGGGACATCGTGCACCCGTCGGCTCCCGACGAGCACGATCGCGATGATCACGACCTCTCCCGCGAACGCGATCCGCCAGGAGAGGAACGTCGTGATGAAACCGCCGACCAGCGGGCCGACCGCTGCCGCGATCGCGGCCGCCGCTCCTACGAGCGCGTAGGCCTTCCGCTGCATCGCGCCCTGAAAGTTGCCGTGGATCAGCGACTGCATCGCCGGGAGGAGCAGCGCCGCGCCGAGGCCGCCGACGACGGCCCAGAAGATCACAATCGGCAGCAGGCTCTGTGACAGCGTCATCGACAGAGCGCCCGCGGCGTAGCCGAGCAGCCCGATCACATACGCGCGCTTCCGACCGATCAGGTCGCCGATCTTGCTTCCGACCAGGATGAACGCCGCCGAGACGAGCGCCTCGAGCGCGATAGCCGACTGCACTCCGCTCGCCGTCGTACCGAGATCGTGTACGACCGCCGAGATCGACACGTTCATCAGCGACGTATCGACCACCAACACGAACATCGCCATCGCGAGCAGGATTGCGAGGCGCTGGTCGCCGCTCGATTCCTGCGGCGGTGTGTCGGTAGCCTCCCCAGGCACTGCTCCACGCTATCTCAGTGGACGCAGAAAGGGTCAGTCGATCAGCTTGTCCAGAAGCTCGAAGGTGGGATAGGGGTCGTCTGCGTCTCCGAAGTGGCCCTCGTCACGGACGATCTGCGTGCCGCCGAGCCGAACGAGCATGCGCCGTCCTTGCTCGGCGTCGCAGCCGTAGGGGTCGTGGATCGAGTTGACGAAGTAGATCTCGCCTACGTGCGCTTTGATCCGCTCCCAGTCGTAGCTCGCCTGCAGCACCGGCTCAGCGCCCGCGTTGGGAGGAGTCGAATACCCCGAGACGAGAATCGCCTGCGCGATCCGGGCCTCGACGTGCTCGAGGATGCTGAGAAGAAGCGCTGCGCCACCCGAGTGCCCCACGAGGACGGTCCCGTCACCGAACACGTGGCTTCCGAGCACGGTGGGAAGGAAGGTCTCGATCGGGTCACGGTTGAGGTCGGGATAGTGCGGGATCTCGACGACGTACCCGCGCGCTTCCAGTCGCGCCCCTAGCCAGCCGTACCAGCAGTAGTCCGGGTGACCGCCCGTCCCGTGGAAGATGATCGCGCTCTTGTCCATCTCCTCCTCCTGCCGTCCTCGCGTTGATGGGGCTATGCCTCGTGGGAGCTCAGCTGGGGCATCGATCGCCGAACGCCAGGAGTGTGGCTAGGATGCGGGGAGGCGGTCGATGCGCGGATGATGAGCTGAGTTGCGAGCTCGACGTGGAGCGCTTCGAGCTGCCGGTTGTCGAGCAGGCGGTCGAGCAGGCTGACACCCATGCGGCCCATCTCTGCCAGCGGCTGGCGGAGGGTCGTGAGCGCGGGCGTGACAAGCTCCGCCTCGGCGGTATCGTCGAATCCGACGATCGAGAGATCGTCCGGGATCCGTACGTTCCGGGCGAACGCGGTTTGCATCGAGCCGATCGCCATTTGGTCGTTGAAGGCGAAGATCGCAGTGGGTGGCTCGGGTAAGTCGAGCAGGATGGCCGTTGCCGCGCGTCCTCCGTCGACGTCGAAGTTCGACTCGATCACGAGCTCGTCGTCGGGCGCGATGCCGGCGGCGGCGAGCGCCGCCAGGTAGCCGCGTGTGCGCTCCTGGGTGGCGAGCCACCCGCGCGGCCCCGTGATCGCGGCGATGCGCCGGTGTCCGAGCTCGATGAGGTGTCGCATCGCCTGATCGGCTCCGGAGGAGTTCGCTGCGGAGACGGTCGGTATGGGGCCATCGATGCCTCTCCGAGGGTCGACGACGACGAAGCGAAAGCCGTGCTTCATCAACGTCTGGAGCTCACCGGTGGACTCCTCGGGAAGGATGAGCAGGCCGCCGTCGATGGTTCCGTGGACGAGGCGCTCGAGCAGCGTCACCTCCCGATCGTGGTCGTGGGCCGTCGGGCAGAGCACGATTCGCATGTCGTGCTCGTAGAGGGCGTCGGCGACGCCGGTGACGATGAGCGAGAAGTAGCTGGGGTGGATTCGCGGCACGGTCACCCCGATCAGGCCGGTCCGCCCTTTGGAGAGCGCGCGCGCGGCTCTGTTCGTCGTGTAGCCGCGCTCGCGGATGACGTCCGCGACGGCGTCGCGTGTCTTCTCGGCCACATAGCCGTTGCCGTTCACGACGCGTGAGACCGTTGCCGTCGAGACTCCCGCCAGGGCCGCGATCTCGCGGATCGTCGGCCGCAGATTGGCGGCGGCGGTCTCTTCGGGGCTTGTCGTCAGATTGCCTGTTGTCACGGTGAGCTCGAGCTCCGATTCCTTCGTGTGTAACGGTAGAGGCTTGTAACGTTACATGTTCCTCGCGCACCTGTGTCAGACAATAGCTGGTTGTCTATGCACAACCGATGCCGAGTTGGTGGCTTTTTGGTGACGGTTCGTGCTTGACTGCTCTGAACGAACATGTTACCGTTTTCATGCCCGGTCGGATGCCGGCGAGAAAGATCGTGGGCGATAAGAGGAGCGCAGGTGCGGTTCATTGTTCGTCGGTTGGGCTTCTACGCAGTCGCCGCGTGGGTCGCGGTGACGGTCAACTTCTTCATTCCTCGCGCCATGCCCGGGAACGCCGTCGACACGATGATGGCGAAGTACCCGAACCTCTTGCCGTCGGCGCAGAAGGCGCTGGACGTCGAGTTCGGCGTTGGGCATCAGGGAAGCCTGATGCACCAGTACTGGGTCTACCTCGGCGACCTCTTCCACGGGAATCTGGGTCTCTCGGTAAATCTCTATCCGGCCACGGTGACCTCGATTCTCGCCCAGACGATCCCGTGGACGCTGTTCCTGATCGGCACCGCCACGGTGATCGCCTTCGTGCTCGGGACGTTGCTCGGGATCCTTGCCGCGTGGCGCCGGGGCGGCTGGTTGGACCAGGGCCTTCCCGCCTTCACGTTCCTCCAGGCGATGCCCTACTTCTTCCTCGCGTTGCTCGCCATCCAACTGTTCTCGCTTCACTGGCGCGTCTTTCCGATCGGCCAGGGCTACACGCTGGGGCTGCTGCCGGGCTGGAACTGGCCGTTCATCGAGAGCGCGACCTACCACTCGATCCTGCCGGCCCTGACGATCGTCGTCACCTCGATGGCCGGCTGGATGCTGCAGATGCGCAACGTGATGATCACGACGCTCGGTGAGGACTACGTGCTCGCGGCGCAGGCCAAGGGGCTCTCTTCTCGACGCGTGATGATGACGTATGCCGCGCGCAACGCAATCCTTCCCAACATCGCGGGGTTCGCGCTCGCGATCGGGTTCGTCGTGGCCGGGGCGCTCGTGATGGAGATCGTCTTCTCGTATCCCGGAGTGGGACTGACGCTCTACAACGCCGTGACCTCCGACGACTACCCGCTGACGCAGGGGATCTTTCTCGTCATCTCCTTCGCCGTGCTCGGAGCATGCCTCGTCGCCGACATGGTCTATGTGCTGGCGGACCCGCGGGCCAGGACGCGGGGGACGTTGTGACGGTAGTCGAGCTTCCGGTCGCTCCGGCGGCCCTGCGCTACAAGCCCCGCGGCCGAATTCGGTCGCTCCCTCGGAAGGCCCAGGTCGGCGCTTGCATCCTCGCGGGCTTCGTGCTGGTCGCGATCATCGGTCCCACGATCGCGCCCTACGACCCGTCGGCGACGACGCAGCAGGTGACGGCGCTCCCGCCGAGCCTCCATCACCTGTTAGGCACTACGGCGAGCGGGCAGGACGTGCTCTCCCAGTTGCTCGTCGGATCGCGCTCGACTGTCGTGCTCGCGCTGATGGTCGGGGTGATCGCAACGGTGCTCGCCGTCGCCTTCGGCGTCACGGCCGGCTTCGTGGGCGGTGCGGTCGATGAGGTGCTCTCGCTCATCATCAACGTCTTCCTCGTGCTGCCGGCGCTTCCGTTGCTCATCGTGCTGCTCGGCTACCTCCCGCCAGGCTCGGGCGAGCTGCCGATTGCGATCGTGCTGAGCGGGCTCGGTTGGCCGTGGGGCGCCCGGGTGCTTCGGGCCCAGACGCTCACGCTGCGCAAACGGGACTATGTCGCGGCGGCTCGTGAGAGTGGCGAGCGGACGTGGCGGCTCCTACTGTTCGAGATCCTGCCGAACGAGGTGAGCCTGATCGCCGCGAGCTTCGTGGGTGTGGTGCTCTACGCGATTCTGACCTCGGTCACCCTGGCGTTCATCGGTGTCTCGAGCTTCAGCGGCTGGAGCCTCGGCACGATGCTGTACTGGGCGGAGGGCCAGAGCGCGATCCAGATCGGAGCCTGGTGGTGGTATGCGCCACCCGGGCTGATGGCTGCGCTGCTCGGAATGAGCCTCGTCCTCCTGAACTTCGGGCTCGACGAGCTCGGTAACCCGCGGCTGCGGAACACCGGACGTCGAAGGATCCGCGGCCGCAGCTCGCGGGCGTCGGATCCGACCCCGGTCGTGCGCGAGGGTACGGTGTGACCGGCAGGGCTCCGACCTCGGATCGCCTGCGAGCGGCTGGATCCGAGGCCGCCGCGCCCGCGAAGCCGGTGCTGGAGATCCGCGATCTGTCGATCTCGTTCGCCGTCCCGACCGGCGAGGTGAAGGCGGTGCAGCACGTCGACCTGACGCTGGCGCCGGGAGAGGTCGTCGGCCTCGCGGGCGAGAGCGGTTCGGGAAAGTCGAGCCTTGCGCTCGGAGCCTGCCGGCTCTTGCGCCCGCCGGCGGTGATCACCGGTGGGAGCGTCATCTATCGGGGGCAGCGGGTCGGCCCCGAAGGCGTCGAGATCCTGGAGCAGAGTGCGCGCCAACTCCGCCGGCTGCGCTGGCGTGAGATAGCGATCGTCTTCCAGAGCGCCATGAACGCGCTCAACCCGGTGCTGCGAGTCCGCGACCAGCTCGGTGACGCGCTCGACGCGCACCTCGATCTCACACGGGAGCAACGACGTGCCAGGCTGGGCGAGCTCCTCGACATCGTGGGAATCCCGCGCGAGCGGCTGAGGAGCTATCCGCACGAGCTCTCCGGAGGGATGCGCCAGCGCGTGATGATCGCGATGGCGCTCGCGGTCGACCCGGAGGTCGTGATCATGGACGAGCCGACCACGGCGCTCGACACGGTCGTCCAGCGCGAGATCCTGGCGGAGATCGCCGAGCTCCAGCGCGGGCTGCAGTTTGCAGTGCTCTTCATCACCCACGACCTCTCGCTGCTGCTCGAGATCGCCGACCGGATCGCGATCCTCTACGCGGGTCGAGTCATCGAGATGGGCACTGCAGAGGAGATCCATCATCGGACCGCCCATCCCTATACCCGCGGCCTGCTCGAGTCCTTCCCGAGCGTTCACGGGCCCCGGCGCCTGCTTGCCGGCATCCCCGGATCCCCGCCCGATCTGCGGACGATCCCTGCCGGATGCCCGTTCGAACCACGTTGCCGCGTTGCGACGCAAGACTGCCGAAGCGTCGACATGCGGCTTCTCCAGGTGCCGGGGGGAAGCCCCGACCACATCAGCGCCTGCCCGCTCGTTCTCAGCGGGGAGCCCGAGCCGATGGCCGTGTCCGCCGTCGGTTCCGAGTCGGGTAGCGAGAGCTCGCCATGAGCCAGGCGACCGCGGACGACTCCTATCGCTCGGCTGCGGCGGGGCTCGGCCCGCTCGTCCTCGAAGCGCAGGAGCTCTCGAAGGACTTCCGGATCGGAAGGGGGCCTCACGGCTCGGTGCTCTCGGCGGTACGCAACGTCTCGCTGCAGCTCTACCGCTCCGCGATCGTCGCGCTCGTCGGTGAGAGCGGCTCGGGCAAGTCGACCGTCGCGAAGCTCCTGGCGGGCCAGGAGGTCCCAACGGCCGGCCGGGTCCTGCTCGACGGGCAGACCGTCGCTCCATCAAGCGGCCGGGCGTTCAGGCGTTACAAGCGCGACGTGCAGCTGCTCTTCCAGGATCCTTTCGCATCGCTCAACCCCGTGCACAAGGTGCGCTATCCGCTGGAGCGGGCTGTGCGGCTTCACCAGCGCGAGCAGCGGGGTGCAGGTGTTGCGGCCGAGCTCTCGAGGCTGCTCGAGGAAGTCCACCTCACGCCCGCAGAGCAGTTCCTGGGGCGGTACCCACACGAGCTGTCGGGCGGCCAGCGCCAGCGCGTCGCGATCGCGCGCGCGCTCGCGGTCAAGCCACGCGTGCTGCTGGCAGACGAGCCGGTCTCGATGCTCGACGTCTCGATCCGGCTCGAGGTCCTGGACGTCATCGACCAGCTCCGGAAGCGCTTTCAGCTCACCGTCCTCTACATCACCCACGACATCGCCTCGGCGCGCTATTTCGCCGACGAGACACTCGTCATGTACGCAGGGGAGATCGTCGAGCGCGGCCCCTCGGAGGAGCTGACGCAGCACCCTGCGCACCCGTACAGCCAGTTGCTGCTGGCCGCCGCCCCCGATCCGGACCGACTCGGCGCTTCGGTTGACGAGCTCCTGTTGCAGGGCTCACGTCAGGCCTCGAGCGCCCTCTCGACCTCGACCGGCTGCCGCTTCAGCCCTCGCTGCCCCTACTCGGACGATCGCTGCAAGGCGGAGGCCCCGCCGCTCCTGCCGATCGGTCCGCAACGAGCCGCGGCCTGCTGGCGGATCGACGTCACCGCGCCGGAGCTCTTCCCGCGGAGACTCGGGGAAAGGCGCTTGCCGATGAGCACCTAGGACGAACCAACCAATAAGCCCGGCGTCGTCTGAGCTGAGACGACGCCGGGCTGTGTCGGACGGGCACGTGCCACACACGTGCGCTCACAACCACTTGCATCCAACTCAAGGAAAGGTAGACGACGCAATGGATCCGAAAGCACCGAATACGAGGAAGCTGAAGTTTGCCGCGTTCTGGGCCGTATCAGCAGTCGCGCTGCTCGCGACTCTCGGGCTGGCAAGCGCATCCGGCGCGAGCCAGTCCGCGAAGGCGGATAGCTCCGTCTTGACGATGGAATCGAGCCCGGAGAGCGCGATCACCCAGAACTTCAACCCGTACGTCCAGTCGACAGGTCCGTACGCGATGGGCGCCGACTCGCTGATCTATGAGCCGCTCATGGACTTCAACCTCGCCCGACCCTCCGACCCGCCCTACTACTTCCTCGCTTCGGGATACACGTGGGGGAAGGGCGGCAAGTCGATCACCTTCAAGGTCCGGACCGGGGTCAAGTGGTCGGACGGCTCGGCAATGACGCCGGCTGACGTCGCTTTCAGCTTCGGTCTGCTGAAGAAGTACGCAGATGTCAATACCGCCGGTCTGCCGATCACGAGCACGAGCGTGTCCGGGGACGACGTGACGGTCAAGTTCTCCTCGCCGCAGTACACGAACCTGCAGAGCATCGGGAACGTCTACATCGTCCCCCAGTCCACCTGGAGCACCGTGGGTGATCCTGCGACCTACACCGACGGGAGCCCGGTCGGGACCGGCCCCTACACCTTCGGCACGTTCAGTCCCTCGGGAATCACGCTGAAGGCCAATCCGAGTTACTGGGGCGGTGCTCCCAAGATCAGCGAGGTCGACCTCCCCGTCTACGCGTCCAACAACACCGTGCTTCCGGCGCTGACGACGAATCAGCTCGACTGGGCGGGAAACTTCCTGAGCGGGCTCCAGGCCGCGTTCATCAAGCCTGACCCGACCAACCACCATGCCTGGTTCGCCGCCGTGCAGACAAACAGTCTCGAGCCGAACCTGACTGTCTGGCCGACGAACCAGCTCGCCGTTCGCCAGGCGATCAGCCTCGCAATCGACCGGACGGCGATCAGCACGCAGGGTGAAGCGGGCCTCGAGCCGGTCGCAACGAACGCAAGCGGCCTTGTCCTGCCCGGTTTCAGGTCTCTCCTCTCGCCGGCGGTCGCCTCGAACACGCTCTCGCCC
This sequence comes from uncultured Actinomycetota bacterium, assembly GCA_963766565.1. Lineage (GTDB taxonomy): Bacteria > Actinomycetota > Thermoleophilia > Gaiellales > Gaiellaceae > PALSA-600. The sequence continues at coordinate 1,303,132 of CAVYAQ010000002.1, forward strand.
CATGCCAATCCCGCCGCGGCCGACAAGGTGCTTCAGGCGGCCGGGTACGTGCTCAAGAACGGTTATTACTACCTCGGCAACAAGGAAGTGACGATCCCCATCACCGACCCGTCTGCCTACACCGACTACGCCGAGGACGACTCGCTCGTCGCCTCGGAGCTCAAGAAGGCTCATATCAACGCGACGTTCGTGGGGCAGTCGGCGACCGCCTGGTCGGCCGACATCGCATCCGGCAAGTTCGTGCTCTCGATGCACTGGTCCAACACGAGCATCGCGGCGTACCAGCTGTACAACGGCTGGCTGAACAGCGCCCTCGCGACGAGCAACGCAAGCGGCAACTACGAGCGGCTCCACAACGCCGCGATCGACGCCGATCTCGCGAAGCTCGCCGGTCAGACCTCGACCGCGGGCCAGATGAAGTACCTCGAGCCGATCGAGAAATATGTGGCCGAGAACCTGCCGATCATCCCCACCGTCTACGGCGCCGCGTTCGACGAATACAACACGTCGAAGTTCACCGGCTGGCCGTCGGCAAGCAATCCCTACGAGATCGGTCAGCCCGGCTCACCTCAGAACGAGGTCGTCGTGCTGCACCTCAAGCCGACCACGTAGCAAAGCGAACGAGCGCCTGCCCCGCTTCCCCGCGAGGGAAGCGGGGCACGTCGCGCCGACAGCAAACCCAAAGCAGGAAGGAATCACGATGACGACGAGGGGTAGCGACGGGTTTGGCGCGGGAGTGCGTGTCTTCCCTGAAGGGTTCCTTTGGGGGACGGCGACCTCGGCCTACCAGATCGAGGGCGGAGCTCAGGCCGACGGCCGCGGGCCGTCTGTCTGGGACACCTTCAGCCACACTCCGGGCAAGGTGCGCGGCGGCGACACGGGCGACATCGCATGCGACTTCTACCACCGCAGCGATGAGGACCTCGACCTCCTGCAAGGACTCGGCCTGGGCGCATTTCGTTTCTCGATCTCCTGGCCGCGCGTTCGGCCGAGCGGAGGTGGAGCGGTCAACCGGCGCGGAATCGACTTCTACCGCTCGCTTGTCGACGGCTTGCTCGCCCGCGAGATCGAGCCGGCGATCACGCTCTATCACTGGGATCTACCGCAGAGCCTCGAGGATGAGGGCGGCTGGGCCAACCGTGATACGGCGGAGTACTTCGCGGAGTACGCCGAGATCGTCGCTGAGGCGCTCGGCGACGTCGGCGGGATGTGGATCACGGTCAACGAGCCTCAGGTCGTCGCGCACGAGGGCTACCGAATCGGGATGCACGCGCCCGGCCATCGCGACGAGGGGCTCGCCGCTGCGGCGACACACCACTTGCTCCTGGCCCACGGGCTCGCACTCGCACGTCTCAGAAGCGCGCTGCCAGGCGCTCGCGTCGGGATCGCGCTCGACATGCACCCGATCCGGATGGTCGGGGCCGGCGCGGAAGAGGCCGCAGCCGTCGCCGACGCCGAACAGAACCGGATCTTCCTCGACCCGGTCATCCACGGGCGCTATCCCACGAAGGCCCGCGAGCAGCTGCTGCCGCCGCCGTCGCTGATCCTCGACGGAGACATGGAGCTGGTGAGCGCTCCGATCGATTTCCTCGGGGTGAACTACTACTCGCCCCAGTTCGTCAAGCTCGCCGATTCATCCACGCCGCAAGCCGAAGAGACGCCGATTCCGGGTATGCCCGGCGTCGTCTCCGTCAAGCCCGCCAACCTGCCCTGCACCTCCCAGGGATGGCTCATCGAGCCCGAAGGTCTCTATGACCTCCTCGTCGAAGTCGCCTCGGAGACCGCGGCGGGCTGCTCGATCTATATGACCGAGAACGGATGCGCAGCGGACGACTACGCGACGCCCGAAGGCGTCGTCGACGACTTCGAACGAATCGAGTACCTCCATGGGCACCTCGCCGCCGCGTGGCGTGCGATCCAGGAAGGAGTCCCGCTCGCGGGCTACTTCTACTGGTCGTTCTTCGACAACTTCGAGTGGGCGTGGGGCTACCAGAAGCGTTTCGGGCTCGTGTTCGTCGACTTCCCGACTCAACGCCGGATTCCGAAGCGAAGCGCCGGCTTCTATAGCCGGATCGCACGCGCGAACGCCCTGCCCGCTGTGGAAAGCGGGAGCGCTTTGCCGCAGGCGGAGATCCCGCGAAGCGAGTTGGTCGACGTATGACTCCGTTCGCACACCGCCGGTGGTGCGGCGAGCAACACCTGCCCGCGCAGCCCGGCACGGTCTCCAGAGCTTCAGGGCCTGCCGTGTTGCTGCATCGCGTCGTCGAACGCGACGCCGGAGGGAGCGAGCTCGGTTTGCCGGACGAACGCCAGCGATTCGGCAGCGCCACGGTCCCGATCCATGCCGCTGTCTTCCCACTCGACCGACAACGGGCCGACGTAACCGATCTCGTTCAGCGTTCTGAACAGCTCGTCGAAATCGACGTCACCGCGTCCGGGCGAGACGAAGTCCCAACCGCGGGCACGGTCGCCGAAGGGGAGATGCGAGGCGAGGATCGAGCGGCGGCCGTCGAGTCGACGCTTTGCCTGGCCGACGAGGTGCGCGCCGAGCGCGAAGCACCTGAGACCCTGGCGTTCGAGCAGCTCTCGGCGGGACCGCCCGTAGTCCCGGTCGGCGATGGCGGCAGCCACGTCGAAGTGGTCGCCCCAGCAGGCAAGCTCGAGCGCGTCGTAGCCCCAGGCTGCCGCCCTCGTTGCGAGCTCCGCAAGCGGAAGGTCCGCCCATTGCCCGGTGAAGAGAGTCAGCGGCCTTTCCACGACAGAAACACAAGGCGTTCGATGGGCTTCGCATGCTGAGGGTGGGGTTGATGCTGTACACGCTTCGTGCCGATTGCGAGCGTGATCTCGAGGGAACGCTTCGCAGCGTCGCGCGGCTGGGCTACGAGGGTGTTGAGCTCTGGCAGCTTCACGGTCACGAGCCGGCCCAAGTGCGAGATTGGCTCGACGAGGTCGGCCTCGTCGCAGTAGGAGCCCATGCGGGCATGGCCCGGCTCGAAGTCGAGCTGCCGCTCCTGGCGGACGAGTTGCGCATACTCGGGACGGACCGCGTCGCGCTCAGCTTCATCGAGCCGGACCCCGCTGCTGCAGCACGGATCGAGGAGGTCGCGCGGGCAGCGGCCGGAGTCGGCCTGCGGTTCGGTTTCCACAACCACGCCGCCGAGCTCGAGCCGCTCGCCGGCGGGGGCACCTTCCTCGACGTGCTCCGCGAGCTGCCTCCGGAGCTGCTCTGGCTCGAGCTCGACCTCGGCTGGATCTGGTACGCCGGTGTGGATCCCGTCGAGGAGCTCGCGAAGACGGCCGGCCGCTGCCCCCTCGTGCATCTGAAGGATTTCCGCAGCCGCGCCGGCCGCGACGACGTGCCGATCGGCGACGGAGCGGTCGGCTACGAGCGCGTGCTGCCTGCGGCCGTCGAGGCCGGAGCCGAATGGCTCCTGGTCGAGGAGGACGAAGTCGACGGCGATCCCATCGAGGCCGTCGCGCGCTCACTCCGGGCGGTGCGACGGTTGCTCGAGGATGCAGCGTGAGCGGGCCGATGCGAGTCGGCGTCGTCGGCTGCGGCGTGATCGCGACACGCTATGTGGCGGACTCGTCCGCCTTCGATAGCTGGGAGCCGATCGCCTGCGCCGACCTGGACCAGGCCGCCGCGACGGCGTTTGCAACCGAGCACGACCTGCGCGCCGAGTCGGTCGACGAGCTGCTTGCGGATCCGGATGTAGAGCTTGTCCTCAACCTCACGCCCCCGACGGCGCACAGCTCCCTGAGTCTGGCTGCGCTCGCGGCGGGGAAGCACGTCTACTCGGAGAAACCGCTCGCAGTGTCGGTAAGCGAGGGCCGCGCGCTCGTCGCTCGGGCTGCACAGCTCGGATTGAGGGTTGGCTGCGCCCCGGACACCTTCCTCGGCAGCGCGTATCAGGCCGGAAAGCGGCTTATCGACGAGGGCGCGATCGGGACACCGTTCGGCGCGAACGCCGCGATCCTCGTCGGCGGGCCCGACGCCTGGCATCCGAATGCGCAGAGCTTCTATCGCGCCGGGGGTGGGCCGCTGCTCGACCTCGCGCCGTACTACCTCGCCGCGCTCGTCGCTCTACTCGGCCCCATCGAGTCGGTCTCGGGCTTCGGGAGCACGCCGACGCCCCTACGCACGCTCGGAGCCGGGCCGCACGCGGGCGAGGTCTTTGCCGCGGAGGTGCCGACGCACGCGGTCGCGCTGCTGAACCTGGAGGGCGGAGCGCTTGCGACGCTCACGGTCAGCTTCGAGGCCGCCGGACAGTATGTGAGCGGCCTCGAGGTCTACGGCACCGAGGGGACGATGCTTTTCCCCGACGCGAACGCCTTCGGCGGAACCGTCAGCCTGCGCCGCGGCCGCCGATCGAAGCCGGAAGAAGTCCCGTACACCTCGCTGGGTGCGCAGGAAACCCGGGGGTTCGGGCTGCAGGATCTCGTCGAGTCGATCGAAGAGGGGCGCCCCCACAAGGCCGGCGACACGCAGGCCCTACACGTCCTCGATGCCGCCCTGGCCATCGGGCGCTCCGTGGCCGAACAGCGAGTCGTCGACCTCGGCAAGCCGGGATCCTGAGCCTCATCGCTGCTCGACCGGTCTGGCGTCAGCAGAGGGTGATGCTCAGGTTCTTCATCCTCCTCGACAGAGATGCCTCGCCTGGAGTCATTCTTCCCAGCGCTCATGCCGGTTGAGAGAGAGCAGGGGTCAACGCTTCGGTGCCTTCAGGGGCCGCTTGGCAGAACGAGCTCGAGGAGCTCGAGCTCCGACTCTACGGGCAGAAAGCCCGAGCGCCTGTAGAAGCTTCGCGCCGGGTGGTTGTCCGGCTCGACGACGATCTGGAGCAAGCGCGCCCCTTCGGCGATCGCATACCCCTCTGCGTAGGCGAGCAGACTGTGTCCGACGCCGTGCCGCTCGTGTCCAGCCGCAACGAGCAGGTGCTCGATCACGATTGCGTCGTCTTCCTCCGGACTCAGGGCGACGAACCCCGCGAGTTGGCCACGTTCCCGCGCGACGAAGACCACATCGCGGCGGAGCCCGTCGAGCACCCGCTGGTCGCTCCAACCCGGCGACCTCGCGAACACGGCGCTCGCGAACACAAAGAGCTGCGGCAGATCAGTTTCCGCGCCCGGAACGATCTCGATCGTCGAAGCCACCGCTGCCACCTCGCCTCAGCTCAACACATCGATCATACAACCTCATTGGCGCGGGCAGCCGGCACCAGAACGCTCAAAGCCATAGGCGAAGCTGCTCCACCCGTCGCGAGGCGCAAAGAGCTACCTGGGGACGGTCTCCCTTCTAGGCGTCCAGCCCTTCGCCAACCGGTTCGTTCGTGGTCGAGATGCGCGAGTTTGCAAAGCCATTGTCGTCGTTGAAGAAGACGAAGATCGGCTTGTCGTACCGCAGCATGTCGATCAGGTGCTGGAGCTGATGGTGGTGGTAGTAGAAGGCGTAGTAGTTCGGAGCAACCACAGACGCTGCCGGAAGGGCGGCGGTCGGATCCTCCACAAACCACACCGAGCAGGTCTCGCCCTCGTGCCCGTTGAGGATCAGGTTCGTCTTTCCGGTCATCCTCGACGACCAGTCGTAGAACTGGTAGGAGTCGACCTGGAAGGTCGCGCTCGCCAACTCAACACCTCCTTCGCTCTCCCGGCTTCGGCGCACGAATCCTTCCCATACGCGCGCCGCTCGATCATTCACCCTACTCGTTCCGAGCCGAGCTCGCGAGAATCTCGAGCTCGCAGCTCGTGGTCGGGAGAAGGGGTGGGCGACGTCCGGCTGGCATTGGATCCGCGTGATCCTCAGGCCTCCGTCTCGGTCGAATACGCGGACCCCGGAGCTTCTGACGAAGAGCAGTGTGGTGGCCGGCCTTCCTGCGCCGGCTCGTCAGAAGCCGCCTTGCCAGGCCACGATGAGCAGCGTGATCGCGACCACGGCGACCAACACCAGCACGACGAGATTGACGGTGAGCGCCATGCCGATTCGGCGCTGGGTCCGCGCGTCGGCACTGAGCACGTCCAGTGAGCCCAGCGCTTCGCTGCCGTTCCCGACCGAGCCTGAGAGTAAGCCGACGATCAGTTGGTTGAGGCTGATGCCGCGCTTCTCGGCCAGCTGCGCAAGCTCGGCGTGGAGGGTTCGCGGCATGCGAAGCAGGAGACGACCGCTGTGTCCCTTGTCGTCCCCTTTGTCCCGAACCGACTCGCCAGCAGGGGTCACTCCATGCAGAGCGTAGCGTCGCGTCGCGATGTCAGACGGATGCGGCAGGAGACTGCTCCTCCGTGGGTTCGAGGCTTGCGCGCATCTTCTCGATCGCGCCGTGCAGCACGCGGGAGACGTGCACCTGGGACAGGCCCACAAGCCCGCCGATCTCGGCCTGGCTGAGGTCGCCGAAGTACCGAAGCGCGACGACGCGCCGCTCCCGGCCGTCGAGCGAGTGCGCCGCCGAGGTGACCATCGCACGCGCGAGGCTCAGCTCGTCGACCGGTTCGTAGAGCGCGACCGGCGCGTCGAGGTGGTCCTCGAGCGACAGATGCTTCCGGGCCGCCGCCGCGAGCGCAGCGTCCTGCTGGATTCGCCGCGGGATCCGGACGACAGCGCAGCGGTCGCGCAGATGCCGGCGAATCTCTCCTTCCACGCAGCTCGCGACATAGGCCGTCAGACTGACCGTGCGCTCGGGGTCGCAGCGGTCGATGGCCCCGATCATCCCGATCGCGCCGACCTGCACGAGGTCCTCGAGCCGCTCGCCTCGCCCCGTGAAGCGCGCGGCGGTACGCCGTACGAGCGGCAGATGGTCTTCGATCATGCGGCTCCGCACGCCATCGTCTCGATCCTCGAGAGCCTTCGCGGTCGCCGCATCGCGTTCCGAGCCCTTCACCTCGTCGTGCAGCATAAGCATCTCGGCAGGATAAATCAACCTGCAGTTTTTCTCTCTCGTGTATCGGTCTATTACCGGACGGGTATGTCGTTAGTTGTATGCACGATCGGCTCGGAACACACGACTGTTCGCCCGCGCGATTCATGTCGATTCGTCTCCGTCCGGTCGTTGTAGCGGTCGTGGCCGTTGTTGCACTCGCTCTGCCTTCACGGGCACTCGCCGACGGGTCGATCCCGACGGCTGCTCAGCTCGTCCAGCAGGCGACGTCTGCACTCGGCATGGCCGATCAGTCCGGCCTCTTGGCCGGAATCCCCGAACCGCCCGACCCGTCGACGATGCCGGCAATCCCAGCCGATCCAACGGGCGGCAGCCCGTCGACAACCACACCTCCAACAGCACCGGCCGGTTCGGAGCCGACCGTCCCGGTGATGGTCGCTGACCCGCCTGCCGGACCAAGCGAGGACACCTTGGCTTCGTCGCAAACGGCAGTACCAAACGCAGTATCGGCGATATCACCTCCGGTGCCGACCGCGCCCGACACTACTACGACGGCGCCCAGTCCCACGCGGTCACCCGCTCCACAGCCGTCCGTCGATGGCGGCGGCATGCCCGCATCCACTCAGAGCACGAGTCCCGGCGCACCGCCTCAGCCGGCGCCGGTCGATCCCCCGACTGGGTTAGCGCCTGCTCAGCCTCAGGCGACGGTCACGCCGTCCCCGGCTCCGCCGAAGCCCCGGCCGCCGACGACGAACCCAACGCCACCGCAGACGCGGCCCGCAGGTGTCCTGACCCCCACAACCGCACCGTCCGACACGCAGTATCAACAGGGTAATATCGACAGTACCAATACGAAGCCAGATATACCAAATGGTTCGACTACGACATCATCGGTAACACCTTCGAATGTTGGGCCAAGCGAGCCTCTAACCCCGGTTTGGAACTGGGACTCGAACTGGACGGACGACTCGCCGGGAGCGACCTCGATCACCCCGTCCTCGTCGCCGTCCGAGTGGGGCTGGAACTGGGACCGGAGCCGCGGCTCAGAGACAGCGTCTCCGCCCGATCTCGGAGCCTGCCAGGGGTGCAACATCTCGATCCCGGCGCGCGTACTGAGCCCGGGTGACGAAAGCCCGCTGACACAGGGCATGGCCACGATGCCGACGGCCCTTGCCGACGAGATCGCCTCCATCGTGCAGGGCGCGTTCACAGAGGTGGCGCTCCCTGCCCTGCCGCCAATGGTCTCCGGCACGCCCCGTGACCCACCGGCAGCGGAAGCCGGGGCGCTCATCGGGGCTTCGATCCCAGCGGTGAGCACCGAGCCGCCCGCGCAGGCGGCGGCCGTCCAGGCAGCAGACACCACCGGTGTCGAGCCGGCACCCGCGGCCTCCGCCGCAGCGCCGCTGTCCGTCACCTTCGCGCCACCCGCCGCCCCTGCCGGCGGCGTGCCCGTCCAGCCTCTCGACCCGGTTCCGGCTCCTCCCGTTCCGCCAAGGGCGCCGCAACTCCCTGTGATCCGGTTGGTTCTTCCGCCGGTCCCGCCCGCGTCCCATGCCCGCCTTGCCGCCGACCGCCTCACCGCCGGCGAGCCCGTCGACGGAACCGCTGCCGCCTCGACTGCGTCCGTCGACCCTGAACGACTTGCGGCCGCTTCTGCGCCCTCTTCCCAACGGTCCTCCAGATCTCGCGCCGGCGGGCGGGGTTTTCCAGTCACGGTGCCGCAGTTTCCCGAGCAGGGCTCGTCTTTGGCCGGGGACGCGGCCGGTAACGGCTCCGGTTCTCATGGAGGCGCAGTGATGGGCCTGCTCGCCACCTTCTTCTTCATCGCGCCCGGTCTGACCCAATGGCTCCGGGTCGGGACCGAGCGGCGCTCGCGCCTGCTGCGCGCGGGCCGACACGAGCGTCCGGGATAGGCAAGGGCCGACTCAAGTGCCCATTTGCGCCGGCCCCGCGGCCGGCGCACCGAACGCTCAACAAAGGAGAACGGATGAAACGCAAGCACATTGCGGCCGTGCTCGGGGCGTTGGCGCTGCTACTCGCAGCAGGCGCAGGAAAGGCTGTCGCTGCATCCCCAGGGGTGCAGACCGTCAGCCAGAGCGCCGGCAGTGCGCAGCAAGCGACCGCAGCCTCGGGGGCGACCCAGATCGCGCCGAGCAACACGAACATCTCCGTTCGTGTGCTCAGCCCCGGCAACGACGGACCGGTCTCGCAGACCAATTCCGCGTCGTCGGACGCCGATGCGACGAACTCGAACTCCACCACTCAGGATGCGGGTCAGAGCCAGTCGGACGGCGGCATCCAGACGGCCGACCAGTCGGCCCTGAACGGGCAGGTCTCGACGGCGCTCTCGAGCGCCGAACAGGCCGGAGCGAGCAACCAGAACATCCCGGTTCGCGTGCTCAGCCCGGGCTCGAACGGTGCAGTCACCCAGTCGAACACCGCAAGCTCGGACGCGGATTCGGCGAACATGAACACGACCACGCAGTCGAGTGACCAGACGCAGGGCGGCAGCTCGTGCGGCTGTGCGACGGCGCCGGCCGCGGTCGCACCCGCTCAGTCGACCGATGTCGCTCCGGCGTCATCCGTCGGCTCGGGCGCGGGTATCCAGACCACCGACCAGTCGGCAGGGAACGGGCAGCTCGCGGGGGCTGCCTCCTCGGCCACACAGGTCGATCCGAAGAACACGAACATCGATGTGCGCGTGCTGAGCCCGGGCGACAACGGCTCCGTGAGGCAGTCGAACTCGGTCAACTCGGATGCCGACGCGTCGAACCGCAACTCGACGAGCCAGACCGCCACGCAGGATCCGACCGGCGGCTCGAGCTCCTGTGGCTGCGGCGGCCCGACGGACGTCCAGGCGGCGACGCAGACGGCCGGCAACCTGCAGGCCGCCGGTGCCGCATCGACGGCGACCCAGGTTGGGGCGCAGAACGTGAACCTCCCGGTTCGCGTGCTGAGCCCGGGCAACGACGGGTCGGTCGACCAGTCGAACAAGGTCGACTCGAACGCGGACGCCTCGAACTCGAACCACACGACCCAGACGTCCGATCAGGAACAGTCGGGCAGCAGCGGATGCGGCTGTTCGAGCGATCCGATTCAGGTCACACAGCAGTCCAGCGGGAGCCTCCAGGGCGCATTCGCGCTTTCGGCCGCGGACCAGCTTGGGGCCAAGAACGACAACTCACCCGTCCGTGTCGGCAGCAGCGGCAACGGCGGTAGCGTCGATCAGTCGAACACGGTCAAGTCCGACGCCTCGGCGACCAACCGGAACAGCACCACGCAGAACGCCGATCAGGATCAATCGTCCCCGAGCAGCCCGTGCGGCTGTGGCGGCGGCGGCATCGGCATCCAGGTGCTGGGACAGAGCTCAGTCAACGGCCAGGCCGCACTGTCGGCCTCCGGTGCGTTCCAGGACTTCGGTAAGTCGGAGTGCGGCTGCGGTTCAGGCGGCAACTCCAACGACCCGGTCCGCGTCTGGAGCCCCGGCAATGACGGCTCTGTCGACCAGTCGAACAAGGCCGATTCGAAGGCTGACTCGACGAACCGCAACTCGACGTCGCAAGACGCCGACCAGAGCCAGTCCGGCTCCGGCATCGACATCCAGGCTCTCGGTCAGCAGTCCGAGAACGGGCAGTTCGCGGGAGCACTCTCGGGTGCCTTCCAGCTCGATCCGTCGAACAAGAACGGCGGAGCCCGGGTGTACAGCCCCGGAAACGGCGGCTCGGTCGACCAGTCGAACCGCGCGTCGTCGAAGGCGGATGCCGACAACTCGAACCGCACCAGGCAGGACGCCTCTCAGAGCCAGACCGGCTCGGGCGGCTGCGGTTGCGGCGGCAGTTACCCGCAGATCCAGGCTCTCGGTCAGTACGCCGGGAACCTGCAGGCCGGGTTCGGGCTTTCGTCGGCGCTCCAGCTTGCGCCGAAGAACTCGAACGGCGGTGCTTCGGTCTGGAGCCCCGGCAACGGCGGGACGACCAGGCAGAGCAACAAGGCGAGCTCGAACGGCGATGCGGACAACCGCAACGGCCTCTCGCAGCTTGCGATGCAGATGCAGTAAGCGACACCCGACTGCCGGCCGGTTCGGGGGGCCGGCCGGCAGTCAATCACTCGAGTCCGGGAACAGGGTTGACAAGAGCGATGCGATCTCTAGCCTTTGCCCAGGGGAGACTGGGGGTGAGCATTCACCGCCGAACGTCGGTGCGGCTGTTTTGTTGGGAAGCAAGGAGCGCCGTGAGCGCGGCTCTGGGCGCCGCATGCGCGCTTGCAGCCGGATTGGCGCTCGCACTCCTGACCGAACCGGCGGCTGCTGCCGGCCCGTCGCCTGATCCAAGCCCGTCGGGCGGCGTCAGCTCGAGCCTGCAAGCCGGCTCGAGCGGCCTTCAGCCCGACTCGGTCGGAGCATCCACCGTCGCCGCCCGTCGGGCGCCGGCGGCAAGAGCGCTGGCAAGAACCACGACGACAACGACGAAACGACACAACGACCACAACGACCACAACGACAACGGCAGCGAAGGCGTCGACCACGACAGCGACTTCGCTGTCGCCTCCGCCGGTGGCCTTGCGGCCAAGGATCTCGGCGCCCGCCGCGGGCCCGAGCGTCCCGGCCAGATCCTCGTCGGGGCCGGCACACCCGAGCATCGTTGCCGCGCCGGCAGCATCCGGTTCCCCGGTTCGCGTTGTCGTGAAGCCGCGGGCGGTCAGGCCCACGGTCACGCCGCGACGGCTCGTTCTGCCACCGGTACACGGCAGCTTTGTCATTCGCGTCCCGGATGCTCCGGGCTTCGCCGCGGCCGACGTCAGGCGCCGGCCGGCCGCCGCGGCACCTGTCGCCGAGTCCGGCAACAGGCTGATCGTCCCTGCGGCGCTCGTGCTCCTCCTGCTCGTCGCCGGGAGCGCCAGCTTCCTCTTCCTGGTCGAGCGAGCCCGACGGGGCTGGACGCCGAGAATGCCGTGAAGACGTCGACCCTCATCGCGGTCCTTGGCGGGCTCGTGGTTGTCACGACGCTCGGCGTCCAGCCGGCGAGCGCGGCCTTGGTAATCACCCCGACGGTCACCTCTGGAGCTCAGGGCAGCAACGGCTGGTACGTGAGCGACGTCACCGTCTCGATCCAGGTCAGTAACGACCCGGGCACGGACAGCAATTGCCCTGCGGTGAAGACGTTCCGTTCGAGCTCCGACTCGCTCGACTGCACGGCGACCCTCGGCACGTCCTCGATCAGCCTTCATCTCCAGTTCAACATCGATAAGGACGCTCCAACCGTGACGGGAACGTCCCCCGACCACGCCCCAAATGGGAATGGCTGGTACAACGCACCGGTCACCGTGACGTTCTCGGGCTCCGATCCGACCTCCGGGATCGCCTCGTGCACCCAGGCGGCGTACAGCGGCCCGGACAGCGGCAGTGCAACGGTCAGCGGCACCTGCACCGACAAGGCCGGCAACGTCAGCGCCCCTTCGACGTTCAACCTCAAGTACGACGCCACGCCGCCGAGCGTCAACGCGAGCCCCGCCCGGCCGCCCGACACGAACGGCTGGTACAACCACGCGGTCGGGGTGTCGTTCGCCGGCTCCGACGCGACCTCGGGCATCGACAGCTGCACCTCGGCCAGCTACGGCGGTCCCGACTCCGCCGGCGCGACACTGAGCGGAACGTGCACCGACAAGGCCGGGAACTCGGCGAACGGGTCGTTCGCGCTCCAGTACGACGCGACGGCGCCCGCCGTCAAGGCGGCGCTCGCGCGGCCGCCCGACGCGGGCGGTTGGTACAACCACCCGGTCGCGCTTTCCGCCACGGGTACCGACGCAGGCGCGGGGATCGATTCATGTACCGGCGGCACCTACTCGGGCCCCGACAGCGATACCGCATCGATGACGACGACCTGCACCGACAAGGCGGGCAACAAGACATCGCAGAATGTTGCGTTCAAGTACGACGGCACCCCCCCGAAGCTGACGGGCGTGGCTGTGACGAACGGCAACGGGTCGGCAACGCTCCGCTGGAGCGCCTCGCCCGGCAACGCCTCGATCACCGTCGAGAGGACCCCGGGGCCGAACGGCAAGGCACCGGCGACGGTGTACCACGGCGATGCCCACTCGTTCACCGATCCGAGGCTGCGGAACGGCGCCCGCTACCGCTATAAGCTGTCCGCCACCGACCAGGCGGGCAACATCGCCAAGGCGAGCGCGACCGCCGAGCCGAGCGCGCTCTCGAGCCCGCCCCAGGGCCGGACCGTGAAGCAGCCGCCCCTCTTGCGCTGGAGCAAGGTCGCCGGCGCCGACTACTACAATGTCCAGCTCTTCGTCGCCGGCCACAAGGTCCTGAGCCTTTGGCCGGTCGGGACCACGCTCAAGCTTCCTCGCTCCTGGACGTACGGCGGCAAGCGCCACTCGCTCGTCAAGGGCCGCTACCGCTGGTACGTCTGGCCAGGCTTCGGCCCTCGCAGCGCCTCGAAGTACGGCAAGCTGCTCGGCGCGAGCGTCTTCAATTTCGCGTAGCTGGCTCGAGTAGCCCGTCCAAGATGGACCGAGATGCCGTGCCCTGCCGTTCGAACGCGACGAGCGACTCTCGCGCTTCCCGCGAGCGCCGCCGTTGCGTCGAGTTCGGTCTCGGTGAGGAGCCCATCCGCAGTATCTTCGCCGTCTCGCACGGGCTGATCCCGAGGGTGCGTTCGTGCAGAAAGATGAGGCAATTGCCCCAGGCGACGGCATTCTGCGCGGCGTAGATTCGGAGCGTCGATTCGAGGAGGCACCGATGGGCATCCGCAAGAGGTTCTTCGCGTTCACATATGACCGCTTGAGCAAAGGGAGTGAGGAGGCCGGCCTCGCCCTGATGAGGAGGGACCTGATCGCAGGTGCGAGCGGTGACGTGCTCGAGATCGGCGGCGGCACGGGCGCGAATCTCGGCTACTACGGCGCGGGTGTGGAGTCGCTCACGGTCACCGAGCCGGAGCGGCCGATGCTGAAGCGGTTGGAGCGTAGAGCCCGCGAGCAGAACTCGCAGGCGACCGTCCTGCGCGCTCCGGGCGAGGATCTTCCGTTCGAGGATGCGAGCTTCGACACGGTGGTTTCGACGCTCGTGCTCTGCGGCGTCGACGACCAGCCGCGCGTGTTGCGCGAGCTCCGCCGAGTCCTCCGGCCCGGCGGCCTGCTCGTCTTCATGGAGCACGTTCGCTCGGACGACCCGCTCGTGGCGAAGATGCAGGACCGGATGAACCCGGTCAACCGGTTCGTCGTGTGCTGCGACTGCAACCGTCCGACGCTCGAGACGATCCGCTCGGCGGGTTTCGAGGTGACGGAGCTCGAGCAGACGGAGCTGCCGAAGGCGCCGCCGTTCGCCCGCCCGCTGATCGTCGGCACCGCGACGGCGCCTGTCGCCTGAGCTAGAGCGTCTGCCTTCGCCGCGGGCTCGGCCCCGCGCTCGTGGATGAGTCGGCCGCGCGGAATCGACGCTAGGCCAGGGGAGGAGGCTCGGTCACCGGGGGTCGTGTGAGAAGGGCGGCGAGCCTTGGGCTGTTCAGGCGGCGATTCGCGGCGCCGAACTGGATCGGCTGCATGTAAGTGCCGAATGCCCGGACAACCGAGATTGGCGCCAAGGCGACGTCAGGCGAGGTGACGTCAGCTGCGGCCGCGCGGATTCCGGCGCTGCCCAGAGCCGCAACGCATCCGGCGAGGGTCGACTTCTGCTGGTAACACGGCCGTAGCTGCGCGACGGTCGCGGGCGGTTCGGTGCCGCTTCGCAACTGGGCGAGCGCACGCGCCCGAGCGGGGGGAATGTAGTAGAGCGCGTGATCGAGCGCATGAACGACCTGCTCGCTCGACGAGATGGTCAGGTGTCGCCCGTCGAGCATCAGACGTCGGATGTAGGTGCCGTAGTGCCCGTGCTCGAGCACCGCGCGCTGGAGCGCGACCGCAACGTCAGCATCTGCAGCGAGCCCGATCGTCACGCCCGGCCAGGAGCGGCCGTCGCCGAGGCCAACGCAGACGATCGTCGGATACCCCGTTCCAGCGTCGAGAAGGTAGAGCTCGGTCCGGGCGCCGAGGCGCTCAACCTCGGCGAGCGCCTGCTGGGTGACCGGGTCGAAGCGATCCTCGGCGAAACGTCGCCCCGGTAGCCCGGCGAGCCAGAAGAGCATGAACGCGTCGCGCTCGATCAACTCGTAAAGGGCGCGCAAGGTCGCGTCCTCGAGCGTAGACCCAGCCGCGAGACCGTTACTCGTGATCTGCGCGAACTGTTCTGCCGGCTCGGCTGGATAGTGCATGTAGGTCGCGAGCGCGGGTAGTTGGACGGCCTCGCCGGTGTCGAGCCACACGCCCCGGGTCCAATCGAGGTCGGCCTCGGGGTCGAACGGAGCGAACGGGAACCCTTTACGTAGGTACTGGAGCTCGTCGTAGAGAACAAGCCAGCGGGGATCGAAGGCGCCACCGTCGAGATCACGGAGTGAGGCGCGAGTGATCTTGGAGGGGTCCCACAAGGACGCCGAATAGCGCTCGACTCCTTCGCCGATCGCGCTCCGGATTGCGGCCTCGGACGTCGCGCCCTTGCCCTCACCCGTGAACTCTGGCCGCGAGACCGGGCCCTGTCGGTAGGCGGCGATCTGTGCGCTTGCGGTGAACGGGACGGCTGGGGCGTCGGCGTTGTCCCCATTGAAGATGAACAATCGCCGAACGACACCGCCACGCGTGTCGGCCAGAACTCGAAACTGCTCGGGAACGAGCAGCGATTGCGTGAGCGGAGCCCAACCACGCTCCGTCAGCTCGGCAGCGCCGCCGCACAGCTCGCACCACGGCATCGGCAAGACAGCGTGCAATGCGTCCGTTTCTTCACCCTCGACAACCACGCATCCGAAAGGAGTGCGTTGCGGATGCCTGATCGCGAGCACGACGTTTTCGGCCACGGCGCGGATCGTGCGCGGATCGTGCTCGACCGGCTCTCCGTTGTCGGGAAGAAGCGAGTCGTCAAAACGTCGGCGGAAGCAGCTCCAGCATGCCGTTCGACCCGGGTCGACCCAAGGCCCAAAAAACATCTCAGCACCTCGCCGCCAGACCGGTAGCGAGCGATGGCCGTCGCGATGAAGCTCTTGCATCAGATCAGCCGCCGCTACCTCGTCAAGTCCCGATAAATCGGCCAGCACGAACGCCCCGGCCGGGATGGGCCGGCCGAGCTCGACTCCGGCTCGCGCGAGTTCCATCCTCACACCGCGCACGAGCGCGGTCTCGCGAGCGGCAGCCACCGAAACAGCCCGAGCCGGAACACCCGAACCGGGCGAGACAGGGGTGCCGTGCTCGATCAGCCCAACCGACTCCAGCCCTTCGCAGAGCTCCGACACCCATCGAGCCACAAACGCCCCGTCGGTCTCGAGCGCCGGCAACGCACCGAGAACGAACGAGTGTCCACCGTCTAGGCGCAGGCGAACAAGCCCACTCTCCGAGCAGAGAAACGCCCCAGTGCGGGTCGCGGCAACGCGAACGGTCGGCGCGATCCGAAGCTCAGGCCTCGCGGGCCGCCCCGCCTTCCATCTCCTTGACGTTCCCCGCCTTACGAAGAACGTTCAGCGAATTCATAAAAACGGCTCCGCATGGTTCGCACTGATTGCATTCCACGCACTTGAGCCGGAGAAAAAGGATTTCGCTGATCGTCGCGAGCGAATCCATTACCTCTTCGATCTCAAAACCCACGTTCGACATGATGACCTCCCAAAAGGGTTTAGGGGTAGCCGCATCTATCGCCGCGCGCACACCATAACGACCGTTCGCCGAACATGCAAAAAACCCGTCCGGGCGGTATGCACCAGCAATGCGACAGTCGGAGCTCAGCGGGGTTGCCTTTCGTGGCTACGAACGTTGAGGAGAACAAGCGTGGCCTAGAAACCGCTCTGTCAAGCGGTTTCTAGGCTTAGCGGAGGAGGAGGGATTTGAACCCTCGATCCGCCGTTAAGGCGGATAACGGTTTCGAGACAAGGTTGTTGGTGGAGTAGAAGTTGGGGGTGTGCAGCCTGATCCGTGCGGGAGTTGGGTTGGTGCGCGATCGTGTGCGCGACTGTGTTGGGTTGAGTTTGGTTGGGTTGTGACAGTTTTGGCAGTGCAAAAAGGGCACTAACGAAGCCGTTGGGAATGTGGGAGAGCCCAGACGCCGTTCTCTATTCCGGCAACAGTTCTTTGTTTGTGGCGCCGGGCACGGCGTGCACTTCGCGACCTGGACAAGTGCGATCCTCTGCAACGGGCTCGGCCGTTACGCAGATGCGGTGGCCGCCGCGGAGCAAGCGGCCTACGAGATGGAGTTCCCCAACGGGACCGGATGGGCGTTGTCCGAGGTGATCGAGGCCGCCGTGAGAAACCGGCAGCCTGACGTCGGTAGGGAGGCGATGGAGCAACTCTCGAAGCACGCCCTCGACGGCTCGGACGGGCGGGAGGCATCGAGGCGCGCTGTCGAGCATTGGTAAGCGAAGCGGAAACCGCCGAGCGCTCGTATGCAGAAGCGGTCGAGCGGCTTGCTCGCACGCCCTTTCGGACCGAGTTCGCACGCGCCAACCTGCTGTACGGCGAGCGGCTTCGCCGGGGAGGCCGGCGCGTTGATGCACGCCAACAGCTTGCTTCTGCGCACGACATGTTCTCCGTGATGGGGGCCGAGGCTTTCGCTGAACGTGCGCGAACGGAGTTGCTGGCCACGGGCGAGAAGGTCCGCAAGCGGGACTTCGCAACGAGAAACGACCTCACGCCGCAAGAGGAACACATTGCTCGGCTGGCCCGAGATGGGCGCTCGAACGCAGAGATCGGCGCAGAGCTGTTTCTGAGCGTCCGCACGGTCGAGTGGCATCTTCGCAAGGTTTTCGCGAAGCTGGAGATCGCATCGCCCAGAGATCTCAAGGACGCGCTGCCCTCGCGTGCTCGAAGCTCGGCCACGATGACCTGAGCTGCGGGTGGAGGCAACGTCGGATTACTTGTCCCTCGAGACACTGGACGTCGTGTTCGCGTGGCTCACGACCCCCTCGGCCGCGACCAGGCGTCGCGGCGGTTAATCCGCAGAGCTAGTGGCTCGGGCGCCATTGCTCTGACCTGCGCGAGCGTTTCCCAATGACGCCCGGCGGCGCGGTCGCTACCGGAAGTGTTGGCGTATCCGTTCTGCCCTCCCGTCATCGTCAGGTTGCTCCCCGTTTCCTCGGTAGTAGAGAAGAGATAGCTGAGAACCGTGCCGAGGATCGCGACAAAGAAACCCGTCGCGATCGAGGCACCTCACGCATTGGTCTTGTCGTTGTAGGAGTTCGGGACGTAGTGAGCGCCAAAACCGCAGGTGGGAGGCCGGGGGGCGGGCGTCCTGACCCTTCTCCGAGGCTTGTGTCGGACCCGGTCGCATACCCCGGAGTCCACAATCTGGCGCTGTCTGTCGTATGCTGGCGGACGTGAGCGATCTCGTCGAGATCGGCCGTCTCTCGATCGGGCGGCACGAGTTCGGGCTGACCGAGACGCAGTCGCGACGGGGGCGCGGCCAGAGCGGCGCCGAGGCTCCTACCGGCTCGGGCCCTGAGAATGCCGTACTGAGACAGCGTTGTTACCAGCCTGAAACACGCTCTCACACCCCTCGGGACTAGGGTCGAAACGAGACACTCGAGTGACGGGTTTTCAGCCGAGCTTTCGAGCGAGTTTGCAATGGTCGCCACGACTCGAGGTCGGGCAGGCAAGGGACGTCTATTCGCAGGTGACGGAAGGGAGCGCATCATGCTGTTGAAGAGCGCCATCGGACAGGTCGCACGGCGAAGCACTCGCTGGGGGCGAGGGACAACGATCCGCGCCGTTGCGGTGTTGGCGGTTGCGGTCGGGGCGCTGGTCGCGGTTGGAGGGGTGTCATCGGCCCCTCTTGCGGCTCAGAGCGCCGCGGGGAAGGACAAAGGCGCGCCTAGCTCGACCTGCCAGCTCGGTAACGGCGTTAAGCACGTGGTGATTCTCACGTTCGACAACGTCCACTTCTTTCGCGACAACCCGAACGTGCCCTCTGACCTCGAGATGATGCCGAACCTCCTCAACTTCTTCGAGCAGAACGGCACGTTCCTCTCCAACAGCCACACGCCGTTGATCGCGCATACCGCCGACGACATCCTCACGACGCTCACCGGTCTCTACGGCGACCGCCAGGGCATGCCGATCTCGAACGGCTTCCAGTCGTACAACTCCGACGGGACGACCGACCCGGCCGCCTCGTTCGCGTACTGGACCGACCCGATCTTCGACACGGCGAAAACGCCCAACCCGGGCCACGACACCAATCCGTCGATGGTCTACTCGGCGGAGCCGCCCGCCACCGCGAGCACGGCGCCCGCGCCCGACACGACCACTCCGGCGCCCTGGGTCCCGTGGACCCGGGCCGGGTGCGACGTCGGCGCGGTCGCGACCGCGAACATCGAGCTCGAGAACACCGCGGTCGACATACCCAAGGTCTTCGGCGCCGGCTCGCCGGAGGTTCAACAGCTCAACGCGGACCCCGACAGCTTCAAGGATCCGGAGACCGCCGACTACGTCGGAGTGGCCGTGCACTGCGCCGCCGGCAACGCGTTCTGCGCCTCCGCGCAGGCTGTGAAGTTCGGGCAGAACTCCCCGACGCCCTCCGCGGTCGCCGACTTGCTACCGAGCGAACCCGGCGGCTATAACGGTTTCCAGGGGCTCTTCGGGCACCGCTACGTGGCGCCGCAACTCGGGGCCGGCACGCCCAACGTCAGCCACAACGGCTTCGAGGTGACGAACGCGGCCGGCAACCTCGTCGACCTGAACGGCAACCAGATCAACGGCGCGTTCCTCGGCGGCGCACCGGGGTTCCCCGGCTTCAGCAGCGTCAACGCGTCCCAGAGCCTGGCCTACGCGGCCGACATGCAGGAGAGCGGCGTGCCCGTCACGTATTCCTACGTCTCGGACATCCACGGCAACGAGAGCATCCCGGGCCTGAGCTCCGCGGGCGAGCCGTGCTTCCGCGCCCCGGCTGCGCTCGGCAGCGGCTCCGCCTGCTACGTCGCTCAGGCCCAGTACTACAACGCGGCCTTCGGCGCGTTCTTCCAGCGCCTCGCCGCTGACGGGATCACCCCCGCCAACACGCTGTTCGAGCTCAGCTCGGACGAGGGCGACCACCAGGCCGGCGCCAACGTCGGCCGCGCGATCCAGCCAACGCCGGCGAACTGCGACGGCGCGACGGTCAGCGGCACCACGGTCACGCCCGACGTCGCCTGCACCTACCCGTCCGGGAGCTTCGGCGAGCTCGCAGGCAACATCACCGGCCTCCTGGCGACGCAGACGGGCGACACGACGCCGTTCGGCCTGGAGGCCGACACAGCGCCCGAGTTCTATCTGAACGGCAACCCGTCACCGAGCTCCACGACGGTGCGCTCCTTCGAGCACGACGTCGCGTCGCTCACGGCGTCCAACCCGTATACCGGCACGACGCAGCAGATCGCCAACTACCTCGCCGATCCGACCGAGGAGGCGATCCTCCACATGGTCGACGCCGACCCGGCGCGGACGCCGACGCTGGCGATGTTCGCGAAGCCCGACTACTTCCTGGCGACCGGTTCCGCGACCTGCGGCAGCTCGTGCGTCACGCAGAACACCGGTTTCGCGTGGGATCACGGTGACTACGCCGCCGAGATCGACACCAACTACGCCGGGTTCGCGGGGCCCGGGGTGGCGAATCTCGGGTTGGACGGCACGGCGGCGAACGCCGGCCCCAACTCGGCCGGCGCCGACAGCGGGCAGGTCACCGTTCCGGGCAGCGGAACAACCGGCACCTGGGTCGACGAGACCGACATCCAGCCGACCCTCGTCGACCTGGCCGGGCTGAAGGACGACTACGTCCCCGACGGACGCGTGATCAGCGAGATCCTCAGCCACCCGACCCGAGGTCTCGACTCGTCGAAGGTGGAGCAGCTCGGCCAGTGCTACAAGCAGCTCAACTCGAGCGTGGGGGAGTTCGGAACGGACACGCTGATCGCCTCGACGAAGGCGCTCGAGAGCACGAGCCCCTCCGACCAGGTCTACACGGCCACCGAGCAGAAGCTCGCCCAGCTCGACGGTCAGCGTGACGCGTTGGCCGGCCAGCTCAAGCAGTCGCTCGACGGCGCCGAGTTCGGCGGCGGCTCCGCGGTCACCGACCCGAAAGGAAAGCTCGACGCCTGCAACGCGCTCCTGAGCCAGGCGCAGGCCCTGAACGGCTAGACGATTCGCCCGTACGCCTGTGGACAAAGCGCTCGGGGGTGGGCGGCCTGGCTTGGCCGCCCACCCTCGAGCCGAACGCCGGCGATCCTTCGCGCCGCACGAACAACGCGACCGCGTTTCCAGCTTCGTGAAACGCCGTCCCACGGCGAAGCGACGAGCGAACAAAAAGACTTCGGAAACGCCGGCCTGGTCGTCGCACACGACCTGTTCAAGGCCTGGCAACAGTTCCAGCAAGACAGAGACTAGGCCGCGCTCCAGGACCGGACCGCGCCACCCCAAGACACGCTCCGCGCCGAACTCGAGCACGCCTCCCGCAAGAGCACCAAAACCAACTACCACCGAGCGTTCGCCGCAACCGGCCGTGGAACACGGCCTTGCATGCGGTTGGGCTTACCGTTCGTCGTGTCCGGCTCCCCGTCGGCGTCGCGCTCAAGCTCGCAAACGGCGCAGCCGACCTCGAACGCGATCGCGATCACATGCCGCTGCCGGCCTTCGTAGCGGACAAGTTCCGTCCGTCCTCTTCCGTCTCGCCCCGCGGGCCACAGGCGCAGAAGCGCCGGCGCGGCAGCCACGGGACTGTGAGGGCATTGTCGCACGCGGGCAACTGTGGACCCGACGGGTCGGGCGGCTCGGTTCATAGCGTGTCACCGCCGCTCGGGGTTCGCGCCGTGAGCCGGTATGGGGGTGCCGAAGGTGTCGCGGTCTGCCCCCTCGTTACGGATCGGCGCGGGCGTCCCTCAGCGAGGGCTTTACCGGCCCGACTGCCGCCGCCAGGGCCGCCGGTTCGTTGTTTGTCGGCGTTCTAGGTTGGGTGCCGCGCGGCAGTCAGCCATCAGAGTCAAGACGTGTGTCGGCGATGCGCTGACTCACCGAGCAGCGGGCTTTGGTTAGAGGGGGACTCCCGAGCCCTCCGTGCGCGCCGCCTGATCGGGAACGACCGTACAAACGATCCCATGTCATAATGGGGCGCCCGCGAACCGAACGTGCGAAGGGAGTCTCGCGATCTCGATGCCGGAGTCCATCGGCTATACCCCCCACGAGACGGAGACTTGGAGCATCCTCTTCGGGCGTCAGGTCGTCGGACTCCAGGGCAAAGTCTGTCGCGAGTTCCTGGACGGGGTGGCGGCGCTCGGGCTCGATGCCGACACTATTCCGACGTTCTCGGAGCTCGGAGACCGCCTCGAGGAGGCAAGTGGGTGGCGGATCGATCCGGTCGAGGGTCAGCTCTCTGGCCGCGATTACTGGCAGCTCATCGGGAACAAGCGGTTCCCGGTCGTGCCGACCCTTCGAGGACGGGACGAGCTCGACCACGCCCGCGAGCCGGATTTCTTCCACGACGTATTCGGCCACATCCCGCTTCTGACCCATCCGCTGTACAGCGCGTTCCTGCGTGAGATGAGCACGATCGCCCTTCAGCGCATCGACGACAAGACGGCGCTCAAGAGAATCGGCCGCATCTACAAATGGACGATCGAGTACGGCTTGATCGATACGCCCGCGGGACTGCGTGTCTACGGTGCCGGCCTCGCCTCTTCGTCGAAGGAGATCGAGCACGTCTTCAGGGGCGACGTCGCCAAGCTCCCCTACGAGCCCAGTATGGTGCTTCTGACGCCGCACACGCCGGCGTCGCTCCAGGGCGCCTACTTCGTGATCTCATCGTTCGACCAGCTCCTCGAGACCTTCCCCGAAGTCAAGACGCTCGTCTGCGAGACGTCCGAGGACGTGGTGCTCGGTTGACGGTCCCCGCCTCCCTGTCTCTAGCGGTTTCCCTGATCGCCGACGCTGGAATCCATCAACCGCAGCTCGACCTTACAGCTCTCGTCGATGATCAGCGTATAGAGCCGCTCGACGAAGTCCGGCGAGAGCCCGAGCTCCGACCCGAGGCGCGCGCATCGACCCTTCACCTCGGCCACGCGATCCGACTGCATCATCGGCATGCCGGCCTCGACCTTGTGCGCGGCCACGACCTGGAGGAGTTCGAACCGGCGAGCGAGCGCCTCGACGACTTCGGTATCGATCGAGTCGATCGCGGCGCGAATCTCGGTAAGGTCGACCGTTCGGCGGGCCAAGGACGACGAACGATAGACGCCTTCCAAGTGGCGGTCAAACGACTCGCCTGCCGGAGATGACGGGGCTGCGACTCGGCTTCGTCATAAGCGAACTCGCAGACGAACGTCCGGTCTACACCACCATCACGGTCGCTCTTGCTGCGCTGCGACGGGGTCATGAGGTCTGGTTAATCGAGGCGTCCGAGTTCGTCCACGACGCCGACGACCGGATCCATGTGCGGGCACGCTCGACGCCGGAGCGCGAGTCTGGCCTCGCCGCAGGCTTCGAGTACCTGGACTCGTTGCTCGGGCCCGAGGCTCGGCGAGAACGCTTCGCGCTCGACGAACTGGACGTCGTCTGGCTGCGGAACGAGCCGAGTTTCGACGCCGAGGCTCGTCCGTGGGCGTCGTCGGCCGTCTACTCCTTCGCGCGGGTGGCGGAACTGCGTGGCGTTGTCGTCCTCAGCCCGCCGGACTCGCTGGCGCGGGCAGGCGCGGACAAGCTCTACACGCTCGGCTTTCCATCGGCGGTGCGGCCGAAGACCATCGTCACCCGTGACCTCGGCGAGCTGGCCGAGTTCGCGGACTCGGCTCCGGGCGACATCGTCGTGAAGCCACTTCAGGGCGCGGGAGGTCGGCGGGTGTTCTTTCTCCGCTCCGGGGACCGGCGGAATCTGCCGCAGATCTTCGAGACGGTCAGCGAGCTCGGCTACGTGGTGGCTCAGGAATATGTGGAGGCTACCCGCGAGGGGACGATCCGGCTGTTCATGCTCGAGGGGGAGCCCCTGATGACCGGGGGAAAGTTTGCTGCCACCCGGCACGTGCCTCGGCCGGGAGACCTGCGGAGCAACTTCAGGATCAGCGGGACGATCGCTCACGTCGAGCCCGACGCCGAGACGCTGGCCGTTGCCGTCGAAGTCGGCCCGAGGCTTGTCGAGGACGGGCTCTTCCTCGTCGGCCTCGACATCGCGGGTGGGAAGCTGCTCGAATCGAACATCTTCTCCCCCGGCGGTCTGCGGGGCGCCGAGGAGCTCCAACGCCGGCCCTTCTCGGAGGCGGTGGTCGAAGCCATGGAGGATCGTGTCGCGCAGTCCCGCCGGTCGGCGCAGGGCCTGACCGCGTAGCTGGCGTGTGCGGCTTCGCCGGCTCCCTGGCTCTCTCCGGGCCGCAGCGCAGCTTGCCGGAGCGGCTCGCCGTCCTCAAGCGCATGTCGGCCCAGCTCGAGCACCGCGGTCCCGACGACGAGCAATTCTACGATGACGGGCTCCTCTCGTTCGTGTTCCGGCGCCTCTCCATCATCGACGTTCAGGGCGGCTCCCAGCCTCTCGGGAACGAGGACGGCTCGTTGGTAGTCGCAGTCAATGGAGAGGTCTATAACCACCGCGAGCTTCGCCGGCACCTGCGGGAAGACCACGT
Organism: uncultured Actinomycetota bacterium; assembly: GCA_963766565.1. Lineage (GTDB taxonomy): Bacteria > Actinomycetota > Thermoleophilia > Gaiellales > Gaiellaceae > PALSA-600. Next base: position 1,327,655 of record CAVYAQ010000002.1, read on the forward strand.
CTTCCGGTCCCGCTCCGATTCCGAGATCGTCGTTCACCTGTTCGAGGAGGTCGGCCGATCGTTCCTCGACCTCCTCAACGGCATGTACGCACTGCTCGTGTGGAGTCCGTCGGAAAGGCGTCTCCTGCTTGCACGCGACCGGATTGGGATCAAGCCGCTCTATTATGTGCACGCCCCGAACGTGCTGCTGTTCGGCTCCGAGCTGAAGGCGGTGCTCGCTCACCCGGATTGCCCGAGGGGGTTCAGTTGGCGGGATGTCGACTGGAGCCATCTCGACGACGACACCTATACGAGCCCCAACTACACGGCGGTGCCGAGTTTCGTCGAAGGCGTCGAGCTGCTGCACGGAGGACACTCGCTCGAGGCAACGCCATCCGGAGTCGGCTCGCCTCGGTGCTACTGGTCGCTCTCGGATGCGATTGCTCGCTCGCGTGTCGAGCCGCCGCGCAGGCCGGAAGAGTATGTCACCGAGTACGCCACGCTGCTCGAGGACAGCATCACCGTTCAGCTGACGAGCGACGTACCGGTGGGGGTGTTTCTCAGCGGCGGCCTCGACTCGTCCATCATCACTGCTGTTGCGGCTCGCCGCGAACTCTCGCCGGCCTGCTGTTTCAGCGTCGCAGAGCCCGGGACGATCTCCGCCGGAGACCTCGGCCGGGCACGCTCGCTCGCCGACCAGCTCGGCCTGCCGTTTGCTGCAGTCCGGTTCGATCACGGCGAGTTCGCCCGGGAGCTCGACTTCTCGCTCGCCGCATTCGAGTACTTCGTCTGGATGATCGACGCGCCGCGATTCGCACCCGAGTACCTGTTCAAGCACGAGCTCCACCGCTACGCGAAGACGCGGTTACCGATGCTCAAGGTGATATTGCTCGGTCAGGGTGCCGACGAGTTCGCGGGCGGATACTCCACGTCGCTGACGGCAGAGCGGACGAGTTGGCAGGACTACCTCGTGGAGTCGCTCGCTCCGCGGGAACGCGCGCGTCTGCTCGCCCGGCGAGGAGTCCCGGCCGAGGTGCGACCCTTCGTGGCCCCAGACGCGCTGGGCGACTCAGACCTCGCTCCATACCATCGGGAGATGCTCGCGAGGGTCTTCGCGCTCCAATCCCATAACCTGTGGAACGAGGATCGTGTCTCGTCGAGCCAGGGCGTCGAGGCGCGGGTGCCGTTTCTTGACCACAGACTGATCGAGTTGCTTGCGGCGGTGCCGGCGGAGCTCCACGCGGAACTCTTCTGGAACAAGGCGATCGTGCGCCGGGCTGCGAGTCGATGGCTGCCGGAGCGCTACACCCGCGCGCCCAAGGTGCTTTTCTGGGAGTCCGGGGACGCGTCGTCGGTGCATCAGCTGATGCGCTCGTGTCTCGAGCGAGCCTATCCCGCCTTTCGCGAGTCGTATGGCACCGGCCCCGATGCGATCTTCCCGGCCCGAGTGCTCGACAGGCTGCACACGGCGGCCGAGGGGCCCCAGCCGGGCTGGACTCGCGCCTCGCGGATACTGCTCGGCTGCATGTCGATCGCCGTGTTCGACCGAATCGTCCGGACGCTCGCGCAGGGGGCTTCGACGATCCCACGGCTCGGGCCGCCTTCCCCGCTTTCGGCGCTCGGGGACGATCCGGCGGACACGGGTCACTCGCTCTCGCCGCTCGGGGCGACCGAGTAGCCGAGTCGGGCCAGGGCGCCGCGGGCGATCCGCTCGAACGCGGCCCGCTCGGACGGACTGAGGTCGCGTCTGTAACGGCCGACGGCGTCGGCGTAGATCGGCCTCGAGACCGTCTCGACGCTCGGATGCTCGTAGGGGTTGGTCAGAAGCGAGTGCTCCTCCTCGTCGTGCCGCAGAACGGCCTCGCTCCACGGAAGCCCGAGAAACCGGAGCAAGCTGCGCGCGGCGTTCGACGGCTCTACCACCAGGTCCTCGTAGCGGAGGGTGTGGCTCCGACTCCCGAGCCGCCGCAGCGAGCGGCTCTCGACGATCTCGAGCCAGCCGCAGGCCGCTTCCTCGACGTCGCGGTAGCCCCATCCCCGATTGCCACGCAGCTGGGAAGCGGCGACGTCGCGACCGTCTCGGACGACGTGCACGAACTGCGAGCGCGGCCACACGGCTGCGAACGCGGACGCACGCCCGATCGAGCGCTGGATCTTGATGCCCCAGCGGAGACTTCCGGTCTTCGCTCGCCGAAGCTCGCCGAGCTCGTTGATCAGGGCGCAGCGGGCGCGAAACGAGACGAGGTCGCTGCCGGTCGTCTCGGCCGTCCGGGCGACGATGTGGCGCAGATCGGCAAGATCGACGCCGAACCGATGGCACTGGCGGACGAACTGGACGCCGAGGCCGTAGGCGGGATCGTTCGTCTGGACGCCACGTCCCGCGACGCGCTTGTCGCCGCGCTGGATCAGATCGCAGCACTCGAGCACGTGCGAGCCCAGGTTGATCGGCTCGAGGAAGTCGATCTCCGGGCCGACCGTGAGCTGCGGGTGCGAGTCGAGGACGAGGCTGACGAGCGTGGTGCCCGAGCGGTGGTCGCCTCCTACGAAGATGGGCCCCGTCGTGCCGGCTCCCATCTCAGCGAAGCATGCGCTCGGCCCGCTCGAGCAACTCAACCTGCACGGGCTCGATCAGACGGCGCAGCGTAGCGAAGAGCTCCTCGAAGGCCGGCTGCCCCGCAACACTCTCGTCGAGCTCCGAAAGCGCCTCCGCAAACAGAGCGCGGGTGTCGCCTCCGTGCGGGTTGTCGCTCTGAATCCGGCGGTAGACCTCCGGGTCGTGGGCAACCACACGAGCGAGGAGCGACAGCAACGCCCGGTGCAGGGGCGTGGCAAGAGCAGGATCGGGCGTAAAGTCGAGACGCTCGAGACAGAGCCCGAAGGCGAACAGTGCCGCATGCGTCGCAACCTGCGTGGCGGCAGCGTGACGATCATGCTCGGCAGCGGTGACGACGCTCAGGCACACACCGCGGCTGCGCAACAGCTCGAGAAACGCATCCGAGCGCGGGCCGCCGTACAGCGAGACCGCGGCGACATTTCTCCCGGCGAGTCCGAGGTCGGGGCCGAACAGGGGGTTGAGGCTGAGAGCCTCAGCGCGCGGTCGAGCGGCCTGGACGGCGGCGACGACGGGCGTCTTGACCGAGAGGGTGTCGACGAGCAGAGCATCCGGCCGAAGGCTCGGCCCGAGCAGCTCGATCGCCGTCAGGGCAGCGTGTTCGGGGAGACAGAGAACGAGACATGCAACCTCTCGCACCCTCTCGCGTAGGGCCGCGTCGGGCTCCGTTACATCGGCGCGCAGGAACGAGGCGAGGCGACAGCCGGAAGGTTCGGGCGCAAGGTCGACGCCCACAACGTCGCAGCCTGCATCCGCGAGCAGTTCCGAGAACAGCCGTCCGAACCCACCGGCGGCTCCGACAACGACGGCGCTCTCCAGGGTGGGCACGTGCTAGCGATCCTCGTCGAAACGCACGAAGATCCGGCAGTTCGCGTCGACCTTCATCCCCGGGTACAAGTGCCGATGCAGCTGGCGCCAGGCGAGCTGGTCGTCGAAGCCATAGCGGCTGAAGCACCAGCTCTCTCCGGCTGCTTCCGCCGCGGCGATCTCGCGCAGCCTCGCCTGGATGTACGAGGTCTTGCCGATGTACCCGCCGGCGTTCAGATGCCGGTGTCGCGGATCGCGATACTCGGACACGGAGTTCTCGAACTCCCAGCATTCGGGCGAGCTCGGCTGGTTGCCCCTCGTGCCGGCGAAGAGCAGCTCGCTGCCGCTCTCCTTGAATCGAGCGAGCGCCAGCGCGGGGTCGTCGACGACGATGACGTCGTCACCGTCGAGGCACATCAGGTGCGTGGTCTCGCAAAGGCCCGCGTCGAGATAGTCGAGCACGAGCGAGACCTTGTGCAGCCAGGACCAGTTCTCGACGCCACGACCGACGACGACGTAGCGCGTCAGTCCGAGGTGCTCGAGGGAGCGCTCGAGCAAACCAGCCTCCGGCTTGTTGTTGTAGGTGAGGATCGTGAGATCCTCCGGATCGGAGAATCTGGCGCTGAGCGTTTCATCGGCGAAGTACCGGGCGCAGGTATCGAGCCACACTCGACGAAACGGATTTGACGAAGACCGCTGGGGCGCGGGACAATGGAGGATGAACGCCTCCGGGCTCGAGAGCCCGTAGAGGCGCTGTGTCCTCGATCGATACCTACCGTGGTCGAGCAGGTTCGAGATCGCCCGGCGAGCTCCTGTGGCGTAGAAGTAGCTGTAGTTGACGGCACGTTGGGCGCCGCCGGCGAGGGCCTTCCGGAGCACATCGGGGGGGAAGTAGCCGTCTGACACCTAGGGCCCGGCTTCGAGCGACGGAACCTGGAGGAAGTTCTGGAGGATCCGCTTCCCTTGCGGAGTCCCGATCGATTCCGGATGAAACTGGATGCCGTAGGTCGGATAGCTGCGGTGTCGAACGCCCATGATCGTGCCGTCGTCGGCGGTGGCGATGACACCGAGACACTTGGGAAGCGAACCCGGATCGGCGACGAGCGAGTGGTAACGCATCGCCTCGAAGTCCCTCGGGACGTTGCGGAAGAGAGGGTCGCTGTTGTGGCGGATCACGCTCGTCTTCCCGTGCATTACCTTCGGGGCCTGAACGATGCGGCCGCCGAAGGCGTGGATGATCCCCTGGTGGCCGAGGCACACCCCGAGCAGGGGTCGTCGCGGCGAGAACGCGCGGATCGCCTTCGAGCAGATCCCGAAGTAGTCGGAGCTCGCGGGATGGCCCGGGCCCGGAGAGATCACGATTCGATCGGGATCCAGGCGGTTCAGAGCCGCGAGCGTCAGGCCGTCGTTGCGAAAGACGATCGGTGCCTCGTCAAGCTCGCCGATCAGCTGGTACAGGTTGTACGTAAAAGAGTCGTAGTTGTCGAGCAGGACCGTTGTCACGGGTTCTGCCCGGCCGGGACGCCTGCCAATGCGAGCTTCAGCGCGCGTGCCTTGTCCATCGTCTCGTCGTACTCGGCGGCCGGGTCCGAGTCCGCTACCACCGCTCCACCGACGCTGAACGTGCACAGCCCGCGCTGGATCACCATGGTCCGGATCACGATGTTCAGATCGAGAGCGCCGGAGAAGTCGATGTAGCCGATCGATCCCGAGTAGATGCCTCGCTTCACCGGTTCCAGCCGATCGATGATCTTCATGGCTTCGATCTTGGGCGCGCCCGTCATCGAGCCGCCCGGGAACGCGGCGCGGACGAGATCAATCCCGTCGAACTCGAACCCGAGCACACCCTGGATGGTCGACGTGAGCTGGAAGACGGTCGCGTACGACTCCACGGTGAGGAGCCGTGAGGCCTCGACCGTCCCGATCTCGCAGACCCTGCCCAGGTCGTTGCGGACGAGGTCGACGATCATCAGGTTCTCCGCCCGATCCTTGATGGAGGTCTCTAGGTCGGCTCGGAGCTCGGCGTCGGCGGCGGGACTCGCTCCGCGGGGCCGGGTGCCCTTGATCGGACTGCTCTCCACGAGCCGGTCCGTGCCGAGTCGAAGGAAGCGCTCGGGCGAGGACGAGACGATCTCGGCGCCCGGCAGCCTCAGGTAGCAGGCGAACGGCGACGGGCTGACCGCCCTGAGCTTCCGGTAGAGCGACCACGGGTCGCCCCGAAAGGGCGCCTGGAGGCGGTGCGTGAGGCAGATCTCGTAGGCATCCCCACGGGCGATATGCTCCTTGCACCGGACGACCGCGGCCTCGTAGCTCGCACGGTCGAAATGGCCGCGAATGGGTAGCGAAGCGGCGCTCGGAATCCTGTTCTCCGCTTCGAGGTCCGGCCCACGCCACTGCGCGCCGAACTCGGCGAGCTCGGTTTGACATCTGTCGAGCAGGCGCGCGGCGTTCCGGCGGGCCGCCCGCTCGTCCCGACCGCGACCGAGGACCGCGACATAGGTTGCGTTCGACGCGTGCTCGTGAGCGAGGACGCAATCGAAGACTCCGAAGCGGATCTCCGGCAACCGAAGGTCGTCGATGCCGGTGTCCGGGAGCTCCTCGACGAAGTAGCCGGCTTCGTACCCGAAGTAGCCGACCGCTCCACCGAGGAACGGCGCCGGTCTTTTGCCGGGTGGCAGCCCGTTTGGACGCAGATCCTCCAGAAAGCAGCGCAGCTGGCCGAACGCGTCGCCCACGAACGCCGACGAGGCGGGTCGACCGTCGTGTCCACGGACGGTGGTGTGCACGATCGCACGCCGCCGGGAATCCCCACGCAGTCTCCGCGCCTCGTACACGCCTGTCGGATCGGCGCCCATAAAGGAGTAGGCACCGGTGCCGTCCTGCTGGCCGGCGCTGTCGAGCAGGAACGCGAAGGGCCGGCGCCGGAAGAGCTGGAAGTACCGCCAGAACGGGTGCGGCAGCATCACCTGCTCGAGCAGTTGTACCGACGTGCTCTCTCTCATCGAGATCGCCGATTCGGTCACGACACCCGTTTGCCCATCGTCAGGCCGACCGGTTCGATGGGCGGTCCATCCGACTGTGCGCCCCCAGTGCTCGTTCCCGCACCATTCAGCACCCGAGGATATCCTCTTTATGATGGCCGCGGCGACGACGGACCCTGCCGGTCTCGCGCCTCAGTTCAGGTGTCGGGGGTCCCGAGCGGCGATCCTGTCGGCCGCGGCGCCCGCACGGACAGCCGGTCTTACTGGCGGCCACGCCGCCCATGGGCTTCAGCACCTGGAACGTCTTCGGGTGCAACGTGAACCAGGGTGAGGTCGAGGCAATCGCCCGAGCTCTCGTTCGCACGGGGCTTCGTGACGACGGCTATCGCTACGTCAACGTCGACGATTGCTGAGCCGAGCCGAAACGCAGCGCCGGTGCCAAGCTCGTCGCCAGCCACAAGCGGTTTCCGAGCGGCATGAAGGCGCTGGGTAACTACCTCCACACAATGGGTCTCGAGTTCGGCATCTAAGCGGACGCCGGAGTCCACACCTGCAACCCGAACGGGTTCCCGGGGTCGCTCGGCCACGAGCTGTCCGACCGCGCCAGTTTGCAAGCTGGGCGTCGACTACCTGAAATACGACAACTGCGACAACCTGAACAAGCCGCCCCTCGGGCGCTACACGGCCATGCGCAACGCGCTGCGGCGAGCCGGTCGGCCGATCGTCTACAGCATCAGCGCCGGGGGCACGGTCGCGCCATGGACCTGGGCGCCGGCGGTCGCCAACGCTCTGGCGTACCCATCGCGACATCAAAGACTCGTGGTCCTCGCTGCTCGACATCATCAAGACCAATGAGCGGTTGGCGCGGTTCGCGAGACCCGGCCACTGGAACGACCCGGATCAGCTCGAAGTCGGCAACGCCGGTCTGACCTCGGTCGAGCAGCGCACGCAGATCAGCCTCTGGGCGATGACGGCGGCTCCACTACTCATCAGCACCGACCTGCGCCACGTGAGCGCGAGCGCGCTCAACCTGCTCGGCAATCGCCAGGTGATCGCCCTCGACCAGGACCCGCTCGGCCGGCAGGCTCGGGTCGTGCGCTCATCGGGCGGACTCACCTCGTTTGTCAAGCCGCTGGCCGACGGCTCCTGGGCGGTCGCCTTCTTCAACGAGACAACGCTGCCGAAGAGCGTCCCGGTCGCCGTCACGGCCCTCGGCCTTCCAAGGGCACCCGCCTATCAGCTGAAGAACGTGTGGTCGGGCAACCTCAGCCACACTCGCGACGGCGTGATCAACGTGCGGGTGATACCCCACGGCACGGTCGTCTATCGCGTCTCGACCGGGTAGAGCCGAGAGTACTCCCGCATCGCTGCGGCGAACCCGACGATCGAGCGCTCGGCCATTGCGTCTGTCGCTGTGAGCGAGAGGCGAAAGTATCCCGGAAGCCCGACGATCCGGCCCGGAAGGACGTAGACATCGTGCTCGGCCAGGAGGTCCACGAACGGCGCCTCGTCGGGCGACGGCGACTTGACGAGCATGTAGAAGGTGCCTTCAGGCCGGTGGGCCTCGTACCCGTGCTCGTGAAGCGCCCCGGCCAGCAGGTCTCGCCTGCGCTGCAGGCGCCGGAGATCAGCGCTGAGGGGCTCGAGGTCGGGCAGCGCGTGTTGCATCAGGGCATCGGGGACCCCGAGGGCGCCGCCGGCGAACTGGGCAAGCGCCATCGCCTCTCGCAGTGTTACCCGGTCAGGCATCGTCGGCGCGAGGGCAAGGTAGCCCATTCGCTGCCCCGGCGTGAGCAGGGTCTTGCCGTAGCTGTAGAACAGCAGCGAGTATGGATAGTGAGCGACCGGGCTCGTGAAGCGCCGACCGTCGAAGACAATGCGGCTGTATGCCTCGTCCGAGAACAGGTAGATCGGCGATCCGTACGCGCGCGAGGCTGACGACAGGACTCCCGCTAGGTCGGCGAGCACGTGGTCCGGGTAGATGCGACCAGTCGGGTTGTGGGGTGTGTTGACGATCACGGCTCGAGTCCGGCTGGAAATCGCCGCCTCGAGCGCCTCGATGTCCGGATCGAAAGTGACGAAGTCCACGCCGACGGGAACGGGCACGGCACGCGCGTAGGCGATCATCGACTCGTAGAAGAACCACGGCGGCATGAGGAAGATCACCTCGTCTCCCGGCTCGACGAGCGCCGCGAGAGCGATCGCAAGCGCTGCGGAGGCGCCGCGCGTCATGAACACGTCCCGGGGCTCGAAGGGTACGCCGAGCCGGCGGCGCAGCGATTCGCTGACAGTCTCGCGTGCCAGGGGCGTGCTGCCCTTATATGCGAACCAGCTCGGGTTCCGTGCCTCTCCGGCTCGCTGGATGGCCTCGACGAACCCGGCCGGTGGACTCTCCTGGGGGTCGCCGAACACGAAGTCGCACACCCCGTCGCCGCTTCGCCGCGACCACGAAGACGTAGCGAGGAACTCAGCGTGCGGTCGAGCGGCTGCAAGTGCCCGAAGGTGCGGGGGTTCGCTCATGGGCTAACGACGCGGACACGCTACCAGCCGGGGATGCTGAGGGGCTTGCCGTCAGCACGAGGTAGGGTTCCCGAAGTCTCTACGTCGACTGCGTTCCCGTCCTAATACATTTCCGAGATTGAGCGACGCGAGGGAGGACGATCAATGGGTGCGTTAGGAGTTTCCGGATCCGAATACTTGCTCTCGGGCATCGCTGGACGTCTAGGTTCTCCCGGAGCGCCCCTTCTCCAGATTTCCCTCACCGCCATTTGTGAGCCTCACATCCATGACGTCAGCGGTCTGATCGTGCAAACGCGCGCCTTTCCGCCCGTAAGCCCCGATCGAATCGCCATACATGTAGCCGGAAGCTGGGTGGAGAGCATCAGTTCCGACCATTGCTTCGAAATCGCCGGCCTCACTTTGACGGGACTTATGGTCGGTAGTCCTCTGCGCCCGTTCAGGAGCAGCTGCACCTTCCAACGACCTTATGACGAAACAGAATTAGCCGAAGATAGGGTGACCGACCCATGGTATTGCCAAAGATTTAGCTGGTCGTTGGGCGATGAAAATGTCGAGCAAGGCGATCTCGTTCCGTGCATGCTACGACAAGGGATCATTCCGATTGATGTCACGGAGAACGAGCTGACCATGCGAGAGCTTCCGTGAGAGATCGTTTGAGCACCGCAGATGTCCTATTTACCGCGCCCAAATAGCATCTCATTGTCTCCGTTGCCGGTTTCGTGGGACGTTCGCACCCAGGCGCGAGGAGTATTTCGAGCGCTCCGCGACCAGGACTCGACGATCTCGGACTTGCTCACGGCCATCGAGTGTGGCTGTCCAGTTGCTCGAAGCAGTCAACCGTTCACCGACGATCCGTACCACCGCCCGATCGGTCACGCCCGTTCTTTCTACCTGCAGACAGAAGAGGGAGGGGTTCTAGGTTTCAAAGGCACCGAACCGCTGAGCGACGACCGCGCAAGTACGCTCCGGACGGCGTGGGATCTGCGAACCGGGTATGCGTACTCGCCGCTCGAGCACTTCCTTCTCGTGGAGAACGAACCCTACCTCGGAATGACGGCCCCGGCTGCTTTGTACTGCGCGACGATCTCGGCGGAATGGACGTCTGCCTACCTCGAACGATTCGGGGAGTTGCCGCGCACTCCGATCCCGCTGTTGACGCTGAGCATCCCGGCGGCGCTGACGTTGTCTTTCGTTGCCGCAACTCGCCCCCTTCTGACCAATCGTGGGCAATTATCTGCTCTGGACCGTTTCGACGACCTGGTCGCTCGTGATCTCGGTGTCTATGTCTATTACTACCCGACTTTACCGGTGCGTGCAGCCCACATTGCGGGCTCATTTCCAGGCGCATCCGGCATAAACTTTGACGCAGAAATGGAAGGGGCTACCTTCGATCTCGACCAGGCGCTCGAAGGCTGGCTCGAGCTGTTCGCAGAGATGCTCGTGCTCGGCTATCTCCCCACGACTCCTGTTCATGCCGGAAACTGCGTGCAGGCGCACAACCTGGTGGTCGATGGTGGATTCTGTGATCTCGATTCGTTGCAGAAGATGACCGATATCGCGCATGAAAAGGACTTCTTCGGTGCACTCGTCTACTCGATGAACACCCTGACGAGTGCGGTAGGCTCCCTGTTGGACGGTGCGGCCGGCGAGAGAGCTGCGCAGGGTTTGATCTACGCGGGATTGTGGCAAGAAGTGCGTCGTCGCACCCTGACCGTATCGGAGGGGACGAGCCTTGACCCGAGACTGAGCGCGATCGTATCGACGGATGGGGTCGCGGCCTTGCAGATGGCGTTTGGTGGCCGCTCCGGATTGGCCTGGAGCCCGATGGCTCGTCGGTACCGGCCTCGCTGAGGTCTGGTCTTGGAGCGGCGCTTGAGGCATGGCTGCCCGGATGCCGCTGACCCGTGAGAGCGGGGCAGCCACCGGCTCGACGCCCGGAGCGCGCGCATCATCAGACATCGTGACCTCGTCGGTATGGGGTCGCGAAATGCTGCTTCGTGACCGTCGCGGGGAGCGGGCTCTTTGACCAGAAATTAACCATGCCGCTCCGGCCGAACGGAAATGCCTGCAAATAAGTTGGTGCTTTCCGCCCTGTCACGGCGACGGCACGGGTTCGAATCCCGTATGGGCCTTAAGAAATACCTGCAAAACGGGTGTATGTGGTAAGCGTTCAGTCCGTTGTGTTGTCAGCTGAGGGCGGGTATCGGGTCGCCGCGGGCGTGGGCGGTCATGACCTCGGTGAGGTAGTGGAAGAGCGATTGCTTGCGGAGCCGGCAGGTGATCGAGGCGGAGAGCAGTCGTTCGAGGCTGCGTTCGCCGTGTTCGGATTGGGTGCCGAGTGAGAGCTTGCGGTAGATGACGGCGCCGCGGAGGCCGCGTTCGGCATGGTTGTTGGTCGGCTCGACGTTGTCGATGTGGCTGAAGGTCCAGAGGGCGAGCCAGCGTTTGAGCAGGTTGCGCGCGAACTGGCGGTGGTACTTGGTCTTGGTGCTCTTGCGGGAGGCGTGCTCGAGCTCGGTGCGGAGCTTCGTCTGGAGCGGTGCGATTCGCGCTTGAAGCGCGGCTCGGTCGGCGTCCTGCTGGAACTGCCGCCAGGCGTCGAACAGGACGCGCGCGACGGCCAGTCCCGCATTTCCGAACTCCTTTTGTTCGGCCATGCGTTCGCTGTGGGCGGTGAAGTCGCGGAGTAGGTGTGCCCAGCAGAGTTGACGGTGGGTCGGGTCGAGGTAGTCGTAGCCGGCCCAGCGGTCGGAGCAGACGATCCCGTCGTAGCGTTCGCCGAGCATGGTTTGGGCCTCGGCGGCGTGTCGGCCGGCCGCGATCCGGAACACCGCGGTGTGGCGGGTGAGCGCACCCCAGAGGATGCGGCGCTCGCCTCCGGTTTTCCACCCGGTCTCGTCGATGTTGACGACCCGGGAGCGCTTGATCTCCTGCTCCAGCCGCGTGTGTGGGGCGGCGAGCGCCGCGCCGGCCCGCTGGACGATCGTGTCCACAGTCCCGGTCGAGATCTCGACCCCGAACAGCTCTCGGGCGAGCTCGGTCGAGTCGCGTCGCGAGACCCGATTCCTGACCGCGAGCGTGACGACCGCCGCCTGCAACCTGGGCCCGAACGCCGATCGCGACCCAGCGGGCGGCTCGGCCCCGGTCACCGCCGCGCACTCCGGGCAGCAGACCCGGTGCAGCCGGTGCTCGGTCATCCTGACCGCGATCGGCGGCAGTTCGGCGACCTGGCGCCGCGAAGGCTCAGACGCATCGACACGATCCGCCTCGGCGAACCCGCGTGCACACGACCCACACCGGTCGGGCCAATGCTCGACGATCTCGTCGACCCGATCGAGCGGAAGCAGCCGACGGTACCTGCCCTCGTGTCCGTGCTGCCCGCCCCGATTACCGCCTGAACCCTTCCCGCCCGGCCGCGGCGGCACCCACGGAGGATCCTGTGACGGCGGCAACGACGAGTTGCGCGAACTGCGATTCAGCCGTCGCTCGAGCTCGGCCACCCGACCCTCGAGACGCTTGTTCGCCTCAACCAGCCGCTGGTTCGCCTCAACCAGTTCATCAAGCCGAAGCAGCAACCCGATCGCCGTCTCACGATCACCATCCAGAATCGCCTCAGCCGCAACTCGCTCCACACCACAAGGTTCGCCGCCAGCGAATCGGTCCCTACCCAGGCTTAACGCTTACTATATGTGTTGTCTGAAATGGAGGCGTATGAGGGCGGTGTCCGCGGTCTTGCGAAGAAAGTAGGACGGGCTTTCTCTCGTTCCCCACCACCGATTCAGCGTCCTCATTTGTCCAGGATTTGACCATGCGTTGACCCCGGGTGCACCCAGATGTCGGTCGGAGTTCCGGAACCGCGACAACCGATCAAAGCGCCTGCACGCCTAAAACGACCTCACACGTCGGTAGTGGGCTCTTGCTCATCCCCGCAGCCCTCTCGACCACGACTACCCTGGGCACGCTCAGAGGAGGCCGGGCTGGGAAGGAGTTGGCCTCATCGTCCCCCGAGACGGCCTAACGCCGACGGCCTCATGCTCGAAGCCCGATCTGATGTTCACTATGAGTCGTGAAGGGTCGGCATGTCCAAACGGTGTGACGCGGTACGGCAGACGACGGGGGGCTGGAGCACATGGAAGCCCGAGCTCGGTTGCGAGATGGTGTATCCCGCTTCGGGGGCTCGTGAGTCGGTCACAAACCGAGTCGAGAGGAAGCTCATGAACAAGCTGAGAAAGGCGGGCGAGGAGGAGGCAGAACGTCATCCGCGGCAACTACTTCGCATCTCGCTGTTTGCGGAACGGCATCGGAAAGGTGTGTCGAGGACGATCAAGACCGCTCGGCGAGCCTCGCAGCTGACGCGGATGGTTAGGCGGACTGCGGGCAATCCGAAGGTGCAGGCAGAAACGAGGTTGGCGGTTTCGGATTTGGTAGGGGCAGTCCAGCGAGCACGAAGAGTCGGTATGCCCCAAGCTCTCGCCGACGGGCTGTTCGCCGAGCACTTGCGCCACGCCTCTACACATGCCTCCGAGGCGATGGCCGCCTCGCGCTCTACGCGACCACGTCATTCGATCGCCCGAGCCACGGCGATCATCGTCGGGGCCTGCCTCCTCGCCGGCGCTATTTACGCCGGGTGGAGGACATACTTGCGACTCGCACCTCGCTCGAGTGTTTCCCGGGTAGAGGGAGGCAACGCACCGAATCCTGAAGCCCGGGGAGACGAGGGGCGGGATACGGAGGAACCAAGAGGCCCGGGATTCCCAAACCGAGACGCTTCAGGCTGAGGTTGGGCGCGAATGACGGCCGGGCCGAAGAATGATCCACATCGACGGCTTCCCCCACCCGGCGGGGGAAAGCCGTCGAAGGACGGCTCGATCGTGCCAGACGTCCGCTGCTAGGGCGCCCGTCAAGCCTGGTCGGCCCTCTGTTGCTCGGTAAAGAGGTCACCCTGTGCGGCCCCCGAGCCGGACTTGCCGCCGCCGGAGCCGCGGAGGACGTAGGCGATCCCCACTGCGATGACCGCGCCCGTGATCGGCCCGGCGACGTAGACCCAGTACTGGGTGAAGTCGCGCCCGACGAGATCGGGGCCGAAGGTGCGGGCCGGGTTCATCGAGGCTCCGGAGATCGGGCTGCCCCAGAGGCCGGCGAGCGCGATGTAGGCTCCGACGCCGATTGCGCCGAAGATGCCGATATTCTGGGCGCCCGAGGCAGTGCCCAGGATCACACTCACGAGGCCCATTGTGAGCAGCGCCTCCATCAGATAGGCCTGCCATCCAGAGGACCCGCTCGCGGGGTAGTTCGAGCCGAGCTTCGCCGAGACCTTGATCACCTCGTGCAGGAACAGCGCTGCAAGTGACGCACCGATCAGCTGCACGATCACGTAGCCGGGCACCCGCCGCCAGGGGAAGTCTCCGCGCAGCGAGAAGGCGATGCTGACTGCGGGGTTCAGGTGCGCGCCCGACACCTTGCCCATGAACATGATGATCCCCATCACCATCAGGCCCGGCGCGACCACCGCGGCCGTCCGGGTGATCGTGTCCGGGAACGCGGCGCTCATCATCCCGCCGCCGGCCGCCACGATCACGAGTAGAAAGGTGCCGTAGAGCTCCGAGAATAGGCGGCGCCACTCCTGACTCGGATCCTGGAAGTCCTGTATTGGCCCCGTTATGTAGCTGTCGATCCAGCCCAGGACACCGGACTCGGCGCGTTGCAACGGCTCGTCCACGGCTCAACTCCTTCGTATTGGGCGCCCGGTGGCGCGGTCGTCAACTCGTCCCAGCGAGATCACAATCCCTGCTTCACGATTATCCGCCCCGGCCGGACGGCGTCGGCGAGATCCTGGTCGTCGCGATCGTTCAACTCGGCGTGTCAGCGCGAGAACTCGGCGATTGCCTGGTCGAAGGCATCGTTCTTCCCGAGGTATTCGGCGATCGTGACGAACGCGCCGCCACATGGCTCGATCTCGTCGTGCCTAGAATGCGAGGCGCGGGCATATGCTGGAAACGGGGAGGTATGGGATGAGTAAGAGCGAGACTGCCGAGACAACTGACCATCGCTCGGATAAGGCGGCGAAAGTTGCGCATTTCACGACGGCCGAGCGGGTAGCACGTGGGAAGGCGGCGCGCGCCGAGGTGCCGCGTAAGAGCCACGGGGAGTGGGAGCCGGCGCTGCACCGGCCCGATTCGGTCGAGTTGCTGGAGGAGCAGGCCTCCTCGCGTGTGCCGGAGCTCGTGCCGATCCGGTATGGGCGGATGCTCGTCTCGCCGTTCACGTTCTACCGGGGGGCCGCCTATCTGATGGCGTCCGACCTTGCGGACGGGCCGCGCTCGGGCCTGCACGTGCAGCTCTGCGGCGATGCGCATCTCTCCAACTTCGGTGTCTACGCCGCTCCCGACCGTCGGCTGGTGTTCAGCATCAACGACTTCGACGAGACGCTTCCGGGGCCGTTCGAGTGGGACGTCAAGCGCCTGGTCGCGAGCTTCGCGGTCGCCGGCCGCGACCGCGGGTTCGACACGAAGACCCGAGCGAAGATCAACGCAGCGGTCTCGGTCGCCTACCGGGAGGCCATGCATAGCTACGCAGAGATGCGGAACCTCGACATCTGGTACGACCGCATCGACATCGAGGCGGTCATGACGACGTTCGCGGCCATGGCCACCGCCGAGCAGAAGAAGCGCATGGACAAGAACCTGGCCAAGGCGCGAACGAAGGACAGCCTGTCGGCGTTCAACAAGCTGACCGAGATCGTCGACGGCGAGCCGCGGATCATCGGCAACCCGCCGCTGATCGTCCCACTCGACGAACTGGCCGGCTCCGGCGAGGCGGCGCGCGTTCGCGAGGGCCTGGCCGGCCTCATCCGCGCATACCGGCGGACGCTCTCGGGCGAGCGGCGGAAGTTGCTCGAGCGGTTCCGCTTCGTCGATGCGGCCCGCAAGGTCGTGGGCGTGGGCAGTGTGGGGACTCGGGCCTGGATTCTGCTGATGCTCGGCCGCGACGGCGAGGATCCGCTGTTTCTCCAGGCCAAGGAGGCGCAGGCGTCGGTGCTGGAGCCGTTCCTCGGGAAGAGCGAGTTCGCCAACCACGGCCAGCGGGTCGTCGAAGGCCAGCGCCTGATGCAGTCCGCGAGCGACATCTTCCTCGGCTGGCTCCACGTATCGTCGGCGATCGACGGTGTCGAGCGTGATTTCTACGTCCGTCAACTATGGGACGCGAAGGGTTCGGCGCTCGTCGAGATGATGGATCCGACTGTCATGATCGTGTACGCGCGGTTGTGCGGTCAGACGCTCGCCAAGGGGCATGCGCGCTCGGGCGATCCGGTCGCCATCGCGAGCTACCTCGGCACCAGCGAGGTCTTCGACAAGGCGATGGCCGCTTTCGCCGAGGCCTATGCCGACCAGAACGAGCGCGACTACCACGCACTCGAGGAGGCCGTCGAGTCCGGCCGCGTCAAGGCCGAGCCCGGCTTCTAGCTTCTAGCGCACGCTGAGTCGAGAGCGGCGGCGGCGACCCTAGCCCGGGCTGCTGCCGCCACGCTGTTTGCCCACGGGGTGGCGGCGGGAGAGGTCGATGTCGTCGTGCTCGAGTCTCATGTGTGCAGCCGGCCGTTTTTGTCTTCGAGCCAGGGGTGCTGAGGCCGGCACCGGCGCGAAGACCTAAGCTGGTGCCATGGCCCTCGATGTCGAAGTGCAACGGCTGCAGTTGTTTGACGTGGTGATGGCCGATCTTCCTGATGATGGTGCGAAGGTTGAGGCAACCGTCATGCGGGAGATTTCTCGGAGAGAAAGCACGGTGCTCGTTACCTTGCGGGTGGCGGGTCATGAAGACTTCGTCAGGGAGTGGGATCTCGGCGAGTTGATCACGGTCGTCCGCGGCCCGTAGAGGCGGCACGTAGCGTTCCGCGGAGATGGGGTCAGCAGCGACGGTTCGCGAGTCCTGGAAGGGGCGCCGACGTCTTGATTGGTGGCCGCTTCAAGTGATCTTTGACTCGATCCGGTCGAGGCGCGTTTCGAGGGCCGTGATCGCGTCTCTCGTCTCGGTCAGTCCGTCGATGATTGCTTGTGTGTTTCGCTTGCCGAACTCACGGTCGTCCTTTTGCGTCCCGGCCTGTCCGCGCTGAATGACGGCGCTTGTCACACCCGCAGTCAGGAAGGCAATGAAGGAGACGCCGACCACCATTTCGATGCCCCCGACAACGCGTCCGACGACCGTGGTGGGCACAACGTCGCCGTAACCCACGGTTGTGACGGTTTGCAGCGCCCACCAGACCGCCAGGCCGAGCGATGGGAAGTTCTTCTGGTCAGCGAACCGGATTACGACCGCGCCGGCCAGCGCCAACCCAACGAACGTCAGCGCCAACCCGAACGTGACAGACCGCGCCCTGGCGATCCGCCGAATCCGGCGATCAACGAGAGAACTTCCTCCCTCCCGCGGTGCCGGTGCGCCATCCCTCATACATCGAACGGTTCAACCTCGACGCCAATTCCCCTCGCGGATTGCTTCCCTTCTTGACCCGGATTTGACCACGCTGCTCCGGTCGGTTTGTTATTGCCCGCAGAGGCGTCTTTTCGATGGACCCGCTGTCCGAGAAGCGGCCTGATGCCGGGCCCGGGGTTGGTGCCCCGGGCCCAGCATCAGGCCCTAATCGCGTGCGAACGCGCCGGCGAGCTCGGACTTGAGGTCGACCCACGGCTCACCGGCTACGTCGACCGTTGCCTTGTGGATCGTTCCGCCGACGAATGCCCATGGTGAGGTGCCGGGGTAGTCGTCGGTGACGGGTTCGGCGCCTTCCTTGCCGACGTTCAGCCCTTCGCCCGCGAGCGAGAACTTGCCGGGCTGGGTCTTGATCGCGGCTTCGCCGACCTTCTCGTCGTCGAAGAAGAGGCTGAGGGTCCCTTCGGTCGGCATCGCTTCGCCTTCTTTCTCGAAGGCCACCGACAGGACGCACTCGCCCGTTGGGAGGGGCTTGGTGGACTCGACGATCTGTTCGAACTCGCCGACCCAGTTGTAGACGTACTTGAACTTGCCGTCCTTCAGGTAGAGGGCGTGTCCGCCGAAGCGCGATCCTTGCGAGAAGAGGACGCCGCTGGCCTCCGGGGAGTCGAGCTGCAGCTCGACGGCGATCGCGTAAGAGCGGTTCCGGATGTTCGGGGTGACCGACTCGGGCACCTCCGCGCAGTCGGGGTAGTAGATGTAGCGGTCGCGCGGCTTCGAGAGCTGCGGCCGCGGCGCGAGCAGGATGCCCATCGCGTCGCGGGACTCGAGCGGTAGGGCGCCGTACTTCCCCGCCTCGGCCCACCAGAGCGCGACCAGCTCCTGGAGCTTCTCCGGCTTCTCCTCGGCGAGGTCGTGGCACTCGCTCGGGTCCGTCTCCGTGTTGAAGAGCTCCCAGCACTGGGTTGCGAAGTCGCCCCAGGCGTTCGGGGCCGCCGGCGTGACTGATGCGGCCTTCCACCCATCGTGGTAGATCGCGCGGGTGCCGAGCATCGAGTAGAACTGCGTCTGCTTGCCCTTCGCGTCCGCGTCGTGGAGGCTCGCTGCGAAGCTCTCGCCCTCGAGCGGATGCTGCGTGAAGCCGCTGACGACGGCCGGCGCCTCGACGCCGAGCACGTCGTAAATCGTCGGCACGATGTCGACCGCGTGGGTGTACTGCCTGCGAATGCCCGCTTCTTTGATTTGGGCCGGCCAGGAGATGATCATCGGGTCGGCGGTGCCGCCCTGATAGCTGGCGTAGCGTTTCCACATCTTGAACGGAGTGTTGAAGGCCCAGGCCCAGCCGGTCGGATAGTGGTTGTAGGTCTTAGGGGTACCGAGCTCGTCGACGTATTTGAGCGCCTCCTCGATCGTGTCCGGCAGACCGTTGAAGAGCTTGTTCTCGTTCACCGAGCCATTGGGGCCGCCCTCCCCCGAGGCTCCGTTGTCGGAGACGAGCACGATCAGCGTGTTGTCGAGTTGCTCGCTCTTCTCGAGGTAGTCGAGGACTCGTCCGAGTTGGTCGTCGGCGTGGCTCAAGAAGCCCGCGTAGACCTCGGCCATCCGCGTGAACACGTGCTTCTCATCATCGCTGAGCGAGTCCCAGGGCCGGACGACGTCGAGGGCGCCCCAGTCTTGGCCGGTCGGGCTCTTCAGCTCGGTGTAGGGGTTGATCGGTGACAGCTCCGCGTGGTCGGGGACGATCCCGAGCCTCTTCTGGTTGGCGAATACGAGCTCGCGGCAGGCCTCGTAGCCCATATCGAACTTGCCCTGGTACCTATCGGCCCATTCCTTCGGCACATGGTGCGGAGCGTGGGCGGCGCCGAAGGAGTAGTAAAGGAAGAACGGCTTGTTCGGCGCTACGACCTTCGCGTCCTTGATGAACGACAGGGCCTTGTCGGTGATGTCGACCGAGAAGTGGTAGCCCTCCTCCGGCAGCTTCGGCTGCTCGACGGAGTGGTTGTCGTAGGTCAGGTCGGGATACCACTGGTTCGTCTCAGCGCCTAGGAAGCCGTAGAAGCGCTCGAACCCGCGGCCGAGCGGCCAGTCCTTCTTCGTCGAGGCGTTGTTCATCTCGTCCTCGGGGCACAGGTGCCACTTCCCGACGATGTAGGTGTTCCAGCCGAGTTCCCCGAGTACCGCCGGGATCATCGCGCACTCGCCGGGGATATGACCGCTGGCGTTCGGGAACCCCGACGCCGCCTCGGTGATGCACGCCATCGAGTTCGTGGTGTGGTTGCGCCCCGTCAGGAGACAGGAACGCGTCGGTGAGCAGAGCGCCGTCGTGTGGAAGTTCGTGTACAACAGTCCGCGATCGGCGATCCGCTTGATGTTCGGCGTCGCGATCAGACCACCGAACGATTCCATCGCCGAGAACCCGACATCGTCGAGAACGATGTAGAGCACGTTCGGCGCGCCCTCCGGAGGCACCGGTTGCGCATACGGTGCCCAATCGGGAACCGAGTCCTTGATGTCGATATTGATCGTGCCCTTGAACGGCGTGCTCATGAGACTTCCCCTCTCTCCGACGTGCTTCGCTGTTCGTTCCTGCTGGTGCGCGTCCGCGACGATCGAGAGTACAAGAACATCTCCATCGGGGGATGGCGGGCACCTTAGTGATGGGGATGATCTCCTCCGTAGCTCTTGAGGACGATGCCGAGCCGGATCACGAACACCCAGATCGGGAAGAGCAACGCCGTTCAGCCGAAGAAGTAGACCGCGACGATCAGGAACGGGGCGATTGCGTATCCCACGATTTCGAGCCAGCGAGGGCCCGCCTCGGGACGCAGCAGGATCGTCGAGGTCGCAATGGTGAACGCCCCCGCCATCTGAAGCCTCGACGCACTCGGCGTGGAACCGACCGCTCGGATCAAACGTAGGTGGTTGACACCGAACCCCCCAGCCGCCACAACCGAGGCTGACGCGCGTGCGCTCCGCACCCCTCGCTCTGCGGGCTACGCGGGGAGGTGTTCGGATTGGGTGCCGAGTGAGAGCTTGCGGTAGATGACGGCGCCGCGGAGGCCGCGTTCAGCATGGTTGTTGGTCGGCTCGACGTTGTCGATGTGGCTGAAGGTCCAGAGGGCGAGATCGCGCAGAGCACCGACTTCATCATCGCCTCCGAGAACGCCACCTTCGGCCAGCCCGAAGCGATGGTCGGCCTCTCCGCCGGCGGCGGCTCGCCCGTGTTCCTTCCACGCGTCCTGCCGCCAGGGAAGGCACTGCAGATGCTGCTGACCGGCGACCCGATAACCGCGCAAGAGGCGCACCGTCTCGGGATGGTCAACGAGGTGCATCCCCAGGCGGAGCTGATGGAGGCTGCGCACCGGATCGCAGCCAAGATCGCGAGCAACTCGCCGACGGCGGTCCAGTCGGTGAAGCGGGCCGTGCGGATGGGCGAGGGCCAGCCGATCGAGCAGGCGATCGCGATCATGATGGAAGCGCACTGGCGCTCCGCCGTCCACCCCGACCGGATCGAGGGCATCGGCGCCTTCAACGAGAATCGCGACCCGACCTTCCAGGATCCCGACTACTGAGCCCGGCACCGCGTGCCCAAACCACCCATCCGAGGAGCACTGAGACATGGCTGTAACAGACGAGCTCGACCGATCGCGCGCCGGGCTCATAATGATCAACCCGGCGCCCTTCAATGCCGAGGCGCCACCCGAAGCGCTCGATGGTGAGATCACACCGGTCGAGTTCCACTACGTCCGCAGCAACTTCGCGGTGCCGACCCATGACAGCACGCTCGAGATCGGCGGCGCTGTGCACAACCCGACGAAGCTCACCATCGACGACCTACGCGCCATGCCTGCGATCGAGCGCGCGGTCACGCTCGAATGCGCCGGGAACGGGCGCTTCGCGACCCGGCCGCTGCCGGCCGGTGAGCCATGGGGCGACTTCGCCGTCTCGACCGCCCGCTGGAAAGGCGCCCTCCTGAGCGACGTGCTCGCGAACGCGAGCCCCACAGCAGACGGAGCTGAAGTCCGCTTCGACGGCGCCGACCACGGCGCATATCACCTCAAACCGGTGCTCGCGGAGACCGACCGATCCGAGCTGCGCTTCGAGCGCGCGCTTTCCCTCGCTCACGCGAGCGATCCGGCTGCGGAGATCCTGATCGCCTACGAGATGAACGGGCAGCCGCTCATCCCCGACCACGGAGCCCCCTTCCGGCTGATCGTGCCCCACTGGTACGCGGTCGCCTCCGTGAAATGGCTGCAACGGATCGAGGTCCTGACCGAGCCGTACGCGGGCGAGTTCCAGACCGGCCACTACATCTACGAATGGGCAGATCGAGAACACGAACGCGTCAGCCTGATGCGCGTCCGCGCCCGCATCACCGACCCCGCCCCCGGTGCGACGATCGCCGCCGGCCACTACACCGTCCGCGGAAAGGCATGGTCGGGCACCGGACCCGTCACCGACGTGCACCTCAGCTTCACCGGTGAGGGAGACTGGCAGCCGGCCAAGGTCGAGCCCCCGACCGGGCCCTACCACTGGCAAGAATGGACGCTCGACTGGGACGCGTCTGACATCGGCCGACACTCCCTCCGCGCCCGAGCAACCGACGCCGCCGGCAACGTCCAACCCGACGTCCCGCCATGGAACCGGCTCGGCTACGGAAACAACGCAATCGAAGTCTCCTACGTCGACGTGAGCTGAACAACCGCCCGCGCCACGAAAAGCCCTGCTGATCGAGGGACTCCATCGTCCGAACAGGCGACTCGGTCGCGCGCGGGCGGCGGAGCCGCACCCAGCTGGAGGGCGGCTGGCGTGGTCAACACCGCGCTGGGCATCGGGAACACGATGACGGTGAACGCTCCCATGGGGGCGGCCTGACCGAGTGCGGGCTCAGTCGCGGCGGAGCTGCCGACGCTCCGTGAGCGCCGGAGACAGGCTTGCCGCCCAGACGATGATTCCGGAGGCGAGCGCGATCCAGAAGTAGATCGCGAGCACGACACCGAGGCCGCCGTAGTCGGTCGCGTAGAGATCGACCCAGAACTGCATGAGCCAGCGTGATACGAGTGTCAACAGGACGAGCCCGAAGGCGGTCAGCAGGGCCGCCGGGAGCAGATCTCGTCGGGTGACGAGCTTGTGGGTCAGAAGCCACGGGCTCCAGACGAAGAACACGGCGAGCAGGCCGATCCAGCCGGCGGCGAGGGTGAACCCCACCCAGGCGGGGGCGCCTCTCAGCTCGTCCACCTGGACGAGGAGGAGAAAGAGCAGCCCGTACAGTGCGAGCAGCACCGCCGCGTAGACCGCCTGGTCCGACGTTTTTCTCGTCAGCGACAGCTGCCACGCCCGCGTGTGCACGAGCTGCAGGACACGCCCGAACCCGAGCCCGAAGAACAGCGCGCCCGCGATCGCGAAAAGCGCCGAGCCGAGTTCGTGCCTGCGGTCCTCGCCGAGCACACCGTGGAGCAACGCAGCGGTGGGAGCGTTGAGGTGAAAGTGGTGCACGATCGTGCGGGCGAGCGAGTCCGGGTGAGGGTCGAGATACGCCTCGAGCACGAGTAGCGCAGGCAGCACGGCGACAAGCACATAAAGCGAAAGCAGCGCCGACTGCAGCGGGCCCTCGACCGACTGGTAGCGGCGCCAGGCCCCGACCGCGACTCCCCGGCTCGAGGCCGGATCCTGCCGCTCGACCCATTCCTGGCCGCGCCGCGAAACCTCCGACGTGCGAGCGGACACCCGGCCAAGCTTCTCCCGGGCACGATCACGACGGTTCTGCTCCATGCTCACGTCATTCTCGCTGCGCGCGGTGCTCCTCAGTTCAACTCACATCCGCCCGGCGGCTCGTTCGAGTGACACGCCAGCGCAATCGCCCCCGAGACACCCTGGAGGCCCTCCGCTTTCATGGGCAGTCGTCGGCGTGGCCGCGCAGTTCTGCTCACACCAACCCCGCTTCGCGAGCAGGATGACCGCCGAGGCCGGTGAACTCATATCGAGTGCGGAATATGGCCTCGGCAGCAGCCGCCCCAAACGAGGCCGTGTCGCCGGCGCGGGTGGGTGCATCACCGGGTCTTCGCCTCGTCGACTCGCTCGATCGTTTCGGCCCGATCAGTCCCGAGCTCGTGCTCGTCGACCCGGAGCTCGCTCGTGCGGTGCGTGCGACGCTCCCCGGGGTGGCATCACCGGTCGCGCTCCGCGCCCCCGCCCGGGATGATCGGCCACGTCTCGTCCCGGTCGAGCAAGACGAGCGGGTCGAGCGGGCTGATGAGACGCCCTGGTCGTCTGACCGCGGGGGCTCGAAACGGGTGCTGTTCGACACGCCCGACAGGAGCCTTCGCCGACACGACCTGATGCTCCAGTGCAGGCTGGGCAACGGGCGGCCGCGGTGGAGGCTGGCGCTTCCTCTCGGCGAGGTGGTCAAGGCGCGAGCTGCGACAGGCTCGGACGACCCGCCTCGCGAGATCGCGGCGCTGTTACACGGTGTCGTCGGTGCGCAGCCGCTTGTACCGGTGCAGTGGCATAGCGACAGTGACGACTTTGCCCGGCTCCAGGGGTACGTCCTGCTGCAGCTGCGCTCGATGCTCCGGCACGAGCCGGGGATTCGTCTCGGGGCAGACCCAGAGAACCTCCACCAGTTTCGTGTCGCCGGCCGCAGGCTACGAACTGCGCTCAAGGTAGGCGGCAGATTCGTTGACGCCGGGTGGGCCGCCTCCGTCAAGAGAGCTCGCGTCGTTCTCTCGGGTCACCGGCCCTTTACGCGACCTCGATCTGATCCTCGAACGGCTCGAACACGAGCAGATCGATCCAGCCGATCGAGACGGGCTGGCCGCGCTCGCTGTAGAGCTGAGCGCGGAACACGCGAGCCTTCGGAGCCAGCTCCTTCGTCTGCTCGACGGCGCGGAGTACCGTGGCCTGCTCGATCGGCTCGAGCGTCCTATCGAAGCTGCCCAGCAGCGACCGAAGCATTCGCTCAAAAGGCGTGCAGCACGTGAGCTCTACGACCTCGTCGAGAATGTCCACGAGCTCGGGCGCAAGCCCAGGAGCGACGACCTGCACAAGATCCGGCTCGCCGTCAAACGCGCCCGCTACGCACTCGAGCTGGGCGAGACATCGGAAAAACGTCGGACGACCGGCATCCTCGACGCCGCCCGCACTCTCCAGGAGATCCTCGGCACCTATCAGGACGCGGTCGTCACCGAGACACACCTCCGAGCTGCCGCCGCGGCGGCGGGAAACCCCTCGGCAGCACTCGTCGCCGGCTCGCTGATCGAGCGACATCGTCACGCCCGCACCAACCTCACCAAACAGGTCCCCGCCGCCTGGAAGCAGCTCCGCCGCTCGACGCGACGAGGGCTCGGCTAGGTGTAGTTCCTAAGGACGTTGTTCATCCGGGTCTCCCTGGAGGCTGGGGGTGTCGTAAGCCCACAGCTCCAAGGAGGACACCGGATGAATCTTGACCGTAATCATCGGACCTGTCCGAGCAGCCGTTTGTTGATCTGCCGTCGTGTTCTGGATGAGGGTTGGTCGGTGCGGCAGGCGGCCGAGGCGGCGGGTTGCAGTCCGCGCACGGCCGCGAAGTGGTTGAGCCGGTTCCGTGCCGGAGACCAGGAGCTGCTCGATCGCTCGTCCCGGCCTCGCTCGAGTCCTTTGCGGTTGCCGCAGCCTCGCGTTGAGGCGATCGAGCGGTTACGGCGACTGCGGATGACGGCCGTCGAGATCGCCGAGGTACTCGGGATCCCGCTTTCGACTGTTTCGCTTTGGCTACGACGGATCGGGCTGGGGAAACGCTCGCGGCTGGAGCCGCCCGAGCCGCCTAACCGCTACGAGCGCCGCCATCCCGGCGAGCTCGTGCACGTCGACATCAAGAAGCTCGGCCGTATCCGGGGTGCGGGCCACCGTGTCACTGGCAGCCGCGCAAGCCAGAAAAAGACGCGGCTCCAAGGGCGCCTGACCGGCGTCGCGGGCTGGGAGTACCTCCATGTGATGATCGACGACCACTCACGCCTCGCCTACGCCGAGGTCCTCGATGATCTGACCGCCAACTGCGCAATCAGCTTCCTGCGCCACGCAGTGGCCTGGTTCGCCGAACACGGCGTCCGCATCCAAGCCGTGATGACCGACAACGGCTCCTGCTACACCGCACACGCACACCTTGCCGCGCTCGATCAACTCGAGCTCAAACACGTGCGGATCAGACCCCGCCGCCCTCGCACCAACGGCAAAGCCGAGCGCTTCATCCAGACGCTCCTCAACGAGTGGGCATACGCACGCATCTACGGCAGCTCAGCCGAACGCACCGCCGCGCTCCCGCTCTACCTCGACCGCTACAACTACCAGCGACCACACGGCTCTCTCAGCAAACAGCCACCGGCCGCCAGGCTGAACAACCTCGTTAGGAACTACAGCTAGAGC